>NZ_CM177102.1:887500-2470000 GCF_058216595.1 Enterococcus sp. AAFC-DPL-6103
AGGGTACTATTCTGGGGTAAAAAGCGTCATGAATTCTTGAAATTCCGTTGGTGTCCAGTAGTCCATTTTTTTCTTTTTGACTGGTAACTTTTTCAGTTGTTGGCATGGATTTTCTTTTAGTACCCCATGTTTCACTGCAACATCAAGTAATTTCTTCATCTGAATCATGAGTTTATTGATTGTGTTATTAGACAAGCCCTTGTCTGAAAGGGAAGAAAAGTTTTTAGCTTTTTGTGCGTCAGTTTTTCTATCTTTGCTTTTGCAAAATAGGTTTTGATGTATCCGATTGTAGTTATACTTTTGTGTCGCCATGTAGCTTTCTTTTCTTTGTTCCTCTGTGTCTATTTCTACCACCAATGCATATAACATATCCATTGACATGATACTTGAGGCAAAAGAGGTATCGCCTAATTGAGTAACTCTTAGATGATTTTCTAGCTCGATTGCTTCTTTGCGAGTAGGGATATTTCGTTTGATGATACATACGATTAGCTTGCCTGTGATAGGGTCTTTGACGTTTGATAAATCGATTACGCTTGCCAGTAACAGGGTTAAAACCATCTGAAATATCTACAATCCATGTCCTTGTTGCTTTGCCAAGCTTGAAAAGATGGTGTAGTTTCTACGTCCAGCTTTGAAGCTGTCTAAGAGGGTATCCTGTACCTGTCTGAGTACGTTTGAATGTACGTTAGTCGTTTGTCTTTTTGCCATAATAATGGTCTCCTTTATTCGTTATATTTGCAGGAACTAGAAAAATAGCTCCTATTCTATTGCAACAAAGAAGCCAAGCTTTGTCAGTAAAGGATTTCCGAGGTGCCAAAATCTTAAAAGGACTCCTGTTTACTTTTATTCCACCACTGACTCACCGTTATTTAACTTCTCTAAGTATTCTACTCGGCAAGATACCCCCATGTTAGATAGAAACAAGTACAGGGAGTTCATATAGCTATCATTCAAATTAAAAAGCACTAGGAATAGCTCTATATAGCCATTCTTAGTACTTTTATATTAGTTTTTCATTCAATTCTCTTTGTACTACTAGAATCACTTGTGCTAGTATCAGTCGTATTGGTTGAATCATCTGTACTATCCTGTGGTACTACGGGGTGTGCTTTCACAGCAGCTAAGGTAGTATTGATTGCCTCAATATGTGGTTGAAAGATTGTTTCAGTAGAAGTGTTTGCAAATAAAGGACGAAGACTGTACTTGCGGATTATCAGCTAATGCTTGTTCACCTGCTTTGATTGCTTGGTCAAGAGCGTCCACATAGTGTGATTGATACTTGTCTTTATTCAAGTAAGGTTTGGCATCAGTAATGGTTTGTTCAAGTAAAGCTCTGTTGTCTTCATCTACAGTTGGTGTATCAGTGTACCAGTTAACCGCAAAGCTCAATTCATTAAGAAATGTTTTCTTGTGTAAAGGACTACTAAATATTTATTAATATAAGTAGCTAGTAAGTACCCCAAGTATGACTAATAGCGTGATAGAAGTAGGAAAGGTGGATACTACGCTTCCCAGTAATACGTTATTCAGTGATCAAAATAGCTGAAAGCCAAGTGTACCAAGAAATTTGGTCTTTTGGTAGGTGAAAAGTCGGTCGTACCAATGGATTGCAGTGGTAGTGGTGAGAGCAGAAGCTGCCTCATTGCTGATACCCGAGGATAAGCAACTTACCTTTGGTCTGGTACGATTGCCAGCTATGATTTATACCTTTCAAATTTGGGGTATCTGCTATACATGGTAAATTTAAGTGTCTTACTCGTTGGGTGGTGTGGATTTAGTATCTAACCTTGAGCTATGAAAAATACCTTTGGTTTTCTAGTGATTTGATTTCTTTGTCTTTATTTATCATAATTGAAAATTTAAGAGTCTCATTGGTTGAAACCATTCTTTTCGTATCTATAAAATTCCCTTCAATATTTGTAATTGGAGGGACTTTTTTTATAAGAACTAGCTGGTTAGAATTGGATTTTATCAACAATTTTTTGGATGTTATAGGTGGTGTCAATTAGAATATAGTTACATTTAAATTTTTTGCACATCTCTAGGTTAAATATGTTATCTTCTAAGGTTGAACTACTTGTACAATAAGAATCATCAATTCTTTGCTCGATTGTACTTGCATATTTTTTGATTTCCGAAAAATTCTTTTTTATATAATCTTGACTTAATATCAAACAATAATGTTTAATGGATGATAAATATGAATCATCAAATGAATCTTTCCAATTGAAAGGTATATAGACGCCTTCAATTATTAGGTTTTGTTTATTTTCAATTGCTGTCTTAATTATCTCTTTCGTTATATTCCATAGGTATTCAGTCATAACTTTATCATCTTCTACGGTAAACTTCGTATTATCGCTCCGAATTAATCCCATTTTTAAGTGGTCTAACGATAAGTATGGATAGTTGACTTTTTCAAGTAGCTTTTGAGAAAGTAATGTTTTTCCGGTATGGGAAGCACCTGATATTAAAATAATCATTATTTATCCTCCTAGTGAAATTTAATGTTAACTCTATTTTACCATGTTTATGTTTATACACTTCTTTTGTTTATATGTTTACAAAAATACCCCCACTATCTGTGGCATGAAATAGTAGGCAAGAAGTAGGACAACTTATCAAAGGTGATTGAAAGCTAAAAGGAGGAAATACCTATTTTTTCATACTAGGCAGATTTCCTCCTTACATTAAATTAGCCACAATCTACTGAAATTACATTTGTCATACTGTCAGTATATTTATCAAGCGTGTGATTGCTAATAAAAACTTAAAACGGACAACAGCGATGAAAACTTAGAGACAAGACTCTTGATATTCTTTAATCGTTAATGCCCAAAGTACCAAAATCAATCTTTTTGTATTCTATGTCTTAAATTGTTCAACCATGTTTTTGCTGATTTTAGCTCTGCCATTGTCAACTCGTGACCTTGATTGAAAGAATAGACCGAAGAATGACTACCACTACTTTCAAATGCGTTTACTAGTTCATCAAAAGATTCTTTCGAAACAATGGGGTCCTCCTTTCCATACGAAAGCCAGACCATTTGTTTTTTTCCATCAGTCGAGTGATTGTTTGTGCCAAGTGACATTGGGTGAAAAAAGATTCCCTTCGATAGCTCATGTTCTCTTTCTAGTAATAGATGGGCAGCGATGTTTGCTCCGTTAGAATAACCAAGTAGTATCCAGTCTTCTAAAGGAATGTTTTCTTCCGTACTAATCTCTTTAATTTGCTTTAGTAAGCTATCTGTTTCATTTTCTAAATTATTGAGATCGAATTGATTGAGACCATGTCGCTTAAAGAAACGATTCATTCCATTTTCTTGGATGTTTCCACGAAAAGATAAAATTGTGCTGTCTGGATCAATATACCTCGCAAGTTCAAGTAAAGAATATTCATCTCCACCTGTACCATGTAATAGAATAAATTTTGCTGCATTTTTTGTTCCTTGCTCAAAAATGTAGTTCATATTGCTCACCTCGAGTTATTGTTATTCTGTTAACGTTGTATATTCGCATCGCTTGTATCAAAAGGTCGAACTATTTCTTCCATAGCTAGCCGTTTTTCTTCAAAAGCGGGTGGTAAAGATAGCTTTTCTCCCGCATGTTCTTTTCTTTCATCTTCAAAAAAACCAGGACCATCTGTTGCCAATTCAAAAAGTACATGTGAAGAGGCTAAAAAGTATTCAGATTGAAAATAAAAACGATCAACAAAACCAGAATCAGGTAATTCTACTTGTTGAATTTTTTGAATCCAGTGGCGTAAAGCTTGTTTATCAGCAACTCGAAGTGCAAGGTGATGAATATTCCCAAAACCTTCGATTGCATTGGGTAAATCATTGCGGACCTCAACAACAATAGTGGCACCATTTCCACCTTCACCAACTTCAAATTGATGGAAATTTCCTTCTTTAGCAGTTTCATGAAATCCAAGTAATGTTTTGAGAATGTGTTCAATACTTTGTAATTGGCTGACTCGAACAAAAACTGGACCAAGTCCGATCAGTGCAAATTGAGTAGGGACATTACTTTTTTTCCAAGGCGTGCCAGCAGCAACTCCATGATTTTGTTGATCTGAAATCAATTGATAGGATTGGTTATCGAAGTCTTCAAATTCCAGGTATTTTTTACCAAAGCGTTCCTTGATATTTGAGTGAGTGATTTGATACTTTGATAAACGTTCATGCCAAAAATTTAGTGCAGAGTCGTTGGGAACACGGAAAGAGACACGAGAAATACTGTTTGTTCCTTTAGAGCCTTTAGATTGATAAGGAAAGTCAAAAAAAGTCATATCTGTTCCAGGTGCACCATTTTCATCGGTAAAATATAAATGATAAGTTTCGATGTCATCTTGATTAACGGTTTTCTTTGCCAGTCGTAGTCCCAAAATATCAGTAAAAAAACGATAAATTTTGGTTGCATTGGAAGTCATAGCAGTAACGTGATGTAGACCTTTAATCTGTGTATCCATAATTATTCCTCCGAAATACACTTACAAAAAGTAAGTTTTATTTTTACAAGTATAGTAAGAATCCACAGATAATGCAATTATTCTGTCCTTTTAACAAAATAAAAAACGGTACCCATGTTGGGTCCGTTTTTAATTTGATTGAACATCTAAAATAGAATAGCTACGTACATCAAAACGATTGCGACTTGTTGAATATTCAATTGGTTGGCCATCTTTTAAATAAACGATTTGTTGAACTTCTAAAATAGGATCAGTTGCAGAACAATTTAAGTATTCTTGATCGAACTCTGTGCTTTTATCTGCAGAAATTGTTCGGTAAGCACCAGCAAAAAAAATATTTAAAGATTGATGTAAATAATCATAGATAGAAGATAACAAGTGCTCTCGTTTTAAACCGGGAACTAGATGGACAGGCATATAGGTATGCTCTAAAATATATGGTTCATTTTCTAAAATTCGTAATCGTTGAATATTATAAACAGGTTGTTCAGGTTGAATCATTAAATGCTCTTGTATTTGTTCATTTGGAAATTCAACATCAAACTGGATAATTTGACTAGCCAAAGACTGTTGACGTCGCGCCATTTGATGACTAAGCCCTTCATATTCATTTGCTGGGGAAGTATCTTTTTTGAAAAAAGGATGGTTCAAAACTTTTGTTCCAGAACCTCTTTGAGAATAGACAAGTCCTTCCATTGCGAGAATATTGATTGCTTTTTTGATTGTCATTCGGCTAGCGTCAAATTCTTTTACTAGGTCAGTTTGATTTGGTAAAAAACTATCTGGTGGGTATTTTTTTGAGCGAATACGATCTCTTAACGTGTTCGCTATATCTTCATATTTTGGCACAACATTCACCTCTCTTTGAGTATAGCGAAAGTTGGAACAACGGACAACTGCTAGAAGAGAGAAGTAAAAAGAAAAAGACCAAACTCATTAGAAACTATCCAATGTTTTGGTCTTCATGTTGTTTTTTAAATGTCAGTCACTGGTTGTTTATCTAAAACTTTCAGGAATGGATACCAAATGAGTCCAACAACAATGAAATCAATCACTTGTAAAAGACCACCTAGCCATGAATTAGTTGCAAGAATACCACTAGCGACAATGGGAACAGTCCATGGTACAGATACACCTGTTGGAGGAGGAACGATCCCAGCTGCCATTACTAAATAATTCAATGTAGTAACCACAAGTGGTGCAATTACCCATGGTATCAAAATCGTTGCGTTTAAAACAATTGGTAAGCCGAAAATAGCAGGTTCGTTGACATTAAAAATACCAGGTGCAAGGGCAAGCCGACCAACGTCACGATATTGCTTTTTCTTTAAGAAGAACGCCATAATCAAAACCACGGCTAATGTCATTCCAGATCCGCCGAGACCAACAGTAAATGTTTCCATGAAAGGTTTTGTGATAATGTGAGGAAGTTCTTTACCAGCTTGATAGGCTTCCAAGTTATCTAACATTAAAGTATTCCAAATTGGATCCATTACAGAATTGACAATAATTTGTCCATGAAGTCCGAAGAACCATAGAAATTGAACAAAAAATAAAGCAAGTAGGGTTGCAGGTAAGCTACTACCAAGTCCTGTTAAAGGTTTTTGGATTACTTCGTAAATAACATCGTGTAAGTTAGTGTTAAATATACCAGTCACAAGTGCATTGATAAATAAGAAGACTGTTAATGTTACAACAGCAGGAATCAAAGCAGCGAAAGACTTCGTCACTGCAGGTGGCACGCCGTCAGGCATTTTGATTTGCCAACCACGTTTTGTAATCCGGCAATAGATTTCCGCTGCTAAGAAGGCAGCAATCATTCCAATAAACATTCCTTTTGCACCTAGGCGATCAAGTGTAAGTACACCGGAAACTTCTTCACCATTTGTTGTAGTCATAACAAATGGGGTAAGAATCAAGAAGCTAGCAAACGAAACAGCACCGCCAAAAATGCCATCGACGTCATAAGATTTAGATAAATAATAGCCAATACCAAATGTAACAAATACGGACATGATACTCATTGTCGCATTCTGTCCATTTCCAAAGAGAGTCGATAGCGTTCCTTTAGTCGCGTCATTGAAAAAAGGAAGATTATTGATCACCACGACTATTGAACCAAACATTGTTAATGGAAAAGAAAGCATAAAGGCATCACGTAAAACGGTCAAGTAACGATTTTGCCCTAAAATATTGGCTAAGGGCATGATTTTTTCGGAAAGTTTGTCCATAAATCCATTCATATTTTTCACCTCTAATTTTTTTGCAATCGATTACAAACAAAATATAGCACCGATTTATACAAATGTCTAGTCATTTGTATAAAAAGTATTGATTTTTATTTGATTGTCGGATAAGATGGCGTTATCAATTGAAAAGTGAGGACCTTTAACATGAAAAAATATAACTTTCCAACTAATTTTTGGTGGGGATCTGCTGCCAGTGGCCCACAAACAGAAGGACGCATTGCTGGAGACGGTAAAGGTGAAAATATTTGGGATTACTGGTATGCAAAAGAACCTGAAAAATTTTTTAATGAGGTTGGACCAGATAAAACATCGCAGGTTTACACAAAATACAAAGAAGACATTCAGTTAATGAAAGAAACAGGTCATAATTCATTTAGAACATCTATTCAATGGAGTCGATTATTTCCAAATGGAACGGGTAATATCAATCAAACGGCGGTTGCTTTTTATCGAGAATATTTTCAAGAATTACGAGAAAACGGAATAGAACCATTTGTAAATTTATATCATTTTGATATGCCTTTAGCTTTACAGAAAAATGGAGGGTGGTTGAATCGTGAAACAGTAGATGCCTATGTGAGCTATGCGAAAAACTGTTTTGAGTTGTTTGGAGATCTTGTTCAAACTTGGTTCACGCATAATGAACCGATTGTTCCTGTTGAGGGCGGGTATTTGTATCAGTTCCATTTTCCAAATCACATTAGTTTAAAGGAAGCAGTCCAAGTTGGTTATCATGAAAATATTGCAAGTGCTAAGGCAATTCAAGCTTACCATCAAATGGGACTGGCAGGAGAAATTGGAATTATTTTAAATTTGACGCCAAGTTACCCAAGAGATAATGGTAATCCAGAAGATGTCAAAGCAGCAAAAATTGCGGATGCTTTTTTTAATCGTTCATTTTTGGATCCAGCTGTCAAAGGAGAATTTCCAGAAGATCTAGTTAAAATTATTCGAAATTTAAACTTGCTTCCTGAGATTGTTCCGGGAGATTTAACTTTGATAAAGGAGAACACTGTTGACTTATTAGGAATCAATTACTATCAACCACGTCGAATCAAAGCAAAAGAATCAACACCGGATAAGCTATCCTCACCAATGCCAGATGATTTCTTTGACAATTATGAAATGCCAGGTAGAAAAATGAATCCTTATCGTGGTTGGGAAATTTATGAAAAGGGAATCTATGATATTTTAACGAATACACGAAAAAACTATGGGAATATCAAATGTTTTATCTCGGAAAATGGTATGGGCGTCGAAGGAGAAGAACGATTTGTGAATGAGTTTGGTATGATCGAAGATGATTACCGTATCGAATTCGTTAAAGATCATTTGAAATATGTTCATCAAGCAATTGAGGAAGGAAGCAATTGTGTTGGTTATCATATGTGGACGTGCATGGATAATTGGTCTTGGACAAATGCGTATAAGAATCGTTACGGCTTCATCGCTGTCGATTTAGAGAAAGAAGGAGCGCGTACAATTAAGAAATCTGGTCATTGGTTTAAACAAGTAGCTGATGAGCATGGATTTGATTGAGCAATTGACTGGATAAGTTAGGCATGTGAGAAACTGGAGAAACGCTCAAAGATTTTCTCCAGTTTTAGTTTTTGCTAGGCTATCATTTCACTTCTGAGATTATTCGCAGTAGACTAATACTAGAGCAAATGAGAAAGAAGTGAAAAATATGCGAAACAAAGTAAAAAGTTCGTGTACAACGATTTTAGTTGGGAAAAAAGCGAGCATCGATGGGTCAACAATGATTGCTCGAAATGAAGATAGTGAGAAAGCAATCGAACCCAAACGTTTTATTGTTGTCCAACCAGAAGCTCAACCTAAAGTCTATGAGTCCAAGATTAGTCATGTATCAATTCCTCTGCCTGATAATCCTTTACGATACACAGCCACACCGAATGCCGATGATTCAATCGGAATTTGGGGCGAAGCAGGAATCAATCAAGTGAATGTGGCAATGACAGCAACGGAAACTATTACCTCAAATTCACGAATTTTGGGTGTAGATCCTTATGTCGAAAATGGTATCGGGGAAGAAGATTTGTTAACAATTGTTTTACCTTATATTACTAGCGCGCGCGAAGGAGTTATACGACTAGGACGGTTATTAGAAGAGTATGGAACCTATGAACCAAATGCTCTCGCTTTTTCAGATAATGACGAAATCTGGTATTTTGAAACAATCGGTGGTCATCATTGGGCAGCAATCAAGATTCCTGATGAAGCGTATGTGATTGCACCAAATCGAATGAATATCGATATTTTTGAGGTTGATTCAGAAAATACCATGTGCTCTGAAGATTTAGTCGAGTTAATTGAAAGCTATCACTTGAATCCTAATCCAGAAGAAACACTTAATTTACGTCATATTTTTGGGAGTGCCACAATCAAAGATCATCATTATAATAATCCACGTGCTTGGTATGGTCAAAAGTATTTCACGCCAGAAATCGTACAAGATCCAATGGATGACAATCTGCCGTTCATTTGCTATGCAAATCGAAAAATATCAGTTGAAGAGATCAAATTTGTTTTGAGTTCACATTATCAAGATACCGTGTTTGATGTGTATGGCACAGGAACAGAGCAACAAAGGAAAAGCTTCCGACCAATTGGCATCAATCGTAATATCCAATGCCATATTTTGCAATTGCGAAATGATGTTCCTAAATCAATTTCTGGTATTCAATGGCTGGCATTTGGACCGAATACATTTAACGTGTTGGTTCCTTTTTATACCAATGTTGAACAAACACCTGCACGTTATTCAGACACGTCGACTAGCTTCGATTTTAATCATCCTTATTGGTTATTCTGTATGGCAGCATTGATTGGTGACTATGATTACGACCGATTTACCGATATTTATGCGGACTATGAACAAGAAAGTATGGCTTCTTTTAGAAATAAACAGTTGCTAGCTGATGCACAAGCAACAAAGAGTTTTAGCACTGGCTATTTAGAAGAAATCAACCAACAGCTTGCAGAAGAATGCTATGATCGAACAGTTGCCTTATTAGGCAAAATGCTTGAAAAGGGAGCTACACACATGAATTTGCGTTTTGATCTTGGTGATTAAATCGTGACCACATTGGTTGTCCCAAGAAAAGAACAGTGATAAACTTAAGAAAAGGGAGGCGTTTACAATGACGAACACATATCAAAATATTTTGGTTGCAATTGACGGCTCAGAAAAAGCAGAAAAGGCATTTCTTGAAGCAATTGCGATTGCGAAACGAAACCAAGCAACTTTGCACATCTTATATGTTAATGAAGTAACAGGAAATTATTTTGGTGATTTTGCGTTTGTAACAACTAATTTACAAGCAGAGCTCGATGAAGTAGCAGAAAATCAAATGAAAGCTCATCGGAATTTAGCAATTGAAAAAGGGTGGACAGATATTGAAACGTATATCCTTTATGGTTATCCTAAAACACTTATTGCTAACTTCAATGAGTCAAAAGAACCAATTGACTTGATTATTATGGGATCAACTGGGTTAAACGCAGTGGAACGTGTCTTAGTAGGATCAACTACCGCATATGTCGTGAACCACGCACCATGCAATGTGTTAGTAGTAAAATAAAATAGAAAATAAAAAAGCAATCAACAACAATTGACGAAGGGTGAACCAATCAATGGTTTCACGATAAGATACGTCGATTTGTTGGATTGCTTTTTTTATTTTGTCTTTTTTATAAAATAGGTGATAGTAGTCGGGAAATTTGTTGTTTGAATAACAGCCAGGTAGACATTTCTTTGACTGTTTCTGTTGTCATAGTAGAACAGTTTTCTTCATCTTCAAGAAATTTATCAGAAAGTTGTTCTAAAAATTCATGGTCATAAATGACTGCACTGGTTTCAAAGTTTAGACGATAACTGCGGATATCTTGATTGGCGGAACCCACCATACAGATTTCATCATCCATGATCAATGTTTTCGCGTGTAAAAAACCAGCTTCATAAACTAAAATCTCAATGTTTTCTTTAATCAATTGGCGTGCGTAATATTGTGTAGCACGGTAAATGAATGGATGATCGGGTTTATTTGGAATCATGATTTTGACATGGACACCTGAAGCAGAAGCAATTTTTAATGCAGCAATCACGCTCTCGTCAAGAACCAAATAAGGTGTCTGAATCCAAATTCGTTTTTTTGCTGAAGTAATTAGTTTGATAAAGGCTAACTTGATTTGTTCACGCTCATTATTTGGACCACTTGAAACTAATTGAATATCAACATTGCCATTTTGCTCGTTATTTTCGTCCACTTTCTTGAAAAAATAATCCAAATGATAGCCAACCTTTTTTTCTTCTGAAACGGAAACGTTCCAATCCATTAAAAATCGAAGTTGCAACAACGACGCAGCAGCACCGAAAATTCGAATGTGAGTATCACGCCAGTAACCGAACTTTTTGGTCGTATAGACGTATTGATCGGCAATGTTGAAGCCGCCAGTATACCCAATTTTTCCATCAATCACAACGATTTTTCGATGATCATGATAGTTTAAACGAAAACGAAGTAATGCTTCTTGAGAAGTTAAAAAGGTTTGCGCTTCTCCACCATTGGCGATGAGTTGATTAAAATCTTTTGCTTTTGTACCATGTGAGCCAAATGCATCATATAGTAGGCGAACTTGAACTCCTTGGGCAGCTTTCTTTTCTAATAAACGTAAAACCTGATTGCCGATCTCGTCAGTTACAAATGCGTAATACTCAATATGGATAGAGTGCTTAGCCTCTTCAATATCGTTTAACAAAGAAGTTAACTTTTCTTGTCCATCAGTTAATAATGTAAGTCCATTTTTTCGAGTTAAAGGCATCTGATTCAAGGATGAGAAGAAGTCAACGAAGGCTTGTTTTTCGACTTCATTTGTTTGAGAATCGTAGAGCTCGATGGTACCATCTCGAAAATTCTGGAAATTTTCTAGCTCCTTTAAATCACTTTGTCGTAAGTAGAATTTTTTCTTGTCCGTTAAACCACGTCCAAAAAATAAATATAGAACAAAACCAACAACAGGTAGCGCAAATAGCACGAGTAACCACGCCCAAATGGCTGCAACATCGCGTGGCTTGATTAAAATAGTTATCAATGCAAAAACAGCATTAATTAAATAAATTGCTGAAACAATAAATCCTACCAAATAATTTTCCTCCTTTATTTCAATAGTGATAGTATAACATGAGTCGAAAAATAAACCTACGCGTGACCACTGGTTTCAATTACGGAAAATCTAGCAAATTGGCTGAACAAACGGAATAAAATAGTTGCTTTTTGTCATTTAATACGATAGGATAATAATACAGTTGAATATCTCCTTAGGGGAGTAACCGGCAACAAATTGTTGCGATAATATCAACAGTAAGTTAACCGATGGTTTTCTGGTATTGTATGAAATGGTGAGACCTAAGACAAATGTTGATTTGTCTTGGGTCTCTTTTTTTTCAGGCAAATGATGCCAGAAGCAAAAAGATTAAATGGGGGATGAAATTTGGAAAACAAGGAACAAGCACAACGAGTGATCTATCAAGAACCAATTGATTCGTTGATGCAGCAAACACACAGCTCAAATGAGGGTTTGAGCACGACGCTTGCAAAAGAAAAACTAGAAAAAGACGGGCTAAATCAACTGAAAGAAGCACCAAAAAAACCGACTTGGAAGTTATTCTTAGAAACATTCAAAGATGCGATGGTAATTGTGTTACTGATTGTTGCGCTTATTCAAATGATCATGGGAGAATACGTTGAATTCTTCGTTATTTTTGCAGTATTGATGCTTAACTCGGTTATCAGTGTGGTACAAGCAAAAAAGGCAGAAGGTTCATTAGAAGCATTAAAAAGTCTCTCGGCACCCGATGCTCGTGTCATTCGCGATGGTAAAGAAAAAACAGTGCCGGCAAAAGAACTAGTAGTTGGTGATTTAGTATTACTTGAAGCAGGAGACTATGTTCCAGCGGATGGTCGTTTAATCGAAGCCGGCTCGTTACAAGTAGATGAAGGTATGTTGACAGGTGAGTCGACTGCAGCTGAAAAAGAGGTTGTTGAAATCACAAATACTGTTCCGATAGGTGATCGTGTAAATATGGTCTTTAGTGGAACAATCGTGACTTACGGCCGTGGGAAATTCTTGGTTACTTCAACTGCAAATAACACTGAAATCGGACAAGTGGCTGGATTGTTAGAAAGTACAACAGAACAAACAACACCACTACAACGTGGACTAGACAAATTTAGTAAGAAGCTAAGTTTAGCCATTCTTGCTTTATCATTGTTGATTTTAGGCATCCAACTATTACGTATTTTCCTTGGTGAAGGTACTGGTGACTTAACTGCTGATATTGTCAGTGCTGTAATGTTTGCTGTAGCTGTTGCTGTAGCTGCAATTCCAGAAGCTTTGCAATCAATCGTTACAATCGTGTTATCTTTAGGAACAAATAAAATGGCTAAACGTCATGCGATTATTCGTAAGTTACCAGCAGTAGAAACATTAGGCTCAACAAGCATTATTTGTACGGATAAAACCGGTACTCTGACCCAAAATAAAATGACTGTTGTTGATTATTACTTAGCCAATGGTGACTCAGGAGACTTTACGGATAATCCGGAAAAATGGTCTGCTGATGAACGTCGCTTGATTGAAATCTCTGTGTTAGCAAATGATGCTTCAATCAGTGAAGACGGAACAAAACTGGGTGATCCAACTGAGGTTGCTTTTATTGATTTTAGTGAAAAATTAAATCAACCATATCAAGAAATCCGTTCAAACTTCCCTCGTGAAGCAGAGTTGCCATTTGATTCAGATCGTAAATTGATGTCAACGGCGCACACATTTGATAATGAGAAATATTTGCTAGTTAAAGGTGGACCAGATATCGTCTTTAACCGTAGTAAAAAGGTTTTGTTGAATGGTGAAGTTGTGCCGATGACAGATGAATTGATGACAAACTTCCAAAATCAAAACGAAGCGTTTTCTAATCGTGCTTTACGTGTGTTGGCTTTTGCTTATCGTCCAATCGATAACTTAGACTTAACATTTGACGACGAAAATGATCTTATTTTAGTTGGGATTTTGGCAATGATTGATCCACCAAGAAAAGAAGTAACGCAAGCTGTTGAAGAAGCACGTAGTGCAGGAATCAAAACAGTGATGATTACTGGGGACCACAAAACAACTGCGGTTGCAATTGCTAAGGAAATCGGCATTTTTGAAGAAGGAAACCAAGCGTTAACTGGTACAGAACTAGATGCTTTATCCGAAGATGAATTGATGAATATCTTAGAAAATGTGACTGTTTACGCACGTGTTTCGCCTGAAAATAAAATCCGAATCGTTCGCGCTTGGCAAGCAAAAGGACATATTTCTGCGATGACAGGTGATGGTGTCAACGATGCCCCTGCATTGAAACAAGCAGACATTGGGATTGCTATGGGAACTGGTACAGATGTTGCCAAAGATGCTGCGGCAATGGTCTTAACAGATGATAACTTTGCTTCAATCGTGAGTGCGGTAGAAGTTGGACGTAATGTGTTTGATAATATCAAAAAAGCTGTTGCTTATTTATTTGCTGGAAACTTAGGTGCCATCATTGCAATCATCTTTGCATTGGTTGCTGACTGGTCAAATCCATTCACGGCACTACAGTTGCTTTTCATCAACTTAGTAAATGACTCTTTACCTGCGATTGCTTTAGGAACAGAAAAAGCAGAACCTGCGACAATGAGTCGACCACCTAGAGATCCAAATACAGGTATCTTTACAGGCAGAACGCTGATTTCAGTAACTTATCGCGGAATTTTGATTGGTGTCGCTGTTATCTTTGCTCAGTGGTTAGGGATGCAACATTCACCTGAATTTGGCGTAGCAATGTCATTTACAACTTTGATTTGGTGTCGTACATTGCAAACATTCCCAGCACGTTCCAATACACAAACTGCATTCCAAGCTGGCTTCTTCTCAAATAAAGTTGTCTTGCTTGCGGTAGTTGTATGTAGTGCTTTGTTTAGCTTAACAATGATTCCGGGTCTCAAAGAAGTCTTTTCTATTCCGTCAGCCTTTGGCGTATCAGAAGTCTTGACGTGTTTGGGTCTGGCAGTTGTAACAATTCTTTTAATGGAAATCACAAAATTGATTATTGTTCGTGTCCAAAATGGAAAAGTAACAGAATAGCAATTGATTAATCACAAACTAGTTAGATAAAAATAAAAAGAAGTGTGCTAGTGATTAGCATACTTCTTTTTTGAAATTAAGGATGAAAAAAATGGATGAAGTAGCATGGGATGAATTTGCTGAAGAATATTACATTATTCAAGAAGAGTCACAGACTCCAATCGTCACAGATCTTGTCGATTACTTATCTAAGGAATCTGTTTTGCCTGCAGCCTCACTAGCAGATGTAGCAGGAGGGGCAGGCCGTTACCTACCTGCACTTGCTGAACAGGTTGGCAAGTACGAGCTAAACGATTTTTCAGCAGCAATGTTAAAGTACGCGCAACAAAAAGCAAAACGTTCTAAAGTGTCAAATGTGGTGTTCAAGAAACAAACGTTTGATGCATTCTTGAATTCAGCGAAGCAGTATGAAGTGATTTTTTCAGCGTCAAATCCAGCTTTTACTGAAACAGCACAAGTGGAAAAGCTAATGAGAAAAGCAAAAAAATGGTGCGTCATGGTACGAGTAATCAAATCAGAAGATGATCTTTTTACAATAATCGATGATGCGTTAGGCTTAGCAGTGGAAGACCCAAACGTTACACCCACTATCAGTAATCAGATAGAAGCATTTTTACAGAGTAAAAAAATTTTAGTTAAGAAAAAAGACTTTACGTATCAAATCAAGGAAACGATCTCAAGAGAATTATTGACTGAATATTACGAATCAGAGATGACAGCTGAATTGAAAGAAACAATCGAAAAGTTATTTAACAAAAAAAATGAACTTATCAGTACAACGACCGTAACTTATCGGCTGTTACTTTGGCAGATAAAAGAGGGTTCTCCAAAAAATTAACAAGGATAGATCTAATTTATCTTTTTAGCGTATATATAATTGAAAGCAAAAGCTCCATACAAATCAAAAAAGATTTGTATGGAGCTTTTGCTGTTTATTTTATTTCTTTATAATACCGAATATCGTTTTCTACTTTATAAATTGAAAATGGCACGTCACTGTTGTATTCTGCCTGTTGGCCATGCTCTGGTAGAACTTCAGTAAAAATTTGTTCATATTCTGCTACAGAAACTTGTTGGCGATTATCAAATAAAGCTTGATGATCTTCTTTGTCTAGGAAATCTTGGTAATTTTTTTCCAAAGTTCCAGTAAAAAATTCGCTGACTGCTCCAGAACCATAACTAAATAGCCCAACGCGGTCACCGGTACGTAAAGCTGTTGAATTTTCAAGCAAGGAAATCAAACCAAGGTAAAGCGAGCCAGTATATAAATTACCAACACGACGACTATACTGGATACTTTCATCATAACGGGTCAATAAACGTGATTGGTTTTCTTCATCTGTTTCAGCTAAAACACTTTGTAATGCTTTTTTTCCCATTTTTGTATAAGGAATGTGGAAGCATAATGCTTGATAGTCTTCCAAGGTCAAACCAGTTTGTTTTTTATGTTGTTGCCAAACTTTTTGGAAAGACTCGATATATGTCGCATTTGATAACGGACCATCAACAACAGGAAATTCGCTGTAATCTGGGCGCCAGAAATCATAGATATCTTCCGTTAAAAAGACACTGTCATCTTCAATTGAAAGAATTCTTGGATTTGCAGTGACCATCATAGCTACAGCTCCAACACCTTGAGTAACTTCTCCGCCAGTTGCTAAACCATAGCGAGCAATATCACTGGCAATCACTAAAACTTTTCGTTCAGGATGATTGCGGACGTATTCCTTGGCCATATGTAAAGCAGCGGTTCCCCCATAACAAGCTTCCTTTACTTCGAAAGAACGAGCAAATGGTTGGATTTTTAATAAACGATGAATAATGACCGCACTTGCTTTTGAATGGTCGACACCGGATTCTGTTCCGACGATGACCATGTCGATTTGTTCACGGTCTTCGTCTGTAACCAATTTACTAGCAGCATTCGCGCCTAAAGTGATGATGTCTTCTGTTGCGCGGTTAACCGCCATTTGATCTTGTCCAATACCAATATGATACTTGGCAGGATCATCTCCACGACTTTCAGCTAGCTCAGTCATGTCTAAATATAAATTTGGAATAAAAAAGGAAAGACGATCAATCCCGATTTTCATTTCAACACCTCTTCACTCATAATTAAAACTTACTTTAATAAAGTATCATAAAATCTTTAAAAGAAATATAAAAAAGACAATATTTAAGGATTGTTAAAATTTTCAAGTGGAAAAAATGATCGAGAGTGGTGAGCTATTTGTTTTTACTTGAAAGAATGTTATATTTTTGTAGGAGGTGGCTTACTTGAAAGAAGTCGTAATTATAGATGCTGCAAGAACCCCCATAGGTAAATACCGTGGGAGCTTGAGCCGTTATTCTGCTGTCGAATTAGGAACATTGACTACGAAAAAATTATTGAAAAAAGCTGGTATCAACAAAGAGCAAATTGATCAAGTCATTTTTGGAAATGTTTTGCAAGCCGGTAATGGCCAAAATGTTGCTAGACAAATTTCAATCAACAGTGGGATTCCCACAAGTGTACCCGCGATGACTGTCAATGAAGTATGTGGTTCAGGAATGAAAGCAGTTATTTTGGCACGTCAATTGATCCAATTAGGTGAGGCACAAGTCGTTATCGCTGGTGGGACGGAAAGTATGTCCAGAGCACCTTTGCTTCAATCTTATGAATCTGAAACAAATAGTTATGGTGAACCAATTTCAAGCATGGTCAACGATGGATTAACCGATGCTTTTTCAAATACTCATATGGGATTAACAGCTGAAAATGTTGCCCAACACTATCACGTGACTAGAAAAGAACAAGATGAATATGCACTTGCTTCTCAACTTAAAGCAGCTAAAGCAACCGAAGCCGGAATTTTTACGGAGGAAATCATCCCTATTGAAATTACGGAATCGCAATGGCTAGCAACAGATGAATCTGTTCGTGGGAACAGCACGATAGAAAAATTAGAAACACTGCGTACCGTATTTGCTGAAGATGGGACAGTGACAGCAGGAAATGCCTCACCATTAAATGATGGAGCCTCTGTATTGATCTTAGCTTCAAAAGAATACGCTATCGCAAATGATCTTCCTTATTTAGCAACAATCAAAGCAGTAGCAGAAGTTGGCATCGATCCATCAATGATGGGGATTGCGCCAATTACTGCTATCAATCATTTGATGGCTAAAACGGATGTTTCTTTAGCAGAGATTGGTTTATTTGAAATCAACGAGGCTTTCGCAGCTTCTTCATTTGTTGTGAATCAGGAACTCCAGTTGGAAAGTGACAAAGTAAATATTTATGGTGGTAGTATTGCTTTAGGTCATCCAATTGGTGCAAGTGGTGCTCGAATTTTGACAACTTTAGGCTACGGGTTACTAAGAGAAAAAGAGCGTTACGGAATTGCTTCATTATGTATCGGTGGTGGGCTAGGATTAGCGATGCTGCTGGAAGCAAATTTAGAACTGAATGAGGAGCAGTCTTTGCAAAAAAAAAAGTTCTATCAGCTGACGCCAATGCAACGTCGGGAGCAGTTAGTTGAAGAAGGAGCGTTAACGGAGAATACTGCCGACCTATTTGCGCAACAAACTTTACCTGAGGAAATAGCGAATCATCTGATTGAAAATCAAATCAGTGAAGTTGAAATTCCATTAGGAGTCGCTCAACATTTTCAAATTAATGGAGTTAAAAAATGGATTCCAATGGCTACAGAAGAACCTTCAGTGATTGCAGCAGCCAGTAATGGTGCGAAACTATGCGGAAATATCAAAGCAGAAACACCACAGCGATTGATGCGTGGACAAATTGTTCTAGCCGGTCAATCGGAGTATCAAGCAATCATTCAAGCACTTGAAGAACGTAAAGAAGAATTGATTTTGTGTGCAAATGAGAGCTATCCTTCAATTGTGAAACGTGGTGGTGGTGTAAGGGAAATTACAAGTCGTGAGTTTCAAGGAGAAGAACTAGCTTACTTGTCAATTGATTTCTTAATTGATGTAAAAGATGCCATGGGAGCCAATATTGTCAATGCCATTTTAGAGGGCGTAGCAACAAAAATTCGTGGATGGTTTCCAGAAAGAGAAATTTTATTCAGTATATTAAGTAATCTAGCTACTGAATCTTTGGCGACAGCTCGTTGCACGATTCCATTTGAGCGTTTCTCTTCTGATCGTCAAATGGGCGAGCAAATTGCAAAAAAAATCCAACAAGCGGCAGAATACGCGAAATTAGATCCTTATCGTGCAGCAACGCATAACAAAGGAATCATGAATGGAATCGACGCAGTTATTTTAGCAACAGGTAACGATACTCGGGCAACTGGTGCAGCTATCCATGCTTATGCTGCTAAAACTGGCCGCTACGAAGGTTTAACACAATGGCGTGTAACTGAGAGTGGCTTGAATGGAAAAATCACGTTACCGTTAGCAGTTGCAAGTGTTGGTGGCGCATCAAAGGTGTTGCCAAAAGCTGCAGCTTCTTTTGAACTACTAAAAGTCGATTCTGCAAAAGAACTTGCACAACTAATTGCAGCCGTTGGTCTAGCTCAAAATTTGGCAGCATTGCGTGCTTTAGTAACGGATGGTATCCAAAAAGGACATATGTCACTTCAAGCAAGAGCATTAGCGATGACAGTGGGTGCTAAGGGCAGTGAAATCGAGCAAGTGGCCCAGATACTAAGAAGTATGGAAAAAATGAACCAAGAGATTGCGAAGAAAATATTAGCGGAACTTCGGCAAACAAAAGAATGAAATATTTTTGATCGATAGAAAAAACTGAGGCAAATTTCTTGCCTCAGTTTTTTTAAAGAACACTAACATTACTTAAGTTATTCCTTTTGTTATTGATTTGGTAGGTGATAAAATAAAGAGGAAACAAAAATAAATAACGAAGGAGAGAAGCGATGGAAAAGAAAATATGGGGATGGTTGTTAGTAGGGGTTATATTTTTGGGCTGTGTCTTGCCGGCTGTAAAGGTAGACGCGGATATGTTTGATTATTATTGGGAGGGGCGAGCAAGAAATCAAACTTGGATGAGCGACCTCAAAGATAATACACGTTTATCAGAACTGTCAATCCCAGGAACACATGATTCAGCATCACATGGGATCAAGAACAGTACAGGACTCGGATATGCTAAGACACAAAGTATTGACATCACTCGGCAATTAAATAATGGCATTCGGTTCTTAGACGCACGTGTGTGTGAAACAAATGGTTCGTTTGCAATGCATCATGGTGTGTATTACTTAAATTCAATGTTTGGAGATGTCCTGAATAGCGTCACAAGCTTTCTTAGAAAAAATCCGGGCGAAGTTGTGTATATACGCTTAAAACAAGAGAATAGTTCAGTAAGTGACCAAGTATTCAATCAAGTTTTAAACGAAAAATACCTGAAAAATAGTTGTTGGAAAGACTTCTTTTATTATGGGCGTAGTAATCCAACTTTGGGAGAAACTAGAGGGAAAATTGTTATTTTACGTAATTTTTTAGGAAATAGTGTGGGAATTCCTTACCCAAGTCAATTTGATATCCAAGATTATTGGGATCCCGCAGATCCTGCAGATAAACGCTGGGCGATTGAACAGCAATTGGCAAAAGCCGCAAAGAGTCAAGGAACAGATAATATTAAGTATATTAATTATTTAAGTGCATCAAATTTCTTTTATCAAATTAAAGGTTTTGCAGAAAAAATGAACCCATTCACTGTAAATTATATCCGAAATAATCAAGTGAAACATGTGGGCATCGTAGCGGCTGACTATCCAGGTAGTGAATTAGTGAATACCATTATTGATCTAAATAATCGATTACTAAAAAATCCAGAGAAACATGGCGAATATTCTAGTTCAATTGTGACGATTCAAACACTATTGAACACGAATAAAGTGATTGATTGGTATAAAAGTTTTAATAGTGGAATCATCTACCCTAATAACAATGGTAGTAATCAAAAATGGCAAATGTGGTACGATTCAAACGCAAAAGCCTATCGCATACATACATATGACTATGGCCATCTTGCATTAAGACAAGCGACTACGCCTTATAATACCTCAAGATATAATGTGGTGATTGAAGGTGCGGATGACAGTAACAGGGGGTTGTGGCAACTCATTCCAGCAGGAGAACATGGCAAGAACAAAGTATACTACTTGAAAAATTGTGCAAGTAATCTTTATTTAGATGTAAAAAGCAGTGTGCATGATCCTTCAGGTGAGTTGATTACTTTCCCATATACGGGAGAAACAAATCAAAAATTTGTGATAAATGTAATCAGATAAGAAAAGATGACCGCCATGTCTATCCTTTCATTAGATTTTTTGTCTAACGAAAGAGATAGACGCATGGCGGTCATCTTTTTTCTTATTAGCGATTAGCAATAGGCATTGCTGCAAATTGTTCAATCAATGGTACAAGTGTTAATTTCACTTTGTATTTTCGTTCAAGTGCTTTTTCAATGGTAAATTCGTTGACTGTTGTCATTGAAATTTCAGCGAGTTTACGAGGTTCATCTGTTGTTTTTTCAAAGATGATTGCAGTATCTGCTGTTTTTTCAACATAGAATTTTGGATATTCTGCAACAGCGGCTGCAAACTGATCAAAGTTCAAGTCAGATGTAGCTGCTGGCGCTTTTTCAGTGACAGGTTCTACGTTGACTTCTTCAGTTGCAACTGATTTTTCTTTTGTTTCTTGCGCTTCAGTAGCAGGAGCCACTGGTGTTGAAACAACTTCAGCAGTTGGTTCATTGTTTTTCATTCGTTGGTCGTTCCAGTAAGAAACGATTTCGATCAATAGGTTATCGCGAAAACGTTCAAAGATATCTTTTTCGCCAGAACGAATACGTTTCAACACGCTCGTAAAGTTATCATCAATTGGCACGTTGATGCGAGTGGATTCATTTGAATTTCCAGCCAACCCAATTGTTAAGATCTGACGATTCTTTGGATCAAGCATTACTTGTAAGGGTAAGCCATAACGACGTAAACTTTCTTCTTCTAATGAATTGAATAGTTGACTTCTAATTCCATCTAAAGAGGGACGAAATTGATTTAATAATTTTTGTTTTTGTTTTTTCTTCATATTTTTGATTTCTCTCCTTCACTCATACCTTATCGATTATAAGAAAAATTTTGCCAATTGAAAAGGATTTAAAGGAAAAAACTTATGTAAGTACGCATAATGTTCCAATAATCGTTCTTTTTTGTCGAAAATTTTTGTTTTTTTAGATTAAGGGGGGAAACCAATAAAAAATTTTCCCTCAAAAAATAAGAAAAGAAGAGAAAGGGTCAAAAAAGAAAGCTTGGACAATTTTTTGTCCAAGCTTTCTTTACTCTTTTGGTAGTAACGCAAAAACGTTTAGTTCTGGTGAGTAGATAATTTCATGATCTTTCCAGTGAGTCACCATCAACGAATGATCCAAGCGTTTTTTGATCTCTTGGATTTTTTGATTATGTGACATATTTCTGGCTGGAAAGTGTTGGATTTTATCTGATTCAATCAAAAAGATAAAATCTGGATGAAATGTCTGAAGAATCTCTTCGGGTAATTCTTCTAATCTTTGGATAGGGTTCATACTTTCACCTACTCAATTAAAATTCAGTTGTATCAGGATTTTTAGCTTTACCCACGACGCCATCTAATGAATCGATTTGTGCCATTTCTGTTTCAGTTAATTCAAAGTCAAATAATTCTGTATTTTCTTTGATTCGACTTGGTGTGACCGACTTAGGTAAAGGTAAAAAACCATGTTGTAATGACCAGCGTAAGGAGATTTGTGCGATTGTTTTTCCATGGGCTTCAGCAATTGTTTGCATTTCAGGAACATCAAAAATTTTCCCCGTTCCTAAAGGACTGTAAGCTTCAAGAATCATATCATGTTGTCGGGCATAGTCCACGACTTCCGGTTGTAGTTCACCAGGTGCTAAGAAAATTTGATTCACCATTGGCATGATGCTTGCTGTTTTGGCTAAAGCATCTAAATGATGAGGTAAGAAATTACTTACACCAATTGCTTTGATTTTACCTGCTTCATATAACTCTTCAAAAGCACGCCAAGTTTCAGCATTTGCTTTTTCCCAGTTTTCACGGAAGGTAATTGGATTTGGCCAATGAATAAGAAAAAGATCAAGATAGTCTGTTTGTAGTTTTTCTAAAGACTCTTCAAAGGAAGACATTACTAGATCATAGCTATGATTGGTATTCCATAATTTCGTTGTTAAGAAAATCTCTTCTCTAGGAATACCACTTTCTTTGATTGCTTGACCAACACTTTCTTCATTTTTGTAACCTTGTGCTGTATCAATATGACGATAACCAGCCGCTAATGCTTCTTTCACAGAGGCAACAGCTACATCGCCATCAGGGGTTTGCCAAGTACCAAAACCAACGACTGGGATTTCATAACCATTTGCTAAACGATACGTGCTTGTTAAGTTTTCCATATTCACATCTCCATTTCTCTTTTCTTTCTCTAGTTTAGCGCATTTTTTACAAAAAGTAAGGCCTCGTGCTTTGATTTTTCTAGCGAAAAAGGAAAAGAAATATGGAGAAAAAATCTTTTTGATGATGCTAGCTTTTTTTTATTTTTTCAGTACACTAGAAAAGAAGGGAATGAGCACATGGATATTTATTTAAAGAAGGCAATCTTGCATATTATTGATCGTGAAACAGGTTCACCTGTTTTTTCACAAAAAGAATTGGACTTGACGAAGGACTTCATTCGTGATTTTTTGCAAAAAAAAATTCAAAAAATTTCTTCTGCGCAAACTAAAACGGGGCATTTGGCAGAAGACAGCGATTTTGCTAAAAGTCTCCAACACTTTTCTGACGATTTTATTGTAGCGAGTGAAGAAATCGTAACGCGCTGGTATGAAATCTATCAAGAAAGTGAAGAAGCACCAAGCGCTGATGTATTTATTGTGATGTATGAAATAGATACAGAATTATATGTAGCACTATTAAAAGTAAACTATCGTGAATCATATACTCATTTTGTTGAGGCAGATGAAACGGGAATTGAAAACAAATTGATCTTGAATCGTGCAATTTTAGGCTCTAAATCTCAAAAAGCAGATGAAGCAATTGCAGTCAATCTGCGGGAGTTATCTTATGAACTCTTGGAGAAAAAATATGAATTTTCTGGAAAAAAAGAGTGGTACTTCTCAGAAAAAGTGATCGAAAGTGTACCAGCACCTTCGTTAGAACAAAATGTCAAAGTGATCCAAAAAGTGGCGAAACAAATAGGAAAGAAATTTGAAACGGAAGAGTTTGATATGGTTGCAGATTTGAAAGAAGCTGTTTACGATACCATCGAAGAAAAAGGTCGTCTTGATCACGAAATGATTGCTGAAAAAGTATTCAAAGAAAATATCTCTGCTAAGATGGCTTTTAAAGAAGAAGTACAAGAACATGGTTTTGTTCCAGAAGCAATTCCTGTAAGAGAAGTACAAGAAATCTCAGAGAAAAAATTTGGCAAACAAAAGTTCAAATTATCTAATGGAATTGAATTGATTGTTCCAGTAGATGTTTATCGTAACCCAGATTTGATCGAATTTGTGAACAATCCAGATGGAACAATCTCTGTAATGATCAAGAATGTCGACGAAGTGTTGAATCGACTATAAGAAAAGTCAGATCGTTCCACGATAAGTGAAATAGAAAGCAAGAAAAAAAGCAGCTCAGATATATCTGAGCTGCTTTTTTTTTCAAGATCATGAAACGTTACTCCATTTTTTCTAATGCTTCTTTAGGAACATCAGTTTCTTTGACTTCTTCCCAACTCATGACGCCTTTACGTGGATTGACCTTAAGTTTTAAATAGGCGTTTAGCTTTAAAGGACGTTCTCTCGCTTCATTTAAAGTAACTTGTTTCGCTTCCCCATTTTTATTGTAAGCATTTTGTTTATACGTATATGTGGTATAGGATTCTCCGTTATCAGAGCGTTCAGTATGCTTTTCCCCATTTGTAGTAATTTCAGTATAGTAAGTTTCGCCACCATAAAAATAATTATAAGCGAACATACTTCCACCAATAAAGACGGCTAGTAGGGCAACTAATCCAATTATTTTTTTCATATTTTTCACCTCTGTTCTCTATTATTCCTGAAAAAATGTGATTCGTCTATTGAATCTTCTCAAACTAGTTTTATTTATAAAAAACTATACAAAAAAGGACATTAGAAAAGCGAATGTACACGAAAGTGTTCTTAGTTGACTTTGACCAATTTTGACGTATAATAATCATTGTTCCAGTCTTACAAAAAGTAAGGAGGACATATTCGTTTTTATTTTATAAAAAAAGGACTATAATAAAAACGTGAGAGCTGAAAGTTCAGTGATCTATATTATTTAGGAGGTTTGTAAATTATGGCAAAAGAACATTATGACAGAAGTAAACCACACGTTAACATTGGTACCATTGGACACGTCGATCATGGTAAAACCACTTTAACTGCTGCAATCACAACAGTATTAGGGAAAAAAGGCCTAGCAAATCCTCAAGACTATGCAAGTATTGATGCAGCTCCTGAAGAACGTGAACGTGGAATTACAATTAATACAGCACACGTAGAGTATGAAACAGACAAACGTCACTACGCACATATTGATGCACCAGGACATGCGGATTACGTTAAAAATATGATTACCGGTGCAGCTCAAATGGACGGTGCAATCTTAGTAGTATCTGCTACTGATGGCCCAATGCCTCAAACTCGTGAACACATTTTGTTATCACGTCAAGTTGGTGTTAAATATCTAATCGTTTTCTTAAACAAAACAGATTTAGTTGATGATGAAGAATTAATCGACTTAGTTGAAATGGAAGTTCGCGAACTATTAAGTGAATATGGGTTCCCAGGTGATGATACACCTGTAATCAAAGGTTCAGCTTTGAAAGCTTTACAAGGTGATCCAGATGCTGAAGCCGCAATCATGGAATTGATGGATACAGTTGACGAATATATTCCAACTCCAGAACGTGATACTGACAAACCATTATTATTACCAGTGGAAGATGTTTTCTCTATTACTGGTCGTGGTACGGTTGCATCAGGTCGTATCGATCGCGGTGCTGTTCGTGTTGGTGATGAAATTGAAATCGTTGGTATCAAACCAGAAACTCAAAAAGCAGTTGTTACAGGTGTTGAAATGTTCCGTAAAACACTTGATTATGGTGAAGCAGGAGATAACGTAGGTGTACTACTACGTGGGATCCAACGTGAAGATATCGAACGTGGACAAGTAATTGCTAAACCAGGTTCAATCACACCACATACAAAATTCAAGGCAGAAGTTTATGTATTGACAAAAGAAGAAGGCGGACGTCATACACCATTCTTCAATAACTACCGTCCACAATTCTACTTCCGTACAACGGACGTAACAGGTACAATCGTATTGCCAGAAGGTACAGAAATGGTTATGCCTGGCGATAACGTAACAATCGACGTAGAATTGATTCATCCAGTCGCAATTGAAAATGGTACAACATTCTCAATTCGTGAAGGTGGACGTACTGTTGGTTCAGGTATCGTTACTGAGATCGAAGCATAGACACGTTTAAAAATAATCTGAACACAACTAAAAAGGATTCCAGAAATCATTTCTGAAATCCTTTTTTGCTATTTTTTAAACCATTTTTTCAATCCTTTTTGTAAAGGACTCATTTTTCCACTTTTTTCAACAGGAGCATTGTCGATAATCAGTAACGCAATCATGACATACGCAATCCAACTATCTCGAGAATAAAGGGTATATCGAGGTGTCCAATGTGTTGCATATTTTTCTTTGTATTCACGTAATCCATGGAAAGAATAAAAATGGGAACCAAATTCATAAACCAAGTAAGCAATTCGCTCTTGAAGAAAACTTTTTCTAGATGTTCCCACATTCGAAAGAGGAGCCATTCCTAGGTTGAACCATTGAATCCCTTGCTCTTTCATATGATTGAACAAGTGGATGAATAAGAAATCCATGCTACCAGAAGGCGCCTTTTTTGGATCATAACGCATCAAATCGATTGTTCCAACTTTGTTATCTGTATAAGTTGGCATAATATTTGCGAAGGCAACTATTTCTTTTTCGGAATTTCGGACAACAGCAATAGGTCCACGTTGAAGATAATCTTCAGCAAAAAATCCTAGCGAAAACCCTTTTTCTTTACGACTGCCAAGCCAGTTATCGGAAATTTGTTTAAATGTTTGCATTTGTTCTACAGAAAATGGAGGCGAAAGGACTTCAAAAGTAAATCCATCACGTTCGATTCGATTAATGACTGCCCGAGTACCCTTCATTTTCTTCCCAGAAGTAGTGAATTCAGGTAGTTCAACGTACGCTTCTTCTCCCATTTTGATGAAATCATAGCCTACGTCATGGAGAATCATTACAAGTTCTTCACTTGACTCATAAAAAACAGGTAAGTAGCCAAGACGATCCGTTTCTGTAATAAATGCTTCAATTGCTTTTGGAAAATCTTCCTTTTTCCCAGAAGGATCCCCCATAACAACACATTTATTGTTATAAGAGGCAAACTGTAATAATACAGTTGGTTCACCATTTGATTCGTAAGTGAACATCCGTTTATCTTTCAAGAAAATAAGTTGACTATCGGAATTCCCTCCATAATTAGCCAGCACAGCTGTTGCTTTTTCTTCATCAAAAACTTCACCCACTAATTTCTTTTTCCCCTGTAAGAAATGAACAAAGAGGATCATGATCAAGCTAACCGTAACAATTGCTAAGAAACCAGAGAGCCAGATTTTTTCAGATGGAAATAGAAAGAATGAAATAAAGTGATGCTTCCGATGGGGAAATATCGGCAGATTATAGACGCCAATTACCAGATACAAAATGGTTAATGTGCCAATCAACAAGCCATCGACGGTTAACCATTCCCAAGAATAAACTAGTTGTTCTCGAAAAAGCTCATTTTTTGAAGCAATGATGATCACTAATAATAGGGTCAAGAAAATTGATCCAGTCAAGGTGAAATCACCAAGGATAACATACAGTAACGCAAGACCTACAATGATAATTGTTGGTAAATAGGCACGAGTGACTCGTGCAGCGATTCCGCGTCCCATAATCAATAATAAGAAACCTAAAATAATGCTTGGAAACTGGACGATAAAATGGAATTTTAGTGGGTTCAATGTGTGCAACCAATGAAACTCCGAAAAAGCTTGTGGAATTGTAGCTGATAATACGAGCATGATGCCAGAAAAATAAAGTAAAACAACAACAATTTTGTGCGCAATTTCTGTCGCCAGTTGTCTAGGAATACCAGAATAGCGCTGATTGAAAGAGGCACCGATATTTTTGAAGAAAAAGACGATACCCAATAAAAATGGAATAAAGTAATAAAAAATCCGAAAAAGTAAAATCCAGACCACTACGATTTCACGAGGAATCCCGATTGCTGATAACCCGAGAATCATCATTACATCGAAACTTCCAATCTCACCGGGAATCATCGATACGATTCCAATCACAGAAGCCGCAATAAATAAAGGAATTGTCTGCCATAAATCAATCGGAATCTCCATTAAAAAACCGACCGAAAGAAAACTTAGCAGGACACCTGTCCATTCTAAAAAAGAAACAAGCAGTAATTGTCCGCGTAGCTTCCAAGTCAAACCACCCAAGTATCCTTCTTTCTTTAAGGTAGTGACTAACAAGACAACTGGAAAATATAGCCCACCACCAATTAACCAAATCCAATATTGTTTGATGAAGGGAGTCACAGGAGTAAAAAGCACCAGCAAAAATGACAATAAACTATAGATAGAGAGTCCTGCCATCAAAAATAAGAAAATTTTCGAAAGGGCCTGCATGACTTTCTTTCCATCTTTTTTCTGTCCATAAAGTTCTGAACGAAGACCGATACTTACAAAACCACCAAAACCTGCTACATTGTTAATCGTATTGATCAACCAACTTGTTTCGAGTAAATAACTCCACGACAATTTTTGACCTAATAAACGATTTAAGATTACATCATAACCAATCATTGGTGCGACACAAAGTAATCCAATGATGAACATCAAAAATGTTTTCCAAATCGGGATATTGGAAAAAGTCTGAGCTAGCTGATCGACAGACAACGTCTTACCGATTGATAAGAGTTCTCCAAAAATAATCACAACAACAGAAATTAAAAAAATTGTTTTAAATAGTCCTAAATGATTCTTAAACCATTGAAGGGCTGTTTTTAACACATAAATCACCTACTATTCTTCTAAAAAATTTAGTACTTCTTGATTGAATCTTTTTGGATCCTGACGCGCTAATTGATGGCCACTTCCTTTTACAAGTACAAAGGAAGCGTTAGGCAAAGTTTTTGCTAAGAAAAGCGAGTGCTTGAGCTTGATCACATCTTTTTTCCCAACTAAAATCAGTGTCGGACAAATAATTTTGCTTAATTGTGTTCCAGTCAAACCAACATTATGTAACAGTAAAGAAATCACTGCTAATTTTTTTCGTAATTTTGGCCAAAACAAGGAAGCAATCCAAATCATGCCGTAGTGAAGATAGCTAGCAACCAATGGAAGTAGGCGGACACCCTGAACTAAAGTGTTTCCGGAATTCAAAATCAAACGATGAACATTTTTTGGATACGTACTTGCGAAAACCAAAGCTAAATTAGCACCATCGCTAAATCCTAAAATATCCACTTGTTGGATATTTTCCAAAACTAATATCGTCGCTAAGTCTTCTGCCATTAAATTGAAGCTCAAATTAGCGGATTCGTTAGTTGAATGACCTTGACCGCGACTATCAATTAAATAAACTGTGAAATGTTGTTCAAAAAGTGGAACTTGTTGTGAAAAAAAAGTTCCATTGCCCCCATTACCGTGGAGTAAAAAAAGAGGGAATCCACTACCACTTTTTTCATAATAGATTTGACTGCCGTCTGCCATTTTTGCATATTTCTTTTCTTTTTTCACATAATCACCTACTGTTTAAAGTATAACGATTTTTTCTGTTTTTAGACAATTGTTTTTCTTGAAACTTATCGATCAATTTTGTAAGTTGACAAATTTTATGGGAAAATTTCATTTTTTATTAAGTAATTTACAGAAAACAAGTAAGAAATGGCGAATCTTGAAAAGAAATAGTAAGATAAAAAAAGATGTCTAAATAACTAGGTGATGTATGATGAAGAAAAAAAGATTTTCAATAATGAAAGCTTTCTTTTTTACGATACTACTCGTGCTCGTTGGAGGCGCAATTTTTTTTGCTAATCGAACGTACCAATCTGTAAAAAAGGTAGAAGCTTATCAAACAGAAATAACAGAAGCTACACAAAAATACCAAATGGAAAATGACGAAACTTTAATCAAAGCGATTATTTTAACGGAATCAAAAGGTTCTGGAAAAGATTTGATGCAGAGTTCTGAAAGTGCGCATGGTGAAACGAACGTGATTGATGATCCACAGGAAAGTATCAATCAAGGTGTGAGCTATCTGGCAGAAATGATCGCGGAAGCTAAAAAACAGGGGTGTGATTTAGCAACTGCCATCCAAGCGTATAACTTTGGTAAGGATTATATTGCGTATGTAAAAGAAAACGGTGGTGAAAATACAGTCAAGTTAGCTGAAAAATATTCTAAAACAATTTTGAGTCCATTGTTAGGAAATGAGGAACAGACACAGTACCGCTATTGGCGAGTCCAATCTGTTTTGTACAATGGTGGCTATCTTTACCATAATGGAGGAAACATGTTCTATGCGGATATTGTGATGATGAATGAAAAGATAATCCAAGCATATGAAAAAATATTTAATTAAGTAAAGGTGAAAGTATCATCTGTCTAAATTTTTATTTAGACAAATTTGAGAAACAGAATTTATTTTTTTGAGTGGAGAATCTGTTTGAACCCTAAAAAAACAAGTTGTTTTTAAGTCAGGAAAACGCTAGACTTAAAGACGTGATTATTTTTGAAAGTTGGCGAAAAATGGAAAATAAAAAAATGATGGGTCTAACACAGGAAGAAGTTAGACAAAAGCTGGCTTTAGGTCAGCAAAATGACTATCAAGAAGATGCTTCAAAAACAACTAGACAAATTTTCAGCGATAACATTCTGACATTATTCAATTTTCTGAACTTTGGGATTGGTGTCTGCTTACTTTTAGTTGGTGCTTACTCCAATATGGCTTATATCGCCATCATTGTCATGAATATCGTTATCGGAATCTATCAAGAGATTCATGCACGAAATCTTGTTAGAAAATTGTCGATCGTTTCTCAATCTGAAGTAACGGTTGTGCGTGAGGGAAAAGAGCAAGCAATTTCAACAAAAGAGCTTGTGCTGGATGATTTAGTAAAAATTGGTGCGGGAGAACAGATTCCTGCAGATCTGCAAGTGCTGAGTGGTCGAGCAGAAGCAAATGAGGCTTTATTGACGGGCGAATCGGATCTTATCGTTAAGGAAGCTGGAGCAGAATTACTCTCTGGGAGTTTCTTAACAAGTGGTTCAGTTTTTGCGAAAGTGATTCGGGTTGGAGCAGACAACTATGCTGTTCGTTTAACGAGCGAAGCTAAAAAACATAAAAAAATTCAATCTGAATTAGTTGACTCAATCAGAAAAGTATCGAAATTTACCAGTTTTGTCATTATTCCATTAGGGATTATTTTATTCTTGCAAGCATTATTTATTAGAGATGCGTCAATCAAACTATCAGTTGTTGCTTCAGCTGCTGCGTTACTAGGAATGTTGCCAAAAGGATTGGTATTATTAATCAGTATTGCTTTGACAACTGGAGTTACAAAGTTAGCAAAAAAACGGATACTTGTTCAAGACATGTATGCAATTGAAACCTTGGCTCATGTCGACACACTTTGTTTGGATAAAACAGGAACAATCACGGAAGGGAAAATGAGTATCCAGCATGTAGAAGCATTAGATAAACGTTACGAAAAAGCAATTCCAGAAATTATTGGGACTTATTTAGCAGAAAGTAATGACAATAATGTGACGATGCAAGCTTTACGTAATTATTTTGCGGTTTCCAATCGCTATCAAGTAGAAGAGGTCTTAGCATTTTCTTCTGATCGAAAATGGGGAGCAATGGAATTCCCTGAATTAGGTGTGGTGTATGTTGGGGCACCAGAACGATTAGTTCCACAAAGTCAGTTACCAGAACGATTGATGTCTGCACAGGCAAATGGTTATCGTGTCTTGATGTTAGGCGTTGCGCCTCATCAAAAATTATCTGAGGATAAACCAACCGGTGTTGAACCCATTGCTTTATTTGAAATTGACGACCCTATTCGGAAAAATGCACCAGAAACATTAGCTTATTTACATGAAGAAGGTGTGGATCTAAAAGTTATTTCTGGTGATAATCCTTTTACTGTTTCTAATATTGCGAGACGTGCAGGCTTGCCTAATTATGATGCATATATTGATCTTTCAGATTTAATGAACGAGGAAGATGTTCGAAAAGCTGCGCATGACTATACAGTTTTTGGTCGGGTAAGTCCTCAGCAAAAGAAAACTCTTGTCAATGAGTTAAAAGAGAGTGGTCGGACAGTTGCGATGACAGGGGATGGCGTAAATGATGTATTAGCACTTCGTGAAGCTGATTGTAGTATTGCCATGGCGGAAGGCGATGGGGCAACTCGCCAGATTGCTAATTTAGTTTTACTTGATTCAGATTTCACGACATTGCCAGAAGTTTTGTTTGAAGGCCGCCGAGTGGTTAACAATGTGACTAAAGTTTCGGGAATTTTCTTTATCAAAACAATTTACTCCTTCATTTTGTCTATCATATGTGCGATTACAGCAGTTGGGTTCCCGTTTATTCCAATTCAAATCACATTAATTGATCTAGCTATTGAAGGGTATCCGTCATTCTTCTTGTCTTTTGAGCAAGATAAACGAAAAATAAATTATCGCTACTTGCCGACAGCGCTGATCAATGCTTTACCAAATGCAATTTTGGTTGTCTTAAACGTTGTGACGGTTTATCTGTTGGGACAACGATTGGACTGGTCAAATGGTGAAACGACAACATTGATGTATTATTTATTGATTGGCATTAGTTGTTTAGCTGTAATCAAAGCATGTTATCCTTTCAATCCACTACGAATTTTCTTAGCTGTAACGACAATTGTTGGGATCTATGTAGCAGCGATGCTTTTCCATGGCATTTTAGAAGTAAACTTAGGCGTGGGAAATCAACTTGGTTTATTCGTTGGGTTCATGGCAATAAATATTGTTCTTCGTCTAGCGTATTGGCGTGCGAATATTCAAGAAAAGCTATTGAATAAGTTTGCTTAAATGATTCATTAATTTGTTAGAACGTTATACTTGAAAAAGAACAGGAATATGATACAATCAAACATGTATAATTGTGTCCTTTAAAATCGCGCTGATTTCGGTTGGTGCGATTTTTTACCGGTTATTCTCCTGATAGATTTACTCGATTTTTATGGAGTATACAAATGAGGGGGTGGAAACAATGGTTCAGCGAATTCCTCAGGAAGTGATTGAAAATATTCGAAGTCAAACGAATATTGTTGAGGTGATTGGACAATATGTTCAATTAAAGAAATCTGGGAAAAATTATTTAGGACTTTGTCCCTTTCACGAAGAAAAAACACCTTCGTTTTCCGTAGCTGAAGATAAACAGATCTTTCATTGCTTTGGCTGTGGAAAGGGTGGAAACGTCTTTACTTTTCTTCAGGAACTTGAAGGATTGACTTTTCCAGAATCAGTTGTAAAGGTCGCAGAATTTGAACAAATTCCCTTAGCAGATCAATGGAAACAACAAACATATGTTGTTAATGAAACAGATTCAGCTACTGGCAAACTACTCGTGGCACATGAAAAAGCTGTAGAAGTTTATCACCATATGTTGTTACACACGAAAGCCGGACAGCCTGCACTTGATTATTTACTGAAGCGTGGTTTGACAATGGAACTGATTGAAACGTTTAAGATTGGTTTCGCACCAAACGAACGTTCCTTTTTAGTTCAAGTGTTCAATAATGAGTCATTATCGAGTGATGTCTTTGAACGTTCAGGATTGTTTATCAAGCATGATGATGGTAATTTCTCTGATCGATTTTATCAGCGTATTATGTTTCCAATCAATAATTCACAAGGACGAACGATTGGTTTTTCTGGTCGATGGTTAGCACCAGAGAAAGGGCAAGAAAAAGATCAACCTAAGTATTTAAATAGTCCAGAAACAGAACTATTTAATAAGCGCCAAGTTTTATTTAACTTGGATAAAGCAAGAAGTGAAATCCGAAAAAGTAATGAAATACTACTGTTTGAAGGATTCATGGATGTGATTGCAGCCTGGCAAGCTGGAATCAAGAATGGCTTAGCTTCAATGGGAACCAGTTTGACTGCTCAACAAATCCAGCAAATGGAGCGCTTAACAAAAGAGCTTGTATTTTGTTATGACGGTGATCAAGCAGGGTTTGAGGCTACCAATCGTGGAATCGAACTTCTACGTGAAAATAGTCGATTGCAGTTATCTATCGTGGTTGTGCCAGAAAAACTGGATCCCGATGAATATTTGCGAAAATATGGTGAAGCATCCTTTCAGGAATTGATTCAACATGGTCGTGAAACAGTCTTTACATTTAAAACACGTTATCTGAAACAAAATAAGAATTTAGATAACGAAAAAGATAAGTTAGATTATCTCCAAGAAGTGTTGATTGAATTAAGTAAAGTAGTCTCACCAATTGAGCAAGATATGTATCTATCACAGCTAACAAGTGAATTTCAAGTTAGTCGTGAAACGATTCAAAAACAATTGCGTGAGTTGAAACGAACAAACCGACAAGAACGGCAACGAGCTGCCGAACCGAACATGCCAGTGGTAAAGCAGGAGTTACCGCAACAAAAACAACCGCTGACACAAGTTGAAAAAGCGGAGCAAATGCTGTTGTATCGTGCGTTCAAAGAAATCTCAGTTCGGAATCTTCTAAAAGAACAAGAGTTTCAATTTATCCATGATGAATATGCAGAAATCTATTTTTTATTTGATGCTTATTTATCACAATATGAAGAGTTTAACCTTGCAGACTTTTTAAACTTTTTGCAAGATGAAAAAATTAGGCGTTTAGTGGTTGAGATTGCTTATTTGCGAGTGGCCGAAGAAAGCTCTACGCGCGAGATTCAAGATTTACTGGCTGTTATCAGTAAATCTGGCTTAGCTGATAAAATAATCGAAAAAAAACAATTGCAGCAAGAAGCCAGGCGTACAGGTAACAAACAGTTAGAATTAGAATTGACAATTGAGATCATTAATTTAACGAGACAGTTAAAACAAGCCAAATAGCTACTTGAAGGGGGCCTTCTTTTATGGCAAATGTAACGGATAAGAAAAAATATGAAGCAGCAGTAACAGCTTTCATCAAAGAACACAAACCTAAAAGACAAGTTGTTTATGACGATTTATCAAACCAACTTGCTACACCATTCACATTGAATGCTGAGGAAATGGACAAATTGATCCAAAAAGTTGAAGATGCTGGAATCAGTGTTGTTGACGAAAATGGTGAACCATCAATCCACAGTTTAAAAAGTGGTGAGAAAAAAGCTGAAAAAGCAAAAACAGAGGATCTATCTGCACCAACTGGTGTAAAAATCAATGATCCAGTTCGTATGTATTTAAAAGAAATCGGCCGAGTTTCCCTTTTAACAGCTGAAGAAGAAGTAGCACTTGCCTTAAAAATCGAAGAAGGCGACCAAGAAGCTAAACAACGTTTAGCTGAAGCAAACTTACGTCTAGTTGTAAGTATTGCGAAACGCTATGTGGGTCGTGGGATGCAGTTCTTAGATTTGATCCAAGAAGGAAATATGGGTTTAATGAAAGCCGTTGAAAAGTTTGATTACCGTAAAGGATTCAAATTCTCAACTTATGCAACTTGGTGGATTCGTCAAGCAATCACACGCGCGATTGCTGACCAAGCACGTACGATCCGTATTCCAGTTCATATGGTCGAAACAATTAATAAATTGATTCGTATCCAACGTCAACTACTCCAAGATTTAGGTAGAGAACCAACACCTGAAGAAATTGGAGCAGAAATGGACCTACCTACAGAAAAGGTACGCGAAATCTTAAAAATTGCTCAAGAACCTGTCTCATTGGAAACACCAATTGGTGAAGAAGATGATTCACATCTTGGAGACTTCATTGAAGACCAAGAAGCTACAAGTCCTGCTGAACATGCAGCTTACGAATTGTTAAAAGAACAATTAGAAGATGTGTTGGATACACTGACTGACCGGGAAGAAAACGTGTTGCGTTTACGTTTCGGTTTAGATGATGGTCGAACAAGAACCTTAGAAGAAGTAGGGAAAGTTTTCGGCGTAACACGTGAGCGTATTCGTCAGATTGAAGCAAAAGCCCTAAGAAAATTACGCCATCCTTCACGTTCAAAACAATTAAAAGATTTCTTAGAATAAAAAACAAAAAGCTGACACAAAACAAATCAACGTTTTGTGTCAGCTTTTTAGTTGATCAAATAAAAAAATTACGTAATATCTATTTTCTAATCCTTATTTTTAACGTTCGATTTACTTATTTGTTAGAAAATCGTAAAGATAAACTATTGGCTGATAGGTCAGAATGTGATAGATTAAATGTTAGCGTTAAACTTAGTTAAAGGAGCCGATCACTAAGTGAAAAAAAAATGTCCAAAATGTGGATCGAAAAAGATTAAGGGTCAAAAAGTTTGCCCAGATTGTGGCTTTAGCCTTGAAGAAAAAGATCAGCACATTCAAAATAAACGAGATGTTATCGAATCGAAAGACCAATCTCTTGAACAATTTCCTGAAGAGAATAACCAACCAGATTTTCCAGATACAGAGCTAAATGACCCAATTGAATGGTCAGAACTAAAAGATTTACCACTTGAATCAGTTATGGAATTGTTTGATGCCTCGGAAAAGTCAGAAGCAGTAGCGGAAAAAGAAACTGCGGGTGAACGATTGGAAGAAAAGAAAGAGAAAGCTGTCAAGCCTATGAAAAAAAATCGAGATAAGCAACCAAAGGATCAAAATGAAATCAACACTGAAAAAGGACTTTCAGTTGATGAAGTAGTTGAAAAAGAAAAACAAGAACGTATTACACAACTAAAAGAAAATGTAAAAAAAGAAGATGATCAATCAATTCTTGCAGCCTATATCCAAGCACATCGTGAAGACGTGGATGAAGAACAATCAAAAGAATTGATGCAAATGATCCATGAAAAGATTGCTGCTAATCAGACATCTGAGATTGCAGAAGGTGCAGCAGATAACAAAGAAGAAAACAGTGCTGACACGGAAGCTGTCGTGTCTACTTCTGCTAAAAGCGACGACGAAAAAGGAGAAAAAATAGAACGTTCAGAAGAGTTGGTCACGAAAGAAAAATCTGCTGTGCCAGCTGTTGAAGGGCGGGAATCTAAAGTTGACGAAGCGGAAGAAACAGCAGAAGAACCAATAGCTGTTTCTCAGAAACAATCAGCAAAGGATGAATCTTTAAAGCTTGCTAAAGTAGGTTCAAATGAGCATTTAAAAAAAGCTTCAAAAAAAGAAGAAGTGAATTCTCCCGAATATGATGCTACTGTGAATCAACCAGTAGAAGCGGACGAACCAACTGAACAAATGACTAAAAAGCCTGCTGTAGCGTCTGTTAAAGCAAATCAAGAAGCTGGAAAAGAACCAGCAATGATAACTCCAAACCCAGAACAACCAACTGGAAAATCCAAAAAAGTTAAAAAAGGTCCTTACCTACTGTTAGCTGCAGTTATTTTACTAGGTGTTGGTGGTTGGGCATACTATGACAATCAACAAAAAGTCGAAGCTGAACGAATTGCTGAGGTAGCCAGACAAGAAAAAAAAGTCTCTGAAATCAAAAAGGAACTAGCTAGTTTTTACTTTGGTGATAAAAATGAATTCATTCGTACAGACCACTTGAATCAAGATTTGTCGAAAATCAAACAAGAGTTAAACGAAGTTGATTCTACAAAAGATTATCAAGAATTGAATGAGACGTATGATGATATTCAAGCAAAGATAATCAATATCAAAAAAGTAAATGATTTGTTTATTAACCCAGTAATTGAAGATGATCATTTAGCCGAAAAACCAGTGCTAAGAAATACTGATAAAATCGAAGCAATTGAAACCGATGATTCAGATTTTGGTGAACTTATTCAAAAGGCCCAGCAAGAAGCGCAGAAACAACTCGAACAAATTGAAACAGCTGAAGAAAAGACAAAAGTTGTTTACCAAGATGAAAAAGTTGTTGAATCAGCTACGCGGGATCAATACAAAACAGCGAAAGAAGCTGTTGATAAAATTGTAAACAAGGAACTTGCCGATTCTTTCAAGCAACAATTAACAAAAGTAGATCATCAATTATCGGAGAAAGAAAAACAAGCAGCTGAGAAAAAAGCTGCAGAAGAAAAAGAAAAACAAGAAGCAGAGCAAAAAGCAAAAGCAGAACAAGTTGCTGCGGCTCAAGCAGCTCAAGCAGAAAAAGCAGCTCAGGAAGCTGCAAAAGCAAACACAGCTTCTAGTAACACAACTGTTGGCTCAGGCTCAACAGCGAATCAACCGATCATGGGAACAAATGCAAGTGATGTTGCAGATAGTTCCAACGCAGCGTGGAACTGGGCATCTGGAGTAAGAGAAAGTGTCATCGCTACTTGTATTCAACGAGGCTATATTGTTGACGGCGGCTATAAGTTAGAAAAGGCACAAATCAGAAATGGTGAAGGCTACTACAATCTTTACGCAACTTCAACTAAATCTTCGCTAATGAACGGTATCGGTGAAAGTGCTTTGCCATTTTATATCGTAACAATCAACTGTAAAACAGGTTGGTTTGGTGGAAATGGAAGTAACTAAAAAATTACTAATTAAACAAGCGAATGGCTTAGGCGAATCATGATAGATGATCGCCTAAGTTTTTTTATGCCTTACTGCTTGGAACATTGTTCTTGGTGAAAGCTGTATGTTATGATAGCAGAGAAAAGTGATGGGAAAACAAAGCCTTTCAATTAAAAGGAGATCGAAATGAATAATTTATTAGCAAATATATTTACAGGAATTATTATTGATGAAAATGAAAAAAATTATTTTGTCCAAAAGAATGGACAAACTTTTGGTTTAAGCAAATCAGAAGGCGAGCATAAAATTGGTGAAGCGGTTGAAGGATTTGGCTATCAAAATCAAAAACATGAAAACCGTTTAACAACGTTGATTCCTAAAAGTCGCATTGGTCATTATGCTTTTGGAACAGTAACAGCAACTAGAAGAGATCTAGGTGCTTTTGTGGATATTGGCTTACCAGATAAAGATTTTGTTGTTTCTTTAGATGAATTACCAACAATGACGGAATTGTGGCCTAAAAAAGGAGATCGATTAATGATTGCCTTGAAGGTAGATGCAAAAAATCGTATTTGGGGTGAGCTTGCGGACGAAAAAATCTTTAAATCATTGAGTAAGCAGGGGAATGAAGAACTAAAAAATAAAGATGTTTCGGGAACGACTTATCGCTTGAAATTAGCAGGAACGTATGTCTTGACCGATGATTTTTATGTGGCGTTTATTCATCCGTCTGAACGTTACCAAGAGCCGCGCTTAGGTGAACATGTAAGTGGTCGTGTTGTTGGTGTTCGACCAGATGGTGTTTTAAACATCTCTCTGAAACCACGCGCCCATGAAGCAATTAGTGATGATGCACAAATGATTTTGACGATTTTAGAACGTTCGGCAGAAAAACAATTACAATTTACGGACAAATCAGATCCAGAAGATATTATGAAAACTTTTGGAATCAGTAAAGGTGCTTTCAAACGTGCAATGGGAAATCTGATGAAGCAAGGATTGATTAAGCAAGAAGACGGTGTGACGAAATTAATCGAAAAATCTAATTGAGAATATCTTGCATGTTTTTCTTAACTAGCTTATAATTATTATAATTTAACAGAGTATTATTATTTGCTTATTTATAATTATTATAAATTGTTGGAGTTGAATTAATGAATGAATGCTATATTAGCAATGAAGAAAACGAAACAACAATTACATGAATCAGGTTTTAAATTGACTCCGCAGCGAGAGGCGACGCTGCTTGTGCTCTTAGAAAATGAAAAGGAGCATCTGTCTGCCGAAGAGATTTTCTTTTTAGTTAAGAAAAAAAGTCCAGAAATTGGTCTTGCAACGGTTTACCGCACGTTAGAAATTTTGACTGATTTAAAAATTGTCGATAAAGTGAGCTTCAATGACGGATTAGCTCGTTATGATTTACGAAAAGATGGTGCGAAGCATTTTCACCACCATTTACTATGCCTTAATTGCGGTGCTATTGAGGAAGTCGAAGAAGACCTTTTGGGAGAAGTTGAAGAAGTTGTTGAAAAAAGATATCATTTTTTAGTGAAAGATCATCGTTTGACCTTTCATGGAATTTGTCATAACTGTCAAGAAAACGAAAAGAGAAAGTAGCCCGTCTGTTGAAAGACGGCTTTTTCTTTGTGCAGATAACGTAAATGGACTATCGAAATAAAGGTGTATCTGATATGATAGAGAAAGCATGAGGTGGGTTATAGTATGAAAGAAGAATTAAGTGAGTACCTTCATTATTTGAATATTGAACGTGGACTTTCTGCCAATACGCGTAAAAGTTATGAACGCGATTTGGAACAATATTTGCATTTTATGGAAGAAAAGAAGATTACCTCTTGGCAAATGGTCGATCGTTATTTAGTCATTCAGTATTTAGAAAAATTACATGAAGAACAAAAAGCGACTGCAACAATTACTCGAATGATTTCTAGCTTAAGAAGATTTCATCAATTTTTGCGACAAGAACGCTATACGGACCATGATCCTATGCAACATATTGATACACCAAAAAAAGCACAAAAATTGCCAAGTACATTGACGCTTAAAGAAGTCGAAATATTGATTGAAACCCCGGATACTTCAAAAACATTAGGAATTAGAGATCGGGCAATTTTGGAAGTAATGTATGCAACTGGCATGCGGGTTAGTGAATTGATCAATCTAAAACTTGGGGATCTTCATCTTTCTCTTGGCTTACTACAAACAATTGGTAAGGGAGATAAAGAACGGATCATCCCTTTGGGAGATTATGCAATCCAATGGCTAGAACGTTATTTGGATGAGGCACGTCCATTGTTGGTGAAAGATACTTCTGAACTGCATGTATTTGTAAACAACCATGGAAAAGGACTTTCTCGACAAGGAATTTGGAAGAACTTAAAGCAATTAGTACAGCAAGCAGGTATTCGTAAAGACGTCACACCACATACTTTACGTCATAGTTTTGCTACGCATTTGTTGGAAAATGGAGCTGACTTACGGACGGTACAAGAATTATTGGGACATGCAGACATCTCAACAACACAAATCTATACACATATCACGAAAAAAAGAATGACAGATGTTTACAAGCAGCATTTTCCAAGGGCTTAATTAGAGGAAGGTGAAATAATGTTAACACATTACCGAAAAGAGAACCGAAAAATTGCAATGGGCTTGTTAAGCTTTCATAAAAAATTATCGGATCAAACAGATTTGTTAAAAGAAATCGATGTTTATGAAGCAGAAAATAAGTATGAACTATTTTTCTTCACTCCAGAAGACTCGACGAACATCCAAGGGATCATCGGTATTGAATGGATAGGTAAGGATCAATTGATCATTCATGATATTTCGTTGAATCCTTCTTACCGAGGAGAAAATATGGGCTTTCTGATGCTAAATGAGCTTCAGGAAAAATACCCCGAAGTGACCTTTTTAGCAACTGAAGTTACGAAACCTTACTTATCTAAATGGCAATGAAGCATAACTAAGAAAGAGTGAAACATTTGACTGAAATCAATATTAAACTAGATATTTTTGAAGGGCCATTGGATTTATTGCTTCATTTGATTCAGCAAATGGAAATTGATATTTACGATATTCCAATTGCGACGATTACGGAGCAGTACATGAACTATATTCACACGATGAAAACGATGGAGCTAGCGTTAGCTGGAGAATATTTGGTAATGGCAGCCACACTAATGGCAATCAAAAGTAAAACATTACTGCCCGTTCAGGAGTTAGCAATTGAAGATGATCTGATATGGGAAGAAGATCCACGTGACGAATTGGTCACACAACTTTTAGAATATCGAAAATATAAGTACGCAGCGGAAAAGTTGATTGAAAAAGCTGAGGAACGCAGTTTATATTATTCGAAAGAACCAACTATGGTAGAAGACTTGGCAGAAAAAGAATTGCCTCTCAAACGTGGGCAAGTAAAAAAAGTCGATTTATTTCGAGCCATGCAGGCTATTTTAGAACGGAAAAAATTTTCACAAAAAGTGGAAAAAACGATTGCCCCAGATGATACGACAATCGAAGAACGTATGAGTTTTATTAAGGAAAAGTTAGTAAACAGTCAATCAGGCTGTACATTTGAATCATTTTTTGAAGCCCCAACAAAAGCAGAAGTTGTGACGACCTTCATGGCATTACTTGAACTGATGAAAAATGGGCAGATTTTTGCTGAACAGGCAGAAAATTATGATTCAATCATGCTTTATCCAGTAGTAGGAGATACAACGAATGACAAAATTAAGTGAACTAGAAGCTATCCTTTTCGTTGCCGGTGAAGCAGGAATTGGCAGTGACGAGTTAAGTTATTTATTGAATATTGATAAACAGGAATTATCTGAACTGATTGTGGCCTTAGAAAAAAAATATCAGGCGACTCTTGATTCAGCGTTACACATTTTCGAAACAGAAGACCATTTCGTCTTAACAACAAAAAAAGAATTAGCACCACTTTTAAAAAAATATGCACAAGGTTCATCAAATACGTTATCACAAGCAGCAGTAGAAACGTTAGCAATTATTGCTTACAAACAACCAATTACACGTACAGAAATCGAACAAATCAGAGGTGTCCAAGCTTCTGGTCCCGTTCAGCGATTGGTTGCTCATAAATTAATTGAAGAAAAAGGACGCGTGGAAGGACCAGGTCGTCCAATTTTGTATGGAACGACAGGTTATTTCCTTGATTATTTTGGTTTAAAAGACTTAACAGAGTTACCAGACACACAAGAACTAGAAAATGCGTTAAAAGATGATGCATCATTGGATTTGTTTTTTGATGGAGTGAGCGAAGGAGAACAAAAGTAATGGAAAGATTGCAAAAAGTAATTGCACACGCCGGAATTACTTCTCGAAGAAAAGCAGAAGAATTTATTTTGGCTGGTCGTGTAAAAGTCAATGGCACAGTTGTGAGAGAATTAGGTGTAAAAGTGGGTAAACACGATGTTGTCGAAGTAGACGAAGTACCTATTTATCAAGAAGAATATGGGTATTATTTACTTTATAAGCCTAAAGGAGTTATTTCTGCAGTATCAGATGATAAAAACCGAAAAGTGGTTACAGATTTATTGCCGATGGTAAAAGAACGAATTTACCCTGTCGGGCGCTTAGATTATGATACATCTGGTATTTTACTATTAACAAATGACGGCGAATTTGCACAACGTTTGACGCATCCAAAGCATGAGGTTGATAAAGTGTATGTGGCAAAAGTAAAAGGGATTGCTACAAAATCAGTATTATCTCCTTTAACGAAAGGTATTAAATTAGAAGGACGAAAAACGGCACCTGCTAAAGTTCAAATCTTATCAGTGGACCCTAAAACGAACCATAGTATTGTTGAGTTAACAATTCATGAAGGGCGTAATCATCAAGTAAAAAACATGTTACAGGCAGTTGGTTTACCCGTGCAAAAACTAAAACGAGAAAGATATGGGGATTTGACTCTTCAAGGGTTACGTCCGGGAGAATATCGTGAGCTAAATAAAAAAGAAATCAGTACGTTACTAAATCATTCAAAATGATAGCTTACTTTTTGTAAGAGATAAATGTTGCATTTTTTTCAAGGCTATGTATAATGTAAGTGTAAACAAAATAATATAAAAGGTTCGTCTTCAGGGGCAGGGTGCAATTCCCGACCGGTGGTTATAGTCCACGACCTATTTCTTTAGGAAATAGCTGAATCGGTGAAATTCCGGTACCGACAGTATAGTCTGGATAAAGAAGATAGAGCTTATTTGACTAATCATTTATCAGATAACTCTAACTCTATTTTCCCTGCGAAAGTAGAGTTTTTTTGTTTGAAAAATTAGTTGGATAGTTCGCTGAAGAGGAGTCCTAACAGGAGGATTTCAAATGAAGAACACACGGGTACAAAAAATGGTTATGGTAGCGATGTTCGCTGCAATCGGGTTAGTTTTGCAATTTATTGCTTTCCCAATTATGCCGGCATTTAGTTTTTTAAAAATTGATTTCAGTGATATACCTGTCTTGATTAGTATGTTTTTATTTGGCCCTGTAGCTGGTGTAGCTACGGCTTTCTTACGCTCGCTGTTACATCTGGTGACAACAGGATTTTCACCAGACAATCTAGTTGGGGATGCTGCAAGTTTCTTGGCAACGACTATTTTCACGTTACCAATTTTCTACTTCTTCAAAAAAATTAAAAAACATGCAAATAGAAATAAAATTCTGGGCGTTGTTTCCGGAACTTTAGCAATGACGCTTTTTATGAGTGTCGCAAACTATTTTGTTATTACACCATTATATCTGATGTTCTTTGGATTGAATGCAAATCAAATGCTAGGTATGCCACTAGTAAATTATGTGTTGATCGGGATTGTTCCATTTAATTTAATCAAAGGATTCATCGTTAGTGCTGCTTTCTTAGTTTTACATGCTAAGCTATTACCTTGGTTGAGTCGTAAACAACATGCTTTAGAACAAAGACATACGATTTAAAAATGAATATTCAAAAGGGCCAGTAATTTTTTGGTCCTTTTTTTTTGAAAAAAAATGCAATAAAACCGCAAATGTAAACGTTTTATTAGTTGTTATTGAGTATTTTATTTTTTTATGTATAAACATGAATTTGTAATAAATGAATGTGAGATTCTTCTCTTTTTGAATGACGAATAGGTTTGTTTACAAAACAAAGAGACAGGCTACAATTACTTTGAAAGAAGTATCTTAGATGAAAGGAGGCAATGAGTCGTCACTATTAATGGATTTTTGAACAAAAAGTATCATTTATTCGAGATATTATTTTTGTTCTGCCGCTCTTTTTGATAAAATAACGATGGAACCAATATTACTTGATTCTAAAAATGAAAAAGGGAAAGGAAGAAGAAAATGGAACAAAAAAAGAAAAAATTTCAGATGCCGTCAGCGTATACGGTCTTATTCATTATCATTGCAATTATCGCTGTCCTTACTTGGTTCATTCCAGCTGGTCACTATAGTGTAGATGATGCAGGCAATATCATCGCTGGATCGTATCAACGAGTAAAACAAAATCCACAAGGTCTTTGGGATATTTTTATGGCACCAATCAATGGGATGTTGGGGGTTGAAGCGGGTGAGTTAACAAGTGCGACACCAGCAGCTATTCCGATTTCATTCTTTATCTTGATCGTGGGTGGATTTTTAGGAATTATCAATAAAACGGGTGCATTAGATGCCGGAATCGCTTCTGTCGTTAAGAAATTTAAAGGCAAAGAAAAAATGTTGATTCCTGTTTTAATGATTTTATTCGCTTTAGGTGGTTCAACTTACGGAATGGCCGAAGAAACAATTCCTTTCTATGCGTTACTAATTCCAGTTATGATGGCTGTTGGTTTTGATACTGTAGTAGCCGTTGCAATCGTTTTAGTTGGTTCGCAAGTAGGTTGTTTGGCTTCAACAGTTAATCCGTTTGCCACTGGGGTAGCATCACAAGCTGTTGGTATCTCTATGGGTGAAGGAATTGGCTTACGTTTCTTAATGTTTGTGATCTTATTAGGTATTTCAATCATTTATGTTTATCGTTATGCTTCAAAAATCGAAAAAGATCCAACCAAGTCTTTGGTTTATAACCAACGACAAGAAGACATGAAACACTTCGATATCGAATCGATTGGGCGTCAAGAAACAATTACAAGCAAACAAAAATCTGTTAACATTTTATTCTTTATTACTTTTGGTATCATGATCATCAGCTTGATTCCTTGGACAACATTGAATGAAAACTTTACTATTTTTGAATCATTAACAAACTGGCTAACAGGTCTTCCTGTAATTGGTACAGTATTAGGGATTGATATGTTACCACTTGGTGACTGGTACTTCCCAGAAATCACTATGTTATTCCTAGTTATGGCGATCGTTGTTGCATTCACATACGGTATGAAAGAATCTGAATTCATTTCAGAATTCTTAGCTGGTGCATCAGACTTGATTGGTGTAGCAATCGTTGTTGCTGTTGCTCGTGGTATTCAAGTTGTTATGAACAATGGTTTGATTACAGATACTATTTTACACTGGGGAGAACAAGGGTTGAGCACATTATCTTCAAGCGTGTTCATCATTATCACGTTCATCTTCTATATCCCAATGTCATTCTTGATTCCATCAACATCAGGCTTGGCTGCGGCTACAATGGGGATTATGGGACCTATGGGTGAATTTGCTGGTGTAGGTAAAGACTTAGTTATCACTGCTTATCAATCTGCTTCTGGATTGGTTAACTTGATTACTCCAACTTCTGCTATTGTTATGGGGGCTGTTGCGATTGCTCGTTTTGACATCTCAGTTTGGTGGAAATTTACTGGTAAACTAATTGCTATTTTATTCGTAGCTATCTGTGTGATTCTCGGCGTTGCAGCAATGATTTAGTTTTGCCTAGACAAAATGATTGGAAACATCTATCATTGAATAATAAAGTAAACAAAGCTAACTGAGTTGGCTTTAAGAAGACTCGGTAGGCAAACTATCGGGTCTTTTATCTTATTAGGAGGTAAGTGTAATGAAACAATTTGTTACAAAAGAACATCATGAACAAGCGTTACAATCACTTAATGAACTAATCAGAATCCCTTCTGTATTAGATGAAGAGGATACTGGGAAAGGACATCCTTTCGGGACAAAAGTTGTTGAAGCATTAGACAAAGTGTTAGCAATCAGCGAAGAATTAGGATTCCGCACATTCAAAGACCCAGAAGGCTATTATGGTTATTCAGAAGTTGGTTCTGGTGATGAATTGTTTGGTATTTTGTGTCACATGGATGTTGTTCCTGCTGGTGATGAAAAAAATTGGGATACAAAACCGTTTGATCCAACTGTAAAAGATGGTTGGTTGATTGGACGTGGATCACAAGATGATAAAGGACCATCAATCGCTGCAATGTATGCTGTCAAATCATTGATGGATGCTGGTATTGAATTTAAAACACGAATTCGTTTTATTTTTGGGACAGATGAAGAAAACTTATGGCGCTGTTTAGATAAATACAACGAAAAAGAAGAAGGAATCACACAAGGTTTTGCACCAGATGCTGAATTCCCATTGATTTACGCTGAAAAAGGATTATTACAAGCTTATCTAACTGGTCCTGGCACTACTGATTTTTCTGTGAAAGCAGGTGGCGCACTAAACGTAGTTCCTGATGCGGCTCCATATTCTGGTGAAAAATTAGAAGAAGTGAAAGAAGCATTGAATAAACTTGGTTTTGATTTTGAAGATCATGGTGATTCAATTATTGTTCTTGGAAAAAGTATCCATGCGAAGGACGCACCAGAAGGCGTGAATGCAATTTCACGTTTGTCTATGGCTTTAGCTGAAGTCTTCGATTTTGCACCAATTGATTTCTTAGGCAAATTGGTGAAAGAAAATGCAACTGGTGAACATGTTGTTGGAAAAACGAAAGATGAGCAATCTGGCGAATTAACAATGAACTTTGCTAGCTTAGAAATCACACCAGAACAAACAAAAATTGGTGTGGATATGCGTATTCCTGTAACATTCAAAAAAGATGATCTGGTAGCAAAATTAGCTGAAACAGTGAAGAAATATGAATTAACTTATGAAGATTTTGATTTCTTAGATTCTTTATACGTGCCACTAGATAGCGAATTAGTAAAAAATCTTTTGCAAACTTACCGTGATATCACTGGTGACATGACTGAACCATTTGTATCAGGTGGAGCAACTTTTGCTCGTACAATGAATCAATGTGTGGCATTTGGCGCAATGTTCCCAGATACACCAGATTTCATGCATCAAGCAAATGAACGTTGGGAATTAAGTAGCATGTATAAAGCTATGGAAATTTATGCTGAAGCTGTTTATCGCTTGTGTGCGAAATAAGCTATTTGTGAGAGAAGCATTTTACTCAAAAAATAAGAAAAATGATTAGAAATTATTTTCGAATTTTTGAGTGATTTGTGCTTATTTTAAAGGAATGACTTATTGAACACTAGTTATTCAAAAAGGAGATGTGATAAGATCTTATCACATCTCCTTTTTTATTTGTTTGGAATAATTAAGAAATTATTTTCGTCATTTTTTTGAAATACACGTATAATAAGCTAAAAGAGGATTAAAGGAGGATGGTAGCTTGAAAAAATTAGGAAAAATATTCTTAGGTATACTGATTGTTTTAAGTTTGATTGGTGTTGGAAGCTATTATTATTTAAAAGAAAATACTTATGAACCAAGCCAAACTGCATTAACATCCAGTAAAAAAGCAATTGATAACAAGGAATACCTTTTATTTGAAAGTCCAAAAAAGAAACTTGCAAAACAACACCCAATCATTATTTTTTACCCAGGTGCTTTAGTTGAGCCAACAAGTTACAGCGTTTGGGCAAGCAAACTTTCTGAAACTGGCTATGACGTGGCAATCGTCAAAATGCCACTTAATCTAGCGGTACTAGATAAAAATCGCGCAGAAAAAGTGATTAAAGATTTTCCAGATCGTACCTTTGTTTTTGGCGGTCATTCGCTTGGTGGAGTAATGAGTAGTCGTTATGTTTCTCAAAATGTGACAGATAAGAATAAAGGTATCTTTTTCTTAGCGAGTTATCCTGACAAAAATGGGACATTATCTCAGTCAAAAATTCCGGTACTTTCAATTACTGCATCAAAAGATCAAGTATTAAATCAGGAAGCATATGAAGATGCTAAACAATATTTGCCTACGCAAACAAAGTACGTGGTGATTAATGGCGGAAATCATAGTGGGTTTGGTTCGTATGGTGAACAGAAAAAGGATGGACAAGCCGAAATTACGAATGAAGACCAGCAGATCGTCCTTGTGAATACGATTGAAAACTGGTTAAAGCAAAATGGTTGGTAGTTCGTTACTTTCGATCATTAGTAAATAAAAACGTGAGCCTAGCGAAACAGTTTGAAAAAGTAGCAACTGAGCTAACTTTTTTGAGAAGTTTCTGACTGGACTCACGTTTATTTTTGAGCAAAATTTTTGCTCGTTCTATCTTGATAGACAAATTCTTCTATAAAATTCATAATTGATTTGTCGAAGGAATGATAAATTATTTTTGTTCTTCCAAGAGTATTGCTCGAACGGGACACTTCTGATAGGCTTTCTTTACATACTCAGTTTCTGCTTTGGTGACGAATTGTTGATGTGCTTCTGGTTCTTGTGCAAAGAGCACGATTCCTTCTTCATCGTAATCAAAAATATCAGGAGCCTCAATTTGACACAGGCCGCAAGCGATACAACGTTCGGGTACAAGTTTACATAATAATGACATGTTTAACCATCCTAACTTAAGGAGAATTGCTATGCTTTTATTTATTCTATCTTTATTTCCCTCAAGAAACAAGTTGAGGATCAGTTCTTTTTATCAATTATTGACAGGTAAAAAAACAACTTCCGTATTGATTTTTGGATTCTTAAACCAATTGTTGCCGGCACACAATAGTTTACCAGAACTAACTCAGAAAACCTATCAAGAACGATTAACTGAGTTAGAAAAATCAGGTTTGATTCAGATTGAAGAAAATGAAGTTTTCTTGACGTCAAAAGGGAGAGAACGTCAAAAAAAATTGAATGTCTTGTATCCTGATTTACATTTTGATCTCTATGGTAGAAATTGGGAAGAGGCATGGCGATTGGTAAAATTCGCTATTCAAGTCGTTTCTTATTTAAATGCGCATCAGTCAGAATATTTACCAGCAGAAACCAGCCCATTTTATACTACTAAAATCAAAACGTGGTTAGTCCATAGTGGCTATTCAAAAGAACAGCTAGCTGATACAATTTATCACGAATTATCGACTTGTTTAGGCAAATTAACGAAGGAACAAGCTAATTTATTAGCCAATCAGTTTTCTGGTTATGAACAAATCGGGTTACTGCCCTATCAACTAATTGAGACGAGTGAGGATGAAACGACAGTCTATTTGCAACAGGCACAAGCTGTTCACGCTTTTTTCAACCAATTGCAACGGTTTCCAGATTTTTTATTCAGTCAGTTATTGTTACCTATTTTGGAACAAAATTACAATCAAAGTATGCTAGTCACGCGACAACTTTTTCTTCAAGGGCATTCTCTCTCTGAAATCATGACATACCGTCATTTGAAAAAAGGGACAATAACGGATCACTTAGTTGAATGGGCATTGTTTTTAGACGATTTTCCATTTGATCAGCTGATTTCGAAAGAGACCAACCAATTATTAGCGAGTCAAGCGACACCTGTCCAAACTTGGCGTTATCAAGAATTAAACAAAACGGGTACACTTGATTATGGTGAATTTCGTTTTTACCAAATACGAGCTTTAAAAGGAGGACGAAAAGATGAATTTAACAGCTGAGTTAAAACGTTATTTTGGTTTTTCAACTTTTCGCCCAGGTCAAGAGGAAATTATTCAAACATTGCTGAACAAAGACAACGTATTAGCTGTGCTGCCAACGGGAAATGGTAAAAGTTTATGTTATCAGTTAACAGGTTATCTATCAGAAGGTTTGGTCGTTGTGGTTTCACCATTGCTATCACTAATGGAAGATCAGGTTATGCAGTTACAAAAAATGGGCGAAAAAAGAGTTGTTGCCTTTAATAGTTTATTGACCTTTCCAGAACGTAAATATGTTATGGAGCATTTATCTCAATATAAATTTTTATTCTTAAGTCCGGAAATGTTATTGCAATCAGAAATGTTAACCCAATTAAAAAAGCAAAAAATCGGACTTTTCGTAGTTGACGAGGCACATTGTGTTTCACAATGGGGTGTCGATTTTCGCCCAGAATATCAACGTTTGGGCGAAGTAAGAACCCAATTGGCGATTCCAGTGACCTTGGCACTTACAGCTACAGCAACAAATGCAGTCCAACGAGATATCGAGACCGTGTTATTTACAAACAAACCAAAAATCGTTAAGCATTCAGTGAATCGAGAAAATATAGCTTTATTTGTAAGAGAAACGACTCAAAAGACGGAAGAGCTAGAAGCGATTATGAAAGAAATAAAGGGTGCGACCATCATTTACTGTGCAACGAAAAAAGAGGTGGAGCGTTTATATGCAGAATTACGTGGTCGCTTCGCTATTGGCTATTATCATGGTGGTCTAGATGCGAGCCAAAGACGCCAATTACAGCAACAATTTTCTCAAAATCAATTGCAATTTTTAATTGCAACAAACGCATTTGGCATGGGGGTAGACAAAGCGGATATTCGTTATGTTATCCATTATGATTTACCAGATAGTCTGGAAAATTATGTGCAGGAAATCGGACGTGCCGGACGTGATCAGAAGCCAAGTACGGCCATTTTGTTGTACCAAACAGGAGATGAAGCGATACATCATTTTTTTAATCAATTAGCGAAAGAGCAACGTCAGGGATTTGAAGTTTACTTAGCACATGCGCAGGAGCCAGAACGCCCCTTTGATGAACTCCAACAAAAATGGTTAGAAATTGTCAAAAAAACAAATCAACCGGATCGATGGATGGAAAAATTAAAGCTTCAAGAAAAAGAGAAACAGTTTCGTTTATATCAAATGTTACGATATATCCATGCATCTACTTGTCGCAGAGAATTTATTCTGAATTATTTTGGCGAAAAATTAACAGCAAAACCCAAAAATTGTTGTGATTTTGACGAAGCAACATGGTTTCTTCCAGCAGAAACAAAAGTAAGAACAAGTCATTTTGAGAATAACTGGGAAGAGATTTTACTAAATTTATTTAAAAAAAACGTAGAGGGATAATTTTTTTCGGCATGGCCCATTTTCCTATGGTATAATACTCACGAAAGAAATTAGGAGGTAGCAAAGGTGAGCAGAAAAGATAGACATCAATCATCAGAAAATAACGAAACACAAGAACCGTGGGAGCAACCGATTTATGATACTGAAGATGAAAATTCTTCAAGAAGCTCTCAAAGACAACAAAAGAAAGGAAATACTGTTTTCTTATCAATCTTTTTGTTTTTATTAGTACTTTGTATCGCAATCCCTGCAGGAGCTTACTTCTGGATTAGAAATGGTTCAAGTAATAATGCAGCAAGTTCGACTTCAACATCGACAACTTCATCAATCGTGGAAAGTTCAACCATGAGTTCAAAAGAAGAGTCAACAACTGTCTCTTCAACTACTGCAACAGTTCAAAGTTCTGAAACTGTAGAATCAAGTATTATTGAACCAGAAACTTCAAGTTCAGTTGCACCAGTTACACCACCAGCTTCAAGTGAAACAGTCACACAAGAAACAGAAACAACACCTTCTTCATCAACAGAAGCAGTGGCTGGTTCAACGACAGTTGTTCAAGCGGGTGAAGGACCAAAACAAGTAGCTGAGCGTGCTGGAATCACGATTGATCAATTGTTCCAATTAAATGGAATGGACCCCAACAGTTATATGTTATATCCTGGACAGGAATTACGAGTGAAATAATGTGAGCCGCATTTTGCGGCTTTTTTTTGAGGAGCGTTTTTATGACAAAGATTAGTATTGCAATTGATGGGCCGGCTTCTTCTGGCAAAAGTACTGTAGCAAAAATTTTAGCGAAAGATTTTCAGTATATTTACACCGACACAGGAGCTATGTATCGAGCAGTGACCTATCTGGCAATCAAGCATCAAATTTCTTTTGCTGACGAAGTTGGGTTAGTTACTTTGATTAAAGAAAATCCAATTTCTTTCCAACAAAAAGCAGATGGCCAGCATGTGTTTGTTTCAGGACAAGATGTGACAGCTGAAATTCGTCAGCCTGATGTGACAAAAGCTGTTTCAGAAGTTTCAGCACATGGAAAAGTCCGAGAAGAGCTTGTTGCTATTCAACAGCAAATTGGTGAAGATGGTGGCGTGGTAATGGATGGACGTGATATTGGAACAGCCGTTCTACCGCATGCAGAGATCAAAATCTTTTTAGTAGCAAGTGTTTCTGAACGGGCACAACGCCGTTACAAAGAAAACCAAGAAAAAGGGATCCCAACTGATTTAGAAACCCTAACAAAAGAAATTCAAGAACGTGATCATTATGATTCGACACGTGAAATTTCTCCGTTGAAACAAGCAGAAGATGCCGTACGAATTGATACAACGGGAAAATCTATTTTAGAAGTGGTAGCAATGATTAAAGAAGTTGTTTCCGAAAAAGGCTATCAATTATAAGGCTTGGTTGAAAAAAAAACGATGAAATAAGCGGAAAGTTGAGAATTTTCAAATAAACCGGGCGAAATCGCTTTATTTTTTTTTAAGAATCAATTAAACTTAAATTAATACCGTACTTACGGCATAATGTTGGTTAGGAGGACAAGTGTTATGACAGAATTTGATCAAAATCAAGCAGATAGCAATCAGTCAATGGAAGATGCAATGAAGAGCGTCCAAGAAGTTAGTGTTGGCGATGTAGTTAAAGGTGAAGTTTTAGCTATTGAAGACAAACAAGTAATTGTTGGAATTGAAGGTGCTGGCGTTGAAGGTGTCGTTCCAGCAAAAGAATTATCGACATTACCTGTAGATGACATTGATGAGCTTGTTCATGTTGGCGATCTTTTAGACTTAGTTGTTATTAGTACAATTGGTAAAGATAAAGAAAACGGAAGTTATTTATTATCCAAACGCCGTTTAGATGCAAAAAAAGTTTGGGAAGATATCGAAAAAGATTTCCAAGCTGGTAAAATTATCGAAGCACCAGTAACAAACGTAGTTAAAGGTGGTTTAGTTGTTGATGTTGGCGTACGTGGATTTGTACCTGCATCAATGGTTGAAGATCACTTTGTAGCTGATTTTTCAGAGTATAAAGGGCAAACGTTGAGCTTCAAGATTATTGAAATCGAACCATCAGAAAATCGTTTGATTCTTTCTCATAAAGCAGTGGTTGAATCTGAAAAAGAAGAAAAGAAAAAAGAAGTATTAACTGCTATTCATGAAGGAGATGTCATTGAAGGACGTGTTGCACGTTTGACTGACTTTGGTGCTTTTGTTGACTTAGGTGGAATTGACGGACTTGTTCATGTTTCAGAAATTTCTCATGGTCACGTAGCAAAACCAAGTGATGCATTAGCTGTTGGGGATGAAGTAAACGTAAAAGTTTTATCAATCAACCCTGAGCAAGAACGTGTTTCACTATCAATCAAAGATACATTACCTGGACCTTGGACAGACATTGAATCAAAAGCACCAGTTGGAGCTGTTCTAGAAGGCACAGTTAAACGATTAACAAGCTTTGGCGCTTTCGTAGAAGTTTTCCCTGGGGTAGAAGGTCTTGTTCATATTTCTCAAATTTCACATAAACATATTGCGACACCTCATGAAGTACTTCAAGAAGGTCAAACAGTTGATGTGAAAGTATTAGAAGTTAATCCAGATGAACATCGAATTGCTTTAAGTATCAAAGCTTTAGAAGAAAAACCTGCTTCTGAAGAAGAACCAAAAAATATTGAATCCTATGAATTGCCAGAAGAAAATACTGGATTCACAATGGGTGATATTTTAGGTGATGCGTTAAAAGAAGAAGTGGAAGAAACGACGGGCGACGAATCAGATAAATAATTAAGTCATGTAATTTAAGACCAAGACGAAAGTGACAGCTTTTGTCTTGGTCTTATTTTTTCGTTCTTGATTAGTGATAATCAAGAAAAATCTAAAATAGTTGGAGGAATTGATTAACTAAGCTTGAAAGTTTGGGGTTCATTCGTTAAACTAAGTAGGATTGGAAACTTGTGAGGAGGAAAAAATATGGCAAATCCAACAATTGCAATCGTTGGCCGTCCGAACGTCGGTAAGTCTACGATTTTTAACCGCATCGCTGGCGAGCGTATCTCGATTGTCGAAGATACTCCAGGAGTGACTCGTGATCGTATTTACGCAAAAGGCGAATGGTTAGGTCGTGAATTCAGCGTGATCGATACAGGCGGGATTGATTTAGGTGACGAACCATTTATGGAACAAATTAAGCATCAAGCAGAAATCGCGATTGATGAAGCAGATGTGATTATTTGTGTAGTTAGTGGACGAGAAGGTATCACTGACGCGGATGAAATGGTTGCAAAGATTTTATATCGTAGTAATAAACCTGTTATCTTAGCAGTTAACAAAGTAGATAATCCTGAAATGCGTAATGATATTTATGAATTTTACGCATTAGGACTAGGTGATCCATACCCTGTTTCTGGGAGTCATGGTCTGGGAATTGGTGATATTTTAGATGAGGCAGTCAAATATTTTGCCACTGACACGGAAGAAGAAGACGATGATACCATCAAATTTAGTTTAATTGGTCGTCCAAATGTCGGCAAATCTTCTTTGATCAATGCAATTTTAGGTGAAGATCGCGTAATCGTTTCAGACATTGAAGGAACGACTCGTGATGCAATCGATACCCATTTTGTATCAGAAAGTGGTCAAAAATTCTTGATGATTGATACAGCGGGGATGAGAAAACGCGGGAAAGTGTACGAAAATACTGAAAAATACAGTGTTATGCGTGCTATGCGTGCCATTGACCGTTCAGATATCGTTTTGATGGTCTTAAATGCTGAAGAAGGAATTCGTGAACAAGATAAACGTGTTGCGGGATATGCACACGAAGCAGGTCGCGGAGTCATCATCGTGGTGAATAAATGGGACTTAGTGAAGAAAGAAACAAACACCATGCGTGATTTTGAACAAGAAATCCGTGATGAATTCCGTTATCTTGATTATGCACCGATTATTTTTGTTTCTGCAGTGACGAAACAACGTTTGAATCGTCTGCCAGAAATGATTGAAGATGTTAGCATGAATCAAAATCTACGCGTTTCATCCGCAGTATTGAACGATATCATCATGGACGCTGTAGCAATTAATCCAACACCAACAGACAAAGGCAAACGTTTGAAGATTTTTTATGCAACGCAAGTGGCTGTTAAGCCACCAACCTTTGTGGTATTTGTTAATGAAGAAGAACTAATGCATTTTTCTTATGAACGATTTTTAGAAAATCAAATTCGTAAGGCTTTCACTTTTGAGGGAACTTCGATTCGAATCATTCCAAGAAGAAGAAAATAGGCATTTTACCATAGTCATTCTTTTTTTTCAAAGAATAAAGGTACTTTCTTTTATTACGTTTTAATGACCAAAAAAAGCACGTTAAAATCAGTAAAAACCTTGCCATTAAGCGGTTTATATGATATCGTGATAACAGAATATTGAAGTAAGTCAATATTTCTATTAAACTTTCTGGACCACTCAGATTGTATAATTGGTTGATGTTTTACATCATATCTCTTGTTGAGGAGGTGAATCTAATCCATGGCAAACAAAGCAGAATTAATCGAAAAAGTTGCTTCAGCTACTGATTTAACTAAAAAAGACGCAACTGCAGCTGTAGACGCTGTATTTTCAACTATTCAAGATGCTTTAGCTAACGGCGAAAAAGTTCAATTAATCGGTTTTGGTAATTTCGAAGTTCGCGAACGCGCAGCTCGCAAAGGTCGTAACCCACAAACTGGTGAAGAAATCGAAATCCCAGCTAGCAAAGTACCTGCATTCAAACCAGGTAAAGCATTGAAAGACGCAGTTAAATAATTGTGTAATAAAAAGCGCTTGTAGCCATATGGCTACAAGCGCTTTTTATGTAGAGTACAATTACATTATTGATTAGTAAAAATAAAGAGGCATAAAAAATATTCAATTAATGTAATGTGTCTCCAAAACGTATTGTTTATTTCAGATGACACTCCCACCCTAATCCCAAATTAAATTCTTCCAATACACTTGTGTAGTTGAATTGCCCATCATTTTCTTGAATCAGATAATTGATCATCGAAGTATTCGCTTCGTTTTCCATTTTTGAGTGGAAGACAGGATTGCTATATAATGCATTGAATTCTGAATGGTTTAGTGCATGATAAAGTTCATGAAGGATCACTTGTTTTTGCTTTTCTTCTGATTGATTTTGATTGATGACCATTAGATTCAAGTCATCAAAATAATAGCCTCTTTTTTCTAATTCCATCACGACTAGCTCAATTCCATGACTAGCGAGTAGCTCCTTTATTTTTTCCATAAAAAAGACTCCTTACTTACTCATTCGTCCTTCTAAAAATGCGCGAATGGCCTCTCTGTCATTGTCCGTCATCGGTTTTCCATCAAAGCTTTTCACATTGTCTAAGATTTTATTGAGATCCTCTGGTATCGTTGATTTGGTGCCCAAAGAAGGTGTATCTGTTCGTCCAAGTAAATAATCTGTTGAAACGTGAAAGTATTCTGCGACTTTTTCAAGAGTTTCCGCTTTTGGACTACTTGTCCGCCACTGATAGATCACATTTTTTGACAGCCCAATATCTTCTGCAAGCTTATTTAAGCTGATTCCTTGTTTTTTTGAAAGATTCGAAACTCTTTCGTATAAACTCATTATAAAAACTCCTTTTTATATTTTTTTATAAAAATGTTGAAAATTATAAAATAATGGGATAATATTATTTATAGATTACTTATGCAAAAACAAAGTGAATAAGAAATGTTGTTTTTGTTACTTTTATTTTATAAAACTTTATGATGTAAGTCAATGTAAGTTTAGATTTTCAAGATAATTATATTTTTTTATGAAGATAGTAATAGTAAGAGAATGACGTCAATAAAATATTTTACCTATATAAAATTAGTTAGGAGTGGAGCATTTTGCGAAAATCAACATTTAATTATATTAAGGATATTTTATCTGATTATTATCAAACAGATGCGTATATTAAACAAAGAGAAGAAGAATTACGCCATCCATTTATAGAAGCCGATTTGAATAGCTCTATTCGTGGTCAAGGAAACCATAACGTAGCAACTGAAAGGATGGCTATCACGATTGCAATGGATCGCCGACTTTGGAATTTAGAAAGAAACCGTGATGTGGTGAAAGACTGTTTGGCGCGCGCGGATGAAAATACAAAAGAAATCATCGAGAAACTCTATTTACAAAAAAATGCAACAGTCAATTTATTGGGAATGAGTCAACGCTTGTTTATTAGTAAAAGTAAAGCTTACGAACTAAGAAATGATTTTTTTGAAGCTGTTGCAGATGAGTTAGGTTTGTAACTTTGGAAAAACTCAGGAATTTTTTTCGTAGTCAACAGGCTAAAATAATATCATCAAGAAAATAAACATTTCAGAATTAATTAACTTGCTTCTTAAAAATGAAGAAAACTAATTTAGAATTGAAAAATTTTCTTGAAGTTATTATAAGGTGGTGATTTCTACTTAGCTCAACGTTTTTCGTTTCAAAAAACGTTGAGCTAAGATGACTGAAAAAATTAGAATAGGGTAAAAATTTGATTTTGATTATATGTTTTAAATTAGAGATAGGCATGTTAAATAGGCATGTCTATTTTTTAGGACAAATAATAAAAATTGAAAGGTGGTAACAGATTGATTATCGATAATTTATTATTATGGAATGAATTCCGAGGATTACTAAATAATATTTACATCCAAATTTTTGTTTGGATTGTGATTGCAGATATTGTGACAGGTATTTGCAAAGGAATTTTAATTAAAGAAACGAATAGTACAAAAGGTTTAATGGGGATTGTAAAACACCTACTAGTTATTGGCTTGGTTTTGATTTCATATCCGTATCTAAAAATTATGGGGTTTGAAGGAGTAGCAACAGCGTTTGTCTTTTCTTACATTGCTGTTTATGGTATTTCCGTAATTGAAAATCTAGGACAGTTAGGCATTCCTGTACCAGAATTTGTCAAAAATCGTTTTAGTAAATTAAAAAACACATCAGAAAAACAAGGTGAAGAAGAAAATGGAGGGGAAAAATAATGGTCAAAATTATCAATAATTCCGTTTGTCGTGGCGTAGCAGGTAAGCGGGTGGGAAGTGTAAAAGGTGTTGTCATTCACAATACTTGGACAAATACAACTGCTGAACAAGAAATGAATCGTTTGGAAAATATGACACCTAAACAATTAGAAGCTGGATTTGCCCATTATTATGTGGACGAAAAGACAATTATTCGCACGGAAGATACTTACAATCGGGCTTGGCACGTGGCGAATTCAGAAGGTAATAATAGTTATCTTGGTTATGAAGTACGTGGTAATCGCGAAACGTCCAAAGTAGTATTCTTACAAGCAGAACAAAATGTTTTCTGGCAGGCTGCAATTGATTTACATTATTATGGTTTATCAGTCAATCGTGACACCGTTAAATGTCATCATCAGTTTTCAGCAACTGAATGTCCGAAGCGCTCATTGATGGAACATTGTGGATTTGATTCGACGTTTGCTATACCAACAGAGGTTACTGCCAAAATGCAAGATTATTTTATTTCTCAAATCAATAAATATTATGATGATCCAACTTTGCAGCCAGATGGAAGTAGCGAAGGAGATAATGAACATGATGAAATTATTGCAGGAAGTCCAGCAAAAACGATTAATGGAATGACTGCAAAACTAGATATTTATAATGAAAATCCGATTGGTTCTTTCCGTGGAGCAGGCTGGGCACATGCTGGGAAACAGACCTTTAATTATTGTTTTATCTTCTTGATGGACGCTGAGACTGGTAACGAAATTGAACGACAACAATCAAAAAATATTGCACGCCCAGATGTAAATGCAATTTACGGATTAGCTAATGATAACAAGCCAGGCTTTGATGGAAGCATCAATATTACGAAACAAGCTGGTAAGAAAGCTTATATCAAAATTCGGTTAACTAATGATAGTAGTGGAAATACAGTAGGTGGTGCAAAAGATGTAGACTTTAATGAATATGTATTAACAATCCCAAAACGGTCACACTAACATAAAATGATTAGGATTAACAAAAGTTGGCACAAAACATAATTGTGTTTTGTGTCAACTTGGTACATAAAATAAAAAAAGATCAACTAAGGTTATCAACTGATATACCCATTATTTTTTAACGCTTTTTGATGTTCACAAGGTTCCCCAACAATTGTGAAGTTAGTGATTCTAGTGCTTTCTTGTTGATTTGACCAATCGTAAGTGCAGTTTTTGCCAGTCCAAATGCTATCACAAGCAAAGCAATGATATTCCACTCCAATTAGTCCAGCTGGATTTTCATCTTGAATCTACCCAATACATTTAGCTGTGCCATTGTCATCGTGGCTTGATCTAAGTCGAAATCATAAGGATTATAAGTAAATTCTGTTAGCGGTATCGTTTTAGTAGCTAGTGCTTTTGCTAATACAGGATCGACGCTAGCTTTTTCTTCGGATTTTTTCTGTTTTTTCTGATGTTTGTTCTTCTGATAGTTGTTTTTCTGGTTGTGTCTGTATCGTTTGTTGACTTGTTTCAGTTGAAATAGTTGAAGAAGCTATATCAGTTTTCTTTTCAGGATTTTCCTGAATAATGGTAAAATAAAGAAAAGGGGGGATGCGTGTTGGAACTTAAGTTTTCCATGGTTGAACAAACCACAACGATTTCTTACGGTGAAACGTTAAGCAGTCTACTAAAACCATTGGCTATCAGAGAACCAATCTTGTTCTTAACTAATCAGCGTTATTATGATTTGTTTTCAGAAAAAATAAATCATTTTTTTGCAAATCAGGCAAATGTTGATTGGTATATTTGTACGAATAGTGCACAATGCAATAACTTAACAGAACTTGCGCATCTCTTAGACTATGTCAAACGTTTTTCGGAAAATCAGCAGCTGGTTGTGATTGGATTTGGAAATGAAGGAATGATGGAATTAGCTAGTTTTTTTCAAAAACACACGATTCTTACAACAAAGCTTTGGTTGATTCCTGTATCTGCTCGTTCATTCGGTGGGGCATTAACAAACAAACGCAGTATTTTACAGTTACCTTATCAGGCTGTTTTAGAAACAGAGAATTTGCCTGAACGAATTTTCTATGACCAAACGATTAGTGATCGCCAAGTTGAAGGCAAACAAATCGACTTTTTGACGTTTATCGTTTGTGGATTGGTTTGTGATTATGGTTTCTTACAGAGCTTATACAAAAATTACTCAACACAGCAAAAATTACACAACGTTCCTTTTTCAGGAATGCTTGAAGAATTGGTCTATTTTTACCAAGAAGAGGCGGAAAATCTTGCAACTTATGGTAAACTATTTGAGCAAGCTTTTTATCTAACAGAAAACGGACATTTATTATCAGCAAGTATGAAAAAATTTTTAGGGTTGATTTTTCAACTAGTTTGGAACGTCGAGCGTAATGCAATCTCTTTTCAATTGAAAAATTTTTTTATTTGGTTGCAACATCTTGGTTATCCAATTGACTGGTTGGAGCAGCTATCTGAAGCTGAATACTTAGAAAATGTCTTGAGTTTAGCAGAAAAAAGCAAAAAGATTCTTGTTTTAGAAAAAATTGGTATAATAGAAGGATACCATTCACCAAGCGAGAATGAATTGTTGAAAATGATGACAAGATATCAACAAATTGTCAATGAGATTAGAGGGAATTGAATGAAAACGTATAGTGAAAAAATGTTACAAGCCTTGTCTGAAGAAGATTTAGCACAGGCGCAACTATTACTTGTACAGGCTTTAAAGGAAGACCCAGCGGATGTTTTAGCTGAATTAGGCGAAGAGCTATTAGCAATTGGCTTTTTAGAAGAAGCAAAACAAATTTTTGAGCAACTTGTCACGCAATATCCTGAAAATGATGGCTTAAATATTCCATTGGCAGAGATCGCGATTGAAGATAATGAAATTGACGAAGCATTTACGTATCTAGAAAAGATAAGTAAAGAGAGTGATTATTATCCGCAAGCGTTATTGGCCATTGCTGATCTGTATCAAGTAATTGGTATTCCAGAAGTAAGTGAAGCAAAATTAAAAGAAGCAGCTAGTTTACTTCCCGACGAACCATTGATTCAATTTGCTTTAGCAGAATTGTATTTTTCGGTGGATCGATTTAAAGAGGCCGCTGTTATTTATGACAACTTGTTAAACAGTCAGATCAAAGAAATTTCTGGTATTTCCATGCAAGAACGTTTAGGGCAATCACTAAGTATGCAAGGTGAGTTTGAAGCAGCAATCGAACCATTAGAAGCAGCATTGGAAGAAGAACGTACAGATGATCGATTGTTCCAATTAGCTTTTACGAACTTACAATTAAAAGAAAATCAACAAGCAATCAATTACCTGCAGGAATTACGGACAGTTAATCCGCATTATCAATCACTTTATTTGTATTTAGGACAAGCACTACAAGAAGAAGAATTGGTTGAAGAAGCACAAACAGTGTTAGAAGAAGGAATCAAAGAAAATCCGTATCAAGTTGAACTGTATCATTTAGCTTCTGAAAACGCCTTTCGTTTGCATGACAAAGAAAGTGCTGAAAAATTATTGTTGCAAGCTCTTGAGTTAGGAGAAAAACAAGATGATACGTTATTGACTTTAAGTAATCTTTATTTAAATGAAGAACGTTATGAAGATGTTATTAATGCAGTCAACCAAATGGAAGAAACAGCAAATCCGTATGCCGAATGGAATTTAGCTCATGCGTATAATGAATTAGAAGATTTTGCTGTTGCAGCGCTCCATTATGAGCAAGCTTTCCACGAGTTGCAACATGAACCAGATTTCTTGAAAGAATACGCATTTTTCTTACGTGAGGAAGGAAAACTGGATCAAGCAAAAGAACTATTAAAACGTTACTTACATCATGAACCTGGAGATATGGAGGCCCTGTCTTTATTAGATGATCTATCATAAGGGGTGATCAAGATGTTTATAAATGTGCGAGAAAAAAAGAACTTCCTAACATGGATGGTGAATCATGTTTCATTTAGTCGTCGTGAAGTTTTTTGGATTTTGAATTACTTGTCAAGTCATGAAGCGATTTTGAAAAATGTTCATTTTGTTGAGGGGGCGGATCAAACTTCCCGTGGCTTACAAATCAGCGACTTGTCTGTAGCTGGTGAACCAATGAAGTTGTTTTTAAAAGGAAAAGTATTTACTGATACGGATCAGATCTTTCATGAAATTCGATTGAATCGAACAGAACCATTGTATGTGGAATGTTTTTTTGAAGATGCGTGGCAAACGAGTGAATATCTATCGATTTTAGAAGACAATCCTTTTGCTACTTGGGAATCAACGATTGCGGAAGAAGAAACAGAAGCAATTGAAAAATACTTTCATGTAAAAGAACAAGAGGCACACTTAAAGATGCTTTACGCACAAATTGATCAAGCATTAGAAGATGGAAATAAGGATGCGTTCTTGAAACTATCCGATGAAGTCAATCGTCAAATTTTAGCAGATGCACAAAAAGCGTCAGATAAAAATGGCGTTAGTTAATCAAAAAAATTGTAGTTCCAAGCAATAAGGATGCGTTTCTAAAAATCGTTTTTCCTCTTTTTATGAAAAGAGAATTTATTGCCGAAGAAGCTGCTTGGGGAACACCATGGATAAGGTGGTGGCGCAAAATGTTTGGCTTCGACAAGATAGCAGACATGTAAAATAGCTTTAGATTGTTTGTTATTTCGAAGAGTTGTTTTAAGCGCACCGTTTATTTAAAAGAAAAGGGGCTGTGACAATATTGTTGTCACAGCCCTTTTTTTTGTCTGAATTTCAATCGTTTGGTTTGAGGCTTCAAATAGGTAAATCCTTCACCGGCAACTTCATGAACATTAATGACGGAGAGAAAAGCTTGTTCATCAATTTCATGGATGATTTGCTTGGCAGAGGCCAATTCGCTAGAACTAACAACTAAGTAAATGATTTTCTTTGAATAACCAGAAAATCCACCCTCACCATTTAAAAAAGTGACTCCTCGTTGTAGACCAGTCATCAATAACGGTGCAATTTCATCACTTTTATTAGAAACAACCAATAGACCTTTTGCAGAATAACCACCATCAAGAATCGAATCAACCACTCGACTGAATACGTACGAAACAATCAAGGTGTACATCATTCGTTTCAAATCAAGATAAGTTAATGAAGCCAGTAACACGATAATATCAAAAGTGAGTAATGAGCGTCCCATAGATATACCATAATTCTTTTCTAAAATACGTGCAATGATGTCACTACCGCCAGTCGTTCCTCCCATACGATAGACCAAACCGCTACCCACGCCAGCAATGAGTCCTGCTAATAAAGCAACAATCAATAAGTCATGTTCTAAATTGATCTCAATAGGGACACGTTGCCAAACCCAAAGAGCAGCTGATAAAGAAACAGTTCCTAGAATGGTATAAGCGAGTGAGCGTCTACCAAGAATTTTTCCCCCGATGAGAATCAACGGAATATTGATAAGTAAAGTTGTATAAGCGGGATCAATACCAAAGAGTGCGCGTAAAATCAAAGTAATCCCTGAAACACCACCTTCAGCTAAATGATTTGCGATATTTAGATAGACAAGTCCAAAGGCATAGATACTTGTTCCAATAATAATAAAGAAAACCTCTTTAATTGTTTTTAATAATGTCATGTGATCCCTGCTTTCGTTAAAATAGCTGAAAAAGTTAGAAAATTTTTTCAATTCAATATTAATGTAGCATGTAATTTTCATTTTCACAATTGCTCTTAGCTATGTTTTACTGTAAAGTTTTGTTAGGATAAACTTGAAAGGGGAACGCTATGAAGAACGAACGGACATTAAGAAGTATGCAGATAGAAGTGGATGAGTATATTCAACAATTCAAGGTCGGTTATTTTTCTCCTTTAGCTCAAATGGCACGCTTGACGGAAGAAGTCGGCGAGCTTGCGCGAGAAGTCAATCATTCTTATGGGGAAAAAGCGAAAAAGAAAACGGAGAAAGAAAATTCTGTTGCACAAGAGTTAGGCGATGTGCTTTTTGTTACAATGATTATGGCTAATTCACTAGATATTGATTTGACAGAAACTTTTGAGAAGAATATGGAAAAGTTTAACCGAAGAGATCATTACCGATTTGAGAGAAAAGATGGTCAAAGGGACGAAGGATAAACGTCCAATCAAAGAGAAATACTGAAGAGGTAGAAAAATGAAATTAGAACAATTACCGCTGGAGTACCAAAAGGCGATTCCAGTTTTACAAAAATTAGAACATGCCGGATATGAAGCTTATTTTGTCGGCGGGAGTGTTCGTGACATCTTATTACATCAGGAAATTCATGACGTGGATATTGCAACGAGTGCGTTCCCACAAGAAATCAAAACGCTGTTCCCTCGAACGATTGATGTCGGCATTGAACACGGAACCGTTTTAGTCTTAGAAGAAGAGGAACAATATGAGATTACAACCTTTCGAACAGAATCGACTTATCAAGATTTTCGACGTCCGGATAAAGTGGAATTTGTTCGTTCGCTTGAGGAAGATCTAAAGCGACGTGATTTTACAATCAATGCATTTGCTTTAAAAGAAGACGGAAAAATCATCGACCTTTTTGATGGCTTGGCTGATTTACATAACCATGTTTTACGAGCTGTAGGAAATCCTCACGAACGTTTTCATGAAGATGCACTACGAATGATGCGTGGGCTGCGATTTGTTAGTCAATTGGGCTTTGAATTAGAAACAGAAACAATGGAAGCAATCAAAGAAAACCACACCCTATTGGGGAAAATTTCTATTGAGCGAATCAATATTGAATTTGTCAAAATGCTTTTGGGAAAAAATCGTCGAGCAGGTTTACAAGCATTCGTTGAAACCGAATGTTACATCTATTGTCCAAGTCTAAGTGAGGAAGGTGAAGCCTTGCTACGAATGGCTGATTTGCCAGATATTCCGTTGAGAACTGAAAGTCAAGCATGGGCATTGCTACTAAATCAATTAGGTCTAGCTGGTTCAGCAGTCCGACCTTTTTTGAAAAGTTGGAAGTGCTCCAATCAAATGATTAAAGAGGTACAGGCGTTAGTCCAAGGATTGACTTTGCGACAACAGGGGCCGTTATTACCAATGTCTCTGTATCAACTAGGGGAAACAGCAGCTGTTCAAGTAGAAGAATTAATGGTTTATTTTGCGAAAACACCTGAGCTTGAGAAAGTAAAGGAGGCTTATCAAGAACTTCCAATCAAATCATTACGAGATTTAGCAATCGATGGGAAAATTTTACTAGCTACGATGGAGCGAAAACCAGGTCAATGGGTCAGTGAGGCACTGCATTCAGCAGAAGAAGCGGTCATTAATCAACTAGTGAAAAATGAGCGTGAAGCATTATTGACTTACGTGAAGGAGCAACTCAGTAATTAAAGTATAAGAGGAGGCGTGGAAAAAAATATTTTTTCCACGCCCTTTTTCTGAATAAATGTTGTTTCTCAAACAGCTCTTCTATGTAGCTAGCATCCATTCAATAGATGAAGAGCTATTCTGTATGACTACTGGCTAGAGTATTGAGCCAAAATGTTTTGAATTACAACTTCTATTCACGGTTTTCTCCAAGCTACGTCTTTGACAATAAGTTCTCTTTTCATAAAAAATATGAAAAACTATTTTTAGAACTTAAAATGTGACCACTTACATTTGTTATGCTAAACTTGTAGTGCAATGCTGATTATTATTTGGAAGAAGGAGATTTTTTATGAAAAAAGAAATGACAGCGCTAAAATTTTATTTCCGTAATGGAGAAACTTGGACGATTGATCGTCGTCATATTGGTGACTTATGGATCAAACAAATCACAACGAGCTTTGGAAGAATCAATGGAAGTGAATTTGTTGAGATTCATCCATGTGCTGGATTTAAAATCGAAATTTTTCAAGAAGGCGACTCAGTTGCAACGCATGATATCAACTTGGGTGGCTTAGAAATGGGCATGTTTAGCCGTGCGTTAAAATATGAAGATATTGAGCGGATGGAAATTTTATATCGTAATGGTACGCCTGATATGGTTTATTTCCCTTACCTAGATAAAGGAACAGAAGGTTTGGACAATCAATATCAATCAACAAAAATCAGTGAACAAACGGGAAGCTTGTACATCGTCATCAATCCTGAACAACGTGTAGAAGAAGTTTACAGCCAATTTTTCGAATAGAAAAGTAGTAAAATGTATTTGTTTTTTTCCTCGACTACGGGGCGAAAAATGGATACATTTTTTGCTGTGTCCATTTGTAAAATCGCTTAGTGCAGTGAAATGAAAGCTTCATTTTTATTTTCTGAAAGAACTTTTTAATTTTTTTGCGGAAAACTTGCTATCTTGCATCTTTTGGAATAGAATAGGGTTTTGAAAAATCATTGTAAACAGCAAACGGACAATAGTGAAACGAGAGATGAGCTCGATTAAAAGAGTTCGAAGTTTTGCTATCAAATGTGCAGTTTGTATATAGGAGATCTGAAAAATGAGAGAGAGTTTTGAAAAACAAAAAAGACTGTTGCATGATCGCTATGGGGCATTTTCAATGGAAGATCGTCGTCGGATTCTTTGCTATTTACGAAAGAAAAATATTTTAACGTATCGTCAAATGGAACGTTTAAAACATGAATTACTTCGTTTAGAATCAAAACGAGTACAGTGTGAATTAGATGGCAATGAGGTACAAGCTGAAGCTGTCGAAAGTAAGATTTTGAAGAAAAAGGAACAATTTTTAAAGGTACTTGCACAAAATAAAAAATAGAGGAGATGGGCCATGGAATTTGCTGAATTAGTAATCATCTTTGCTGTAACGATTACTGCATCAAACATAGTCAGCCGCATCTTACCGGTAATACCAGCACCATTGATTCAAATTTTTCTTGGAGTTATTTTAGGTTTAACAAAATGGGGTGAGTCCATCAACTTTGAACCAGAATTATTTCTGGTGATGATCATTGCTCCTTTGTTGTTCCGTGAAGGTGAAAAAGCAGATGTTACATCAATTCTTAAAAATTTTGATACAATTCTATTTCTAGCCTTTGGTGGGGTTATTTTGACTTTGCTTGGTGTAGGAATGACACTGTCGTTTTTACTACCAAGTTTACCTTTTGCTGCCTGTTTTGCCTTTGGCGCGGCGCTTGGGCCAACAGATGCCGTTGCGGTCAGTTCCTTGTCAGGGCGAGTGAATATTCCCAAAAAAGCCATGCATATCTTAGAAGGCGAGGGCTTACTCAATGATGCATCGGGCGTTACAGCCTTCCAATTTGCGTTAGCTGCCTTGATCACTGGTTCTTTTTCTGCGGTAAATGCAGGAGTAAGTTTAGTGATCTCAAGTTTGGGTGGGGCACTTGTAGGTTTTTTGCTGGTTTGGGTTAAACGAAAAGTCATCAGCATGATTGAAAAAGCTTCGGCTAGAGATGTGACAGGCTATTTATTAATCGAACTTTTATTACCTTTTTTGGCATATGTGTTGGCAGAAGTCTTTGGTGTTTCAGGTATTATTTCTGCGGTCGTTGCTGGTATATTACAAGCATCCAGTTTTCGAAAAATCACGATTTTTGATGCAGAGTTATCCAGTTTATCCAATAGCACTTGGACCACTGTGACATTTACGCTGAATGCGCTCGTGTTTATTTTCTTAGGAATTGAATTGACACAAGTCTTTTCGCCTGTCTGGGAGAATGGGGCCTATCCCAATTGGATGTTGATTCTTGTCATTTTGTTGATCTCAGTGATGTTGTTTGTCATTCGTTTTGTTTCAATTACGGCTTTTTATTTATTTAAGGGTGGCTTAACTAGATTTAAAGAGGAACTCAATGAAATTTTGATTTTAACTTTTGGTGGGGTTAAGGGGACAGTCAGCTTAGCAACAATTTTTATTTTGCCGCTGACAATTAATGGCATGGTCTTTCACCAGCGATCATTGCTGCTATTCTTAACTGCAGGTGTCATTTTGGTTACGTTGGTTGTTGGGATTCTTGCATTACCAATCTTGACTGAAGAACAAGAAACAAATGGAACAGATTTAAACGTATTAATGATTTTAGAAGAGGTTGTCGAAAGTTTGCGCCAAGAAGCAAAAGACTTACCGAAAAATTCAAAAGAGTATCTGGCGACAGAAGCTGTGATTGAAAATTATCAAGAACGAATTCGAGAACTGTATTTTGAAGATTTAACGGAAGATGAAAAACAAGAAGTACAAGAAATCCAAGCACTTATTTTGTCGATTGAACGTGATGGATTAGATGAAAGCTATCGTTCAGGTAAATTGACAGTCAATGGTTATCGCTTTTATTCACGGTTTTTGTCACGCTTTGAACGCTCAATTACAGGTGAAATTCTCTCCTTTATCGGTTTTTGGTTATTATTTGTTCGGCGAGTCATTCGAATTATTTTGCATCCAAAAATGTTCTGGGAACGTCGCAACAGAGAGCAACAAACCGTTGTTACAAAAAAAGATATTAGTGATGTAAGAGATGTCTACCATAAAAATACACAATTGATTATTGAAAGCTTGGACAACCTAACAGATGTGTATGGCGATGTGATGATCCAATTCTTTATTGAACAAAGGAAAGCGCAAGAAATGCGGATTATGTCGAAAAACTTTTTCTCTACAATGATGATTCAACAAGAAACTTTATTTACGAAAAAAATGCTTCGAGGCTATTATTTGGAACGAAAAGTTGTCGATGAATACGAAGTTGCTGAAACGATTACCACTTTTTCAGCAAATGATTATCGAAAAAATATCAATCTTTTAGAATCCTACACAATGAATAAACCGGCTGATACTTCACCTTTACGATTTGTGTATGGTCGAAAAAAGCGCGAGCTGCAAACCAAAAAGATGAAGCAACAAGCGTACGATAAATAATGAATTTAAGCAAGCTTGAAAGAAAGATCATGATGATTTTTCTTTCAAGCTTGCTTTTTCGTTTCTGATAATAGTTAAGTGAAAAAGTCTCATTATTCTTATGGATTTTATGATACAATAACCGAGATAAGGAGGGGACAAGTTGAAAGAATTAAAAGTAACTGACCTCAAAAAAACTTACGGAGAAAAAGATTTGTTTAATCAAATTTCTTTTTTGATTCATGAAAAAGATCGGATTGGATTGATTGGAACAAATGGTACTGGTAAGACTAGCCTCTTAAATATCTTAGCCGGCATAGATAGTGGTGATGGGGATCGCCAGACAGTTTTTTATCCAACGAATTACCGAATAGGCTATTTATCACAATCAACAGATTTTTCAGATGAGTTAACTGTTCTACAAGCAGTTTTCCAGGGTACAAGCCCTCTTATTCGAACAGTACGTTCCTATGAAGAAGCTTTGCTACGCTTGAGTGCTAATGGTGATGATCCAGCTGCACAAAAACAATATGCACAAGCGGAAGAAGCAATGAATAAAGAAGATGCTTGGACGACAGATACGAATGCAAAAATTATTTTGCAAAAGCTAGGTATCAGTGAATTAGATAAAAAGATTGGTACACTTTCTGGTGGGCAAAAGAAACGTGTGAGCTTAGCTCAAGTCTTGATTGATGAACCAGATTTATTATTGTTAGATGAACCAACAAACCATTTGGATTATGCAGCAATTGAATGGCTTGAATCTTATTTGAAGCAGTATCGTGGTGCATTACTAATGGTTACCCATGATCGTTATTTCTTAGATCGAGTGACGAATCGAATTTTTGAATTGGCGTTTGGTGAGCTTCATGAATATAAAGGAAATTATGAAGCGTATGTTCTAGAGAAAGCAGAGCGTGATCGTGTCGAAGTTGAACAGGAAGAAAAGCGCAAGCGTTTATACAAACAAGAGCTTTCTTGGATTCGCGCAGGTGTGCAAGCACGGGGCACAAAACAGCAGGCTCGAATCAATCGCTTTGAAGATTTAAAAGAAAACTTGTACCAAGTAAACCAGGAAGCAGACTTAGAGTTGAACATCGCAACACAGCGTCTTGGAAAAAAAGTTTTAGAGATCAAAGATGGGTATTATTCCATTAACAACCAAATTTTATTAGCTGATTTGCAATTGTTGATTCAAGCAAAAGAACGACTAGGAATTACTGGAAAAAATGGCGCTGGAAAGTCCACTTTACTAAATATTTTGGCTGGACGAATAACCCTAGATAGTGGTACATATTCTATTGGGGAAACGGTGCGATTAGCGTACTACACACAAGAAAACGAAGAGATGGCGCCAGATCAACGAATGATTTCTTATTTGCAAGAAGCTGCAGAAGAAGTTAAAACAGCTGACGGCGCTCAAATTGGTGTAGCCGAATTATTGGAGCGATTCTTATTCCCAAGATATATGCATGGCACACGAATTGGTAAACTTTCTGGTGGCGAAAAACGACGTTTATATTTATTAAAACTTTTGATTCAACAACCGAATGTTTTATTATTAGATGAACCAACCAATGATTTAGATATTGCTACGTTAACCATTTTGGAAGATTATTTTCGAACATTTCCAGGTGCAGTAATTACTGTGTCCCATGACCGCTATTTCTTAGATAAAGTAGTTGATAAGTTACTTGTTTTTCAAGGAAACGGCAGGCAGGAACTTTTTTACGGAGACATGTCCGACTACTTAGAAAAGCAAAAGGAAGAAGACAAAGTAGTCGTTGCTAAAGCAAAGCCAAAAGCTACACCAAAAGACGAAACAAAAAAGAAAAAGCTCTCTTATATGGAACAAAAAGAATGGGCAACTATTGAAGATGATATCGCAGAGTTAGAAAATAAACTCGATGAACTGCAAGAAGAAATGAACCATCAAGGAGATGACTTCACACGTCTTCAAGAATTACAAAAAGAAGTAAGTTTGACAGAAGAGCAACTGGAAGAAAAAATGGCTCGCTGGGAATATCTTAGTGAGTGGGCCGATAATTAGGAGGAGAATGAATGGAACAAGCTTATCTTGATTTAGGAAAAAAGTTGTTGGAAGAAGGAAATCAAAAAGGTGATCGAACAGGAACAGGTACACTTAGTACATTTGGCTATCAAATGCGTTTCGATTTACAAAAAGGTTTTCCATTGTTAACAACTAAAAGAGTCCCATTTGGTCTCATTAAAAGTGAATTACTTTGGTTTTTAAAAGGAGATACGAATATCCGCTATCTTTTAGAAAACAATAATCATATTTGGGATGAATGGGCGTTTGAACGCTATATCAAAAGCGAAGATTACACTGGTCCAGATATGACGGACTTTGGCCATCGAAGCTTAGTTGATGAGGCGTTTAACGAACTTTATCAAGAACAAAGTAAACAATTTTGCGAAAAAATCATCAATGATACAGAATTCGCAGCAAAATATGGAGATTTGGGACATATTTATGGGTATCAATGGCGTCATTGGGAAACAAAGGATGGCAGTTTTATTGATCAAATCAAAGAAGTGATCGAAGCAATCAAAACGACGCCAGATTCCAGACGTTTGATTGTTTCAGCGTGGAATCCTGAAGATGTACCAAGTATGGCGTTGCCTCCTTGCCATACTATGTTTCAGTTTTATGTTTTTGAAGGTCGCTTAAGTTGTCAGTTGTATCAACGAAGTGGTGATGTTTTCTTGGGTGTTCCATTCAACATTGCTAGTTACGCATTGCTTACTCATTTGATTGCGCATGAAACAGGGTTGGAAGTTGGTGAATTTGTTCATACGCTAGGTGATGCGCATTTGTATTCCAATCACGTAGAACAAATGAAAGAGCAATTGAGTCGTGAAATACGTGCGTTTCCAAAATTAAGTTTGAATCCAGAAAAAAAATCTGTATTCGATTTCGAAATGGAGGATATCCAATTAGAAGGATACCAACCACATCCAGCAATTAAAGCACCGATTGCTGTGTAAGAAAGGATGAGAAGATGCTAGCTGCAATTTGGGCACAAGATGAAAATGGACTGATTGGAAAAAATGAGCAACTTCCTTGGCGATTACCGAATGATTTGAAGTTTTTTAAACAAACAACCGAATCAAATATTTTAGTAATGGGCAGAAAAACATTTGAAGGAATGGGCAGTCGACCATTGCCAAACCGCCAAACAATCGTCCTTACACATGATAAAAATTATCAAGCAGATGGCGTAACCATCATGCATGAACTAGAAGAAGTCCTTGCTTTTGAAAAAAAAGCAGATGGCATTGTATTTATCGCAGGTGGTGCTGCCATTTACCAAGAATTTTTACCTTACTGTAATGTATTGTATCGCACCGTGATTCAGCACGCCTTTGATGGTGATACATACTTTCCAACTGTTGATTGGGAAGACTGGTCATTGATCAATGTCAGTACAGGTGAAGTAGATGAAGCCAATCCTTATGTACATCAATTTGAAACGTATCAACGAAACGAAAAATAAAAACGACAAGAATTTTTAATTTCGCTCGTATGTATAAAAAAGACCTTTGCACGTACTTCGCGCAAAGGTCTTTTTTTATGCGTTCTTTTTGGAATCAAGTAAAGAATAAGACAGAAAAATACATGAATCCTGCACCTAACATAACAAAAAGATGCCACACGACGTGCATGAAGCGAACGGATTTCAAACTATAGAAAAAGGCACCGATTGTATAAGAAAGTCCACCTAAAACCATTAATGAAATCCCCGTTAAACCTAATGAATGGTAAAGAGGTACTGCAGCAATCAGGCAAAGCCAACCCATCACAATGTAAATGAAGGTTGAGACTTTTGAGACCGTTTCTTTTTTGTGCAAGGTTAGTGATTTATAAACAATTCCAGCAATCGCAAAAATCCAAATCAAACCAAAAAGTGTCCATCCTAACCAACCTTTCACACTTAAAAGACAAAAAGGTGTATAGCTTCCAGCAATCAATAGGAAGATAGAGCTATGATCAAAGACTTGAAAAACGCTTTTTGCTTTGGTAAAAATCAACGAATGAAACAACGTTGAAGTTAAAAATAAAAGAATCATCATAGATCCATAAATGGCATAAGTGACAACGTGAAGAGGAGAATGAAGATGTGCGCCTTTAATGAGCAAAATGACTAAGCCAGCGATACTTAATCCAGCACCAATTCCGTGAGTGATCGCATTAAAAACCTCGTTGACAATCAAGTAACTGCGACTAAATTTTGTTTTTTCCATGAAAACGGCTCCTTTGTTTGACGTATTTAATGAAAAATCATTGTTTGTCTGTTATACTAAAAAAAGAAATTGCCTTGAATGTAAGTTTAACATGAATAAGGCAGCTGTTAAAGGAAGAGTGAGAAAACAATGACAAATGTAAAAATTGTAACAGATTCTTCTTGTACAATGGAAAAAGATGTACGAGACACTTTAAATATTCATGTCATGCCACTATCAGTAATGATTGATGGCGTTATGTATCCTGATGACGATCAGTTAGACGGAGAAACATTCATGCGGATGATGTCTACTGCTAAAGCTTTGCCAAAAACGAGCCAACCACCAATTGGTGAATTTGTTTCATTATATGATGAATTGGGCAAAGATGGCAGTGAAATTATTTCCATTCATATGACAAAAGGATTAAGTGGAACTGTAGAAGCTGCACGTCAAGCGAGCAATTTAACTAAAAGCAAAGTAACGGTTATTGACAGTGACACAACGGACCAAGGCTTGTCCTTCCAAGTCATTCAAGCAGCAAAATTAGCAAAAGAAGGTAAATCTTCAACCGAAATTTTAGCTGAAATCGAAAAAATTCGAGACAATACCAAATTATATATTGGTATCGCTACTTTAGATAACTTAGTCAAAGGTGGACGAATCAGTCGTGCGACAGGACTGCTGTCAAGTATGTTGAACATTCGTGTGGTCATGAATTTTACCCATGGAAATTTAGTTCCAGTTGCCAAAGGCCGCGGAAAGAAAACTTTTGATAAATGGTTTGATAGCTTGAAAAAAGAACTAAAAGAATTGCCGAATGTTCATCAAGTTGCTATTTCCCATGCTGATGCAAAAGAATTGGCATTGGAGTTCAAAGAAGGTCTACAAGAACTATTTCCTGAAATGCACATTCCAATTTTACAAACAAACCCAGTAATTGCTACACATACGGGTAAAGGTGCTTTTGCGATCATGTATTATGTCGATTAAAAATCAATAGCGTCAAAAAAAAGAACTAGTTAGGTGATAGTTTCCTTTTACTAGTTCTTTTTGTATGCTTTTTTGAAAAAAAGATAAGTTCTTACGATTTCTTTCGAAAAGCTACCTTTTTCAAATAACTTTTGATAAGATTAGAAACAATTGAAGACAGAGGTGAAAAAATGAAATTACTTAAGAAATATAGATTGTTTTTCATTCCAATCGTCATCGCAGTCGTTGTTTTCACAGGTTTATCATTGAGTATTCCGAAAGCAGAACCCTTAATAAAGCCACCAGTTACTACGAAGAAAACGTCGAACATGAAAAATAAACTTCATTATGTAGCAATTGGCGATTCATTGACTGAAGGAGTAGGTGACCAAACCAAGCAAGGTGGGTTTGTTCCTTTAATTGCGAATGACTTACGAGAAGATTATCAGTTGAAGACCGTTGAAACAGAGAATTATGGTGTCAATGGCGAACGAAGCGATCAAATACTTAAGCGAGTGAAGAAAAAAGAAACGATCCAATCAAACATTGAGACTGCTGACTTTATCACATTGACTGTGGGTGGAAATGATTTGATGAAGGTGATTCAAAATAATTTTTTTGGGTTAACAACACACTCTTTTAAAAAACCTTTAAAAAACTATCAAGAAAACGTGACCAAACTTTTAGCAGAGATTCGAGGCTTAAACTCAAGTGCGCCGATTTATGTTCTAGGTATTTACAATCCTTTTTATTTGAACTTTCCAGAAATTACAGATATGCAGACAATTGTAGATAATTGGAATCAAGGAACAGAGACAATTGTTAAAGAGACGGATAATTGCTATTTTATTCCAATCAATGACTTACTCTATCAGGGATTAGATCAAAAAGTTGGAGTAGCTGAAGAACAATCCAATACAACAGATAGCACAGCAGAAAGTCTGAATGATATTAAAAATAATGTTTTGTATGAAGAAGATCATTTTCATCCAAACAACTTAGGCTATCAATTGATGGCAAATGCAGTAAAAGAAAAATTAGTTGAGACTAAAGAACAATGGTTACTAAAGGAGGGTGAAAAATGACAGAACAAGAAAGTCCAAAAAATCCAGAAATAAAAGTAAAAGAACCTTTGAATGCGAAAAAAAGTCATGTGTCAAATTATTGGCAAATGGCTTTCTTGATTTTATTAGGCGTTGTGGTTGGCACAATTCTTTTTTTAGGCGCTCGAATTTTTTCAAGCCAACCCGAGTACAAAAATATGCCAGAAATTACAGCAATCGAAGGAGAACCAGTTCTAACAATCAATTCAAATAAAGAAAAAGTCAATCAGTTGATTAGTTTTTTCTTGAGCGATTTTCAAAAAGAAGGCGACATTGAGTATAAATTTTATTTAGAAAATGAAGCTATGTTAAATGGTCAATTTGAAGTCTTAGGTTTTCCTGTAAATTTCTATTTGTATTTTGAGCCTTATGTCATGGAAAATGGGAATGTTCAGTTGAAAGCAAAAAGTTTATCCATTGGCACATTGAGTTTGCCGATCAAAGATGTGATGAATATGGTCAAACGTAATTATAATTTGCCAAAATGGGTCGAGATTGACACGAAAGATTTAACAGTTATGCTTCGGCTTGATAAGTTCCGAATGCAAAATGGGATGTATATTAAAGCCGATAAAATAAATTTAGTGGACGATGATATCCGTTTTAGTTTATACTTACCCGCAAGTGAAGGAGCAACAAAAGAAAGTTCTGATCAATAAGTGAAATCAAATGAAAGAATCAAAAGGGGGGATTTGATGGAACGTGCAATTTTTGCAGGTGGTTGCTTTTGGTGCATGATTCAGCCATTTGATACTTTACCAGGTATCCATTCCATTATGTCGGGATATACTGGCGGACAGTTGGCTAACCCAACATATGAACAAGTGAAGAGCCAAACAACTGGTCATACAGAAGCAGTTGAAATTATTTATGATCCACAAGTGATTTCCTATCAAGAATTAGTCGATTTATATTGGGAACAAACAGATCCGACTGATGCGTTTGGTCAGTTTGAAGATCGAGGGAGTAGTTATCGACCTGCCATTTTTTATTCAACAAAAGATCAACAAATGATTGCAGAAAAAAGCAAACAACAGTTAGCTGAGAGTGGTCGTTTTACAGAAAAAATTGTGACGACTATTGAACCCGCACAGCCATTTTATTTGGCTGAAACAAGTCACCAAGACTACTATAAAAAGAATCCAGAAAACTTTGCACGCAATCATGCAAGAAGAGCGGCTTTTGTCGAGAAAAATTGGGGGAATCATCAGTGAATCGAAGTTTTTACCATTATTTAATGACCCTTCGTGGACCAAATCACCTAGATCCAGTGACTGAATTTGCAAACGAAGCAGGAAAAGATATTCAGTTTCCAAAGCATAGCTCAGATTATGAGGAACTTTCTGATTATTTGGAAATGAACGTAGACTATCTGGCATCCATGGACGTGTTCGATGCAGCTTGGGAACAATATTTGGAAAACAATCATGCTTCTTAAGCTTTTGTTTGTCTTTGAAAAAAGATTAATTTCATCTCTTAGTCGCAATTTGTTTGAAATTTCCCTATAATAAAAATAGAACTACAAATGAGGGATGAATGTTGACAACGAAACAGAAGTGGACGAATCGTTTTTGGCTAGCTGTGAAATATTTATTGATTTCGATTTTTCTGGCATTTATTTTACGTGGCTTTCTTTTTATTCCAGTGCCTGTTGAAGGAAATTCAATGGAAAATACATTGAGTCAAGGAAATATGACGGTAATGGAAAAGTTTAGTGAAATCAAACGATTTGATGTTGTTGTTTTTCAATTAGCAGATGGAACAATCTACATCAAGCGGGTAATCGGCCTGCCTGGTGAAACAATCAGCTATCAAAATGACACATTACAAGTGGATGGGAAAAAAATCGAAGAACCTTTTTTGAATAAAAATATTCAATCGGATCATGAAACTGCACCTTATACGACAGATTTTACATTGCAAGGATTAACTGGGGAAGAAAAATTGGCTAAAGATAATTATTTTGTCATGGGTGATAATCGAAGAATTTCAAAAGATAGTCGTTCTTTTGGTACAATTTCTCGCGAAGATATCTTGGGTAAGGCACGTATGGTGTACTATCCTTTAAGTGAAATCAAATGGATCAAATAATTGATGGCTTGAAATAGTATCAGTCAAAAAGACAATTGAGTGAGATCAATTGTCTTTTTTTTGTTTTTTTAATATAGCTAAAGTTATTTTTTGACAGCTGCTAACTGGATATGTTAACGTTTTCTTAGAGAGGTGAAAAAAATTTTTGTTGTTTTATCTTATCTTTTTTAGAGGAGGTGAAAGTTGAAAAGAGAGACGAGAAAATTTGTTAAATAATAAAACAAAAAAGGAGTAAGAAAATGAAAAAGATTATTGGAGTGTTTTTTGCTTTGTTCTTATTGCTTCCTCAAGCAATGGTAAATGCAAGTGAAATGGAACAAACAGTTATTGAAACAAGTAGTAGAGCAAACAACCAAATGGAATATGAAATTACTAGAAATATCTTGGTAGGTTCATTTACCGAGGACTGGGAAGTAGAAAGAATGAGAGTAACAGATTATGCAATTGAGTTTGATGCTAATATGTGGGATTTTGGAGAATATAGCAATCAAGTACGAGAGACACAGACTCTATCCAGCGGACCAGAAGGTAATTATAAAATCGATGGTGAACGAATTCTTCGCGAAAAGAAAAATGGTCGAAACTACTACACTTTTCGATTTAAAAGAAAACAATACATAAACGGTCCTAATACAGTTATCCATATCAAATCAGTTGTAGATACTGACTTTTTATACAACGAGCTGATTATTAAGCTAGATACAAAAATACCAGAAAACTATACTGACTTACTTGTTTCCATTCAAAGTAAAATGGATCCTTGGAAAGTAGTTGATTGGGATATAACACATAATAAAGCGATTAGTTTCAATAATAATGGTAACAACAATCAAAAATGGTATCTCAAATATAATGAAGCAAAAAATGCGTATAGTATTCATAGCTATAAACAAACTGACTATAACTTAATAGAAAATAGTAATGGAACTGTTGGTGTCCAAGCAAATGTTAGCAATAATGAAAGCGCGCTTTGGCAATTGATTTGGGAAGGTAATCACACAAACGGCCAAACTTACTTTTTGAAGAATCTAAAAAGTGGCAAAGTCATGGATATTGAAGCAAGTAAATTAGATGGTGGGAACATTATTACCTTTAACAAAACAAATACCGAAAATCAAAAGTTTATTTTGCACATTGAAGGAAGAAAGTAAACGATCAAAAGGGTTTGATCCAAAAATTTAATTAGGAAGGAAGAAAGAAAATGAAAAAGATAATTGGGTTGTTTTTAACATTATTTTTATTGTTCCCTCAGGTGGTAGTGAATGCTAGTGAAAAGGGACAAACGGCTTTGGGAAACGAAGCAAATACGGCAGAAAGTCGTGGTATGAATTACTGGGTTGACATTGACTATCATACTTCTAATTTTTTAGCGGGCTGGAAAATAGAACAACTTAGAGTGACCGATCAATACATTGAGTTTGATGCAAATGTCGGTTCGTATACTGGTGGAAATGGGCCAATAAAGACAGCAGATGCTTTATGGGCAGGGCCTGAAGGAAAGTATGAAAGTCAAGGGAAACGGATTTCTCGTGGCGTCAATTATGGTCGTCATTATTACACGATTCGATTTGAAAGAAACCAATACATAAACGGAACAGCTACGATTCGTCTAATGAATTATACGTATGGTGCTGAGAATTATATCTTTTTGAAATTAAACACAGGAGTACCGGTTCATTATGGAGGTTTATTAGTATCTATTCAAAGTAAGATTGATCCTTGGAAAGTGATTGACTGGGATTTAACACATAACAAAGCAATTAGTTACCACAACTATGGCAATAACAATCAAAAATGGTATTTAGAATACGATGAAGTGATTGATGCTTATAGTATTTATAGTTATAGAAGTAAGTACAGTTATCTAGTAGAAAATAGTAATGGTCAAGTTGTAGTAACTGATAGTGTTAACAAGAGAGAAAACTCATTTTGGAAATTGATCAGCGAAGGGACTCATGAAAATGGCAATACTTATTATTTGAAAAACTTCCAGAGTGGCAAAGTCATGGACATTGAAGAAAGTAAATTAGATGGTGGGAATATTATTACCTTTAATAAGACAGGAACAGAAAACCAAAAATTTATTTTACACATTGAGGGGAGAAAGTAATTTCTGGATAAGCTGGAAAATTGAAAAATTTGTATTTAAAAGAGAAAGCAAAAAAGGAGATACCAGTAAGGTATCTGCCTTTCTTGCTACTTGAACATTTAGTTGGTCGATAGAAAAAAACGAAAAAAAGGAGAAAAAAATGAAAAAATTGATTGGGTTGTTTTTTACTTTATTTCTATTTTTGCCTCAAGTGACGGTCAATGCAGATGTCGTCAATATAGAAGGAGAGAAAAGTGTTGAAACGATGACACATGCCATGAGTTATAGTAACGTTCGTCCATTAGTTTCAGGTCCATTTTTTGGCGGATGGGAATTGGAAGCAATGAGAGTAACTGATTATGCGATTGAATTTGATGCTAGTATGGGGATCTATGGAGGTCCTTCAGAATACTACCCTAATTACGAAAGCGCCTATTTAATGACTGGGCCGGGAAAAAGTCACAAGGTTCGAGGTACTCGAAAGCTAAGAGAAACGAAGAAGAATCGTAATTACTATACGATTCGATTTGAGAGAGATCAGTACATAAACGGAGAAACAACGGTCAAATTTTTAACACTGACAGAAGCTACTCCATATTTTAATTATTTGTCATTTGACTTACACACAGGAATACCAGAAAACTATAATGACATACTGGTTTCCATTCAGAGTAAGATTGATCCTTGGAAGGTCATTGATTGGTATGAAGAGCAAAATACGGCAATCAGCTTCAATAATAATGGCAACAGCAATCAAAAATGGTATCTCAAATACAATGAAGTAAAAAATGCGTATAGTATTCATAGCTATAAACAAACGGCCTATAGCTTAATAGAAAATAGTAATGGAACTGTCGGTGTCAAACCAAATGTGAGCGACAATGATAGCGCGCTTTGGCAATTGATTTGGGAAGGTAATCACACAAACGGCCAAACTTACTTTTTGAAGAATCTAAAAAGTGGCAAAGTCATGGATATTGAAGCAAGTAAATTAGATGGCGGAAATATTATTACCTTTAACAAAATAAATACCGAAAATCAAAAGTTTATTTTGCATATTGAGGGGAGAAAGTAAGGATTGTGTTTGAAGCAAAAGAAGGAGAGATGCAGGTGACCGTTGACTAACTTTAAAAACATGATTTGAAAGCAAAGAAAAAGAAATCACTCCAACAATGTAACGTTGGAGTGATTTCTTTTTGTTTATTTTTATCCTTTTTTAGTTTTACATTGCCATCCAAGAGGGCTCTAACATATTTCCATCTAGGTCTTGCACTTCAAGACCAAACATTTGATCTTCTGGAATCCCCATGTCCACGTGATAATAAGATCCACCATTTTCTTTTGCTGTTTCGGCAAATTTTTTGACTGCTTCTGCATTAGGTAGACTGAAAGCAATCAGTGCGCCACTGGTTGTCTGTGCATCTGCAATTTTTCGATCGTTGATAAATGTTTGATAAAATTCATGATCCAACAGCATAATCCAAAAGTGATCATCCCACACCATAGAGCTTGCTTGTTCTGTCGAAAATTCTTGATTTTGTTTAAACCCAAGTTTCGTATAAAATTCTGTTGACTTTTTCACATTTCTAACTGGAAAATTAACAAAAACCATTGTGCTCATTTTTTTCGACCCCTTTCTATTATCATAATCTACTGTTTGGAAAGCGCTGTCAAAAAATCTGCTTAACCTTTTGCCTAACCTTTAATGAAGAAAAGCAAATTTTAACAAATATTTTTTTGCAGAGTAGATAAATCTACTTTGCTTTTTTTTAACAAAAATGATTCGATCAGTGCAATCTTTTGATTAAATTATTTTGATTAATAAACGAAAATTGGTGTGATTTGAACACTTCTTCTTTAAGAATAATTATTTTATGAAGCAGAGAAAGATAGACGCAACAAAAAAAACAAATGTGACTTTCGAAAATGAAAGCTAAAATGGATGGCGAATTATGCTTGAAAAAAGAAAAATAAGTTGCAAAAAAAAGCAAAGACTTGCAAGTATATGAGTTATTGTTTAATCTAGCAGAAATTTATGGTAAAATGCGAAAGATGTTTAGTGATAAGATAATACATGGAACAGTTTTTTATAAAAGAAAAAGCATGGTTTTATGAAAGATCTTTTATTAGAAATAAAACAGTTTAAAGGTTAGTAAACCTGAATACGAAAGGAGTTGTATTTATAAGATGACTATCCAATGGTTCCCTGGACACATGGCTAAAGCACGTCGTGAAGTCTCTGAAAAAATGAAATATGTTGATATTGTGTTTGAATTAGTTGATGCGCGTCTGCCATTATCATCAAGAAATCCAATGCTTGATCAAATCATCCAACAAAAACCACGGATTGTTTTATTAAACAAAGCTGATTTAGCAGATCCACAACAAACAAAATTATGGCAAGAATACTTCAAAAAGCAAGGTCACGCAGCTTTAGCAATCAATGCACAGGAAAATAAAGGTGTTAAGGGCTTGATTCCAACCGCCAAAGAAGTGTTAAAAGAAAAAAGAGCGAGAGATGCTGCTAGAGGATTGAAACCACGCGCGATTCGAGCAATGGTTTTAGGAATCCCCAATGTCGGAAAATCGACATTAATGAATCGCTTAGTTGGAAAAAAGATTGCACAAACAGGAAATAAACCTGGGGTTACTAAAGGTCAACAATGGTTACGCCATGGAACAGAATTAGAATTATTAGATACACCAGGAATTCTTTGGCCTAAATTTGAAGATGAAGAGATTGGTAAAAAGCTAGCGTTGACTGGGGCAATCAAAGATCAATTACTTCATTTAGATGACTTAGCCATCTATGGTTTGGATTTTTTTGCCCGTTATTACCCGGGAAGAATTCAAGAACGTTACCACTTAACAGAAGAACAAGAGCAAGGACTTGCACCAGAAATTTTAATGGATATCACGGCTAAAAGAGGCTTCAGAGATGATTACGCTCGGGGAAGTGAACTAGTTGTGTTCGAAATCAGAGATGGTAAACTAGGGCGCTACACGTTAGATCGTTGTGAAGAAATGGGGCAAGAAGTGAATGAGTGAATCGATTCAAGCCATTAAGGAAAAACTATCTACAATTACTTCCTTCACTGATCCTTCACTTGAATATTTGAAACAAGATCCGCGAAAAGGAGTGCAACAAGCACTTGATTCCTTAGCAAAGCGACTTGAAAAGGAAGCGAAAGTAAAAGAAAAGTATCAAGAAATGTTTATTTTTGAAAAACAAGGGTATGCCAATGGTCATCAATGGATTGCAGGGATTGATGAAGTTGGTCGGGGGCCTTTAGCTGGTCCGGTTGTTGCGGCAGCTGTTGTATTACCCAAAGATGAAGAAATTCTTGGCTTAAATGATTCTAAACAGTTATCTGAGAAAAAACGTGAATTACTTTATCAAGAAATTCAAGAGAAAGCTTTGGCTATTGGAATTGGTATTATTGATGAAAAAGTAATCGATCAAGTCAATATTTATGAAGCAAGTAAACTAGCAATGATACAAGCAGTTGAAAAATTAGCAGTTAAGCCAACTTATTTACTGATTGATGCGATGAAATTAGATTTGCCCATTCAACAAGAGAAGTTAATCAAAGGTGATGCACGCTCTGTTTCTATTGCCGCCGCCAGCATCATTGCTAAAGTTTACCGCGATCGTTTGATGAAAGAATACGACCAATTGTATCCGGGATATGGATTTGGGCATAATGCTGGTTATGGGACAAAAGAACATTTGCTCGGTATGGAAAAACAAGGAATTACACCAATTCATCGTCGAACATTTGCTCCAGTTAAAAAATATTTATAAAAATTTAAACTCATCTTTTGCGTATCTTATCAAAAAGAAAGCAAAAGGTGGTTTTTTTATGGAAAAAATAAAAGAATATTTATTGCGTTTGACTTACGCAAAAGGAATTAGTAGTCAAGGAAAATGGCAAGTGCTTCAGTACTTGTTAGAAAATCCAGAAGTGCGGTTAACAATAGAAGTGATTTGTAAGATTGCCTCCATTACGAGTCATCGTGAACTATTTCGACAAAGCTGGTTGGAAATCGAAGCCAACTGGGAAAAGATTAAAAAAGACCAACAGTATATTACTTGCTTGGATCCACGGTATCCTCCACAACTACTGGATTTGACATATCCTCCCATTCTATTATTTTATCGAGGAGATGTATCTTTATTGACATGCAAGATGCTGAGTGTTGTTGGAGGAAGACGTTCATCAGTTCTTGCAAAGAAAACTGTTTTTCAGCTCTTACGTCCAGTGATTGCTGATGGTTACGTAATCGTAAGTGGTTGTGCTAAAGGCATTGACACATATAGTCATTGTGCAGCAATTAGGGAAGGCGGGCGAACGATTGCTGTTGTTGGAACAGGTTTGGGAAAATTTTATCCGAGAGAAAATGAACAATTACAAATGAAAATTGCGGAGGAGCATTTGCTGTTAAGTGAGTACCCACCAGAAGCAGGACCAAGGAGACATCGCTTTCCGATGAGAAATCGAATCATTGCTGCCTTGTCACGGGGAACTTGTGTAGTTGAGGCAAGGAAAAAAAGTGGTTCACTAATAACAGCACAGCAAGCATTAGACTTAGGTAAAGCTGTTTTTGCCGTTCCAGGAAATGTTTTAACAGAACACTCTGAAGGCTGTCATCACCTCATTCAAGATGGTGCAATTTGTACGATTTCAGGACAAGATATTTTGGAAGAATTGAAAGAATAACAGCACATTTCCCATTTGCTTTCCTTGACAAACGATTTCTGAATGGATATGATTAGCTACGATTTGTAGGAAACCTCTAATATAAGTATATATAGTAGGAACTCGACAATGAAAGGAGTCCATTCAAGAATGGCATATAAATATTTAGTGATTGTAGAATCACCAGCAAAGGCCAAAACAATTGAAAAATATCTGGGCCGAAATTATAAAGTAATGGCAAGTGTAGGCCATATTCGTGATTTACCAAAAAGTAAAATGGGAATTGATGTCGAAAATAATTATGAACCCCATTATATTTCCATCCGAGGAAAAGGCGACGTTATCAAAAGTTTAAAATCTGCGGCTAAAAAAGCACAAAAAGTTTATCTCGCAAGTGACCCGGATAGAGAAGGGGAAGCTATTGCTTGGCATTTAGCTTATTTGTTAGGATTAGATCTTGAAGACAAAAATCGTGTTGTTTTCAATGAAATCACCAAAGATGCTGTGAAAGCAGCGTTTAAAGAACCTCGTTCAATTGATGTTGATTTAGTGGATGCACAACAAGCACGCCGCGCACTAGACCGATTAGTTGGTTATTCAATCAGCCCAATCCTTTGGCGTAAAGTGAAAAAAGGATTGAGTGCGGGGCGCGTTCAATCTATTGCTTTAAAAATTATCATTGATCGTGAGCAAGAAATTCGCGAATTTATTCCAGAAGAATACTGGAGTATCGATGGAAATTTCAAAAAAGCACGTAAGAAATTCAAAGCGAACTTCTGGGGAATCGATGGGAAGAAGAAAAAACTGCCGGATGCAGAAGCTGTGAAAGAAGTCACTGCTAGAATTGATGGTCAAGACTTTGAAGTGAAAAAAGTGGAAAAGAAAGAACGAAAAAGAAACCCAGCAAACCCATTTACTACGAGTAGTTTGCAACAAGAAGCTGCACGTAAGTTGAACTTCCGTACAAGAAAAACAATGATGGTCGCACAACAACTTTATGAAGGAATTGCATTAGGCAAACAAGGAACAGTTGGTTTGATCACCTATATGCGTACCGATTCAACACGAATTGCCGATACAGCAAAGGCTGAGGCAGCTTCATTTATCCAAGAAACTTACGGTGATGAATTTTCTGCCCATGGGAATAAAAAAGTAAAAAATGCTCAAGGCGCACAAGACGCCCATGAAGCAGTGAGACCAACGAGTGTTTTACGCACACCCGATGAAATCAAACAATATTTAGATAAAGATCAATTAAAATTGTATACATTGATCTGGTCACGTTTCGTTGCCAGTCAAATGACACCAGCAATTTTAGATACGATGAAAGTGACTTTAGACCAAAATGGTGTCATCTTTATTGCTAATGGCTCAAAAGTGAAATTCAAAGGATTTATGCAGGTGTATGTTGAAGGGCGTGATGACGGGAAAGAGGACAAAGAAAATATCTTGCCGGAATTAACAGAGGGAGATATTGTTCAATCTGTGGATATCGAACCAAAACAACACTTTACGCAACCACCAGCAAGATTTAGTGAAGCAACGCTTATCCGAGCGTTGGAAGAAAATGGTGTCGGTCGTCCATCTACTTATGCACCAACGTTGGATACGATTCAACGTCGTTACTATGTCAAATTGACACAAAAACGTTTTGAACCAACGGAGTTAGGTGAAATCGTCAACTCATTGATTGTTGAGTTTTTCCCTCAAATCGTTGATATTCATTTCACAGCGGAAATGGAAAATGACTTGGATAAAGTGGAAGAAGGGAAAGAAGCTTGGGTCCAAGTGGTTGATCGTTTCTATAAACCGTTTGAAAAAGAATTGAGTAATGCAGAAGAAAAAATGGAAAAAATCCAAATCAAAGATGAACCAGCCGGCTTTGATTGTGATGTCTGTGGGCATCCAATGGTGATTAAATTAGGAAAATATGGTAAATTTTACGCATGTAGTAATTTCCCAGATTGCCGCAACACAAAACCAATCGTTAAAGAAATCGGTGTTACTTGTCCCGTATGTCACGAAGGCCAAGTGATTGAACGTAAATCCAAGAAGAATAGAATTTTTTATGGTTGTTCTCGTTTCCCAGACTGTGAATTTACTTCTTGGGATAAACCAGTAGGCAGGAATTGTCCAAAATGTAATCAATATCTAGTTGAGAAGAAAGTTAAAGGTGGCAAACAAGTTGTCTGTGTAAATGGCGACTATGAAGAAGATGTTCAAAAATAATCGAAAAGAGGTTTTTACTTGAAAACTGTAAATGTCATTGGTGCCGGTCTTGCCGGAAGTGAAGCAGCTTGGCAAATTGCACAAGCTGGAGTTCCTGTTCGTTTATATGAAATGCGTCCAATTAAATCAACGGAAGCACACCATACTGAAAATTTTGCAGAATTAGTTTGCTCTAATTCTTTAAGAGGAAATAGTTTAGCAAATGCTGTCGGTCTATTGAAAGAAGAAATGCGTCGTTTAAATTCAGTAGTGATTACTTCGGCTGACGAAACGGCAGTTCCTGCTGGTGGTGCATTAGCGGTTGACAGAGATTCATTTTCAGAAACGATTACTCGAAAAGTGAAAGAGCATCCATTAGTCACTGTGGTCAATGAAGAAATGACTGAAATACCAGAAGGCATTACTGTTATCGCAACAGGTCCGTTGACCTCTCATCCATTAGCAGAAGCAATCAAAGAATTTAATGGTTCAGATGGTTTTTATTTCTATGATGCTGCTGCACCAATTATTGATAAATCAACGATTGATATGGACAAAGTTTATTTGAAATCACGTTACGATAAAGGTGAGGCAGCTTACTTGAACTGTCCGATGACAGAAGAAGAGTTTACGGCGTTCCATGATGCATTGATTCATGCAGAAGTTGCAGAATTAAAAGCATTTGAAAAAGAAAAATATTTTGAAGGTTGCATGCCAATTGAAGTAATGGCACAACGTGGATTTAAAACGATGTTGTTTGGTCCAATGAAGCCAGTTGGATTGGAAGACCCAAAAACAGGCAAACGTCCTTATGCAGTAATCCAATTGCGTCAAGATAATGCGGCTGCTTCTCTTTATAATATTGTTGGTTTCCAGACTCACTTGAAATGGGGCGAGCAAAAAAGAGTATTTCGTATGATTCCTGGATTGGAAAATGCTGATTTTGTACGGTATGGAGTCATGCATCGTAATAGTTTCATGAATTCACCAGAACTATTGAAACCAACTTACCAATCAACAAAGCGCGAAGATTTATTTTTTGCAGGTCAAATGACTGGTGTGGAAGGCTATGTAGAAAGCGCAGCTAGTGGTCTGCTAGCTGGAATCAATGCTGCACGATTGGCAAAAGAAGAAGAGCCAATTGTCTTTCCGCAAGAGACGGCGATTGGAAGTATGGCATACTATATCACGCATGCCGAAGGAAAACATTTCCAACCAATGAATGCAAACTACGGGTTGTTTCCGGAATTACCTGAACGAATCCGCGATAAAAAGTCACGCTATGAAGCGTTGGCAAACCGAGCATTAGCTGCCAATGAAAAAGTAATTGCTGACTTATCTTCACCTGTTTCTGCACAATAAACAGCAAAATTGATTCGACTTAGAGAATGATGCTTGATTCATCCTTCTCTAAGTTTTTTTGTTGCGTAAAATGAAAGATTCACTGAAAAATTAGCGAGAAAAATGAAAACAAAACGAAAAATTGTGCGAATTGTGAACAAACTTAGAAATATTGATTAAATTCTGACAATTTATTTGTTTTTTTATAATGGCTATGCTAAATTTATTTCTGGGATTGTAAGGAAGGTGAAAAAATGGCAGAACTAAGCTTGGAAGAAAAGTTTCTACGCTATTTGATTGTCGAGCGAGGGTACTCGGATAAGACACGTCAAGCATATGAGGAAGACATTAATGACTTCAAAGAGTTCCTAAAAGAATCTGGTGAGGAAGACCTATTGAGTATCAATCACTTAGATGTACGAGTGTATTTAGGATTTTTATCGGACAAAGAATACAGCAGGAACACAATTAGCAGAAAAATTGCCAGTTTACGTTCATTTTATCAATATCTTTTAAAAGAGGAATTGATCGAGGAGAATCCTTTTTCTTATGTCCACTTAAAGAAAAAAAATATTCGATTACCACGTTTTTTTTATGAAAATGAAATGCAAGCTTTGTTTGAAAGTGTGGCTGGTGATAAACCTTTGGATTTTAGAAATCGGGCAGTGCTAGAAGTTTTGTATGGCTCTGGCATTCGGTTAAGTGAATGCAGCGGATTAAAAGTGAAAGATATCGACTTTCAAGCAGAAGTAATGTTGATCCATGGAAAAGGAAACAAAGAAAGATATGCGCCACTGGGATCATTTGCTCAAGAAGCTTTACAAGAATATTTTGAAAAAAGCCGCTCGTTCTTGATGAACAAATATCATAAGGAACATGATTTTGTTTTTGTTAATCACCATGGCGATCCGATTACACCAACTGGAATCGAATATATTTTAAATCAAATAATCAAAAAAAGTAGTTTAGATAGTGATATTCATCCCCATATGTTGCGCCATACGTTTGCAACACATTTGTTGAACAATGGTGCAGACATGCGGACAGTTCAAGAGTTATTAGGACATGCAAATCTATCTACAACTCAAATTTATGCTCATGTGACGAAAGAAAGTTTACAAAAAAACTATCGCTCTTTTCATCCAAGAGCGTAGCAAAGACATTATTTTATTAGGGGGTCTACAAATGGTAGAATCACAATTTCATTCAACCACGATTTGTGCAGTTGAAAAAGACGGAAAATTTGCAATGGCTGGAGACGGTCAAGTAACAATGGGTGAATCTGTTGTTATGAAAGGAACAGCTCGTAAAGTTCGCAGAATTTATAATGATGAAGTGGTTGTCGGTTTTGCTGGAAGTGTAGCGGATGCCTTTACTTTGGAAGAAAAATTTGAAGGAAAATTGAATGAATACAACGGTAACTTGCAACGTGCTGCTGTTGAACTAGCACAAGAATGGCGGACACAACAATCCATGCAGAAATTGGAAGCAATGCTGATCGTTATGAATGATAAAGAAATGTTGTTGGTTTCTGGAACGGGTGAAGTGATTACACCTGATGATGGTATTTTAGCTATTGGTTCTGGCGGAAACTTTGCATTAGCTGCTGCAAGAGCAATGAAAAATTATGCACAAAATGAGATGAGTGCAAAAGAAATTGCTGAAAACGCGCTGAACATCGCAGCAGATATTTGTATCTTCACAAATCATAATATCATTGTAGAAGAATTATAAGAGGTGACTAGAATGAATGAATTAAGACAAACACCAAGACAAATCGTTAGTGAACTGGATCAATACATTGTGGGACAAGAAGCAGCTAAAAAATCTGTGGCTGTCGCTTTACGAAACCGCTATCGTAGACTCCAGTTGGATGAAAGAATGCAACAAGATATTACACCTAAAAATATGTTGATGATTGGACCAACTGGTGTTGGGAAAACAGAAATTGCTCGTCGACTTGCAAAAATCGTCAATGCACCTTTCATCAAAGTAGAAGCAACTAAATTTACAGAAGTTGGTTATGTTGGCCGAGATGTCGAATCAATGGTTCGTGACTTGGTCGAAAATGCAATTCAAATCGTTGAAAAAGAACAATATAGCCGAGTATATACAAAAGCTAAGAAAAATGCTGAAAAGCGGTTAGTGAAAGTTTTAGTACCGGGTATCAAAAAGGAGCAAAAACAATCAACAAATCAATTTGAACAGATGATGAATATGTTTAATGCATCGACACAACAGGCTGAACCACAAGAAGAAATCACTGAAGATATTCGTGTTAATCGTCGCACAGTCTTAGATCAACTGGAAAAAGGTCTGCTTGATACACGCGAGGTGACGATCGAAGTTGAAGAACAAAAAAAAGCTGCGCCAATGATGAATAATGGCTTAGAACAAATGGGAATTGATTTGAATGAAACATTAGGTGCATTAACACCTACTAAAAAAGTTGAAAGAACAGTCACAGTGAAAGAAGCACGCGAAATTTTGATTCGTGAAGAGTCTGCTAAACTTGTGAAAGATGCAGATATTCACAGTGAAGCAATCAAATTAGCTGAATCAAGTGGGATCATTTTTATCGATGAAATCGACAAAGTAACTTCAAAATCACAACAGTCTGGTGAAGTTTCTCGAGAAGGCGTACAACGTGATATCTTACCAATTGTTGAAGGCTCACAAGTCAATACGAAATATGGTACGTTACAAACCGATCATATTTTATTTATTGCTTCAGGTGCCTTCCATTTATCAAAACCAAGTGATTTGATCCCAGAATTACAAGGACGCTTCCCGATTCGTGTCGAATTAGATGATTTATCAGCGGAAGATTTTGTGAAAATTTTGACAGAACCTAACAACGCATTGATAAAACAATATATTGCGTTGATTGAAACAGAAAATGTTTCCGTTACGTTTACTAAAGAAGCAATCGAACGAATTGCACAAATTGCTTTTAATGTGAACCGTGATACAGATAACATTGGTGCACGTCGTTTGCATACAATCTTAGAAAAACTATTAGAAGATCTATTATTTGAGGCACCAGATATGCAGATGGGTGAGATTACAATCACAGAAGCATATGTCGATGATAAATTAGTTTCAATTGCACAGAATGAAGATTTGAGCCGCTATATACTTTAAGAATCGGAGGACGACTATGACGGATTTGCTAACAAAAACCCGAAAAATCAACAAACTTTTACAACAAAAAAATACCTTTGATATGGATGCTGATTTACCATATGACAAAATGGCAGTAACACTAGGTGGAGTACTGGATAGTAATACGTATATCATAGGCAGCGATGGCGTATTACTTGGCTATAATGAACGTCATGATGTGAATAACGAACGTGTAAAAACAATGTTTGTAGAAAAACAATTTCCACTTTCTTACACAGATACAGTCGATCAACTGGTCAAAACCGAAGCAAATATCCCGATCACGAGTGAAATTACAGCTTTTCCAGTAGAATCGAGAGAAAAATATCCATTTGGCCTAACGACAGTCGTACCGATCTTTGGTGCAGGGGAACGGTTAGGAACAATTATTTTGTCACGCATGGAACAGGCATTTACCGATGATGATTTAGTTTTAGCGGAATATGGTGCAACAGTGGTAGGTATGCAAATTCTTTACCAACAGTCCCGTAGTATTGAAGAAGATGTACGAAGTGCAACAGCTGTCCAAATGGCAATCAACACTCTTTCTTACAGTGAATTAAAAGCAGTTCAAGCCATCTTTCATGCCCTTGATGGTGATGAAGGGCGTTTGACAGCTTCAAACATCGCGGATGAAATTGGAATTACTCGTTCAGTAATTGTTAATGCTTTGCGTAAATTGGAGTCGGCAGGTATCATCGAGTCACGTTCTTTGGGAATGAAGGGAACTTACTTGAAAGTCCTTAATTCACGTTTCAAAGAGGAACTAGCAAAACATAGCTACTAACATTTCATTGGCTAAGACGATCTAGGATAGTAGCAATTTTAAAAATGGGGGAGTAACAATGACCGTAATTATTCAAAATGATCAGCTTATTGCTAAAATAGCTGAACATGGAGCAGAGCTAATTAGCTTACAATCAAAAGAGCATAATCTTGAATATATTTGGCAAGGAAATCCAGAATTTTGGGGACGTCATGCACCGGTTCTTTTCCCATTTGTTGGTCGTTTGAAAAATGACGAATACATGTATCAAGGAAAAACGTATTCGATGAGACAACATGGTTTCGCAAGAGATATGGATTTTGAAGTTATTGAACAAGGACCAGAACAAGCAAGTTTTCGGTTGAAAAGCACACCGGAAACGAAAAAAAATTATCCGTTTGATTTTGAATTAGTTATTACTTATGAATTAGGTGGCGATGGGATAACTGTTCATTACCAAGTTGAAAATATTGGAGAAGAAGAAATGTACTTTTCAATTGGGGGACATCCAGCGTTTAATGTACCATTGGAAGAAGGCTTGACTTTTGAAGATTTTTATTTGGCTTTCTCGCCACGAAAATCAAGATTGCGTTTACCATTGGCAGGCCCTTATATCGATTTAGATCAACGAACTTTGGGACAAACTAATACGAACTTAGCTCTGGATCGTGAATTGTTTGATCAAGATGCCCTTGTTTTTGAAACAAAGGGACTAAATGCATATTCGATTCGTAGTGAAAAATCACGTCACAGTGTGACTTTAAGTTACAAAGATATGCCTTATGTTGGTATCTGGTCCCCTTATCCCAAAGAAGCACCTTTTGTTTGTATTGAACCTTGGTGTGGGATTGCAGATACAGTGAATAGTAATGGTAGTTTGATGGAGAAAGTGGGAATCAATCAATTGGGTGCCCATGAAATTTTCCAAACAAAATATTCGATCACGGTAAAATAAACATAAAAAAGTGAGCTACGACAAATGGTCGCAGCTCACTTTTTTAGAAAAGAAAATCATTTCTTTTTGCTACTATTTAAACCAAAAGGAATTCGGCTTTCCGTTTTGTTTTTGATTCGTTGAATGTTTTCTTTGTGACGAAGAAAAATAAAGGAAGACACTAAAAAAGCGATAATCGTTAACAGCCAATTATGTTCTGGTAAAATAACTGGTGCGATATAAGGTAAGAAAATCGTTGACAAAGTAATCAGTACCGCACTGATCATACTGCTTAAACTTACCATGCTTGTGAAGTAAAGACTTAAGACAAAGATTGCTGCGGAATAGACGAAGAAAATAGGGCTGAACCCTAGAAGCATGCCAGCACTGGTTGCGACTGCTTTTCCACCTTTAAATTTGGCGAAAATCGGAAAAGTATGACCCAGAATTGCACAGACCCCAAACCAAAGTGGATTGATTGTCGTAATGTGAAAAATAAGTGGAAGACAAGTTGCCAGTGTTCCCTTCAAGATGTCCATTAATAAGACAACGATTCCTGCTTTTTTTCCTAATACTCGAAACGTATTGGTTGTTCCAGTATTTCCACTCCCGTATGCGCGGATGTCTTTATTGAAAAAGATTTTTCCAATCCAGACACCGGAAGGAATAGAACCCAAAAGATATGCTACAATAAGTAATAAGATCAATTTCATTTTTTTACCTCTTTCAAGTTGAAAACTAATGTTTATTTTAGCATGAAAGAGTAGTAGGAACAATCGAAATTCACGAATGAAAGGAATGAGTAGGATGCCATTTGAAAATCCAACCCAAGAAATGATTTTTGACTATTTAAAGTCAGCAAAAAATATTGCTGTTGTCGGTTTGAGTAATAACTCTGAGCGAACAAGTCATCAAATCGCAAAACTTTTACAGCAAAAAGGTTACCGCATTTTTCCCGTGAATCCAGTTCTGGCTGGACAAGAAGTATTAGGTGAGAAAGTTTATGGTCACCTGACAGAAATTACAGAACCAATTGATATTGTTGATATTTTTCGACGTAGTGAATTTTTACCTGAAGTAGCACAGGATTTTTTGCAAACAGATGCAAAAGTTTTTTGGGCACAGTTAGGAATTGAAAATGAAGAGGCAGCAAACTTGTTGCAAGCCGCTGGTCGAAAAGATGTCGTGATGGATCGTTGTGTAAAAATTGAACTAGCTAAGATGGAAAATGATAAGGTTAAATAAAAATAAATAAAAATTTTAATGTGCGAAAGTTGTTAGTTAAAAGCAGGTTGGGCGACTGTTTCTCTTGATTTTTCCCCAACCTCTTTTTTTTCGCAGTTTTTTTTAGTATGATTAGTTCGATGCGGTCTTTACTATTTCCGCAAGTATTATTGAAGGAGCGTTTGCCTTGGCAAAAAAAGTAATCAATGAATATAATGATGCGTCAATCCAAGTTCTTGAAGGATTAGAAGCAGTTAGAAAACGACCAGGGATGTATATCGGTTCCACTGATAGCCGAGGCTTACATCATTTAGTGTATGAAATTGTTGATAATGCAGTCGATGAAGCTTTATCAGGTTATGGAAATGAGATTGATGTAGTGATACATAAAGATAACAGTATCACTGTAGTAGATAGTGGTCGCGGAATGCCAGTTGGAATGCACGCTTCAGGAATTCCAACGGTTGAAGTGATTTTTACAGTGTTGCATGCTGGAGGCAAGTTTGGTCAAGGTGGCTATAAAACATCTGGTGGACTACATGGTGTAGGTGCTAGTGTGGTAAATGCTTTATCAAAATGGCTGACTGTGACGATTGTTCGCGATGGTGTTGAATATCAGCAAAAATTTGTAGACGGTGGTAAGCCACAAGGCACATTAAAAAAATTGGGTAAAACAAAAAAAGCAAATGGAACGACCGTTCACTTTTTACCTGATGATACGATCTTTTCAACAGTGAAATTTTCATATGAGACGTTATCAGAGCGTTTGCGTGAGTCTGCTTTTCTTTTGAAAGGCGTTCGAATTACATTAAGTGACCTTCGTGGTGAAGAAGAGGTTACAGAAGTTTTTCACTATGAAGAAGGAATCAAAGAATTTGTTGAATATTTGAATGAAGAAAAAGACACCTTGACACCAGTTGTTTATTTTTCAGGTGAAAAAGACGGTATCGAAGTGGAAGTGTCTTATCAATATAATGATGGCTATTCAGAAAATATATTATCTTTTGTTAATAATGTACGGACGAAAGATGGCGGCACACATGAAGCCGGAATGAAAACAGCAATGACGAAAGCTTATAATGAGTATGCCCGTAAAGTTGGTCTTTTGAAAGAGCGAGATAAAAATTTAGAAGGCAGTGATTTTCGTGAAGGGTTAGCGGCAGTTTTATCCATTCGCGTACCAGAAAACTTACTGCAGTTTGAAGGCCAAACGAAAGAAAAATTAGGTACACCAGTTGCTCGGACAGTTGTTGATAATGTCATTGGTGAACAAATGGGCTTTTATTTACAAGAAAACAGTGAAATGAGCCAAATGTTAGTTAGAAAGGCAGTAAAGGCTCGTGAAGCACGAGAAGCTGCTCGTAAAGCGCGAGAAGAAAGCCGTAATGGGAAAAAACGCAAAAAAGGCGAATCTTTATTATCAGGAAAATTAACGCCCGCTCAATCACGTAACCCTAAAAAGAATGAGCTTTATCTAGTCGAAGGAGATTCTGCTGGCGGTTCTGCAAAACAAGGACGTGATCGTAAATTCCAAGCTATTTTGCCACTTCGAGGTAAAGTCATCAATACTGAAAAAGCCAAAATGCAAGATATTTTGAAAAATGAAGAAATCAACACGATGATTTATACGATTGGTGCAGGTGTAGGACCAGAATTTTCGATTGAAGACTGTAATTACGACAAAATTATTATTATGACCGATGCGGATACGGATGGGGCACATATCCAAGTGTTATTGCTCACTTTCTTCTATCGATACATGAAACCTTTGATTGAGGCTGGAAAAATCTACATTGCTTTACCACCTTTATACAAGGTCTCTAAGGGCCAAGGGAGAAAGCAGGTAGTTGAATATGCTTGGACAGATGAAGAGCTAGCTGCAGAAATCAAAAAAGTTGGTAAAGGTTACTTATTACAACGTTATAAAGGACTAGGAGAAATGAATGCTGATCAGCTATGGGAGACAACAATGGATCCAGCTTCACGAACATTGATTCGAGTACGAATTGATGATGCAGCTCAAGCAGAACGACGTGTAACAACATTAATGGGAGACAAAGTTGAACCACGACGAAAATGGATCGAAAGCCATGTCCAATTTACATTGGAAGAAGATGGCAGTATTTTAGATAAAAAAGAAGACACTGAAATGCCAATTTCATCTTCAAGTGAACGATTAGATGAAGAACATGAAAATGTTGAAAAGCCAATTCAGTTGTTTGATGTAGAATAGGAGGTCACCTGATGGAAAATCGACAAGAAATCCAAGAATTAACGTTAGAAGAAGTAATGGGTGACCGATTTGGACGTTATTCAAAATATATTATTCAAGAACGCGCCTTGCCGGATATTCGTGATGGGCTAAAGCCAGTCCAACGACGAATTTTATATGCAATGAACAAAGATGGGAATACTTATGATAAAGGCTTCCGTAAGTCTGCGAAATCAGTCGGAAACATTATGGGTAACTATCATCCACACGGTGACAGTAGCATTTATGAAGCAATGGTTCGTATGAGTCAAGACTGGAAGCTCCGAGAAGTGCTAATTGAAATGCATGGAAATAATGGTAGTATGGACGGCGATCCCCCAGCAGCCATGCGTTATACAGAAGCACGTCTGTCTAAACTAAGTGGTGAGATGTTAGCTGATATTGAAAAAGATACGGTTGATATGGTTTGGAACTTTGATGACACTGAAAAAGAACCAACCGTTTTACCTGCTAGATATCCAAACTTATTGGTAAACGGTTCGACAGGTATCTCAGCGGGGTACGCGACCGAGATACCAACACACAATTTAGGGGAAGTCATTGATGGGACGATTTACCTTATTGACCATCCTAATGCAAGTTTAGAGAAACTGATGGAATTCATTCCGGGACCTGATTTTCCAACAGGAGGAATCTTACAGGGAAAAGATGAAATCAAAAAAGCCTTTGAAACTGGTCGTGGAAAAGTAATCTTACGTTCTAAAACAAAAATCGAAGCAATTAAAGGAAACAAAGAACAAATTGTTATTTCTGAAATTCCGTATGAAGTCAATAAAGCAACACTTGTGAAAAAAATCGATGAAGTTCGTTTGAACAAAAAAGTGGATGGAATTGCTGAAGTTCGTGATGAAAGTGACCGAACAGGGTTACAAATCGTTGTGGAATTAAAAAAAGATGCAAATGCACAAGGAATCTTAAATTATCTATTTAAAAACACAGAGCTACAAATTAACTACAACTTTAATATGGTAGCCATTGACCATATGACACCACATCAGGTTGGTCTACGAGATATTTTGAGCAGCTATGTGGGACATAGGAAAGACGTGATTACGAAACGTAGTCAGTATGATTTGGCAAAAGCAGAAAAGCGTCAACATATTGTAGAAGGTTTGATGAAGGCATTATCGATCTTAGATCAAGTGATCGCGACAATTCGTGAAAGTAAAGATAAACGTGACGCAAAGAAAAATTTGGTGGATGTTTTCCAGTTTACGGAAGAACAAGCAGAAGCAATTGTGACGTTACAACTTTACCGTTTAACAAACACCGATATCACTGAACTTCAAAAAGAATCTGAACAATTGATTGCGCAAATCACGGAATTAAATAAAATTCTTTCAGATGATAAAGAATTATTTTCATTAATGAAAAAAGAATTGCGTGAAGTGAAAAAAAATTATGCAACAAAACGTATTACAACAATTGAAGATGAGATCGAAGAAATAAAAATTGATACGAAAGTGTTAGTTGCACAAGAAGACGTAGTCGTTAGCGTTACGCATGAGGGATATGTGAAACGAAGTAGCATACGCTCTTATAGTGCTTCAAAACCAGAAGAGATTGGTATGCGTGAAGGTGATTACCTTCTATACACGGGCGAATTAAGTACATTAGATCATGTCTTGTTTGTGACGAATAAAGCAAATATGATTTATCGTCCTGTCCACGAGTTACCAGACCTAAAATGGAAGGAAGTCGGAGAACACATTTCGCAAACAATTTTGAATTTGTCCATGGACGAATCGATAATTGCAGTGTTCCCATACACGAAAATCCAACCAGAACAAACCTTTATTTTTATCAGTAAAAATGGCATGATCAAACAAACGAGAATGACTGAATTTGAACCATGGCGTACGTATAAGAGTCGTCCACTTAGTTCGATGAAACTAAAAGACGAGGACGAGCTGATAGCGGTCTATTTAGAAGAGGAACAAACAGATTTAGATGTCTTTTTAGTTACCTATCAAGGAATGGGCTTAAGGTACCCATTAGTTGAAGTACCAGTCGTTGGTGCAAAAGCAGCAGGAGTGAAAGCCATCAATCTCAAAGAGGATGACACGGTAACAAATGGATTATTAGTTTTCGCTGAAGGCGATACGCCAATCGTCATCGTCACACAAAGAGGTGCAGTCAAACGAATGCTTGCGCAAGAAATCTCACAAACTTCACGCGCAAAACGTGGTGTACAAGTTTTAAGAGAATTGAAGAAAAACCCTCATCGAGTGGTTTATATGTCAGAAGGAACAAGTCGTGAATTATCAATTGTGAACCAAAAAGGAAAACAAGTAGAATTTAATCCAACTGATTTTCCAATTGGTGACCGGACTTCGAATGGTTCGTTTGTGTTGGATGAAAAACAAGGCGGAGAGATTATCGATGTCCTTGAAACGAACAACACAAAAATAGAAGAATAACTGTATTATTTTTTGTTGAAGGGGCACAATCTGTACTACTACAGATTGTGCCCCTTTTTTCATTTGTTAACTAGAATAAATTGAACTTTTTTTATTAAATATGAAAGTGTTCACAATACTTAAAGCTTGGTGTTGCAGCGTTGTTTAGTAATGTAGTTATTAAAATCTAAAAATTGTTAAAGAAAAAACAAGAAAACCCTTGCAAAGATGACGCTCTGTGTTATACTAATCACGTAAAAACTGTTACATAAAACAGAAACTTTTAGGAGGTCCATACAATGGAGCAATGGAATGGATTTAAAGGAAAAACCTGGAAAGAAGAAGTAAACGTTAGAGATTTTATCCAAGAAAACTATACCCCTTATGATGGGAATGACGAATTTTTAGCTGGTCCAACAGAAGCAACAACAAAACTTTGGGATCAAGTAATGGAATTGAACAAACAAGAGCGTGAAGCTGGTGGCGTATTAGATATGGATACTAAAGTCGTATCTACAATTACTTCACATGGTCCAGGCTACTTGAATAAAGATTTAGAAACAGTTGTTGGATTCCAAACAGAAAAACCATTTAAACGTAGCTTGCAACCATTTGGTGGAATCAGAATGTCTGAACAAGCAGCTGAAGCTTACGGCTTTGAAATCGATTCAGAAGTTTCTCACATTTTCCGTGATTATCGTAAAACACATAACCAAGGTGTTTTTGATGCATACACACCAGAAATTCGTGCAGCACGTCGTTCAGGTGTTATCACTGGTCTTCCTGATGCCTATGGTCGTGGACGTATCATTGGTGACTACCGTCGAGTAGCACTTTATGGTGTAGATTATTTGATTAAAGAAAAACAAGTTGATTTGTCTAACTGTGGTATTGGCATCATGTCAGATGATATCATTCGCCAACGTGAAGAATTGAACGAACAAATCCGTGCGTTAAGTGAGTTGAAAGAATTAGGAAATATCTACGGTTTCGATATTTCAGAACCTGCTACAAATGCAAAAGAAGCATTCCAATGGTTATATCTTGGATATTTAGCAGCAATCAAAGAACAAAATGGTGCAGCAATGTCATTAGGACGTACCTCAACATTCTTAGATATCTATGTGGAACGTGATTTACAAAATGGCGTTATTACTGAAGAAGAAGCACAAGAAATCGTTGACCATTTTGTTATGAAACTACGTCTTGTCAAATTTGCTCGTACACCAGATTACAACGCATTGTTCTCAGGTGACCCAACTTGGGTTACAGAATCAATCGCGGGTATCGGTGAAGATGGACGCCACATGGTAACTAAAAATAGTTTCCGTTTCTTACACACGTTATCAAACTTAGGACCAGCTCCGGAACCAAACTTAACTGTTTTATGGTCAACTCGTTTACCACATAACTTTAAAACTTTCTGTGCAAAAATGAGTATCCAAACATCAGCTATCCAATACGAAAATGACGATGTTATGCGTAAACATTGGGGCGACGACTATGGAATTGCTTGCTGTGTATCAGCAATGAGAATTGGTAAACAAATGCAATTCTTTGGCGCTCGTGCAAACTTAGCCAAAACATTGTTGTATGCAATCAACGGTGGGGTTGACGAAAAATCAAAAGCTCAAGTTGGACCTAAATATCAACCAATTACTTCAGAAGTTCTTGATTACAATGAAGTAATGGAAAAATACGATGTCATGATGGACTGGATCACTGAATTATATGTGAATACATTGAATATCATTCACTATATGCATGATAAATATTCATATGAACGTATTGAAATGGCTTTACAAGATACAGATATCTTGCGCACAATGGCAACTGGTATTGCTGGATTCTCAGTAGCAGTTGACTCATTATCAGCAATCAAATATGCAACTGTCCGCACAGTTCGTGATGAAAATGGAATTGTTGAAGATTACGAAATTGAAGGTGACTACCCTAAATATGGTAATAATGATGACCGTGTAGATGAAATTGCTGTTCAATTACTAAAAACATTTATGACAAAAGTGAAACGTAATAAAACTTATCGTAATTCAACACCAACTACTTCAATTCTTACAATCACTTCAAATGTTGTGTATGGTAAGAAAACAGGTAATACACCTGATGGTCGTCGCGCAGGCGAACCATTTGCACCAGGTGCTAACCCAATGCATGGTCGCGATACACACGGAGCATTAGCAAGCTTGTCTTCAGTAGCAAAATTACCATATGAATATTCATTAGATGGTATTTCAAATACATTCTCAATCGTACCTAAAGCTTTAGGTCGTGACGAAGAAACACAAGAAGAAAACTTAGCAACAATGCTTGATGGTTATGCGAAGAAAATGGGTCACCATTTAAATATCAACGTATTCAACCGTGATACTTTATTGGATGCCCAAGAACATCCAGAAAAATATCCTCAATTAACTATCCGTGTTTCTGGATATGCAGTAAACTTCATTAAGTTAACACGCGAACAACAAAATGATGTAATTGCGCGTACAATGCACGAATCAATGTAACAAAAGTCAAGGAGGCGGATGGACTGATTCAGTCGATTCGCCTTTTTTACTTGAAAAGTCATTATTAGGAGGACACGTCTATGACAACACCTGTAACAGGTTCTATTCACTCAACTGAAAGCTTTGGGTCCGTCGACGGCCCTGGTATCCGTTTTATCGCATTTATGCAAGGATGTCGGATGCGTTGTCAATTTTGTCATAATCCAGATACTTGGAATATTGGCGGTGGTGTTGAACGATCAACAGACGATGTGTTAAATGAAGCACTTGCTTACCGAGAATTTTGGGGAGATAAAGGTGGCATTACTATTAGTGGTGGTGAGCCTTTACTGCAATTAGATTTTTTAATCGATCTTTTCAAAAAAGCAAAAGCGCAAGGGGTTCATACAACAATTGATACATGTGGGAAACCTTTTACGCGTGAAGAACCATTTTTCAGTAAATTTGAAGAGCTAATGGAATACACAGATTTGTTATTATTTGATATCAAACATATCGATAATGATCAACATAAAATTTTGACAGCAAATGGAAACCAAAATATTCTGGAAATGGCACAATACTTGTCAGAAATCGGTAAACCTGTTTGGATTAGACACGTTCTTGTTCCTGAACGTAGTGACTACGATGAGTATCTGATTCGGTTAGATGAATTTATCAAAACGCTGGATAATGTGGATAAGGTGGAGATTCTACCTTACCACACCATGGGTCGGTATAAGTGGGAAACATTAGGCTTGAAGTACCCATTAGATGGAATTGAACCACCGACGAAAGAACGTGTAGAAAACGCAAAACAATTACTTCACACAGAAGATTACCAAGGATATTTAACTAGATAGTTTTGAAACGGAAAAGGAAGTTAGTATTGCTCTTTTCCGTTTTTTTGCTATTATTAAATAGGAGAAAGAACAAAGGAGCGAATGACATGTCAAAAATTTTAGTTTTTGGACACCAAAATCCAGATACAGATGCAATTGGTGCGGCGATTGCATTTTCACATTTACAAAATGAATTAGGAAAACAAACAGAAGCTGTAGCATTAGGCATACCGAATGAAGAAACACAATTTGCCTTAGATTCATTTGGATTAACAGCACCTCGCGTAGTAGAGTCAGCGAAAGCAGAAGATGCAGCTGTTATGCTGGTTGACCATAATGAATTTCAACAAAGTATTTCAGATATTGCAGAGGTAACGATTTTATCTGTGGTGGATCATCATCGCATCGCAAATTTTGAAACAGCTAATCCTTTATATTACCGTGCCGAACCAGTTGGTTGCACAAGCACAATCGTTTTGAAAATGTACAAAGAAAATCAAGTAAGCATTCCAAAAGAAATTGCCGGAATCATGCTTTCAGCTATTATTTCTGATACATTACTATTCAAATCACCAACTTCTACACCTGAAGACGAAAAAGCAGCACAAGAGCTTGCTGAAATCGCAGAAGTAGATCTAAATGTTTATGGTCTAGAAATGTTAAAAGCAGGTACAAAATTAAGCGATAAATCAGCTGCAACCTTGCTTGATTTAGATGCAAAAAGTTTCCCAATGGGAGACAAGAATGTCCGTATTGCTCAGGTTAATACAGTTGACTTGAATGAAGTAATGGATCGTCAAGCTGAGTTAGAAACAGCCATGGCTAAAGAAATGACTGCAAATGGTTATGATTTGTTTGTTTTAGTTGTCACGAATATTTTAGACAGCGACTCAGAATTATTGGTTGCTGGAGATGACAAAGAAAAAGTTGAAGCAGCATTCCAAACAAAATTAACAAACAATCGTGCATTTTTAAAAGGCGTTGTTTCTCGTAAAAAACAAGTTGTTCCTCAATTAACAGAAGTTTTTAGTTAATTACTGATTTAGCTGAGTCGAGCGTAAACTGCGACTCAGCTTTTTTTATCACGAATGAAGATAGAAGTTGAATGGAGTGAGGGAGCAAATGAATTATTTTTATTCACCCAAAAATAAAGTTTATCAAAAATTGGTGACTGATCCGCTGTTCTCACCAGTTATTACGTATTTAAGTGAGCAGCCCGAGCCAGTCATTTTGAGAGAATTAAAACAAGTTTTTCCTCAGCGAAAATTTGAACATTTTTTGGATCAATTGATTGAAGCTGGACTAGTTAAACGAGAACAAAGAAGATACGAATTAAACTTCCCAATCTTCACAGAAAATGAAGCTAACTATCAAGAAATCATTGCTAGTCAAGCTCAGCGATTAAGTGAACAGCTTTCTAAGCTTTCCAAAGATGAGCAACAATTCATTTTAGGAGAAACACTTTGGTCAATTTGTTTTGAAGAAGATAGTAAAGTTTTTTATGGCTACAAAGGTGAGACAGAAGAAACGACACGAAAGACGATTGCCGGAAATGAAGCCTATCAATTTGTTTCAATTTCTACTACAAAAAACTTTCCAGTAACATTAGCGAATTATTTCTTCGTTCAAAAAAATAAGCTTACACAATTCCCAAATTTTTCATCATTAGCAACTTTGCTGGGGGATGTGAATGAAGTCTATTATTTTGATCAAGTGGAAGTGATCATTGAACGTATCCGGCTAAATAAATTTAAAAATCGCCGTCCAAATATTTTTTTGGAATCCTTAATCCAGACAAAAACCATTCAATCAGAACCGGCTTTTGAATTATTGTTACCGGTTCTTGAAAATAAAAAAGAGTTGAGCGACGTTCAGCTTACTGAAATAGTTGGTCTAACTGAATCAGAAGTTGCTTTCGTTCACAGAAAAATGTATGAAGAAGTAAAACAATCTCTTGGGTTAACGGCATATTCTTATATCAAAGCAAAATAAAACATCCAGACAAACCTTCAATCGTTTGTCTGGATGTTTTATTTATATGTTTTGTTTCGTTGATATTGCCACATTAAGAATGCTAAACAAATCACAAATAAGAAATCAAAACAGTTACTGACATCTTGAATAATCGTTGTTTGGATCGTGGGTGCAAATGCCAAAAACAAAAAAGCAAAAAAGTTATAGCCAAAACAAATGAGTGAGATCCAGCAAAAGAAAGGATTTAATTTCAATTCTTTAAATACTAACGAGAAGAAAAAGAAAGAAAAAATTGCTAAGGTAACCACTAAGCCATTTAAAATAAAAAAGAAAAGCGAATTTTGATTAAAGGTATAGAGTAAAACAGCCAAGAATGAAAACAATTTTAATGCGATAAAAATAAATGAAGCTTCCGCTAGTTCTTTTGTTTTTTCTAGGTAAACATAGCGCGAAAAAAAGATGGCAAACAAAAGTGACGATAAAGAAGACAAGATAAGTAAGCCTGCACTCTGGTCCAATGTATTAAGTGTTGAATAATCCAGTAAGAGCCATCCAAGTGCATGGTTTGGTGCATCAGAAGTTGTAGAAAAGGTATGTAAGACAAAAAATAGGATTGCCAATAGTCCAAATAGCGAAGCTAATTGGAGATAAATCATTGTTTTTCGATACATTTCAAGTAGTTCTCCAATACTAAAAAATGATATTTTGCATATATTATCATAACAAAACAATGAGCTTTTGTCGAGGATTAGACAAAAATAAACCGGTTCAAACAAATAGAATTTGCTAAACCGGTATGAGAAAATCATTTCTTTTTTGATTAAAAAAATTTAATTTTTTTGACGTTTCCGGACTTTTTTCGTCCAAAATCCTCCAGAAATATATTTTGGTTCATAGGAAATAATGAATGCACGTTCTTCGACTGTTTTGATCAAGTGATAGAGCTCACGTTCACTTTTACGTGGAGAAAGGATTTCTAAAACTAATCGTTCACCCTCAAGTCCCATTGCAGAAGTTTGTGTAACTCCGTACCCGTTTTCTCGCAAAATTCGAGGCAAATTTTTATCTTCAGAGGTATTTGTTGGCAAAATCGTCGTAACCATGATGTAGCCAAGTGCTAATTTGTCTTCAATCAAGATCCCTACACTGATTCCTACAGCATAGCCGAGTGCGTAAACAAAGAGATTTAAAGGATTATCTAAACGATCAAGAACGAGAGAAAGCCCCATAATATAAATAATTATTTCAACCATACTTACTAAAGGAGCAATCAAGCGATAGCCCTTCATCGTCAGCATAAATCTTAGGGTATTTAGCGTAATATACGCAAAATTGATAATAAAAATCATTAGTAACATTTTTGGATCAACCATCAAAACACTCCCCCTATTTCTTTCTTCTCTACAATAGCAAAAAAATCAAAATTTGGGAAAAAATTAAAGTATCTTCATTTGAAAAAAATTAAAAAAAGATTATAATTGTATTATAAAGACGATGGGTAGGTGATGCTATGAAAAAGATCAATCAAATTATTTGTGTTAGCCATCTATTGAGTATGGTCTTTAGCGTATATTTAGCTGTTTATGCCGTTCAAGAAACGTTTGAGGTAGAGGATCTATTCTTCTCATTATCCATCATTGATTACTTTCTATTAAGCGTTATCTTCTTTCTAGTCCTTTTTATTGGGAGTATGTTTGGTGGTGTAGCTAGCTTTCTTCGCTTTTCCATTTATCCGGTACTTACATTGTTACTGGGAATAATTGGAATATCTTCTCTTTTTTTATTTCCGCAATGGTATTTACAATCGACTTTGCTTTTTTTTAGTAGTATTAGCATTTTTCAAATTTTAAGTAGCAGTTGGTTATTTTTTCAAAATATAAATTTAATTAAGTTAGGTGACTCGAAGTGAATCCAATCGTAATGAAACGTAAAGTGAAAGCAATTCCCGTGTTAGAAGTTGTTTTAGAAGAATTCAAAAGCAAAAAAATTCCAGTGGTTGTCTACTATCACGGCTGGCAAACAAGTAAAGAATTGGTTCTGACACAAGGTAGAAAAATTGCGCAGTATGGGATTCGAGTCATTTTGCCAGATGCAATGAATCATGGCGAACGGAAACAGCCTGTGTCTTCCATTCCCTCTTACACGTTTTGGAATAGTATTTATGGCAATTTATTCGAATTTGAAACACTGATGGAACATCTTGACAAGCGAGGTTTACTCCATGAAAAAGTAGCGGTAGGCGGTGTTTCGATGGGGGGGATGACTACTTGCGCATTACTTAGTCATCACCCTAGGCTTATTGCTGGTGCCTGTTTAATGGGGTCACCTGCGCCACTAGCTTACGGACAAGGAATCAAGGCGCGTGCTAAACAACTCGATCTTACTTTACCTAAAGATTATTTTGAATTGATTTCTTGGGTTGAAAGATATGATTTGTCTTTGAATCCACAGCGTTTAGCTGGAAGACCTTTGTTTTTTTGGCATGGAAAGAAAGATGAGAAAATTCCTTTCGAACAGACCGCTGATTTTGTAAGGGCTAATCAATGGACTCAAGCAGGGCGGCAGATTCTTTTTCATCCTTCAGAAAAGCAAGGGCATTTAGTTGAAATTCCATTGATGGAAGAGGCAGCGGCTTTTTTTTACAAATGTTTGATTAAGGGAAACCATGAAGAAAAGATGTAAGAAAATCGTATTCAGTAGTTGAAAAGGAATAAGGGTTTTTGAATAAAGGTATTTTTTGAGTGAAGTTCTTATTTCTAGTAATAAAAAAAGATTGGAAATTTCTTTGATTCCAATCTTTTTTTCGTCCTTTCTTGTTTGGTGACAGAAAAGATATGAAAACTTGACTATAAAACGAAAAAATTTTAGGTATAATAGAGGATGAAGTAAATTGGTCTATGTCCTTCATCGTGAGGTGTATTCGCGAAATTTTTGTTAGAAAGAGGTAGAGCTATGACAACTCTTGCAGACGTAGCAAAATTAGCAAATGTTTCAAAGATGACTGTATCAAGGGTGATCAATCATCCTGAACAAGTCACTGACGAGCTGAAAGAACTGGTCTTTTCAGCCATGGCTGAATTGAACTATCGCCCTAACATTGCGGCAAAAGCACTTGTTTCTAATCGATCACAAGTAATCAAATTATTTATTTTAGAAGAAATCGATACAACAGAGCCCTACTATATGAATTTGTTGATGGGAATCGCCAATCGAATTGGTCGAGCACATTATTCATTACAGCTAGTAACAACAAGTGGGTTTGATGTTGGTGCTTGTGACGGATACATCATTACGGGGATGCGTGAAAAAGATTTTGATTGGATAGCCCGCTTGGAAAAGCCAGTTGTTTTATTTGGGGAAAATGATTTTGGTTATGATTATGTAGATAGTGATAATCAATACGGAACAACAAAAGCAACGGGATATGCTCTATCTCGTGGGTATAAATCGGTGGTTTATATTGGGATGGATGTGGCAGAGCCTTTTGAACGTGCCAGAGAAGCGGGATATTTAGCGGTTATGAAGGAACAGGAGTTATCAACAAAAACAGTTCGTTTTCCTAATCATTCGACAAAAGCGGAAGAGTATATTGACTCACATTGGGATGAATTTGACAAGAATACTTGTTTTGTTTGTAGTTCAGATCGTTTAGCTTTAGGTGTTGTTCGAGGAATTATGAAAGTTGGCGGGAAAATTCCTCAAGATTATGGTGTGATTGGTTTTGATGGGGTCTTTTTGGATCAAATCAGTTCTCCCAAGTTAACAACGGTGAAACAAGATATTATTCGGATGGGTGAAGTTTGTGGTGAAATGTTGTTGAAAAAAATTGAAGAAAAAGGAGCAAGTCAAGGTTATCGACGATTTTTTCCAGAAGTTATTTTACGTGAAACGACGAAGTAATTCACGTTTTCTTTAAAAATGGTCGTGATTTCTGAAATTTATCAGCGCATTATTACTGAAATAGCTGAAATTATGCTATGATTGAGAAAAGTTCCGTTTTGAAAAGGATGAGTTAAATGAAAGAAATCAAGCGAAAACATTTTCGTTTTCCAGCTTATGATGATGAAATAGGGGTAAAATTAAGTACGGAGTCTAATCGAGTTTTATTTGATGGTGTCGATGATTTGATGACCCAAACAGATCAACATCCACAACAACGTTACGGTCGAACAAAAGAGTTTCATTTTGATGAAAACGACCGAAATCAGACACGCCAAAGAAAACAAAGACGTACGATGAATGAAACGACAAAAGTTGTGCCACGTCAAGAGAAGTTGGAACGTTATAAAGAAAATTTGCCAGAATATGGAAAGCATTCTCAACTTAAGACATCGCCAACTGGACAGAAGAAGCTTTTTGGTGAAAAAAATCATGTTCAAACAAATCAATCGGTGACATCATCTGCACGTAATAAAACATCTTCAAAAACAAATAATGTCACTCATGAACGTTCCTACTTTGTACCAAAATTTATTCCAGCATCAATTATCCCAGATCCAAGAGAAACACAGGTGACGGAAAATGAATTAATCCAATCAATGAAGAAAGCAGAAGATGCATACCTGTTATTTGATACTGATCCAACGCCGTATCAAGAGAAAAAAGAGAACAAAACGGTCAAGACTTTTCATAAAAGTGAAGAAGAAACAACAGTAAAGACAACAAATAAGAAGACAACGAAAGCAAAAAAAGCACATGGAGTGTTGGAACGCTCACTTCACGGGTTGATCGAGGATCAAGGCAATTCATTAAAAGAAAATAGCTATTTCAAACAATAGCATTGGCTGATTGAAAATGACAAAAAGAGCAATGATGTAAATCATCGCTCTTTTTGTGTATGGTGCCGTATGTGAAGATGATTTAGCAATTGTTTCTTAGTTGACAGAATCAAATGACTTTAAGCGACACTTGCTTAAGTGTCAATCAGTTGGATTGAGAACGGTCGCTTTGTACCATGACCTTTATGGCCGGTATTCCAAAAGGACTCTTCCATATAGCTTACAGTCACTGCAAAATATGAAAAGCTACTTGGAGTGCTTGCTCACTATCTTGTCGGAGCTAAACGTTATATATATCAACTTTTAGAAAGTAGGAAAAATCATGAAAAAACAAATGAAAAAAATTGGCTTCTATCAAGGGTTACCAATCGAAGAAAAAGAGAGTTTCATCGAAATAACTGATGCAGTTCCCGTTGCTACAGGTCACGATTTGTTAGTAGAGGTAGATGCAATTTCTGTTAATCCAGTTGATACGAAGTTTCGTCAGAATGCAGCAAAAAAAGATCAGTTAACTGTTTTAGGTTTTGATGCAGTTGGGCGAATCGTCGCTGTAGGTGAGAGGGTTGAAAAATTTCAAATCGGCGAACGTGTTTTTTATGCAGGAAGTAGCAAACGTCCAGGTAGTAATCAAGAGTTTCAACTAGTCGATGAAAGAATCGTAGCAAAAGCACCAGCTTCTTTATCAGATGAAGAAGTAGCCGCGTTACCGTTAACCAGCTTGACGGCTTTTGAATTATTATTTGAAAAATTTCAATTAACTCCACAAGCAAAAGCGAATATAGGGAAAAAATTATTAGTAATCAACGGTGGAGGCGGGGTTGGCTCCATTTTGACTCAGCTTGCTAAATGGAGTGGTCTTGAAATATTTGCAACAGCGAGTGTCAAAAACTTTGAGTGGCTCCATAATAATGGAGTGGATCATCCCTTGGATTACCATGAAAACTTAAAGAAACAATTGATTTCTTTGGGAACGGATCGTGTAGACTATGTGGCTGTATTATATGATGTTGTACCTTATTTCCAACAACTACTAGAAATTGTACAACCAGGGGGCCGAGTGGGAACAATTGTTGGTATCAATCAACCCTTACCAATTGGTGAATGGAAAAATCATTCAATTAGTTTTGATTGGGAATATATGTTTGCGAAAACGGATTTTGATTATAAAATTGAAACGCAGGGGGCGATTTTAGCAAAAATCACCACTTTGGTTGAACAAAAAGAAGTGCATAGTCATTTAGGCAAAGTTTATCAGGGAATTTCTGTCACTCACTTGAAGCAGGCAACAAAAGATGTCGAAGAAGGACATGTTCAAGGGAAAGTGGTATTAACGGGTGGTTTTGTTGACTAAATAAAAAAAGAGCTTGAGTATCCGTAGCGCATCTCAAAAGTTAGACTAAAAAGCGAACTTTTGAGGTGTACGGCATGCTCAAGCTCTTTTTAAGTTGAACAAACTAGTTGTATCAAATTGGTTCTTGATATTCTGGTAATTCTTCAAAAGGCGTGGCAGTTTCTTCTAAAGTCCCCATTGAATCTTTCGCTGATTGAAAGAAATCAGGAAGCTGAACATATTTTACTTTGTTTAACGTATAAGCTAAAACAGAGCAACTTAGTAAAGTGTATAAGAAGTGTCTAAGATCAAGGTATAAAAGAGACACGACTAAGATAACAAAAGTGACTAAGAAAAGACTTTTTCCGATTTTAACGTGAAAATACTTTTCAATTGCTTGATATAAAATATCGGTTCCGCCCGTACTACCTCCAAAGCGAAAAACCAAGCCACAACCAATACCAGAAAGTAGACCAGTCATCAGACTATTGATTAACAAGTTCCCAACGGCAAACTGTATATGAAGACTTTCCCATAAATGTAAAAAGAAAACTAATGCAAATGTTCCCACAATCGTACGAAGAAATGCATGTTTTCCAAAAATAAATAATGAGATCAGTAATAATGGTAAATTAAAGACTAATGAAGTAATTGAAGGTGCAAATCCAAAAAGGTTATTTAGCAGTAACGCAATACCTGTCACCCCGCCATCAGCAAGTTTTGAAGGTACATTGATTCCAGTTACAGCAAGCCCGTAGATCCCAGCACCTAAAATAATTCCACCAAGGTCTGTAAATAAATGTAGTTTTTTCATCTCTAACCCCTTTTCTGTTTGAAAATTTTCAGCAACCCCTATATTATACAAATAGAATCAATTCTTCAAGAGGGAAAAAGAAATTTTTTTCTGTGTGAAAACTTTTTATTAGGCAAACAAAAACAAAGGAGGAAATCATGCGCGCTGCTGACTTACTAACTATTTTGACCAATCCGCCACAAAACAAAGAATACCAAGGAATCTTCTTACTGATTAAAAATCAGAAACGGCCAGTCACAAAGATTGAGGTCACGCCAAAAAACGAGTTAGTCTTACATTTCAATCAACCAAAAAATGGATTGACAATGAAAGAAATTTTAGTTGAACTAATGATGAATCGTGAAAAAAATATTTACTATCAATTGGATGCAGAAATAATTCCTTTATATGGTATTAAAGAAACAGGAACAGAATTAATGATTTAAATAAAAAAATAATCACGTGAAGGATTAGTTTTTTTAAAATTGATATTTTCCGATGGGACGGTAAAATCTGAATAGATTTGAAGCAGTGAGTTTTGTTATTATTTAACTCGGGGAAAGCAATTACGTCACACAACGAAGGGGGGATGAAATGAGACAGAAAAAGCTAATGATCGGCACGATATTTCTGTTAGCTATTTTCTTGACGAGTCCAGTAGCATTTGCCACACAGGGGAACGAAACGACACTTACCGTCCAAGGAGTGCTGTATAGACCAACTTTAGGAGAAACAACAATCACTATGCCAGAGCAATTGCCAAAAACAGCAGAGGTTCAGTCAGAAGCATTGGTTTGGTTGGGAATATGTCTGGTCTGTATTTCATTCGTTGGTTACCTACTTGGACGAGAAGAAATGAACTTTTTTGGGGAGAAGAGTAATGTCATGAAAGCAATTCAAAGTAGTGGTCAATCTTTTGCTTACTATATAAGAAGCATCATTAAGAAAAAGGGATTCGTACATAAAACGTAGTAAAGCGTTTATCTTAATGTTCTTTGATTGAAACTATCAAAGAACATGGGAGCACATAGTAAAATGAGTTGTTTTTATAAATAAGTTACCTGATAGTTGTGAAGTAGTGTCCTCTCGTTGTAAAGCTAAGTAATATATCTTTGTAAGAACAATGAGGAAACGACCATCAACAAGGTAAAAAGAAATAAAAAATGGAAAAGAAACTAGGCTAAGAAAAGAGTCCCCCAAAGATTCTTCTCTCATCCAAGTTTCTTTTATTGTTAACGGACGTCCGTTGAACCTATGGTAGCAATGACTTAGTAATAATGCCAACAATTATACTTGTGAAAAAAGTCACGACAAGAAAGAGAAACTAAAAACATATTTTTTGTCAAAAAAAGAAAAACGTCTTATTTTTTAACAGTTATGCGCAGAAAACAGCTTTTTTTTACAATTCTCACAAAAATTTCGTCTACTCACCTATAATTACAAGAGAACAAGCCAGTAAAGAAAATTATCTCCCCCACGAGATTTCCACTTTATTGGCTGTTTTTCTTCTTATTGATTTGTTGGGCTGAACTGCTAAGACAGAAGAGCTCCTAAAATTCCCCATTATTTTGTTGTTTTTAGATCAACCAAAAAGACCAGAAAATCATCATGATTTTTCTGGTCTTTTTGGTTTAACAAGGCAACATATTTGGGGAAAGTATTTGAGAGGTTTATACTTAAGAAATAACAAAATTAATTAAGAAAGAGGAGACTAATGAATCAGTTTATTCAAATTCTCGATGAACGAAAAGCAGAATTGCTAACTGCCACGTTCCAACACCTATCGATTTCTTTCTTTGCATTACTCCTTGCGGTTTTGATTGCAATTCCTTTAGCCATTTGGTCGGTGAGTCATAAAAAGTTAGCAGAAGTTTTATTACAAATCACTAGTGTATTACAGACGATTCCATCATTAGCTTTATTAGGATTATTGATTCCGTTTGTTGGAATTGGTACAGTGCCAGCATTGATTGCTTTGGTCGTATATGCATTACTACCTATTTTTCAAAATACGTATATTGGTTTAACTGAAATCGACCCATCAATTGAAGAAGCAGCTGTAGCTTTTGGCATGTCTCGAATGCGACGTTTAATCAAAGTTGAATTACCAATTGCGTTGCCAGTAATTATTTCGGGGATTCGTACAGCGTTGGTTTTGATTATTGGAACGGCTACCTTAGCAGCGTTGATTGGTGCAGGTGGTTTAGGAACGTTTATCTTGTTGGGAATCGATCGCAATACACCTGCGTTGACACTGATTGGTGCTATTAGTTCGGCATTACTAGCTATTATTTTTAGTAGTTTGATTCGTTTGTTACAACGTGTTCGACCGCTATACACCTTGATTGTTTTAGCCTTGACGATTGGCGTCCTTGGAGGCGTATCCGCTTACCAAACATTTTTTGTGAAAGAAGAGCCTGTAGTAATTGCGGGTAAACTTGGTTCAGAACCAGAAATTTTGATTGAGATGTATAAAGAACTGATTGAGGAAAAAAATCCAGATCTTGCTGTTGAAATCAAACCAAATTTTGGAAAGACGAGCTTTTTGTTTAGCGCCTTACAGAATGAGCAAATCGATATCTATCCAGAATTTACTGGAACGGTTTTAGAAAGCTTGGTCAAGGTTCCAGAAGCAATGAAAGAAACGAAGTTATCCGAAAAAGATACGTATCAACAAGCAAAAGAGTTGCTCCAGCAACAAGAAGCAATGACTTTCTTAGAACCAATGGCGTATCAAAATACTTATGCACTAGCAGTGAAAGAGTCCTTTGCTAAAGAGCATCAGTTAGAAACGATTTCTGATTTGATTAAAGTGAACAATCAACTCAAAGCAGGTTTCACTTTGGAATTTATTGATCGTAACGATGGTTATCGCGGAATCCAATCGGTTTATCATCTAGCATTTCCAAGTGTCCAAAGCATGGAACCAAGTCTTCGTTATCAAGCAATCAAGAATGGGGACGTCAATATAATTGATGCTTACTCGACAGATAGTGAGTTAAAAGAATATGGATTAGTGACTTTAAAAGACGATTTACAACTATTTCCCCCTTACCAAGGTGCACCTCTAATGAAGGAAAATTTTGCTAATAAACATCCAGAAATCGTGAATGCCTTGAATCAACTTGGTGGGAAAATCACTGAAGAAGAAATGATTGAGATGAATTACCAAGTAAATGTTGAAAAACGAGAACCAGCACAAGTCGCCCACGAGTTTTTAGTAACGATTGGGTTGAGCAAGGAGGCTGAAAAATGACAGAAATCATCGAGTTTCATCAAGTCCAAAAAAAATTTGCTGAAAAAGTTGTGATTGATCAACTAAACTTTGTTGTTCATCCAGGTGAGATTTTCGTATTAGTTGGCCCGTCTGGTAGTGGAAAAACAAGTACGCTGAAGATGATCAATGGATTGATCAAGCCAACGAGTGGGGAGATATATTTTAAAGGTGAAAAATTAACTAGTTACAATTTACAAAAATTGCGGTGGAAGATGGGATATGTTTTACAACAAATCGCTTTATTTCCAACTATGACTGTTAAACAAAATATTGAAGTGATACCAGAGATGCTAGGCTGGGACAAGTCAAGACGGGAACGACAAGTGGACCAGTTATTGGAAAAAGTAGGGCTTTCGCCAACGGATTATCGAGATCGCTTTCCACGGGAATTATCTGGTGGAGAGCAACAACGAATCGGTATTCTACGTGCAATTGCTGCCAATCCAGAAATCATTTTGATGGATGAACCGTTTAGTGCACTTGATCCTCTTTCACGTGCTTCCTTGCAAGAATTAGTTCTTTCATTACATCAAGAATTAGGGACGACTGTCGTTTTTGTTACACACAATATGGAAGAAGCAGTCAAACTAGGTAGTCGAATAGGTGTCATGAAAGACGGTCAGTTGATTCAATGTGATACACCGGAAAAACTATTGAAGCAACCAAATAACGCATTTGTTCAAAGCTTTTTTGAAGAAACCAATCAAAAAGAAATTTTGGTGGAAGAACTGATCGCTTTAGGTTTCTATGACAAAGAAATAACAGATAAAAATGTTCCTATGATTGAGATCACAGCTCCATTAACTCAGGCTTATCAAAAATTAGCCCAAGCACCAGTTGTTCAAGTCATCAATCAAGGAAAGCTTATTGGAGAATTGTCTGGTCAAGATGTCTTTGCATTTTTAAGTCGAAAGGAGTCGAACAAACGATGAAGGAGTATGACGCAATTGTGATTGGTTCAGGAGTGGCTGGATTAAGTGCCGCTTATGAGTTGAAAGCAAAGCAGCAACAAGTATTAGTAATTGAAGAAAACTTGTGGGGAGGGACATGTCCCAATCGAGGATGTGATCCCAAAAAAATCTTGATAGGTGGTGTGGAAGCACGTAATCGGGTCAAGCAATTGCTTGGTAAAGGGTTCTCTGAAGTACCACCATTGAATTGGCAAGAACTTCAGTCTTTTAAACGAACATTTACTGATCCAGTCTCTGCAAATCGCCAAAAAGAATTAAGCCAAGCAGGAATCGATCATCTGACTGGAACAGCAAGTTTTCTTGACGAAGAAACGATTGAAGTAATAGGAAAAACATTTCGCGGAAAACACTTTGTGCTGGCAACTGGGCAACGTCCAACGATCTTGCCGATAGAAGGAAAGGAATATTTACAAACGAGTACTGATTTTCTAGCGCTTTCCGATTTACCAAAACAACTGATTTTTATTGGTGGAGGTTATATTTCCTTTGAATTAGCGACAATTGCTCACGCGGCGGGGAGTGAAGTAACCATCGTGCATCACAATCAGCGACCTTTAAAAGAATTTGATGAAGAATTGGTTCAAGAGGCCATTATTCAAATGAAAAAAGCTGGAATCCAGTTTGCTTTTGATGTAGATACAAAAAAAATCACGCGTCAAAATGGAAAATTACAGTTGATTGCTGAGAAAGAAACGTTTGAAGCAGACGCTATTTTTTGCGCAACTGGTCGCCAACCAAATGTTGAATCTTTACATTTGGAGCGTGCCAATGTTGCTTTTACGAAAAAAGGGATCATGGTCAACGAATTTCTTCAAACAACAAATCCCAAAATTTTTGCTTGCGGAGACATTATTGAGAAACAGTTACCAAAATTAACGCCTGTGGCGACATTTGAAGGACAATATGTTGCTAGAAAAGTGACAAAAGAACTGCAAGAAGCCATTAAGTATCCTGTCATTCCCACTATCGTTTACGGTAGTCCAAAGATTGCAACTGTTGGAGTAACGAAAGTCGAAGATGACAGGCAAACAGTAACAGTTACCCAAGAAATGACGGATTGGTTTACTTATCATCGAGTAAATGAACCGTTAGCTAAAGCAAAGTTTTTTTTTAATAAAGAAAACTTTTTGATTGGTGCCAGCGTCCTAAGTGAACAAGCAGATGAACTGATTGATTTTCTAGCGATAGCTATCAATCAACAGTTGACGAAAGAAATCGTGGATCAATGGATCTTTGGTTATCCAACATTGGCTAGTGATTTACCCTATTTACTGAAATAGTGAAGGGATAAATTAAGAAGAAGTGCTTGTTGCCCGAATTTTGTTATGCTACACTGAAAAAAATGAATACTTGTTTCTGGGGATGTCGTAAACGGCATGAGAGTAAGTTGTGAACTTAGACCCATCGAACCTGTCAGTTAATACTGGTGAAGGGAGAAACATAGCAAACGCTTGTTTAAGTGAGACCTATGTTGTGTCCGCAAACAAGCGTTTTTTTGTTCCAGTGTTAAATTCGATTCATTTAGGAGGTGAACTATTGAAGAAACATTTATATCCAGCAATCAGTATTTGCGTTTTGCTACTGATTTGGCAAGTCAGTGTTCAACTCTTGCAGACACCAACTTTTATCTTGCCTAGTCCAATTGCCGTTTTCCAAGCATTGTTTGCTGATTGGCACACGCTGTTTTTTCATTCGCTCACGACTTTGAGTGAGGCCTTATTAGGCCTAGTGATTGCAGGAATCATTGCGTTTTTCACAGCATTGCTGATGGACTATTATGACTTATTAAAGACTGCAATTTATCCTATCTTGGTGGTGTCACAAACTTTGCCAATCATGGTATTGGGACCATTACTTACGTTGTGGTTTGGTTTTGGACTAATGCCGAAAGTGATTTTAGTTATCTTGATGAGTTACTTTCCGATAGTCGTTTCTTTTGCGGATTCATTGAGCAAAGCATCAAGGGAACAAATTATATTTTTACGAACAATGGGGGCAAGCACAGGACAGATCTATCGAATCTTCAAAATTCCTGAAGGTCTTGTGGGGTTCTTTTCTGGGCTAAAAGTTGCGGCAACTTATTGTGTCAGCGGTGCAATCGTTGGAGAATGGCTAAGCGCACAGTCAGGATTAGGTTACTATATGATTCGTGTAAAAAACAGTTATCAAATCGACAAGGTTTTCGCAGCAATCCTTTGTGTGGTCGTTCTTAGTTTGTTGTTGAATGGCTTAAGTGTGTTAGTAAAGAAAAGTTATTATTATTGGTTGTACACTAGAGAATAGGAAGAGGAAGAAAATGAAAAAATTGTTATGGTTAGTACCGGCTTTGTTACTATTTACCGCGTGTGGTTCAAATAAACAGGAAGCAAGTGATACGGATACCACAAAAAAATTAACGGATGTCACTCTTGTGTTAGACTATGTGCCAAATACGAATCATACAGGTATCTATGTTGCCAAAGAACAAGGTTACTATAAAGAAGCAGGTTTGAATGTGAATATCATTGAGCCAGGGGACGATTCGACAAGTATTGGTTTAGTGGGTGCAGACAAAGCACAATTCGGCGTTAGTTACCAAGAAGATGTCACTTACGCACATGCTGATGGTCAATCCATTCCGGTAAAAGCGCTTGCGACGATTATGAAACACAATACTTCTGGATTTGTCGCAACGAAAGACAGCGGGATAACGAAACCAAAGGATTTTGAGGGGAAAACTTATGCAGGTTGGCAAAGTCCTAGTGAAGAAGCGGTATTGAAAGCAGTTATGGAGCATGATAATGCAGATTTTTCTAAGTTAACAATTGTTGGGAGCACTGGAGAAGGACCAGAAGCTTTAGGAAAAGGTGTCGATTTACAGTGGTATTTTGAAGGCTGGGATATGATTAAGGCAAAAGAAGCGCAAATTGACTTGAATTATCTTCCGTTGAGAGAACTAGATGAACGTTTAGATTATTATACTCCTGTTATTATTACAAGTGATAAAATGATAGAACAAGAGCCCCAAATAGTTGGAAAATTTATGGATGCAACAAAAAAAGGTTATCAAGAAGCAATCAAACAGCCACAAGCAAGTGCAAAAATTTTGCATAAGTACGCATCAGACAACCAATTAAGTTTCTTGGAAGAGTCACAAGCATTTGTTTCAGAAAATTATACCGATGAACCAGAGAAATGGGGATTGATGCAAGAAAACGTGTGGGACAACTATACTGATTTTATGCAAGAGAGTGGGCTAATTAAAGAAAAAGTGGATTCAAAAGAATTATTCACAAATCAATTTATTCAATAGGAGGAAAAGACGTGGCAATTAAAATCAATCAGTTAACTGTAACGATTGATAACTTAGAGATTTTAAAAGAAATGAATCTTATTGTTGAAAAGAATTCGTTTGTATCGATCATTGCTCCAAGTGGTGCAGGCAAATCAACTTTATTGAAAGTTTTAACTGGTGTAATGACGCCAACGTCAGGAGATATTTTTGTTGATGGGGAACCAATTACAGGATTAAATACAGCGTTTAGTTATATGCCACAAGAAGATCTATTATTACCATGGGCTAGTGTTTTTCAAAATGTCACATTGTATCAAAAAATCAACCATCAAAAAATCAATCAAGAAAAAGTAATGGCAGAACTGCAATTATTTGGATTGAAAAAATATAGTAGTTTTTTACCAGAACAACTTTCCGGTGGTATGAAACAACGAGTTGCATTATTGCGAACTATGATGAATCCAGCTGACTACTTATTGTTAGATGAGCCGTTTGGTGCGTTGGATGCGATGACTCGAAGTCAGATGCAAGACTGGCTACTCCAGTTACCAAGACAAAAAACGAGGACTACTTTACTAGTGACCCACGATATCGAAGAAGCAATCTATTTATCCGATCGAATTTTAGTGCTGTCTGCTCGACCCGCGCAAATCATTGCAGATATCAAGTTACCAGAAGAAAAACGAACAAGGAGTTGGCTTGGCGAACAAGCAATGCTGAAACAAAACATCTATCAATTGTTAGCAGGTGAAACATATGTTGATTGATGGACATTGTCATTTGGCAGGAAGTGCAGAATTAGCACAACAGCAACAAAAACATCAGATATTGACGATTCTAAATTGTGACTCGCCGGAAGAATGGAAAGAAAATCGGCGATTGACTAAAGAGGGACGTCTTCAAATGTTAAGTTTTGGTGTTCATCCTTGGAAAGCAGATCGTTACCAGTTTGAAGAAGTCTTACCTTATTTGGAAAAAGCCAACATAATTGGTGAAATTGGATTAGATAGAGTGTGGACACAAGTGCCAATATCACGACAGCTGACTATTTTTAAACAGCAACTGACTTATGCAATGGAACACCAAAAACCAGTTGTTTTGCATACAAAAGGATGCGAAGCAGAAATTTTATCCTTGATCAAAAAATATCCCAATCGTTACTTGATTCATTGGTATTCAAGTATGGCACTTCAAGAAGCTTATATTGACCTTGGTTGCTATTTCACCATTGGGATCGATTTGATGCGGAATAAGGCAGTCACAGAATTGGCGAAAAAAGTACCGCTTGATCGTTTGTTGATCGAAACAGATGGGGTGGCGGCTATCGAATGGGCATTGGGAAAAAAAGTAAAGGTAGAAGATTACAAGTCGATAGTCACAAGTCATTTGCAATCTTTAGCTGAATTAAGAATGATCCAGTCGACGAGTTTAGCGAAGAGAATGACGCAGAATCTTCAAACATTTCTTAGCGGTGAAATTTAATGTCTAAGTGAGTCAGCAATATTAGTGGTCATGTTGGACAATAACGAGGTTATCAGTTTTTACTTCTGTTAAAATGAAGAAAAGCTTGTCTCGTGGAATTTCAGTGATCAAGTTTGATTCACTGTGAGAAATGAATTCTACATTAAAAGGCTGTGACAAGTTTTTGTCACGGCTTTTTTTTATGACAGGTGTAGTAAATGGGAGGGTGACTCAGACATTCGTTCATAAAAAGAAAAACTATTCATGAGTAAGGGGGAAAGTAAAATGCAAAATTCATTTGAAAAAAATATCAACCAGTTATCTCAAGAACAAAAGGAGTTATTATTTTTAATTCACTTAGCAATGGAAGAACTATATGTTGTAGGGGAAGAAAATCAATCAATGAATCATTTGCTCACACAATATTCTCTTAAAGAAACTTTGTCAGTTTTTGAACTTTATGCGTGCAATGTTCAATATGACATCACTAAAAGCATGAGTAATAAAATTTCAATGACTAAATTTCATGAGATATTGCCAGACTATTCAACTTACGAGAAAAAATACCAGTATGAATTATTAGGACAGATGTATCAAGAGGCTTGTTCGAATACAACGAGTACCTGTCTACAAGAAACCAGAAGGCAAAAGGATTTAATCACGCAATTAAATGATACGAGAATGCGGAAAAAATTAAAAAAGATAGCAGCTAGCTGGTAAATTTCAATGATTATACTTTTCGTGCCATCTTTATTAAATGATAAAACAAAAAATTGATTGATGGAAAAAGACATTATAGTAAAGTTTGATTGAGTAATAAGGCAACTTATTACTCAATTTTTTGCTTTTATAACCTTTATAAATAAAAACATTTGAATATTCACCTTATTTTGTTATAATAATCACATAGAAAGATAATTATTTTAATCTTTTTATAATTTTTAAGGGTGTTTTTCCAAATATTCTGAAAAATCACTCATGGGAGCTAACTTTAAAATTATGCTAGGAAGATGTAAAAATTACTAAACAATTAAAAAATTAATTATTATTTCTTTGTATTAAGAGATTATTTGGTTAGAAAATAAAGAATGAATAACGAATTTACTAAAAATAAGAAGGGATATATTCGACCATTTGTTATGCGGTGAAAAAAATTTTTTAATCATTTCGATAGCCTGGCAGTCGGTAAAAATTGATTTTGTAAAACGATTTATAGCAATTATAATTCTACAGAAGCTAAGAACTGGTTGAATGATTGGTTGTTATTTTTTGCTGATGCTATTTTTTGAAAAAATTAAAAAGTCCTGATTTGCAAGGAAAAGGACAGCTTTTTTGTAAAATATCATTTCATTTCAATTAATTTTTATTTATCGAAATGTTTGAAATGAAAACGCGGCACAAGCATATAAATTACATGGTTGAATGATGTTACATATTATTTATAGAGTGGGGTGTAAGAATGAGAGCTTGTCTAGATAGTCGTTTAAGTCGACAATTAGCGATTCTTGAAACATTGTGGGACTCTGAGTGGATGACCAGCGAGGAGCTAGCAGAACGAACCGGTAATTCTGAAAAAACGATTCGAACAGATATTCCAATTATTAATAAGTATATTTATCCTTTAAGTATTGAGACTTCATTTAAACTGGGGATATTTTTAAAAAAAGATGTGACTATTCCAAAATCTTACATATATGCAGCAGTTTTAAATGAAAGCTCAGAATATGCCATGCTTGAACAAATCTTTTTCGCAGATAATCTAAAAAAAATTGATCTGAGTGAACAATTGTATACTTCCGAATCACAGATTACGCGTTGGTTAGCAAAAATCAATCAATCTTTAGAAAAGTATGAGCTAAGAATCGATAATGCGTTACAAATCAACGGTGATGAACAAAAAATTCGTACGTTCTTCTCCTGTTTCTTTCTAGAAAAGTACAGCTCGCCAGAGAAAAAATTTCCCTATGAGCAAGTTCAGCTAATTGATCGCTTGATCGAAAATTTTTTGAAGGAAAATATTGCTATCGTTTTTGCCTATTCTAAGCAACACTTTTCTCTTAGACGTTTGAAGTTTCAATTACTCATCAGTATTGAGCGTATGAAGAGAAAACACGAAATTCAAACAGAAGAATTGGTTAATGAGTTTTCGTTTTTGATGGTGGAAGCTAGTTTGTGTGAGGAGTTTAAAGCAGTATTTGGTCTGGAACTGACGAGCCATGTCCTACAGCAACTCTTCCAAGAGTATTTTTATCCATTTTACCCTTCTCGAGTCAGACAGAGATATGAGGAATTAAGTCCACTAAAAGTCAAAAATAAAATAGAGGAAATCATTGATGAACTATCTAAGGTTTATCATGTTGAGTGTGATTACCGAGATAAAATCGTTCGTGATATTTATTGGACGACGTTTCAAATTGGCGGACCAACCTATATTCTACACGATAAGAAAAAAGAATTTTTTGAGGGAATCTTAGCAGATAGTCCAGACTTAGCTCAATTTTTGCATCAAAAATTCCAACGAATCTTTTCAGAAGTAGAACTTTTCAATCAACGAAAAGTAGATGAAATGGTTCATCAAGCTATTTTTGAATTGATGACTTCATGGGCAAGTTTACGGTTGGGGGTGCGTCAATCAACAATCACAGTGACAGCCGCCTTGATGCTGGATACAACCTATGAGCATATGAAAATGGTCAAAGAAGAAATTGAGTTTTACTTCCGTCATAAAATCAAAATTGATATTATCGACCCGTATGTGAAACTTGATCGCGAAAATTTTTCCAAGTATGACTGTTTATTGACAGATATATATACAAACAACATGTATCCGATTCCAACGATTGGTATTTCAAATTATTTAAATGATGATACGATTTCAAAATTACTAGATTTTGTTTATTTAAAAAGAGAAGAGTCCAAAGAAATCTTTGCAAAAAATCACTTAAATAGTATTGGTTTATTAAAAGAATAAAGAAATTACTTGCTAAAACAAAAAACGGGCAACCCGCTGGGTTGTCCGTTTTTTGTTTTGACTTTATCTTAGTACCAACCGTTTGCTAACCAGAATGATTGAGCAGCTTCCCAAGAACCATAGCGTGAAGACACATAAGCGTCTGCTACACGTTCTTGATTGGCAGCAGAGTAGTCACCGTTTAAGTAAGATGAATCTAATTGGTAACGTCCGATGTAGCGACCGTTCGTTGCTGTGTAAGAACCGCTTGATTCACGTTGTGCGATCCATTCTTTTGCAGAGTTAGAAGTAGTAGCGACTGCTTCTGTAGATGTTTCAACTGCTGGAGTTGCTTGAACTTCTTGAACAGGAGCTTGAGCTACTTCTTGAGTTGTTTCTTGTTGAACAGGTTCGGCTTGAACTGCTTCTGTTTGAGGAGCAACATAAGTTGTTGCTGCTTGCTCAGCAGTTGGGATAGTTAAAGTTTGACCTGCAAAAATCAGATTGATATCTGAAATTGAATTTGATTGAGCAATTTGGTTAATCAAGGAGTTATCGCCAACATATTTTTGTGAAATAGTTGATAATGAATCGCCTGATTGAACAGTGTACGCTTCGTCTGCGTGTGTTGTTGTTCCCATAAATAATGCAGCGCCGGCAGCCAGAGTTGTTCCTAATAGTACAGTTTTAAGTGATTTCATATAAAATAGTTTCTCCTTTTGAATTGTTCGAATTTTGTTGTTGTTGTGATCAACTTGGATTACTTTAACATGGAAAAATATTTCATAGGTAAAAGGTTGATGACAATTTGTGACAAAAATCGCTCTTTTGTAATTTTTTTAGTAACGTACGTAAAATGAATGATTGGAAAGGCTGCTAAATCAAGGAATTGTATAAAATATTTCTTATTTTTTGAACTGTTTGATCGTAAAAAAAGAAGATTATCCAAAATTTTTTTATAGAAACAAAAAGTATGGATTTCAATTTCATTTTGGTGGCAAAACTCGTTATAATTCATTTAAGACTGACAAATCTTCCCCTTGGAACATATGAACTTCGTCAAACAAAATCAAAATTTGGTTTTGTACGAGCAACCGACGTTAGTGGTAGCTATCAGGGAGAATCCATCGAAAGTATCGGGTATTTTGATCAGAAAGATGGAATTGTACGAGTTCTTTTTGATAAAAAGAACGAAAGCTATGACTATTTAGTTGAACAAGAAATTCAAATGAAGATTGTTACAACCCCAGATCAGTGGGAATAGTCAAAGAGTAAGAGTAGTTTTTTTACCAAAAATTGTGTATGCTTCTTGATAGAATGAGAAAGTTAGCTAAAGGAGCGGATAATTTGTTTATCTCAATGTGGGCACAAGATCGTAACGGTTTGATTGGAAAAGATGGGTTATTACCGTGGAAACTACCAAATGATATGCGTTTTTTTCGTGAACATACAATGAATCGAATATTAGTGATGGGACGAAAAACATATGAAGGGATGGGAAAATTAAGTTTGCCATATCGCCATATTATTGTTTTAACAACACGTCCAGACCTTAAAGTTGCTGAAAACGCGGAAGTCATGCATTCAGTTGAAGAAGTGTTAGCTTATAGTAAACAAGTGACAGAAGACATTTACGTTTCTGGTGGCAGTCGAATTTTTCAAGAACTACTACCAGAAACAGGCATCATTTGGCGAACCTTGATTGATGAAGAATTTGAAGGTGATACGTATATTGGCGAAATCGACTTTTCTGATTTCACGTTAGCAGAAGAACATGTTGGGATTTTAGATGAAGAAAACCAGTATCCGCATCGTTTTCAAAAATGGGTGCGAAAAACGAATTGACAGTTAAGAAGGAATGAAAAGAGCCAGGACAAGTGAATGTCCTGGCTCTTTTGATATTTCAGAAGTTTTTAGTTTAATTTTTCAGCAAGATCGTTTAGCATTTCTTGACTAGCAATTGGTCCATTGTACAACCAACTAGATTCTGGGCCAAATTCGAGCAAGTGATTTTCTTTGACTGCTTTCAGATTTTTCCATGCAGGTTCCTTGAACATAGCAGCACCTTGGTCACTATTGACCAAAATCAAATAATCAGCATCTAACTCAGCTAATTTTTCTGAAGAAACGGCAGACCAATCTGAAGTAGCATCTTTGGAAATCTCTTTCACTAAGCTAGGTACACCAAAACCTAAATCGCCATAGACAATGCGACCACTTGAGCGATTTTCACTCACCATAAAGGCAGAATTATTGGTTACCCATAGCACGGCTGCTGTTTTACCAGTGATTTTATCGGCTAATTTTTCTTTGGTTTTTTTGGCAGAATCTTGGTATTCATTGATGATTTCTTTTGCTTGGTCTTCTTTTGCCAAAGCTTTACCCACATCTTTTAACTGATCTTCCCAAGTTACATCGCTACCATTTGTAACGACATAAGTAGGGGCAATTTTACTGTATTGGTCATATTTTCCACCTTCAACAGTTGCCGAAGAGGAAATTAGAAGTAAGTCAGGTTCAAAACTTAAAACTTTTTCGTAAGGTAAGTCATAAGAAATCGTTGGTATATTTTTCAGGTCATCTTGCAAATAATCTTGGATTGATCCGCTACCAACCGTCCATTGTGCAACAGGTTTTTCACCTAGTGCAATCAAATAGTCTTCTAAATAGCTTCCAATGATTCGTTTTGGTTGATTCGGAATGGTTACTTTATTGCCCAAAGTATCTGTCACAGTGTGCATACCATTGCTTTTTGCTGTAGTTGTCGAAATTGTTGTGTCTGTCGTTTTATTTGCTGTGGAGCAAGCGCCTAATAAACCAATTAATAATAAAGTCGTTGAGATTGTGAAAAACTTTGCTTTTCGTTTCATTTTCTTCCTCCTAGAATAATTGAGAATCATTCTCAGATGTTATTATTCCTGATAATTAAAGCACTGTCAACCAATTTTTAGTGAAAGTAAAAGAAAACTTGTGCTTGACGAATTTGTGAAGTAGCGTCATAATTGAGAATGATTTTCAACGAAAGGATGGGTGAAATGGCAAAAATTGAAGCAGTCGACATTGCAGCAGGATATCCCAAAAAGCAAATTATTGATGCCTTATCAGTAAAAATACCTGAGGGCAAAATTACTAGTTTGATTGGGCCAAATGGAAGTGGAAAATCGACATTATTAAAAAGCTTCACACGAATCCTTCCTGTGAAAAAAGGGAAAATCATTGTGAATGATTCTGAAATTTCTACATATAGTTCAAAAGAGTTGGCACAAAAAATTGCCTTACTAGCACAAAGTAGTGATCATCCATTGGGGATGACCGTGGAAGAAATTGTTTCTTATGGCAGATATCCTTATCAAAAACCCTTTAGTGGTTTGACTGTAGAAGACCATGAAGCGATTCAATGGGCGCTGGAAGCGACTAGTTTAGATACTTTAAAAGCAAGAGAGATTGCTACCTTGTCTGGTGGACAAGCGCAACGTGTATGGATTGCTATGGCGTTAGCACAAGAAACAGACATTTTGATTTTAGATGAACCAATTACTTTTTTAGATCCCGCACATCAATTAGAAATCTTACATTTATTAGAAGAAATCAATCGCGTAAAGCAAACTACGATTTTGATGTCCATTCATGATATCAATCATGCCTCTCGTTTTTCAGATTATTTATTAGGATTGAAAGCTGGTCGATTATTAGTTGAAGGGTCGCCAAAAGAAGTAATCACAAAAGAATGGATGCGAGAAATTTTTGAAATTGATGCACAAATTGTTCATTTGCCTGATTCTGACAAGCCAGTCTTTCTAACTTATGATTTACTTTCACGACAGGAGGCAAATCAATGACGAGTAGAAAGAAAAGTCGTTTTATTTGGCTACTTATAGTAGTAAGTACGATACTTTTTTTATTAGCTGTTGCAAATGGTGTAGCAGAAGTAACGGTGAAAGATTTGTGGTTATCCATTGTTCAATTTGATCCAACGAATCAAGCACAACAAATTTTACGAACGATTCGACTCCCACGAGTGCTAGGCGCATTTGTTGTTGGTAGCAGTTTTGCGCTAAGTGGTGCGTTGATGCAAGGTGTGACACGTAATCCATTGGCAGATTCTGGGTTATTGGGAATCAATGCAGGTGCGTCTTTAGCTATGGCTATTAGTTTTGCTTTTTTACCAGATGCTTCTTCTTTTCAAACGTTTTTGATTTCTTTGATGGGGGCATTAGTAGTGACGACTATTGTGTTTGGCTTTCTCAAATTTTCCAAAATAGGCATCAATCCAGTTCAACTAATTTTAGCTGGGGTGGCGATTAGCTCATTTTTTACTGCCATTAGTCAAGCACTAACCCAATTATTTAATTTGCAACAAGATTTAGCTTTTTGGTTTGTCGGAGGAGCAGCAAACATCACTTGGCGACAATTGACAATTTTGTTACCTGTTTATTTAGTTGCTTCAATTTGTGCTTGTTTGCTAGGTAAAGCAATCTCATTAGTTAATTTAAGTGAATCCCATGCTGTCGCACTTGGTGGAAATCCACGAAGAACGCGTCTTATTTCTTTTGGAATGGTGGCGATTCTATCTGCAATTGCTGTGTCACTTGTAGGTCCTGTTTCATTTATTGGTTTATTAGTACCACCCTTGATTCGTGGTGTTGTAGGTTCAGACTATCGGTATGTTCTACCCGGTTCTTTTTTAGCGGGAGGATGTTTAGTAATGGCAGCAGATCTAGTTGCGCGGATGATCAATCCACCGTTTGAAACACCTTTTGGTTTAATTATTGCTTTGATTGGTGTACCATTCTTGCTTGTTCAAGTTAGGAGGGAAGAGGGATGAAAAAGTTCCGATGGCTGATAGTCTTCTTACTGTTCTGCTTGTTCATCAGTGCGTTGCTCAGTTTGATGATTGGGACACCAGTTTTATCTATTCAACAAGTTATTGATGGGGTTACTGGCTCTGCCTCACCAGTTATACAGCTGATTATCCAAGAATTTCGTTCACCACGGCTAATTGTTAGTCTCTTGGCGGGGATGTGCTTAGGTATTTCTGGATACTTATTGCAAGGAGTCACTAGAAATGAACTGGCAGATGCTAGTATTTTAGGAATCAATGCAGGTGCTGGCTTTTTTGTCATGCTTTATTTGGGTTTCTTTTCACAAGCTGCAGCAACTTTTCTTTTGCCATTTGCGGCTTGCCTAGGTGGCTTGCTGGCCGCCCTTTGTGTGTATCTTACTTCTTATACCAAAAGTGGTATGTTGAAAATGAATCGAATTTTACTTTCGGGAATTGCGGTAAACGCTGGATTCTCGGCGATGACTTTGCTAGTGACAATCAAAATCTCAAAAGAAAATTACGGTTTCGTAAATGCTTGGTTAGCAGGATCTATTTGGGGCGCTAGTTGGGCTTATGTTTGGGCGTTGCTTCCATGGGCAGTATGTCTCTTGCCTCTCGCTTTTTATTATAGTCAACAGATTGGGCTTCTCTCTTTTGGACAAGAACAGGCACAAAGTTTAGGATTGCATGTCCGAAGAAGTCAACGGACATTATTGATTTTGGCAGTGGGATTAGCTTGTGCCAGTGTTGCTGTCGCAGGTAGTTTATCCTTTGTAGGCTTGTTAGCACCACATGTGGCAAAAACAATTGTCAAAAAAGAGAATCAATGGACGTTTTTACTAAGTGGTTTATTTGGTGCCTTATTAGTGAACGTAGCCGATATTATTGCGCGTGTCATTCTCCCAAGTGGTGAAATCCCGACAGGAATTTTGATTGCGTTAATCGGTGCGCCGTATTTTCTTTATTTATTATTTCAAAAGCAAGCTTAAAGGTTGTGGTTCAAAGCGTTCAGCCCTAAAAAAATAGCAAACAGACGCGCAAAATAGCTCTTCATAAATAATTTTTGCTGTTTGAACACTCGTAAATAGAGTTCGTGACAAAATCTTTACCTTAAAAAATCTGGAGCAAAGAGTTCAAGTACTCATCTTGAACTCTTTTTCTTTTGAGAGAAACAGGTATTTCTCTGTCACAGCATTGCTATTTTATTCATTTTTCGATACCATGCTATCAAGGAAGGTAGGTTGGGGGAGTGAATCAAACGAAAGCACAATTACGTCAACTAGGCGTTCAGACATTAAAAAATCTAGCACCAAACAAAAAAGCAGAGAAGGAACGACGGATCCATCAAAAATTATTTTTGAGTTCAGCATTTCAAAACGCCCAAACGATTGGAATAACTTTAGCAAATGAAATCGAAGTCGCAACAGAGCCTGTTATCCATTATGCTAAGCAACAGCATAAAAAAATTGTGATTCCGAAAACATTACCCAAACGTCAAATGGCTTTTTATGAGCTGACAGTTGAAACGATTTTAGAACGATCCAGTTTCGGTGTGTTAGAGCCAACAAATTCACGACTTTTTTTACCCAAACAAATCGATTTATTGATTGTACCTGGTTTAATATTCACAAAATCGGGTTATCGAATTGGTTTTGGTGGTGGGTATTATGATCGTTATCTACAACAATATCCCAATCAAACAGCGAGTTTGGTCTTTACGGAACAGTTGAATGATGAATGGTTGCCAGAATCATTTGATCAAAAAATTGAACAATTGTTTATTGATTAATTTTATTACTAATAGGAGGTTTTCATGGATTACCAACAAAAACGAAAAATCCAATTTTGGTTGAAAAAACCAATCTGGACATATATTTTTTTAGGAGTTCAAACGATTGTGTTTGTATTGATGTACTTGTTTCCAGAGCTAAAAATAGAATCATTTGGTGGAATGTACGGCCCCTTTTTTGCCTATTATCATGAGTGGTGGCGCTTGATTACTCCAATCTTTATTCACTTTGGCTTGATGCATTTTGCAGTTAACTCAGTCACGCTTTATTTTATGGGCTCGCAAATTGAAACGATTTATGGACACTGGCGTTTTTTCCTTATTTATTTATTGAGTGGCATAGCTGGAAATCTAGCAAGTTTTGCGATGAATCAAGTGGGTGTGTTATCTGCTGGAGCAAGTACGTCACTGTTTGGAATGTTTGGAGCTTTTGTGATTTTAGGCTTTCATTTCCGAAATAACCCTGCAATTACACAGATGGTTAGACAGTTCTCGTTATTTATCGTTTTAAGTTTAGTCTTTGGTGGATTTGACACATCAGTTGATATCTGGGGCCATGTTGGTGGCGTTCTTGGTGGACTACTTTTAGGAAATATCTTAGGCTTGCCGGAACAAAGAGGAAAATTTTCAATTCATCAACGAATTATTTCTGGAATGATTTTTATTTTTCTTTTAGTAATTTGTCTTTTAGTGGGTTTAAAAAAGTATGGTTTACTTGTATAATGTGAAGGAAGTGCTTTAACATGGAAAGCTTGTATGACGTACAACAGCTGTTCAAAAAATTTGGCATCATCATCTATGTCGGCTCGCGGATTTATGACATAGAGTTGATGACAATTGAATTAAGAACGTTATATGACAATCGCTTGATTGATCATGATACGTACATGACGGCATGGCGCATTCTGAAAAGAGAGCACCGAATAGAAGAAAGCCGAAAGAAAGGAAACGTGTAATGGACAAGAAAATTATTGGAATTGATTTAGGTGGAACAACTGCGAAATTCGCAATTATGACTCCAGAAGGTGAAATTCAACAAAAATGGAGTATTGATACCAATATTTTAGATGAGGGTGTACATATTGTCCCTGAAATCATTGAATCAATCAATCATCGTTTAAATTTATATAACATGAAAGCGGAAGACTTTATCGGTATTGGTATGGGGACTCCCGGAAGTGTCGATAGCGAAGCTGGAACAGTGATTGGTGCGTACAACTTGAACTGGACAGAATTACAACCAGTGAGAGAACAAATCCAATCAGGCACTGGAATCCAGTTTGCGATTGATAATGATGCCAATGTTGCTGCCTTAGGGGAACGCTGGAAAGGTGCTGGCGAAAATGATCCTGATGTTGTTTTCGTTACATTAGGAACAGGTGTTGGCGGTGGAATCGTTGCTGCCGGTAATCTTGTACATGGCGTTGCTGGGAGTGGTGGTGAAATTGGTCATATTACTGTGGACCCAAATGGTTTTGAATGCACATGTGGAAAACGTGGCTGTTTAGAAACGGTTTCTAGTGCGACAGGCGTGGTACGTCTAGGACGTTTCTTAGCGGAAGAATATGCAGGTGATTCAACACTTAAAGCAATGCTTGATAATGGTGAAGAAGTTACAAGTAAAGACATTTTCGAGTTGGCAGAAGATGGCGATCCATTTGCATTGATGGTCGTGGATCGTGTTTGTTTCTACCTAGGACTAGCTTGCGGAAACTTAGGAAACACGTTGAATCCTTCAAGTATCGTTTTAGGTGGCGGAGTATCTGCAGCCGGCGAATTTTTACGTAGCCGTGTCGAAAAATACTTTATGGAATTCACTTTCCCACAAGTAAGAGAATCAACAAAAATTAAATTAGCAGAGCTTGGTAATGAAGCAGGTGTCATTGGCGCTGCATCATTAGCCTTGAAGTTTGCGTAAAGATGGAGGCAACTCATGTTTTTTTGGATTAATATTTTTTTGATCGCGATTATTTTAGCGATTGTATTTTGGGAAGCATACTTACGTATCATGGCAAAACGTTCAGCAAAAATGTTAGATGAAGAAGAGTTTCGTGAAGGAATGCGTAAAGCACAAGTCATTGATGTCAGAGAAAAAGATGTTTTTGATGCTGGACATATTTTAGGTGCACGAAATATTCCTTATACTGTATTAAAGAATTCATTAGGCTCCATTCGTAAAGACCAACCTGTCTATATTTACGATCAAAGAAAAAGCTTGAGCATTCGAACAGCTAACAAATTGCGTAAAGAAGGCTTTAAAGAACTTTATATTCTAAAAGGCGGCTATGATGGCTGGTCTGGTAAAATCAAAAGCAAAAAAGTTTAATTGACTATTTTTTAAGGATAGAGGAACTAGCAAACAGTTCTTCTATCCTTTTTTATTTTTGTGCTCTCATCCATTTTTGGCTAAAATAAAGAGTGAAAGGAAAGGAGCAAAGAAAATGATTCAATTGAAACGAGCTTATCAAAAAGCGGAAGAAACAGATGGTTTCCGAGTTCTTGTTGACCGTATGTGGCCAAGAGGTGTTTCTAAAGTAGAAGCAAAATTAGATTTATGGCTGAAAGAAGTTGCACCAAGTACAGAGCTGAGAAAGTGGTACAACCATATCCCAGAAAAATTTTCTGAGTTCGTTGAACGTTATCAAGAAGAATTGCTAAATAAAGAAGCTTCTCACCAAGCATTTCAGAAATTACTGGCTATTTGTCAAAAAGAAAAACAAGTAACACTTGTCTATGGTGCAAAAGATGAAACGGAAAATCAGGCAGTCGTATTGAAAAAATTATTGGATCAACAACTGGCTGTTTAAATAAAGAGAAGGTGTAAGATGAAGATTGGTATTATTGGTGCAGGTCCACGTGGCTTAAGCATGTTAGAAAGAATTTTACGTAATAAACAAACGAATCAATCGCTTCAAATTTTTTTATTCGATGTGATTGGCCCTGGTGGACGAGTTTGGCGAATAGATCAATCAACTGATCTGCTGATGAACTCGGTCTCACAACAAGTAACATTGTTTACTGACGACACACTATCGACGGGAGGAGCCATTTCTCCAGGTCCCAATCTTTATCAATGGGCGAAAAAAGAAGGAATTTCTTTTGTGAAACAACAATCATTGAAAAATCAGGATTTTTTTCTAGCAGAGATGGCGCAATTAGGAAAGAATGAACACGCAACTCGTTGTCTGTATGGTTTGTATCAGCAATGGTTTTTCATGGAACTTCAAAAAGAATATCTCGACAAGATTACTTTTGTTCACTCACTTGTTAATAGTGTCTCACAAGCAGATTCAGGTTTTGAGTTGAAAACAGAAGACACAGCTTTCTTTATGGATCAAATCGTATTGGCGAGTGGTCATTGGGAAAATGAATTGATGAATGAGGAACTGGCTTTTGCCGACTATGCACAGCAACATGATTTATTTTATCAACCCCCAAGTAACCCGGCAGATGTTTCAGTTGCCGATATTCCTGCGAATGAACCGATTTTTTTGCGTGGGCTAGGATTGGCTTTTTTTGATTACATTGGCCTATTAACTGTCGGTCGTGGTGGTTATTTTGAAGAACAAGAACATCGCCTTACTTATCATCAATCTGGTAAAGAACCGATTATTTACGCGGGCTCTCGTCGTGGAGTTCCCTATTACCCAAGGGGTGAAAATCAAAAGCAGGGAGGTGCGATGGCACGGCTCAAGTTATTAACGACAAAGAATCTAAAAAAATGGCAGGCAAAAGGACAGTTGACAGGTGAAACATTTTTTTACTTGTTCAAAAAAGAAGTCGAATTGTTTTATTATCAAAAAACGATTGAAGAACAACAATTGGCTATCGATCCTTTTGAGTTTGAACGAGCGTTCTTGTTAAAGTCTTCTGAGGAATGTTTGGTCGATTATCCGCAATTAGAGCCGTATATTTGGTCATGGGAAAGGCTGGAACATCCTCTTTCAACTTTTTCAGATGACTTTGAAAAGGGTATTCGCTCCTTTTTGGCGTGGCAAATCAATGAGGCTGAAAAAGGAAATAACACGGGTGCGTTTAGTTCAACCTTAGATGCAATCAAAGACTGGCGTGAGCCAATTCGTGAAGCCATTGCGTGGGATATTTTTTCAGTTGAAGAATATCGTGAACAATTGTGGTCTTGGTTTACACCGCTGAATGCTTTTTTGACTATCGGTCCACCTTTGAGAAGGAGCAAAGAGCTCGCCGCGCTGATAGATGCCGGTATTTTTCATATAGCAGCTCCACCATTTGAAATCAAACAAGCTAGAGGGTCTTTTTGGATTGAAACAGAAGAGAAGCCACTTGAAAGCCGTTATTTACTTGAAGCACGTTTGCCGATTAATAGTGTGTCTTATTCGAAAAACCCAATCATTCAAAGCCTGAGAAAAAATGGCTTGATTCGTCCCTATCAAAAAACAGAAGATGCAGAACATTATTTTTCAGGCGCGATTGATGTAAACAAAGCAAATCAAGTTATCAGCGCAAATGGAAAAGTGATTCCCAACTTTTACTGTTATGGGATACCCGTTGAAGGCGTCGATTGGTTGACGGCTGCTGTGGCACGTCCATATACAGATGCATGGAATTTAAGACAAGCAGATTTGATTGCTCGTCATTTGTTGACTAATCAAAAAAAGTAAACAAAAAAGACAGCTAGGATGAACAAGTCATAAGTGACTGGACATCTTAGCTGTCTTTTTTAAATAACTGATTAACGTGCAACACGTTTACGCATCGCTTTTTTTCGATTTTCTTCGATCATCGATTCTTTTTCATCAATTGGATCAATTACCGTTTTTTTAACTGAAGCGACAACGCCTGCTACAGCAGCAACAGTTGCTAAGCTTCCGACTAATAATCCAGATACAAATTTTTTCATTGAACACACCTCTTAATTGTTTGATACCTCCATTATGAAACAAAAATCAAAAAAAGGCTAGTTAGACGATCATTTGAAAACCTTTACAAAAACGATTGAAAAAAATTACTAAATGTTTTATTATAAATTTACTAAATAAAATCATAGAAAAAGTTGGTGATTGTCAAAAACTGTTTCGAAACTTCCGTTTTCTTTTGGTACAATGAAAGATGGATGATCAAAGAGAGTCAACTATCAATAAAGGAGTGTTTAAATATGTCAATTTTAGTTTTAGGTGGTGCTGGATACATTGGTTCACATGCCGTCGATCAACTGATCCATAATGGGTATGATGTTGCTGTTGTTGACAATTTACTAACGGGGCATCGCCAAGCAGTTCATCAAGATGCACGTTTTTATGAAGGTGATATTCGTGACAAAGCATTTTTAAAAACGGTATTTGAAAAAGAAAAAGTCGAAGGTGTGATCCATTTTGCTGCAAGCTCACTAGTGGGGGAATCCGTAGAAAAACCATTGGATTACTTTAACAATAACGTTTACGGTACACAAATTTTGCTTGAAGTCATGCATGAATTTGACGTAAAACAAATTGTTTTCTCATCAACAGCAGCAACATATGGTGAACCAAAAATGTCTCCAATAACAGAAGAAACCCCAACTAATCCCAAAAATCCTTATGGGGAAAGTAAATTGATGATGGAAAAAATGATGAAATGGTGTGACAATGCGTACGGGATGCGTTATGTGGCTCTTCGCTATTTCAATGTAGCAGGTGCGAAGGCGGATGCAAGTATTGGTGAGGACCATACTCCTGAAACACATTTAGTACCGATTATCTTACAAGTAGCATTAGGACAAAGAGAAGAATTGGCCGTTTATGGTGACGATTATGATACACCAGATGGGACTTGCGTTCGCGATTACGTTCAAGTGGAAGATTTGATTGCCGCACATATCAAAGCCTTAGAATATTTAAAAGCTGGAAATGAAAGTAACTTCTTTAATTTGGGAAGTAACAATGGTTACTCTGTCAAAGAAATGCTTGAAGCGGCTCGCGAAGTTACTGGCAAAGAAATTCCTGCAAAAATTGCGCCTCGTCGTGCAGGTGATCCAAGTAAATTAGTTGCTTCAAGTCAAAAGGCAAAAGAGATCTTAGGCTGGGAGCCCGCATACACTGACATCAAAGCGATTATCAAAACAGCATGGGATTGGCATGTAAGTCATCCTCATGGCTACGAAGAATAGGAGAAGTGATATGTCTATCAGTCAAACAATTTGCGACTTTGCAACGCTTTCGATTGGTTCTGGTGGCTTTATGGAAATGGATCGAATTTATCTTCAAAATCGACTATTAAGTTTGATCGGTGAAGAAGCGTTAACTGGAGAGGTCACACCACGTCCAGTAACGGTACCTGCAGTGGATTTGCTGGCAGAATTAGTTCAAGTAGCAAAGAATAATCAAGTCATTTCAGATTTGCCTGCGGAACAAGAAATATTTGAAGCGCAGTTAATGGATTTTTTGACGCCCCCGCCGTCTGTTGTTAATGCTTTTTTTGCACAGCACTATGCTAATTCACCTGAGGAAGCAACGGAATACTTCTTTCAGTTAAGTCAGCAAAATGACTATATCAAAACGCGTGCGATTGCTAAAAATATTCAGTTTCCCGTACAAACTGCTTATGGAGATCTTGAAATTACAATCAATTTATCGAAACCTGAAAAAGATCCAAAGCAAATTGCTACAGAACGAGAAGCAGTGAAAGTAGACTATCCAAAATGTTTGCTTTGTATGGAAAATGAGGGATATCGAGGACGTTTGAATTATCCTGCAAGAACAAACCATCGAATTATCCGTATGAATCTAGATGGCGAAAGCTGGGGTTTCCAGTATTCGCCGTATGCATACTACAATGAACATTCAATTATTTTGTCAGAAGATCATCGTCCAATGCAAATCAATCGAGACACCTTCCGCCGATTGCTACGGATCACGGAAGTGTTACCTCATTATTTTGTGGGATCAAATGCAGATCTACCAATTGTAGGTGGTTCTATTTTATCTCATGATCATTATCAAGCAGGGCGACATGAATTTCCTATGGCAAAAGCACCAATGGAACGTTTGATCAAGTTAACCGATTATCCTCAAGTCATTGCAGGAATCGTGAAGTGGCCAATGTCGGTGATTCGTCTTCAATCACCAGACAAAGAACTTCTTATAGATGCGGCAACAACTATTTTAGAAAAATGGCAAGCTTACTCGGATGAGTCCGTCGAGGTTTCAGCATATTCTGCTGACGGGACTGCACACCACACGATTACTCCGATTGCTCGTAGGAAAGATGGCTACTTTGAATTAGATTTAGTATTACGTGACAACAATGTATCTGAAAAACATCCGGATGGGATTTTCCACCCACACAAGGACGTTCAGCATATCAAAAAAGAAAACATCGGCTTGATTGAAGTGATGGGATTAGCCGTGTTACCGCCACGATTAAAAACAGAACTTGAAGAAGTGGAAAAATATTTGTTGAACCAAGAAAATCACTTGGCTGATTATCATCGTGAATGGGCAGATGAGTTGCAGGCAACTCATACAATCACAGCTGATCGTGTGACTGAAGTCGTGCAGGAAGCCGTTGGTCAAGTATTCTTGCGGGTGTTAGAGGATGCGGGTGTGTTTAAACGGACAGAAGAAGGACAAGCAGCATTTGCTCGTTTTACTGATTATTTATAATTGATCCAGTGAGGAGGAAACATCATGGCAACAATTAAAGATATTGCACAGTTAGCAGGTGTTTCTCCTGCGACTGTTTCAAGAGTCTTGAATTATGATTCGGAACTCTCAGTAGGCCTAGCGACCAAACAGAAAGTTTTCGAAGCAGCAGAGCAATTAAACTATACGAAACATAAAAAAAGTCTTTCGGCTAATCAAGCAACTTTACGATTGGTTCAATGGCACAATGAAAGCGAAGAACTCGAAGATTTGTATTATTTAGCGATCCGTCTGGGTATTGAGAAGAAGGCAGAAGAATTGAATGTTGATTTGCTAAAAGAAACTTGGGATTCTATTAGTGAACGTGAAGTTGATGGAACAATTGCTGTTGGTAAATTCGACTTGCAACAGTTAACAGAGTTGAAAAAATCTCAGTCAAAATTACTTTTAGTTGATTCCGATGGGACATCAGTAGGTATCGATTCGCTAACCGTCGATTTTTTCTCAAGCGTAAAAAAAGTAGTCGATTATTTTCTGTCACTACATGCTAAAAAAATCGCCATGCTAACAGGGAAAGAATATACTAAAAAAAATCGTCAACTATTGAGTGATCCAAGAAGACTAGCTTTTGAACAAATCATGACTAGCGCGGAACAAAAACCATTTGCTATAATTGAAGCCGATTTTTCGGTGGAAGCAGGTTATTTAGCAATCAAACAATTTTTAGATGAAACAATTGAAAAACCAGATGCTTTATTTGCTGCAAATGATGCATTAGCAATTGGCGCGTTAAAAGCAATTCAAGAGAGTGGCTATCATGTACCTGAGGATATTGCAGTCATCGGATTTAATGACAGTAGTGTAGCTAAGTATGTGACACCTGCGTTATCAACGGTAAAAGTTTATACTGAATGGTTGGGGGAGATTGCTGTCGAGACGATTTTACAGTTGATTCAAACAGAAGCTCCCGTTCCAAGAAAAATCGTGGTTGGTACAGACTTGATCGTTCGAGAATCAACGGAATGAACAATTGAAATGCTAATGATCAAAACTAGCGAAATTTTGTGTAAGAACCTACTCATCAAGTAACGTTTACAATAGATGAGTTTGTCCGTAGTTCTTATGGAGTATCGCTAGTTTTTTTGTTGTTATCTCAGACTAGGTTTCCGTAAAAAGTGTGCTACAATAAGAAACGATAGTTAACGGAAAGGAACCAAAACATGATTACATTAGGAATTGATACAGCAAACCAAACTTTAGCTATAGGTATCGTGGAGGATGATGTAGTTCTTGGACAAATTCAAACGAACATCAAACGAAACCATAGCATTACTTTGATGCCAGCAATTGACCAATTATTTGCTGATCTTCAATTAGAGCCAACAGCAATTGATCGCATTGCTGTTTCTGATGGACCAGGTTCATATACTGGTTTGAGAATCGGTGTGACGACTGCAAAAACTTTAGCCTATACAATGAAAAAAGAGTTGGTGGGGATTTCTAGTTTGAAAACAGTCGCAGCTAACTGTGTGAATATCGAAGGTGTGATTGTACCACTCTTTGATGCGAGACGTAAGAATGTTTACGCGGGAGCGTATCAATGGAAAGAAAATCGTTTAGAAACGTTGATTGAGGACAAACATTCCTCTCTAGAAGATCTACTCACAGAATTAAAAGCACTTGAACAATCTATTTATTTTGTTGGTAGCGACTGTCGAAAATTTGAAACAGAATTAAAAGCAACTTTACCAGAAGCAACAATCAATTTGATTCCTCAATGGGATATCCCGAATGGAACTGTGCTAGCAAATTTAGGAGCACAAGCTGATCCTGTCTCTGATGTTCAAGCATTCTTACCACGTTATTTAAAAAAGGTAGAAGCGGAAGAAAAATGGCTAGAAAATCATACGCCTGGAGCCGAAAGTTATGTTGAAAAAATTTAAAAAATTAACGAAAAATTTGTTCCGAGAATCATCTTTTTATCCTGTTAAAGAGCTAGAAATAAATCAAGCCATTTATCAAATACGTCAATTGACGATATCAGATATTAAGGATTTATTGACAGTCGAGAGAGAAGTCTATCTTGGTGAATTACCTTGGACGCGGAGCGCATTTATATCTGAATTTCGTTCTCCTTTGATTCATCTATATTTGGGTGTCTTTATCAATGAGACGCTAGTGGGATTCATCGGTTCACGAATCATCGGAACCGATTGTCATATTACAAACATCGCATTGATGTCTCGCTATCAGCGGAAAAGTATTGGCTCGTTCTTGATTGACGAAATAGAAAAGTTTGCTATAATGAATCGCTGTGAGACTCTTTCGTTAGAAGTTCGCGTAGGTAATAGAGATGCGCAAAAGTTGTACCGAAAGCTGGGTTTCGAATCAAGGACCATCAAAAAAGGATATTATACTGAAAATAATGAAGATGCCTTAGACATGGTAAAAAATTTAGAAAAAGAGTGAAGATTGTTGATTTATCAAAAAGCAGCATTTGATTACAATGACTTGGCAGAAAAGCTCTGGTTGATTAGTAATCAGGCGTATACACATGGTTCACCATGGACAAAAACACAGTTTTTAGCAGATCTACAGCAACCTCATACAGACTATTTGATAGCGATTGAAGCAAACGAAATCATTGGTTTTTTGGGTTTTAGCCGTGTAGTAGATGAAGTTGAAATCACCAATATTGCAATAGACTCAACTTTCCAAGGAAAAGGGTATGCGCGACAATTGTTGAAAGCGTTGATCCAGCAAGAAAAAGCGAATGATGTGTTTCAAGTTTTTCTAGAAGTTCGTCAATCAAATGAGAGGGCAAAATGCCTGTATGAATCAGAAAAATTTCGAGTGTTGGGCATTCGTAAATCTTATTACCATCAACCAGTAGAAGATGCCTTTATAATGAGTACAAAGTTAAAGACGGAGACGATAAAATGAATAGAGAATTGATTCTTGCGATTGAATCAAGTTGTGACGAAACAAGTGTTGCTGTCGTAGAAGATGGGACAAAAATCTTGTCAAATATTGTTGCATCGCAAATAAATAGTCATAAGCGCTTTGGCGGTGTCGTACCAGAAGTCGCTAGCAGACATCACGTAGAACAGATCACGCTTTGTATTGACGAAGCATTGACTGAGGCGAAGGTAACAGTAGCTGAAATTTCTGCAGTGGCAGTTACCTATGGACCGGGATTAGTTGGGTCTTTATTAATTGGTATCTCTGCTGCTAAAGCATTTGCATGGGCAAATAACTTACCTTTGATTCCCGTCAATCACATGGCGGGGCATATCTATGCTGCACGATTTATTAAACCATTTGAATTTCCGCTAATCGCTTTACTTGTTAGTGGCGGACATACGGAACTTGTTTATATGCAAGAAGACGGCTCTTATGAAATTATTGGAGAAACACGCGATGATGCAGCTGGGGAAGCTTATGACAAAGTTGGGCGTGTCCTTGGGTTGACTTATCCTAGTGGAAAAGAAATTGATGAATTAGCGCATCAAGGAAAAGATAATTATCATTTTCCAAGAGCGATGATCCACGAAGCAAACTATGATTTTAGTTTTAGTGGTTTGAAAAGTGCATTCATTAACTTAGTTCATAATGCAGAACAGCGTGGAGAAGAGCTAGATAAAAATGATTTAGCTGCTAGTTTCCAAGCGAGTGTTGTAGAGGTACTGGTGACTAAAACATTACGCGCATGCAAAGAATTTCCAGTAAAACAATTAGTTGTTGCTGGAGGTGTTGCAGCTAATCAAGGGCTTCGCGAAGGATTAACCACAGCGTTAGCGGAAGAAATGCCAGAAGTTGAGTTGATTATCCCTCCACTACGTTTGTGTGGAGATAATGCAGCAATGATTGGTGCAGCAGCACATGTTGAACGACAAAAGGGAATTGTTGCTGAATTAAAATTGAACGCAGACCCTAGTTTAGTTCTGTAAAAATGATAAAAAAAGTAGCAAACAACTTGAATGTTGTTTGCTACTTTTTTCTTTTTTATTCATCGGTATCTCTTAAAGCAGGAGTGACGGCGGTTTTACAAAAAGTAAATTGTTTTTTTCGATAGTCAAGTAATCCGCTATCGCGCAATTGTTTGATGACTTGGCCAGCAGTTTCTCTGGTAGTTCCGCTATTAACAGCTAACTCTTTTAGGGTGATTGGATAAGGAATACAAATGTGTCCATCTTCTGTTGGAACACCGAGCTCTTCTTTTAAAATAAATAAATTTTGTTTTACTCGATCAAACGCACTGGAAGTTAAGCCAATTTGAATTCGTAATTCATGCATCTCAACAACTTTTGAAATTTTATGAATAAGTGCAATCAGTTGTTCAGAATTGTTTCGCGCAAGTTTCTCATAAATGCTCACGGGTAAATAAAATGTATCGATGTCTGTCATTGCTTGTGCAGTATAAGCATAGGATTGTGCTTCAAAGATTCCTGCCATAGGAAATAAGGTGCTCGCATTTACATAGTCATAGTAGTAATAAGTGGCACTTTCATCATAACGTTCAAGACGAACGAGTCCTGTTGTTAAAATATAGAAGCGTTGACGTTCATCTCCTTCATCAAAAAGAATCTGTCCTTTTTTATAGGAACGAAGGACAGTATGTTCCTTGATCAATTGAAATTCTTCGTCAGTAAAATGCATGAAGTCTGGTTGATATCGTAATTTGGAAAAATGGTAATCAATTTTAGTTATTCGCATGTCAAACCTCTCTCCTTATTTCTTCACTACTACCATTGTCCCGTTTTTCACTTGATTTGTAAAGGCAAAGAAATAACGGTAATTAAACGGTAAATTAGTGGATAGATAAAAAAATTTGTTATTAAAGAGAAAATATTCATTAATAATCCACATAAATGAATATTAGTGACTTAGTTTAAGATATATTGCATAAAAAAAGATATTGCTTAATAAGTAAACGCTAACAACGTTATTATTTCAATAAATTTATTATATTCAAAAATATTTTTTTGATGAATAAATATTTTTTTTAGAGTGTTTTTACCTGTAAAGAATGAATAAAACTTAATAAAATGAAGAAAAACGTTTAATTATTTAATAACGGAATATTAACGTGAAGGATCTCTCGTTTTAAATGCAAAGAAATTATGAAAAGGGTTACAAAACGACGGTATTCTATACATGTAATCAAAACGAAGGAGGCAACACAACATGGATAAACCAATTCACGTTTTCTCTGAAATAGGGAAGTTAAAAACCGTTTTGTTAAAACGGCCTGGACAGGAAGTTGAAAACTTGACACCAGATATTATGGATCGTCTATTATTTGATGACATTCCATATCTTCCAATTGCTCAAGAGGAACATGACTTATTTGCTAAGACGTTACAAAATGAAGGCGTTGAAACACTTTATTTAGAAAAACTCGCTGCAGAAGCAATTGATGCAGGCAATGTGAAAGAACAATTCCTAAACAAAATGTTAGACGAATCGCACATTGCATCAAATGCTGTGAGAGATGGTCTTCATGAGTTCCTTCTATCAATGGAAACACAAGAAATGGTAGATAAAATTATGGCAGGTGTTCGTACAAAGGACATCGAAGTTCGTTCAAACAGCTTGTACGACTTGTCAGCAGACGATGAATATCCATTCTACATGGACCCAATGCCAAACCTATACTTTACAAGAGATCCTTCCGCATCAATCGGAAATGGGATGACTGTCAATCGTATGACTTTTGAGGCACGTCGTCGTGAATCAATGTTCACTGAGTATATTTTGAATCATCATCCACGCTTTGCAAATAAAGGTGTCGAAGTTTGGTTAGATCGTGATACTACTGAACATATTGAAGGTGGAGATGAACTAGTTTTAAGTGATAAAGTTGTCGCAGTAGGGATCTCACAAAGAACCAATGCAAAAGCTTTAGAAACAATGGCACGTCGCTTGTTCGCTAAAAACTCAGGATTTGAAAAAGTTCTAGCAATCAAGATCCCTAATAATCGTGCCATGATGCACTTGGATACAGTATTTACCATGGTTGACTATGATAAATTTACAATCCATCCAGCAATTCAAAGTAAAAACGGAAAAATCGATGTCTATACAATTGTTCCAGATGGTGATGACATCAAGATCACTCACTCAGATGATCTACATGCAACATTGAAAGATGCTTTAGGATTAGATGATTTAGTCTTGATTCCAACTGGTAATGGCGATGCAATTGTTGCGCCACGTGAACAATGGAATGATGGCTCAAATACGTTAGCTATTGCACCAGGTGTGGTTGTCACATATAACCGTAACTATGTGTCAAATGAATTACTAAGAAGCTACGGTATCAAAGTGTTGGAAATCAATTCAAGTGAATTGTCTCGTGGTCGTGGTGGTCCACGTTGCATGAGCCAACCACTTGTACGTGAAGATTTGAAATAAGTTTGAATTTTCCAGCGATAGTCCTACTGTCAGCTGTCGCTGGGATTTCCTCTTAAATCAATGAAATTCCGTCTTAAATTATAAAAACAAACTAAAGGAGAATGTTTTATTATGAAAGAATCAGTATTTCAAGGAAGAAGCTTATTAGCAGAAAAAGATTTTACTAAAGAAGAGTTACAATATTTGATTGATTTCTCTCAACATTTAAAAGATTTGAAAAAACGTGGCATTCCACATCATTACTTAGAAGGTAAAAACATTGCTTTATTATTTGAAAAAACTTCTACACGTACACGTGCAGCTTTTACAACTGCTGCGATTGACTTAGGTGCTCATCCAGAATACTTAGGCGCAAATGATATCCAATTAGGCAAAAAAGAATCAACAGAAGATACAGCTAAAGTATTGGGTAGTATGTTTGACGGAATTGAATTCCGTGGTTTCAGTCAAAAAATGGTTGAAGAACTTGCTGAATTCTCAGGCGTTCCAGTTTGGAATGGTTTAACTGACGAATGGCATCCAACTCAAATGATTGCCGATTTCTTAACAATCCAAGAAAACTTCGGAAAAGTTGAAGGAATCACTGTTGCTTACTGTGGTGATGGCCGTAACAATATGGCGAACTCATTATTAGTAACTGGTGCTATTTTAGGAACAAACATGCGTATCGTTGCACCGAAAGAATTACAACCAGAAGAAGAAATCGTGAAATTAGCAGAAGGCTTTGCAGCTAAATCAGGTGCAAAACTAATGATTACTGACGATGTTGATAAAGGTGTTGACGGTGTTGACGTACTTTATTCAGACGTATGGGTATCAATGGGTGAAGAAGACAAATTTGAAGAACGCATCAAACTGTTGAAACCTTACCAAATCAACATGGAAATGGTTGAAAAAACACATAATACAGATCGTTTGATTTTCTTGCATTGCTTACCAGCATTCCATGATACGAACACTGTTTACGGTGAACAAATGAAAGAACGCTTTGGTATTACTGAAATGGAAGTAACAGACGAAGTCTTCCGTAGCAAATATGCACGTCAATTTGAACAAGCTGAAAATCGTATGCACTCAATCAAAGCAATTATGGCTGCAACATTAGGCAACTTGTTTATCCCTCGCGTTTAATAAACCACATTCATCTCATGTACAAAACGAGGCAGAGGACGCGAGTGCTTGCTGCCTCGTTTTGTCATTGATTAACATTGTCTGAAGAAAGGGCGAATAATATGGCAAATCGAAAAGTAGTTGTCGCTTTAGGCGGTAACGCGATTTTATCAACTGATGCAAGTGCAAAAGCACAGCAAGAAGCATTGATGGAAACAGCAAAATACTTAGTGAAATTTATTGAACAAGGTGACGAGTTGATCATTTCTCATGGAAATGGCCCACAAGTTGGTAACTTATTGATCCAACAACAAGCAGCTGATTCGGAGAAAACACCAGCAATGCCATTAGATACTTGTGTTGCAATGACAGAAGGTTCTATTGGCTATTGGTTACAAAATGCAATGGGGGAAGTGTTGAAACAAAAAGGTATTGACAAAGATGTCGTTTCATTAGTCACACAAGTTATCGTAGATGAAAACGATCCTTCTTTCAAAAATCCAACAAAACCAATTGGTCCATTCTATTCAGAAGAAGAAGCTACTGCACAAATGAAAGCAGATTCAAATGTCACGTTTAAAGAGGACGCTGGTCGTGGTTGGCGTAAAGTAGTTGCTTCACCAAAACCAATTTCAATCAAAGAAGCGCGTGTAATCGAAGCGTTGGTTGATCAAGGTGTAGTTACTGTTTCTGTTGGTGGTGGTGGCATTCCAGTAGTTGAAACAGCAACAGGCTTAGAAGGTCGTGAAGCAGTAATCGATAAAGACTTTGCTTCAGAAAAATTGGCAGAAATCATTGATGCTGATCTATTGATTGTTTTAACTGGCGTGGACAATGTTTATGTCAACTATCAAAAACCTGATCAAAAGAAATTGGAAACTGTAACCATTTCAGAAATGAAACAATATATCAGTGAAGACCAATTTGCTCCTGGTAGTATGCTGCCAAAAGTTGAAGCAGCTATTCAATTTGTAGAAGCTCGACCAAAAGCAAAAGCAATCATCACTTCTTTAGAAAACATTGAAAACTTATTGGCATCTGAAGAAGGAACGATTGTTGTTGCTGATTAATTTGTTAAGTCTTTCGTGTAAACGAAATGATTTATAGCTATTTTTGCCCAGGTGGAGTTTCTTCTCCTTTAGACCATCTGGGCGGTTTTTTTTATAAAGGAGCTAGCCAGAAATGTTTTTTTCTGTTATAATTCAAAACAGTTTAATACTTTTATGATTTGTTGAACAAGAGAGTACTTGTGCTGATTCTTGCTGAGCGAGTTCGGGTGATTGGTGGGAGCCGAATGAAGAAAACACAACGAAGCGCACTTGGAGAATTTCTGCCTTTGAGTGAATCAAAGCGGACGGTCATCTACCGATAACAGATTGAGTGGGTCTTAGTGGATAAGACAACTGGAGTGGTACCGCGGGTAATCTCGTCTCTAGCAATCACAATTACTGTGATTGCTAGAGACTTTTTTTATTGTCTTCAACAATCATGGAAAATTTAGGAGGAACTTAAATGAATAACAAAGACTTAGTTGCAAAAGCCGTTTATGATGTAGTGAAAGACGACTTGACACTTGAACAAGTACAACAATTATTAGAAAATCCAAAATCAGCTGATCATGGGGATGTTGCTTTTCCAGCTTTTTCATTAGCAAAAATCTATCGTAAAGCACCACAACAAATTGCAGCAGATTTAGCTGAAAAAATTGCACCAGAAAACTTTGAAAAAATCGAAGTGGTTGGACCATACTTAAACTTCTTTATGAATAAAAAAGCGATTAGCCAAGCTGTACTACAAGCAGTAGTAGAACAACAAGCACATTATGGTGATAGCACAATTGGTAATCAAGGTACGGTACCAATCGATATGTCTTCACCAAATATTGCCAAACCAATCTCAATGGGACACTTACGTTCGACAGTTATCGGAAACTCAATTGGTTTTATTTTAGAAAAAATTGGGTATCAACCTATTCGGATCAATCACTTAGGTGACTGGGGAACACAATTTGGTAAATTGATCGTTGCTTACAAAAAGTGGGGTTCAGAAGAAGCGGTCAAAGCTGAACCAATCAATGAATTATTACGTCTTTATGTGAAGTTCCATGAAGTAGCCGAAACTGAACCAGAATTAAATGATGAAGCACGTTCTTGGTTTAAACGTCTAGAAGAAGGCGATGCAGAAGCCATTGAATTATGGCAATGGTTCCGTGATGAATCAATGAAGGAATTCAATAAAATCTATGATTTGCTAGAAGTTCGTTTTGATTCACTGAATGGTGAAGCATTCTATAATGATAAGATGGATGAAGTCGTAGAACTTTTAGAAGAAAAACATTTATTAAAAGAAGATAAAGGTGCAGAAATCGTTGATCTAACTGCTTATGATTTAAATCCTGCCTTGATCAAAAAATCAGATGGTGCAACACTTTATATCACTCGTGATTTGGCTGCGGCACTTTACCGCAAACGTACGTATGATTTTGCACAATCTTTATACGTTGTTGGGAATGAACAAAGCTATCACTTTAAACAATTAAAAGCTGTTTTGAAAGAACTTGGTTTTGATTGGTCAGATGAAATGCATCACATTCCATTTGGGTTGATTACCCAAGGTGGTAAAAAATTATCCACACGTAAAGGCAAAATTGTCTTACTTGAAGAAGTCTTAAATGAAGCAATCGATTCTGCAAAAGAACAAATTAGCGAAAAAAATCCAGACTTGGAAAACAAAGACATCGTTGCTAAACAAGTGGGTGTTGGCGCAGTAATTTTCCATGATTTGAAAAATGATCGTTTGAATACTTTCGACTTTAACTTAGAAGAAGTTGTACGTTTCGAAGGCGAAACAGGACCTTACGTTCAATACACACATGCTCGCGCAATGAGCTTACTTGAAAAAGCAAACTTTGTTCCGTCAGCTGATACACATTATGCATTAAATGATGAAAGCAGCTGGGAAGTGATCAAGTTGGTTCAAAAATATCCAGAAACTGTTTTATCTGCTGGCGAAAAATACGAACCTTCAATTATTGCAAAACATGCAATCAAATTAGCTCAAGCATTTAACAAATACTATGCACATACAAAGATTTTGGCTGATGATGGCCAAAAAGAATCTCGTCTAGCACTTGTTTATGCAGTAGCTGTTCTATTGAAAGAAGATTTACGTTTACTTGGCTTACACGCACCAGATAAAATGTAATTGAACTATTTTTCTTAGAATCGAAAACAAAAATAAAAAGCAACAGACTCAAATGTAAAGTTTGAAGTCTGTTGCTTTTTTGATTATCAATGTAATAAGTGCTTTTTAAAATACAACTCGATTTTCTTGGCATCTTCTTCTGATTCAGAAAGTACGATGACTGTATCAAATCCAGCAATGGTGCTAAGCATATGCGGTGGCTTGATGTCATCTAAGATGGAAGCAAATAAATGCGCATTGTCTGGTAAGGTACCGATGATTGTCAAAAAGTGGACACGTTCGACTTTTAGTACGATTTCTTCAATCATACGAATTAAACGTTTTTCTTCTTCATTTTTTGTTTCGTCATCGTCTTCACCATGAAATAAAACAAAGCGGGAAAGACCATCAGCATCAGGTGCCTTGACGATTTTTAAATCGCGAATATCGCGAGAAATCGTTGCTTGCGTTGCGGTTACCTGATAGTCACCTAATCTCGTTAATAAATCTTCTTGTGTTCGAATGGGAAACTCTTCAATAATCTGTTTAATCAATAAATGTCGGTCGGCTTTTCGCATCGTTTTCTCCTTTACAAAAGATTTCATCCGTATCATAACAAAAAAAGCTAGGATTGCCCACCTGCATTTTTTAATCGAAAGAGTTAAATAGGAAGTCATAGTAGAAAATTCAAGTGGAAGTAAGAATTTTACTTGAAAAAATCAGCTTCTTCCGTTAAACTAATGAATGTTGAGCAGAAAACTTCTTTTTCTTATTGCTATAGATAAACTTTATCTGTATAATAACCAAGGATGCTTTTTTGCATCAATAAATCCACATTTTTGTTGGATTGTCGGTAGGTGCTTGTAAAAGTTTGCTGGCAAGTTTGAAGACAAGAAGAGGAAAATAAAAACCTAATTGGAGGAAACACAAAATGGCAGTAATTTCTATGAAACAATTACTAGAAGCCGGCGTACACTTTGGTCACCAAACACGTCGCTGGAACCCAAAAATGAAGAAATATATCTTCACAGAAAGAAACGGTATCTACATCATTGACTTACAAAAAACAGTTAAATTAGTAGATGCAGCTTATGATTACATGAAAAACGTTGCTGAAGAAGGCGGCGTAGCATTATTCGTAGGTACTAAAAAACAAGCACAAGAAGCAATCAAAGAAGAAGCAACTCGTGCAGGTCAATACTTTGTAAACCACCGTTGGTTAGGTGGAACATTGACTAACTGGGATACAATCCAAAAACGTATTAGCCGTTTGAAACAAATCAATGCAATGGAAGCTGATGGAACTTTTGAAGTTCTACCTAAAAAAGAAGTTGCTGGTTTGAACAAAGAACGCGAACGTCTTGAAAAATTCTTAGGTGGTATCGCTGATATGCCAAGAATCCCAGATGTAATGTACATCGTTGACCCTCGTAAAGAACGTATTGCTGTTCAAGAAGCTCATAAATTAAATATCCCAATCGTAGCTATGGTTGATACAAACTGCGATCCAGATGAAATCGATGTAGTAATCCCTTCAAATGACGATGCAATTCGTGCCGTTAAATTGATCACTTCAAAAATGGCTGATGCATTTATCGAAGGAAACCAAGGTGAAGACCAAGTGGTTGAAGAAGATTTTGTAGCAGAAAACAATGCAACATCAATCGAAGAAATCGTTGATGTTGTTGAAGGCGACAACTCTTCAGCAGAATAATTTTTGAATGATGGAGCTGTTTCAAAGGCTAGGCGACAAGCCTCACTCTCCTTTGAAACAGCTTTTTTTAAAGAAAAACACTACTAGGAGGACTATAAAATGGCAGACGTTACAGCTAAAATGGTAAAAGAACTACGCGACATGACTGGCGTAGGTATGATGGATGCGAAAAAAGCATTAGTAGAAGTAGAAGGCGACATTGAAAAAGCAGTTGATCTTTTACGTGAAAAAGGAATGGCTAAAGCAGCTAAGAAAAATGATCGTATTGCAGCTGAAGGTTTAGCAGCAGTTGCTGTTAAAGGTAACACTGCAGCAATCGTTGAAGTTAACTCAGAAACTGACTTCGTTTCTAAAAATGAAATGTTCCAAGATTTAGTAAAAGAAATTGCAGAATTAGTTGCTGAAAACAAACCAGCTGACATGGAAGCTGCAATGCAAATCAAAACTGAAAAAGGTACAATCGAGTCTGAATTAATCGAAGCTACACAAGTTATCGGAGAAAAAATCAGCTTCCGTCGTTTTGAAGTAGTTGAAAAAGAAGATAACGCTGCATTTGGTGGTTACTTACACATGGGCGGACGTATTGCTGTATTGACAGTTCTAGATGGTACAACTGATGATTCAGTTGCTCGTGACGTTGCTATGCACGTTGCTGCTATCAACCCTCGTTATGTAAATGAATCACAAATCCCTGCTGAAGAATTAGAACATGAAAGAACTGTTCTAACTGAACAAGCATTAAACGAAGGCAAACCTGCTAACATCGTTGACAAAATGGTGGAAGGTCGCTTGAAAAAATTCAAAGCAGAAATCGCTTTGGTTGACCAACCTTTCGTCAAAGATCCTGATATGACTGTTGAAAAATTCGTAGCTTCTAAAGGCGCAACTGTTAAATCATTTGTTCGTTTTGAAGTTGGCGAAGGAATCGAAAAACGTGAAGATAACTTTGTAGAAGAAGTTATGAGCCAAGTGAAAAAATAATTCTGTTGAATAAAACAGATGGGAACGCACACTATTGTGCGCTCCCTTTTTTTAGGCAAATGCCAAAAAATGCAAGCATTTAATGGCTAAATCAACTAATTATGGTAAAATGGCAATAGAAAACATTGGAGGAATGAACATGGTCACACCAAAATATCAACGTGTAGTCTTAAAATTAAGTGGTGAAGCTTTAGCTGGAGATGAAGGATTTGGAATTAAACCTCCAGTCATTAAAGAAATTATTCAAGAAATCAAAGAAGTCCACGAGTTAGGCGTTGAAATGGCAATCGTTGTAGGAGGCGGAAACATCTGGCGCGGACAAACAGGTGCTCAAATGGGTATGGAACGTGCGCAAGCTGATTACATGGGCATGTTAGCGACTGTTATGAACGCTTTAGCCTTACAAGATACATTAGAAAACGTTGGTGTACCGACACGTGTACAAACTTCGATCGAAATGCGTCAAATCGCAGAACCATACATTCGTCGTAAAGCAGAACGTCATTTGGAAAAAGGACGCATTGTTATTTTTGCTGGGGGGACAGGTAATCCTTACTTCTCAACGGATACAACGGCAGCATTGCGCGCAGCTGAAATTGGCGCTGATGTTATTTTAATGGCTAAAAATAATGTAGATGGTGTTTATTCTGCAGATCCAAAAGTTGATGCAAATGCAGTTAAGTTTGAAGAATTAACTCACTTGGAAGTGATTGCTAAGGGATTGCAAGTAATGGATTCAACAGCAAGCTCATTAAGTATGGATAATGATATCCCATTAGTTGTCTTCAATCTAAATGAACATGGAAATATCCGCCGTGCAATTTTAGGCGAAAATATTGGAACTACTGTAAGGGGGAAATAAAGATGGCAGATGCAATTATGGCAGAAGCAAAAGAGAAAATGGAAAAAGCAGCACAAAGTTTACAACGTGAACTTGGACAAATCCGTGCTGGACGCGCGAATGCAAGTTTATTAGACCGAATCACAGTTAATTACTACGGTGCACCAACACCATTGAACCAAATGGCATCAATCCAAATTCCAGAAGCTCGTGTATTGATGATCACGCCTTTTGATAAAAGTATTCTTCAAGATGTAGAGAAGGCGATCATGGCAAGCGACATTGGTATCAGCCCAACGAATGATGGAAATGTTATTCGTTTAGTTATCCCGCAATTAACGGAAGAACGTCGTAAAGAATTAGCGAAAGATGTTAAAAAAGAAGCAGAAAATGCAAAAATCGCTATTCGTAATATTCGTCGTGATGCGATGGATGCCTACAAAAAACAACAAAAAAATGGTGACATTACAGAAGATGATTTGCGCGGACTAGAAAAAGATGTTCAAGCATTGACTGATGACAGCATTAAAGAACTAGATAAAATTGCTGGTGAAAAAGAAAAAGAATTACTAGAAGTTTAGTCTTCCAAGTTTTTTCAAAAGGAGTAGCAAAATCAAGATTGATTTTGCTACTCCTTTTTTGATGGAAACTTAAAAATTTTCAAAAAAATAAACAAATTTTTTGGAAAAAATCAGGATTTCATAGGAAATAGAAAGAGATATTGCTATAATGTGTAGGATAGTGGGAATTTTAAGCATAGGAGGGAAAAGAATGTTACGTTTTTTTCCGCAAAAAAACAAGTATATTCAAGAAAAAAGTGAGTTTCAATTTAGCGCTGAGGGAAAGATTCCTCAACACATCGCCATCATCATGGATGGAAACGGTCGTTGGGCACAAAATCGCCGATTACCTCGAATTGCAGGACACAAAGAAGGGATGGAAACTGTAAAAAAAGTAACGAAGGCAGCATCAAATCTGGGTGTGAAAGTATTAACCCTTTATGCATTTTCGACTGAAAATTGGAAGCGACCAACGGATGAAGTTAATTTTTTGATGCAATTGCCTGTTGATTTTTTTGATACATTCGTGCCAGAACTTATTAAGGAAAATGTGAAAGTCCACGTGATGGGGTATGAAAACGTGTTGCCAAGCCACACACAAGATGCTGTGCGTCGTGCAATCGATCAAACTAAAGAAAACACTGGAATGGTGTTGAACTTTGCATTGAATTATGGGAGTCGAGCGGAAATAGTGACGGCAGTGAAAGAGATTACGACTGAAATCAATAATCAAGAATTAGCTGTTGAAGCAATTGACGAAGAAATAATTGCGAATCACTTGATGACAGGATTTTTACCAAAGGAACTTCGAGATCCTGAACTAGTCATTCGTACTAGTGGAGAAGAAAGAATCAGTAATTTCTTATTATGGCAAATTGCTTATAGTGAACTTTATTTTACAAAAGCATTATGGCCAGATTTTGATGGTAATCATTTGGAGGAAGCAATTGCTTCTTATCAAAATCGTGACCGTCGCTTTGGTGGCGTAAAAAAATTGGATAAAAATGAGGAGGATCAATCATGAAACAACGAGTGATCACAGCTGTCGTCGCTTTAATTTTATTCATTCCAATCATTTGGATTGGTGGAATGGCTGTTGAATTGTTAGGGGCTTTGCTAGCAGTAGTAGGTGTCTACGAGCTGTTTAGAATGAAAGGATTAACGTTATTAAGTTTTGAAGGAATCTTATCTGCGATTGGTGCGGTTTTTCTGGTGTTGCCAAAAGAGCGGTGGTTTTTCTTTTTACCAGAAAATACGAGTACATTTATGCTTTTTTATTTTGTTGTAATGATTTTATTGGGAACAAGTGTGGTTTCAAAAAATACGTATACTATTGATGAAGCTGGATTTCCCGTGGTTGTAAGTTTATACGTTGGTATGGGGTTCCAGAATTTCGTGAATGCGCGAACAGAAGGTTTAGTTGTATTACTATTTGGCTTGTTTATTGTTTGGGCAACGGACATCGGTGCTTATATGTTTGGTCGTCGCTTTGGTCAGCACAAATTGATTCCAGCAATTTCGCCAAATAAAACAATTGAAGGAGCGCTGGGAGGTATTGTAAGTGCACTCGTTGTGGCATTGATCTATCTCTTGTTATTCCCTGGAAAAGAATACTTCAATCATGGAACACTAGTTATGTTGTTGTTAACCATTGTCTTCTCAGTTGTTGGTCAGTTTGGTGATTTAGTTGAGTCAGCAATCAAGCGTCACTATGATGTAAAAGATTCAGGAAATATCTTGCCGGGTCATGGTGGAATCTTAGATCGTTTTGACAGTTTGTTATTTGTTTTCCCAATCATGCAATTGTTTGGTGTAATTTAAAAGAGTGTGAAAGAAGTGTTTAGTTCTAATAAAAATAAATTGCTAGAAATTATTCCCTCAATTTTTGAGAAATATAGACTTATTTTGAAGAAGTTGCTTCTTGAATACTGTAGATAGAGTTGTGATTCCAAATGCTTAGCACCAATTAGAAAGTAGTAAGGTAAAATCATTTCTAAATCGATCAAAAAATTTTTTTGATCCAATGAAAAGAGTAGTGAGTATTGTCGCTACTCTTTTTTGTTTTCGAAAGGTAGCTATTGGTGTCTGTGTCAGACTGTGGTAAAATTATGTTGTTTATCTTCATAAAAACTAGAATAATGCTAGAAAAAGTAAAGGAGAAGTAAACTATGAAAACGATTCTAACTTTTGTCATCGTTTTTGGTATTTTGGTTATCGTCCACGAATTTGGTCATTTCTTCTTTGCGAAACGATCAGGAATCCTAGTCCGAGAATTTGCAATTGGTATGGGTCCAAAAATTTATGGACATCAAGCAAAAGATGGAACGACATATACACTTCGGTTATTACCGATTGGTGGTTATGTAAGAATGGCAGGTAATGGCGACGATGAGACAGAGATGGCTCCAGGTATGCCACTGTCACTTTCACTCAATTCTGACGGTGTCGTAGAGAAAATCAATTTAAGTAAAAAAGTTCAATTAACGAATGGAATTCCAGTAGAACTTGTTCGTTACGATCTAGAGGATGAGCTAACGATTACGGCCTTTGTTAATGGCGATGATTCTGAAGCAGTGACCTATCCGGTAGATCATGATGCTACAATTATTGAGGCAGATGGAACAGAAATTCGGATTGCACCTAGAGATGTTCAATTTCAATCGGCAAAATTATGGCAACGCATGTTAACTAACTTTGCTGGGCCAATGAATAACTTCATTTTAGCGATTCTTTTGTTCATTGTGCTTGCATTCATGCAGGGAGGCGTCCAGGTAACAAATACGAATCAAATTGGCGCGGTACTTCCTGATGGCGCAGCTGAAGTAGCTGGTTTAAAAGAAAATGACCACATCTTAAGTATTAATGATAAAAAAATTGCATCATGGACTGATTTAACAAGTCAGATTACTGCAAATCCAGGGAAAAAATTGAATTTTGAAGTCCAACGTGATGGAAAAGTTCAAGAAATCGAAGTAACACCCAAAACAGTAGAATCCAACGGGCAGGAAGTGGGGCAACTTGGTATACAAGCGCCAATGAAAACTAGTTTTATTGATAAAATCGTGGGTGGAACGAGACAAGCTTTCAGTAGCTCATTAGAAATATTCAAAGCGTTAGGATCACTATTCACAGGATTTAGTTTGAATAAATTAGGTGGTCCGGTGATGATGTTCCAGTTGTCTTCTGAAGCAGCTAGTCAAGGAATGATGACTGTTATTGGGTTAATGGCGATGCTTTCAATGAACTTGGGAATCGTGAATTTATTACCCATTCCAGCATTAGATGGCGGTAAATTGGTCTTAAATGTCATTGAAGGTGTACGTGGTAAACCATTAAGTCAAGAAAAAGAAGGCATCTTAACTTTGATTGGGTTCGGCTTCTTGATGCTATTGATGGTTTTAGTAACATGGAATGATATTCAACGATTCTTTTTTTAACTAGAGTTGACAAATAGGGTATAATAACAAGCGATAACTATTTTGAGGATTAAAGGAGTATATAAAATGAGACAATCAAAGATGTTGATCCCAACACTGAGGGAAGTACCAAATGATGCCGAAGTATTAAGCCATCAAATGCTGTTACGAGCTGGCTATATTCGTCAAGTATCTGCTGGTATTTATTCTTACTTGCCATTAGCAAACCGTGTATTGGAAAAATTAAAAACAATCATGCGGGAAGAATTTGAAAAAATTGGTGCAGTTGAAATGTTGATGCCTGCAATTCTTCCAGCAGAACTTTGGCAAGAATCTGGTCGTTACGACACGTATGGTCCAAACTTGTACCGTTTAAATGACCGCAACGATCGCAAAATGATTTTGGGACCAACTCATGAAGAAACATTCACAGAATTGATTCGTAATGAAATCAATTCATACAAAAAATTGCCACTAAATTTGTATCAAATTCAATCAAAATATCGCGATGAAAAACGTCCTCGTTTCGGGTTGTTACGTGGTCGTGAATTTATTATGAAAGATGCGTATTCTTTCCATGCTTCAGAAGAAAGTTTAGATGAAACATACAAAGATTATGAAAAAGCGTATACTGAGATTTTCAAACGTTGTGGTTTAGACTTCCGTGCAATTATCGGAGATGGCGGTGCCATGGGTGGAAAAGATTCTAAAGAATTTATGGCAATCTCTGAAATTGGAGAAGACACCATTTGTTATTCAACAGAAAGTGACTATGCAGCCAATTTGGAAATGGCAACAAGCTATTATGTGCCTAAAAAATCACATGAAACGCAACTGGCATTAAAAAAGGTGGCAACTCCTGATGCGAAAACAATTGAAGAGGTTGCTGGTTTCTTTGATGTAGAATCACAAAAAATCATCAAATCTGTTTTATTTATTGCAGATGAAGAGCCTGTATTGGTATTGATACGTGGCGATCATGAAGTCAATGATGTCAAATTGAAAAATTTCTTAGGTGCCGACTTTTTAGAAGAAGCAACAGAAGAAGATGCGCAAAAGTATCTTGGAGCTGATTTCGGTTCTGTTGGTCCAGTGAACTTAGCAGATGAGATAAAAGTTTATGCAGACCGTCACGTTCAAGACTTGGCAAATGCGATTGCTGGAGCAAATGAAACTGGCTTCCACTACATCAATGTAAATCCAGAACGTGATTTTTCTGTTCTTTCTTATGAAGATTTACGTTTTGTCCAAGAGGGCGATCCTTCACCAGATAATAATGGTGTTCTTGCTTTCACAAGAGGAATTGAAATTGGACACATTTTCAAGCTAGGTACTCGTTATAGTGAATCAATGGGTGCAACGGTATTAGATGAAAATGGTCGCGAAAAATTCGTGATCATGGGTTGTTATGGTATTGGTGTAAGTCGTTTACTTTCAGCAATCGTTGAACAAAATGCAGATGAAAATGGTATCAACTGGCCTAAAGGAATTGCTCCTTACGATCTACACGTTGTCCAAATGAACTTGAAAGACGACTATCAAACTAACTTGACAAATGAAGTTGAGCAAACAATGATGGAAGCAGGCTACGAAGTATTAGTGGACGATCGTAACGAGCGTGCGGGAGTTAAGTTTGCAGATTCAGATTTGATTGGGTGCCCAATTCGGATTACTGTCGGTAAAAAAGCCGTTGATGGAATCGTCGAAGTGAAAATCAAGAAGACTGGTGAAATGGTAGAAGTACGTAAAGAAGAGCTTGCGAATACATTACCAATTCTTTTGAACCAAGGTGAATAATTCAAAATAACCTCGAAATTCGAGAGAGACGAAGTCTTTCTCGAATTTTTTAATGTAAATCAAAAGAAAAACGAGTATACTAAATAGTATTGAAAAAATTTATTTGTCTCATAAACAAATAAACTAGAAAGGGCGTATTTTTTTGTCAGAAAAACGAGATTTGTTTGAAAAACTATTAGAACAAATTCAACTAGAGGATGAAGAAAAAAATCATCCGTTAATTTCTACTGGCGAAATGGAACGTGTTGTCGTACATCGTAAATCACGTCTATGGGAATTTACGCTTCATTTTTCGCAAATATTACCGATTATGCTGTATCGTTCATTCCTACAACATCTGACAATCGCGTTTAACGACATTGCACAGGTTAAAGTAATAATCAAAGCGGAGGATCAATCGTTTGATGAACAGTTGTTGCAAGATTATTGGGCACAGGCTTTAGAAAGTCAACAGTGTGACACACCCTTAGTCCAACAAGTCTTAAAGACGCAAGTTCCTATTTTAAAAGATCGAAAAATCGTGCTGCCGGTTGACAAAACGGGTGCGATTTCTTATTTGAAACAACAATATTTACCTTTGGTAGAAGAACTGTATCTTAATTATGGGTTTCCTAAATTCCATATCGAACCGGAAGTCGATGAAGAACAAGCGGCTCGTGTGCTCGAACTTTTTGAAGAACGCAAGCAAGAACAAGCAGAAGCATTCATGAAGCAAGCTGCTGAAAGTCTACTTGTTCATGAACAAAAGAAAAAAGAAAAGAAAGAGCAAGCGCCTGCTTTGGAAGGACCAATTCAACTTGGTCGCAATATTCCAACAGATGATCCTGTTACACCAATGATTGACATCGTTGAAGAAGAGCGACGTGTCATTTTAGAAGGGTATGTATTTGATAAAGAGGTTCGTGAACTACGTTCTAAACGAAAAATATTAACGTTGAAAATCACGGATTATACCTCTTCTTTCATTGTCAAAAAGTTTTCAAATGGTGAAAAAGATGAACAAGTTTTCGATGCAATTAGTAAAGGAAGCTGGCTGAAAGTTCGAGGAAGTATCCAAGAAGATACATTCGTGCGCGATTTGGTGATGAATGCCCAAGATATTGTTGAAGTCAAGCACACACCACGTAAAGACTACGCTCCTGAAGGGGAAAAACGAGTTGAACTACATCTTCATAGCAACATGAGTACAATGGATGCGACGAATAGTATCTCTGATTTCGTTGCGCAAGCAGGTAAATGGGGACATAAAGCAATTGCCATTACGGATCACGGAGGAGCACAATCATTTCCTGAAGCACATAGCGCTGGAAAAAAGGCTGGGGTCAAGATTTTGTATGGTGTAGAAGCAAACGTTGTTGATGACGGCGTGCCAATTGCCTATAATGATGCACACGATTCATTGAACGATGCGACTTATGTGGTTTTTGACGTGGAAACGACTGGTCTGTCAGCTGTTTATGATACGATTATTGAATTAGCCGCAGTCAAGATGCATAAAGGAAATGTCATTGAAAGCTTTGATGAATTTATTGATCCTGGTCATCGATTATCAAGAACCACAGTAGACTTAACAGGTATTACAGATGAAATGGTCCGTGGCTCGAAATCTGAAGAAGAAGTTTTAAGAATGTTTCTTGAATTTTCTGAAGGCTCGATCTTAGTTGCCCACAATGCAACCTTCGATATGGGTTTCTTAAATACAAGTTATGCACGTTATGGAATTCCAGAAGCAAAAAATCCTGTGATTGACACATTAGAATTAGCACGTTATTTATATCCTCAATTTAAACGATTTGGTTTGGGTGTATTGACCAAAAAATTCGGTGTCAGTTTAGAACAACATCACCGTGCCATTTTTGATGCGGAGGCAACAGGTCATTTAGCTTGGATTTTTGTCAAAGAGGCAATGGAAAATCATGAGATGCTTTATCACGATCAGTTAAATGATCATGTCGGTGAAGGAGATTCTTATAAACGAGCTAGACCGTTTCATGCAACGCTTTTGGCGAAGAATCAAGCTGGTCTAAAAGATTTGTTCAAATTGATTTCGATGTCAAATATCAATTATTTTGAGCGAGTTCCTCGGATTCCTCGTTCACAGCTGAAAAAATTTAGAGACAATCTCTTAGTTGGTTCTGCTTGTGATAAAGGTGAAATTTTTGAAGCAATGATGCAAAAAGGGGTCGAAGAAGCAGAAAATCGTGCAAAGTTTTATGATTATATCGAAGTGATGCCAAAGGCAGTCTATGCTCCTTTGTTAGAACAAGAATTAGTGAAAAATGAACACGATTTAGAAGAAATCATTCGAAATTTAGTAAACATTGGGAAAAAGCTAGACAAGGTGGTTGTTGCTACGGGTGATGTCCATTATTTAAATGAAGAAGATGGTATTTATCGAAAAATCTTAATCAACTCGATGGGAGGAGCAAATCCACTTAATCGTCATAGTTTACCGGATGTTCACTTCAGAACGACGGATGAAATGTTAACAGCATTCAACTTTTTAGGTGCAGAACTTGCCAAAGAAATCGTTGTTGATAATACCAATAAAATCGCGGACAGTTGTGAAGAAATCATCCCAGTTAAAGATGAATTGTATACACCAAAAATTCCTGGATCAGAAGATGAAATCACCGAATTAAGTTATAATCGTGCGAAAGAATTATACGGTGATCCTTTACCAGAAATCATTCAAAAACGTTTAGAAAAAGAACTGAATTCAATCAACGGAAATGGGTTTTCAGTTATTTATTTGATCGCTCAAAAGCTTGTGCATAAAAGTAATGAAGATGGTTACTTGGTTGGTTCCCGCGGATCTGTTGGTTCGAGTTTCGTAGCGACAATGACCGGGATCACAGAAGTTAATCCACTAGCGCCACATTATTATTGTCCTAACTGTCAGTATTCGGAATTTTTTGAAGATGGCACATATGGTTCTGGTTTTGATATGCCAGAAAAAAAATGTCCAAAATGTGGCGCACGCTTAAATAAAGATGGTCACGATATTCCATTTGAAACATTCTTAGGTTTCCATGGTGACAAGGTTCCCGATATTGATTTGAACTTCTCGGGGGACTATCAAGCAGAAGCGCATAACTACACGAAAGTTTTATTTGGTGAGGAATATGTCTATCGAGCTGGAACCATTGGAACTGTTGCAGACAAAACGGCTTATGGGTTTGTGAAAGGGTATGAACGCGATCACAACTTACAATTTCGTGGAGCGGAGGTCGACCGTTTAGCTAAGGGTGCAACTGGTGTGAAACGAACTACTGGACAGCATCCAGGGGGGATCATTGTTATCCCAGACTATATGGATGTTTACGATTTTACCCCTATTCAATATCCTGCAGATGATCAGAATTCTGAATGGAAGACCACTCACTTTGATTTCCACTCGATTCATGATAACGTATTGAAACTTGATATTCTTGGACACGATGACCCGACTGTCATTCGGATGCTCCAAGATTTATCTGGAATCGATCCACAAACGATTCCAACAGATGATCCGGAAGTTATGCGGATTTTTGCTGGTCCAGAAGTATTGGGAGTTGATAAGGATCAGATTTTTTCAAAAACGGGTACCTTGGGAATTCCCGAATTTGGCACGCGTTTTGTACGAGGGATGCTTGAAGAAACACATCCAACAACATTTGCTGAATTGTTACAGATTTCTGGACTATCCCACGGGACGGATGTTTGGTTAGGTAATGCGGAAGAACTAATTCGCCGTGGAGATGCAACTTTGGCTGAAGTAATCGGTTGTCGGGATGACATCATGGTTTATTTGATCCATGCTGGCTTAGATAGTGGGATGGCATTTAAAATCATGGAAACCGTTCGTAAAGGTTTATGGACGAAAATTCCTGATGATTTAAGAGAAACATATTTAACCGCAATGAAGGAAAACAACGTGCCAGATTGGTATATTGATTCCTGTTCAAAAATCAAATACATGTTCCCGAAAGCCCATGCGGCAGCTTATGTGCTGATGGCCTTGCGAGTAGCGTACTTTAAAGTGTATTTTCCAATTCTTTATTACTGTGCTTATTTCTCTGTTCGTGCGGATGATTTTAATTTAGTTGCGATGTGTAAAGGAAAAGAAGCTGTCAAAGAAGCGATGAAAGAAATCACTGATAAAGGATTAGAAGCTTCAGTGAAAGAAAAGAATCAGTTAACGGTACTCGAATTAGCAAATGAAATGCTAGAACGTGGCTACCATTTTGGTATGATCGACTTGTACAAATCAGATGCAACAAATTTCGTGATTGATGGTGATACGCTGATTGCACCGTTTCGTGCAGTCCCTAGTTTGGGAACCAACGTGGCAAACCAAATCGTGGAAGCAAGAAAAGATGGACCGTTCTTATCAAAAGAAGATTTAGCAACGCGAGGAAAAGTTTCTAAAACACTGATTGAATACATGGATGATAATGGTGTATTAAAAGATCTGCCAGATGAGAATCAATTATCATTGTTTGATATGCTATAGACAATTTTTCTTAACAAAAGGGTAAGAAAAAGCACCAATGTTTAAACGTTGGTGCTTTTATTTTTTTACGAGAAAATTTTTTACAAAAAATAAAAATGAATCAAAAAACAGAAAAAAATTTTAGCAAGCATTTATTTTAAACGAATAGAGTTGCTGAAGAAAGTAATAAATAACCAGTAAACTTGTCATTTTATGAAATTTGTGGTATAGTTTTCATTGGTAATGATACTAATCGTGAGTGAGCGGAATTTTCGCTCACTCTTTTTAATGGAATTACGTAGCCAATTTTAAGGAGGCGAAATTTTTGAGTAGCGTCGTTGAAACAGTCACAGAAATGGTGACCCCGATTTTAGATGAACAAAATTTTGAACTTGTAGAAGTAGAGTTTACAAAAGAAGGCAAAAACTGGTTTTTACGAGTATTCATTGACAAAGAAGGCGGAATTGACATCGATGAATGTGTCTATGTCAGTGAAAAATTAAGTGAGAAGCTAGATGCTGCAGATCCAGATCCGATTCCTCAAGCCTATTTCCTAGAGGTGTCATCTCCTGGAGCAGAACGTCCATTGAAAAAAGAAGCAGATTATGAAAAAGCACTAGGTGATTATGTCCATGTGTCTTTATATCAACCTGTTGATGGAGAAAAACAATACGAAGGTTTTCTTCAATCATTTGATGCTGAGCAACTAACGTTAAAAATTCGCATAAAAACACGCGAAAAAGAATTAACCATTGAACGTAAAAATATTGCGAAAGCTCGCTTAGCTATTCAATTTTAATTACGGAGAGGAATCAAAATAATGAGTAAAGAAATGTTGAACGCGTTAGATGCTTTAGAAGCTGAAAAAGGTATCTCAAAAGAAATCGTGATCGACGCTTTGGAAGCTGCTTTAGTTTCTGCTTATAAACGTCACTATGGACAAGCCCAAAATGTAGAAGTAGAGTTTGATCAGAAAAAAGGAAACATCCATGTTTATGCGGTGAAAGAAGTTACAGAAGAAGTAATGGATTCCCAACTAGAAGTGTCGTTAAAAGACGCACTTTTGATTAATCCGGCGTATGAATTAGGAGATACAATCCGTTTTGAAGTTACGCCTAAAGACTTTGGACGAATTGCTGCGCAAACAGCAAAACAAGTGATTTTGCAACGTGTTCGTGAAGCTGAAAGAACAATTATTTATAACGAATTCAGCGAATACGAAAAAGACATCATGCAAGGAATCGTTGAGCGTCAGGATAAACGTTATATCTATGTGAACTTAGGTAAGATCGAAGCAGTCTTGTCTAAACAAGACCAAATGCCAAACGAATTTTATCAACCACATGACCGAATCAAAGTCTACGTTTCACGTGTTGAAAACACATCAAAAGGCCCTCAAGTTTTTGTAAGCCGTAGTCATCCAGACTTATTACGTCGCTTATTTGAACAAGAAGTACCTGAAGTTTACGATGGACTAGTTGAAATCGTAAGTATTGCTCGTGAAGCAGGCGACCGTTCAAAAGTTGCTGTTCGTTCAAACGATGCAAATATTGATGCTGTTGGAACTTGTGTAGGACCTAAAGGCCAACGTGTTCAAGCAATTGTAAACGAACTAAAGGGTGAAAACATGGATATCGTTGAATGGAACGAAGATCCAGCAATTTTTATTGCGAATGCATTGAACCCAGCTCAAGTAATGGATGTCATTTTTGACGAAACAAATGCGAAAGCTTGTACAGTGGTTGTACCTGATTATCAATTATCTTTAGCAATTGGTAAACGTGGACAAAATGCTCGCTTAGCTGCAAAATTGACAAATCATAAAATTGACATCAAATCTGAATCAGATATGGCTGAGTTTTATGAAAAACGAGCAGAAAAAGAAGAAGTTGTAGAAGAAGTAGTTGAAGAACTCCATGATGAAGCAATCGTTGAATCAGACCTAACAGCTGATGAATACGAAGCAATGGCTTTTGAAGAAACTGAAGCAACGGAGAAAACAGATCAAGAAGCTTAATTGTAAGGAGGCAAACGAGATGAAACAAAGGAAAATTCCTTTACGCAAATCTGTGGTTTCGGGTGAAATGAAACCGAAAAAAGAAATGATTCGAGTGACCCGTTCAAAAGAAGGGGAAGTTTCAATTGATCCTACTGGAAAAATGCCTGGACGAGGCGCGTATGTCTCAATTGAGCCGGAAGAAGTGCAAAAAGCTTGGGATAAGCAAATCCTCGATCGAGTTCTCGAAGTAAAACTAACAGATGAATTTTATCAAGAACTATTAGATTATGTTACACACCAGAAAGCCCGAAAAGAGCTTTTCGGAAAATGAACACAGTAAACCGGCAAAAAGCCATGAATTTACTAGGACTTGCGATGCGTGCTGGGAAGTTAGTAACCGGTGAAGAGTTAACCATTGCAGATATTCGTCGCCAAAAGGCAAAGGTAGTGTTTGTTGCGACCGATGCTAGTGAGAACACAAGAAAAAAGATCAAAGACAAAAGTTCCTATTACAAAGTTCCTTGTTTTGAACTATTTTCAGAAGCTGAAATTACGCAAATGATTGGAAAACCACGAAAAGTCTTCGGCGTCTTAGATGCAGGGTTTGCGAAAAAAATCAAGGAGCTAATTGAAGGTTAGGAAGGTGATTACATGGGAAAAAAAAGAGTCTATGAATTAGCAAAAGAGCTCAATCAGTCTAGTAAAGTGATTGTCGAAAAAGCCCAAAAATTGGGGATCGACGTAAAGAACCATATGGGAACTTTAAATCGCGAAGATGAGAATAAATTGCAGCAAGCTTTCAAAAACCCAGTTGTACAAAAGCCAAACCAGAAACCAGTCAATCAAAAGCCAAATGATAAAACTCAAGAAAACACAAAAAATGTAACACAACAAAAAAATAAAAATAACCGCAACTATCAAGATCGCGGTCAAGGGAGCGGTCAAGTGAATCAAGGACAAAACAAATCATCCAACCAAAATAACCAAAACCGTCAAGGCGGAAATCAAAATCGTAACAACAATAACAATCGCGGAAAATTCAACAACAATAACCGCAATCGTTTTAACAAAAAAGGAAGAAAAGGGAAACAACAAACTTCAAATAAACCAGCTGTGCCACCACGTAAATTCCGTGAACTACCAGAAGTTCTAGAGTATACAGATGGCATGAACGTTGCAGATATCGCGAAAAAAATTCACCGTGAACCAGCGGAAATCATCAAAAAACTCTTTATGTTAGGTGTTATGGTCAATCAAAACCAAGCACTTGATAAAGATACAATCGAGTTATTAGCAACGGATTATGGTATGGAACCACAAGAAAAAGTACAAGTGGATATTGCCGATTTAGATAAATTCTTTGAACCAGAAGAATTGAATGAAGAAAATCTAGTTTCTCGTCCACCAGTTGTCACAATTATGGGACACGTTGACCATGGTAAAACAACATTGTTAGATACTTTACGTCATTCACGTGTAACGAATGATGAAGCGGGTGGAATCACTCAACATATCGGTGCTTATCAAATTGATATCGACGGTAAACCAATCACTTTCTTGGATACACCAGGTCACGCGGCCTTTACAAGTATGCGTGCTCGTGGAGCAAGTATCACAGACATTACCATCTTGGTTGTTGCCGCTGATGATGGTGTAATGCCACAAACGGTTGAAGCTATCAACCATGCGAAAGCGGCAAATGTGCCAATCATCGTTGCTGTAAACAAAATTGATAAACCAGGTGCAAATCCACAACACGTTATGCAAGAATTAAGTGAATATGAACTTATTCCTGAAGCATGGGGTGGAGATACGATCTTCGTTGAAATCTCAGCAAAATTTGGTCAAAATATCGAAGAATTATTAGAAATGGTTCTATTAGTTTCTGAAGTAGAAGACTTGAAAGCTGACCCAACGCAACGCGCAATTGGTACAGTTATCGAAGCACGTTTAGATAAAGGTAAGGGACCAATCTCTACTTTACTTGTTCAACAAGGAACATTACATGTAGGAGACCCAATCGTTGTCGGAAATACTTATGGACGTGTTCGTGTGATGGTCAACGACTTAGGTCGACGTGAAAAAAATGCGGGTCCAGCAACACCAGTTGAAATTACTGGCTTGAACGATGTGCCACAAGCTGGAGATCACTTTGTTGTCTTTGAAGACGAAAAAACGGCTCGTGCAGCTGGTGAAGAACGTGCAAAACGTGCAGTTGTTGAACACCGTGCTGCTACAAGTCGCGTAACCTTAGACAACTTGTTTGAAAGCCTTAAAGAAGGCGAATTGAAAGAAGTTAATGTCATTATCAAAGCTGACGTACAAGGTTCTGCAGAAGCTTTAGCTGCTTCATTGAAGAAAATTGATGTCGAAGGCGTTCGCGTAAAAATCGTGCATGCTGCTGTTGGCGCAATCAATGAAAGTGATGTTACTTTGGCTGCTGCAAGTAACGCAATCATCATCGGTTTTAACGTACGTCCTACACCACAAGCGAAGAGTCAAGCTGATTCAGAAGAAGTAGATATTCGCTTACACCGAATCATTTATAAAGCAATCGAAGAAATTGAAACAGCGATGAAAGGGCTGCTTGATCCTGAATTTGAAGAAAAAATCACTGGTCAAATGATCATTCGTGAAACCTTCAAAGTTTCAAAAGTTGGAACGATTGCTGGTGCGTATGTGACTGAAGGATTCATCCGCAGAGATAGTGGCGTTCGTGTCATTCGTGACGGAATCGTTATCTACGAAGGTCAATTAGCTAGCTTGAAACGTTTTAAAGATGACGTTAAAGAAGTTAAAATGGGATTTGAATGTGGCGCAATGATCGAAAAATTCAATGACATCAAAGTTGATGACATCATTGAAGGATTCATCATGGAAGAAGTTAAAAACGACTAATAAAAATAAAGGAGGCCGCTCATTATGGCTAACTATCGTGACCGTCGAGTCGGTCAAGAAATTTTAAAAGAAGTCAATGATATTTTACGTAAAAAAGTTCGTGATCCTCGAGTTGAAAACGTGACGATCACTGATGTACATGTAACAGGTGATTTACAACAAGCAACCATCTATTACAGCATCTTATCTGATCTTGCTTCAGATAAGAAAAAAGCACAAGAAGGTTTGAGTAAGGCAAGTGGTTTAATCCGTCGTGAATTAGGTCATAACTTAAGTATTTACAAGACACCTGAGCTAATCTTTGAATTAGATGAGTCTGTTGGTTATGGTAACCACATCGATGAGCTGTTACGTAATTTGAATAAGGACTAACAAAAAAAGCATCCATTCCTATCAAGGAAAATATGGATGCTTTTTTGCTTGAATAAAAAAATAAAAATTTATTGACAAAATTATTGGACAAGGAGTTCCTATGTTATAATAAACAAAAATACGCTCTTTGAAATAAAAATATTCAAATTATGAGCATTCAAACTGAAGTTTTGCTATGAACGAATAGCGCGATTACGAAACCTCAAAAAATTTTATCCGAGGTTTTAGAGCTATGCTGTTTTGAATGCCTCCAAAACCATAAATTCTTTAATCGCAGTAGAGATACCGTTTTAGAGCTATGCTGTTTTGAATGTAAAGCTACCGAGTTTTGATCATTATCCAAATAATTTAAGACAACTTAACCAAAACATTACTCATGTATCGAGTAATGTTTTTTTGTTATAATGAGTTGAATGGGACAAAAAGTTCCCAGAAATTTTTATATTTTTTGAACGGATTTCTTTTTAAAAAAAGAAAAAAGGATGTGGGGATAATGAAAAGAGTAATTGGGTTAAGTATGGTTGGTTTGACTTTGTTTCTTGCTTCATGCGGGAAAACGGAGCAAACTACTTCAAATGAAACTTCACAGTCAATGATTCAAACGAGTGAAACGACAGCAATGACTACTTCTGAAGTGACAACAAGCGATTCAAAAACGGCAACAAGTATCAAAGAAACGAACACAACTATAACGACAACACAAGCAAGTTCAACAGATCAAAACACAAATACCTCAGCAGCAACAGTTACAGATTCATCAACAAATGTAACGAATGAACCTACATTTACACCAGAACAAAAGCAAGCGTTAGATGCTATTTATGCAAAGTATCCTGAGTATAAGGATTCAGATATTGCTTTTATCTTTTGGCAAATGATTGATGATGATTATCTTTTCAAAGCTTATAGTCTTTCTATGATTGAACAAGGCGGTTCAGGTACATTGACCTTTTTCCGAGTATCACCGACAGGAGAAGTGCAAGAAACAGATCCTAGTGGAAACCCGTATTAAGAAAATAATTTGAGAAAATTAAAAACGGCAAGTCTCATTAGTTGAGAGACTTGCCGTTTTTTTTGCACGAAGATCAAAACTCTTCGTTTGTCTTGGGGAAGACATATTTAATTGCCTGAAAGCCACCCATATAACCAATCAAAGGGTGCAAAGAAAATATTTTCCATCTGATCCCTCCTTTTGTATAAAAAAAGAATAACACGGATTCTATTTACACCCCGATGAATTTTGTTACGTTTGTGTATCCTAGATGTAAAAATCGTTGGAGTTGGAATCAAAAATGTAGTATTCATTCTTGCTGTGTTATAATAAATCAGTTGAATCAAAAAGAAATGGAGAGCAGAAATGGAAGGGCTATTACCGTTATGGAAAGAACGTGGGATGACAAGTCATGACTGCGTATTTAAATTAAGGAAAATATTACATACCAAAAAAATCGGGCACGGTGGAACGCTAGACCCAGATGTAGATGGTGTGTTACCAATCTGTATTGGAAAAGCAACAAAAGTGATTGAATATTTAACTGATTCTGGAAAAACCTACCAAGGTGAAATTAAGTTGGGATTCAGTACGACAACGGAAGACAAGTCTGGTGAAGTGGTTGAAGAACAAGCAGTAACAGAACGTATCTCAGAAGAAAAAATCGATCAAATCATGGCTTCTTTTATTGGGGAGATCACGCAAATTCCGCCAATGTATTCGGCGGTGAAGGTCAATGGCAAACGACTTTACGAATACGCACGTAATAATGAAATAGTTGAACGTCCAAGTAGAAAAGCTCAAATTTATCGTTTTGAACGCACGAGTGAATTAAACTGGGATCAAGAAAACGGGTTGTTATCATGGCGTTTTGAAGTTGAGTGTGGTAAAGGAACCTATGTGCGAACACTTGCTGTTGATACAGGGAAAAAACTAGGTTTTCCTGCTCATATGTCAGATTTGACAAGGACAGCAAGTGCAGGAATGAATCAAAAACAAGCAATCACTTTGGCACAGGTAGCTGAATATATGGCAAACGGAACTATTTCTGAGTATCTATTACCAATCGAGGCAGGGGTTACGAAGTTTCCACGAGTAGATATCAGTGAAGCTGTTTGGCAAAAAGTTAAGAATGGTATGCGTTTGGATTACAAAGTCTTTGGCTTATCAACGATGCCAGACCAAGAAATTGCTTTGTTTTATCAAGATAAAGTTGTTAGTATCTATCAACCTAATCCAAAGGAAAAAGATAAATTAAAACCAAGTAAAGTGTTAAGAAATGAGGTATAACTGATGGAAATTATCAAGATTCGTCATCCTTATCAAAAAAATCAAATTCCAGCAGAGGAAGTAGTGCTTGTCTTAGGATTTTTTGACGGGGTACATTTAGGCCATCAAAAAGTAGTTGAAACTGGTCGAAAAATCGCTGACCAAGAAGGTTTGAAATTGGCTTTGATGACGTTCAATCAACATCCTTCAATTGTGTTTAAAAAAATCGATCCAGCAAGTGTTAAGTATTTAACTACCTTAGAACAAAAAGAAGAGAAAATGGCTGCACTGGGTGTGGATTTTCTATATGAGATCGACTTTACTTCTGCTTTTGCACATTTGGCACCTCAAGAGTTTGTTGATCAATACATTGTTGGTTTACATGCTAAGTATGCTGTTTCTGGGTTTGATTATACGTATGGACCAAAAGATATTGCGGATGTGGAACATCTTCCTGAATATGCAAAAAATCGTTTTGAAGTTGTGACGGTCCAAAAAGAAATTGAAGCTGGTGAAAAAATCAGTTCTACACGTATTCGTCAATTGTTGGACGCAGGTGATGTGACAGAAGTAACCAAACTTTTAGGTAGTGTCTACGAAATTGAAGGTGTCGTGGTTCATGGTGATGCTCGCGGGCGTTTGTTAGGTTTTCCAACGGCAAATGTAAAAGTCAAAGGAACTGTTCATTTACCTAGAGAAGGTGTCTACGTTTCTGAAATCAAGGTTGGTGAAAACTGGTATCCAGCGATGGGTTCAATTGGTCATAATGATACATTTGGTGAGGGGCGAGAGCTAACTGTTGAATTATTTATTTTAGACTTTAGTCAAGATATTTATGGCGAGCATGTAGCCGTCCGCTGGAATAAATTTTTGCGAGATCAAGTAAAGTTTGCGAATGTAGATGATTTGATTACGCAATTGAAAAAAGATGAAGCTGATACAGCTGCTTACTTTAAAAAATAAAGAGAAGTCAATAGAGGCTGTGACAGAAGTAATCGGCTTATTTAATAAATTACTTCAAGAACATCGTTTATTCAGAAATAAGGAGTGTGGCAAAAAATTATGTCACACTCTCTTAATTTCTCAAGATTTCGTTGACTGCAACAGGAAAAAACTTGAAAGTCCTTCCCTTTGCTTCTTTTTCAAAATCCTAGTATAATAAGCATGTTTTTTTGAATTGGAATGAAGAGAGAACGGAGATAAATAATGATGAACAATTTTTGGGCAGAATTACCAAAGCCCTTTTTTATTTTAGCACCAATGGAAGATGTGACAGATGTTGTTTTTCGCCATGTTGTTCAAGCGGCAGGCGCACCAGATGTCTTCTTTACAGAATTTACTAATTCGGACAGTTATTGCCATCCAGATGGTAGACAAAGTGTTCGAGGCCGTTTGACTTTTACTGAAGATGAGCAGCCAATGGTGGCCCATATTTGGGGGGACAAACCAGAATTTTTCCGCGAGATGAGTCTTGGCTTGGCAGAAATGGGTTTTAAGGGAATTGACTTGAATATGGGCTGTCCCGTTCCTAATGTGGCTGGTCATGGGAAAGGGAGCGGACTGATTTTACGTCCTGAAGTTGCGGCAGAGTTAATTGAAGCTGCTAAAGCAGGTGGACTCCCTGTCAGCGTAAAAACAAGGCTCGGATATAAAGATATAGCAGAAATGGAAAATTGGTTAGCGCATGTCTTAGCACAAGATATTGCAAATCTGTCAATTCACTTAAGAACGCGCGACGAAATGAGTAAAGTAGATGCGCACTGGGATTTGATTCCGCAAGTGTTAGCCATTCGAGATCGAGTGGCGCCACAAACACTGATAACTATCAATGGGGATATTCCTGACCGTCAGACTGGACTTCGATTAGCTGAAGAATATGGGGTAGACGGGGTCATGATTGGCAGGGGAATTTTCAAAAATCCATATGCTTTTGAAAAAGAACCTAGAGAACACTCTTCAAAAGAACTGCTTGATTTATTGCATTTACAATTAGACTTGCAAGATCAGTATGCGGAATTGGTTCCGCGTTCGATAGTTGGTTTGCATCGTTTCTTTAAGATATATGTTAAAGGATTTCCAGGTGCTAGTGATTTGCGTGCGCAATTGATGAATACGAAGACGACGGATGAGGTTCGAGAAATACTGAAAGATTTTGAATAAGGTTGTGGCGCAAAGCGAACAGCTCCGAAAAAAATAATGAGCAACTGACAAAAATAGCTTTTCATATTTTTGAACAGTTATGAATTATTTCGAGGAGTTGCTTTGGGAATACCGTAAATAGAGGTTGTGGTGCAAAGCGAACAGCTCCGAAAAAGAATAACTAACAAAAATAGTATTCTCTGTTATCGGAGTTGCGCCACTTATTTTTAAATCATTCAACTAACTGAAAGATGGCCGTTAACGATAGAGGTATGGCATTGACGTGCCATACCTTTTTTGTATCCACATATAAAAAAAATTTATCATGACCCTTGGTTTTGACTATAGCTGAAAGTGACGACTATACTTTTGCATGTAGTAAAACTTAGGAGGAATTTTTTATGCTTACAGGATTAAATTTATTGAACAATCCATTTTTAAACAAAGGAACAGCATTTACGAAAGAAGAACGCGCAAAATTTGGTCTTACAGGGATGCTTCCCAGTACAGTTCAAACATTAGAACAACAATCCGTTCAAGCTTATGGTCAATACTTAAGCAAACCATCTGATTTAGAAAAACGAATTTTCTTAATGAACTTATTTAATACCAATCGTACACTTTTCTATAAATTGATGGGTGAACATTTAGTTGAGTTTATGCCAGTTGTTTATGATCCAGTAGTCGCTGACTCAATTGAACAATACAATGAAATTTTCTTGAAACCACAAGACGCAGCTTTTCTTTCAATCGATGATCCAGAAAGTATAAAAGCAAGTCTAAAAAATGCTGCTGATGGTCGAGATATTCGTCTAATTGTTGTGACTGATGCAGAAGGAATTTTAGGTATGGGTGATTGGGGCGTCAACGGTGTCGATATTGCGATCGGAAAATTAATGGTTTACACTGCAGCCGCTGGAATCAATCCGGCACAAGTGTTGCCAGTGTCTATTGACGCAGGAACAAATAACCAAGAATTATTAAACGATCCACTATATCTAGGAAATCGTCATGAACGCATTGAAGGGGAAACTTATTATCAATTTGTTGATCAATTCGTAAATGCGGCAACAGAATTATTCCCTGAATTATTATTGCATTGGGAAGATTTTGGTCGTGGAAATGCAGCCACTATTTTAGAAAAATATCAAGATCAAATCACTACATTCAATGATGATATCCAAGGAACAGGGATCGTTGTTTTAGCTGGTGTATTAGGTGGATTGAATATTTCTGGTGAAGCATTGAAAGACCAAACGATTTTAACATTTGGTGCCGGAACTGCTGGTGTTGGGATTGCAAATATTCTTTTAGATGAAATGATTCGTCAAGGTGTTCCAGAAGAAGAAGCACGCAACCATTTTTACCAAGTGGATAAACAAGGTTTACTCTTTACAGACACAGAAGGACTAACGCCAGGACAAATTCCTTTTGCACGAACTCGTGACGAATTTGAAAATGCAGCAGAATTGACTAATTTAACTGCAGTGGTAAAAGCAATCCACCCAACAATCATGATTGGTACATCAACACAACCGGGGGCCTTTACGGAAGAAATCGTTAAAGAAATGGCTGCTCATACAGAACGCCCAATCATTATGCCTTTGTCAAATCCAACAAAACTTGCTGAAGCAAAAGCGCAAGATTTAATTACATGGACAGATGGAAAAGCTTTAGTAGGGACTGGGATTCCTGCAGCCGATGTTGAATATCAAGGTGTTACTTACCAAATTGGTCAAGCAAACAATGCATTGATGTATCCAGGGCTTGGACTAGGTTTGATTGCTTCAACTGCAACACGTGTGAATGCAGAAATTATTTCTCAAGCAAGCCGTGCCTTGGGCGGAATCGTTGATGTGACTCAACCGGGTGCATCAATTTTACCTCCTGTTGCAAAAATTACTGAATTTTCTCAAATTATTGCAGAAACAGTTGCCAAATCAGTGGTAGAACAAGGGTTAAACCGTGAAGAAATCACAGACATCAAAACTGCTGTGGTAGATGCTAAATGGGTACCAGAGTACACAGAATTAGTAGCAGAATAATTAGAAATAGGTGTGCAAGATTGTAAGAAAAGCAGGTAGTTCAACGAAGCTGTTCTGTTTTTCTTACGGGTTGCTTAAGGAGAAAGGATCTGTAAGTATGGTACAAAAAGCAACAGCTGATTCAGCGGTTGAAGACGAAAAAAAGACGAGTATTTGGTCAACAAAAATTAGTGGTATCAGTTTGCCCTTATATTTAATCATGGTTGCCGTATTGATCGTCGCAATGGCGTTAGGAAAATTACCGACAAACATGATTGGTCCAATTGCTGTATTAGTTATTTTAGGGAATTTATTTCATTTCATTGGTTCCAAACTTCCAATTGTGAAAAGTTATCTTGGTGGTGGCTCTGTTTTTGCTATTTTTGCATCAGCAGCTATCGCAACTTTTGGTATTTTACCTGAGTATGTGGTTCATGCAACGGAGAATTTTGTCAATAATATGGGCTTTTTAGATTTTTATATTGCCGCGTTGATTACTGGTAGTATTTTAGGAATGAATCGTAATTTATTGATGAAAGCTTCTGTCCGTTTTATTCCAGTCGCATTGATTTCAATGGTCGCTTCCTTTTTTGCAGTCGGCTTAGTAGGAATGTTGATTGGCAATGGTTTTGCTGACTCAGTATTGTATGTTTCGCTTCCTGCAATGGCCGGTGGTGTTGGTGCGGGTGCTGTGCCGTTATCTAGTATTTATGCCAATGTTTTAGGGACAGATGCTTCGGCAATTATTTCTCGTTTGATTCCGGCAACAGCGATGACCAATGTGCTAGCCATTATTGGTGCAGCTTTGGTAGCACGCGCTGGACAATCAATGCCTAAAATCAACGGAAATGGAAAACTAATGGAAAAAGGTGACCTTGGCGATGGAAAACCTCGTACAGTGAAACCAAATATTTCTCAATTGGGTGTAGGATTGATGGTTTCAATCACCTTTTTCATTCTTGGCCAAATTTGTAATTACTTTGTTCCAAAAGTTCATGCGTATGCGTTTATGATCATTATCGTTGTCATTTGTAAAATTACGAATATCTTGCCTGAATATTATGAAGATGCAGCTATTATGTTTAATAACTTAATTGTGAAAAACTTGACCGCGGCTGTTCTTGCGGGTATCGGGATTGCGCTTTTGAATTTAAATGTACTAGCCTCTGCATTAACTTGGCAGTTTGTGGTACTTTGTTTAACAAGTGTCATTGTTATTTCATTAGTATCTGGCTTTGTTGGTCGATTATTTGGACTTTATCCAATCGAGTCTTCTATCACAGCAGGACTATGTAATAATTCAATGGGCGGTACCGGTAATGTTGCGGTACTTTCTGCTGCGAATCGAATGGAACTCATTGCATTTGCTCAAATGGGGAATCGTTTAGGTGGAGCAATTGTCTTGATTATCTCAGGATTTTTGATGCAGTTGCTTTCATAAGAAAAAACTTACGGATCATGTTGTCATTCACATGATCCGTAAGTTTTTTTATCTACTTAAATGAGGAAAATTCGGCAAAGTAAAGATAAATTAGAAAAAACGAAGGGGATTAAATGGCTATTTGGTACAAGAATATGTACTAGCCTCCTACGCATAAACGGATAACTATCTCTAGTCCTCTCATTTCTTGCTTTAAACGATAGTAATTCAAGTTGCCAAAGTTACCAACTACATATTTATCACATCAATGAACAGTCACAATAAAATAGGAAAGAATATTTAATGAAAGTAACGTCAGCAAATCATTGAAGACCAGATGAAGAAGTGATAGAATGATTTTTTGATTACCTGAACAAACACACAGAAAATTGAAACTGTCTAATTAAATACATTGTCGCTTATCTCTCGAAAAGTAAGAAACTTTTTCGAGAGATCGTTGTTTTTAAGTAGAAACCAAACAAATTTTTCAATTGTGGAAGGCGAAACATTTGTAAAACATTTGAGAAACCGGCAAAATCATATAAAACACTTGATTTTTTGAATATACAAGGAGGCAAAGAGATGAAACCTAAAATTACCCGAGAAGAAGTAGAACAATTACTAGTCTCCGATGCATATTTTGAGAAAAAAAACTATGTGCTAAAATTTTTACAAACGATAGTTGCCATTATTGGCTGGATTTGCGTGATACTACCTTTTATTTGGTTATTGTTACCGTTTATTTCCCCAAAAAAAGCATGGAAGAATCATTTAGTTGTTTATAAGGATGAGTTACAGACTTTAAAATTTTTAGTTGTTTTTTTGAGTATCATGTTTGTTATGATTGCGATAGTTTACATTGGATTGACGCTACGAAATAATTTTCATTTTAAAAATCTTTTGCACAAAAAGATCCAATATGATGAAGAGCGCTTAGAAAAAAGGCGGCAATTACTAAACAAAGCGTTTGATGAACGGTTTGGACCCGAAGAAGTTCGCAAAGAAGTGTGTAGTTATTCCGTAAAAGAAGAGCAAAACTTAGATACAGATTTTGTACGCAACCTTTATAAGAAAGGAGGTGTGGAGCTATGATGACTTTTTTTCAAACTGGTAATCATGTATTCGATACCCTTTTAACAATCATATTTTTGTTTCTAGTTACGTATCCAATTATTGGCGGGTTTTCTTGGTTTATCGGTGTTTTATGTTATACTTTTCTTTTTAAATATAAACAAAAAGAGTGGAATGATATCCCGATAGAGATCGAGCCATTTATTACAATCATGGTTCCTGCTCATAATGAAGAAATTGTTATTGAAAATACAATAGAATACTTAATGACCAAAATAAACTATGAACATTATGAAGTATTAGTAACAGATGATGGTTCTACCGACAGTACACCTGAAATATTAGCTCGGCTACAAAAAAAATATTCCAAGCTACGAGTAATTCGAATTGAAAAGAATAAGGGGAAAGCACATGCTTTCAATATCGGTATGGGATTTGCCAAGGGAAAATTGATTTTGAGCAATGATGCAGATACAGTCCCAGAACCTGATTCTTTGAATATGTATGTCAACTATTTTCTTCGTCAAGATTCGACAAATATTTCTGCAGTTACAGCCAATATGGATGTGCAAAATAGAACGAAGTTGATTGCAAAGTCACAGACAGTCGAATTTTCTAGTATTGTGGGAATCATAAAACGGACACAAAATGGTGTATTAGGAAGTATCTATGCCTACAGTGGGGCAAATACGATGTATCGAAAAGACGCATTGATCGATGTTGGATTGTTCAGGCAAGACCGAGCAACTGAAGATATTAGTATTGCGTGGGATCATCAAATGGATGGTTGGCTTTCCCTTTTTGCTCCACAAATCATGTTTTTTATGGAGGTTCCAGAATCTTTGAGGATGCTTTATCGTCAAAGAAAACGCTGGGCTAAAGGCGGAACAGAAGTTTGGTTGACGAATTTCAAAAAAATAATGTTGCATCCATTTAGAAATATTGGACATACGGTCATGTTCATTGATCAAACTTTCAGTATCGTTTGGTCATTTTTCTTTTGGCTTTCTAGTTTTATTTTTTTATGGAGTTTATTCAAATTTATTTTGGAGGGGAACACGGAAGGAATCTATCACATGTTCACTTTATCTTTCCTTTTTGTTTGTTTTGAAATGATCTCAGGAATTTTTCAATTGGGCGCCTCACTCATCTTGGACGACCAAGGAAGAAAATTCAAGTATTTATTTTTTGCACCATTATATATGTTGCTTTATTGGATGATAAATGCTTTGACGATTGTGACTACTTTTATTCCAGCAATCAAAACAATTCTAGGTTTAGGTTCAGGCACGTGGAAAAGTCCAGAGCGAAAAGGTCCATCGCTTTCAAAAAGGGATTCAACCGATGAAATGGATAGATAAAGTGGATACGCGTGCTTACGAAATTACAAATGAAGAATAGACAAAAAGCAATACATGGAATCCTTAGATAGAATTGTCTGTGTTGCTTTTTTTTTAGGAATAATGGATGCAGTAAATAAATTATGTAAACTAAAAATCAAACAAACAGTGTGTTTCTTTTAAGCGATTGGTTATTTCAAAGGAAATAGGAGAAACAAACATTTGCTTTTTACTTTTAAAAAACAAAAATGATTATTTTACTATTAAAATAGCGCTTTAATTTACTTAGAATGATAAAATATAGATATCATATGTTGGAGGAAAGATATGCAAGGAAAATTTAGAGAGTCAAAGTTATTGTTTTGGACAGTCGAAATAGTGTTAACAATTATCGGTGTCTTTTTTATTCTACAGATGCCTCATGTATTTAAGCCAGTTTTAAACATGCTCTCGGCAATTTTATTACCCTTAATTGTCGCAGGTTTTTTTTATTATATGTTTAATCCTGTTGTCTTATTTTTAGAAAAACATCATGTATCTAGGGTTTACGGTTATTTACTTACATTGGTTTTTCTCATCATATTAGTCGTGCTAGCGATTATGAATGTCATCCCGCAACTAGTAGAACAAGCGATTCAATTAACGAAAAATCTTCCTTTATATGCGGAAGAAACCAGTCAATGGCTAAACGAGTTAAGTCAGCGAGAAGAGTTTAAAGGGATCAATCTCGAAGAACAGTTCGCTGCTGCCAATCTATCTCTTAGTAATATCTTTAATCTTATTTTGGTTAGTTTAACAAGTAGTGTCTCAAAATTGATTTCCTTCATGATGCAATTTTTCATTCTGTTATTTACAGTACCATTCATCTTGCTGTTTATGTTTAAAGACGGTCATAAGTTTATTGATGCCTTATCTCATTTCTTTCCACAGAGTATTCGCGGAGAACTGAGACAAACAGTCAAAGAATTGAATGAAACTTTGTCAGCTTATATTAGTAGCACCATGCTTGATGCTGTCATTATTGGTGTGTTGAGTTTTATCGCAATGGTTTTGATCAATCAGCCATATGCTTTATTATTAGCTGTTATTTGCGGGATCACTAATATCATTCCATATGTTGGTCCATTTATTGGTGCGATTCCAGCAGTGCTTGTTGCATTGTTTGTTTCCCCATGGCAAGCATTATATGTAGCAATCGCAATCTTAATTATTCAGCAACTAGATGGCAATCTTATCAAACCATTATTATTTGGCAAAACGATGAATATTCATCCTTTAACGATTATTTTAGTTTTGATAGGTGCTGGAAGTGTTGCTGGTATCATGGGAATGTTGATTTGTATTCCTGTTTACGGAGTGATGAAAACATTGATCTTGAATATTAGAAAAATCTACCTGCTAAAAAAATTTGAATCGACATCCGATCAAATCATCGACGGGAATAAGTCTAAGAGATAAAAAATTAAACACGGTCAGACCATTGGATCATAAATTTTGTTGATTCGATGGTATTTTTTATCTTGAAATCCATTTGTCCGTGATCATTGCTGTTGTGTTTATTATTCTTAGATTTGTATCAAGTGCTGGATCAACAAATCAAATAATGCAAAAGAGCGAATAGTTAAACTATTACTCGGTCGTTTAAAAATAAAGATGAACTAACCAAATTGGTTCTTGATAGATTAGGCATTGCAGGAGCTCTATTAAATACTAGCTAGAATTTCTTCCAGCTAGTATTTAATCCTTGAATCTTCATTTTTTACATTTTTCTTCAGTTTGTTCATTAAGAAACTTGAATATTTAAAAATTTCTTAGCCAGATAAATGATTTGAACATGATTGAACGTGCAACCTTTTATGTCTTCTTGTCTACAATCAAGGGTATTAAATTCACAAGTTGAAAAATTTATTTTGTTTAAATTCGTCTGAAATAAGTTTGCTTGATTTAAACTGCAAGCAGTAAAAATAGTCTTACTCAATGAGCTTTCAACTATATCTGAGTCATCCATAATACAATTGTTGAAAACGATAGTTTTTAGTTTAGAATCGCTTAAATTTGCGTAGTTCATCAAACAATCTGTAAATGTAACATTTCCTAAATGACTTCCAATAAAATTTGTACCTATCATTTTACAATTATCAAATTTCACTCGATGAATCATAGATGCATTGAAATCACAATTTGAAAAATCACAGTCTACAAATATACAATCAGTTATTTCTAGTCTATTAAATGAATTTTCTTCAAATATAACTTTTTCAAAAAAACAATTTTCAATTACTGGATGCTCAATTTGTTGGTTTTCGATAATTTCTTTCGTAATAAATAATTTCTCCAATATAAAATCTTCATTTTCATAAATTTGAAAAAACGAACCTTGAGCGAAACTTGATCGATTAAGTTTTGGTTCAATCATGTGATGTCCTCCTAAATATAGTATGGGGTTAATAGTACAGGAACTATTGAATAATTCATTAATAAAAAATGAGAGGTTTTAAGTGAGTTATAGATAACGATAGCACTCTTAATAGACGAAAAGTGATTAGAATTCGCTTGTGCAACACAAACCGGAGCTAATTCACATGAAAATTTTAGAAATTAAAAAGAATAAAAGAAAACGATGTTCGAAAACCTTTAGCGATGGGGAGAATTGGAGAAACATATCAAGCATAAGTTTTATGCGTAATGTATTGAGAAAGAAAACAGATAAAAATCATAAAAAAAGAACAATAAGGTATTGTTCTTTAAAAAATGTGTCTGTAAAAACTTTAAAACAGTAATAAAGTGCGTAGCAGATATGGCAAATTAGCAAAGTATAAGTAGCAAAAATTGGTGGTATTGAATAATGAATAGGGAGATATAGTCCAACTATGTAAAAAAAACAAGCGGACCACTTTATAGCAAACAGCCTATAAAGTGGTTCGCTTGTTTAATTATTTGTGGTTTGCTATACCTTTTTATACCTAATAAAGAAGCTGGCTACCAGTTATATTAACAAAATAGATCCGCAAATCAAAACAATCGAGAAAAAATTTGATACGAAATTTGTGATAGGGTCGTTCTTTTTATTGAATCATTTCATATTGTTTGGTATTTGAAAATTTTCTTGTATGTTTTGCTAGGGGGAATCTATTCGTCGATCATTTTTTCATTTACGATGAAGATAATATTATTGTTAGGTACATAACCCTCATTAGAGAAGTATGTTTTAAAAAGGTCTATTTTGAAAAATAATCTCTACGTATCAAAATGATAGAAGAAATTACTGACAAAATCAAAGCAATAGCGGTGATAGTTTCCCAAGCAAACGATCTATTCTGTGTAAAAGGTAAAGGAACATTCATACCGTAAAAACTAAAGACGATTGTTGGAATTGTTAGAATAACAGAAACAATCGTTAAAATCTTCATAATACTATTTGTATCATTTGATATTAAGGAATAATAAGAATCCGTCATTTCATTGATGATTCGATTAGATATCTCCGCCATATCCATGCCTTGCTCAAGTTCAATGACCAAGTCATCTAATAAGTCATGATCTTCATCATAAAGTTTAAGGTATTTACCACTACGAATCTTGTTGATCACCATAAAATTGGATTTCAAAGACATGATGAAATAGATCAAGCTTCGTTCGATTTTCATCAAGAGTAAGAGTTCTTTATTTTTTGGTGTTGAACCTAAGGCTTGTTCGATCGAAGTTCGTTGACGGTTCAGTACACGTAGATAGTCCAGGAATCGCTTAGAAATCTGCAACATCCAATGTAGCACAAAAGCGGTTTTATACTTCGGATTCAACGTATTCGAAGCTAATAAAGGCGTCAACTCTTCACGCATTTTTTTGTTACTGAAATTAGTAATAATGACTCGTTTATTAATGATAAAAGTCATAGGACCAGAGGAATAGTCGGCAATATCTGATTCATCTTTATACGGTAGATCGTAGATAATTAACAAAGTGCCACTAGCATAATCTTTTTCGATCCGAGCACTTTCGTCTTTGTCTAAAGCATAGGAAAGAAAATCGTTAGGAATATCATACTGTTCTGTGAGGGTCTTTAATTGAAGATGATTGATATCGTTAAGATCTATCCAAGTGGTTGGTGTTGAGGTAGTTAGTAACTCCATTATTAAAACCTCCTAGTTCATATTATAGGAAATACAGCCACCTCTATTTTATTCTTTCATAAATAAAAGTCAAGTTCTAATTATTAGATAACTAATTGTTAGTTTTTTATGTTTTTTGTTTGACATTTCTTTTACGAGCGTGTATATTCTTTTTGAATAGTTAGATATCTAATTTTTTAGTAAAGGATGATTTTTTTTGGATAAAATGATTGTTTCGAATTTGATGCGTTCCATCATGAACAAATCTCGTGAATCAATGGAACAACGTACTAAAGACATGGATATTAGTCCTCAACAAGGGCGGATGATCTCCTATATTGCACAAAATGAAGACAAGGGATTGATCCAAAAAGATTTAGCGGAAGTATTTCAACGTCGTGGTGCAAGCATCACTAGCATGCTTCAAGGCTTAGAGAAAAAAGGCTACATTGAACGGCGGATTCCCAAGGACAACGAGCGGCAAAAAAATATTTACGCACTACCTAAAGGTAAAGCTTTGGTAGATCAAACAAATGAAGCTTTTTATGCGGCAGAAAAAGAATTAGTACACGCATTGAGTGAAGAAGAAGTTCAACAATTAACGAAGTTACTAAGAAAAATCGATCGTAGTCTTTAAACAGCAAGCAGAGAATAACTGCTTGTAACTAAATAGTTAGATAGCTAATATTTATAAACCTAACAAAAGAAGGAATGAATTGTCATGGAAGATTTTGAAATGAATGAATCAAATATTTACTACTTAAAAGAAAGTCCAATTCGAAAATCGATTGTTCATTTATCGATTCCGATGATGGTCGGTATCTCGGCGACCACAATCTATAATTTGATCAATGCTTATTTTATTGGATTAATCCATGACACAAATATGATGTCGGCGATTACTTTAGCGATGCCAATCACGCTCATATTAATGGCTGTTGGAAATATGTTCGGTGTGGGTGGTGGAACGTTCATTACTCGTTTATTAGGTAGCGGTGATACTAAAAAAGGTCGAAAAGTTGCTGGTTATTCTTTCTATGCAAGTATCATTTTGGGCATAATTATCGGGATCATTGCCATCATCTTTATGAAACCATTTGTTCATTTGCTCGGTGCAGATAGTCAAACTATACTTTATACAACACAGTATTCAACGATTCTATTTGCTGGTGGTGCAGCTTTTATCTTAAACTTTGCCTTGGAACAATTAGTTCGTTCAGAAGGCGCATCAAAAGAATCGATGTACGGTATGTTTATCAGTGTTGCTGTTAGTATTGTATTGGATGCGTTGTTGATTTTGGTGTTTAATCTGCACGTGATCGGTGCGGGGATTTCGATTGTGCTTGCGAATATTGCTTCAAGTACTTATTATGTCTGGTTTTTAGAAAATAAGAGTGATTCCTTGAAGGGATTTTTGAAACACTTCAAAATTTCAGTTAAGGATCAACTAGAAGTCTATAAAATCGGTGTATCAGAATTATTCAAATCAGCTTTTATGATTGTTACAACTTTATTATTGAATAATTTTTCTGCTGAATATGGTGACAATGTTGTTGCCAGTTTTGGTATTGCTGTTCGCATAACTCAATTGCCCGAATTTTTAACAATGGGGTTATTTTTAGGAGCAATGCCATTATTCGCTTACAGTTTCTCTGCACATAACACAAAACGTCTAAAAGAAGCATTGAAGGAAGTTTCTTTATGGATTGGAGGAATTTCAATTGTCTTTGCGCTTGTTGCCTACCTACTCCGTGTACCAGTTTTGAGTTTATTTACCAGTGATCCTCGTGTAATTCAAGTAGGTCTTACCATTTTAACCGCACAATTAATTTCTTCTGTCTTTAACGGTTTTTCTGGGTTATTCACGGGAATTTTTCAAGCATCTGGTTTAGGGGCTCAAACAGGTGTGATGTCAACGATCCAAGGAACATTCTTTATCCCTGTTGTTCTATTATTACATCATTTCTACGGTTTGAACGGTTTGATCTGGTCAATGACTATTACAGAGGGGATTGCCTTTGTCGCTGGTATTATTATGATAATTCCTTACTTGAATAAACTAAATAAAGATGAATTACCAGTAATGCAAAAGCAATAAGAAGTCCAAAATATATTTTTCATTAGAACTCAATCATCTATACCGGTGACTGGGTTCTTTTTAGTAGAAAGTAATAAATGTTGATAAATAAGCAATCATTTTATTTTATGGAAGTGAATGAAACAACTAATTCCGCAGAACGTAAAACTTCTGCGTATATCCATCTTCCATTTTGTGAGCATATCTGCTATTACTGTGACTTCATTAAAATGTCTGGTGTTTTTTTATAACATTTAAAACAAGTGGCAATTATGATTAAAACAGTACTTTTTATGATGTATCTAATCGATAACTGTGTTATTGATTTATAGTTTTATTGTCATATTAGACAAATATTAACTTTGGAGGATACATAATGAAAAAGAAATATCTAGGTTTGAAAGTGTGGGTTAGTGTAATAGCAGTAACTTTTGTTTTGTCCATTGTAGCAACAAGTGGCAGTATGATTGTATCAGCAAATGAGTTATTTCTAGATGAAACTCAGAATAGTGAAAGCTACTTTAATGATGAAGACTTGGCAATTTATTACTCGAAAGAAGAAAAAAATTCCGAACTAGCTCTTGAAAAAATCAAGGAAAAGTATGGAGACGTGCAACCTAAATTTAACGAAGATGGAGAAATATTATTAACGCCTGAAGATGAATTAAGAATGGAACAAGCAATCAGTCAGTATTTAGCAATGACTGGATTCAATCCAAGAATGCGAGGCGTAGGGAAAAACTGGTGGAATTCAACTGGTTTTGTTGCTGGTGTTATTGATGTAGGATTAATAGCAATTGGATTATGGACGGCTGCAAGCAATTTTGGAGCGGTAAGAACGTTATTAAGAAATAATCGCAAAAATATTACTAGAATGGTTGAAAAACAGATTCTTTCAAAAGTAGGAATTGGCGTAGGGGGATTCTTAAATAGTATGATTGACATAGCATTAGTTATTTCTGGTGCTTCGGTTGGGGGGATTTTAGCAGAAGGTTTGGATCGTGCTGATGGAAAGAACGACAATTATATTTTAGCATAATAGGAGCATACTTGGATGCGTAAAAAGACAAAAGAAAAAATCAATCGTTTGATTAATATAGGCATATTTTGCTCGATTATCATGGCTATTTTCTCAGTCATCTTACTTCTTCAAAAAAGATATTTTTGGGCATTTTTGAGTATGATTGGAATGATTGTCGGTATTGCTTCTTTTTGGAATTTAAAAAAAGAAATGAAGTTGATTAAAGAAGGTGATTCTTATGATAATAATTGAAGGCTACGTTAAGCAGAGACAGATAAAAACATCGGAGGAATTACATGACTGAGAAAGAACAAGTTCAAAAAATCGTAAAAAAATACAATAAGAGTATTGCTGATCTATCCGAAAATGCCACAGCGAAAGAATTTAAAACAGTGATGAACTATATAGCAGATGAGGCAAATCGTAAGCAGCGAAAATTAGTCGGATTGGATAAATAAAAAATCGATTGATATGTTCCTGATTTAAAAAAGCCCAACCCACTTTATAGAAAATAGTCTATAAAGTGGGTTGGGCTTTTTTAATTATTTATGTCCGCTGTAATGTTTTTCTAATGAATAAACGAGCAGACTGCCAACTAAAATATTAGCGAAATATACCAGTAAGGCAGAATTATCGAGAAAAAAATTTGATACTAAAAAAGTAGCGACAATTAGAAAAGTAAAAATGAGTATTTTTTTTTTAGCTAGACCACGTTTTATGCAAGTGTATAAAAACAAGCAGCTACCAATAAAAGTAAGTGTAATCCAGACAGATTTTGGAAGATCAGATAGGGTGACAAAACCTATATTAGAGCCGAGGATTAAGATAATACTTATGACCAACAAATTTCTATTCTTCAATAATATCCCTCAATCTATTTTAAAATGTACCGCTGACGATATTTGGAAAAATTCCGTTCATTTCGACTCCTAAATAGACACCCTGTCCATTCGAAGCTGCTTGGATAACTTGATAGGTAAACCCAGCTAAACTTGGGAAGTCTAAAACTCCTACAGCAGCTGCTATGGCAGTTCCAACTGGACCAAGAGAAATTGTTCCTAATCCAACTAATGCTGCATAGATAGCGGATGGACCGATAAGTGCTGCTGAGTAAAGTGCAGAAACTACATCAGCATGAGTGAAATATACTTTGCTCCCTTTAACATACATTCTGGATTGAATATTGGAAGTTTCGGTATCCCAAGAGATTGCTGGAGCTTTTAACATGGAATCAATTGTAACGATATCATCATCAGTAAAACCATATTCTGTTTTTAATGTATCATAATCAATTGATAAAGCAAGCTGATTATGATTGAAATAGAAGTATGGATATATATGAGTTAATTTGTTCATAAAAAGTTGTTGTTGTGAATTAAGATCTAAGGTAAAAGAATCCATGTTTGAAAGCTGAATACCATTAGAATCTACGACAGCTAAATCATCTGCATTTACAACTAGACTAGCACTACTTAGAAGTGAAAAACCTAACATTGATGTTGCGGCTAAACCAATAAATCCTTTTCTCATCATTTTATTTATCCTCTTTTCTTATGTAAATTTATTTAACTCCAGTTGTTTGCCAAGCGCCTTCGAGTAATAATTCAGGATATGTTTCCATAAAATAACCTCCTTCATATAATGGTTGTTTGCAAAGTAATTATATAAGTAAATTTCTCATCAGATTATTTTGCATAGTAATTCGTCAAAAAAGTATTTTTAAATAGAGTAAAATGATTTAAAATTTTACAAAAAGGGAGGGGTTTGTATGGAGCATAATGAACTATTGAAACTTTTACGAAAAGAAAGGAATTTTACCCAAGAAAAGCTGGCTGAAGGGATTTCACATAGAAATACATTGTCTTCTTTTGAAAATGGGGGAATTAAAATAAGTTTTACTATTTTATTGAAATATCTTAAAAGACTAAATATTAGCTTAGAAGAATATGAATTCATATTGAATGAAAAAGAATTAGAAGGTAAAAAGAAAGTATCTGTTGAATTATCGAAAAAGTACCTTAATCCTTTTGATATAAATTTTGCAAATGAAATTCTGGATATGTATATTGATACCAAAGATTTCTATTATTACAGTTTATATGCTCAATATTATTTAGTTAGAGAGTATAAAGGTGACGCACTAAATAAAAATGAACAACGCAAAATTGCAAAAAAAATCATTAACTATTTAGATAAGATACAAACATGGGGAAGATTCGAACTTGTTATATTTTCAAATTGTTTATTTTTATTTGAAGATAAGTACATAAGGTTTAATTTTGTCGAAAGCATACAGCACATGAAAATTTATTTAGATAGTTCAAATTACTCAAGAGATTTACAAAATTTCATTATAAATGGGTTATCTTTATCTTATACACGAAAAAATGAGGCAAATATCCAATTATTTTTAAGTGAACTCGATAAAATTATTTCTAATAGCGATGATATGCAAGCTAAAATGGTAAAAAACATTTTTAGTCTATTATTAAATCATGATCAGGGGATTGACAATGAAAATGAAAAAAGAAGAATAGTAAATACATTAGAATTGCTTGATGAAATGGAATGGATAGATTATATTGAAAAAGCATATACATAAACGCAGGTGGAAAATATATACGCCTCATAGATGACAAACTATTAAAGCACATACTTAGGATAATGTGCATTATGTAAAACATTGTGTTACTTAGTGTTGGATAGTGATATAAATAAAAAAGCGCATTCATATGCTTATCACAAAATCTAGGTTACAAGGAAGTTCTGTAGTAATTACACTACCGTCTGATAATGGAAAAAAACTTCAGAGAATTAAGAATATGTTGTTGTTTATTCTGGAGAGGTAACTCCTGAAGGGAGAGAAATTTTATAAGGTTAGAAGAAAGAAACTATATTCCTAAAAAAGGGGATATCGTTTGGATGGATTTTGATCCTTCTATTGTCCAATTACTTCTATTTATAAAAAAATTATCTACTCGATATATTCTGCTTGAAGATTTGGATACCAACGGACAAGTAATTATTTTTCAACTGAGATCACTAGATTTTAAAGAAGGAAAACTAAAAAATTGAGAATTTATCTTTGAAAGATATGGACCAAATTGATCAAATCATGGAGTACATTTTTCGACCTGGTCGAGATAACCAAAAAGCAAAAGAAAGTCGATTTTATTTGTTATAGAATTGGCTTTCTTTTTTAGATTTCATAATGAATCTATTGTTATTCTAGGAGCGTCAACTTTATTAAAAATCAAGAAAACATGGTTTTGTAAACAATTATCGCATAATTTAAATACAGAGAAATCATTTTACTTTCAGTGGAAGTGTGAGGACAAAATTCATGAACCAATTAATACTTTGAGTAATTCTCTTCAATGGCTTTGGTAAATAGCTTTTCAACTCTTTTAATGTACAAATAACAGTTGCCAAAGATACCTGACAACTTTTTGGAATAAAAGATAACAACACTTTTTCAAAAGATAGAAAAAAGTTCCTTACAAAGGATTGGAATCAATGGTCTTTATAAGGAACTGAGTTATTTCAGCTGCAAGTATTAATATTTCTTCAGTTCAGATTTGTCACGCAAATGAATATTTTGTTCGTTGTCTTCGATCATTTCAATAACCATTGGTTCATTTGAGCCATAAGCTTCAGCTAAAGCTGCATCCAATGCTTCTTTTGAATGAACCCGACTTGCTTTGATACCATAATTTTCAGCCATTTCTTTATAGCCAATGTAGTCGATATCGACACCTTTTTCTTGTCCTTCATAATCTAGTTCTTGTTGGAATTCAACCATGTTGTATTTCTTATCAACCCAGATTACTTGAACAATGTTTAGTTTGTAGTGGGCAACTGTCGCTAATTCTTGTGATGAGAACATAAAGCTTCCGTCACCGCCGGAAGACAAAATCTTTTCGTCTGGACGAAGGAAAGCAGCAGATATTGCCCATGGGAGACCGACACCTAGTGTCTGTTCACCATCAGACATTAAGAAATGTTTTGGTTGGTAAACATTTAGGTAAGAACCCATCCAAACTTCGTGACTACCACCATCCATAACAACGGTTGTATCAGGATGTTTGTCGATGACTTTTTGTAATGAATCGACAATTTCTAATGGGTGTAATGCATCACTAGAAGTTGTTTTTGGAATTTGTTTCTTTTCCAATAATTTTTCTTTCAATTTGCGAATTACAGCTTTCCATTCATCTGTAATGTTTTGTTCAAAAATTATTTTGGTAATGTTTTTCAAATTCTTGGCAATATTACCAAGAACTAGTATATCAGGGATATAAGTTTCATCTAAATGATCCACTGTAGTATCAATGTCAATCACGGTTTTCTTGTCAGCATTCCATACAGAAGCCCAATATTCAACTAAGTTCAAACCTAAAGTAATCACTAAGTCACTATTGTAAACTAGTTCATCACCGGGTAAATTGTTAAACAAACCAACACGACCAACATAGTTTTCGTTGAATTCGCGAGTCAATAAACCAGTTGCTTCAAAAGTTTCAACCACTGGCATACCGGTTTTTCTTACGAAGGATTGGATTGCTTCAGCAGCCAATTCATCCATCGCTCGAGCACCAATAATAATTACAGGACGTTTTGCTTGTTTTATTTTATTTACCGCAGCGGAAATGGTTTCTTCATCACTAATCGTGTTGGTCAATTGTTCTGCGATCGTCGTAAATTCGAGCCCTTCTTTTTCAGTTTCAGCAAGTAATACATTACCAGGTACGTCCATAAATACTGCACCGGGATTACCGTTGATACTTGCGATGTAGGCATTAGCTATTTCATCAGCAAGAGCATTTGTATCTTCAATTTCTTTTGCATATTTTGTTACAGTTGAATCATTCATTATACCAGCAATGTTAGGGTTTTGAGGATAAGGTGTTAACAATTTTGCTTGTGGCACTTGTCCAGAAATTGCTAAAACAGGATCGCCGTCAGAAGTTGCTGTGGCTAATGAAGTTACAAGATTCAAAGCCCCAGGACCAGAAGTTGTCATTACAACACCGTGTTTACCAGTGATTCGACCAATTCCTTGTGCCATAAAGCCTGCGTTTTGTTTGTGTCTGACAGTCACGACTTCAATTTCTTTTTCACGTTTTTTTTAAGCCATCAACAGAGGACCAAGTTTACCACCAGGTAATTGGAAAACATATTTGACACCGTTCTTTATCAATGTGTCTACAATTAAATCTGCACCATTCATACTCATAATGAATATCTCCTAAAATTTTTTAGCAAGCTTTATTTATTGAAATCACAGATGTGCAAAAGAAATAAATTTGACTTACGTGAAGGAATATAATCTCAATTCGTAATTTTGTAAAATATTAACTCTCGTAATATTTCGCTTGTGATTTTCAGCAAAGGAAACTTAAGCCTTTCACAGTGTGAAAGGCGGTTAAAGTAAACGCGTCAATTCGAAGTCTCCTAACAAGCCTTGCTACTATTTTCACTTTTGGATGAAATCATTTGTAAAACAAGAGGAAACTTTATCCAAAATATATTCGCAAAGTATCACAAAAAAGAGTTTGAACATTTTTTGATTAGAAAGTAAATGGTTTACTTTTTGTAAGTAAAAAGCTAAGATGTCTCCATACCTATCGAGGAGGCGAAATTATTTGGTAAGAAAAATATATAACTGTAAGGAAGGCTGTTCGGTGGAATCCACCTTGCAAATCATCTCAGGTCGCTGGAAAAGTGTCCTATTGTACCATTTAATTTTTGATGGTGAGTTGCGCTACAGTGAATTGCAACGGATGATTCCAGGAATTACCCGCCGAATGCTTTCCCTTCAATTAAAAGCTTTAGAAGCGGATGAATTGATTGAACGGGAAGTTGTTCAGGAAAAAAACTTAATGGTGGTTTATCGGGTGACTGAATATGGCTACTCTTTGAGACCAGTCATTGAAATGTTGAACAATTGGGGCGAAGGCTATAATCAACGCTATGAAGGACAGTTAGAAGAGGAATGTTTAACCTGTCATTAAGATTTTTTCAGTGAGCGTTCAATTTCGTCGGATCAATTTTTGAGTTTTTCTTTTTTGAGGAGTGGAAAGTGATGATTGTTAATATCGATAAATTATATGACCAGTTAGCCCAGAATATGGACAATCGTATTTGGTGGGACACGGAGAGCCCGTGGGAAATTGTCGTAGGGGCGATCTTAGTTCAAAATACCAACTGGAAAAATGTCGATTATTCTTTAGATAATATAAGAGAAGCTATTGGATTTAATCCAGAGAAGCTTGCAGCTATCGACCTTTTGAAACTGCAGGAACTGATTTACCCAAGTGGTTTTTACAAAAATAAATCAGGTACATTAAAGGAAATATTTACTTGGTTTGAAAATTACGATTTTGATATTGCCGCCATACAACAAAAGGATTTCCATTCTCTTCGGGATGAACTATTAAGTATTCGTGGGATTGGTCAAGAAACAGCAGATGTGCTGCTAGTATTTGTCTTTAATAAAGTAACTTTTATCGCTGACCGCTATGCACAACGAATTTTTAATCAGTTAGGTTTAGAGGAAAGGCTCAATTATTCAAAGTTGCAGTCCTTAATTAAGATACCAACTGATTTTACTAATCAACAAGCTCAAAATTTACATGGTTGGCTAGTTGATTACGGTCAGATGTACTTGAAATCAGAGGAAACGTGGGAAGATGGTTTTTTAAGTGATTTTAAATTAGAGCTGGTGTAGAAAAGGAAGTATAAATAATTTCCCTAATTTACTTTTTTGCTAGGAAGGGTTAGTCTGTTGTCGTTGACAAAACATAACGTTGTTTTTTATAGGAGGGCGTACAATGAATAACCCATTTTTAGGTTTACAAGATGTACCATTTTTTAATGTTACTAGTAAAGATATTGTTGATGGAGGACTTTCCGATGTAAAATTTATGTCCGGTGATTTCGGAATCGAAGGTGGGAAAGATATTTCACCAGAAATAAGCTGGTCAGGCGCACCAAGTGATACAAAGAGTTTCGTTGTTACTTTATATGATCCAGATGCCCCAACTGGTTCAGGTTTCTGGCATTGGGCTGTTTCTAACATCCCAGCTTCAGTAAATGAATTACCACAAGATGCTGGTAACAAAGATAATTCAAAATTACCTTTAGGTGCGATTCAATTACCAAATGATGCCCGTGTGAAAAAATATATCGGGGCTGCTCCTCCTAAAGGACATGGTGTTCACCACTACTTCTTGACTGTTTGGGCATTAGATGTAGAAATAGTTGATATTCCAGAAGATTCTACTCCGGCTTTTTTAGGCTTTAACATGTTTGGTCATGTATTGGCTCGTGGGGTATTGAACTTCGAAGTAGAAGTAAAATAAGTTTTATCTTAATCAGAAAGGAAGATGTGTGATGAATTATCCTACAGAAAAATTTTTTGGTGAATTAGAACAAGTACATGCTTTTTACGGTGAAATGCCAACAGGCGTCAGCGTGACAGAAACAGGACGTACCTTCATCAACTTCCCTGAATGGGGCGACAATGTAAAAGCAACCGTTGTTGAAATCGTGAATGGCGAACTAGTGGCTTACCCAAGCCAAGATATTAACATTTTTGATCCCGAAAATCCTGAACAAGGATTTTTAAGTGTTCAAAGTATTGTTGCTGACGGCGAAGGTACTCTATGGGTACTAGATACTGCTGCGCCAAACTTTGATGTTCCTGTTGAACGTGGCGCAAAATTAGTTGCAGTTGATTTGGAAAGCAACGCTATCCGTAAAGTCTACACATTTTCTAATGATGTTGTTCTAGATTCTACTTATTTAAATGATGTACGGATTGACTTGCGTCGTGGTTCTGAAGGAGTTGCTTATATCACTGACTCTTCCATTACTGGACCAGGTGCGTTGATCGTTGTTGATCTTGGAACTGGTGATGCTTTTCGTATCTTAGATGGTACACATTCTACTGCTGTTGATCCTGACTTTGTCCCTAAAGTAGAAGGTGAGATCTTAATGAACCGTAAAGCAGATGGTTCAGCTTCTCCATGGCAAGTAGCTGCTGATGGAATTGCTCTATCACCAGACGGAAAAACATTGTACTTCAGCCCATTATCAAGCCGTCATCTTTATTCTATCGATACCGATTTGATTTTCGATAAAGACGTGGAAGATGAAGAACTTGAAAAACATGTCATAGACAGAGGAGAAAAAGGTGCTTCAGATGGTATGATTACAGCAGAAGACGGTACAATCTATGCTGGTGACTACGAAAATAATAGTATTCGTGTTATTAATACGGATGGTTCAATGGAAACATTGACTCACGATCCTCGTATTTTATGGCCTGACACTTTGTCAATTGGTCCAGATAAATACTTATACTTCAATGCTAACCAATTGCAACGCCAAGCTGGTTTTCACAAAGGTGAAGACTTAAGGGAAAAACCTTACAGCTTATTCCGTATCTTTATAGGAAAAGGTCCTGCTAAAGTAAAATAATATTATTAAGATGCAATGGTATTCGGATTCTCAAATAAACTCTGTCGGCATTCAGTGAAATGTTGAAGTAACTTGGGAAATAGTTTGTCCGACCGTTTAGGTCTTAATGTTTCAGGGCTTAGTGAACTTGCGAAACTTTTATTTAGATATCTGATATAAGCAAATTAACTAATGAAATGTCCAATCTATAAGATATTTTTCCTACACTTTGAAGGTCCGTGTCGCAAAGTTTCGATACTTGAGTACTTTCATCATGCGTAGTTCGGATATTGTTATCTAGTTTTTACACTTGCCACTAATTATTTACGGAGGAAAAAAATGACTGATCAAGCAGAATTACGCAACAAAATATTATGCGTTCACAAACGTCGTTTTGCGACAAAATCTTTTGATCCAACTAAAAAAATTGCTGAGGAAGACTGGCTGGCGATTATTGAAGCAGCTCGTTTGTCACCAAGTTCTTTTGGTTATGAACCTTGGAAATTTCTATTAATAGAAAATCAACAAGTCAAAAATGAGTTGCAAGATGTTGCTTGGGGCGCTAGGAATAGTTTGAATGGAGCTAGTCATTTTTTAATCGTACTAGCGAGAAAGAACTTAACTGGTAATAATCCTCATATTAAACATATGGTGGAAGATGTATTCGGTGTTCCATACTCTGAAACATCACCTCAAACACTTTTTTTCAATAATTTCCAAATGGATGACTTCGGTTTAACGGATGAACGTTCATTGTTTGACTGGGCATCAAAACAAACCTACATTCCTTTAGCAAACATGATGACAACTGCGGCTTACTTGGGAATTGATAGTGTGCCAATTGAAGGCTTTAATAAAGTAGCAGTTGAAAATTATTTAGCAGAGAAAAAAATCCTTGATTTGGATGAATTTGGTGTTTCTTATATGGTTGGCTTCGGCTATAGGGCCCAAGAAATTCCTGAAAAGAAACGTCAAAACTTATCTGACATTTACGATGTGATTAAATAAAAAGAGAAAACTAATTTTGCTTCATAATTAGAATAAAGCTAAGGAGGAGTTCACATGTCAGAAAAGAAGCTCATGCATGTAGTTGGATTTTTTGAAGGGCTACCAATTGATGAAAAGCAAAGTTTTATTGATGAAAAAGAAATGATACCGAATCCTGGATCTAGAGATGTTTTAGTAAAGGTAAAGGCAGTGTCTGTGAATCCGGTCGATACTAAATTGCGTCAAAGTACCTACAAAAGAAATGCGTTGCGAATTTTAGGTTTTGATGCAGTTGGTGAAGTGGTCAGTCTCGGAAATGAGGTTGAAAAGTTTAACGTTGGCGATCGTGTCTTTTACGCGGGGACAACTACTCGTTCTGGTAGCAACCAAGAATATCAAGCTGTCGATGAACGTATTGTAGCTTTGGCGCCCAGAAACTTGTCGGATGAAGAGGCTGCAGCTTTGCCACTAACTTCTTTGACAGCTTATGAATTGCTTTTTGACAAATTCGGTTTAATTCCTGAAGAAGGTGCTAATAAGGGTAAAAAAATTCTAGTCATTAACGGAGCTGGTGGTGTTGGTTCTATCTTAAATCAATTAGCACACTGGGCTGGACTAGAAATTTATGCAACCGCAAGTCCTAAAAACTTTGAATGGCTAGAAAAATTGGGCGTTGATCATCCGATTGATTATCATGATGACTTAAAGGCCAAGATGCGTGAATTAGGTGTCCAAGAAGTGGAATATATTGCCGTGTTGTTCAATATTACTCATTACTTGGACCAGATTAAACATATGATTAAACCATTTGGTCATGTTGGGACTATCGTGGGAATTCATGAACCAGTTGATATCAGCAACTGGAAAAATTTATCGGTCAGCTTTGATTGGGAGTACATGTTTGCGAAAACCAATTACGATTATCAAATTGAAACCCAAGGTCAAGCTTTAGAAGTAATTGCTAATTTGGCGGATAAAGGTAAGTTAGTAACAACATTAAGCAAAGTTTATTCAGATGGCATCAATGCTACTAATTTAAAGCAAGCAACAAAAGATGTTGAAACAGGACACATGCTAGGTAAAGTAGTTATTAGTGGACCTTTTAACGGTGGTGATTAAACTATCTTTTTTAGGAAAATAGTTCAAGTACCGACAGAAACATATTTAGATTATAGACTTGTGAATATACTTCCATTTCTAACATCACTAAACGAAAATCAGTTGCTATACAAATCGAAGAGCGTGATTCTGAAGACTACTACCCCAAAGAGATCGTTGGTATTATTCAGGTTATGATGAGCTAGGAATATATGTAGATTTTAGCAAAGTGAATTATGATGAAATTAGACACGTTGAATTTTATCATTCCGCTAGGTGGAGTTCAGTATAAAAGTAAGAGTAATATATTATGTTACTATTTATATTACTTATTTAAGAATAAAAAATAGTCCTTTAAGGACTATTTTTTTTGATATATTATTAAAGTTAAATAGAAAACAAACAACAAGCACTGCGTTATCTAAAAGAACAAGTGGAAAAAGAGTTCCAAACATATCCAGCAGTTGCTGAACCAAATCCTTTCTCATGGTTACCGACATGACTTCGTCTTGTTTGATTTGAATAAGGTTGTGTTGAAAATCCCCAATGATCGTAAGATATTAGCGATTCAACGCAGAAAAAAGAAGTTTCTAGAGAAAGCGGAAATTCGTACTCTTTTACAGGCAATCGATGAGAAATATGAAAGGAATCATGAAATCAATAAGATGGGGAAACTTTACTTGGATATGGCAGAATTTCTGATTCGAAATGGGTTGAGAATTGGTGAGTTAAGTGCATTGACGGTTGAGAAAGTGGATTTTCATGCAAAGAAGTTAGTGATTGATGAAGCAGTGGTGGCTGCTGGGAGAACCATTGAACAGTACATACGAAATCCACCAAAGACGATTTCCTCCATTCGGGAAATTGATTTAGATGATCGTTCGCTTGCGATTATTCGAAATCGAATTCAAATAAATGAAGCGAGGCAAAAAGAAATGAGGCAACGAGAAACAGGGACTTTTATAAAAACATATCAAAGAAAGAACCAGACTGCCTATTACAAAAAGGTGAAGGGTGCCGAACATTTTCTTTTTTCAACTACGATTTTTCAGACGCAAAATGGCACACCAGTTGTTTATCATTCGTTTAACGAATTTATGAATGGACGTGGAAGTAATAAAAAGCCAGTACAATGTGTGAAAGATATCTTAAGGGAAAAATATCCCGAGTTTAATAAACATGTGACTACGCATACCTTTCGTTACACGCATATTTCTCTCTTGGCTGAAGCAGGTGTGCCAATCAAAGCTATCATGGATCGAGTGGGTCATTCCAATATGAAAACAACGCTAGAAATCTACAACCAAGTGTCTAGTACAACGAAAGAAAAAGTGATCCAAGAAGTCGATTCTTGGATTTTTTAGTGGATTTGTTCATGAAATACAGTTAGTATGCTTTTATATGAGTGATCGAAAAGAAGGTCGAAAAATGGTACGACTTTTCGACGTAAGGAGAAAGAAAATTAATGAATGAAACAACTAATTCCGCAGAACGTAAAACTTCTGCGTATATCCATATTCCATTTTGTGAGCATATCTGCTATTACTGTGACTTCAATAAAGTTTTTTTAGAGGGGCAACCAGTTGATGAGTATGTCGAAATGTTACTAAAAGAGATGGAATTGATGATGGAGAAACACCCTATAGCTGATTTAGAAACACTTTATATTGGTGGGGGGACACCAACTTCACTATCCGCACAACAATTGGATCGTTTGTTAGCAGGTGCCCGTGATATTTTACCTTTTCGATCTGGAAAGGAATTTACTGTTGAAGCGAACCCAGGTGATTTAACTCGTGAAAAGTTACAGGTTATGAAAAATTATGATGTGAACCGTTTATCTATGGGAGTCCAAACCTTTGATAATCGTTTGTTAAAGAAAATTGGTAGAAAACATACTGCAGAAGATGTATACCAAACAATGTCATTTTTGGAAGCAGAAAGCTTCTCTAATGTAAGTATCGATTTGATTTATGCTTTGCCTGGACAAACACTTGAAAATTATCGTGATACATTGGAGAAAGCATTAACACTAGATTTGCCGCATTATTCTTTATACTCATTGATTTTGGAAAACAAAACGATGTTCATGAATTGGGTGAGACAAGGGCGATTGGAGTTGCCTGATCAAGAAACAGAAACGCAGATGTTTGAGGAAACGATTGAAGCAATGGAACGACATGGCCGTCATCAATATGAAATTAGTAATTTTGGGCTGACCGGTCATGAATCACAACACAATCTAATGTATTGGAACAATGATCATTACTTTGGTTTTGGTGCAGGGGCAAGTGGGTATCTCGATCAAACGCGTTATCGAAATAAAGGACCAATCCAACATTATTTACATCCGTTGCGTGAAGGAAACTTACCAATTTTAGAAAAAGAGAAATTATCACGAAATAATCAGATTGAAGAGGAAATGTTTTTGGGTTTACGTAAAAAATCCGGTATCAGCAAACAACATTTTTATGATCGTTATCAACAAACGATAGAGTCACTCTACCAGTCAACATTAGATGCATTAGTGAAAGAAGACTTGTTAGTGAATGCGGACGAAAGAATTTATTTAACCTCCAAAGGTACATTTTTAGGGAACGAAGTTTTTGAAAAATTTTTGTTACCAAAAACGGAAATTAATAAATAAAAATTGTTTAAATTTAATTAAATAAAAAAATAATCACAAATAATTGCGTAGCGAGAAGTCAAAAAAATATTGATTTCTCGCTCTTTTTTGAATAAAATCTATCGTTAGCACTCGGAATGGAAGAGTGCTAAAAAATGATGTGTTTTTCTTGACAGAAAGCAGGCGGCTTGTTATATTAGTAAGTAGGTTAGCACTTAGAAGATAGGAGTGCTAATGAGAGGTGATGGAAGATGTTAACACAGAGACAAAGTGATATTTTGCGTCTGATCATCCAAAACTATACGAGTAGTGGCGTACCCGTTGGTTCCAAAACGCTAATGGCCGAGGGAATTGAAGCGAGTTCAGCGACGATTCGTAACGATATGAAGGCGCTAGAAGAAGACGGGCTACTATTAAAAACTCATTCTTCCTCTGGCCGAATTCCATCTGCAATGGGGTATCGTTATTATGTGGATCATTTATTAAAACCAACTCGTGTAACAAATGATGATTTGCAAGTGATTAGGCAGTCTTTAGGGAAAGAATTTCATGAGATCAACGAAATCATACGTCAATCTGCTGAAATCTTGTCTGAATTGACAAGCTATACGACATTCTCGTTGGGACCAGAAGTGAAAGATCGCCGATTAACGGGTTTCCGAATCGTTCCGTTAAACCATCGGCAAATCATTGCTATCGTGGTGACGGATAAAGGTAATGTTGAAAGTCAGGTATTTACTCTTCCAGCAAATTTGGGGAGTCAAGATTTAGAAAAAATGGTTCGGCTTGTTAACGACCGCTTGGTGGGAGATCCACTAATGACTGTTTATCAAAAATTACGAACAGAGATCCCAATGATCTTACATAAATATTTCCAATCAACGGAAGGTATCTCTTATTTATTTGATGCTGTTTTAGGTCAAGTATTTGAAGATAAAATTTATGTGAGTGGACAAATGAATCTACTTGATTATGAACCCCATCAAGATTTGAATCAGTTTAAGTCGATGTTTTCTTTAATGAGAGATTCCGACGAGCTTACTCAAATGATTGTTCCAATGGATAGTAATATTCATATTAAGATTGGCTCTGAATTAGGTAATGATTTGCTACAAAACATGAGTATGATTCAAGCAAGTTATGAAATTGATGGGCATGGTCGAGGAACCATTGCCTTACTCGGACCAACAAGCATGCCTTATTCACGAATGTTTGGTTTGGTTGATGTCTATCGAAAAGAACTAGCGAATAAGCTGGCTGATTACTATCGTTTGCTTGATTTATCTGGCTCATGATCGTAAGTCCGTATTTCTAAGATTGATAGCAGCTAATCTGATTTTTAGTATGAATAATCAAGACAGCTGACTGAATAATGAAAGGAAGACTGTATCGTGAAAGAAAACCAAGAGGAATTAGACAAAGAATTAAAAGACATCCAGCAAGATTTGGAAGTCGATACAGAAGCTGCGGAAGACTCAGGTGTTTCAGAAGTTGAAGTGGAAAATGTTGAAATCGTCAACTTGAAAGCTGACTTAGAAGAAATGGAAGATAAGTTCCTACGCGCCCGAGCTGAAATTGCCAATATGGCAAATCGCGGAAAAAATGAACGTGAACAATTGCAAAAATATCGTTCGCAAGATTTAGCAAAAAAATTATTGCCTTCAATTGACAACCTAGAACGAGCGCTAGCAACAGAAGTTTCAGACGAACAAGGTGCTAGCTTGAAAAAAGGTGTCGAAATGGTATTAGAAGGTGTCCGTTTTGCACTTAAAGAAGAAGGAATCGAAAAAATTCCTGCGAAAGGCGAAACGTTTGACCCAATGCTTCACCAAGCAGTCCAAACTGTTCCTGCATCTGATGAGTTGCCGGCAGATACGATTGTAGAAGTTTTGCAAGAAGGATACAAATTACACGATCGCGTATTAAGACCAACAATGGTCATTGTCGCGCAGTAATTCGTGCAACTATAAAATAAATTTTATTTAATAAGGAGACGTTAATATGACTAAAATTATTGGTATTGACTTAGGTACAACAAACTCTGCAGTTGCTGTATTAGAAGGAAACGAAGCAAAAATTATCGCAAACCCAGAAGGAAACCGTACAACACCTTCTGTAGTTTCATTTAAAAATGGTGAAATCCAAGTTGGTGAAGTGGCAAAACGTCAAGCTGTAACTAACCCAAATACAATTTCATCAATCAAACGTCACATTGGCGAACCTGGATATAAAGTAGAAGTGGAAGGAAAATCTTACACACCACAAGAAATTTCTGCAATGATTCTTCAATATATCAAAGGCTTTGCTGAAGATTACTTAGGTGAAAAAGTTGAGAAAGCAGTTATCACTGTTCCTGCATACTTTAACGATGCACAACGTCAAGCAACAAAAGATGCTGGTAAAATTGCTGGTTTGGAAGTTGAACGTATTGTCAATGAACCAACAGCAGCAGCTTTAGCTTATGGTTTAGACAAAACAGACCGCGACGAAAAAATCTTAGTATTTGACCTTGGTGGTGGTACATTTGACGTATCAATCCTTGAATTAGGTGATGGTGTCTTTGACGTACTATCAACAGCTGGTGACAACCATTTAGGTGGGGATGACTTTGATAACAAGATCATTGATTACATGGTTGCGGAATTCAAAAAAGAAAACGGCGTAGACCTTGGTCAAGATAAAATGGCTTTACAACGTTTGAAAGATGCTGCTGAAAAAGCGAAAAAAGATTTGTCAGGTGTTTCAAGCACTCAAATCAGCTTGCCATTTATTACAGCTGGCGAAGCAGGACCTTTGCATTTAGAAATGACATTGACTCGTGCGAAATTTGATGAATTGACAGCTGACTTAGTTGAACGTACAAAAATTCCAGTACGCCAAGCATTAAAAGATGCTGGTTTATCACAATCTGAAATCGATGAAGTAATCTTAGTTGGTGGTTCAACTCGTATTCCTGCAGTTGTTGAAGCTGTAAGAAAAGAAACTGGTAAAGAACCAAATAAATCAGTAAACCCTGATGAAGTTGTTGCAATGGGTGCAGCAATTCAAGGTGGCGTTATTACTGGTGATGTAAAAGATGTTGTTTTACTTGATGTAACACCATTATCATTAGGTATCGAAACAATGGGTGGAGTCTTTACTAAATTGATTGATCGTAATACAACGATCCCAACAAGTAAATCACAAGTATTCTCAACAGCTGCTGATAACCAACCGGCTGTAGATATTCATGTTTTACAAGGTGAACGTCCAATGGCTGCTGATAACAAAACATTAGGAAGATTCCAATTAACTGATATTCCTGCAGCACCACGTGGTATTCCTCAAATCGAAGTTACTTTTGATATTGATAAAAACGGAATCGTCAATGTATCAGCAAAAGATCTAGGTACTTCAAAAGAACAAAAGATCACTATCAAATCTTCATCAGGTTTATCAGACGAAGAAATCGAACGTATGGTAAAAGATGCAGAATCAAATGCAGAAGCTGACAAAGCTCGTAAAGAAGAAGTGGATCTTCGCAATGACGTAGATGCTTTATTATTCTCAGTTGATAAAACATTGAAAGAATTAGAAGGTAAAGTAGACGCAGAAGAAGTTCAAAAAGCAGAAGCGGCTCGCGATGAATTAAAAGCAGCAGTTGAAGCAAATAACATTGAAGAAATGAAAACAAAACGTGATGCTTTGAATGAAATCGTTCAAAACTTAACAGTTAAATTATATGAACAAGCTGCACAACAACAAGCACAAGAAAATCCTGAAGCAGCACAAGGCGGAGCAGACGATGTCGTTGATGCTGACTTTGAAGAAGTCGACGGTGACGACAAATAATTAGTTCCCTAGTGTGCTAGGAGTAGACCAAAACAGGGAAACTTGGACTTAGCTGAAATCTGTAGATTCGGCTAAAGCCATCTTTTCTGGACTGTCTACCTATTCGTAAAAAAGAGAAGGCTATGGGGAAAGTCGATCCGACTTTTTGCCACAGTCTTTTTCTTTTGAAAGAATGCATGCAGCAGTTTTGGTTTCGTCTAAAATGTGATATGATTACAAGCGATGTGAATTTGATGTATTAGAACCAATAGGAGGAAAGCCTATGGCAACGAAACGTGATTATTATGAAGTCTTAGGAATTTCAAAAGGGGCTTCAGAAGATGAAATAAAGAAAGCTTATCGTAAACTTTCTAAGAAATATCATCCTGATATTAACAAAGAAGCAGATGCAGAAGAAAAATTTAAAGAAGTATCTGAGGCTTATGAAATTTTAAGTGACCCACAAAAACGGGCTGCGTACGATCAATATGGTCATGCTGGCACAGATCCAAATTATGGCGCTGGAGGCGGAGGCGGCTTCGGTGGCTTTGGCGGGTTCTCTGGAGGTGGAGGTGGCTTCGGTGGTTTTGAAGATATCTTTGACTCTTTCTTTGGAGGAGGCGGAGGTCGTTCAGTTGATCCGACGGCACCTCGCCAAGGAGCTGATTTGCAATACACAATTGATTTGAGTTTTGAGGAAGCAATCTTTGGTGTTGAAAAAGAAATCAAATATAACCGCGAAGAAGTTTGTCACACTTGTCATGGGAATGGTGCAAAACCTGGTACGGAACCAATTACATGTCAAAAATGTCATGGTTCAGGGACAATCAATGTTGAACGTCAAACGCCACTAGGGCGCGTGATGAGTCGTCAAACGTGTGATGTTTGTCACGGTACTGGAAAAGAAATCAAAGAACCGTGTCCAACTTGTCATGGCTCAGGTCATGAAAAGAAAGCTCACTCTGTGAAAGTAAATGTACCAGCTGGTGTCGAAGAAGGACAACAAATGCGTTTAGCTGGTCAAGGTGAAGCAGGTGAAAACGGTGGGCCGTTCGGTGATTTATATGTAGTCTTCCGTGTAGAAGAAAGTAATATTTTTGATCGTGATGGTTCAGAAATCTATTACGAATTACCATTAAGTTTTGTACAAGCAGCTTTAGGAGATGAAGTTCAAGTTCCAACTGTTCATGGGGATGTTAAATTAAAAATTCCAGCAGGGACACAAACAGGAACAAACTTCCGTCTTCGCGGAAAAGGTGCACCTAAACTACGTGGTGGTGCAACAGGTGACCAACACGTGAAAGTGAAACTAATTACACCGAAGAACTTAAATGAGCAACAAAAAGAAGCGTTACGCTCATTTGCTGAAGCAGGTGGAATGAAAGTCGAAGAACAGCAAGAAGATGGTTTTTTCGATAAGATGAAGGATGCTTTTGGCGGAAAAAAGCGTAAATAATAAAACGGTGAAGTCGACAAATATGTCACTTCACCGTTTTATTGTTTATCTGCTTACTTAATAAAGTGAACTTTTTGAAAATAAACTGAATCAAAAAACGGGTTGTGATACACTCGTAAGTCCTTTGGTAATGAAGGACACGAGTGATAAAAAGAAGTGCTTAGCAATGATTAGTTCTTCTAGAATATGAATCAAAAAAGCATCGTCAAAATCTTGTTCAAGATTTTGACGATGCTTTTCATGTTTTGAAACTGTTTCAGGTTCTCTGGTTAAATATCTAAAACTTTATCTAGGAAATCTTTTGTGCGTTCGTTTTGTGGATTTTCAAAAATTTGTTCAGGTGTTCCGTCTTCAAGGAAGTTTCCGCCGTCAATGAACATGACACGATTAGCGACTTCTTTGGCAAAGCCCATTTCGTGAGTAACGATAACCATGGTCATTCCTTGTTTTGCAAGTTTTTTCATGACGTTCAGAACATCACCGACCATCTCTGGATCAAGTGCAGAGGTTGGTTCATCAAAAAGCATGATGTCTGGGTTCATTGCTAATGCACGCGCAATCGCAACACGTTGTTTTTGTCCGCCTGAGAGCATTTCTGGTGACATATCTTTTTTATCAGCTAAGCCAACTGTATCTAATAGCTTGATGGCTTTTTTTTCTGCTTCTTCGCGAGATTCCTTTTTCAAATCCATTGGCGCAAGAATAATATTTTCTAAAACAGAAAGGTGAGGGAATAAATTAAAGTGTTGGAACACCATTCCGATATGCTGACGAACAAGATTGATATTTGTGTTTTTATCCATTAAATGAGCGCCGTCGATGATGATGTCACCATCCGTTGGCTCTTCTAGACGATTTAAGCAGCGTAGGAAAGTACTTTTTCCTGAACCAGAAGGGCCGATGATACAAACGACATCGCCTTCGTTGATTGAGACGTTGATATCATTTAATACAGTATTTTCACCATATTTTTTTACAAGATGTTCAACTAAGATTTTTTCTGACATCTTACTTCACCTTCTTTTCTAAAACTTTCGCTAATTTTGTTAAAGCGGTAATCAAGATTAAATACATGACTGCGATAATTAAGTAAACATACGTACTTTGTGTGGTACGGGCAACGATAATTTTACCAGCTTGTAGTAATTCGACTACTCCGATTGCAGAGATGATTGTTGTATCCTTCAATGAGATAACGAATTGGTTAACGAATGAAGGAAGCATGATTCGAATAGCTTGTGGCAAGATGATTTTTTGCATTGTTCGGTTATAAGACAACCCTAAACTTCTCGAAGCTTCCATTTGTCCAACGGGAACGGCGTTGATACCGCCACGAACGATCTCTGCAATATACGCACTCGCGTTTAAGGTCAATGTAATAACGCCAGCAATGAAATCTGGAATTGTAAATCCAACAATTCCAGGTAAGCCAAAGAAAATGAAGAAGGCAAGTACCATCATTGGAATTCCACGAATGATATCAACGTAAATGCTTGCTATCATGCGTAGTGCACGAATAGGTGAGACACTGAATAATCCGAAAATAACACCCACTACTAGTGCCAAAGCGAAAGAGACTAGAGCAAGAACGATTGTCATCCAAAAACCACGTAATAATGGTTTGTAATTGTTTTTGATTAAACCGATGATTGTTGATTCGTCTTTGGTTGAGTCTGCTGACTCATTTGAAGTAGCTACATATTTATCAATGATTTTGTCATAGGCGCCTGTGCGCTTTAACTCTTTAAGTCCTTCATTGAACATCGTTAAAAGTTCTGGGTTTTCACCTTTTTTAACTGCGAAGGCATATTTACCACCAGATTCTTTTGGCATTGGGGTATCAATTTTTTGACCTTGTTTGATAGCATAACCAAGAACAGGGTAGTCATCCATGATTGCGTCAATCGCACCAACTTTCAGACCGTCATATAATTGGTCAGCAGCGTCGAAGTACTTGATTTTGTAGCCATATTCTTCTTCATGATTGCTCAGGAATTCAGCGCTTTCGGTTCCGACTTTGGCACCAACTGTTTTCCCTTTTAAATCTTTGTAGGATTTGATTGATGTATCACCTTGTTTTACGCCCAACTGAATTCCGCTATCAAAATAAGTATCAGAAAAATCGTAACTTTGCTTACGTTCATCTGTGACGGTCATTCCGGCAATCATGCCATCAGCTTGTCCAGACTCTAATGCTTGTAACGCAGCGGAAAATCCGCGATAGTCCATTTGGATATTGAAGCCTTGAAGCTCGGAAATCTGTTTCATTAACTCAACATCGATTCCTTCATACTTACCGTCCGTGTTTTGAAACTCGAAGGGTGCAAAGGCAGAGTCGCTAGCAACGACGTATTTGTCTTTTTTTGGCTGAGCCATCTGCATCGACTCGGCGGTACTTGATTCCGTATTGTTTGTTTCTGCATGGGCAGGATTACTAGTTGCAAGTGTGATAAATCCTGCCATTATGAAAATGAACGAGTAGAATAAATGCTTTCTTTTCATAATTACCTCCTAAATTCTCAATATCTATTTATTATAGGTGAAAAGTAATGAATCAGACAAGTTCTGAAACTTAAAAAAATGAAAAAAACAATAAAATCTAACATCCTATGTAAGAAGTTCTAACATGGAATGCCGAGGTAAAGGAGTGGCGAAAGTATGTTCGGTGTGTTATAATTTTTTAGTAAGGAATGCCTTTGCTTTCCTTTTCTTTTTGCAAGTCATAAAATGAAAAGGAATGAATGAAAAGGGGGACGAAAAATGATTGAAAGAGATACCTCTCAACAATTTGAGCTTGTCTCGAAGTACCAACCAGCAGGGGATCAACCTGAAGCGATACGCCAATTAGTGGATGGTGTGGTTGGTGGGGAGAAAGCGCAAATCTTATTAGGTGCAACCGGTACGGGGAAGACCTATACGATTTCAAATGTGATTAAGGAAGTAAATAAGCCAACATTGATTATTGCACATAATAAAACTTTAGCTGGACAATTATATGGAGAATTTAAAGAATTCTTTCCCAAAAACGCGGTTGAATATTTTGTTTCTTATTATGATTATTATCAACCAGAAGCGTATGTTCCATCTAGTGATACTTATATTGAAAAAGATTCAAGTGTCAATGACGAGATTGATAAGCTGCGCCATTCGGCTACAAGTTCCCTTCTAGAGCGGAACGATACAATTGTGATTGCCTCTGTTTCTTGTATTTTCGGATTAGGTTCACCATTTGAATATCAGAAACAAGTTGTTTCAATTCGACAAGGAGCAGGACTTGATCGTAATCAATTGATTCGGAATCTAGTGGGAATCAATTTTGAACGAAATGATATTGATTTTCAGCGTGGTCGGTTTCGAGTACGCGGTGACGTGGTGGAGATTTTTCCGGCTTCACGCGACGAACGTGCTTTGAGAGTCGAATTTTTTGGGGATGAAGTCGAACGAATTCGGGAAGTAGATGCGCTAACTGGAGAGGTGCTTGGTGAAACAGGACACGTTGCTATTTTCCCTGCTACTCACTTCGTGACAAATGATGAACATATGGAACAGGCTGTTGCGAACATCAAAGCCGAACTAGAGATGCGCTTAAAAGTGTTACGAGATAATAATCAGTTACTAGAAGCGCAACGCTTAGAACAAAGAACAAACTATGATATCGAAATGATGCTAGAGATGGGTTACACTTCAGGCATTGAAAACTATTCGCGACATATGGATGGTCGAAAAGAAGGAGAGCCACCTTATACATTGCTTGATTTCTTTCCAGAAGATTTTTTGATTGTCATTGACGAATCACATGTAACGATGCCACAAATTCGCGGAATGTATAATGGTGACCGGGCGCGTAAACAAATGTTAGTTGATTATGGGTTCCGCTTGCCTTCAGCGCTTGACAATCGGCCATTAAGATTAGAAGAGTTCGAGCAACATGTCCATCAAATTATCTACGTCTCGGCTACACCGGGGCCTTATGAAAATGAACAAACGGATAGAGTAATCCAACAAATTATTCGTCCAACTGGTTTATTAGATCCAGTGATTGAAGTTCGTCCGATCATGGGTCAAATTGACGATTTGGTTGGTGAAATCAATGACCGAGTGGAGAAAAATGAACGTGTCTTTGTAACGACGTTGACGAAAAAAATGTCTGAAGATCTGACTGATTACTTTAAAGAACTGGGAATCAAAGTAAAATACCTGCACAGTGATATCAAAACCCTTGAACGGACGGAAATTATTCGTGACTTACGTTTAGGTGAGTTTGATGTTTTAGTTGGGATCAATTTATTGCGTGAAGGATTAGATGTTCCAGAAGTTTCTTTGGTTGCTATCTTAGACGCTGATAAAGAAGGATTCTTGAGAAGTGAACGTTCGCTTGTCCAAACAATTGGGCGTGCAGCACGAAATTCAGAAGGAAAAGTAATCATGTATGCTGATAAAGTAACGGACTCGATGCGTTCAGCAATGGATGAAACGGCACGGAGACGTTCGATACAAGAAGCATATAATGAAGAACATGGAATCGTGCCAAAAACGATTATCAAAGAAATTCGTGATTTGATTTCTATTACAAAAGAGGCAAAAGATGACGCCAAAGGAACAGTCCAAGTTTCTTATAATGAAATGAGTCGAAAAGAAAAAGCTGATTTATTGATGAAATTAGAAAAAGAAATGAAAGATGCTGCGAAAGCTTTAGATTTTGAAACTGCCGCTAATTTACGCGATACAATTTTAGAATTGAAGGCAGCGGAGTAAAGAGCAGGAGGACGAGATGGCTAACGATAAAATTATTATTCATGGTGCCAGAGAGCACAATTTAAAAAATGTAGATGTAACAATTCCAAGAGATAAATTTGTAGTGATTACAGGGTTATCTGGTTCTGGGAAAAGCTCATTAGCTTTCGACACACTTTATGCAGAGGGACAACGACGATATGTCGAAAGTCTCTCTGCTTATGCTCGCCAATTTTTGGGGCAAATGGATAAACCAGATGTTGACAGTATCGACGGCTTAAGTCCGGCGATTTCGATTGACCAAAAAACGACAAGTAAAAATCCTCGTTCGACGGTAGGAACAGTAACAGAAATCAATGATTATCTACGTTTGCTTTTTGCACGTGTGGGCCATCCAATCTGTCCTAATGATCACATTGAGATCACCAGTCAATCGGTTGAACAAATGGTTGACCAAGTGTTAGAGTTACCAGAACGGACAAAGATCCAAATTTTAGCACCAATTGTTGCAAAGAAAAAAGGTCAGCACAAAAAAGTGTTTGAACGAATTCAAAAAGAAGGGTATGTTCGTGTAAGAGTGGATGGTGATACCTTCGACATTACTGAGGTTCCTGAACTGGAAAAAAACAAAAAGCATGATATTGCTATCGTTATTGACCGAATAGTGGTAAAAGAGGGCATTCGTTCACGTTTGTTCGATTCCTTTGAAGCAGCATTACGCTTGGCAGATGGCTATGCTTTGGTTGATGTGATTGGTGAAAAAGAAATGCTGTTCAGTGAACATTACTCTTGCCCTTATTGTGGCTTTACAGTTGGCGAACTGGAGCCACGATTGTTTTCATTCAATGCGCCATTTGGAGCTTGTCCCGATTGTGATGGACTAGGTTTGAAACTAGAAGTAGACCAAGATTTAGTTATTCCTGATCGTACCAAGACCTTGGCTGAAGGAGCAATTGTTCCATGGAATCCAATCAGTTCGCAATACTATCCTCAAATGTTGGCACAAGCGTGTGAAAGTTATGGAATTGATATGAACACACCGTTTGATGAATTACCAGCAGAACATCAAGAAATTGTTTTGAATGGGACAGATGAATTATTCCATTTCCATTACGAAAATGATTTTGGCGGTGTGCGTGACGTGGAAGCATCTTTTGAGGGCGTGCTAAAGAATATTGCTCGTCGTTATCAAGAAACAAGCAGTGATTTTACGAGAGAGCAAATGCGTCAATATATGACGGAATTAACTTGTCAAACATGTAAAGGATTACGTTTGAATCCGCAAGCCTTATCTGTCAAAATTAATGGAACAAATATTGGTGAAACAAATGAATTATCGATCAAAAAAGCAGTTGATTTTTTCTCAGGTTTAACATTATCTGAACAAGAAACGATGATTGCTAAACCGATTTTAAAAGAAGTAAACGATCGATTGTCATTTTTAGAAAATGTTGGGTTGGAATACTTAACCTTGAGTCGGGCTTCTGGAACACTATCTGGTGGGGAAGCACAACGAATTCGTTTAGCCACCCAAATTGGATCAAATCTTTCAGGTGTTCTGTATATTTTGGATGAACCATCAATTGGGTTACATCAACGGGATAATGATCGTTTGATTGGTTCACTGAAGAAAATGAGAGACTTAGGCAATACTTTGATTGTTGTGGAACATGATGAGGATACCATGCGAGCAGCGGATTATTTGATTGATGTAGGACCAGGTGCTGGTGAGCAAGGTGGACAAATCGTTGCAGCTGGAACGCCTGCAGAAGTTGCGAAAGACCCACGTTCATTAACAGGACAATACCTATCAGGAAAAAAGAAGATTGCTGTACCAACAACACGTCGCCAAGGAAATGGTGAAGCAATTAAAATTACTGGAGCAGCAGAAAATAACTTGAAAAACGTGACAGTGAAGTTTCCTCTAGGAGAATTCGTGGCAGTCACTGGTGTCTCTGGTTCTGGAAAAAGTACTTTGGTTAATGGTATTTTGAAAAAAGCTCTTGCACAAAAATTGAATCGAAATTCAGCTAAACCGGGTAAATTCAAAACAATTTCTGGTTATGATAGTATCGAAAAAATCATTGATATCGATCAAAGCCCCATTGGCCGTACACCAAGAAGTAACCCAGCAACTTATACAAGTGTCTTTGATGATGTTCGTGATCTTTTTGCACAAACAAATGAAGCTAAAATGCGTGGCTACAAAAAAGGACGCTTTAGCTTTAACGTAAAAGGTGGCCGATGTGAAGCTTGTCGTGGTGACGGAATCATCAAAATCGAAATGCATTTTTTACCTGATGTTTATGTTCCTTGTGAAGTGTGTCATGGCAAACGATACAATTCTGAAACGTTGGAAGTACGGTATAAAGGAAAAAATATTGCTGATATTTTAGAAATGACTGTTGAAGACGCTGTAGAATTCTTCCAACACATTCCTAAAATTCATCGTAAATTAAAGACAATCGTGGATGTCGGATTAGGTTACATTACGATGGGGCAACCAGCGACGACATTATCCGGTGGAGAAGCACAGCGGATGAAATTGGCCAGTGAATTGCATAAAATATCCAATGGTAAGAACTTTTATATTCTTGATGAACCGACAACGGGGCTACATGCAGATGATATTGCACGTTTACTAGATGTTTTACAACGTCTAGTGGATGCAGGAAATACGGTATTAGTAATCGAGCATAATCTAGATGTCATCAAAACTGCGGATTATATCATTGATTTAGGGCCTGAAGGAGGCGATGGTGGCGGAACGATTTTAGCCACTGGGACACCAGAAGATATTGTTAAGGTAAAAGAGAGTTACACTGGACGATATTTAGAAAAAGTAATGGAAGAAAAGGTCTAAAAATTAAAAAATGGTGATATGGTTAAAAAAACTTTAAAAGATGATAAAACACTTGTTTTTTTAGATAGCATCTTCTAAAATACATTACAAGGTAGTTCTTTCTACACTGAATTGGTATAGATAAAACTTCCTATAAGTTCAATCCGTTCAAAAAAGAATTGAGCAATCGGAGGAGTTTCCTTTGATTGCTTTTTTCTTTATGGTATGATATTCCTTGTGTAGTTAAATAAAGAATCAGTAGATTAATGAGTAAGTGAGAGATTGTGATGAATAGTAATGTAAATGAAGAATTTATTCCTATATTATTGGGAAGTGATATGAACGTCTATGGTATGGCTCGTTCATTTAATGAAGCCTATGGAAAAGTGTGCCAAGCCTATGCTTCAAACCAACTTGCACCAACCCGTTATAGTAACATCGTGAGTGTCGAAGTGATTCCCGGTTTTGATAAGGATCCAGTTTTTATCGAAACAATGTTACGTTTGGCAAAAGAAAAATATTCCGACCACAGCAAAAAATATTTATTGATTGCTTGTGGCGATGGATATGCAGAGTTGATATCTCAGCATAAAGAAGAACTCTCGGCATACTTTATTTGTCCGTATATTGATTATTCATTATTCAAACGGTTAATCAATAAGGTAAGTTTCTATGAAGTTTGCGAAAAATATCAACTTCCTTATCCAAAAACATTAATTGTTAGAGAACCAATGTTAGTGGATGGTCGTTTGGAACAAGAACTGCCATTTGAATTTCCAGTTGCATTAAAACCAGCGAATAGTGTCGAGTATCTTTCTGTCCAATTTGAAGGACGAAAAAAAGCATTTATTATCGATAATCGTGAAGAGTTTGATTTGATTTTAGGACGAATTTACGAAGCTGGATATACGAGTGAGATGATTGTTCAAGACTTCATTCCTGGAGATGATAGCAACATGCGTGTGTTAAACGCTTATGTTGATGAAAATCATCAGGTTCGTATGATGTGCTTGGGACATCCGCTCTTGGAAGATCCAACACCTGCGTCAATTGGTAATTATGTGGTAATTATGCCAGATTACAATGAAAAAATTTATCAGACAATCAAGAAATTTTTAGAAACAATCGAGTATACTGGCTTTGCGAATTTTGACATGAAGTATGATCCACGTGATGGTGAATATAAATTATTTGAAATTAATTTACGCCAAGGACGTAGTAGCTTCTTTGTTACATTGAATGGGCTTAATTTAGCACGTTTTGTTACCGAAGACAGAGTATTCCACAAACCATTTACAGAAACTATTTATGGTACAAAAGATTCTTCAGATGCAAAACTGTGGATGGGCGTACCAAAAAAAATCTTCTTAACGTATGCAAGAGAGAATGAAGATAAAAAAATTGCAGAAAAAATGATCCAGGAAAAACGTTTTGGCACAACCGTATTTTATGATGGCGATCGTTCATTGAAACGTTGGGTGTTAATGAAATATATGTTCCATAACTATATTCCTCGATTCAAAAAATACTTTCATGTGAAAGAAGGCTAGTCATGGAAAATTTTTTCAGTATTTTGGGCGGTATGGGAACAATGGCGACGGAAAGTTTTGTCCGCTTGATCAATCACCGCACAAATGCAACTAAGGACCAAGAATATCTAAACTATGTATTGTTCAATCATGCAACGGTGCCTGATCGAACTGCTTATATTTTGGATCGTGAAAAGGAAAATCCAATTCCTTATTTGCTCGATGATATTGAAAAGCAAAACCTACTACAGCCCAATTTTATCGTATTGACATGTAATACAGCGCATTATTTTTTTGATGAGCTACAAGCAGCAACGGCTATCCCCCTCTTGCATATGCCAAGAGAAGCGGCCAATGAATTAGTTCGTCAACAAACAACTGGTTCAGTAGCCTTGTTAGGTACAGAAGGCAGCATGAAGGCAGGGATTTACGAGCGTGAAGTAAAACAATTAGGATTTGATGTAGTGATTCCTGATGAAAAGTTACAAGCGAAAATCAGTCATTTGATTTATCATGATATCAAAGAATCAGACTACTTGAATGAAGCTTTATACTATGAAATTTTAGAAGAAGTGGTTGGCCGGTTAAACTGTGAAAAAATCATTTTGGGATGTACCGAATTATCATTGATGCAAGAATTTGCTTCGGATAATACGTACCCAGTCATAGACGCACAATCGATTTTGGCTGATCGAACAATCGAGTTAGCAGAGAAATTTCGGAAACAGTCTTCTAAACAGTAGTAACAATTAATTGAATCGCTAACGATAGCAAAACTTGGAGCAAGTATCATCATTTGTGGTATTTGGTCCAAGTTTTTTGTAAGAAAAACTTATTTTTCCATGAAAATTCCATAATTAGGGAAGATATGGCTAGCGATGATACGCCCGGAATGATATAATTTAAAAGACAATGAGAGAGGAGCTTGTGAAGATGGCTGAAAATTTACAACTCGTAATTATTACAGGAATGAGCGGCGCAGGAAAAACTGTGGCGATACAAAGTTTTGAGGACATGGGATATTTTTGTATCGATAACATGCCTCCACGATTGATTCCTAAATTTTGGGAACTAATCAAAGAATCTGGAAAAGTAACAAAAATGGCATTGGGCGTTGATTTACGTTCCCGTTCATTCTTTGAAGAAATTCAAAAAATGTTGATTGAAATTGTTAATACAGATTTCATTGACACGTCGATTCTGTTCTTAGATGCGTCTGATGAAGAATTAGTAGCTCGTTACAAAGAGACTCGTCGTACCCATCCGATGGCAATGGACGGTTTAGTGACTGAAGGAATCCGTAAAGAACGTGCAATTTTAAATGAACTAAAGGTGCAAGCATCTGTTGTGATTGATACAACAACGATGACACCACGTCAATTAAGGGAAAAAATCATTGATACGTTCAAGACACAAGAAGATCAAGGATTCCGAATTGAATTCGTTTCTTTTGGCTTCAAATATGGGTTACCAATTGATTCAGATATTGTGATGGATGTGCGCTTTTTACCAAATCCTCATTATATCTCAGAGTTGCGTCCGTTAACCGGATTGGATCAACCTGTTTATGATTATGTGATGTCATTTACTGAAACAGAGGATTTTTATAGTCAATTTCTTCATTTATTAGAGACTATTTTGCCCGGCTATGTCAAAGAAGGAAAAAGCAGTTTAACTGTTGCAATTGGTTGTACTGGTGGACAACACCGATCAGTTGCTTTAACAGAGCGTTTATCAAAAGCGTTAAGTGAGAATTATAAAGTGAACGTTACACACCGTGACAAAGATAAACGGAAAGAGACGGTGAATCGTTCTTGAATATGAAGACCTATCGAATTAGAAAACCAAAAATTGTAGTCGTTGGCGGAGGAACTGGTCTTCCAGTGATTTTGAAAAGCCTACGTAATCAAGGAGCTGACTTAACCGCAATTGTGACAGTGGCAGATGATGGAGGAAGTAGTGGCGCCATTCGTGAATCTATTTCAATGGCACCGCCGGGTGATTTGCGAAATGTATTAGTTGCACTTTCTGATATGCCCCAATTTTATGAAGATATTTTTCAATATCGTTTTAAGAAAGAGGATCAGTTCTTAGCCAACCATAGTATTGGGAATCTGATCATTGCAGCTGTTTCAGAAATGAGAGGCAGCACTTATGATGCGATTCAGTTGTTGTCAAGAATGATGCATGTAGATGGACATATTTACCCATCCTCTGAAACACCTTTGACACTTCATGCGGTATTTAAAGATGGAACAACCGCGGTTGGTGAATCAAAAATTGCGTTAGATCGTAAAACGATTGACCATGTCTTTGTGCGAAATACGACGGATGATCAAGTAGCGAAAGCAGCACGTAAAGTTGTGAATGCTATTGCTGAAGCAGATATGGTTGTACTTGGCCCGGGAAGCCTATTTACGAGTATTTTACCAAACTTAGTTATTCCCGAGATTGGTGAAGCAATCGTTAAAACAAAGGCAGAAGTTGTTTACATTTGTAATATCATGACACAAAAAGGTGAGACAGAGCATTTCACTGATGCGGATCACATACGTGTGTTGCACGAACACTTACATGAAAAATTTATTGATACGGTGTTGGTGAATACAGAAAAAGTACCAGAAGATTACATGGATCCGGAAGTCTATGATGAGTATCTTGTTCAGGTTCAGCATGATTTCAATGGACTTAGAAATGAAGGCTGTCGTGTCATTTCAACTGATTTTTTGGAGTTGAAGAATGGCGGTGTGTTCCATGACGGTGAAAAAGTAGTTGAAGAACTTTTTCGATTAGTTTTTGGGTCGAAATATTAGATTAGGATTGTGAAAGAAAGGAGGAGAATAGAATGTCATTTGCATCGGATGTAAAAAAAGAGTTGACTGGTTTAGAAGTTCATCGTGAACATGCAAAAGCAGAACTTGCTGCTTTGTTGCGAATGAACGGCTCTTTAGGCATCGTCAATCAGCAGTTCATTTTAAATGTTCAAACAGAAAATGCTGCGATTGCCCGACGTATCTATTCTCTTTTAAAAGATCATTATAATGTTCGAAGCGAGTTACTTGTTCGAAAAAAAATGAAATTAAAAAAGAATAATGTCTACATCGTTCGCTTGAAGCAGGGAACGAAAAATGTATTAATGGACTTGGATATCATGGATGGCTTGATGTTTAATGGCCATGTGTCCGATGAAATCATGGGAAATGCACAAAAAATGCGTTCTTACTTACGTGGTGCATTTATGGCTTCGGGTTCAGTAAATAATCCAGAGACGAGCCGTTATCATTTAGAAATTTTTTCCATTTATGAACAACACAATCAAGATATTTGTGACATGTTGAATTACTATGGCTTACATGCACGAACGCTTGAAAGACGTAATGGCTATATTTCCTACTTAAAAGGAGCAGAAAAAATTGCCGACTTTTTAACGTTGATTGGTGCGACTAATTCAATGTTGCGTTTTGAAGATGTTCGTATCGTTCGTGACATGAGAAATTCGGTGAATCGTTTGGTAAATTGTGAAACGGCGAATTTAAACAAGACGATCGATGCGGCTTCTAAACAAATTGAGAATATTGAATTCATTGAAGCGAGAGTTGGTTTGCATGCTTTACCAGAGAAGTTGCAAGAAATTGCTGAATTAAGGTTGCAGCATCCAGAAGTTAGTTTGAAAGAATTAGGTGAGATGATACCTTCAGGAGCAATTTCAAAATCAGGAATCAATCACCGAATACGAAAGATTAATGATTTTGCTGACAAGTTGAGGAAAGAAGCTGTGTGAGTGTTCCAGAAAAAATTGGATGGATCGCACGGCCAAAAAAAGGTGAACCAAGACGAAATTTCGTCTTGGTTCACCTTTTTATTAGTTGAGTAAAGATGTTAATTCATCTAATGCGATTCCTTCATCAAAAATAGTTTGATCGAGTAAAATCGTTGGGACAAATTGAATGTGCGCAGTATTTGCTTCATCAATAATTGCTTTTGCCATTTCCATATCAGGTTGATAAGTCAATCCTAATTCTTCTGTTGCGTATTGCGCAACTTCTTCTAAAGAAAGATTCTTCCATTGCTCTTGTGTTTCAAAAATGTGTTTGATTTCTACTAAAGCTTTTTTGCCATCATTAGTAGTAATGTGATGGTGCATGACATTTCCACGTTGTAAACTTTCTTTTTCTTTATCAAAGAGCTTAATTAGGCGATTCACTTTTCCTTCTTGGACCGATGATTCGAGAGTTGAAAAAGATTCTTCAAACCATTTTTTACAATAAGGACAAGCAAGGTTGAGGAACTCAATCGTTGTTTTTGGCGCTGTTGCATCTCCATAGTAAATTCCTGTTGTTTTGTTTGTTTTCGTTGCATCGATTACTGAAATATCCATAGAAACACCTCCAAATACATTTTACCGATTCGAAATAAAAAAAGATAGCGTTTTGCTTTAGAAAAATTTCACAAAATATTTCTTATTAAAATAACGTTTTGTTGAAGTATGTGAATAAATGCTCGAAATTTATTTTTATTCCCATCGAATTTACGGTATAATGAAGCAGATTACTCGAGAGAAACTGAACAAGGATGATGATAAATGCGAAAAATGAAAACCATGGATGGGAACACAGCCGCAGCATATATTTCCTATGCGTTTACCGAGTTAGCTGCTATCTATCCAATTACACCAAGTTCAACAATGGCAGAATTAGTCGATCAATGGTCGGCAGCAGGAAAGAAAAATCTATTTGGGCAACCAGTTAAAGTTGTTGAAATGCAATCAGAAGCCGGCGCTGCTGGCGTGGTTCATGGCTCCTTGAAAACGGGGGCTTTGACGACTACTTATACAGCATCACAAGGCTTATTATTGATGATTCCAAACATGTACAAAATAGCTGGGGAATTATTGCCAAGCGTTTTCCATGTGGCAAGTCGAGCAGTAACGACTAATGCGTTAAATATTTTTGGGGACCATGGCGATGTGATGGCTGCTAGACAAACGGGATTTGCCATGCTATCAGAAAGTAGCGTCCAAGAAGTAATGGACTTAGCACCTGTAGCTCACTTAGCCTCAATCGAAGCAGAAATTCCTTTCATGAATTTTTTTGATGGCTTTCGAACGAGTCATGAAATTCAAAAAATCGAAGTATTGGAATATGGTGAGTTAGCTCCGTTGATTAATCAAGAAAAGTTAGCGAAATTCCGTCAACGGGCAATGAATCCGAATCATCCGACAGTTAGTGGAACTAATCAAAATCCAGATATCCATTTTCAACAACGAGAAACGATTAACCAATATTATGAAAAACTTCCGGAAATCGTTCAAAAATATATGCAAGAAATCAATCAATTGAGAAATACCAATTATGATTTGGTTACGTATCATGGTGCGGAAGATGCAGAAGAAATCATCATTTCCATGGGATCTGTTGCGCAGACTATTGAACAGACAGTTGAATATCTAAACAAAAACGGACGTAAAGTTGGTTTTTTGAATATTCATTTGTATCGTCCTTTCCCCGTTAAAAACTTGCTGGAAAAATTACCAAATACGGTCAAATCAATTGCGGTTCTTGATCGAAGCAAAGAACCAGGGGCTGGCGGAGAACCATTACTACTAGATGTTCAAAGTGTGATGTATGACGCAGAAATTCGCCCAACAATTATTGGTGGACGTTATGGTCTGGGTTCAAAAGATGTTACTCCTGATCAAATCGTTGCTGTCTTTGACGAATTACAAAAAGAAAAATCGCAAATGAAGACACGCTTTACGATAGGGATTGTTGATGATGTTACTTATACCTCACTTGAAAAACGAGACACACTTGATTTAACAAACCCAACAACTTATCAAGCGAAATTCTGGGGATTTGGCTCAGATGGAACAGTCGGTGCAAATAAATCTGCGATAAAAATCATTGGCAATCATACGAATAAGTATGTACAAGGTTATTTTCATTATGATTCTAAAAAATCGGGGGGCTTGACGGTTTCACATCTTCGTTTTGGTGACACACCAATCCGTTCGACCTATTTAGTTGAGCATGCTGATTTTATCGCCTGTCACACACCAGCATATTTGCATAGTTATGATTTGGTTAAGGGATTGAAACCTGGCGGAACGTTCCTATTGAATACGATTTGGAACGATGCACAACTTGAAACCCATTTACCAACAAAACTAAAAAAATATTTAGCACAAAATGACATTCAGTTTTATACAATCAATGCAATGAAACTTGCACAAGAAGTAGGCCTTGGTCGCCGAATCAATACAGCAATGGAAACAGCCTTTTTTAAATTAGCCAATATTATTGATTTTGAAGAGGTCTTGCCAATTTTAAAAGAAGAAGCGCTAAAAAGTTATGGTCATAAATCAATGACGATCGTGGAAAAAAATACGCAAGCGATTGATCGAACAGTGGAACTTCTTCATAAAGTGACTGTTCCAGAAAGCTGGAAAACCCTTGAATTACCTAAAAAAGTCGCTCGTAAACAGTCAAGCTATGTAGAAGAAATTCTCGTACCTGTGAATGCGCAAGAAGGTAATGAATTATCAGTAGGAACGTTAGTGAGAAATGGAATGACAGCAGGTGAAATGCCAGTAGGAACAGGTGCTGTTGAGAAACGTGGTGTAGCGCTTGAAGTTCCTGAATGGATCAGTGACCGTTGTACTATGTGTAATGAATGTGCATTTGTTTGTCCACACGCAGCAATTCGTCCGTTTTTAGCAGATGAAGAAGAGATGGAAGAAGCACCAGAAGGGTTCATCGTTCGCGAAATGCGAGGGGCAGATGGACAGAAATATCGGATCCAAGTTTCTGTGGAAGATTGTACAGGTTGTGGACTATGTGTCGAAGCTTGCCCTGCTAAAGGAAAAGCATTAGTGATGAAACCTTACGAAGAACAAAAAGAACAAGCGGTCAATTGGGCGTTTGCCATGACATTACGTCAAAAAGAAAATCCGGTTAAAGGAAAAAATACTGTATTATCAACTCAATTCAATCAACCGCTATTGGAATTTTCAGGTGCTTGTTCTGGTTGTGGTGAAACACCTTATGTGAAATTATTGACTCAGATGTTTGGAGATCGAATGATGATTGCTAATGCAACAGGTTGTTCTTCAATTTGGGGTGGAGCATCGCCTGCGTCGCCTTATACGACGAATGAATGCGGTCAAGGACCAGCTTGGTCAAATTCCTTATTAGAAGATAATGCTGAGTTTGGTTATGGTATGTTATTGGCTGCGCAAACGCGACGTGAAGCCTTAGCTAAGTCGATGAGTGAAGTTTTACCAAAAGTTTCGTCAGAATTACGTCTATTGATGGAAGACTGGTTGAATCATTTGTTTGATAGCGAAGGCACACAACAACGGGCGGTAAAACTTCAAGCTGCAATAGAAGCGGAACTTCAAACTGTACCAGAGCTAGCAATGATTTATCGCGAAAAAGATTTGTTTGTAAAAAATAGCCAATGGATGATTGGTGGCGATGGTTGGGCATATGATATTGGTTTTGGCGGCATCGACCATGTGATTGCTAGCGGGGCAGATGTCAATATTTTGGTTTTGGACAATGAAGTTTACTCCAATACTGGTGGACAAACATCGAAAGCAACACCAGCTTCAGCAATTGCTAAATTTGCTGCTAGTGGGAAATATGCAGCGAAAAAAGATTTAGGCAAAATGGCGATGACTTATAATAATGTTTATGTTGCGCAAATCGCATCGGGCGCAAACCAAATGCAAACAATCAAGGCGTTCGAAGAAGCTGAAAAATTCCCTGGACCATCTCTGATCATTGCCTATACACCATGCATCACGCATGGCTTGTTTGGTGGAATGAAAGAATCTATCAAGGAAGCAAAAGAAGCTGTTTCTTCAGGTTACTGGTCACTGTATCGTTATAATCCAACTTTGCTTGAAAAAGGAAAAAATCCAATGACATTGGACTATAAAAAACCAGATTTTTCAACGATGGCAGAGTTTATGCGTAAACAAGTTCGTTTTTCTTCGTTAGAAAATACAAATCCGCTAATGGCTAAAGAACTATTTGAAAAAACTGTTCACGATGCAAAAAATCGCTTTTATAGTTATGCATTGATGTCTGGTGAGTTAGAAAAAATCAAAGCGAAGTTAGAACCTGAATCGGTTTCGGATAGATCCGAGAAAGAACAAAAAGAAAGACGTGTACGAAAAGAACGCCCTGTTGATCTTGAAGCGCAAGAAAGACGAGCGAAACGACGCGAAGAACGTGCAAAACGTCGGAAAGAACAAGAATAATAAAATAAAAGATTTGCTAATGACACCTTAACGGTAAAAATTAGCAAGTCTTTTTTTGACAAGAAAATAAATTGTAACTTTCTTGAAAAAAATGTGTTTTTATCTGGAAAAACGAGGCAGAAAACTCTTTAAAGAACAAACATATGATATAATAGGAAAGAAATCTCAAAAGAGAAGAGAGGCTTTTTATGTCATTTCAAATCGGGGAACTTTTTAATTTGAATTATTGGCAGCAAATGCTTTCTGGTGATTTTTTATCACTAAACTTTTTTGTGAACATACTTGATATTCTGGTTGTCTGGTACTTAGTGTACAAGCTGATCCAGCTGTTAAGAGGAACGAAGGCCATTCAGTTGCTAAAGGGAGTTGCGATTTTTATCGTGATTCGGATTTTAGCAGAAATAATTGGACTTCATACACTATCCTGGTTGATGAATCAAGTCATTACCTATGGTGTTATCGCAGCAGTTGTCATTTTCCAACCTGAAATTCGTCGCGGATTGGAGCATCTTGGAAGAAGTTCGCTATTTAAGCAAACGAAGAGTGAACAACAAGAAGATGAAAAAATGATTTTGTCATTCGATAAAGCGATCCAATATATGTCCAAGCGGAAAATTGGTGCATTGGTCACAATCGAACGTCATACAGGATTAGATGAGTATATTGAAACTGGAATTGCGTTAGATGCAGATATTACGGGGGAATTACTGATTAATATCTTCATTCCAAACACGCCACTTCATGATGGGGCCGTTATTGTAAAAGACGGTAAAATTGCAGTGGCTAGCGCATATTTACCTTTATCTGAGAGTATGTTGATCCCAAAAGAGTTTGGGACTCGTCACCGCGCAGCTGTCGGTATCAGTGAAGTCAGTGATGCGATTACGATCGTTGTCTCTGAAGAAACAGGAGATGTCAGTATCACTTTAGATAACGAATTGATTACTGGTTTATCTCAAGAAGAATATTTAGCAATCTTGCGTCGTGAATTGATTGCAGATGAAAAAACAAAGAACAGAAAAAATGTTCTTCAATCCTTCCTAGATGGCATGACTAAGGGAGGGGGTCGTAAATGATCTCAAAAGAAAAAAGAACCAGTATTTTTTATGGATTTATTGCTTTAATGTTTAGTATTGTTTTGTATTTCAATGCAAACAATCAATCAACTCAAAGTGTCCTTTCTGGTTCTGAATCCTACACGCAAACTGTGAGTGATGTGCCTATTCAGTTATCTTACGATTCTGAAAAATATTATATTCACGGTTTTGTCACTACGGCAAAAGTGAAACTTACTAGCGCCAATCGCGTTCAGTTAAATGCGGAATCAAATATTGATACGCGAACATTCCGTTTGAGCGCGGATTTAACTAAGCTAAACGAAGGAACCCATGAAGTTTCACTAAGAGTCAGAAATCTTAGTAGCGCAGTGAATGCAAAAGTTGAGCCAACTACAATCACGGTGACGATCGAAAAAAGGGTGAAAAAAGATTTTGAAGTAACAACAATCTTACCATCTGAAACAACACCTGCAGGTTATCGATTGGACACAGTTTCAGAAACACCAGAAAAAGTGACGATTACCACAGGTGATAAAACGTTGGCAGAAATCAATCAAGTAGTTGCTAAAGTCAATGCATCTGACGTGACAGATGATGGTATCAATAGTAATGTAGCTGTGCAAGCTTTAAACAGTGCGGGAGAAGCGTTAAGTATCATTGCTGATCCAGTGAATGTGAAAGTCCAAGCAGATGCAATCAAACCGACAAAAACGGTTCGACTTTACGGGACGCAACAAGGAGTTCGAGCGGATGGTGTGAAAAGCTATGACTTTAATTTTGCGAAACTAGAAGCAGAAGTAACAGGAACGAGTGAGTTATTGGAACAACTGGGAGATAGCATTGCCGTTCCAATCGACGTGTCAGGAATTACACATCGCTTGACGAGAGAATACAAGATCCCGGTCAGTGATGGGTTAAGTGTTTCGCCAAAAAAAGTGAGTGTTGAAATCACACCAGTGTTAGAAGAAACGACAAGTAGAAGTTCGTCTTCACGTTCAGAAGGTACTACAGATCGTTCATCAACCACACAATCTGGAACAAACACAACGAAAACGACCACATCGTCGACGTCAGATACATCGACAAGTTCAGATACACAGACTTCGAGTACTGAAGAATCGACGAATGAAACGGTTGATTCAACCCAAAACTGATGGATGGAAGCGAACAATTGAATGGGAAAATTTCTTAGAAAATGAAGTTAAAGGAGTAAGTTAATCGTTATGGGTAAATATTTTGGAACGGACGGTGTCCGTGGAGAAGCAAATAAGGAGTTAACGCCGGAATTAGCGTTCAAATTAGGACGTTATGGAGGATATGTTTTAAGCCAACACGAAGTTGAAGGAAAACGTCCTCGAGTTTTAGTTGGTCGTGATACTCGTATTTCTGGACAAATGCTTGAATCGGCTTTAGTTGCAGGTTTGTTATCAGTAGGGATTGAAGTCTTCCAATTAGGTGTAATCTCAACACCGGGTGTAGCTTACTTGACTCGTTTACAAAAAGCAAGTGCGGGGGTGATGATTTCTGCATCACATAATCCTGCACAGGATAATGGAATCAAGTTCTTTGGAGCAGACGGATTCAAATTGGTCGATGACCAAGAATTAGAAATCGAAGCTTTGCTTGATGCGCCAACGGATGAGCTACCAAGACCTTCTGCTGAAGGATTAGGGACTGTCGAAGAATTTCCAGAAGGATTATTGAAGTATTCGCAATTTTTAGTCCAAACAATCAATGGTGATTTATCAGGACTAACGGTTTGTGTTGACGCAGCAAATGGAGCAACAGCAACTTCTGTCAATCGTTTATTTGCAGACTTGGAAACGGATTTCTACACGATGGGAACAAAACCAGACGGCTTGAATATCAACGACGGCGTCGGCTCAACACATCCAGAAAAATTAGCTGAGATGGTTGTTGAAAAAGGTGCAGATGTTGGTTTAGCGTTTGATGGTGATGGCGACCGAATCATTGCGGTTGATGAATTAGGAAATATTGTTGATGGCGATAAAATCATGTTTATCTGTGCGAAATATTTAGCAGAAAAAAATCGATTGAAAAAAGATACTATTGTAACAACTGTTATGAGTAACCTAGGTTTCCATAAAGCAGTTGAAGGAATCGGTTTGAAAGATGTAATCACTCAAGTTGGTGATCGCTACGTAGTGGAAGAAATGCGTAAAAATGACTATAACTTTGGTGGCGAACAATCTGGTCACATGATTTTCCTAGATTTTAATACAACTGGTGATGGCATGTTATCTGGTATTCAACTGTTGAATATTATGAAACAAACAGGCAAAAAATTATCAGAGCTTGCTAGTGAAGTAACGATTTATCCGCAAAAATTAGTGAATATTCGTGTCAGCGATAAAAATGGTGCAATGGAAGTTCCTGCAATCAAGGCAGTGATTGATGAAGCAGAGGCTGAAATGAATGGGGAAGGCCGTATCTTAGTTCGCCCTTCAGGAACAGAACCGTTGTTGCGTGTCATGGCAGAAGCGCCAACTGATGAAAAAGTGAATTACTATGTTGATAAAATTGCTGCAGTCGTTAAAGCAGAAATTGGGATCGATTAATTGAAAAAAAGAGTCAAAGCGGATTTTCGTTTTGACCTTTTTTTGCTCTTTCCTAAAAGAAAGTTCCATCCACAAAATGCAAAGTATTTTTTCACTTTTGTGGATGACTATCAAAAAAAGAAGTAGCCGTGAGAAATTCACGGCTACTTCTTTTTTGCGTTGATTGGGGAGACTAAAAGTAGAATATCTTATTCAACGGTTACAGATTTTGCTAAGTTACGTGGTTTGTCAACATCGAATCCGCGTAACAAGGTCGCATAGTAAGCAAGTAATTGAGTAGGGACAACTGTTGTTAACGGCGTGAAGAATGGATGAACGGTTGGTAAAATTAACTGATCGTTTTCTTTTGCTAACGCTTCGGTTGAAATGACTAGCGTGTTTGCACCACGGCTTTCAACTTCTTTTAAATTTCCACGAGTATGAGCACCAGTGATAGGATCACTAATGATTCCAATTACTGGAGTTCCTTCTTCAATTAGGGCAATCGTTCCGTGTTTTAATTCTCCGGCAGCAAAACCTTCTGCTTGAATATAGCTGATTTCTTTTAATTTCAATGCTGCCTCAAGAGAAACGTAATAATCAGAGCCACGTCCAATATAAAAAGCATTTCGTGCATCATTCAAGTATATAGTAGCCAGTTGCTCCAAGTATTCTTTTTGAGTGATGATTGTTTCCATCGCACTTGCTGCTAAACTTAGTTCATGAGCTACATCGAAATCCAAAGAAAGCATGTTTTTATTTTGATCACCAACAGCTTTTGCTAACAATGTTAAAACAGCGATTTGAGCAGTATAAGCTTTCGTTGAAGCAACAGCAATTTCTGGTCCAGCATGTAATAAAACAGTGAAGGAAGCTTCTCTTGATAACGTAGATCCAGCTACATTTGTAATTGTTAACGAAGGAAGCTCAAGCTGATTGATTTTCACTAATACTTGTCGACTGTCAGCAGTTTCGCCACTTTGACTTAGAAAAATGAAAAAGGGTTTTCTTGAAAGCAAAGGCATGTGATAACCAAATTCACTTGCTAAATGGACTTCAACTGGTATTTCTGTCAATGTCTCTAAAGCTTGCTTTCCAGCAAGACCGGCATGGTAGCTAGTACCACAAGCAACGATATAAATACGGTCGCTGTCAGCAAGTGTTGTTACTAGTTCTTGGTCAAGTGCAATCTGATTTTCAGTCGTTACATACGTTTGCGCGATTTTACGCATGATAATTGGTTGTTCATCAATTTCTTTGAGCATGTAATAAGGATAAGTTCCTTTTTCGATGTCAGAAGCATCAACTTGTGCTTCAAAAGAATCACGAGTGATTACATCTCCTTGATAATTTTGAATGATTACGTCATCTGCTGTGATAAGAACCATTTCTTGATCTTCGATTTCAACAAATGTTTTTGTTTGAGCTAACATGGCCATTGCATCACTGGCGATGACGTTGAATCCGTCGCCTAAACCAATCAATAGAGGGCTTTTATTTTTGGCAACATAGATGACATCAGGCGTTGTGCGATCTACTAAACCAAACGCATAAGAACCTTTTGTTAGTTGAAGTGTTTTTAAGAAGGCGTCTTTTGTTGACAATCCATTATTAGCAAATACTTCAATTAAGTGCGCAATGATTTCTGTATCAGTTTCGCCGATAAATGTATGGTCAGCTAAATACGTTTCTTTTAGTTCTTCAAAATTTTCAATCACACCGTTGTGAACCAAAACAAAACGACCGCTTTGAGAAGTATGGGGATGGGCATTTTTTTCTGAAGGAATGCCATGAGTTGCCCAACGTGTATGACCAATCCCAATGCTTCCAGTAACATCTGGTGTTAATCGACTTTTTAAATTTTGGATTCGTCCTTGTGACTTAATCAAATAATCAGCAGAGTCATTTGCAACAAAAATACCGGCAGAGTCATACCCGCGATACTCTAATTTTTCCAATCCATTCACTAATCCAGGAGTAACATTTTCTAATCCAATCATTCCAACAATTCCACACATAAAAAAACATCCTACTTTCTTCAATAAATTTGTCTGATGTTTCCAACTGCATGAGTATGTTTTTGTTCGATTCTCACAAATCGTTTTTTTCATACTCTGTAGAGTGCAGCTCCCTAGGGTCATCCGCCGAAACTTTCGATAAACCCTTTCCTCGTCATCTGGTTATTCAGATCTGGCGCTATCCTTAATGGTCTACTATCCTCTTTTCTCAAAAAAGTTTTGGAAACATTTAAAATAATAACTTTTATCGGGTGTGTTTGTCAATGAAAATCTTTTTTTGTATAATTGGTATATATCTAATTGCCAAGTTTTGAAAAAGAGTTGTCAGAATTTTATTAGAAATTGACTATCATCTTTTCTAGTAGTTCGGTACAATGGAAACAATCATAGATGTCTAATTTATAGGAGGAAAAGATGGAAGCTAAAATAGAAATTCTTACGTTGGGTGAGTTAAAAAAACAATTGAAGGTACTAGAAGAGATGCCAGAAGTAACGGATGAAACAAAAATTTTCTTAGATACTGGTTGGGACAGTATCCAAGAGTTAGCGCCGGATGCGGTAGCTGTGGCAACAGCACAAAAATTTGTTGTTCATGATGAATTGACCAATGAAGCATTTGCGGGCTACGCACTAGAAGAAAAAGCGGAAAAAATGAATGCAGAAGAAGCAACAGAAGCAGTAATCGTAATTAAAAATCTATATTAAACTTGTGAAGTAAGGAGAAAAAAATGAATAAAAAACGGTGGATCGCTGTAGCAATTGCTGCGGGCTTGTTAGTGGTTTCGATGGTAGCTTCAAGTATGACACGACCTGTAAGTGACGAAATCCAGTTGGATAGTTTTAATCGTTTGTTGTATGGGGAGGATGATTTAACAGCAAATGTTCTTGAACCTGGTGATGAATCCAAACAAATCGTTAAGTTAACTGTTGATGGAACGATTCAAGGTGGCGGGTCTTCTGGTATTTTTGCATCCGAAGGGTATGACCATGACAATTTTATGAAACAATTAAAAGAAATCGAAGAAGATGATACGATCAAAGGCGTTTTCTTAGAAGTGAATTCTCCTGGAGGAGGCGTTTATGAAAGTGCTGAAATCGCGAAAGAACTAAAGAAGATCCAAAGCGAACGCAAGATTCCTTTGTACGTGAGTATGAGAAGCATGGCTGCAAGTGGTGGATATTACATTTCAGCTAGCGCAGATAAAATTTATGCGACTGAAGAAACGATCACTGGGTCAATTGGTGTGATCATGTCTGGGTTAAACTATTCTGGGTTATTAGAAAAACTTGGTGTAGAAGACACAACAGTCAAAAGTGGTGCACTGAAAGATATGGGATCAAGCACTCGTCCGGAAACAGCAGAGGACCAAGCGGTATTACAAGCTTATATTGATAGTGCGTATGGTCGCTTTGTTTCGATAGTCAGCGAAGGACGCGACATGCCAGAGGCAGAAGTGAAAAAAATCGCTGATGGCCGCATTTATGATGGTGTTCAAGCGAAGGAAAATGGATTGGTTGACGAATTAGCATTTCCAGATGAAGCACTAGCAGCAATGAGAAAAGACCAGAAACTGGAAGATGCACAGCTAATCGAATATAGTGCTTCTGGCACTGGATTTGCTAGTACTTGGTTTGGGTCAAAATTAGCAGAGTTCCAAGGAATCAAGGCTTCTGAAACGAACCAAATTTTGTCCGTTTTGGAAAATCTTGGTACGGCAGAATCTCCTAAAGCGATGTATTACTACGGAGGTGAATAAAATGACAGAAACTCCGGAAAAACAAACGATAAACGAACAGTCTGAAACAGCAAATGATCCAAAAGTGAATCCGCAACCAGCTGTTGGACCAGATAAAGGATTTTCTCAAAAGGTACTGAATTCTTTTCGTAAAGAAGAACTGACAGAAGAACAAATCAAAGAAAAGCAAGCGGAATGGCAACAATATACAGAAGGCCCTACAGAAAAGAAAAAAATGAATGATTTTCCAACATATTTTTACGCTGGATTTTGGATTCGTTTCTTTGCTTTTTTGATTGATTTGCTATCTATTGGTGCAATTACACGCTTAACGCTTGGCGTGATGAGCCATTTAGGCTGGCTAACAATCAATGATTCTTATCTAAGTGTGTATGGTTTTTTAGGATTAGTGATTTATCTAAGTTATTTTGTTTTATTGACAAAATTAAATCATGGGCAGACATTAGGAAAAATGATTTTCGGCATTCGAGTCATCAGTTTCGATGAAATGCAATTGAGCTGGTCAACTGTTTTGGTGCGTGAGGCGGCTTGTCGTTTTATTTTGAAATTTCCATTACTCTTTATTGGATACATTCCGACGATTTTTAGTCAGAAAAAACAACATTTAGGTGACTACTTCTCAAATACGAGTGTTGTAACAGTTAATTTAATCAAAGCATTTAATCAAGAAATAAATGCTTGATTTCTAAAATTTGTTATTTTTGTTTGAGAATAGTTAAAAGGAAGAAAGACTAGGGCAAAAAATGTCCTAGTCTTTCTTTGAGTAGTAGCTGCGATGAAATGGCGAAATAAAAGTATTGTTTTTGAAGATAAAATTAAAAGATACAGGAAAATCAAAAAATTAATTTGAAAAATTCTTTCTTTCGTGATGATTATAATTTTGATTGTCACGCTTTTTTTGTTTTGTTAAAATGGAAAAGGTTAGGAGGAGTGACATGGTTGGACCAGTTGATTTTCCAGAAAAATATGAGAATTTAATGCGTGTTGCTCAACAAGCACTCGCACAACAAAATTTGGAAAAAGCAAAAGAATTGTTCACCCGCGCGTATGAATTGGAGCCAACGTTTGAAGCAAACAGTTTGCTTGTTTATTGCTTATATGAATTAGATGAGAAGCAAGAGGCTTTGAGCCAAGCAGTAATCCATGAAGCGGAATATTTGAAGCAAGAAGAATTTGCCACTTTTTATTTTGATTTACTGATTGGTGCAAAAGATTGGTTATATGCACGCAAATTAATTGCAGCGACTAATTTTTCGGATCAATTTGAACATGCAATGATTGAAAAAATCCAGCAAGCAGAAAACTTTTCTGGACAATTAGCGAGGCAAAAAATACGCCAAACGCATCAGAAATTGGCGAACATCGCAGAAATGTCGCCAACGGAACAATTAACATTGATTAGTGAGCTTGAGCAATTACCTTATCACGAATTTATCCAAGCAACGAAAAAAATATTGATCCGTACGGATATCCATTTATTTGTTCGCGCAAAACTTTTAGAGCTTCTAGTACAAGTTGGAGAAAGCAAGCCAGTAGCGTTTTTAACAATTGATGAGCAATTGATTGAAGTCGTACCACAAAGCTTACCAAAACCAGCCGAACAAAAAAGCTATCGCTGCTTAAAGAAGTTAGCCCAAGCTTATGAAAATCAAGATGCATTGTTGAGTGCAGGGTTAAAAGAAGAATTCATGATGCAAGCGGCAATCACGTATCCAGTTTTTGATACTTATGTTGGAGAAGCTACAAAGTGGTTTGAGGAAACGATCAATGTGTATCAAGAAACAACAGAAAACTGTTTCACTGAAGCAGAAAAAGAAAAATTTTTAGCAAAACGAGAAAAAATCTTAAATTTGATGCAACAATTTCTTTAGACAGGAATGAACAAACATCAAAAGAAAGAAAAAACTAGTGAAAATCAGGGATTCTGGCTATTCAATATGTTTACAATTTTAAAGCGTTAGTGTACTATTTAATGGTATGCATGAAACGCTTTTGATGTATAAAATGAATTTCAAAACTCGGAGGGAAATAAATGACTGCAACATTTGAAAAAAAAGGCACAAATGATGGTGTTTTAACATTTACGATTGCGCAACCAGAAATCCAAAAAGGACTAACTGTTGCGTTTAATAAAGTTAAAGGAAACTTAAACGTTCCAGGTTTCCGTAAAGGAAAAGTTTCTCGTCAAGTCTTCAACCGTATGTACGGAGAAGAAGCTTTGTATGAAGATGCATTGAACGCTGTATTACCAGAAGCTTATGAAGCTGCTGTAAAAGAAGCTGGAATCGATCCAGTATCTCAACCAAAAATCGACGTTGAAAGCATGGAAAAAGGCCAAGACTGGACAATCACTGCTGAAGTAACAGTGAAACCAGAAGTTAAATTAGGTCAATACAAAGATTTAGTTGTTGAAAAACAAGACCGTGAAGTAACGGATGCTGATGTTGATGCACGTCTTAAACAAGAACAAGATGCACAAGCAGAATTAGTTATCAAAGAAGATGAAGCTGCAAAAGACGGTGACACTGTCGTAATCGATTTCGAAGGATTCGTTGGTGACGAAGCATTTGAAGGCGGAAAAGGCGAAAACTACTCACTTGAATTAGGTTCTGGTTCATTCATTCCAGGATTTGAAGAACAATTAGTAGGTCACAAATCAGGAGACAGCTTAGATGTAAACGTAACTTTCCCTGCTGAATACCAAGCAGAAGACTTAGCTGGTAAAGATGCAACATTCAAAGTAACTGTTCACGAAGTAAAATCAAAAGAAGTTCCTGAACTAGACGATGAATTTGCAAAAGATGTTGATGATGAAGTTTCAACATTAGCAGAATTAAAAGAAAAAATCCGTAAAGAATTAACAGAAGCTAAAGAAAAAGCTGCTGAAGATGCAAAAGATGAAGCTGCTATTCGTTTAGCTGTTGAAAATGCTGAAATCGTTGAATTACCACACGTAATGGTTCATGACGAAGTTCACCGTTCAATGGATGAATTCTTAAACAACATGCAACGTCAAGGAATCTCTCCTGAAATGTACTACCAATTAACTGGTTCTACAGAAGACGATTTGCATAAACAATTCGAAGGTGAAGCTGACTTGCGTACAAGAACAAATCTTGTAATCGAAGCAATCGCAGCTGCTGAGAACTTAGAAGCAACTGAAGAAGAAATCACTGCAGAAATCAACGAATTGGCTGAATCTTACAATATGCCAATCGAACAAATCAAACGCGTGTTGACTGAAGACATGTTAAGACATGACGTAACAATGAAAAAAGCAATTGATTTGATTACTGGAACTGCAACAGAAGCTAAGTAATAATTAAAGATGTAACAGATTTGATCCATCGGTCAAAAATGTAAAAATTTGCTGAAAAGGCTGGGACTTGATTTAGTTTTTTTAAATTATGTCCCAGCTTTCCTTTTTAATAAAAGACGCAAAAAAAGGCTGATTTTCGGTGCTTTTGCTTTTTTTTATTTTATGTTATGATAATTGAAGACTGCAAAGTCGCTGATAGTTTCTTGCATTTTTTTGCAAGCTAAGGGGTGAAGACCATGTATGATAATCCAAGTGGTAATGAGACCGTACGTTGTTCTTTTTGTGGCAAGACCCAAGAAGAAGTAAAAAAAATCGTAGCAGGTCCTGGGGTCTACATCTGTAATGAATGTATCGACCTATGTAAAGAAATAATTGACGAAGAATTTTATGAAGAAGCAGTACGTGAGTTCACAGAAGTACCTAAACCTCAAGAAATTCTTGATGTCTTGAATGATTATGTGATTGGACAAGATCGTGCAAAACGATCATTAGCGGTTGCAGTTTATAATCACTATAAACGTGTCAATCAACAAGCAAGCGAGACTTCAGAAGATGTAGAATTACAAAAAAGTAATATTTGTTTAATTGGTCCAACAGGTTCTGGTAAGACATTTCTTGCACAGACATTAGCCAAAACATTGAATGTGCCATTTGCTATCGCAGATGCCACAAGTTTAACAGAAGCAGGTTATGTTGGAGAAGATGTTGAAAACATCTTACTCAAACTATTACAATCAGCTGATTACAATGTTGAGCGCGCTGAAAAAGGAATTATTTACATCGATGAAATTGATAAGATTGCACGCAAAAGCGAGAACGTGTCAATTACTCGAGATGTATCTGGTGAAGGTGTTCAACAAGCATTATTGAAAATTCTAGAAGGAACAGTTGCGAGCGTACCACCTCAAGGAGGGCGTAAACATCCGCATCAAGAATTTATCCAAATCGACACAACAAATGTATTGTTTATCGTTGGTGGTGCGTTCGATGGAATTGAAACGATTGTAAAAAACCGAATGGGTGAAAAAACAATTGGTTTTGGTACCAATAATCAAAAAATCTCTGATGAGGAAAGTGTCATGCAACATATTATCCCAGAAGATTTATTGAAATTTGGATTGATTCCAGAATTTATTGGACGTTTACCTGTGATGGCAGCGTTAGAAAAATTAACAACAGCTGATTTAGTCCGTATTTTGACAGAACCTAAAAATGCGTTAGTTAAACAATACCAAAAACTTCTTTCTTTAGATGATACTGAATTAGAATTTGAACCAGATGCATTACAAGCAATTGCTAACAAAGCAATCGAACGTAATACCGGTGCACGTGGTTTGCGTTCAATCATTGAAGAAATCATGATGGACGTGATGTTCGATATTCCTTCAGACGAAACTATCGAGAAAGTGATTATCACCAAAGAAGCAGCTGAATTGACGGGTAAGCCGACAATCATTTATAAAGATACAGAGAAAAAAGCTGGATAATGTGAAAGAGGTTGGGACATAACTTTCGAGCTATGTCTTAGCCTTTTTTTAAAGGAGAGAAATTATGAAAGTTCATCAAGCCGATATCGTCATCAGTGCGGTTGCTCCGAAACAATATCCTGAAACGCAATTACCAGAAATTGCGCTAGCAGGACGATCAAATGTTGGGAAATCTTCCTTTATCAATACGCTGATTGATCGAAAAAACTTAGCTAGGACTTCAGGTAAACCAGGAAAGACACAAACGCTGAATTTTTATTTGATTGAAGATGCGTTACACTTCGTGGATGTACCTGGATATGGTTATGCGAAAGTTTCGAAAACGGAACGAGCGAAGTGGGGAAAAATGATTGAGACTTATTTAACGACGCGAGAACAATTGCGAGCTGTTGTTTCCTTAGTCGACGTGCGCCACAAGCCCTCACAAGAAGATATCCAAATGTATCAATTTTTAAAGTATTATGATATTCCTGTCATTGTAGTGGCAACTAAAGCTGACAAAATTCCAAGAGGAAAATGGAATAAACATGAGAGTGAAATCAAGAAGGCGCTTGATTTTGACCATAATGACCAATTTATTTTATTTTCTTCCGTAACCAAAAAAGGAAAAGATGAAGCTTGGAAAGCAATTGAAGATGCAATTGGCTACCAAGCATAAAAAGAACCCCCGCAACTTAACAGTTGCGGGGGTTCTTTTCGTTCTATTTCTTCGTTTTAGTAGCTTTCTTCGCTTTGTTTGTGTCAAGAGTTTCTGGTTTTAAAAAACGGTTGATATCTTCATTAGAAGCTACTTTTTTCTCTGGATCAACTGCAAATGACTCGAAAAGTTTATCGAGATTATCCGTACGTTCGAATTTTAGTCCCATTTCTATCACCTCATTGATAGTGTACCATGTAATTCTTAAAAATCTACTATAATTTATGAAGTCGAAAAATTTGGGATTTTGACATTTATTGGTTATAATTAGATTATAAAAAGATTTGAAAGAGGTGAGAAAAATGCTTGGCGAAGAAAAACTATTAATGACTATGCAGATGAATAACTTAAAGGAACACGATAAATTACAGGAAATAACAGACTGGAGTATATTGGTTCGTTTATTGATCCAGCCGACATTTTTTCGACCTTTTCACGGAGCAACCGAACCCTTTCATTTAAAAAAATTTCAATCCGCGTTAGAGTTAGCAGTAGAGAATGAAAAAATATTTTTTGTCGTGGGGGATGAAGAAAATGAATGCAGCTTTCATTATGAAAATCAACAATTATTGATTAAAAATGTGATCGATCGGCAGGTTTTTAATGGTAAAGAAACGTTGATTCGTGACTATCTTCGGATGAAAATGGCAAAGCATGGTGTGTTTGCCTATCTGCGTGCTTACAGTGAATTCTTGGCACATAATACAAAAGAACTTGATCGACGAACAATATTTGAAACAAAAGAAGAAATTGCTGACCTTCCTAAGATGAAAGGACAACACGGAGAAGTAATCGTGGATTGTAATCATTTTGTTGGTTATGATTTATTTTATCGTGGTTTGTGCTTCACTTCTTGTTGGGAGATGTATTACAGTGCGGCTTACTTCAAAGTTATTCCGAAACCAATTTTTCTTGACATCCAGCAAGTGGAAAGCATTGCTGAGTTAGAAAATCAGGTGCTGAGGATCCAGCTTTATAAAAATCCATTTAACTGGCGGAAAAAAGAAAATCTTCGTTTTCAATCTTACTATCGTGATCAACTGGGGTTTGATCACTTGGCTTGGGATAATGGTGTAGGCTTACTGAAAGAACCCTTTATTGAATACGCGTACACTGATCGAGTAATCCAGTCTGTTCAATATCAAAATCAAAATATGCAACCTGTACCTAAAAAAGCAGCAACATTTTTTGTAACAAGAAGTTATGATATCGAACAAAATCAGTATCGTGAACGTCGCGTAAAAGGAGCTTTAAACGCTCAAGCTTATTTTCCTTGGGTAGATGAAAATCGCGCACAAATGATGTGCTATAAAGTAATTGATCCAACTGTCGCAGTGGATGAAGGAATTCAAGCCTACTGTTATTACATTCGTGAATATTTAGAAGTAGAAGTCCAAGATGAAAAGTATCAAGATTTTCAAGTTGTTTTGAGATTGTACATTCCCCCAGAAGCTTTAGCAAAGTTACCAATTGCTGAGATGAAGATGCAATTAGCCGATGTCAAAATAAGTCGACAAAAAAAGAAAAAAGGAACAATCTTCTTTGACTTGAAAAAAGGAGACAATCATTTAAGAGTCGTTTTCTTGGACTATCGTAAATTAGAAGCATTAACAACTATACAGAGAGTATGAGGTGGAGAAAATGGATAAAAAATTATATTATCGTGTGATGGGACCGACAGTTGTTTTAGCCGCATTCGTTTTATTTATCCCAAATTTTTCGATTCGTTCGTTGGTTGGCTTTTTGATTATATTTTCTGGTTTAGGGACTTACTATCGATTGTCACGAAAAGTAAAAGTTCAACCGATTTATATCAAGAAAGAGAAATAAAAAATAGCAATTCTAAGAGAGACATCCTTGAGATGCCTCTTTTTTTAGTTTTTTCAAGAATATTTCTCCCGTTGAACGTTTTAGAATTTTGTTGAATGTTTTTGAATGTTTTATATTGCAAGCTAATAATTAATATGTTACTATTTGTCGTGAGGAGGTTGTGGAAATGCTTACAGAAGAACGCAGACAGAAAATTTTAGACTTATTAGATCAGCATAAAATTGTTAAGTCGCAAGATCTTGTAACCTTGCTAGATGCTTCCGAATCAACTATTCGTCGGGATTTACAAGAGTTGGAGAATGAAGGCTTTTTGGAAAGAATCCATGGTGGTGCAAAAAAAGACCAACTTTTGGGTTTTGAACAAGCAATGAGTGAAAAAACGCTCAAAAACGTTCAAGAAAAACAACAAATTGCTCGTTTAGCTGCTGATTTGATTGAACCGGATGATGTTATCTATCTTGATGCAGGCTCAACAACGCTAGAGATGATTCCGTTTTTACAAGGGAAAAACGTAACGGTTGTTACCAATTCAGTCAAGCATGCTGCTAATCTAGTTGACTTACAAATACCAACAATCATTTTAGGTGGTCAAGTCAAGCTATCAACGAATGCAGTTTTGGGTTCAAGTAGTGTGGAACAGTTGAGTGCATTTCATTTTAACAAAGCATTTATGGGAATGAACGGCGCACATTTGGTCCAAGGCTTTACGACACCAGATCCCGAAGAAGCAGCACTTAAACGAATTGCGATGAGACAATCCGAAGAAGCATTTGTTTTGATTGATCAAACGAAATTTAATAAGTTGTCTTTCACTTCTGTTGCTCCTTTAGCGGCAGCCACAATCGTAACCGAGCGTTGTCCATTAGAATTTGTCGCAGATTATCGTGACCTGACAACAATTAAGGAGGCTATTCAATGATTTATACAGTAACACTTAATCCATCAATTGACTTTATTGTTCGTGTGGATGGATTAAAATTAGGCGATTTGAATCGCATGACAGAAGATTTTAAATTACCAGGTGGTAAAGGAATAAATGTTTCTCGCATATTAAAACGTATTGATTCAAATTCAACTGCTCTTGGTTTTTTAGGGGGATTTACCGGAGAATTTATTTCTGATTGGTTGAAAAAAGAACACATTCATACTTTGTTTACTAAAGTACATGAAGATACACGTATCAATATCAAATTGAAATCAGATGCTGAAACAGAAATCAATGGCTTAGGTCCAGTTATCTCTAATGAAGAAATCAATGAATTGAAACAAGCGTTAAGTACGGTTGAAGCAGGTGACATTGTCGTGTTATCTGGAAGTACACCTGCAAGTCTTAGAAAAGGTTTTTATCAAGAGTTGATTGAAATCATTCGTGACAAAGGTGCTGATTTCGTGATCGATACTACGGGAGAAGATTTAAAAAATGCTCTGTCAAAAGAACCGTTATTAATCAAACCCAATAACCATGAATTAGCGGAGCTTTACCAAACAACTTTTGAATCAGTTGAAGACATTATCCCTTATGGTCGCAAATTATTGGCAGAAGGTGCACAAAATGTATTGATCTCAATGGCTGGGGATGGCGCATTGTTGTTTACGAAAGAGGGAGCTTATCAGTCGAATGTTTTAGTGCGACCTTTGAAAAACTCAGTAGGCGCCGGAGACTCGATGATTGCTGGATTTATTGGTTCATTTAGTAAACATCATGATGCAGTTGAAGCCTTCAAATGGGGTGTTGCTTGCGGAAGTGCAACAGCATTCTCTGATGACTTAGCATCTCGTGAAATGATTGATTCACTATTACCTGAAGTTGAAATTACAAAAATCGACTAAATATTAAGGAGGATAACCATGAATATTAAAGATTTGATGGTCAAAGAAGCAATGATCATGGATTTGCAAGCAACTGATAAAGCAGGGGCTATAGATGAAATGGTCCAAAAAATGTACGATGCTGGACGCATATCAGATATCGACACATATAAACAAGGAATTTTAGCACGTGAAGCGCAAACATCTACAGGTTTAGGTGATGGAATCGCCATGCCACATGCAAAAAATGCTGCTGTGAAAGAAGCAACTGTTTTATTTGCAAAAAGTAAATCAGGTGTTGACTATGAAGCACTCGATGGTCAACCAACTTATCTCTTTTTCATGATTGCTGCTCCAGAAGGCGCAAATGATACTCACTTGCAAGCTTTAGCAGCATTATCACGTTTGTTGATCAATCCGGATTTTGTGGCAAAATTAAAAGAAGTTCAAACACCTGATGAAGTGCAAGAACTTTTCCAAACAGCTGAAGACGAAAAAGAAGCAGAAGAAAAGGCAGAACAAGCTGCTCAACAAATTGAAACGTTAACTGATTCAGACCGAAAATTTGTCGTAGCGGTAACAGCTTGCCCAACTGGAATTGCGCATACGTACATGGCAGAGGATGCTTTGAAGAAAAAAGCAAAAGAGATGGGCGTAGATATCAAAGTTGAAACAAATGGTTCTGAAGGAATTAAAAATCGTTTGACTGCAGAAGATATCGCACGCGCAGACGGCGTAATCGTTGCAGCAGATAAAAAGGTTGAAATGAATCGCTTTGATGGGAAAAAACTAGTGAATCGTCCAGTAAGTGATGGTATCCGTAAATCAGAAGAATTGATTAATCTTGCGGTTGAGGGAAATGCACCAGTTTTCCATGGTGATAGCAAAAATGATTCATCAGATGAAGGGAATGCTGATGGAACGATCGGTCAACGAGTCTATAAAGATTTGATGAATGGCGTTTCACATATGTTACCATTTGTAATCGGTGGTGGGATTGCGATTGCACTTTCCTTCATGATTGACCAATTTATGGGTGTACCGCAAGATCAATTGGCAAACTTAGGGAATTATAATCAAATAGCAAGCTGGTTCAATCAAATTGGACAAGCAGCGTTTGGGTTTATGTTACCTGTTTTAGCTGGATTTATTGCATCAAGTATCGGTGACCGTCCTGGATTGGTTGTTGGGTTTGCTGCAGGAGCATTAGCTAATGCTGGTGGAGCTGGTTTCTTAGGTGCATTGATTGGTGGTTTCTTGGCTGGTTATGTCATTGTTTTCTTACGCAAAATCTTCAAGAACTTGCCAAAATCATTAGATGGAATCAAAACGATTTTATTTTACCCAGTCTTTGGACTATTGATCACTGGGTTCTTGATGTTAATGGTCAATGTACCAATGAAAGCAATCAATGATGGATTGAACGGTTTCTTGACAAGTATGAGTGGTTCAAATGCCGCATTACTTGGTGCATTGTTAGCTGGAATGATGGCTGCCGATCTTGGTGGACCAATCAATAAAGCAGCTTACGTATTTGGTACCGCAACACTTGCAACAACTGTTGCAACTGGTGGTAGTGTTGTTATGGCATCTGTTATGGCTGGTGGGATGGTTCCACCTTTAGCCATTTTCGTTGCTACTGTATTATTCAGAAATAAATTTAGTAAAGCAGATCAAGATGCTGGTTTAACAAATATTGTCATGGGGCTATCCTTTGTAACAGAAGGTTCAATTCCATTTGCTGCTGCTGACCCAGTTCGTGCAATTCCAAGTTTCATCGTGGGTTCTGCTTTAACTGGTGGTTTAGTTGGTGCTTTTGGTATCAAATTATTAGCACCACATGGTGGGATTTTCGTAGTCTTCCTACTTAGTCATCCTGTATTGTACTTAGTCTTTATTGCGATTGGTGCAGTTGTCTCAGGTGTGATTTATGGATTATTAAGAAAAACGCCAGAAGCTATTGAAGCTTAATTTTTAAAATAGACGAATAATGAAAACTTCTTATCACTCTTTCTTAGAGAGAGCGATAAGAAGTTTTTTTGTCTGGATTATTAACGGTTGTTTCTTCGATTGTATCTTTGAAAACTATGGATACGACAAAAACAACAATTCAATTGAATTGAAACTGAAAGCTTGTCTATTAAACAAAAAAATGAAAAAGAAACGATTGCTTTTTGATCAGAGACGAGAATGATGGAAGCTATCCAAAAAATAAAGAATAGATTAGGCGTTTTTTTCAGTGTACTTGGCATGATTTTGGTTTTTATAGTAATCGATATCAACTATGCACATAAAAAACGAATGATTATGAATAGAAAATTCATAGTCACTCGTTTCATGATGAAAAGCTAAGTTGATTTCATTTTGATTTCTTTTTTGATTGATACCATATTTGCTTCATCTGTCAAAATGACTAGAATATCTCCAACTTTCATTACAGTATCACCGTGTGTAATCAATTCTTTCTTTCCTCGATAAATTGAAATAAGCAACATATTTTTAGGCCAATTAAAATCACGAACCATCATCCCATCCAGTTGGCTTTCAGCTGTAACAGGAAAATCAAAAGTTGTTTTCTTCCCAGATGAATGCTTGGGTTGATTACCAACTAGTCGTTCAAGTAAAGATTCATAAATCGGATGCCCACCCAATAAATCATTTGTGATATAGGCAACCAAAGAAGCAATGCCAAGTGGCATCAAATGATTGAGGGAACCAACCATTTCAGTCACAAGGATAATTGCAGTCAAAGGTGCTTTACCGATTGCTGTAAAGTAACCTGCCATAGCAATCACAACGAAATCTTTCACAAAAACAGGATTCATTCCGAAATAAAGCACAAGCAATTTTCCATACAGACTACCAATCAGAGCGCCTAGTGTCAAAATAGGCAAGAAAATCCCTCCTGGTAAACTACTACCATATGAAATCATGGAGAAAACAAAGCGAATGATTAATAATAAAATAATTCCTTGAAGTGGGGGTGTAATTTGTCCTAAATGGACGACAATTTGATTACCTCCACCTAAAATCGTTGGCCAAAAGTAACCAATCGGTAAGACCAAAATGAAGGGCACGAATCCATGATAATATTCAGGTAAGAGGACTCTTTGATAAAATCGTGGCAAAGCGAGTAATGTTTTTTGATAAATAAAACCAAAGAGTCCTAGAATAATGCCTAAAACAATCAAAGCACCATAATAATGAAAAGGTAAAGAAGGCAACGCCCCTAAATAAAGTACAGGTTTCAGCCCAAAAAAATAAAGTGAAACAGAGTTTGCGACGATTGCTGAAGTAAAAGACGTCAGCCAAACTAAAGGTGAAAATGAATGATGGACTTCTTCAATGACAAATAGTAATCCAGCAATAGGTGCATTGAACGCTGCGGCTAAACCAGCACTAGCACCACTTGAAATCAAAATTTTCTCTTCGGAACTAGATGAACGGAAAAGTCGGCTCATACCTTGCCCAACTGTCGCTCCTAATTGGATTGAAGGACCCTCGCGACCTAAGAAAAGACCTGAGCCCACAGAAAGGATTCCGCCAACCATTTTTTTCCACAAAACAGAAAACCAATGATAGGTCAATTCACCTTGCAATTGGCCCTCGACTTGTGGAATCCCACTTCCTTTGATCGCTGGCTCATGTTTGATCAATTGTCCAACTAAAAAAGCAGCAACCACTGAAAAAAGTAATAATCCTAAGAGAATGGCGGGTGTTTGCTGACTTTGTTGATAAAACAATTGGATTTTTTTGCTTAATGTTTCAATTCCTAATCGGAACAAACTAACCACGAGGCCAGCAAATAAACCGATAAGTATCCCTTTTAAAATGAAAAGAATACGTGTATCATCGAATGTTATTCGTTTAAAGCTTTTTTCCATAGTAAAATTATCCCTCACTTTCCTTTACTTTAGCATGAATTTGACGTGCTGACGAGCTACAAAAAAATTGTTTCAGAAATTCTGATGATTTTCAGCTAGCTAGTTTAATGAAGAGTGGTAAAATGCTATAATTGATGAGATTGATAAAAGAAAGGATGTTGTGAATGTCATCCAAGCAAGAATTATTACAGGGGATGAATCCTCGCCAAAAAGAGGCTGTTCTTCATACGGAAGGACCACTGTTATTGATGGCTGGTGCAGGAAGTGGGAAGACCCGCGTACTTACGCATCGAATTGCCTATTTGATTGAAGAAAAAGAAGTGAATCCTTGGAATATCCTAGCGATTACTTTTACCAATAAAGCCGCAAAAGAAATGAAAGAACGTGTGAACGCAATTTTGGAATTTGGTGGCGAAGATGTCTGGGTTTCAACATTTCACTCAATGTGTGTTCGTATTTTGAGAAGAGATGTTGATTTTATTGGTTACAATCGAAATTTTACGATTATTGATTCTTCCGAACAACTTACTTTGATGAAACGTATTCTAAAAGAGCTTAATATTGATCCAAAAAAATACGATCCTCGTGGGATTTTAGGAACAGTTTCTCAAGCCAAAAACAAGTTGCAAATGCCTGAAGACTTTGAAAAAATGCAAGGTAGCTATTATGAAGAGATTGCCGCTAAGTGCTATAAAGCTTATCAGAAAGAATTGCAATACAATCAATGTATGGATTTTGATGATTTGATTATGAATACGATTCGCTTGTTCAAGGAACATCCAGACTCACTAACTTATTATCAAAATAAATTCCAATATATCCATGTAGATGAATATCAAGATACCAATCATGCTCAATATACATTAGTCAATTTATTAGCAGGGCGCTTCCGTAATTTGTGTGTTGTCGGAGATGCCGATCAAAGTATCTATGGCTGGCGTGGTGCAGATATGCAAAATATTTTGGACTTCGAAAAAGATTATCCGGATGCGAGTGTTATTTTACTTGAACAAAATTATCGGTCAACCAAAACAATTTTGGATGCGGCCAATCAAGTGATTGAAAACAATACCAACCGCAAACCAAAAAATCTATGGACTGAAAATCAAGAAGGCGCTAAAATCACTTATTATCGTGGCGATAATGAACGTGATGAAACACGTTTTGTTATTGAAAAAATGCAACAGGAAATGCGTGAAAATGGTCGAGATTACGGTGACTTCGCGGTATTATACCGAACAAATGCGCAATCACGTGTAATGGAAGAAACGCTGTTAAAAGCTAATATACCTTATAAAATGGTTGGCGGACACAAATTCTATGATCGAAAAGAAATCAAAGACATTTTGGCGTATCTTAATGTGATTGCCAATCCACAAGACTCAATTAGTTTTGAACGAGTGGTCAATTCACCTAAGCGAGGAATAGGCCCTGGTTCCATTGACAAGTTGCGTCAATTTGCCTCAATTCATGAATGGGCTTTGTTAGAAGCAGCTCAAAACGTGGATTTAGCGAACATTGGTGGGAAAGCTGGTCGTCAATTAGCAGAATTTGGAGCAATGATTGATGAAGTCACACAAATGGTTCCTTACTTATCTGTTACGGACTTAACAAAAGAAGTCTTGGAACGCAGTGGCTATCAAGAAGAATTGAAGATCCAAAATACACTTGAGGCACAGGCTAGACTAGAAAACTTGGAAGAATTCTTAAGTGTTACGCAAGAATTCGATAAACAATTTGAAAAACAAAATGAAGAAATGGCAGATGCACCTGAAGAAAAATTAACGGTTTTCTTAAATGACTTAGCTTTGGTTTCAGATATCGATAGCTTAGAAGAAGAGACAACGCAAGTGACTTTAATGACGTTACATGCAGCCAAAGGATTGGAATTTCCAGTGGTCTTTTTGATTGGACTAGAAGAAGGTGTCTTTCCACTTTCTCGTGCTTTGATGGAAGAAAGTGAACTTGAAGAAGAACGTCGTTTAGCTTATGTAGGAATTACTAGAGCTGAAGAAGTGTTGTACTTGACCAATGCCTTTTCAAGAACATTATATGGCCGAACCCAATACAATCGTCCTTCACGATTTATCGACGAAATTGATCAAGAGTTATTAGAAACTCAAGGAATGCGACCAACATCAAAACAAACTTCACCATTTATGACAAGAACTACTACACCTAGCTATCAACAACCAAAAGTGACGACTGTTTCATCAAAAACAGCGACTGGCGGCGAAAATAATAGCTGGAAAGCTGGCGACAAAGTCAAACATAAGAAATGGGGGACAGGGACGGTTGTTCGAGTAAAAGGAACAGCTGCAGATCTTGAATTGGATGTTGCTTTTCAAGGACAAGGAGTCAAACGTTTATTAGCGGCATTTGCACCAATCGAAAAAGTTTAATAATAGTGGGGGGAAAACGATGACACAAGAGATGACGATTGATTACGCAACAAAAAGAGCAGAAGAGCTGCGTGCACAATTAAATCGTTGGTCCCGAGAATATTATGTAGAAGATCAGCCAACGGTAGAAGATTCTGTTTACGATAAAAATTATGCAGAATTAGTAGCAATCGAAGCAAATTATCCGGAACTAATCACTGTAGACTCACCAACTCAAAGAGTAGGTGGCGGTGTTCTTGCAGGGTTTGAAAAAGTCACACATGATATTCCACTCTATAGTTTAAATGATGTCTTTGATAAAGAAGAACTGTTTGCTTTTGATCAACGTGTGCAAAAAGCGATTGGTCATCCAGTGGATTATTGTTGTGAGCTGAAGATTGATGGACTCTCAGTTTCTTTACGCTATGAAAATGGACTGTTTGTTCGGGGCGCCACTCGTGGTGATGGAACTGTAGGCGAAAATATTACTGAAAATGTGAAAACAGTTCGTTCTGTGCCATTACGTTTGAATGAGCCGGTTTCAATCGAAGTTCGTGGCGAATGTTTCATGCCGAAAAAGTCATTTGTCGAATTGAATGAAAAGCGAGAAGCCGCAGGGCATGATGTTTTTGCTAATCCGCGAAATGCTGCCGCTGGTTCATTAAGACAACTTGATTCAAAGATTGCAGCTAAACGTAATCTGGATACTTTTTTATACACAGTAGCAGATTTTGGACCAATGAAAGCAAAGACACAGTACGAAGCTTTGCAAGAACTAGCAAAACTTGGTTTTCATACAAATCATGAAGCACAGTTGTGTCACTCAATCGAAGAAGTTTGGGCGTATATTGAAAAATTTCATGACCAACGAATTAGGCTACCTTATGAAATTGATGGAATCGTAGTGAAAGTCAATGAATTTTCACTTCAAGATCAGCTTGGCTTTACCGTTAAAGCACCACGTTGGGCAACTGCATATAAATTTCCACCTGAGGAAGTTGAAACAATCATTGAAACAATTGAATGGACGGTAGGAAGAACAGGTGTCGTTACACCAACAGCAGTCATGACCCCCGTTCGTGTGGCTGGAACAACAGTGAGTCGGGCTAGCCTGCATAACGGAGACTACATCAAAATGAAAGATATTCGGCTGCATGATACAGTATTGATTTACAAAGCAGGAGATATCATTCCAGAAGTGGCTCGAGTGATTGAGGACAAACGACCACAAGACAGTGAACCTTATCCATTACCAACGTATTGTCCTGAATGTGAAAGTGAATTAGTCCATCTAGATGGAGAAGTGGCTCTTCGCTGTATCAATCCAAAATGCCCAGCACAAATGAAAGAAGGGCTCAACCACTTTGTCTCCAGAAATGCGATGAATATCGAAGGCTTAGGCCCAAGAGTGCTTGAACAAATGTATGATAAAAAGTTAGTCGCAGATGTTGCAGATCTATATAAATTAACAGAAGAAGAATTGTTGACATTAGATAAGATCAAAGAAAAAGCGGCGAATAATATTTTAACGGCGATTGCCAATAGTAAAGAAAATTCAGTCGAACGTTTGATTTTTGGTCTGGGAATTCGACACGTCGGAGCAAAAGCGGCGAAAATTTTGGCCGAACACTTTGATAATCTAGAGGCAATCAGTCAAAGCGATTTTGAATCAATTGTGGCGCTTGATAGCATGGGGTCTATTATTGCAGATAGCATCGTGACCTACTTTAGTAATGAAGAAGTACACGAATTGATGGATGAATTAAAAGCTGCTGGGGTCAATTTTGAATACAAAGGTATTCGATTGGAACAGCTAGCTGAAGTCGACTCACCTTTTAAAGATAAAACAGTTGTTCTAACTGGAAAGTTAACTCAATTTACGCGAGAAGAAGCGAAAGCGACAATCGAAAATCTTGGTGGAAAAGTAACTGGAAGTGTCTCTAAAAAAACAGATATCGTTGTAGCAGGTGAAGAAGCTGGAAGTAAGCTGACAAAAGCAGAATCACTAGGGATTGACATTTGGACGGAAGAGAAGATGGCAGAAGCGTTAGCTCAAAGTCATTCTGTAGAAGTCGAAAACTAAGCTTTTTCAGATAAATTTCAATAAATAATTTCAGAGGTTGCACACTTGTGGTAGAATAGAGAGCAAAGTTTTTAACTCGTTTAAGAAAGAAGGGGTAGTATGGCGATTAGTGAAGAACAAGTCAAACACGTTGCTAAATTAGCAAAACTTGCATTTGATGAAAAAGAGCTTGCAAGTTTTACAGACCAATTAGGTAAGATCATTGATATGGTGGAAATGCTTGAAGAAGTAGATACAGAAGGTGTTCCATTCACATCAAACGTAGTAGAAACAGTGAATGTAATGCGTCAAGACCGTGCACAAGCAGGTTGGAGTCGCGATCAATTATTAAAAAATGTGCCAGAATCTGAAGATGGTTTCATTAAGGTACCCGCAATTATTGATAATGGGGAGGCTGGCGCGTAATGACAGAATTATACAACCGTTCATTAGAAGAATTGCATGATATGCTTGTTTCTAAAGAAATTACTGCTCAAGATTTAGTGAGAGCAACATTTGAACGTATCAAAGAAACAGAACCAGAAATCGAAGCATTTATTACGTTGAATGAAGCAAAAGCACTTGAATTAGCAAAAGCATTAGATGAAAAAGGAATCGATGAAAACAATGTGTTAGCAGGTATTCCAATTGGGATCAAAGACAACATTGTAACAAAAGATTTGTTAACAACAGCTGCATCAAAAATCCTTTATAATTTTGATCCAATCTATGATGCAACGGTCATGGATAAAGTATATCAAGCAGATATGATCCCTGTGGGTAAACTAAACATGGACGAATTTGCCATGGGCGGAAGTACAGAAACTTCTTACTTTAAGAAAACGAAAAATGCTTGGGATCATTCTAAAGTGCCCGGTGGTTCATCAGGTGGCTCTGCTGCAGCAGTTGCTTCTGGTCAAATTCCTGTTTCTCTGGGAAGCGACACAGGTGGAAGTATTCGCCAACCGGCTGCATTTAACGGGATCGTCGGGATGAAACCGACTTATGGACGTGTTTCACGTTTCGGGTTGATTGCATTTGCTTCTTCATTAGACCAAATTGGACCAATGACAAGAACTGTTAAAGACAATGCATTAGCATTAACAGCCATCAGCGGTTATGACGAAAAAGATGGAACTTCATCAGGTGTTTCTGTACCTAACTTTGCTGAAGGTTTGACTGGTGATATCAAAGGAATGAAAATTGCTTTGCCAACGGAATACCTTGGTGAAGGTGTAGCGCCTGGCGTCAAAGAAGCTGTGTTGAAAGCAGCAGAAACATTCCGTTCATTAGGTGCAACGGTGGAAGAAGTAAGCTTGCCACATTCAAAATATGGTGTAGCAGTATACTATATCATCGCTTCATCTGAAGCAAGTTCAAACTTGCAACGCTTCGACGGTATTCGATTCGGCTATCGTTCTGAAAATGTGAAAAACTTGGAAGATGTGTATGTTAACTCACGTTCAGAAGGTTTTGGTGACGAAGTAAAACGTCGAATCATGCTAGGAACATTCTCATTGAGTGCAGGATATTATGATGCTTATTTCAAGAAAGCTGGCCAAGTAAGGACATTAATCAAGCAAGACTTTGAAAAAGTTTTTGCTGATTATGATCTAATCATTGGACCATCTTCACCAACTGTGGCATTTGGTATCGGTGAAAATATCAATGACCCAATTACGATGTATATGAGCGATATTTTAACGATTCCTGTGAACTTAGCAGGACTTCCTGGTATGTCCATTCCGGCTGGGCTTTCAGAAGGTCTTCCTGTTGGCTTACAATTAATCGGTAATTATTTTGAAGAAAAAACAATGTATCAAGCAGCGTATGCTTTTGAACAAGCAACTGAATTTCATAAGCAACAACCTGCTATTCTAGGGGGGCAAGGCGAATGAACTTCGAAACAGTCATTGGACTTGAGGTCCACGTTGAATTAAAAACAAATTCTAAAATTTTCTCACCAGCGCCTGCGCATTTTGGAGCAGAACCTAACAGCAATACGAACGTGATTGACTGGGGTTATCCTGGTGTGCTACCAGTAATGAACAAGGCAGCTTTAGAGTTTGGAATGAAAGCTGCTTTAGCATTGAATTGTGAAATCTCAAAAGATACACATTTTGACCGCAAAAACTATTTCTATCCTGATAATCCAAAAGCTTACCAAATTTCACAATTTGACCAACCAATCGGTCACGATGGTTGGATCGAGATTGAAGTTGAGGGACAAAAGAAAAAAATTAGAATCGAACGTGTTCATTTAGAAGAAGATGCTGGGAAAAACATGCACGGTATCGGTGGTTATTCATACGTTGACTTAAACCGTCAAGGAACACCACTAATCGAAATCGTTTCAGAAGCAGATATGCGTTCACCAGAAGAAGCATATGCTTATCTTGAAGCATTGCGTTCAATCATCCAGTTCACTGAAGTTAGTGATGTGAAAATGGAAGAAGGATCTATGCGTTGTGATGCCAATATTTCTTTGCGTCCTTATGGTCAAGAAGAATTTGGAACAAAAGCAGAATTAAAAAACTTGAACTCACTTTCATTTGTGAAAAAAGGACTGGCTTTTGAGGAAAAACGTCAAGCAAAAGTTTTACTTTCTGGTGGCGAAATCCAACAAGAAACTCGTCGTTTTGATGAAACAACGAATAAAACTATTTTGATGCGGGTCAAAGAAGGCTCAAGTGACTACCGTTACTTCCCAGAACCAGATATTCCAAAATTTGTGATTGATGATGAATGGATTCAACGTGTTAAAGCGACATTGCCAGAATTACCAGCGTCACGTCGCCAACGTTATATCAGTGACTTTGGGTTACCTGAATATGATGCAATGGTCTTGACGTTAACGAAAGAAATGTCTGACTTCTTTGAAGCAACTTTAGAGAATGGCGCAGATGCAAAACAAGCTTCTAACTGGTTGATGGGTGAAGTCTCTGCCTACTTAAATAGTGAAAAACTAGAATTAGCAGAAACACAATTGACACCAGAGAACTTAGCAGGCATGATCCGTTTGATTGCTGATGGAACAATCAGTTCAAAAATCGCAAAAAAAGTTTTCCGTGAATTGATTGCAAAAGGTGGCGACGCGCAAGGAGTCGTTGAAGCCAATGGTTGGATCCAACTATCTGATCCAAGTCAATTACTGCCAATTATCAATGAAATTTTAGATAATAACGAACAATCTGTTGAAGACTTTAAAAACGGAAAGGATCGTGCAGTCGGCTTCTTAGTAGGACAAATCATGAAAGCAACAAAAGGACAAGCAAATCCAGGCGTTGTGAACAAACTACTAAAAGATGAATTGACGAAACGTTAAGAGGAAAATCATGAAAAAAGCACGTGTCATTTATAATCCAACTTCAGGTAAAGAATTGCTGAAAAAAAACCTCGCTGATATTCTTCAAGCACTGGAAGAGGCAGGTTATGAAGCAAGTGCTTATGCAACAACTCCCGAAGAAAACTCTGCAAAAAATGAAGCAACCAGAGTCGGAAAATTAGGTTTTGACTTGGTTGTAGCAGCAGGTGGAGATGGAACAATCAATGAGGTTGTGAATGGAATCGCACCATTGAAGAAACGACCTAAAATGGCGATTATCCCCGCTGGAACAACGAATGATTATGCACGAGCACTAAAAATTCCTCGTGACAATATTAAGGCAGCTGCCGAAGTCATCAAAAAAAACCAGACTGTGAAAATGGATATTGGTCATGCCGAAAACAGTTACTTCATCAATATTGCAGCAGGTGGCTACTTAACGGAGTTAACTTATGAAGTACCATCTGAACTAAAAAGTATTTTTGGTTACTTGGCTTATCTCGCAAAAGGAGCAGAGATGTTACCTCGAGTGAAGCCAATCAAAATGCGTTTGAAGTACGATGAAGGAGAATATATTGGAAATGCATCCATGTTTTTCTTAGGGTTAACGAATTCAGTCGGTGGCTTTGAGCAAATTGCTCCGGATGCAAAGCTTGACGATGGGAAATTTTCATTGATTATCGTCAAAACAGCCAATATTTTTGAAATTTTACACATTGCAGCACTGATGTTGAATGGTGGCCGTCATGTCGAAGATCATCGAGTGATTTATACAAAGACAAGCGAGTTATATGTTGAAACGGAAGATGATACAAATCGTCCGGTAATGATCAACTTAGATGGTGAATACGGTGGCGATGCACCAATGCATTTCTCAAATTTACATCAACATATTGAATTTTTTGCGAATACGGATAAGATTCCCGATGCCGCTATCACGGGTGTAGAAGAAGAAGAATTCGAAGAGGTTGGCAAAGAATTCGTGAAAGAAGTCGAACGATTAACAGACGAAGATATTGACGGCGATGGTAAGATTGCTGACGAGGAAAAATAGCCAGACAACCGGTACTGATACTAGGAACCTAGAGGTCAGTACCGGTTTTAGTTATTGTGAAAAACAATAATTTATAGTAGAGTCAGAATTAGAAAAGTAAGAAGTTAAAGGAGTAAACAATGAGCGAACAAACAGTGAAAAAAAATGAACGTTATACCGTAAAAATTATTGATTTGAGTTATGAAGGAATGGGTGTTGCGAAAATTGACGGCTACCCATTATTTATCGAAAATGCGCTACCTGGAGAAGAAGTAGAAGTTCTTGTATTAAAGGCAGGAAATAAATTTGGCTATGCAAAAGTAGAAAACTGGTTAACGACTTCACCGGATCGTCAACCTGTTGAAGATAAAACGTTGATTCGTACAGGTATTGCTCCGCTTGCACACTTGAGTTATGAAAAACAATTAGTGTTCAAACAACACCAAGTTGAAAATGTGATGGAAAAAATTGCGAAGTTACCAGAAGTACCTGTTCTGCCAGTAGTAGGTATGGCTTCACCAGTTGCTTACCGAAACAAAGCACAAATCCCTGTTCGGAAAATTGATGGTCATTTGGCTACCGGTTTTTATAAGAAAAACAGCCATGATTTAGTTTCGATTACAGATTTTTATATTCAAGATCCAGAAATCGATAAAGCAATCGTTGTTGTGCGTGACATCTTAGAACGTTTCCAAGTTCGTGCGTATAATGAAGCTAAAAATGAAGGACAAATTCGTCATATCGTTATTCGTCGTGGACATTACTCACATGAAATGATGGTTGTTTTAGTGACACGTAAAGAAAAATTCTTCAAAGCAAAAGAGATTGCTAAAGTGATTCATGAAGAATTACCAGAAGTTGTTTCAGTCATTCAAAATATCAATGAAGAGAAAACAAATGTCATCTTTGGTAAAAAAGAAGTTGTTTTATTTGGAAAAGATTACATTGAAGATCAACTATTAGGAAAGACATTCAGAATTTCTGCGAAATCATTCTATCAAGTGAATACACAACAAGCAGAATATCTTTACCAAACAGCAATTGATTTTGCGAACTTAACCAAAGAAGATGTTGTAATCGATGCTTATTCAGGAATCGGGACCATTGGCTTATCCTTAGCTGATCGTGTTGCGGAAGTTTATGGAATGGAAATCATCCCTGAAGCGATTGAAGATGCACAGTTTAACGCATTAACTAATAAAATCGAAAATGCTCATTACGAAGTGGGTAAAGCTGAAAAAGCAATGAAAAAGTGGCAAGATAAAGGAATTAAGCCTTCTGTTATTATGGTTGATCCACCACGTAAAGGATTAGATGGAAGTTTCATTGAATCAGCAATTGAAATGAACCCTTCTCGAATTGTTTATATTTCATGTAATCCAGCAACTTTTGCGCGTGATGCAAAATTATTTGCAGAAGCAGGTTATGAAACAACAAAAGTACAACCTGTTGACTTATTCCCACAAACGCATCATGTGGAGCTGGTGGCGTTACTTACTCACAAGTAAAATTTAAAAATATTCACTAATTAAAGTGCAGAAGGATAATTAAGGGAAACTTTCTTAGGTTATCAATTCTGTGCTTTTTTGTGTTGGCTAGAAAAAAGTATGGAACAATTAGAGGATTTAGAAAATAAAATTTGTATGAATGAAAAAGAAAACTATTTCTATGTGATACTTTTGATTTTAATCAAGAATATGCATATCTTTAAAAAATAATCTTCGGTTTACTAAAGAGTATCGTAATTTACAATCAAAGCTTTTTTCTTACACTACAAACAAAAAACAGTTTATTTCTTCAAAATCATCTACTCAAACTTTAGTTGACGCAATACGTCAAATAGATTTTGGAGAGATGAGAATAATTGGATTGGAATTCCGTGTTAAGTTCATCACCGATCTAAAAATCCTATGTTTTTAATATCAAATAAAATTTCTTATGATGAACTAATGGTCCAGGGAAAAAACCATTGAATGAATCGGTTGATAAAGCGAAATGTAAGAGAGGTTTGGTAAAGCAGTTGATAAATATTTTTATGAGTAATCTGAATTTCTTTAAGATAAAATTAAAAAAATTACTAAAACTAATCCAGAGCTTAAGAAAAATATTTATATCATAACATCATTCAAAAATTTTGCAGTGAAGTTAGCAAAACATTTAGATAATATCTATTTACATAGCTACATTTTTTATTTTGTGAGAAGAGTGAAGAAATAAAATAAGAATGATCAAGTAAGAAATATCCACCTAATTAAATAACAAGCGTTGGAAGAGGTATTGTTTTAATAAAAAGAGAAACGTGTGTTAAAATAATGTTTAAGAGATGTTGATTATGGACGAAAGAAACGTTCATTCACATGATTATGAACAGCGTTCAATTATTTTTTATACATAGTTATTCTTAAAAAATTGAGAGAATTTAGTAGAGGAGTGGTGTAAGAAATATCAAATAACACTTGAATGACTCGTTTAAAGTAATCAAAAAATGGAGGAAATAAAACATGTGGAGTAAAATAACTAAAATTGGGATTATATCTGTTGGCCTGTTATCTACTATTACTATAAACAACGATGTAAGCGCTACCTCATTTAGCAGAGAGAGCACTAAACTGAATGAGAGACTCAGTGAAGCAGATCACGATAAATTGTCGGTCATGTCATACGCGCTTTCTTTTCAAATGTACCAGTGGGGAGATATTTCCTATAGTGAGAAGTTATCAGGTGACGAGACAAATCCTTGGAATGTTTCGAGTGATACTTATCTTGTCGGAAATAATAATGACCTTGTCGTGAAACATACGCCTAGGACAGTGAATAGTAGTACTTTTAATAATGATACTTCGGAAGATCAGACATTCTATACACCGTCATATACGGAGTCTCATACAAATTCGGTTACTACAACAACAACACATTCATCGAAGGTAGGAACTAAGGCTTCAACCAAAATTGAGTTACCGATGATTGGCGAAACATCCGTAGAGGTATCGGCTGAGTATACATTTACGAATAGTAATTCAGAAACTCAGACCACTCTTAAATCTTGGACAGTGCCTGGTCAACCAATCAAAGTCAAAGCTGGGCATAAGGTGGTTGTAAATTGGATTTTTTATACTGGCAAAGCGACAGGAACGGTAAAATTACAGGAAAAGGTTAGTGCGATGATTCCTTATAAGAAAACTTCTACTGGCAATCGTCTAGGATATGGCTTAGGAGATGTCGTAGGTAATACCAATATTTTTTACAATAGTTATTGGAAAAAATACATAACTGAGGATCGTTCAAATTGGGAAAGAGCCAGTAGCAATTCTGCCCATCATAAGATCGGAGCAGGTAACTATGAGATTAGTTATGGCTCAGGTTTCTTTTTAGAAGCTCATGACTTAACTAGTGGGACTGTCACAAGGGTTCCTGCTGACGTCACGAACGTGAAATAATTTTTGTGAAAAATTATTTCACCGAGTTGCTTGGGTACATGTGAGAAAATGTATAATAGTTTTCATCAAACAAAGCTTTTTTTGTAAGTATGTGATCAGAACTACTTATGTTACGTTAAAAAGCAAGAGTTATGGTTCGTCAATAGCAAAGGTAGTTGATTGATTTGCACTTCTTTTTTAGCCACACCGAAAAAAAGAATGATTTTACTTGTTTTTTGTTGTATATTAAACAAGGAGAAAGTTGCTACTATTGCAAGATAAATAAAGGTGGAATAAAAATGAATTCAAAAGAAAAAATGTTAGAACTAATTAAAAAGAGACAAGGCGGAGGCAGATCAGAACAAAAAGATACACCTAAAAATGATCGCCGAAACATGCGTAAAGGACCTAAAATCTTTAATAAATAATCGATAAATTAAAAGGAGTGATGACAATTGAATTGTCATCACTCCTTTTTGTATAAACAGGTTGAAGCTACTCCTTTAAAATTAAGTAGAATATACTCAAACTTGGCGGAGCACTCGGCCAAAAGTTTTCTTACTTCTTGAACGTACTCATTCCCTTCTTGCTTCTTTTATTCATTATGCTTGTAGCCGTTCAGTTAAATAGTTATTATTTTCAGGTCAAGAATCCCAAAGCATCTGTTAGGTCGATTCTCAAGGTAGCTATATATGTGGCATTGAAAAAATGGTACATCAGTCTATTGAATGTTGTGCTGGTTGGAATCGTGCCGATAATGATGATCTTGAAACCACAATTTGGATTTATCCTTTTTCCAGTCTTATTTTTTGGACTTATCTAGTTGAACTGTGGGCGGCATTATCGTGAGATTGTGTAGGTGAATCTAATAATATCATCAGTGTTGGAAAGAATAAATGAGTGAATTTTTCATAAGTAAAAGAGAATTTTATTGATCTTTAGCAACTCATTACGAAAAAATAAAATTTTGGAAAAATCCTAGAATCTGTCTGACATTTTAGCAGAAGTATGCTATTTTAAAAAGGAAGTAAAGGAGGAGAAAAATGAATTTTTTAGTTGTTTTAAAAGATGAATCAGTTGAACGTTCCACTTTTATTTATGTTCAATTAAATGAAGAAAAAACGTTACTGCATTTTTCACCAGAATTCCATTTAGAGGGATTAACCTTAGGGGAAGTTTATCAAACAAAAGGTATGTCAGCTATCCTAGATTTTTTTGAAAAGGAGCTTGACTTACCAGTCAAAGAATTTATCGAAATCTCATTGACAGAGTGGGATCGAGTAACCACAGATTTATTTCCAACAGGTCTTGATGTGGAAACTGAGGAGGGCACTGTGCATTTAAGTACAGCTGAGTTGCAACATCAGATGCGTTATCGAGTCGATGAGGAGAATTCTTTTTCGATTTTCAAACGACAACAAAAGATTTTGAAAAGTTTTTTGAGACGACTGAGCAAAAAAAGAAATCTTTTGAAAACTACACAACTTTTGAAAAAGTATCCTAATCTGATGCATACATCTATTCAATTTCCCCAGATTTTGTCACTGGTTCATCGTTATTTACAAGTTCAACAATTACCATCGCGAAAACTTTCATTGCCTTTAGCAGACACGTTTCGGGTAGTTAAACGAGCTGAAGAGAAAAAAGTAATCGTAATCGACTTTACAAAAAATCGAAATATGTTGCATCAAGTAACTATGGGAAAAGCCAATTAGGGCTTTTCCTTTTGCACTTTTTATTCTATTAAATAGTCAATGGAGGAGAAAATGGCTCAAGTTTGGTTACAACGAATGATTAAAATGTATCAAAAATATCAACAACTCATGAAAGGAAGATATGCAAAATTTGACGAATTGAATCGCTTTTTACTGATCTTGTCGCTTCTGTTTAGTCTATTAAGTCGCTGGCTGCCTTATGGGTCTGGTAGAGTATTCTCTTTACTGTTTTTAGGAATTTTGTTTTATCGTTTCTTATCAACTAAAATTTATCCAAGATTGAATGAAAATCAACGTTTTTTAAAAAACTGGCGAACAGTACGCAACTTTTTTCAAACGGTCACCAAAAGAAAACTAAAGACAAACAAGGAAACGGCTTACCAAACGTACACGTATTTTTCTTGCCCAAATTGCCAACAAAAGCAACGTGCTCCACAAGGTCGTGGAAAAATTCGAGTAACTTGTAAAAAATGCGGTACACGATTTGAAACAAATGTATAGGGAGTGAAAAAAATGAAAATGGTTTTGTTGCGTCATGGTGAGAGTGAAGCGAATTTCGAGAATTATTGGACGGGGTGGTTGGATGTAGCATTGACTGCGAAAGGTGCGCAGCAAGCGAGTGAAGCAGGGAACAAAATGAAGGAAGCTGGTTTAGCGTTTGATGCTGTCTACACTTCAGTTTTAAAGCGTGCAATCAAAACAGCTCAATTCGCTTTAGAAGAAATGGGGCAATTGTGGATTCCAATTACTAAAACATGGCGATTAAATGAACGACATTATGGTGAACTAGTTGGTAAAAACAAGGACGAAATGAAAGCTATCTACGGAGAAGAACAAGTCAAAATTTGGCGTCGTGACTATCGTGAAGTACCACCACTTGCTAAAGAAAACCAGTTGGATCGAAGATACGATTTCTTGGATCCTCGTTTGATTTCTCATGGAGAAAGCTTAGAAATGACGGTCAAACGTCTGATACCGTTGTGGGAAGATTCGCTTGCACCAAAACTTCGTGAGCAACAAAACCTTTTAGTGGTCGGGCACGGAAACAGTGTACGTGCGTTAACAAAATACTTGGAGAATGTACCAGAAAATCTAATGGATACGATTGATATTCCCAATGCGCAACCAATCCAATACACATTTGACGAACAGTTAACGATCATTGATAAAAAGATTTTATAAAGACTTGATATACTTTGTGCGAAAAAAGAAGAGTAGGAGCAATGATAAAGAATTTTATTTGGGACTTTGATGGTACATTATTTGATACATATCCTGCAATGGTTGATGGTGCTTGGCGTGCCTTACAAGATTTTGGGATTACAGCGGATAAAAAAGAAATCTATTTTGTGATGAAAAAGTATTCAACGAGTCAATTACGGCAAAGCTATCAGTTATCTGAGGAAAAATTTACTCCACTATTTCATCGCTATGAAACAGAGAGTCAAGAAGTATCAGCACCTTTTCAAGATACGAAATTGGTCTTAGAAAAGTTGAAAGCACACGGCGGACGACACTTTATCCTGACACATCGTTTAACTCATTCAACTTGGAAACTTTTAAAAAACTTTGGGCTAGACGAATTGGTTGAAGAAGTTGTTGGAATAGATCAAGAATTTCCTAGAAAACCGGATCCTTCTTCATTGCATGCGATTATTAAAAAATTTCATTTACAAAAAACAGAAGCAATGATGATTGGTGATCGTCGCTTAGACATTGAAGCAGGGAATAACGCGGGAGTTGCCACTTGCTTATATGATATCGATCATTTTTTAGGTGATATTCCTGCAACCTATGTGGTGAATGAATTGAAGCAAATCATTGAATTACCAGAGATTATTTAAAATATTGTCCGCTTTCAAATTTCATATGCTATAATTTTTATAGAGGAGTGATGATATGGAAATTAGAAGACAAAAAGAAGTGGTTGAGGCTTTTCACTACGATCAAAAACCTAAAGATCAAGAAATCCAAACTGACTTAAAAGTTGGTTTTTCGCCGTTGAATGAAACGATTGAAAATTACCCAGAAGAACATAGTATTGTAGGTGCTCGTTTAGAGTTCCGCTTAGTATTTGACCAATATGTACTATCTGGAAGTGTTAGTCAAATCAATCACATCTTGAATCGTAAAGTTCAAGGACAGGCAGATGTTACACAAGAAGAAGTGGATGAGTTAGTCGCACCTTTATTTGACATTGTTAGTCGTATGGCATACGAAATTACAGAGATTGCTTTAGATGAACCAGGTGTCAAATTGAATTTTCAATCAGAAAAAGAAGCATAAGAAAGAGCAATAGTGATAGCTTAAAACTATCGCTACTGCTCTTTTTCTATTACTAAATGTAAGCAAAAGGCATGCCATTTGGCAAAAAATGAGCTAAAATGAACGAGTCACTGAAAAAATACAAGTTTTTTTCAGGGGAATGGTTGAAGAATCATTCCCGGGAACCTTTACTTCCTTTGATGGACTTGTCATTAAAAAATTTTAAGGAGGAAAAAAATGACAACACTCATCACAGTTTTAGTGGTTCTAGTTTTTGCGGCATTATTATATGTGTTTTACCGTATGCAAAAGCGCCATACTAAATTTTCAACGCGCGTCTTCACAGCGCTAGGTATCGGGATCGTATTTGGCGGTCTACTGCAACTTATCTTTGGGGTCGATAATCAAATTGTTACTCAATCAATGGATTGGATTGGAATTGTTGGGAATGGCTACGTTGCTTTCTTGCAAATGTTAATTATGCCATTGGTTTTCATTTCGATTGTCGGTGCATTTACCAAAATGAAAGTTTCGGAAAAATTAGGTAAAATCAGCGCCACAGTTTTAACAACTTTGTTAGCGACGACAGCAATCTCTGCACTAATTGGGATTGGGACAACGATGCTCTTTAATTTACAAGGGGCAAAATTTACTGAAGGAGCAGCTGAAACAGCACGTATTGCTGAATTAGCTACTAGACAAGAAACGGTTGAGAACTTATCTATTCCTCAACAAATTTTATCATTTATTCCTAAAAATGTTTTTGCTGATTTAGCGGGGAGTCGACCAACAAGTACAATTGGTGTCGTGATTTTCGCTGCATTTGTTGGTGTTGCCTATCTTGGGATTAAACGTAAAGCACCAAAAGAAGCAGCGTTTTTCTCAGATTTGATTGATAGTTTATATAAAATAGTTATGCGAATCGTGACACTAGTTCTACGCTTAACACCATATGGCGTACTTGCGTTGATGACAAACGTCATGGCTACAAGTGACTTTGTAGCAATCGTGAACTTAGGCAAATTTGTACTAGCTTCATATATTGCTTTGCTTGCTGTATTAATTGTTCATTCGCTCATTTTGATGTCAGTCAAAGTGAATCCAATTAATTACTTCAAAAAGGCTTTTCCAGTATTGAGTTTTGCTTTTACTTCACGTTCTAGTGCAGGTGCATTGCCGTTAAATATTGAAACACAAACGAAAGCTCTTGGGGTTGACGATGCAACAGCGAACTTCTCTGCAAGCTTTGGTTTGTCAATTGGGCAAAATGGCTGTGCGGGAGTTTATCCAGCAATGTTAGCAACAATTGTTGCACCAGCTGCAGGTATTAATGTATTTAGCTTAGAATTTATTTTAATGCTAGTAGCGATTGTAACGATCAGTTCATTTGGTGTCGCTGGCGTTGGTGGGGGCGCAACATTTGCTTCATTAATCGTGCTAGGCGCAATGAATTTACCGGTAGCAATCGTTGGTTTAGTTATCTCTGTAGAACCATTGATCGACATGGCTCGTACTGCAACAAACGTTAGTGGTAGTATGGTAGCTGGGATTGTTACAAGTGCTCGTATCCATGATTTGGATCGTGATGTCATCAATGATGAAACTAAAGTCATTGATGTAAATGCATAAAGCTTAAGAAAAAATTAGAGCTAGCTATCGTTTCGATAGTTAGCTTTTTATTTATAAAAGTAAATATTCCGAAAAGTGAAAACGAGAAAATACAAACGAAAAACATTCATTTAAATAGACAAGTCTAGAGATTATGAGGTGGATATGGTAAACTAGCAACGATTATTCACCATTAAAATGGATTTAGGAGGAACAAAATGTTTACAAATGAAATAAAAATCATGCTTTATGTCGATGATGTTGAAAAAAATGCAGCATTTTGGACAAATAACGGTTTTGCAGAATTAGATCGACAAGAAATGGATGGCACATTGATTGTTGAGATTGGTCCAGCAGTTGACGCACAAGCGAAATTAGTTTTGTATGATCGTAAATTTATCGAGGCACATTCACCAGAGGTTGCGTCAAATTCACCTTCTTTAATGTTTGCAAGTGAAGATGTTTTTGGTTTATATAAAAAAATGCAAACAAATAATGTCACACTGGGTGATTTAGTCCAAATCGGTGAAGAATACGTTTTTAATTTTGCTGATCCAGATGGTAATTATTTTGCAGTGACTGGCAAATAAATTGAAACTTTTGTAGAGGGCTATCATAGAATCTGCAAAAGTTTTCTTTCTTTTGATTATAAAATTATTATGTAAACTTATGTGCGTTTACTATTCAATCTTGCGTAAAAATACACAAGCAAATAAGTCGTCAAATAACTGATCCTTTCTTATACTATTTGGGAATCATTAGAATGAAGGGATGTCACAGTATGAATTACCAAGTTTTACTTTATTATAATTACACAACGATTGAAGATCCAGAAATGTTTGCGAAGGAACATTTAGCCTTTTGTAAGTCATTGAACTTGAAGGGGAGGATTCTTGTCGCAACGGAAGGAATTAATGGCACGTTGTCAGGAACAATTGCAGATACGACTGCTTATATGGATGCAATGAAAGCAGATGTACGTTTTGCTGATACTTTCTTCAAAATCGACCCAAGTCCTGAACACGCATTTAAAAAAATGTTTGTTCGTCCACGTTCGGAACTGGTTTCTCTCAAACTTGAGGAGGACATCGATCCGAAAGATACTACAGGAGCTTATTTATCACCGCAAGAATTTAAAGAAGCGATTCTTGATGAAGAAACTGTTGTGATTGATGCAAGAAATGATTATGAATATGATTTAGGTCATTTTCGTGGGGCTGTTCGACCAGAGATCCGTAGTTTTAGAGAACTACCTCAATGGATTCGCGACCACAAAGAAGAATTTATGGACAAACGTGTCGTTACTTATTGTACAGGTGGGATTCGTTGTGAAAAATTTTCTGGCTGGTTAGTTCGAGAAGGCTTCAAAGACGTTGGGCAGCTTCATGGTGGGATTGCGACATATGGAAAAGATCCCGAAGTTCAAGGTGAATTATGGGATGGACAAATGTATGTCTTTGATGAACGAATTGCGGTTGAAATCAATCATGTCGATAAACGAGTAGTTGGTAGAGACTGGTTTGACGGAACACCTTGTGAGCGCTATGTGAATTGTGCAAATCCTGAATGCAATCGTCAATTTTTGACTTCGGTAGAAAATGAAGCGCGACATCTTGGAGCATGTTCAAAAGAATGTGCGCAACATCCACATAATCGTTACCTTAAAGAACATTCGTTAACAGATACAGAAATTGCAGAAATCTTGGTGGCAAATTTCAAATAAATCAAAGGTTCAAATCGTTAAGAAAACAATGGTTACCATTAACCGTTGCCACTAAATAGTCGCTAAAAGAAAAGCAAAAACCTGTTTTTCTTTTAGCTTTTTTTTGTTGGAATCACTTGTAAATTTACGCTATACTTTTTAAGAAGGGGTGTGGTAGTTATGAAATCTTTGCTCTATGCAATTAGTGATGTCCATGGAGAATATGAATTGTTTCAAGAATTAGTACGTGACTATGATCCAACAATTCATCAATTAGTTTTGATTGGTGATCTAAATGATCGCGGACCGAAAACAAAAGAATGTTTTTTACTTGGAATGAAATTAGCGAAAGAAACTGGCGCCATTTATCTACGTGGCAATCACGAGGAGTATTTCTTACAATTTTTACAATCGCCTGAAGATTGGTATAATGCGTATTTGCGTAACGGTGGTAAAGAGACTTTTGAAAGTTTATTACATCCAGGTGCGACAGAAGAGTATTCTCCAACAGAAATCGCAATGATGATTCGTTCAAGATATGATGAACTGATTCAATTTTTAGTGGAGAGACCTTTATATTTCGAATGGAAACACTATTTATTTGTTCACGCAGGAGTAGATTTAACGAAAAAAGATTGGCGAGAAACCAGCCCAAGAGATTTTATTTGGATTCGTGAACCTTTTCATAACGGAAAAAATCAAACGGGGAAGACCATTGTTTTTGGCCACACAATTACGCCAATGTTGCATGGCGATATGCAAACAACAGATTTATGGCTAAACGACAATAAGATTGGGATCGATGGCGGTGCAGTGTTTGGCGGATCCATCCATGGCGTGATTTTTGACGAGCAAGGGATCGTTCAAGACATTGAGTATCAAAATAATCAGGGACCATGGCAACCAGATTTTTGATTTGAGATTTGTAAACGAAGAGCGAAACTAAATTTTCTAAAAAGTGTAGACATCTTGTTCTATGCTTTTTATTTTGTCATTCCGCCTTTTTTTATTCCATAAAAAAAGTATGCTAAAATAGACAAGCGACTAACAAACTAAAGGAGAACATCTCGATGACAGAAAAACTCAACCAAACAATTATCCAGCTTGTACAAAAAGAATTAGCAAGCTATAACACAAAACAATTAACAACGGTTCTTCATTTATTGAGTGAAGGAAATACAGTTCCTTTCATTGCACGCTACCGAAAAGAAATGACAGGGAGCTTGGATGAAGTCCAAATTCGGGAAATCGAAGAACGTTACGCATACTTAGAAAATTTAGAAAAAAGAAAAGTCGAAGTTTTACGCTTAATTGACGAACAAGGAAAATTGACGCCTGAATTAGAAGCAGGGATCCTTCAAGCAGTTAAAATGCAACAAGTAGAAGACTTGTATCGTCCATATAAACAAAAACGCCGTACAAAAGCAACGATTGCCAAAGAAAAAGGATTAGAGCCACTTGCTGAATGGTTATTGCAATTGAATGACCAAAAAGTGGAAACCTATGCGCAAACATTTATTAATGAAGAAAAAGAAGTTTTGTCCGTAGAAGATGCACTGCAAGGAGCGCATGAAATCATTGCGGAACAAGTCAGCGATACCGCTAAATTCAGAACTTGGATTCGTTCTTATACTTATAATAAGGGGAGTTATGTAAGTTTAGTAAAAGATGCGGACTTAGACGAAAAAGGTGTCTATGAGATGTATTACGACTTCTCAGAGCCTGTTCATAAAATGGTTTCTCATCGTATTTTAGCAACAAATCGTGGTGAAAAAGAAGATATTCTGAAAGTCAACCTGCAAGTAGACGAAACAGCAGTAATGGATTATTTGGAACGTCAATTAGTTGGCAATCCAGCTTCACCTGCAGCAAGTTATGTGCGTGAAGCTTATCAAGATAGTTATAAGCGATTTATTTCTCCAGCGATTGAACGTGAAGTTCGCAATGAGTTAACTGAAAAAGCGGATGAACAAGCCATTGCGATTTTTGGTGAAAATTTGCGAAACTTACTATTGCAACCACCTTTAAAAGGAAAAGTTGTGTTAGGCTTCGATCCAGCTTATCGTACGGGCTGTAAATTAGCGGTAGTTGATGCTACAGGGAAAGTCCTAGCAATTGAAGTCATCTATCCACACAAACCAGCTTCTCAAACAAAACGTGAAGCAGCAAAAGGACAATTTATAAAATTAATCAATCAATATCAAGTGGATATGGTTGCAATCGGAAACGGAACTGCTAGCCGAGAATCAGAATTATTTGTAGCGGAACAATTAAAAACTGTGGATCACACAGCATATTATGCCATTGTCAATGAAGCTGGTGCCTCTGTTTACTCTGCAAGTGAAGTCGCTCGAACGGAATTTCCTGATTTGCAGGTTGAAGAAAGAAGTGCTGTATCAATTGCACGCCGTTTGCAAGATCCATTGGCAGAATTAGTCAAAATTGATCCGAAAGCAGTTGGGGTTGGGCAGTACCAACATGATGTTTCCCAAAAAAGATTGGCAGAGCAATTAGACTTTGTTGTTGAAACAGTCGTTAACCAAGTGGGTGTGGATGTAAATACGGCTAGCCCCCAACTGTTACAGCATATCTCTGGGTTGAATAAAACAATTGCACAAAATATTGTTACTTACCGTGATGAAAATGGTGCGTTCAACGCACGTACGCAATTGAAAAAGGTTCCAAGATTAGGGCCAAAGGCATACGAACAAGCCATTGGATTTTTGCGGATACCAGATGGAAAAAATGTATTAGACAATACGGGTATCCATCCAGAAAGTTATGCGGTAGCAAAAGAAATTTTAGCTATGAACCAATTAACTGAAAAAAATCTGGGCACTTCTGAAGCAACAGAAGTCTTAAAACAATTAAATCCAGAAACTCTAGCGAAAACTATGGAGATTGGTGAAGAAACATTGACCGATATTTTAGAAGGTTTGACACAGCCAGGACGTGATATGCGGGAAGAAATGCCAGCACCGTTATTGCGCCAAGATGTTTTAAGTATGGAAGACTTGAAGGCAGGTATGGAATTAAAAGGAACTGTCCGAAATGTTATCGACTTTGGTGCTTTTGTGGATATTGGTGTAAAGCAAGATGGCCTCGTTCACATCTCAAAATTAAGTAAAAAATTTGTTAAGCATCCAACAGATGTAGTTTCTGTTGGGGATGTCGTAACCGTATGGGTAGAACAAGTCGATGTGAAGAAAGGTCGTATTAGTTTAACCATGCTTTCACCTTATAAGGAGTAAAAAGTGACACAAGAGGAATTACAGATGCTAGTTGAAGCCATTTCGATTGAGTGGTTTCAACAGCCGTTTACACATGAAGCTATATTTAACGCACGCCTGAAAACAACAGGCGGACGTTATCATTTGAATGATCATCATTTAGACTTCAATCCGTCGATGTTTGCTCAATCTGATGAACAAACAGTTGTCGGAATCATTAAACATGAACTATGTCATTACCATTTGCATTTAGCTGGTAAAGGCTATCATCACCGAGATAATGACTTCAAACAGTTGTTACAACAAACTGGTGGATTGCGTTATGCGCCAACTGTAGCAAAAAAAAGCAGTAAAATTGAATGTTATCAATGCGTAGGTTGTCAGACAATGATTTATCGAAAACGGAAAATTGATACAAAACGGTTTCGCTGTGGGCGCTGTCGTGGGAATTTAGTTTGGCAGGAAACAAAACGGCTAAATAACGATAACGACTAAATAGATAAGGAAAGGAGTATTGTTCGGATGATTGATAATTGGAATCAGCTACTAACATTTTTAGCGGATCAACCAGCTATGGATGTAGCTACACATAGACAAACGGCTCCGCTCCTGATCCTTGCAGGGAACGGATTGCCAGTTTTGGTTGATCATGCAGCTGATCTTTTGCAAAAAAAACAGATTGAACAAATTTTTTTAGTAGGTGGAATAGGTCATGCGACACCAATACTTCGAAGAAACTTTGAAGAGCAAGGATTTTTATTTTCAGAAACACTTAGTGAAAGTGAGATGTATCGTTGTTATCTACAAGAAAAATATCATTTTTCAGATGCGCAGTTAGTCATTGAATCGTACTCCACAAATTCTGGTGAAAATGCTCGATTTGCGTTAGATAAATTGCAAGAGATACAGTTATTCCCACAAAAGATTTTATTGATGAATGATCCTATATTACAGCGACGAACAAGAGCAACTTTTGAAAAAGTATGGGAGAACACAACTGTTGAATTTGAAAACTATGTACCGATCGTTCCACAATTAGCACGTTGGTCTGATGAAGAAACAAATACTAGCATGGCGTTTACGCAATCAGAATTAAACCATCAATGGCCATCGGATTACTTTAAATCATTAGTCTTAGGAGAAATCGCTCGCTTACATGATGATGAATACGGTTATGGTCCCAAGGGAAAAGGCTATCTCAACCATGTCGAAATTCCGACAGAGATTTGGACAACTTATCAAGCCATTCTGGGCCAGACAAAATGGCAATTTTCTCGTTCTTAACTCATTATTTTGCAAGAAAAAGCATTTGCGAACAAATTTGGTTGAAATTTTTATTTGTTTATAAGATAATGAAAATCGTGTTGAATATGTGAATGAATGATGGATGATAGATAAGAGAAGAGGATTCAAATGACAAAACAAGAAAAATTATATCATTTTGTTGGTATCAAAGGTTCAGGTATGAGCTCATTAGCGCTTGTATTACATGAGCAAGGACTAAATGTCCAAGGATCAGATATTGAAAAATATTTCTTTACACAAAGAGATTTAGAAAAAGCAAATATAACAATTTTGCCATTTAGTGCAGATAACGTTAAATCAGGTATGACAGTCATCGCAGGGAATGCGTTTCCTGACACACATGAAGAAATCCAACGTGCCAAAGAACTTGGACTTGAAGTAATTCGTTACCATGATTTCATTGGTGATTTTATTCAAAACTATACAAGTATTGCAGTAACTGGTTCACATGGTAAAACAAGTACAACTGGGTTACTTTCGCATGTATTGACAGGTGTTCGCCCAACTAGTTATCTGATTGGTGATGGTACTGGACATGGCGATCCACGCGCAGAATTTTTTGCATTTGAAGCTTGCGAATATCGTCGTCACTTTTTAGCTTACTCACCTGATTATGTGATTATGACAAATATTGATTTTGATCATCCTGATTACTATACAAGCATTGAAGATGTATACAGTGCATTCCAAACAATGGCGCACCAAGTGAAAAAAGCCATTTTTGCGTATGGAGATGATGAATATCTAAGAAAATTAGAGGCAGATGTGCCGATTTATTACTATGGTATTAGTGATAACGATGATATCCAAGCACGAAATATTGAGCGTACAACAACTGGTTCAGCTTTTGATGTGTACCATGAAGATGAATTTATTGGCCATTTTGTGGTTCCAGCTTTTGGAAAACATAATATTTTAAATGCTTTAAGTGTCATTGCAGTTGCTTACTTTGAAGACTTAGATCTTAAAGAAGTATCAGAAGAAATGTTGACTTTCCCTGGTGTAAAACGCCGCTTTAGCGAAAAAATCGTTTCAGATATGACAATTGTTGATGACTATGCACACCATCCAGCAGAAATTCGTGCAACGATTGATGGTGCACGTCAAAAATATCCAGATAAAGAAATTATTGCTGTCTTCCAACCACATACATTTACGCGAACTATTGCGTTGATGGATGAGTTTGCTGAAGCATTAGACTTAGCTGACCACGTATACTTGTGTGATATTTTTGGCTCAGCTCGTGAGAAACAAGGGGATGTTAAGATCGAAGACCTTGGTGAAAAAGTTCAAAAGGGTGGCCAAGTTCTGAAAGAAAATAACGTTTCACCATTGTTAGATTACCATGATGCAGTTGTTATCTTTATGGGAGCTGGTGATGTTCAAAAATTTGAACAAGCCTATGAAAAACTATTGAGCAACACGACAAGAAACGTCTTGTAATCATTAACAAATGGCGAAATCAATCAAAAGCGGCCAAAAAAGTTTTGTCTTTTTGGCTGCTTTCTTGTATACAAAAAGCGTAGTTTTCATAACTTGCCTTTTTGCTTGGTTTTGGTACAATTGTTCTTGAGTAAAATAAAACTGGAGGGTTTCTATTTTGAATATAGGTAAACCGAGAAAATTAGGAAAAACAATAAATGAGTTAGAGGAAGGCGACTCGTTGTCTTTAACAGAATCAATTGAAGACAATCAGCTGTTGCTTTATTTAGGATTAACAAATGATGCGAATCCATTATATATTCAACATGATTTTGCGCAAAAAACAGAGTATCAACAACCAATTGTGCCATCTGTGATGTTAATGGGTATCATTACAAGTGCTGTTTCTAAGCATTTACCTGGTCCAGGCTCGCACGTTGTGAATTTTTCTGTTAATTTTATTGAACCAGTTTTCCACTACGAAACATTGACTTTCCAATTTGAGGTCATAAAAGTAGACAAAATGAAAGACGTCGTTACGATTTCTGTTGAAGCAGAAAATAGCGAAGGCAATCGCGTACTCGACGCTGTGGTGATGGTTCAGCCACCTGCTGATCCAGAACTAGAAATTGAATTTGAAAGTGAAGGTGAATTAAATGAATAATCAAAGCGTAGCAAATGAAGGAATCAATCGTTTCTATTCTAAAGTGTATGGCTACTTAGGAGTAGGATTGGCGTTAAGTGCATTGACTTCATATTTAGCACTATCCGTTTTTCCACAACAAGTGGCAGCATTTATTAATGGTTTTCCATTAGGTTTTATAGGACTTTGGATCGTTCAAATCATTTTAGTGTTGGTGCTAAGTGCGAAGGCACAAAAAAATCCAAGTTTAGCGATTGGAGGTTTCATCGCCTACTCATTACTAAATGGATTGGTATTAGCTGTGACACTTGCTTTTTATGATATAGGAACAATTACGCAAGCATTTTTGACGGCAACAGGTATGTTTATCGGTATGTCAGTTGTAGGCATGGTTACTAAAAAAGATTTGAGTGGGGTTGGTCGTGCAGGATTAGCTGCATTGATCGGTGTGATTATTGCTATGTTTGTCAATATTTTCTTGCTTCATAGTAGTGCAGTAGATTTCTTCATCTCAATCTTGTTAGTTTTGATCTTTGCTGGAATCACTGCTTATGATAATCAAAATATTCGTAAAGTCTATATTCAAAGTAATGGAACTGCAAACAGTGGCGTGGCAGTGTTTATGGCTCTTCAATTGTATTTAGATTTTATCAACTTGTTCCTTGCATTTTTACGAATTTTCGGAAGAAACAATTAATTTTTAACATTGAGGCGGGTAGGAGATAAACATTTTCTCCTATCCGTTTTTTCTTTTCGCTTTCCAAGACATTCTTTGTTAGAATAAATAAGAACTTTACGGATGAGGAGCTAATTGACATGACAAAAAATAAATTATTATTGGTCGACGGGAACAGTGTCGCCTTTCGCGCATTTTTTGCGTTGCATAATTCACTAGAACGTTTTAAAAATCGAAATGGATTGCATACCAATGCAATTTACGCTTTTAATACAATGTTTGAGAATGTGATGCAAAAAGAACAACCGACACACGTATTAGTTGCCTTCGATGCAGGAAAAACAACTTTCCGTACAGAAATGTACGCTGAATATAAAGGTGGACGTTCAAAAACACCTGGTGAATTCAAAGAACAGATGCCTTACATTCGTGAATTGTTAACAGGGCTCGGTGTAAAATATTATGAACTACCAAATTATGAAGCCGATGATATTATTGGTACGTTGGCAGAAAAAGTAGATAAAGAAGTATTTGATGTTGTTATTCTTTCAGGGGATCGAGACTTGACACAATTAGCTACGGATGATGTCAAGGTGGATATTACTGTGAAGGGTGTTAGCGACATTGAAAGTTATACACCCGAACATATTGCTGAAAAGTATGACGGATTGACACCTAAACAAATCATTGACATGAAGGGGTTAGCTGGTGATGCTTCTGATAATATCCCCGGTGTAACCAAAATTGGTGAAAAAACAGCGATCAAATTACTCAAAGAATATGGCTCGGTTGAAGGAATCTATGAACATATTACTGAAATGAAAAAAAGCAAGATGAAAGAAAATCTGATCAATGATCAAGAACAAGCTTTTCTGTCCAAAAAATTAGCGACAATCAATACGGATGCACCTGTTGATGTTGCGATTGACTCATTGAAATATGAAGGAAAAAACTTAGAAAAATTAGTACCATTCTATCAAGAGATGGAATTTAAGCAATTTTTGGCTAAGCTTGATATTCATGAGGAAGAACCAGAGCTATCAGATGTTCTATTTGAAGTAGTGACAGATTATCAACCAGAAATGTTTACCACAGATATGGCACTGTATGTCGAAATGTTAGGGGAAAATTATCATACAGAAGACATTGTTGGTGTTTCTTGGGGAACAAAAGAAAAAATTTATGTGACCAATGACCTTGGTATTTTCGAAAGTGAAGCATTTGAAGATTGGTTGAGTGACGGAACACGTCTGAAAAAAGTTTACGATGCAAAGAGGACGTATGTGGCTTTAAATCGTTACACGGGTAAGACACAAGGGATTGATTTCGATGTTCTTTTGGGCTCTTATTTGTTAGATACTAATGATAAAAGTAGCGATATCGAAGGTGTAGCTGCACATTATGGTTATCAAGAGATCCAATCAGATGATGCAGTTTATGGAAAAGGTGCGAAAAAGGGGTTGCCTGAAGAGGAAGAAGTTTTCTTTGCGCATCTTGCACGTAAAGTGGCGGCAATCAACGCACTGACACCAATCTTGAACAAAGAATTAGAAGAAAAAAATCAAGCAGATTTGTTTTATAAAATGGAGCTGCCATTGTCACAGATTTTAGCAGAAATGGAAATCAGTGGAATCAAAGTCGATGCTTCTCGTCTACAGGAAATGAAGATCGAGTTCTCAGAACGTCTAAAAGAAATTGAAGAAAAAATTTATGCGGAAGCTGGCGAAGAATTCAACCTAAATTCACCTAAACAATTAGGTGTTATCTTGTTTGAAAAAATGGGTCTTCCCGTTATTAAGAAAACTAAAACGGGTTACTCAACAGCGGTTGATGTGTTAGAACAATTAAGAGAACAAGCACCAATCGTTGATGACATCTTGGTCTATCGTCAAATTGCAAAAATTCAATCTACTTATGTAGAAGGACTATTAAAAGTGATTCAATCAGATGGGAAAGTGCATACTCGTTATGTTCAAACACTAACCCAAACTGGCCGCTTGAGTTCGGTTGATCCAAACTTGCAAAACATTCCGATTCGTTTAGAAGAAGGTCGGAAAATTCGTGAAGCATTTGTTCCAAGAAAAAAAGATTGGTTGATTTATTCTTCTGACTATTCTCAAATCGAGCTACGTGTATTAGCACATATTTCTGATGATGAACATCTGAAAGAAGCCTTTTTGGAAGGGCAAGATATCCATGCAAGTACAGCAATGCGTGTCTTTGGGATTGAAAAAGCAGAAGATGTAACACCAAATATGCGTCGCCAAGCAAAAGCCGTTAACTTTGGAATTGTGTATGGCATCTCAGATTATGGTTTGTCACAAAATCTTGGTATTTCTCGAAAAGCGGCACAACAATATATCGACACGTATTTTGAAAAATATCCTGGTGTGAAGTCATACATGGAGCGTATTGTTCGTGAAGCAAAAGATCAAGGCTTCGTGGAAACACTGTATCATCGTCGGCGCTATTTACCAGAAATCAATTCAAGAAACTTTAACTTGCGTTCATTTGCAGAACGGACGGCTATCAATACACCAATCCAAGGTAGTGCAGCTGATATTTTAAAAATCGCGATGATTGATTTGGCGCAACGATTGAAAGATGAAAAACTAGAAGCAACAATGTTATTACAAGTACACGATGAATTAGTTTTTGAAGTTCCAGAACACGAATTAGAAACATTAGATCGATTAGTCAAAGAAGTGATGGAAAATGCTGTTTCGCTTCATGTGCCATTGATTACTGATAGTAGTTGGGGAAAAACATGGTACGAAGCAAAATAAAAAAGAAAAAGGTGAAGAAGAAACATGCCTGAATTACCAGAAGTTGAAACGGTCCGTAAAGGGCTAGAACGTTTGGTCACAGGAAAAAAGATCCAAAAAGTGCAAGTCTTGTGGCCCAAAATTATTGAACAACCAGAAGCACCGATTTTTGAGGCAACATTGATTGGCGAAACCATTGAATCAATTGGACGCCGAGGGAAGTTTCTGATTTTCCATTTAACCAATTATGAGTTGATCTCTCACCTGCGAATGGAAGGAAAATATTCTTTTGTAGAAGAAAATCAACCATTAGATAAACATACTCATGTCATTTTCTTTTTTGATGATGGCAGTCAGCTTCGCTATAATGATGTTCGGAAATTTGGGCGGATGACGCTAGTGTCAAAAGGACAAAGTGATACTTATCGTGGAATCATGAAATTAGGTCCAGAACCACTACCAGATTTATTTACTTTGTCAGCATTTGAATCAGGTCTTAAAAAATCACACAAAGCAATCAAACCGTTACTGTTAGATCAGCGTTTAGTAACGGGCTTAGGAAATATTTATGTGGATGAAGCATTATGGGAAGCGAAAATCCACCCAGAACAGCCTGCCAATACATTAAAAAGAAAAGAGATCGAGACACTTCGATTAGCAATTATTGATGTATTGGGGCGAGCAGTGGAAGCTGGTGGAACAACGATTCGTAGCTATCTCAATGCACTTGGAGAAGCGGGTAGTTTTCAAATGGCCCTTCATGTTTATGGTCAAACAGGCCAACCATGTGTCCGTTGTCAAACACCAATTGTCAAAATAAAAGTTGCACAAAGGGGGACTCACTATTGTCCAAAATGTCAGCAACTAAAATTGCCAAAGTAGGTTTCGTTTTAGGTTTAACTGGAAGTATTGCAACAGGTAAAAGTACAGCAGCTGAAGTTTTTAAAAAACATGGGATTCCAGTAATTGATGGTGACGTAGTGGCAAGAGAAGTTGTCGAACCTGGAACTGATGGTTTGATGGCAATCGTTGAAGTATTTGGCAAAGAAATCTTGAATGAAGATGGTACACTAAATCGTAAAAAATTAGGTACTGTCGTATTTGCAAACGATGAATCGCGGCAAACCTTAAATCGTGTATTGAATCCGTTTATCCGTGGACGTATCAAACAACAAATTGCTGAGAAAAAAAGACAGAATCCCTTAGTTGTTGTTGATGTTCCTTTACTGTTTGAAGGGCACTATGAACGTTACATGGATGCTGTAGCAGTTGTTTATACTACAGAAGCGATTCAGCTTGAACGATTGATGAAACGAAATCAATTAACAGAAACTGAAGCATTAAAACGAATAAAGACGCAGTGGTCAATCGAAGTGAAAAAAGAACGAGCGGATATTTTGTTTGATAATACTCGAACAAAAGAAGAATTAGTCCAACAAGTCGAGTCATGGCTAAAGCAACAATCTTTATAACAGATTAAAAATACAAAAGCAAAGTGCTTCGTTAGCTAAACGGAGTGCTTTGCTTTTTAGTTTAATGCTTTTTTTGCTTACAAGTCATCAAAGACGTGAAACAAGTATTTTTACATCTATGAGAATGATCAATTAGTCGTATATTTTGAGTATCTTGTTCATTTTTGTTATGCTAAAGATAAGAAAAGGGGAGGGATTTGTATGGGAAATATCAAGAATCAAAAAGATAAAGTTGTCGGATCTGCCAAAGAAAAGATTGGTGAGTTACTTGATAAAGAAGAATTAAAAAATGAAGGCCGTGTACAAGCCGAGATTGGGAAAAAGAAAGCAGACCAATATAAAGAACGAATTGCTGAACTAGATGATCAACAAGCAGAAAAAGAAGCACGTCAACAAGATCTGACACAAGAACGAAAAAAAGAAATGACTGATCGAACAAAAAAGCCACTCCCAGACGCTGAACACATCCCTGATGAACAAAAAATTGAAGAACAACGGTTAAAACATTACACTGGTATTGAAGAAAAATTGTAGTTTTTGAAAACATGAGTCATGTTTTCAAAAGGAAACAGTTGAAAATCTTTCACAGTTTCGTTTTGATCGTCAAATGAGTTGTGATAAACTTTTGTCACAACTCATTTTTTTGCGATGAATGGATAAAAACGCTTTATGGCCGATGAAAACTGCATCTTTTTAGTTGAGAAAGTCGCTTAACATAAAAGTTTCATGTTATAATGCAACTAACTATGAAAGAGCAGAATGTTCTTTTTATAAAACTTAAATGATACATGAGGTGAACTAAATGAGATGTCCAAGATGTCAACATAATAATTCCCGTGTTATTGATAGTCGTCAAGCAGATGATGGTCGGGCGATTCGTCGTCGACGTGAGTGTGAAAATTGCTCATTTCGTTTTACAACATTTGAAAGAATCGAAGCTGCACCACTGCTAGTTATCAAGAAAAACGGTGAGCGTGAAGAGTTTAATCGAGATAAGATTTTAAGAGGATTGATTCGTTCAGCCGAAAAACGTCCAGTTGCTATGGAGCAAATGGAGCAAATTGTGAACCATGTAGAAAATCGTGTCCGAAGTTTGGGCGAAAACGAAGTATCAACCAATTTAATTGGGGAATATGTCATGGAAGATCTTGTAAATTTGGATGAAATTGCCTATATTCGTTTTGCAAGTGTGTATCGCCAATTTAAAGATATGTCTGTATTCTTAAAAGAGTTGCAAGATATCGTAGAGAAGGCAAAAGAAAATAACAATTCTAAAGATACCGAAGACGAAAGTACAGAATAAAGGGGGCATTTCCTTGGAAAATGCTTGGAAAGAGCTTCAACCAAAAAATATCTACCAAGGAAGAAAGCGGAGTCCTTTAAAAGAAGAAAATCGAAATGCGTTGCTCTATCTTTACCAACCTTTGATTGGTGGAGAAGCGCTTAGTATTTATCTTACTCTTTTGACAGAAATTTCTTTAGAGACTGGCCAAGGACCAGAAGGACTTCACGCAGATTTATTGAGTAGTCTTGGTTGTGGTATTCCTCAATTTTACGAAGCACGAAAAAAACTTGAGGGAATTGGCTTATTAGATGTTTATTATAAAGAAGACCCTAGCCTAGGTGCATGTTTCCTGTATGAATTACTGGAACCAATGTCGGTGAAACAATTCTTTATGGATTCTGTTTTAAGTTTTTTACTATTAGAAAAGGTTGGTCAACGTCGCTTTGATCAGTTAGTTAAACATTTCGAACCAAAAAAACTTTCAACAGAAGGCTATCAGAAAAAAACTAAAAAATTTTTAGAAGTGTACCAATTTAACGAGGCATCCTTTGCCGCTGACAAACAGCAAATCGAGAAGCTGGAAGAAACATTTACTGAGCAAGCAATAACGAAACGGTTACCTGAAAAAAGCACGATTGACTGGTCTTTTTTGACAAACTGGTTGCAAAAAAAACATATTGACAAACCAGATGAACCAACCATCAAACAACTCGAAATGTACCAACAATTGTATGGATTGGATGATTTAGCTTTAGGTGAGAAAATCGTTGAAGCGTACGACTTCACAGAGCAAAAAATTTCTTTGAAAGAACTTCAAAAAATCTTTTTGGCAAACCCTGTGAGTCAATCATCTACGCTAAAGGTACCTGCAGAAAATCTAGACAGCACCGAAATCAAAAAGGTGGAATCAGCGCCTAATCATGGACAACTGTCTGCAGCCTCTGTGCAGTTAATCAAAGAGGCCCAAAGTGTTCCGCCAATGAAATATTTAGAGTCAATCAAAAAAGAAAAAAATGGGTATGTATCTAAATCAGAAACGTGGTTGATGCAAGAGCTTGTTTCTCGCTCAGGGCTTCCAAGTAGTGTCATCAATGTGCTATTGAATTACGTATTGGTCATCAAAAATCAAGCAAGTTTAGGGACAAACTATGTCAACACAATTGCTAACGAATGGGCACAACAGAAAATCATGACAGCGGAAGATGCTATTGCTCATATTAAAAAGAAAAGCCAAGAAAGCGCAGAGAAAAAGCAAACGAGAAACTACTCAAATACTCGTCGAAATGTGCGCCGAGAAAAATTACCTGATTGGGTAAATCAACCAAAAGATGAGAAGAAAATCAGTCAAGAAAAACAAGCAGAAATTGATCGTCGCTTTAAAGAATATCTTGCTAAAAAGGAGGGTGACAACTAATGGAAGATGTTGGAAGAGAGCTAAAAAAGATCATTAGCAAACGTAATTATCAAGAAAAGTATGCCGAAATGATTCAAGAAGTATTGAATGATTCAGATGTTCAAGCTTTTTTGGCAGAACACCAAGAGCGTTTAACACAAGCAGATATTGAAAAAAGTTATGCAAAACTTTATGAGTTTGTTCAAGAAAAGCGAAAATATCAGAAAAATGATCCAACAATGATTGCACCAGGCTACGAGCCAAAACTGGTGTTGAACTTTCATTATGTGGATGTCACCTACGTACCGACTGAAGCATTAATTGCTCGACAAAAACAAGAAGAAATCCGTAGTCGTGTGAAAGCAATGGATATGCCGAAAGATATACAAACGGCTACATTTGAAGGATTTGAGCAAACAAGTGGCCGTAGTGATGCCTTTTTTGAAGCATTCAATTTTGTGGAGCAATACACAAATGATCCTAAAGGTTACCACAAAGGGCTATATTTAGTTGGAAGCTTTGGAATTGGTAAAACGTATTTATTAGGTGCAATTGCACATGACCTAGCAGTTGCAGGGTATACAACTACGCTTGTTCATTTTCCGACATTTGCAGTTGAAATGAAGCAAGCAATTGGAAAAGACCAAGTTTCGGACAAACTAGATGCGGTGAAGCGCTCGCCCGTCTTAATGATGGATGACATTGGAGCCGATGCAATGAGTAGTTGGATTCGTGATGAAGTATTTGGTGTTATTTTGCAATATCGAATGCAAGAACAATTACCGACATTTTTCTCATCAAATTTTACAATGGATGAGTTAGAAAAACATTTGTCTGTTACACAACGTGGTGATGAAGAACCATTAAAAGCTAAACGTATTATGGAACGAATTCGTTATTTAACAAAAGAAATCGAGATGACTGGAAAGAACCGTAGAAACAGCTAAAAGTGAATAAAAGAACGGGAGATGTGGTTTATGAAGCGAATAGTATCTTGCTTGACCTTAGCGACAACATTTTTATTATTGACTGCTTGTGGCAATCAGTCTACGAATGATGGACAAACAACTGAAACGACTTCTAATTCATCGACACATGATCAAAGTGTTTTTACTGGGACGGTCGAAGAAGTAACTGAAAGCGACGAAGAGGATCAAATCATTCGCGTAAAATTAGTTGACGTCAAGGCAAAGATTGATCCTGAGAATATTGGAACATCATTTGAGCATGACGGTGTCATTCTGAATGCACCAGCAGAGAAAATCAAACCCAGCGTGGATGCTTTGTCAGAAGGTACAGAGATCGAGTTGACCTTGGCTAAGACACCTGTAATGACAATGTCGTTGCCACCACAAATTCCAGGGAATTCAATTATTCAAGTTTTGGCTATCCAATAACTGAATGAGCTAAGCAACCGATTTTTTAATTTCGCAGGAGTGGCGAAGTTGGGAAATCGGTTTTTATGTTAGCGTAGTAAGATAACTTGAATTCTTCACTTGTACTTTGTCAGCTACAATAGGGTGAAGGAACGAAATAGTGCACTTACTTATGAACGATATCATAGTACGATGTTCAAGTGAAAAGAATAAAAATTTTGAAAGAGGGATATCGAGAAAAAGGATTTTCTGTCCTATCCCTCTCCTTATTTTATGGAGGAAATGCTATAATGATTGGAAAAGGAGTGAGGTTATGAACCATTTAGATTTATCGCGACGCTTAGCTGCTGTTGGAGAATTTGTTCCTGCAAAAGCGCGTTTAGCAGATATTGGCTCAGATCACGCCTATTTGCCGGTTGCATTGATGCTAAAAGGAAAAATTGAGTTTGCAGTTGCTGGTGAAGTGGTGAAAGGTCCATTTGAGTCCGCGCAAAAACAAGTTAGAAAAGATGGCTTAGAAGGGCGTATTATTGTTCGTTTGGCGAATGGTCTGGCAGCAATTGAACCATCAGATGGAATTACCGCCATCACGATTGCTGGTATGGGTGGCGCATTGATTCGTGATATTTTAGAAGCAGGAAAAACACGTCTAACTCAAAAGGAGCGCTTGATCCTTCAACCCAATATTGGTGAGCGTACGCTTCGAGTTTGGTTGCAAGAAAACCAATATCAGATTATTGAAGAAGTTATTTTGGAAGAAAATAAAAAAATCTACGAGATTATCGTGGCGGAAAAAGCGACTAGTCCAGTAACTTACTCTCCAGAAGATCTGATGTTTGGACCTATTTTACGAAAAACAAAGAATGCTATTTTCAAAGCAAAATGGCAAAGAGAACTTACGCAACGTGAAGCTATCGTTCGGCAAATGATTCAAGCAAATAAAGGTGCCGAAATCAGCGAACGCCAACAAACATTTGAAGCTGAAATCAAACAGATCCAGGAGGTGCTGAAATGATTAATGCACAAACATTCATTAATCGTTTTGAACAGTATTGTCCTCAATGGCTTGCAGAAGAAGGCGATCCAGTCGGTCTACAAATTGGCACATTGAATAAACCAATTCAAAGAGTCATGATGACGTTAGATGTTCGTCCAGAAGTAGTCGAAGAAGCAATTGTTAAAAAAATCGACTTACTAATTGCCAAGCATCCACCGATTTTTCGTCCAATCAAGCAGTTGACTACTGATGGTCCGCAAGAAAAAATGTATGCAGATTTACTGAAACATGAGATTACCGTTTACGCCGCGCACACAAATATGGATATTATTTGGGACGGATTAAATGACTGGTTTTGTGAGCAACTAGGTATTCAGGTTGAAAACTATTTAGTAAAAACACATGAAGTAGGATATAAAAAATTAGCAGTTTATTTACCTGTTGAGAATGCAACAACTATGCGTGAAGCTCTTGGACTTGCTGGTGCAGGTCAATTAGGCAACTATTCAAACGCAAGCTTTACCTCAGTCGGGCAAGGTCGTTTTACGCCTTCACAACAAGCACATCCAACGATTGGAACACCTGGTAAAGCAGAAAAAGTTCAAGAAGCAAAAGTGGAAGTGATTTTTCCAGAAACAATTGAGCAAACAGTTCTTCAAGCCATGAGAGCGCATCATCCATACGAAGAAATCGCTTATGACTTGTTTTCAATTGATGCACCAAAAGAAAGTTTTGGATTAGGACGTATCGGAACATTGCCACAACCATTAGACCTAACAACGTTCATTGAAAAAGTCAAAACGGGACTTCAAGTTGATGACTTACGTGTCGTTTTACCACCTCAACTAACTGAGCCAAAAGTTCAGCGGATTGCGATTTGTGGTGGAAGCGGTGAAAAATTTTATCCGTCTGCATTGAAGCAAGGCGCAGATGTTTACATTACGGGGGATCTCTACTATCATACAGCACAAGACATGCAAAGTGCTGGTCTGATCGCGATTGATCCTGGACATTATATTGAGTCATTATGTAAAGAAAAATTTGTTGAAAAATTTGAATCTTGGAAACAAGAAGAACAATGGGATCTTGATTTTTTTGTTTCTGAAACGAATACAAATCCATTCCAATTTCATTAAAAAGGGGCAGATAATATGTACGAAAATCTTTTACCACGTTTTTTAAAATATGTGAAAACTGAAACACGCTCAGATGCAACAAGTACAGCAACACCTTCAACAGCTACGCAAATTGCTTTTGCACAAGAACTCAAAAAAGAATTAGAAGAACTAGGCCTATCTGATGTTTTTTACAATGAGGAAAATGGATTTGTAATGGGAACTTTACCCAGTAATGTAGATTATCCTGTTCGTTCAATAGGCTTTATTTCCCACATGGATACGGCAGATTTCAATGCAGTTGGTGTTAATCCACAAATCATTGAAAATTATGATGGTGAGTCAACGATCGTTTTGGACGAAGCAGGACAATACACGTTGAATACCAAAGATTTTCCCAACTTGAAAAATTATGAAGGACAGACATTGATTACAACAGACGGCAGTACATTGCTTGGTGCGGATGATAAAGCAGGGATTGCTGAAATCATGACAGCTATGGAAATCTTGCTTAAAAATCCGACGATTCCACATGGCGAAATCAAAGTAGCATTTGGTCCTGACGAAGAAATTGGTGTCGGCGCAGATAAGTTTGATGTTGATCAGTTTAATGTAGATTTTGCTTATACGATTGACGGAGGTCCATTGGGGGAATTGCAATATGAAACATTTAGTGCAGCTCAAGCGAACCTAACGATTCTTGGAAAAAATGTTCACCCTGGAACAGCGAAAGATACAATGATCAATGCTTTACAATTAGCTATTGATTTTCACAACCAGCTTCCTGCAGATGAAGTTCCTGAAAAAACAGATGGTTATGAAGGTTTCTTCCACTTAATGGCACTAACTGGTAACCCAGAAGAAGCTACAATGAGTTATATTATCCGCGACCACAATCGTGAAAAATTTGAAGCACGTAAAGCTTTGATTTCAAGCATTCAAGAAAAAATGAATCAAGCATTTGATCAAGAACGAATCAAGGTGGACATGTTTGATCAATACTACAATATGAAAGAAATCATCGAAAAAGATATGAGTATTGTTGAACTAGCTAAACAAGCAATGTTGGATTTAGACATCAAGCCTGTGATTGAACCCGTTCGTGGTGGAACAGATGGCTCAAAAATTTCTTATATGGGTATCCCAACACCAAATATTTTTGCCGGTGGCGAAAATATGCACGGACGTTTCGAATTTGTTTCGTTACAAGTGATGGAAAAAGCAACTGATGTAATTGTAAAAATTGCTGAGTTAAATACAAAAAAGTAACAAACAATTTTTGATATCAATTGAAGACATCAAAAATTTTTTTAAAAGGTTGAGACAAGTGAGTGAATCATTTGTCCCAACCTTTTTTGTGTGCTGTTGAAGCTACCTTATTCAAGTTTGTTAATAAAAGTCACATCAACAATCGCAATTTTTTTCATTTTTGGCAAAAAAAAGTAAAATAGAGTAGAAGGTGGGGATAATTATGAAAAATTTACTAGTTTTTTATAACAAAAGTTCAGGAAAAGATGAAGGAGAGGAGTTGGCTAAATGGTTTCAACAATATGCGAAGAACAAACAGCCCGATTTAGACGTTCGGTTAACTCAAACTGGACCTGAAATTCGTGATGAAACATTGATTGAAAAAGCTGAATCTTTTGATGCAGATACATTGGTTATCATTGGTGGTGACGGAACGATTCATCATATTGTTAAAGCTTTTAAAAAAACAATCGGAAATTATCATATTGGTTTGTTACCAGGAGGAACGGTGAACAATCTCGCTCGCGTATTGGAAATTCCTTTAGAAAAAGAAGCAGCTGCTGATGTCATTTTAGCAGCACAGACGAGAGCTATAGATTACGGAACGGTCAATGATTCAGTCATTATCTCAACGTTAACAGTTGGCTTATTAGCTGATACAGCAATGCGTGTGAGCCAAGAAGAAAAGCAAAAATTTGGGCCGTGGGCATTTGCTAAACGATTCATTAAACTGGTCGTGCAAAAACGTCGCTACCGTTTAAAAATCCAAACAGATGACAAAAAATGGGAACAAAAAGCACAACTACTAACGGTTACCATGACGAACTCAGTAGGTGGATATACAAATTTTGATGATTTAGCAAGCCCTGATGATGGGAAATTTCACGTGACGATCATTCCTAAATTGAATTTCTTTTCTTACATCTTTTATTTACCACGGATTATTCGAGGAAAATTCTACACTGTTCCGGGAATTGATTATTACACAACAAGTGAATTACAGCTTGACAGTGAAAAGAAAGTAGGCACGCGAACAGATGGAGACACGACAGATGATTTACCAATTAAGATGACAGTGGTACCAAAAGGGTTGACTGTTTATGTACCAATCAATAAATAGTCTTTACATTCAATAGTAGTTTAGGGTAATCTTAAAAAGTACGATTTGAAAAGGAGAAAAGATGGAAGTTTTGATACACAACCCTTTATGGTTCTATTTGATTATTGTTAATTTGTATTTGTTTTGTTTGATGGGCTATGATAAACACCAAGCAAGAGTTGGCGCATGGCGCGTTCCTGAAAGCAATTTGATTTTTGTTAGCCTGCTTGGTGGTGGATTGGGAGGATCGATTGCTCGTAAAGTTTTTCACCATAAGACATTAAAGAAAAAATTCACGATTGGCTTTACTGCAGGTGTGATTGTTGATGTAATTTTGATTTATTTTTTCCATTAAGGAGTAACGGATGTCGAATAAACGAACAAAAACGAAATTATTTTTAAACTTACTATTATTATTATTGATTCTTGGTATCATCTACTATTTGATTCAACATTCATTAGCAGACATTTTAGCAGAATTATTATCAACAAGTTTTGTTGTATTACTTGGTGTTCTTTTGTTGGGAACAATTTACCAGATAGCGGAAGGTCGTTCCATTAAAGAAATTGCGAGGCCTTTTGCTCCAGAGTTTTCAACGAAGGATGGTTTTTGGACTTCCTGCTACGTGGCATTTTATCGAATTGTTTCTTTTGGTACAGGAACCTTGATTTCTGAAGTCTATTTTTATAACAAAAAAGGGATGCGGTTTTCGCAAGGGGTAGGGGTAACAGCTTTACACATGATTATGTACAAGATGGCAGTCATCACCTACGCAGTAATCGGCTTATTGATCCAATTTTCATTGTTTTATACGGAAGCACCAAAAATGATCCCTTTTATTTTAGCAGGAATCATTTTAACAATTGTTATTGTGAGTGCTTTGTTAGTTTTATCAATAAGTCTCAATGTCCAAGTATTGTTTGTAAAACTAGCTAATCGACTGTGTAAACGAAACAAGACACGAGCATTAGTTGATAATTGGAATATCCAGATTTATTCGTTACGCGAAACAGTTCAAACAATCGTAAAAGATCGGACAGCATTGGGCTGGATTTATTTTTGGAATTTAGTTAAGTTACTCTTTTGGTACATTATTCCTTATTTGACTCTAGTTGAGAATCACCCATCAGTGGACTTTTTACTCACATTTTCTTTTGTTAGTTTTTCTGTAGTCTTAGCAGGAGTCTTGCCAACTCCAGGTGGGATTGGTTCATTTGAATTTGTGTATTTGTTATTATTCCGTCCACTTGTTGGAACCGTTGATGCGGTATCTTCGTTATTGTTGTATCGCTTTAGTTCATTTGTATTACCATTTATCTATGGCATGTTCTACGTTCTAGTTGAACGACGAGCAGTCATCAAACAAGAAATTAATGAGGTTAGACGAAAAAAAGTCAGTGAGTCTAGCCGAGAAGAAATATAAAAAGTCTAAAGGTAGAGAACCTGTTTCAGTTGTTCTTTTACTTTTAGATTTTTTTTTGAAAAGTCAGAGTTTATTCTTTGACCAATGTTGACCAAAAGGGTATAATGTTTGTTGTAGGATTGATAAGTAAGAAACAATTATCCTTGAACTTTCAATATAGGAGGTAGTTTATATGAATATTGAAAAAATGACAACTACGCTTCAAGAAGCGATTGCAGAAGCACAGCAAGTTGCTGTGACGCGAAAACATCAAGAAATTGATATTGCGCATCTTTGGAAGATCTTTTTACAACCAAGTCATTTTGGACGGAATTTCTATACGGATGCGGGAGTTGACGTTGATCAATTTGAACGCGAAGTTGACCGCTTATTAGATGAATATCCAAGTGTTTCAGGTGGGAATATTCAGTATGGTCAAAATTTAAGTCAAAATTTATTTAGCTTGTTAAATGAAGCAGACCAATTAAAAGAAAGCTTTGGAGATGAATTTCTATCAACAGAAATCGTTATCCTAGCATTGATGAAATTAAAACATTATCCTTTAACAACTTATTTAGTTAAACAAGGAATCACAGAAAAAGAACTTCGGAAAAACATTGAAGACATGCGAGGAGGGGAAAAAGTGACCTCAAAAAATCAAGAAGAACAATACAAAGCATTAGAAAAGTACGGTGTGGACTTAGTACAACAAGTCCGTAGTGGCAAAATGGATCCAATCATCGGACGTGATGAAGAAATTCGAGATGTGATCCGAATTCTTTCGCGAAAAACAAAGAATAACCCCGTTTTGATTGGGGAGCCTGGGGTTGGTAAAACTGCGATCGTCGAAGGCTTAGCACAACGAATCGTTCGTAAAGATGTTCCAGAAAACTTGAAAGATAAAACCATTTTTTCATTAGATATGGGCGCATTGATTGCAGGAGCAAAATTCCGCGGTGAATTTGAAGAACGATTGAAAGCTGTTTTGAAAGAAGTAACAAAAAGTGAAGGCAGAATCATCCTATTTATTGATGAAATTCATAACATTGTAGGGGCTGGTAAAACAGAAGGCAGTATGGACGCTGGAAACTTACTAAAACCAATGCTTGCTCGTGGTGAACTACATTTGATCGGCGCAACAACTTTAGATGAATATCGTCAATATATGGAAAAAGATAAAGCTTTGGAACGTCGTTTCCAAAAAGTGTTGGTGAAAGAACCAACTGTTGAAGACACCATTAGTATTTTACGTGGTTTAAAAGAACGATTTGAAATACACCATGGGGTCAATATCCATGACAATGCTCTGGTTGCAGCTGCTACTTTATCGGATCGTTATATAACAGATCGTTTTTTACCAGATAAAGCAATCGATTTAATTGATGAAGCAAGTGCTACGATTCGTGTTGAAATGAACTCAATGCCTACGGAACTTGACCAAGTCACTCGTCGATTAATGCAATTAGAAATCGAAGAGGCAGCTTTGAAAAAAGAATCAGATGATGCAAGTAAAAAACGTTTGAAAAATCTTCAAGAAGAACTAGCGGACTTACGTGAAGAAGCAAATGCGATGAAGATGCAATGGGAAACAGAAAAAGAAGAAGTAAATACTGTTTCAACAAAGCGTGCGGAAATCGACAAAGCCAAACACGAATTAGAAGATGCAGAAAATAATTATGATTTAGAACGTGCGGCTGTCTTACGTCATGGAACAATTCCTCAACTAGAAAAAGAATTAAAAGAACTAGAAGCTAAAGCTAAAAATGATGATATCAAAATGGTTCAAGAATCCGTGACTGAAAATGAAATCGCACAAGTGGTTGGTCGGTTGACAGGTATTCCAGTAACCAAATTGGTTGAAGGTGAACGTGAAAAACTAATCAAACTAAATGAAACATTGCATAAACGTGTGATTGGTCAAGATGAAGCAGTGGATGCTGTAAGTGATGCAGTTATTCGTTCACGTGCTGGATTGCAAGATCCAAATCGTCCACTTGGCTCGTTCTTATTCTTAGGACCAACTGGGGTAGGTAAGACCGAATTAGCTAAAGCACTGGCAGAAAACTTGTTTGATTCCGAAGACCATATGGTTCGAATCGATATGAGTGAATATATGGAAAAACATTCTGTGTCACGATTAGTCGGAGCGCCTCCAGGTTATGTTGGCTATGAAGAGGGCGGTCAATTAACTGAAGCCGTTCGTCGCAATCCATATACGATTGTTTTACTTGATGAAATCGAAAAAGCACATCCGGATGTCTTTAATATTTTATTACAAGTGCTAGATGATGGGCGCTTAACAGATTCCAAAGGGCGAGTGGTTGACTTTAAAAATACCGTATTGATTATGACAAGTAACATTGGTTCACAACTATTGTTAGAAGGTGTGACAGCGGAAGGCACGATTCCAGAAGCAGTGGAAGAACAAGTACGCACGATTTTGCGTGGAAACTTTAAACCAGAGTTCTTGAACAGAATTGACGATACGATTCTATTCACACCATTAAGTTTGGAAAATGTTAAAGGAATCGTCAATAAAATGGTTGCTCAATTAGCTCGTCGTTTAGAACATCAAGAAATTCAGTTAGAGATTAGCGAAGCCGCAAGAACATGGATTGCCGAAACGGCATATGAACCAGCTTATGGTGCACGTCCATTGAAACGTTTTATCACAAAAGAAGTGGAAACACCTTTAGCAAAAGAAATCGTTGCTGGTCATGTTTTACCAAAATCAAAAGTAACGATTGACTTTCTTGCTGGAAAACTTCACTTTTCAACAGAAGAATTGCCAGAAGAAGAATAAATGGATGAAATAAAAACACTTCAATCATTTCGATTGAAGTGTTTTTATTATGGTATCAGTGCAAGTAAACAAGGGTTATTTCTTTACTTTTTCTAAACGATAACTTTTGAAGTAAGCTAAATTCTTTCGGCTGTTTGCCCAAGCAAAGATTCCCATGAATAGGGCGCCCATTGTATTCGTAAATAAATCGCCCATTGTGTCCATCAAAGCAGCTCGCCCGATAAATAACGTTCCGTTAGAAGCGGCAAATCGTTGTAAATTCATTCCTAAGAATTGATCACAAAGAAACTCCCAGAATTCCCAAAAAACACCACAGGTTCCAGCAAAAGCAAAACCAAATAATAGAAATAACCAAGGACTAGTTTTTTCAATCGGCGCGTCTTTCATTAAATAACCAATCAAACCGTAACCTAATGCTGTTAGAACCATTGGGCTAACAGCATGAAGGATTTTGTCCCAAAAGGGAATGATGCTGATCAAATGCAACCCTGTGCCTAAAAAGACAGAAATGAAAAGAAAGAACCAATAAAACAAAACAATCGCAGCAGGGATTTTTATTTTAAATAGTTTGAAAATAATTTGTGGTAGGAAAATCAAGACGATACCAGCTAAAGATTCGACAATGAAGGTGATTCCTTGGGTAGTAGAATATTTTTGCGTAACAAATTCAAAAATATTGTAACTAACAACAAAAACTCCAAAAGCTAGTAGAGCAATTTGCACTTTTTTTAACTCATTAATAATCATTGTGAGACCTCCTCAGTTAAGTACTCTTTAATTTTTTCCAATAATTCGGTTTCTGAAGCGACCACTTCACCATTTAATTTGATTAAGCCGACGGTATAAAGGTTCAGATAATGAAATTGGTTTTCTGCAACTTCTTGTAAAGCAGCAATTTTTTTAGGATGTGTTCCACCTTGTTGACGGGTATCTGTATATAGACCAATCACGGGAATTCCTTTTACATAAGCAACACCAATTTCAGATGCCACTCCAGCATCAATCGTTAATCCATCAAGTAATGCAACCATCAACTGACTTTCCAAAACTTTTTCAGTATCTGCCAATGCAATCATTTGACTATTGGCATAAGCTGTTTTATCGTTGATTGCTTCATTTTCTTGTGGTAAATAAACAGCAATTTTTGGTGAAATCTCGCGAATTTGAGCAACAAGATTAGCGTTGTATAAAAGGTCGCTTTTAGCGAACATAGGTCCAGCAAAATAAATGTTCATTGTTTATCATCCTTAATTTTAGATTTTAGAAATAATCACTAAAGTAAGCTTCGGTATCTGGAATGATCCGCTCAAGTGATCGTAAAGTTTCTTTGTCAGTTGTGATTCGTTCGATTCGAGAAAGGTACGCAGCTCGGCGGTAATTCATCATCAAACAAGTTAACGTTTGGATATCTAAGTAAACAGCTTCACCAATAGGTTCATCAAGAACCTGTACTTGATCTTCTTCATCCCAAATCAAGCCAAAGATACCATTGTTCCAAGGTGCAATCGGATCTGTCAAAACAAAATGGAAAGGTTTGGCCGTGCTAGCAAAAGGAAATGCTTGCAAAAATTCTTTGACATCGACGATTCTTGCCATAAAATAGGGTTCGATTTGTTCCGTAATTTGACTATCTTCAAGTAAAAAGGCCAGCGGCTCGTTTTTATAAATATCACCTTTAACCCAATAAATCATGGAAAAATGTGCAGAAATAAAATTCCATAAGCCGTTGCGTGCTTCTTGATTCAAGTAAAACATTTCTTTTACATGGAATACTTCTTCTGCTACCCAGTAAAACAAGACACCAAGAGGTTCTTGATTGGCACCATAGTAAACAGCAGCAGTTCGTTCTTCTTCATTTTCAAAGCGCCAATATTCTTCCCAATGAAAACCACTGCGAAAAAGGGCACCGTGATTTTGACGTGCAAATTTTTCATAGACGGCATAAACATCTTCATGATCAACTGGTAAACGTTCAATCATTCCGTTAACGGGTACTTGTTTAGGCAATTGGGTATCACGTATTTTAAAGGAAAGTTTATCGGACATGATTTCCCAACCTTTACGACGATAGTACGGAATATTATAAGGGTAAAGATAAGAAATCCATTGTTTCTTTTTTCTCATATTATCTAAAGCAACGACAATCAAGTCTTGCATTAACCCATGGTTCGCATACTCTGGATACGTACCGACTCCTGTGACACCACCCATCAAATAAGGTGTACCATGAATGTTGACTTCACATGGATAGATAGCGATTTGTGAAATTAATTGGTTGTCATAAAACCAACCAAATACTTCTGATAGTTCTAAGATAGGACGTTTTGATTTGATAAATTCTCGTTTACTTTCAAAACCACTTTCCTCGATATCAGATTCTGTCACTTGAAAAACGTAAGACAATAGTTCGTTAAATTGATCTATGTTTTCTTCTGTAACTGGTTTTAATTCAAGATTTTCTCTGAAATCTTTTTGATCCATTCTTTCATCTCCAATTATTTGATTGTTATAAGTATAACAAAAGTTAAGGAAAAAAACTTCTAAACGCTCACTAATGAAAAAGGCTTTAAATTCCTGTATTTCGTTGGTATAATGGAAAGTGCTGATTAAATGAAAAGAGGAGACGCTATGGATATAAATAAAATGAAGCAACGCCAAGAGCAAATTCGTAATTTCTCGATTATTGCTCACATCGACCATGGAAAATCAACGTTGGCCGATCGTATTTTAGAAATGACGCACACTGTGACGTCTCGTGAAATGCAAGATCAGCTGTTAGACTCAATGGATCTCGAACGTGAACGTGGTATCACGATAAAACTAAATGCTGTTGAATTAAACTATACAGCAAAAAATGGCGAGACGTATATTTTCCACTTAATTGATACACCTGGACACGTCGATTTCACTTATGAAGTTTCACGTAGCTTAGCTGCATGTGAAGGGGCAGTTTTGGTTGTAGATGCAGCGCAAGGAATCGAAGCACAAACATTAGCCAATGTTTATTTAGCTTTAGATAACGATTTAGAAATTTTACCAGTCATTAATAAAATTGATTTACCTGCGGCAGATCCAGAACGTGTGCGTAAAGAAATCGAAGACGTGATCGGTATTGATGCTAGCGAAGCTGTACTTGCTAGTGCGAAGGCTGGAATTGGGATTGAAGATATTCTTGAACAAATCGTAGAATATGTTCCTGCACCAACTGGTGACTTAGATGCGCCACTGAAAGCATTGATTTTTGACTCTGTTTACGACAGTTATCGTGGTGTCGTTCTAAATGTCCGAATCACTGACGGGGTAGTAAAACCTGGTGACAAAATTCAAATGATGAGTAACGGCAAAACTTTTGATGTCACAGAAGTCGGCGTGTTTTCACCAAAAGCAGTTGCCAGAGATTATTTGATGGTAGGGGATGTAGGCTATATTACTGCCAGCATCAAAACTGTACAAGATACACGAGTTGGGGATACCGTTACGCTTGCCGACAATCCGGCTGAAGAAGCTCTCCCTGGTTATCGTAAAATGAATCCAATGGTTTATTGCGGTTTGTATCCGATTGAAACTTCTCGTTATAATGATTTACGTGAGGCTTTGGAAAAATTACAATTAAATGATGCTGCGTTACAATTCGAACCAGAAACGTCACAAGCACTTGGATTTGGTTTCCGTTGTGGGTTCTTAGGATTGTTACACATGGATGTGGTGCAAGAACGTTTGGAACGTGAATTTAATTTAGAATTGATTACAACAGCTCCTTCAGTAATCTATCATGTAAATAAAACCGATGGGTCAACAATCGTAGTAGACAATCCAGCTGATTTCCCGGAACCTGTCACAATCCAAGATGTTGAAGAACCTTTTGTAAAAGCACAAATCATGGTTCCAAACGAATTTGTTGGTGCAGTTATGGAATTGTCTCAGCGTAAACGTGGTGAGTTTATTACAATGGATTATCTTGATGATTATCGTGTGAATGTTGTCTATAACATCCCATTGTCTGAAATTGTTTTTGATTTCTTTGATAAATTAAAATCAAGTACAAAAGGTTACGCATCACTGGATTACGAAATGTCAGGCTATCAAAAGAGCAAGCTAGTGAAAATGGATATCTTGTTGAATGGTGAGAAGGTTGACGCACTTGGATTCATAGTTCACCGAGATTTTGCTTATGAACGTGGAAAAGCGATTGTTGAAAAACTGAAGAAACTGATTCCAAGACAACAATTCGAAGTTCCAATCCAAGCTGCAATTGGCCAAAAAATCGTGGCTCGCTCAGACATCAAAGCCTTGCGTAAAAATGTTTTGGCTAAATGTTATGGTGGAGATGTTTCACGTAAGCGTAAGCTTCTTGAAAAACAAAAAGAAGGTAAGAAACGAATGAAACAAATCGGTAGTGTCGAAGTCCCTCAGGAAGCCTTCATGGCTGTTCTGAAAATGGATGAGGATGAACCGAAGAAATAGTAAGGGGTCTAGCCGTTGAGCTAGACCTATTTTTGCATTTTTCCACGACTTTCCCACGGTTGTATGGGAAATAAATTTATTTTTACATAACCATACGCTAACGTTCGAGTCTAAAAGTTTATCGAGTTCGATTATTTCATCATTTACGATTTAAGAAGCCTGTCGACTAAATAATGACACTGGACATACGTTGCTAGCAAATCACATTTTGATAAGACGGCGTAGTAGCAAAAGGAGAGAGTACAGATGCAAATGGTTGGAAATATTCTAACGGAACGAACTCTTAATTATTTTGTATGATAAAATGTAAATATATATTTTTTAGGAGTTGTTTTTTTGAAAAAAGTTGCGTATAGAAGAAAAATTCAAAATGTTTTTTTTCACGATGATGGTGATACTTTTGACATAGAATATTTTGATGGACAGTTAAAAATCAATAATACAAAAAACTTAAAAGAAGGAGACATTCTTGATTTTGAAGATGATGAAGACGATATAAAAGATACAAATAACGAATATTTTGACATAAGTAGTGTTTTTGAAGCTAAAATTTACAAAAATAAGTTTAGCAGTAAATCAATATATATAAGATCTAAAAACAGATTTGTTTTAAAAAAATTTATTGTTGAAGATGATTCTTACCTTTTTCAAATTGACTTTAATTTGTCTCGAGCAAGATTACCGGTTAGCAACTTGTTTATCTCAATTGAAAATAGTAATCCATCTATGTTGAATTTAAGTATGCTTTTAACACAATACAATATAAAAAATAACACAATTACTTTCAGTGTAAAAAAAGATCACTTAGACAATTTCTTTGCAGATAGTAATCAAGTAGCCAGCTTTTTTGTTGGAGAAAATGAACCCGCGTATCGTGTATTCTCTCCTAAAGATGAGACTAGCAATATCTCAAAAGGAGTTTTTGGAGAAGCGCTAATTAAGTCAACATATCGAACCAAGGTATTTGTTTTAGGTTCTTGTTATAGCAGAAGACTTTTTACGTCAACTGAGTATTTCAATAAAAATTATAAAGATTTTTTTGACGTGACGGGTACACAATTTCAATCATCTTTAATTGCCATTACACAAAAAAAACAAGTAGAAAAATTTTCCCATGATATTTTTGTGGATCAACCAAAATCAGTTCAAACGAGTGTTAAAAATGAACTTGAAAATTCATTTTTTTACAATCTTAAAAATTTGGACATAGACTATTTAATTTTGGATATTTACGCTGATGTAGATAGAGGTATTTGCTTCTTGGAAGATGATAAAATAGTAACATTTTCAAATTATGTTTCGAATAAAACATCCTTTTTAAATGGTAGAAAGTTTCAAACGTTAGCTCCACTAAATAGTTTTGGAAAATATAATGAATTATTCAAAAAAGCAGTAGGCGAATTTAGAAAAGAAATATTGAGCATTTTGCCAGAAGAAAAACTAATTTTGAATCACGTTGTACTTGCCACCGAGTATTTTGATGAGAAAGGGCAAGTTAAAAAATTTGTTAAACGATCATCTGAGATAAGAAATAAAAATATTATTTCAGAAGCATTTTTTAATATTTTAAAAAACGAATTTCCTCGTGCCCATGTCGTGAAAACTGATAGTAGAAAATATAGGGCTTCAGCGAAATCCCCTGACGGCTTGACTTATAATCATTATGAAACTGAATACTACAAAGATAAAATGACTGAAATAAAAAAAATAATAGAATAAAAATTAAGGCGTGCTCAATTGAGTACGTCTCGATAAACAGTTAAATTATTGACTGTCCCGACAGAAACAGAGAGTTTTTCAGCAACTTCTTGTGTCGTATAACCACTAGCCAACAGCCTGTTAACCGTGTTTTGACTATTTTTTACTTGGCGTAGACATTCTAGTTGAAGTTCAGTAAAATAAAGGCGTTGCCGTGGGAACCTTTTTCACATCATCTAATTCCAAAAAAATTCTAGTCTCTCGCAGCGACTCCCAAGTACTCTTAGCTCAGTTGGTCAGAGCAGACGGCTCATAACCGTCCGGTCGTAGGTTCGAGTCCTACAGGGGACATAAATGGAAATATATTTAAGGAGGTAGAGGAATGGCTATTACTGTAAATATTTATTATAGTGGCACAAATGGAAATGCAAAAAGATTTGCAAAAGAAATGATTTTAACTGGAATTGTAGATGATATACGTGGAGAAGATGGTAATATTAAATACGAATACTTTTTTCCAATGGATGATGAGGAAACAATTCTTCTAATTGATAGTTGGATAGATCAGAAAGCATTAGACAAACATCATGATTCTCCAATGATGGCTCATATTACTAAACTTAGAGAAAAATATGATTTGCATATGAGAGTCGAAAGATATGTGACAGATATAAACGATATTTCTACAAAAGACTCCGCATTTATAAGAAAATAAGGCGTTTATTTCACTAAAAAAAGCACCTCTTTAAATTAGATTTTTAGTCTAATCTTTTGGGGTGCACATCATTTTTTGAGGGGCAGTACATACACTATCTATTGCATTTTATTCACCTTCACGGTAAAAAGTTACATTATTAACTGATATTTGAATCTACTAAAAGACCTCAACCCATCAACCCTGGCTGAGGGCTTTTTTTGTTCTGCAATTAACTGTTCTAGTTCTTGAATATCTTCTATAATAGCTTGTTTTCTAATAAATGAGCGCATGTGCGAACGATGACTAAGATATTTATTGCACTCTTTATTTTTTTATTACCAACGTTTGTTAGCTTCAGTTTGTTTATTTTTAGTCATCTTTATTTCACCATTCTTTCGCCTAAATAAAAAAAAGATGAGAGCAACTTTTCTAGTATCTATAAGTATTTATAGGGAAAATGGTTCTCAATATAATAGTATTTATAGATATTATTGGATAACCATAGAACTTTGTGAATAACGACAACTTATAGGAAACCTTTGTTTTCGGCGTTCTTAATCCAAAGTCTTTTCCATCTTGAACCATAACTCAACAGTTCGATTTTTTTATCGAAGTCTATATCTGTCACATCAAACCACAGACTTCAACACGCCGAAAATCCGTTTGAAAACTTATTGTCACAGGTAGGTAAAACGAATCACTTTGAGAAATAGCAGAAGAGAGGATTTGGAAATCTTAATTCAATATACCTTTTATATTTTATAACAGAAAGTGTCTGCTTTGAAAAACACCTATTTAATTCTTCATTTAGCAACTTTTTTTGCTCTTTGAATGAAGAGTAAAAGAGCTTAAGATAGTGCAACAGCAAGGACAACCGTTTAATACTTAATCACAAGAATATCTATTTTCCAAGTCATTTAGCATTGTTTTGATTTCTCTCGCATTCTTCTTTCCTGTCCCAAGAGAAGTAATTAACTGATCACAAACAGAGATGATTTCGGTTTGTTCATCTGGTTGATCAAGGGTATCTACAATCGATATTTCTGAATTTTTATTTACCTCGTTTAACATACGTAGAATGGCTTCTAATGAATATTTCGCATCTCGTAGAGTTTTGATGATTCGAATAATGTTTACATCTAGATTTGTGTAGTAGCGATGACCATTGCTTAGTCGTTGTGATCGTAGCAAGCCATTTAGTTCCCAATTTCGTAGTGAGTCCACCGAAACCCCTAAAAGTTCAGAGATTTCTTTGCGAGAGAATGATTTTATTGAAAGATGATAATTCATATGTAACAGTAGTTCACCGCTAATTTCAGCGGCTTTTTGTGCTTTTTTTAGTTCTTCATCAATAATTTGCTGGTAGCAAAGTAGCTGATGGTGTGCTTCGAAAAATTCTTTCTTAGCGGCAGCTTTGACCATTTCAATCATGGTTTTGCGTAAGTTTGAATGAAGCAACTCAATTTGAAAAGCTTTTCTGGATAGTTTGATTAAGTCTACATGAAAATCTGTATATACGCGATAACCATTTGGCAATCTCTGAGGCTGCGGAATTAGTGCCCATTCTTCATATTTACGAATGGTGTTGGGATGAAGGCCAATGATTTTTGCAACCTCTGATGTGCGGTAGGTATTCATAAAAGGTAGCTCCTTTAAAGATTTTTGCTAAAAACAACCCTACACTATACCACCAGCTTTTTCAAGATTGCTAGAATCAAGGTAGGGGATGAAATGTGGAAGGAATGAGCATGTTTACAGACTATGATTCAAGAAATTTAGAGCTAAATATAAACATTTGGGAATTATACAGTGTTGATGGATGATTCGATGAGTATGAAGTTTATACATCACAAATATGCTTCATCAATTGGTATTTTAGCAGAGAACTCTTTGAAATTAAAATATGAGGAGGTTACAAATGAAACAAAATAAAATCGAAAAACAGTCACAGACATGGTGGTGTAATACTGTCCTGTTTATTATCAGCCAAGGAATCACTTTGTTTGGATCATCTATTGTACAGATGGCCATTATTTGGCAAGTGGCATTGGAAACATCTTCTGGATTATGGGTAACCTTGCTTACTCTAGCATCCACTATCCCACAAACGATGATATCATTTTTCGCGGGTGTATGGGCAGACCGTTATCCCCGCAAACGACTGATTATTATAGCCGATGCTGGGATCGCAATGGTAACCCTTTTGCTGGCGTTGATATTTTTGCTTGGAGGGACCTCAAACGTTCTGATGCCGCTTATTTTGGTATCGGTGCTACGCTCCCTCGGTGCAGGTATTCAAACGCCGGTGGTTAGCGCGGTCATCCCACAAATCGTGCCGGAAGAACATTTGATGCGCTACAACGGCATCAACAGTAGCATGATGTCCATTGTGCAGTTTGCCGCCCCGGCAGTAGCAGGAGCTTTATTATCTCTTGGTTCCTTTCACTGGATACTGCTGTTTGATGTGGCAACGGCTGTCATTGGTATTTTCATCCTGTGGTTTGTATCTATCCCAGTACAGAAGAACTTGAGGCAGGAACAAAAGGATAGCTTTTTTGACGATATGAAAGCAGGCATTTCCTATGCGGGAAGCGACCGACTAGTAAGAGAGGGACTGCTTACCTTTGGCACCTTTATCTTCCTCAGTGTACCCTCTAGTTTTTTGACGGTACTCATGATTGAGAGAACTTTTGGTGAAAGCTATATGTATCTGACAGTGAACGAAATGGTGGGCTTTGTGGGGATGGCGTTGGGAGGTATTTCATTGGGTATTTTGGTGGGCATTCAGGATAAAAGGAAGGTACTCTCATTAGGTCTGTTGGGTTTTGGGCTATTTTCGTTGGCTATCGGCTTCACGTATACCTTTTGGCTGTTTGCGACATTCATATTTCTGATGAGCTTTTTCATCCCAATGGTGCAATCGGCAATCACAACAATGCTACAGGAAAATGTACCAGAAGAAAGGCAGGGAAGGGTTTTTGGATTACTGGGAGTTATGTACAGCGGATTCATGCCCTTAGGAACGGCGTTGTTTGGACCATTGGCTGATGTGCTCAAAATCCAGTGGATGGTGATTGCTTGTGCTGGATTGATTCTATTACTTGGACTGTATATTTTGATGAAAAAGCTATAGAAATGAATACTATATAACTCAAAAGTGAAAGACAATAGCTACTTACGAACGGCTTTTTTATTGGTATGATGGTGTTGGATTTCACTGCTAAGGATATTCTGATGTTAATGAGTAGTTTTGCATAGATAACTTCCCCAAGTAAGTAGCATTAGTATATCTGAAGAAATGTTTTTGTTTTAAGAATAGATGTTAGGTTATACTTTTAATCAGATAGAATGAAAACGAAAGGGTGTGAATCAATTTTATATGGAAATTAGGTTATTAAGATATTTCTGGACAGTTGCTCAAGAAGGGAATATTTCAAGAGCAGCTAAACTATTGAATATCACTCAACCAACTTTAAGTCGGCAGATTCGTGAATTAGAAGAACAAGTGGGAATGCCATTATTTCATAGAGAAAAAAATCAGCTTTTTCTTTTGCCAGAGGGGATTTTTTTAAAGGAACGAGCTGCCGAGATTCTTCAGTTAAATGATAAGTTAGAACAAGATTTTTCTAACAAGAGAAAAAAACAGTTGCAAGGAACGATTGTCATAGGGTGTGTGGAGGCCGATAACTCAGATACCATGGCGATGATGTTAGAAGAGATGGTGAGTGATTATCCCGATGTGCGCTTTAATATTGTGACTGGAACTAGCGATGATATCAGTGATCGCTTGGAGAAGGGGCTCCTTGATTTAGTCGTTTTATTAGACCCCATTACACTTAATGATGTGAATGTTTTGAAATTACCTAGAGAAGAAAGATGGGGATTTTTAGTTTCAAATGAATTGTTTATAGCAAAAAAGGATAAACTTACACCGAAAGATATTATCGGCTTCCCGTTATTATGTTCGAATCGGATAGAAGTACAGAAATTATTAACTTCTTGGAGTGGCAAACCCTTGGATCAACTAAATATTATCGGCAATTTCAACTTAATCTTTAATATTTTTTCATTAGTGGAAAACAAAGTAGGTGCTGCCCTCACGATTGAAGGTGCAGTGTCCAAACGGCAATTAAAAAATTCAACATTTATTCCGATGGAACCAGAGGTCAAAACGAACTGTATGCTAGTATGGAAAGAACGGATTCAAACACCAGTCGTTCAAGAATTTATTACTCGTTTCAAACATGCTTTTGGAGCATAGTGGTATATGGAATAAGCATTAGACGTAAATAAAAATGGGTTGTACGATGAGGACATCAATCGTACGACCCATTTTTATTTGTCAAGGAGGAATCAAATTGAATCCAGTTGTGGTCTACTTCTCCCATGCCGGTGAAAATTTCATCAATGGGATTTCAAAAAAAGTTAGCATGGGTAATACAGAAGTGCTGGCCCATAAAATTGTCAACCGGCTTAATTGCCCTTTGATTCAGTTAAAGGAAATGGCATGCTATCCAGAGAGTTACGATGAAACCGTGAAGTGTGCCGAATATGAGAAAAAAGAAAATAGGCGAGTTGCCTATCAGAAAATCGAACTGGATCGTTCAAAAATAGATACGCTCTTTCTTGGTTATCCCAATTGGTGGGGAAGTTATCCAAGGATTGTAGCAACATTTTTAGAAGATTTTGATACAGATGGGCTAGCCATTTATCCCTTTTGTACCCATGAAGGTAGTGCGTTTGGCAGTAGCATGAATGAGCTTAAAAATCAGTGTCCGAATGCAGATATTCGTAGTGGACTTCCTGTTCGTGGTTCACGAGTTGAACGAGCTGATGTAGCAATTGAAAATTGGTTGCTTGCCTATAAATAGAAAAAATATCAAATCCATGGAGGAATGTAAAATGGCAAAAAATGAAGAAGTAAAAAATGGTGTGATCTTTCCAATCGGAGAAAGAAATGATGCCTATGCGCAATATTTTATTGGACAAAGTTACTTACAAGGTTTGATTTCTGATCCAAAAATTAATGTGGGTGTAGCTAATGTGACTTTTGAACCAGGCTGTCGCAATAACTGGCATATTCATCATGATGGTTTTCAATTATTACTTGTAACAGGGGGCGAAGGTTGGTATCAAGAAGAAGGAAAATCTGCCGAATTCTTAAAAGCAGGCGATGTGATTACCACACATGACGGGGTGAAACATTGGCATGGTGCTACCAAAGACAGCTGGTTTGAACATATTGCGATTACTGCCGGCACTCCGGAATGGTTGGAACCTGTAGATGACCAATGGTATGAAAATTTAAAAAAATAAAGGAGGAGAATATTGATGAAAAAACAAACAGCAGGAAGAGAACAGTTAGGTGAGTTTGCACCACAATTTGCGGCATTAAATGATGATGTGCTTTTTGGAGAAGTGTGGGCGAAAGAAAATGAATTGTCTGCACATGATCGGAGTATGATTACTTGTTCCGCACTTTTAGCGATGGGTGCTCCTCAGCTTGAGGCACATCTGAAAATTGCGAAAGAAAATGGTGTTACCAAAGAAGAAATCACTGCTTTGATTACGCATTTGGCTTTCTATGCTGGTTGGCCTAAAGCTTGGAGTGGATTCTCAATGGCGAAAGAAATATTTGCAGAGTAGCTTTTGGAGATAGAAGCTGGTTATCTTATTACTTTGAATAGGATTAAAATAAAAGAATAGAATTTATCAAAGGAACACTGTATGGTTATAGGATGAATTCATTCGATTCACAAGATTTTGTAACATTTTTTAGCTAGAAATTAAACAAAGAATTCAAAGGAGAAATAAATATGATTTTACAAGAAAATTATTCATTGAATAATGGAATGTTGATTCCAAAAGTAGGCTTTGGAACATGGATGATTGATGATGACACAGTCGTTCAAGCAGTTAAGGATGCTTTAGAAATTGGCTACCGTCATATCGATACAGCTCAAGCTTACGGAAACGAGCGTGGGGTTGGTGAGGCTATTCGGAATTCTGGAATTGACCGTTCAGAAATCTTTTTGACAAGTAAAGTAGCTGCGGAACATAAAACTTATGAGACAGCAGCAAAATCGATTGATGAATCATTGGAAAAACTTGGGTTAGAGACAATTGATTTGATGATTATCCATGCTCCCCAACCTTGGGATGAATTTAGAGAAGCCAATTATGATGAAGGAAATGTGGCAGCTTGGCAGGCATTAGAGGAGGCAGTGAAAGAAGGCAAAGTTCGTGCGATTGGATTATCCAATTTTAATCAGCATGATGTCGAAAATATCTTGGAACATGCCACTATCAAACCAGCAGTCAATCAAATTCTAGCACACATTTCCAACACGCCATTTGAACTAATTGATTTTTGTAAGGAAAACGACATTTTAGTAGAAGCTTATTCACCCGTTGGACATGGGGAGTTAATGAAAAATGAAGAAATAAAAGAGATTGCTGAAAAATACGGCGTTTCCGTTCCTCAGCTTGCGATTCGCTATTGCTTAGAACTTGGATTGTTACCTTTACCAAAATCAGCAAATAAAAAGCATATTAAAGCTAATGGAGAACTTGATTTTAATGTATCAAATGATGATTTACAGCTGTTGATAAAGATGGAAAGAATCGATAATTATGGAGATTCTAGTTCGTTTCCCGTTTATAGCAAATAATTTACTTATTTGCTATTTACGAATAATCATGATGAATTTCATCATAATTATCAGCTCGAGCTGTTAAATCTATAGGCAGTTGTTCAATCAAAATCATTATGCATGTGTTTGTTAATCGTCATTCATAGCTATATATAACATATCTATGAAAAGTAAGATAAATATATTGGCCTTAACCGTTTGTGAGGTGTATAGACATTTTTTGTCTGTATGCCTTTTTTATTTTTTTTTGAAAAATGCTCACTCCTAGATTGCAGTAATAATGGAAAGGGATAGAAGCAAAAAGAGTTGAATGAATTTTTTTAGTAGGAGAATTTTTGGGCGACTCATAGGAACCCCACATTCGACACGCGTTTGGCAGTTTTTGTATTCAAAGGACGCAGAGCGGAAAAATTGAAGAAATTGATGAGTTGACTAATATACTCAATATTGTTAAACAGGAGTCTCTCTTCTTTAGAACTAGAGATAAAAGTTTTTATGATAATTTAAGAAGAAACTACAAGGTTTAGAAGACAAACTAACTAAGTAAGATAAATGGATGAGGAACAGTATGATGTTTTTTAGGAAAGAAATGAATCAAGAAATTGAGAATATTTATAAACTGATATTAAATAAAGAAGCTGGGATAGTAAGGGAAAAGAAAAGTAGAATCAACTTTTGAAAGCTAACTTTATATATGTCGTTTTAGTTGGGATAGTTGCAATTTTGTTGATATTCGTAGTCGGCTTATTTTTTTAAGTGATTTTTTTGCAGCAATGTTTAAACTGTAACTGGATAGCCTGTCCACTATTTCTGTATAGTTATATCTATATATTATGACCATATGATAACTAGTTATTTTTAGAGTTAGAATATTTTCAAAAATCCCAGCAAATCATCCTTGGCGGAGTCTTTTTTGCTTCTATAGACATATTACTTTAACTCAAGTAAAATAGATATGTTGTCGTGGGCTCTATCTTTATTGTCCATTAGCTTATGAATGACTCATCCACGGCAGCACACGTACCCTTAGCTCAGTTGGTCAGAGCAGATGGCTCATAACCGTCCGGTCGTAGGTTCGAGTCCTACAGGGTACATTAAAAAAACTAGCTCGTGATGAGCTAGTTTTTTTATCTTATTATTTGTGTTCACGTAAAAAGCGTTTTTCTTTCTTTTTCTCTTTTTCTTCATTCACTTTTTCTTCAGCCTTGTCAATGTTAGATTCAAAATCTCGTTTGTTTCTGGCTTCTTCAAAAGAGCGTCTATTTTCTTTTGCTCCGTCACGTTCTGTATGCATTATAAATTCCTCCAATAAATGATTTACTTTTTGGTTCTAAAAAAACTATATCATATGTATAAAATATAATAAAACAAAAACCCACCAGAGTTGATGAGCGTGGAGGTCATATAAAGGGGGAGAAAAAGAGGCAAATGTTTTAAAGAATTGTAAAATAGTAGTAAATTGTCTCTAAAATACATAGTAAAAAGCTGGTGTTATAGGATTTTAAAAGAAATAGAATATATCTAATCAAGCTAAAAAGAACATAGCTATTAAAATTAAAAAAGTATGTTAAGGTTCCCAAAATACAAGATTTAGCAAAAAGAGAAATAGGTACTTTTGAATATAAAGATACTTTTATTTAGTCGCCGATTTGCCATCAGTGGCGAAGGATTTTTCAGATTATCAAGAGAGATAAGTCGATTTAAGGGCATAAACAACCATTTGAGATACTGACGGATATTGAAGGGAATTTTGAAATAAGCTAAGAAGAACTGAAAGTTTATTTAGCGAAAAGAGGTCTTCATGGCTGTCCTGAAAATGGATGAGGATGAGCTTAAGAAGTAGCAAAGGACTAGCCATTTGGCTAGTCTTTTTTGTTGTGTTTTCTCACGACTTTCCCACAACTATATGGGGAAAATTAAAGCATGCTGTTTTTTTACATCCTTTCAAATAGATCTACTGTATCTTTTTTCATTTTTTGTAACATCAGTGTAAGTGTCCACAGTAATTGATAACCGAAAATGGATATTCATGGATATTAATCCTTTTGTGGATGATGTGTAACTGAAGGATTTTTCGACTGTTCGAAAAGGTGATAAAGGCGGATATATCGAAAAAGAAGGTAATTTAATCGTTTATGGTAATGCATGGATCTACAACGATTCAAAGGTTTACGGTGATGCAAAGGCCTACGGTAATGCTGATTTTATAGTTATTTACCCGATCGGTAGTGAAAATGGCATTTTAACAGCATTCAAAGATAAAGAAGGAAGCATTTCAGTGACACGCGGTTGTTTCGAAGGCTCTTTAGAGGAATTTGAATTAGCAGTGAAAGAAACACATGAGGAAAACAAGTACGCAAAAACATATCGTATTGTGGTTGAACTTATTAAAAACAGTCTAGAGAAATGAACTGAACTTAAAAAAAATTTTTAAAATGAATGAACAAATCAATAAAGTAGAATCGTAGGCAAAAGACAAAGGATTAGATCAAGCTGATCCAAAAGCGTAATTTTTGAAAGTTGCAGAAGAATTAACAGATGCAAAAGTCAATCATATTTTGGTAACAAATTTGACTGGCTCGATTTAATTAATTCGTTCTGTCATTCCCATTATGTGAGGACAAGAACAAGGACGAATTATTCAAATTTCTAGTTATGGTTGACAGGTTACCTTACTGGAAATTCGATGTATCATGCAACGAAATGGGAATCGAAGGCTCTGCATAATCAGTGGCATAAGAGGTAGAAAATTTGATGACCGAAGAGAATGGAAATCCAGACAATGGCTTGGCATTGTGACTTCTACAGCTACAGATGTCATCAATTAAGAAAAAATTGATACGTCCTTTATTTTGAAGTATTTTTCAAACCGTGATACTAAAAAACAAAATATTTAGTTAAATTAATATTAAATGATTAGAAAATGCATATCTAAAATAATTATTTTTAATATAACGCAAGAATAAAATATTTAATTGTATATATTTTGTCCATTTTTTTATTTCTAGCTAAATTTTTACTTGATATACTTTACTCCTTGAATGAAAAACTAGAACATTTAGGAGTGACTCAAAATGACAAAACGAATTTCATTAGAAAAAGCAGCAGTTGATTTCAGTGAGGCAAATGCCCCTCATCCACGTATCTATGAATTAGAGCCAAAAGATGGACGTGCATTACTCGAAGAGGTACAAGAATCTCCTGTTAATAAATATAATGTAGATATCGAAGATCAACTGATGGATACTGGAAAATATGGCTCAATCAATGTCCGGTTTATTCGACCAGCTGGCAATTATACTACTCTACCTGTAATTTTTTATATCCATGGTGCCGGTTGGGTATTTGGTAGTGCCAAAACACATGATAAATTAGTGCGAGAATTAGCTGTTCGAACGAATTCAGTTGTGGTATTTCCAGAATATTCATTATCTCCAGAAGCAAAATATCCAACAGCCATTGAACAAAACTACGCAATTTTACAACAATTACCAACAATTTCAGAAGCAAAAAAAATGGACATTTCCCGTTTAACTGTAGCAGGTGATTCTGTTGGTGGAAATATGGCCACAGTAATGACGATTATGACAAAACAACGTAATGGCCTGACAATCAACCAGCAATTATTGTATTATCCTGTAACAGACGCGAATTTTAACACGGAATCTTATAACGAATTTGCAGAAGATTATTATTTAACAAAAGAAGGCATGAAATGGTTCTGGGATCAATATACGACTGATGAAAAACAACGTGCAGAAATCACTGCGTCTCCTTTACGAGCAACTCTTGATGAATTGAAGGGACTACCAGCAGCGATGATCTTAAACGGTGAAGCAGATGTTTTACGTGATGAAGGTGAAGCTTATGCACGGAAATTACGTGAAGCTGGAGTTGACGTCACACAAGTCCAATTCCAAGGAATGATTCACGATTTCGTAATGATTAATGTATTGGATCAAACAAAAGCCGCAAGAGCCGCTATGACGTTGTCTACGGAATGGATTAACCGTAGAAATAATTTATAATCAATCATCGGTAATCTGACACATTCAAAGAATAGTACAAGATTTTTTGTCAAGTGATATTAGCGAAATGATAATATTATCATTTTTTACTGCCTAATATACTTTTTAGTAAGTTAAAATGTATGACCCGCAATGAAAGGAGTGTAAGTTTATGAATTATGATAAAAATTTGACAACAAAAGAAGGTCAACCTTGGGCTGATAATCAGCATTCATTGTCTGCAGGAGAAAGAGGTCCGCTATTAATACAAGACTACGCGCTTTTAGAAAAACTCGCACATTTTAATCGAGAACGTATACCTGAAAGAGTAGTACATGCAAAGGGCGCTGGAGCAAAGGGTGTTTTTGAATTAACTAAGGACATGAGCGAATATACAAAAGCTGACATATTCAATGGTGTTGGAAAAAAAACACCAATGATTGCTCGATTTTCAGTTGTAGCAGGAGAGTCAGGTCATCCCGATACTTATAGGGATGTACGCGGATTTGCTTTGAAATTTTATACTCAAGAAGGAAACTATGACATAGTGGGAAATAATACACCGGTGTTTTTCATTAATGACCCCTTAAAATTTCCAGATTTTATTCATTCACAAAAAAGAAATCCGAAAACACACGCACGTAGTCAAGATATGCAATGGGATTTTTGGGCTCATTCACCTGAAGCCACACATCAAGTTACTATTTTGATGGCGGATAGAGGGATTCCATTAAGTTACCGGTATATGCATGGTTATGGGAGTCATACTTACAAATGGGTTAACAATAAAAATGAACAATTTTGGGTTAAGTATCATTTTAGAACTGATCAAGGTATCAAAAATTTAACTAATAAGTTAGCAACTGAGTTGTCTGGAAAAGATTTTGATTATGCGCAGAATGATTTGTTTAATGCGATTGAGCAAGGAGAATTTCCATCTTGGTCAGTGTTTGTTCAAATTTTGCCGTATGAAGAAGGGCTAGCATATAAACATGATATTTTTGATGTTACTCAAGTTGTTTCACAAAAAGATTTTCCATTGATTGAAATAGGTAAATTTACATTAAATAAAAATCCTGAAAACTATTTTGAAGATATGGAGCAACTAGCGTTTTCACCTGCTAATTTAGTTCCCGGCGTAGAAGCATCTTTAGATAAATTACTACAAGGACGTCTATTTGCATATAAGGATGCAGCACGGTATAGAATAGGTGCAAACTATGAGCAACTACCAGTTAACAGACCAATTGTCCCAGTTCACAGTTATGAAAGAGATGGTGCAATGGTTCAAGGTCAGGATGATCAAGTGAACTATGAACCAAATGGCGAGAACGGACCTAAAGAAGTGCCATCAGCGAAGATTCAAGGAGATAAGGTAACAGGGATTAGTGGAAACTACTCTTATCCTAAACCCGACTACTATAGTGCAGCAGGTAAATTATATCGCTTGTTACCTGATGAAGAAAAAGATAGATTGATTGAGACAATTGGTTTGAATTTGGGACAAGTTTCTAAAGAAAGCATAAAAATTATGCAAACAAAGCATTTCTATCAAGCAGACCCAGAGTATGGTACCCGAGTTGCGGAAGTACTAAACATACCAATAGATAAAATTGTGAACTAAAAAATATAAAGAAATAGTTTCAATAAAAAATATTATATGATGTAAGATCATCATTAAGTATTTATTGAAACTATTTTTTTAATGCATTTATTTTTTGAGATCCCAGAAGTAAATGAAATTGCATAGGATAAAAGAATGGAATGACCTGTTCTATTCAAATCAGTTGTATTATTAGTAATAAGGTAAGTATTGCTTAATATATTACATATAACCTGAATTCTCATTAGTAGGTATTTTTAGAAGAGTCTATGGGTATTTCAACACCAATTTTTTTTGAAAATCATTTGATGATAAATGCTAAAGATAAGACAGAAGAATTGATAAACTTGAATAGTAACTAGAAGAACTTCTTAGGAAAGAACTATCCGGTTATTCTTTTCCGATAGTTAAGAAAACTAATCATAAGAATTTAGTCTATGTTTTAGTTTTACTTTTATATAGGAAACTTCCAATTAGTCCTATTAAAGTAAATATTGATTATACTAAAAATTATATATCTAATAGGTTAATACGAAAGACACTCACCAATTTCTTTGGAAGTTCCATTACATTCATAGATAATCGTGAACAATCAGATATTATAATTTCTGATTGTTTTGAAAGAGAACTTTGTGCGAAAGAAAAGTATTTTTATTTTGAAAATATGTATGACTGGGAAACTTGAAATGACTTAACAAAAAAATACAAAGGATTATGTACAATAGATCATTTCAATCTCTTTTAACAATTAAAGAGAAGGGATTCATAATTTTTTTTATGAAGTAAAAAATATGATTGGTGTAAGAGTAGCAGGAGAAAATGAATTAGATTTTGCAGAAGGAGTCGGGGCACTTATTGAAGAAATAGTCGCAATAGATGCAGAATTGTCAACCCCGTCATTTTATTTTGTAACACAAATAGAAGATAAAACATATACAGATATTTTAATAGGATTACAAGAAAAGAATGATTAAAGGGATTGTTAAATAAAATGTGTAAGTCGGGATTTTTTTCACGCTCAGTATTTTTATTTATACAAGGAGATATCATCGTTTTAACAGAATTAGCTCGTTTAGGAAGTAACAATAAAGGAGTGACTTAAACCTTAGTACAATTTTTATGAAGAGGTGGAATAATTAATCGATATATAAGTAAGTCTAGTATGGACATGAATTTATCAAGAGAGAGGAGCTCCTTCTAGTCGACTCTATTCAGAAAGTGGATATAAAGATGGTGATAATTGCTCAAAACTTGTAAGTTTCCAGTTTATAATAAAAAATAGTTAGTATAGTCATTTTTTAGGTATATAGATGTCTGGTCTATATACCTTTTATTTGTAAAATTTTTTGTTCTTTATTGGAAAGTACTCACTTCCAGATTGAACAATAAAGTTTGTTGAATCAACTTTACTGTTCAAAAAAAGAACGACCACATGATCGTTCTTTTACCTAAAACTATTAGCTACGAACTATTTTTCTTTTAAAGAAAACATAGAGTGCTGTGATAAATGAAACAGCAAATGACAAATAGCCAAGTGGAATACAGAAGAATGCAGGTTCAATCAACCAACCATTTGCATCAAGCTGTGAGCCAACAATTGCAGATGTCATAAACAATAGAACAGATACAATAAGAAATAAAATCGAAATGCTATACTTTTTCATAAATATCTCCTCCTTATTTTTGTATTATAGGTGATAAATATTAAGAATAAATAGAAGTGACAAATATGTTAGAATCATTTGATTAGCAAGAATAAAGCTAAGACCTTAGATTGTTTATTAAAAAAAGAAGGGCAGAAATCCTATACAATCGTATATAAAATGGCAAATCCAACTAACCCAAATACTGTTTGATTTTTTCCATATATAGTTTAAAGCGATTCGAGCGGGCATCAAAGTTATCAATAGCTGTAAAGGATGGAATCCATAGGCCGGGATATGCCACATAGCAAAAAGAAAACTACAAATAATTGTTGACCATAAGAATGAGATGTCTTTTTTTTGAAGAGAAATTAGGATATTTGTACTTAATAATTCTTCTCCCATAAGCATGAAAGGTACTTGAAAAAAAATCATCACGAATGAAATCGTTTCTCCAATGGAGTTTGTTGTTGCTTTACCAAAAAAGTAAGAATAAACCAATGAAAATAAAGTCCCTGAAACAAATATCAGAGGGATCCCCCAAAGCAGAGCTTTAAAGCTAAAATGTTTAAACTGTGATAAAAAATCATTTTTTAACAAGTAATAGCCTGCTAATCCAGCAAACAATAAATTCCAAAAGGTTCCCAGTACAGATAAAACAGTGTTGTTAAGTCCTGAATAGGGTAGAAATGAATAAGACAGACCAATAATTATCGTGGTAAAGAAAAGAAAAGTAGAAGATTTTTTTTTCATAAGCATCACACCTTTTTAAATTATTAAGAATAAAGTAAGTATATAGATAAACAACAAAAAATCAATATAAATGTTTTTGCTAAGAATTGAATTGGATTAGTTGTTTAAACTTTTGGGAAAGCGCAAGAATGAGTCGTACATCGATTGCAAGTTATGATCAAAGTAAAAAACAAAAGATCACTTTATTCCATCAGATATTTAGGAGGATTAGTTAATCATAAATAAACCTTTAAATAAAATTTTTAAAAGAAAAAAAGGACCCGAGTGTCACTCGTGCCCTTTTTATGGTGATTCTTTATTTTTTAAATTAGTATCATGTTTCTTCACCTATGTGCGTTAATTGAATAGTCAAAAAAGATAGCTATTTTCATACACAAATGAATAGCGTGATCGATAAAACGATTTTAGCGACTAAAAAGATACTAAACAATTGGCAGTTAAGCATTGAACAGACTAAAAAAATTTTTTAGTCCTCTGATGGTAAGACTTGAGCTAACACTCGGCTCAACTCATCGGCACTGGTTCCATCATCATTGGTCAACCATTCATCCACTGTTCCTAGAACACCTCGGACAAAATAAGTGAAATAATATTCGAGCAATCGGGGATCGTCTTCGTGGTATCGAGCAGCAAAACTTTCAATGGCTACCTCGTGTACTTCTTGAAAAATAGTTTTGATTAGGTGACTATCTTGGTAATTGCGGGTCAAAATAGAAGAAAGAGGTTGTGCTTCTTTTAAAATAGCAATTAGGCGACTTAACCATGAGGCCAACTCTTCGTCACTGTCGATTCTGATTAAGGGAAGAATTCTTTCGATAAGTTGTGCTTCGATTTGGTGAAACAGATCCATGGTATCTGTATAGTAATTGTAGAAAGTACCACGATTGACATCGGCTAATTTACATATATCTGTAACAGTTATTTTTTGGAGCTCCTTTTCAGACAACAAATTTAAAAAAGCTTCATTGATTATTTTTTTTGTATAAATAGTTCGACGATTATTTTTGATTCCAGCCATGAGTAAGCTTCCTTTCATTTAATGAACAGATTAGTAAATTTTGTCTACTCAATGACAACTCCAAGTTCTTTGCTTATTGCCATGAGTGATTGAAATGATTATACTAATAACAGAGTATATAATCAACAGGGTGTTGAAAACATGGCGAGGTGAATAAACATGAGCTATATTGAAGTGAAGAATGAGTTTAAACGATATCAAATGGGGGACACAACCATTACAGCGAATAACGACATCAATTTCTCAGTTGAAGAAGGGGAGTTAGCTGTGATTTTAGGTCCTAGTGGTGCCGGTAAATCAACAGTATTGAATATCTTGGGTGGGATGGATACACCTGATGAGGGGCAGATTATCATTGATGGGGTGGATATTGCAAATTTCAATAATCGACAATTAACGGAGTTTCGACGAACGGATGTAGGTTTTGTTTTTCAATTTTATAATTTAGTTCCTAACTTGACTGCAAAAGAAAATGTGGAGTTAGCCACTGCTGTATCCCCAGATGCCTTAGGCGTAGAGGAAATTTTACGTCAAGTTGGTCTTGGCGAACGGATGAAGAACTTTCCAGCTCAACTTTCTGGTGGGGAACAACAACGAGTGGCAATTGCCCGTGCGTTAGCAAAAAATCCTAAAATTTTACTCTGTGATGAACCGACAGGAGCGCTTGATTACGAAACAGGAAAGCAAGTCTTGACGTTATTACAAAATGTAGCTAAAAAACAAGGACGGACAGTACTTTTAATTACTCACAATTCGGCAATCGCACCAATGGCAGATCGGATTATTCACATCAATGATGCCAAAGTACGTTCGGTAGAAATCAACAAGACCCCGTTGCCTGTGGCAGAGATTGAGTGGTGAGGGAACAAAAATGAAAAATCTCTATATTCGTAGTGTATTTCGCGATATTCGACAAAGTTTAGGACGATTTATCGCAATCATTTTAATTATCTTCATGGGTGTTTTATTGTTTGTAGGAATCAAATCCATCGGGCCAAATCTTGAAAAAACTGTCCAAGAATTTGTTACTAACCATAACGTTTCAGATATACAAATTCAAGGAACTGCTGGTCTGACAAATGAAGATTTGGCTATTGCTGAAAAAATAGCTGGTGCCAAGGGAGAATTAGGTTATAGTTTTCCTTATGTGGAAGAGCAACAAGATCGTAATTTACAAGTTTATTCTTATGCTGAGGATAAAAAGCAAAATAAATTGACACTATTACAAGGAAATTATCCAGAAAATAATCAACAGTTGTTGATAGATGAGAGCTTAAAAGAACAATACCCCATCAAAAGTAAAATCACCATCAAAGATAGCCAATTAAAAGATGAGAACTTTACAGTCACGGGTTATGTGTCTTCACCTATATATGTTGATAAAAAAGAACGTGGTGTGACGACCGTAGGGGATGGGACAATAGATGGATATGTTTACTTGCCTGAAACTGCCTTTGCCAGTGAAACCTATTCTATTTTGTATTTGCGTTTTTCTGATTTACAAGAGAAAGATATTATGTCTGATGTGTATAAAGATCAAATGATCGTTCACGAGGAAAAATTACAAAAACTTTTTGATGAGCGTAAAGAGCAACGAAAAACGGAGTTGCAAGCGATAGCTAATCAAGAAATCATCAAAGGAGAACAAGAATTACAAGAAAACCAACAAAAGCTGACTGATGGGCAGAATGAACTGAATACAGCGAAAGAACAATTGAATAGTCAACAACAACAGTTGGAACAACAAAAAGCGCAACTTGAAACGATTTACGGTCCAACTATCGCGAAAGAACAATTGGCGTCAGCACAAGGTGAGTTAGAAAAAGCTACCACTGGGCTTGCTGAAAAACAGACAGAGCTCATGGAAAACCAACAAACGTTATCAAAAGCGCAAGAGAAGATTGACCAATCAAAAAAAGATGTGGAGTCTATCAAAACGCCAAATTACCTTCTGACTCAACGAAGTTCAAATCCTGGTTTTACAGAGTTTACTAGTTTATCAGACCGGATCGATGCAATTGGGAATGTCTTTCCAGTTTTTTTCTTTTTGATTGGCATCTTGATTACATTTACTACCATTACACGTATGGTTGAAGAAGATCGAAAAGAGATTGGTACGTTGAAAGCATTGGGTTATCGAAACAGTGAAATCGCTCAAAAATATCTATTGTATGCTCTATTGACAGGAACTGTTGGAACTGTTTTGGGCGTTATCATCGGAACCAAAGGACTGCCACCTGTAGTTTTTACCATGCTGAAAAAAAATTATGTTTTTGAAAATTATCCGACGGATTTTTGGTTTTGGCCGATTTTAGTGGCAATACTTGCGGCACTTTTTGCAACTGTTGTATCTACTATTTATATCTTGGTTAAAGATTTACGGGAAAAACCCATGGCGCTTTTGATGCCTAAAGCACCAAAACCTGGAAAAAGAATTTTGTTAGAATACATTACACCTTTATGGAGCCGATTGAGTTTTAATCAAAAAGTGACGTACAGAAATCTTTTTCGCTATAAAGCTCGAGCAATTTTGACGATTCTTGGGATAGCAGGCTGTATGGGCTTAATGGTAGCTGGGTTCGGGTTACAAGATTCCATTGGTGGGGTGGTGGATGTTCAGTTCAAGCAATTGAATCACTTTCAAGGAATTGTTACGATGAAAGATGAGGGAGATGTCCAAAAAGCGAATGAAGTGCTGAGGGCTCATGACCAAGTCAAAGGTAGTATGAATGTTTTTGCTGATCAAGTGAAATTCAAAAAAGATGGGGTCAGTGATTTAAGTGCATCGTTGTATGCTTTTAAGGATACAGATCGTGCTAAAGATTATTTCACTTTGAAAAAAACAGACAAAAAAACAACCGTAGAGATCCCCAATGGTGGAGCAGTTGTCACGGAAGGTGTAGCGAAAGCTTACAACGCGAAGGTCGGAAGTAATCTGACGATTCAAGATAATGAGGGTAAAAAAGTAAAAATAAAGATTAGTGGAATCGTTGAAAATTACTTAGGTAATACAATTTATATGGATCAAAACTACTATCAACAAGTCATGGATAAAGATTTCACTGAAAATACGATCATCTTCAAAAGTCATGAAATGTCTTCTCAAGATGAAACGAAATTAGCGAATCAATTACAAGCTACCAATCAAGTGACAACAACGACTTTTATGAGTACTCAAGCAAGTAAACAAGCTTTTGCTAGTGATAATTTACGTCCAGTCGTTTTGATTTTTATTGTTTTATCAGGCACGTTAGCCTTTGTCGTTTTGTTTAATCTGACGAATATCAATGTATCAGAGCGGGAACGAGAATTAGCGACAATCAAAGTTTTAGGATTCTTTGACGGAGAGGTCACGATGTATATCATTCGGGAAAACGTCATCTTTACTTTGGTAGGGATCTTATTGGGCTGTGGTATTGGTAAGGTCTTGACATGGTTCATTATTACGATGGCTAGTGCCGACAATATGGCTTTTCCACTTTTGATTCCGAAAATGGGCTATTTAGTTTCAGGCGCTTTGACGATTATCTTTTCTGCTATCGTGATGTTCATCACGCACAAAAAGTTAAAAGAAATTGATATGATTAGTGCTTTGAAATCGAATGAGTAAAACAAAAAAGTTTTGTCTGTCACTGTTAAGTGCCTGACAAAACTTTTTTACGTTAGAGTTGAATGTACTGACCTAGTTCTTAAAAAGAGTACAAGATTAGCTAGTCTGATGGCGAGGTAAGAATAGACCTGTGTCTTTTTACATAAACAGATTTTTCAACAAACTGCTCTATCATTATTTACTCTCACTTCTGAATTTGGCTTATTTTTGGCCAAATATAAATTTTTTCTAAATGATTTCATAAGCAACTCTAAAGAAGATTTGGTTTTTTACGATTTATTTTGATATTCTTCGAGAAAAAAAGTAATATTTTTATGAAATTAAATATAAGTAAACTTGTTAGGTGAGGCTCCTAAACAAACACAGGCTATTGCGCAGAAACGTCGAAAGACGCCAATGTGTAAAATAGGAATTGTCGGATTAAGGCTTTTCATAAAATAGCTAAGAGTAATTCTTTACGTTGTTTAGTGCTAAAACTCAGACGATGAGATTAATTGTGTGGGACACCAGATTTGTTAGTTTTTTTGCTAACGTTTGGTGTCCTTTTTTTAAGGCTATTTACTGTTTCTCTCCCGTCTTAAACAGGTGCTTAAAAAGGGGAGAGAACATTGTGAGAAAAAGAAAATCGATCGACTGGCTATTATTATTACCATATTTAGGCGTAAGCGTAGTCGGTCTCTTACTTGTGTTCAGCGCAAGTTCGTACAGACTGACAGTTGAGGGTCAGAATGCATTATCGCTGTTTTATAAGCAAGCCATTTTTATAGGAATGAGTTGGTTTGTGATTGCTGGCATTTATCGGCTAAAAAAGAAAATTTTATTAAAAGGATTCCTTGCCAAAAGTCTGCTGGGTTTGGGAATCGTTAGTTTGATTTTGGTTTATGTCATTGGTGTAAATATCAACGGTGCACAACGATGGGTTTCGTTAGTTGGTATTCAATTTCAGCCTTCTGAAATAACAAACGTTGCATTGATTCTTTATCTAGCGTATTTTTTTCGGGTGGAACGAAGGAAGGAGGAAATGTGGGTACCTTATGCTCTCGTTTTATTTAGTGGGTTGCTGATTTTATTTCAACCGAAAGTGACAGGTGCAATCATTCTTTGGGGAATCGCACTAGTCATCATTACGACAGCACAGTTGCCTTATCAGTTTTCAATTGCCATTTTTTTCGCAACAATTGCAGGAGTTGCTGTGGTAGGAGGAACAATCCTTTTTCTAGGTAATCATGATCTTTTGCCAAATTTATTCATGCATACCTATGACCGTATTCAGTTAGTGAGAGATCCTTTTTTAGATCCTTATGGAAAAGGATTTCAGATGAGTCATTCCTATTATGCGTTATATAATGGTGGTTTTTTTGGCCGCGGGTTAGGAAATAGTATTACAAAAAAAGGATATTTACCAGTAGCAGAAACAGATTTTATTTATTCGATTTTAGTAGAAGAATTGGGAATGATCGTCGGACTAATCGTGTTAGCACTTCTTTTTTTAATCATTCTTCGATTATTTATGTTAGCTGCAAAAGAAACTAGTCAACAAATTAGCCTGATTTATTTTGGTGTCGGGACTTTGTTGCTCTTACAAACAAGTATTAATATTGCAAGTATCTTAGGAATGATTCCAATGACGGGAATTCCATTACCATTCATCAGTTATGGAGGAACAAGTTATTTGTTCTTATCGATTGCTTTAGGAATCTGTCTAAAATTCTCTTCGGAGGTAAGTGTAAATGGTCAAACGTTTGAGCAATGAGTTAAATTATTCTCTGTTTTTGCCAATTTTCCTTTTTTATTTGATGAGTATCGGAGTGCAAGCAATAGCTGCTGATTTGGATGGGGTCGATGTTAGGCGTATTGTCTTCAAACAAACGATTTTTTGTCTAGTTTCATTTATCTTGCTAGTTGCGACTAGTAGAATTCCTGCAGCAACTTTACTAAGATATGCACCAATTTTGTATGTGCTGTCACTGGGATTGATGGCTCTCTTATATTGGTTTTATGATCCATCAATGTATGTTTTAACAAACACAAAACGGTGGTTGCGAATCGGCTCATTTTCTTTCCAGCCTTCTGAGTTGATGAAACTAAGTTTTATTCTTTTTATGGTACGTCTGACAGTTCGTTTTGAAATGGAATGGCCTCAAAAAAAATTAGCAAGAGATTTGAAAAGTGACTTAGGTTATTTAGGAAAAATTGGCATGTACAGTTTACCTACCTTTTTGTTGATGTTTCTGCAGCGAGACTTTGGGACAAGTTTAGTTTTTATTGCGATTCTAGGTGCGCTGTTTATTATTGCTGGGGTACATTGGAAAATCTTGACGATCATCACAAGCATCGGTGCAATGTTAGGTGGTACATTGTTAGTTCTGGTGTTCAGCGAATGGGGAAACAAGTTGCTCTACTCTTTACATTTTAAGACCTATCAATTAGATCGTGTTCGCGCGTGGATCGATCCATTTCAATATCGTGACACGATTGCGTATCAGCAAGTTCAAAGTCTTTATGCAATTGGTAGCGGGGGATTATTTGGACGTGGGATTAGCGGGATCTCTGTGTATGTGCCAGTTCGAGAATCAGATATGATCTTTACCGTAGTTGGTGAGGGCTTTGGCTTTATGGGCGCGGCATTTGTTATTTTTCTATATTTTTATTTGTTTTATCAAATACTTTCTGCAGCGCTGAAGACAAATAACAAAGCGAATCTTTATCTTGCAGTAGCGCTTGTTTTTGGGCTGATGTTTCAAATTTTTGAAAATATTGGTGCAGCAATTGGCATATTGCCACTAACCGGTATTCCATTACCCTTTTTAAGTCAAGGAGGTACTTCACTGATTGTGTTAGGAATTGGGTTAGGTGTCACGATGGGATTCAAGAAAAAATAGCTTGTTATGAACAAAATAAAAGAATGAAAAGTGAGGATACTTTATGCGAAAGAAATTGTTTTTGAACAGCGCTGCTGCGTTGTTCTTACTACTCGTAGTTACAAGTGGTGTTATGACGGATGCGCCATGGCTTCATCATGCGGATCAAATTTTCATCCAACATCGGTTACCCGATAATGCCTATATAACTGTTTTGATAGGTTTGGTAGCGAAGGTAGCGACGATTGGTACAATGTTACTTATTTTTGGCGTAATAGCAATTTTTTTACTAAGAAAGAATCGAAAATCTTTAGCAATTTGGTGTTTGGGGAATCTCCTATTTGTTAGTGGTATTGGCTATGTCTTAAAGCATTTGATACAACGAACACGCCCAGATCAATTGCAATATCTTGCACGTTCGTCCTACAGTTTTCCAAGTGGGCACTCCGTATTGATCATGACATTTGTTTGTTCCATGGTTGTGATTTATGCTTTCAGCAATCAAAAGATTTCTTTACCAATCAAACTGGTTTTCTGTTTCTTATTAGCTGTGATTGCTGGTGGTCGCATTTACTTAGGTGTCCATTATTTCAGTGATGTTTTTACTGGATTGTTGCTTGGGTATGGGACGACTTTTGGAACAGCTGGTCTTTTTTATCCACACTTACGACAAGAAACATTCACTATTCTGCAAACTAGAAAAAGTCGTTTTTCAACAGGACAAAAAGTTTTACTAAGTTTAGTTACTGTGCTTGTTATCATTGTTTCTGGTTTGAGTGTTTTTGCTTTGCGCTTTTACCACAGTAGTCAAAAAATGGCAGATTCAATGTATTCACCCGTTGAACGAAAAGGAAATACGAAAGCGCCGGAAGCTTCAGAACCAATGAGCATTTTACTATTGGGCATTGCAAATGATTCAAAAAGAAAAACGGACTACAGAGCAAACACGATTATGGTGGCAACTTTGAATAATCAGACGAAGAAAACAACTTTAGTAAGTATTCCACGAGATTCGTTTGTAGAAATCGTTGGGGCAGATTACGAAGATAAAATCAATCACGCACATTCGATTGGTGGGCCAGAAATGATTATGAATACTGTTGAAACATTTTTAGATATCCCAATTCATCATTATGTGTCGGTCAATATGGACGGGTTGCAGACACTGGTAGACGCAGTAGGTGGAGTCACTGTAGATAATGATTTTGCTTTTTCAGCTGAAGGAATTGATTTTCCAAAAGGGAAGCAACATTTGGATGGTTGGGAAGCATTACAATATTCGCGAATGCGTTATGAAGATCCTAAAGGTGATTATGGTCGTCAAGGTAGACAACGAGAAGTAATGGAATTGCTAATAGATAAAATGCTATCAACGAAAAGTGTTTTTAGTTATCAGAAAATTATGGATGGCATTGGAGAGAATGGGAAGACGGATCTGACCTTCGACCAAATGCAAAAAATCTTAACAGGTTATTATTCTTGTTTAACAACTATTGACAGTGAACAAGTCCAAGGTGAAGGTTTTACGGGAGATGGAATTACTGGACAAGATGGAATATCTTACCAAACAATACCGGTAGAAGAAGTTCAAAGAGTGAAAGATTTATTGCATAAACAACTACACTTGTGACGAAGGAGCCTAGTCAGGAGACAAATTAAAAACGAATACGCGGTGTATTAGGAACAAATAATTAATTGAAGAGATAAAATTTATTCACGTATAAAACACATAAAGACCTATCTATAAATTGGGTAGGTCCTTTATGCGTTTTATACGAAACCTAGATTTTGTGCTCAATGATTAAAAATATAGTACCAAATAAGTTTCAATCAATAAATCTGCTTGAAGTATCAGAGCAGAACGAGAAGTAATATCATAATTTTCATACTTTGTTATGCCAACGCCGGCGACATAGAGTGTGGAAGCCCCATGAATTTTTGCGCAATGTCTGTTAATTTATCTAAATCAGTGCCAGTTATCACCGCATCCAAATAAGATCGGTAACGTTCAGCCTGGTGGAGAGATGATGGTCTAACTGATTTGATTGGTGATTCTTGTGGTATCATAAAGAAAAACAAACATTCATAAGGAGAAATAATGGTTACTATTAAACAGATTGCTAAAGAATCCGGAGTCTCGAAGAGTACGGTTTCTCGTTATTTGAATAAAGGATATGTGAGTGAAGCAACGGCAGAAAAAATCGAAAAAATTATCAACAAATATAATTATTCGCCTAATGAGTTTGCTCGTAATCTAAAGAGCCAAAAAAGCAATTTCATCGGAGTGATTTCTCCCCGACTAACTTCGCCATCCATCATGGCAATTTTGAATGGAATTGATGAAGTTGCAAGAAAAAATGGGTTTCAAATGTTGATTTCTAATACCGAATTGGAAATCAAACGTGAGATTGAGAATATCTACAGTTTAGTGCAAAACAAAGTAGCTGGTATTATTTTATTGGCAACGGAAATTACGGAAGAACATATCAAAGTAGCGAATTCAATCGATGTGCCAATCTTGTTTGTCGGGCAATCGAATGAAGCAGTCTATTCCGTAGATCATGATAATTATCAAGCAGGTGTGAATCTTGCGCAAACTTTGCTGGAATATGGGCATAAAGAAGTAGTATATATTGGTGTGCCAGAAAATGATTTATCAGTTGGAATCAATCGAAAACAAGGGGTTGTGACCACTTTTCTTGATAAGGGAATCACACCACAGATTGTTTCTTCAACTTTTTATCCAGAAGATAATTATCAGTTAGGATTAGAATTACTACCTCAAAGTAATGCTAGTTTGGTTATCTGCGCGACAGATAGTATGGCGATGGGGGTAATTAAAGCTGCAAACCAATTGAATATTGCTATTGGTACCGAACTTTCGATTGCTGGATTTGGTGGTTATTCTTTTGGCGAGTATCTCTATCCACCGTTAACGACAGTTGACTTTCACCATCAATTTGTCGGTGAGAAGGCAGCGTACTTGATGACTGAGCTTTTAAAAGGAAATGAGGTTGATCGACGAACAATCATTGATACGACAATGATTATCAGAAATAGCGTATGTGCTGTCAAAAAATAGTTGACAGCGCATACATTTGCGTGTTACGCTGACCTTGTCAATAGGGGAACGGTTCCACAAGGCTATGAGGTTTTATTTTATTATTTTTTTAAGTAAAAATGGGAACGGTTCCACAAAAGATGAGGAGGAAGAACAAAATGGAAAATCGAGAGATTGCAACAGAAGTAATTAATGCCGTTGGTGGTACAGAAAACATTCGAAGCGTTGCGCATTGCGCGACTCGACTACGATTGATGGTCAACGATGAAAGTAAGATTGATAAAAAAAAGGTAGAAGATATTCCTAAAGTGAAAGGTGCATTTTTTAACTCTGGTCAATATCAGATTATTTTTGGAACGGGGACTGTGAATAAAATTTATGACGAAGTTGTTGGCTTAGGTGCTAACGAGTCTTCCACAACTGAAATGAAATCAGAGGCAGCTAAAAATGCGAATCCTTTTCAACGAATAGTGCGTACGTTTGGGGATGTCTTCGTGCCGATTATTCCAGTCTTAGTTGCAACGGGTCTGTTTATGGGGCTTCGCGGATTGATTACTCAACCACAAATTTTGCAACTGTTTGGTATGACACCTGATGCAATCAATTCGGACTTTCTTTTATACACGCAAGTTTTAACCGATACAGCGTTTGCCTTTCTCCCAGCTTTAGTCGCTTGGTCAACATTTAAAGTTTTTGGAGGTAGTCCAATTATCGGGATTGTTTTAGGATTAATGTTAGTTAATCCTGCTTTACCAAACGCTTATGCAGTAGCTTCCGGCGATGCTACACCAATTATGTTGTTGAATTTTATTCCGATTGTAGGCTATCAGGGAACTGTTTTACCAGCGTTTATTGCCGGTATCTTGGGTTCAAAATTGGAAAAAAGATTGCATAAGTCAGTACCAGATACGTTTGATTTATTAGTTACACCTTTTGTTACATTGTTAGTCATGAGCTTACTATCCTTGATGGTGATTGGACCAATTTTCCACTCTTTTGAAACAGTGGTCTTGAATGGAACAGAATTTGTCTTAGCTTTACCATTTGGTTTAGCTGGTTTGATTATTGGCTTTTTGAATCAGCTAGTCGTCGTAACTGGTGTACATCACATCTTTAATTTCTTAGAAGTTCAGCTTTTGGCAAATACTGGTGTGAACCCGTTTAATGCAATTATTACTTGTTCTATTGCAGCACAAGGTGGCGCCACTTTAGCTGTTGGCTTCAAAACGAAATCGAAAAAATTAAAGGCATTATGTTTTCCATCTGCCTTATCAGCTTTCTTAGGCATAACAGAACCAGCAATCTTCGGGGTAAACTTACGTTATGTAAAACCTTTTATCATGGGGTTGATTGGTGGTGCTGTGGGTGGATTTGCAGCTAGTTTGCTACAATTAGCTGGAACTGGAATGGCAATTACAGTTATTCCTGGAACGTTGCTTTATTTAAACGGTCAATTATTACCTTATTTATTTGTAAATATCTTAGCAATCGGTGTAGCTTTTGTCTTGACGTACTTGTTCGGCTACCAAGAAAAAGTGGAAGAAGAGCTGGGACAAGCATAAACAATTGGCTTTAGTAAGGAAGTGAAAGTTAGATGTTAGATGGTAAAGGAAAAGACAGTCGTTACCCATTGAGTTTTCATTGTACACCAGAAGAAGGGTTACTAAATGATCCAAATGGATTGATTGAATACCAAGGAGCGTATCATCTCTTTTATCAATGGAATTCCAAAGACTGCACTCATGATTATAAATCCTGGGGACATGTCGTTTCTCAGGACATGGTTCACTGGAAACGTTTGCCGGCAGCGTTGATTCCTAGTGAGTCTTATGACAAAGACGGAATTTATTCTGGATCAGCAATTGAAAAGGATGGCAAATTGTACTTGTTCTATACTGGAAATGTAATTAATCCTGATGAAAGTCGAAGTAGTTTTCAGTGTTGGGCAGTTTCAGAAAACGGTGTCGATTTTAAGAAATTAGGCCCAATTTTTGAACATCCTCAGGGGTATACACGCCATGTGCGTGATCCAAAAGTCTGGTTTGATAAAAAAACACATCAATGGCGTTTAGTGCTTGGAGCACAAACCTTAGCAGAACAAGGCACAATTCTCTGTTACTCGTCCACTGACTTTAAACAATGGCAGTTTGATGGTGAGCTTTTTGATCCAAGTGAAATGGACAAAATCTCTCAGCGAGGCTATATGTGGGAATGTCCCGATCTTTTCCAGGTGGATGGTCAAGATCTCTTGCTTTATTCGCCACAAGGATTAACCCCAGAGAGAGAACAGTATCAAAATATTTATCAAACGGTCTATTTGCCACTGACGAAAGAATGGCAGATTGTATCAGAACATGGATTGACAGAAATGGATTGGGGATTTGAATTTTATGCGCCTCAAACGTTTGAAACGACTGATGGGCGACGCATACTCTATGGTTGGATGGGTGTAATGCCACCTGAAAAGGAACAAGCACAACCAACAGTTGCAGAAAAGTGGGTGCATTGTTTAACGATTCCTCGTGAAGTAAACTTCCATGAGGGGCGACTTTGTCAAAAGCCTGTCCGAGAATTACAGCAGTTGCGTGGAAAACAGTCTTCTTTTGAGTTGATGGAAGACTGGGAATCTCCCTTGGCAGAATTTGGTTCAGAAATATGTCTAATATTTGATTCTCCGGTCAAAGAATTTCAATTTGAAGTCACAACAGGTTTCTCGTTAAAGTTTGATGATCAGACAGCGAGGCTCGTATTGAGTCGAATAAATTGGGAGGATGGTAAAAAGGAATCTCGATGCTACCATTTAACTGAACCATTGAGAGAAATACAGCTGATGATTGATGGGTCAGCCGTAGAAATTTTTGTAAACCATGGAGTAGCAGTAGCTTCAGCAAGGTTTTTCGCATCTGCAAAACCACAGCTTAAATACAATGGTAAGAATCAAGGACGGGGCGTACATTTCAGCTTGCGTGATTGTCGTTAAAAGAAAAACCACCATTTTTTTGGTGGTTTTTTGTGTCGATTTGAGACATTCTTTGAAAAGTAGTAAATAATACAAGTTAAAAAGTAGTCTAAGTACTCGTCAACTTTTTTATAGAGAATAGACATATTTTCAACTCTAGATTTTTTTAGTAAGTTAAAATTCTAGCTCAAGAAAATGGAACAGAGGAAGTTAGATTTGTAAACGTCTACTTAATTAAATAAATGATAAACTTTTGCTAGTAATAGACATGTCCTGAACGTTTTCTTGTTGTCAAATTCTATTCCGTGCTACAATTTCTTTAGTATTTTTTTGATAAAGGGGTCATGGAAGATGTTCGGGAAAAAGAGTAAACAAAAAGAGAAGCAGTTTAACCTACTAAGTGAAAAGAAATTCGATGAAATAGATGAGCTAGAGACACCGGAAGAACGAGAAGAATTTCAGTCGTTCTTTGCTGACGTGTTGAAACAATTTCCAAGTAAAACCTCCACTGCTATCATGAAATCCCTTGATAGTACAAAGGATAAAGCATTACAGTTGACGGCTGCTAGTCGGAGTCGCTTCGATAGCATTTTTGATGAATTTCTAGCAGATGTAGATCAAGAAACTCGTAAAAAATGTCATACAACAGTTCATGTGGCATCCTTAACAGCTGCAATCATTGGTTTATCACCAATTCCGTTTTCCGATGCGTTTTTATTAGTGCCAGTACAGTTGACGATGATGGCACGTTTACACAAAATATTTGGACAGTCTTGGTCGGAAAGTCTGGGTAAAAGTTTGACTAAAGAACTGGTAGTTGTTAGCCTGGGTCGTAGTGCAGTAGGTAATATTTTAAAATTTATTCCAGTAGTTGGAACAATCAGTGGCGGTGCGGTCAACGCCGTGGTTGCCATGGCAATTACGGAATCTCTTGGGTGGGTGACGGTCAAAATGTTGAATGATGGGGAAGATATCTTTGATCAGGTAATGTCGTTTAAGGGTCAATTTGATACGTTGTTCAAGGCAATTCAAGGAGTTAGTAAGAAAAAATAGCTAAAAGTTGACTATCTGATAGGTGGTCAGCTTTTTTTGATCATTTTATGAAAATAAATTAAACAAACAAGTTTATTAGACTGATTGATAAATGGTCTAAAATATTTTTCGTTGAAGAGCCTATAAGCATAGTCATAGTCTTTTATTTTGACCTTACGGAATACAAACAAGCTGAAAACAGTGATCTGCTTTCAGCTTGTTTGTTCTTTTTTGTGAGAAGTGTTTTTACATAGTGAAGTTTAGTCTTGAACAATAAAGAACTTTAGCTCAAAAAAATTTAATTTTTTAAGGAGCCTGCCTGTTTCACAAAATCATCCACTTCAAAACGTCGCTTTTGCTCGAGCGCATGGATACAGCGTTCAACCCAATTAAGTTTATCTGCATCATTTGTTAGCCGGTCATAATAGTTACTTACTTTTTGGTTATAGTTTTGGTTAAGTCTGGATAAGTGTTTGTTCCGACAACAAATGATTGAGGTAAACATGGTTTAACTGGCAGTTGTTCTGCTGGATAACCTAAGCACAAGACAAACAATGGCATCACTCGTTCTGGTAGATGAAATAAATCTGCTAATTGATCCATTTCATTTCGAACACCACCGATAATGACACCATCCAAGCCTAAAGTTTGCACTGCAATGAACGCTTTTTGTGTAGCTAAAGTTACATCAACTTCCTCTCGTTTCAGGATCAGTCACTTCGATAATTATATAGGCTTGAAGATAACTTGATGTTGGTGCCATTTGACTGCGTGCAAGTATGGTTTATTTAGTTTTTTCATCAATTGGTTGATCGGTATATTCACGTGTGGAACTGTGTTGCATCAAAAGATTGATTAGGCCCCTTTGCTTATTCATTTTGTGAAGAAAATAAAGCAGTTTTTATTGACTTACCGGCCTGTGTGCCTATTTCACTATGGCTGTTATTTTTTACATATACTTTTTAGTATTTAGCAGACAAGTTTTTCTGTTTTATTTGAAATAGATGGACAGCACTTTCGATGATCAGTGCGATCGTTACAAGAAAGCTAAGTGAGAACAAGATGAAGGTAGTGGGCAAGGTAGCAGTTGCCAAAAAAGTTGCCATGGAAATGACAATCATTAGTTTCCAAAACACCCCAGTATGGTAAGCGAGTTCTTTCGCAAAACGAGAAACATCTAGTTGGCTGTCAGCCTGTTGATGAAAAACTGTGAGTCGTTTGCCTAACGAGCGGATACCAAGTACACCACTTAAAAACATCAATAACCAAATAAGCCAGACAATTCCATTAGTAAAAGAAAAGTTAACTCGTCGAAAACTGAGCCAAATAAGTAAAGCAGCTAGATAACTCAAAGACGAAGTGGCTAGCATTTCTAAAAATAGAGTCAAGGAAGACAATTTCTTTGTTGTAAGTTTGCGAATGAGCATGAAAGCAATCAATGATAAAAGAAAAAGGATCATTGTGCCTGTCATACGCGCACCTCTTTTTCAGAATCATTGGTCATTTGCAAAATGATTTTTCCAGTAGCATGACCAGATTGTGAATAAGTAAGGGCTTCTTCTATTTTGCTCAGTGGAACAATTCGATCAATCACCGGCTTAATTATTTCGGCTTCAATCAGTTGTCCTAAGATATCTAACTGTGTACCACTTGGTTTCATGAAAAGAAAAGTATAAGAGGCCTTTGTTTGTTTTTCTAATTTTGTTAGATTACGTGTCACGATTCCGAACGCAAGTCGTTTCCAAAGAGGGACACCATATTCTTTACCAAATCGATAATTAGGTAACCCAGCAATGCTGACCACTTTTCCGCCAGGTTTGATGATTTTGAAGGCATCTTCTAATGTCGCACCACCACGTGTATCAAATACATAATCGTAGTCTTTTAAAACTTCTGCAAAGTTTGTTGTTTGATAATTAATTGGATAATCAGCTCCTAATGATTTTACGAGATCAAAATTAGTTGCAGAAGTAGTTGTGGCAACATAAGTACCTAAGTATTTTGCAATTTGGATCGCTATTGTTCCAATCCCTCCAGAACCGCCTTGAATCAAGACTTTCTCACCGGGTTGAATCTGCATAATATCATGTAAAGCTTGATAACTTGTTAGTCCAACTAAGGGGATCGAAGCAGCTTCTTCAAAGTTGATATTTTTGGGCTTGAGTGCGATATCTCCTTGATCGACAGAGATGTATTCGGCAAAGGTCCCAATTCGATTCTTTTGAACTCGTCCATAGACCGCATCTCCAACTGAATAGTTTGTTACTTTTTCGCCAACTGCCGTGACGATTCCAGCAAAGTCACTTCCCATAATCATGGGCATATCATAACTAAGCAACATTTTAAGCCCGCCATCTTTGGTTTTTATATCGATCGGATTGATACTTGCAGCAACGATTTTCACTAATACATCATTCGAACGAATGTTCGGAATAGGAACCTCCTTGATTTTAGGCATCGGTTGTTTGTAAGTATCAATGACAGCCGCTTGCATTGTGTTTTTCATGATTATTTCCTCCAATTTATACGTGTTTGATTTAATCGTTTAATATTTTGAACGAATCACTTTCACGAGTTTAGTTCATTGGTTTAAAAATGTCAACCAATAATCTCTGAGGAATCGAAAAACGACTTTCCTTCAGTACGAAAGTCGTTTTTGGTTTATCCAACGTAAAAACATGTACAATGTTTCGACTAATTGTATCAAGTTTATCAGACTGTCAGAGAGCGAGAGAACGATGTTTTTCTATTTATTGCATATTGACAAAAACGATTGTTAAAACGGGTATATACATGTATGGATATTCATTTGAATAAAATTTCATGTTATTTTTATGTTGACAAAGTAAAACTTACTTGATAAAGTGTCGTTGTTAAATCGTAAAGATTACGTTTTGCGATGAGCAAATCGAAAAAAAGGAGTGTTCCCATCAATGGCTAAAAAATCAAAAATAGCACGCACAAGAAAACAGCAGGAGTTGATTGAGCAGTATGCAGAAATTCGAATTTCCGTTAAAAGCTGTCAACGACTATGAAGGTTTGGCAATGCTAACCAAAAATGCGAATCCTAATCGTTTGAAACGACGCGATCCAATAGATGGCAGACCTCGAGGCTACATGCAAAAATTTGGTATATCCAGAATAAGGTTCCGAGAATTGGCGTTTCAAGGTTTGATACCAGGGGTAAAAAAAGCAAGTTGATAAAAAAAAGAAAATCTGGAGGAATAAAGAATGGCAGTTCCAGCAAGAAAGACATCAAAAGCAAAAAAGAGATTACGTAGAGCACATTTAAAAATAGCGAAACCTGAAATTTCATTAGATGAAGAAATAGGTGATTATCGTCGCAGTCATCATGTTTCACTTAAAGGGTATTATAAAGGTCGCAACGTAACTGGCAAAGAATAAGGGAGGATTAGGATTAAAATGAACATCATTTATCCACCACTAGTTGAACAAAGTTTTCAATTTTATCAGAAAAATAGTAACGAAGACTTCAGTAAAACGGCTCTTTATCGTTCAATGGTTACTAATAAACTCATTACTGAGAACGGCCATCCAACAGCTGAAGCAATTGAAAGAGGACTTGTACGGGATTTTTATGAGGAAGCGGATCTTTTATTTGAAGAATTTTTAGCAATTTATCCAATTTTTACTGTGTATGAAACAGAACTTTTCCAAAAAATTGATGGGTTTTGGGAGATACCAGTTTCATTGAAAAATGAATTGATGATCCGACTTGATCAAGGAAAATTTAGTTATGATGAACAAGTTCAAGTTGAAGCGTTTTTGTCAGAAAGATAAATCAGAAATGAAGGTGAAACGATTGAGACAAACAATTATTTTAGCGTGCGAAGAAACAGCTGAACGAATTTATTTAACAAGTAAAAATAAACGAAATACGCCAGAACGTTTAGTTTTGAAAAAATATTCGCCTAAATTACGTCGACGTGTAATTTTTAAAGAGGTGAAGTAAGCATTTTTGAAGAAGAAAGGTGATTTCGTTGGGGATACCGATAACAATCGTATCTGGCTTTTTAGGAGCTGGAAAAACAACCTTGATCAACCAGGCGTTAAACGCATCCGAGCTGCCAAGAGAAGAAATAATTATTATTGAAAATGAGGTCGGACAAACAGGAATCGACCACGAACTCTTACTGCACACAAAGGAGCGTGTTTTACAATTGAACAACGGCTGCATGTGTTGTAGCTTGAGAGAAGATTTGATAACAACTTTAGCAAGCATTGAAGAAGTGACCAAAGAATGGCAAGTTCCTTTGTCTCAAATTATTATTGAAACAACAGGAATTGCTGATCCTCAGCCAATTATCCAAACGATTTTAACTACGCCTATCCTGCGAAATACTTATTATATTGATAGTCTTTTGACTGTCGTGGATAGGCAAAATTGTTCGATATATCAAAATGAGCCAGTCAGCCTGAAACAAATTGCGCTGGCAGATCGAATTGTTTTTGCGTTAAAAGAAGGAGATACCGTCAACAATTGCTCAGAAATAGTAGCAACATTGACTGAAATCAATCCATTAGCCGATTTTATTTATTTTTCGGAAACAGCCCCGATTACTGCAACCGACTTTTTTCACTTAGACAAATTTCAGGCAACGGAAGGGTTAAACGAATCTCTGGCAACTCAAACTGAGGTTGAAAGGACAAATGAGCCTCACTCTAGAGATCATCATCACAAAGACCACCTACATGGTCACTCACACAGGTCAGCCGTTCATCAACATGACGAGCATGGTTTCCAAACCGTCTTACTGACTACAGAATGTGAATTAAATGAAGCTGCATTAATACGCTGGATTGATTGGTTATTATTTGCCAATCAAGAATTGTATCGTTTTAAAGGAATCATTGCACTAGAAAACCGTGAATTAGCAGTTGCTGTCCAAGGTGTCAATCAGCAAGTGAGCTTTCAACTGACTCCGCTAGAAAAAACGACAACGAAAATCGTACTTATTGGAAAAAATTTAGCGTCGAAAAAAATAGAAGAAACATTTAATCAATTGTGCATCACTTATAAGCAATAAGAAGGAGAAATCAATGGAGAAAACAGACCTTTCAAGTGCGTATCGACGATTAAAAAGTCCGAATATCAAGACAAGAAAACGAGCATTAAAGATTATCAAAGAATATAAGCAAAATAAAAAGCGAGCTAGTTGAATGAAAAGGAGAAATCAAATGAACAAGTGGAAAATTGGTTTGTTTAGTCTACTATTAGCAAGCGTACTAGGCGCGTGCAGCACAAATAGTCCAACAAGTAAAGAAACCGAAAAAGAAAAACTTTCAGTTATCACAACTTTTTATCCTATGTATGAATTCACGAAGAATATTGTCGGAGATGAAGGCGAGGTCAAGTTGTTGATTCCAGCTGGAACGGAGCCACATGATTATGAACCATCTGCTAAGGAAATCGCAAGTATTCATGATGCAGATGTCTTTGTTTATCATAATGAAAATATGGAAACTTGGGTGCCACAAGCTGAGAAAAGTTGGAAAAAAGGTGCACCTAATGTAATCAAAGGAATCAATGGGATGGTGTTGTTACCTGGAAGTGAGGAAGAACATGATCATGACCACGGGGAAGAAGGACATCATCATGAGTTAGATCCCCATACATGGGTCTCACCTAAGATGGCGATTAAAGAAGTGACATCTATCAAGGAACAATTAGAACAACTTTATCCGAAGAAAAAGAAAACTTTTGAAACAAATGCAGAAACGTATCTAACAAAATTAAAAAAATTAGATGAAGAGTACACAGAAAAATTAAGTACAGCTAAGCAAAAAAACTTTGTGACACAACATGCTGCTTTTGGATACCTGGCTTTAGATTATGGATTGAATCAAGTTCCGATTGCAGGTTTGTCTCCAGATCAAGAGCCTTCACCAAGTCGCCTAGCAGAGCTAAAAGAATATGTTCAAGAAAATGAGATCAAATACATCTATTTTGAAGAAAATGCCGAAGATAAAATTGCAAAAACGTTAGCTGATGAGGCAAAAGTCAAACTCGAAGTATTAAATCCTGTCGAAAGTTTAACAAAAGAGCAGATGGCAAATGGGGAAGATTATCTTTCGGTGATGAAAGATAATCTAACTGCTTTGGAAAAAACAACAAGTGTTGCAGGTAAAGAAATCAAACAAGAAAACGCAGCGAAATCGACTAAGACTGTTGCTAATGGCTACTTTGAAGACGATGCAGTCAAAGACCGAACATTAGCTGATTATGCAGGTGAGTGGCAATCCCTTTATCCTCTGCTAAAAGAAGGCGATTTAGATCAAGTTTTCGACTATAAAGCAAAATTGAATAAAGACAAAACAGCACAGGAATATAAATCTTATTACGCAACTGGTTATAAAACAACTGTCGATAAAATGACAATCACAGATCATACAATTGACTTTGTTGTCGATGGCCAGCATCACCAATATGAATACAACTATGCTGGTTACAAGATTTTAAATTATGAAAAGGGAAATCGTGGCGTACGTTTCCTTTTTGAAACAGCTGATAAGGATGCCGGAGAATTCAAATATGTGCAATTTAGCGATCACAATATTGCACCAGTTAAAGCAGAACATTTTCATGTCTTTTTTGGAGGAGAGAGCCAACAGAAACTTTTCAACGAGTTAACTAACTGGCCCACTTTTTATCCAGCTGATTTGACTTCACAAGAAATTGCACAGGAAATGATTGCACATTAAGACTTATGTATGATAGCAAAAAACGAGGACTTTTGAAGTCCTCGTTTTTAGTTTAGTGTGCGTATAAGAAAGCAGATAGGAGGTGCAAATAATCAACATGACCAATAAACATTCAGACAATCCCCAACATTTTCAAGTCAACTATTGATCGCCATCTTTCAGATGGAACAATAATCAAAAATAATTCTTCCCCAATAATAATTGTATTTTAACAATATAATTGCTTGGAAAACCAGTAAAGTAATATGTAACGAGTGAACAATTTAGTTATAAAAAAATAGCAATCGGTAGTTGGGTTAGTAAAATAATGATATACTGAGAAAAAGAACCTTGAAATCTAAATAAGTGAAGACCAATAGAAGCATCCAAACTGAAGCCTTGCTATGGGTGAATAGTGCGATTACGGAACCTCAAAAATTTTTATCCGAGGTTTTAGAGCTATGCTGTTTTGAATGCTTCCAAAACTTAAGTTCAACTGAATATATTCAAGCAAAAGTTTTAGAGCTATGCTGTTTTGAATGCTTCCAAAACTGCACGTAGAATGGCAGTTCGTCTGTGGTTGTTTTAGAGCTATGCTGTTTTGAATGCTTCCAAAACGGTGTCGTTGATAGTGTTTTCCGGAAGATGGTTTTAGAGCTATGCTGTTTTGAATGCTTCCAAAACACCAAAGAATTTACTGAATGTGTCTTTGACGTTTTAGAGCTATGCTGTTTTGAATGCTTCTTAATTAAGAATAGCTGTGTTTATCAATAGTAGAATAAGCAAAAGAGGATTTCCAACTGAGCCATTTGAAGGAAACGAGTTTGCAGTAACTAGCCATATTCGTCAGGAAAATAGCAAATAATTTTTTGATAGTGATTCCAAAAAAACCACCAACTAGTTGGTGGTTTTTTTATTGGGTAAATATTTGGGAATAACAAACATGAGAAAATATCGTACTAATAAATTAAGTTGGAAGATAGGGATAATTTATTAGTATAGATATTATTATAACGTATTTAAAACACGTTTATGATTTGTTTTTTTTATAGTTATTATTATCTTTTTTACCTAAATCAGGTTGCCTGAAATTGACTATTGTAAAGTGAACGATAGAGTGTTGGACGTTTCAACAGTTGTTTATGCGTTCCTTTTTCAATGATATCGCCCTTATCCATTACTAAAATTAAATCAGCATTTTCAATGGTAGATAGGCGGTGGGCAATGACGAAACTCGTCCGATTTTGTGTTAACGAGTTCATTGCTTCTTGGATTTGTAATTCTGTTCGAGTATCTACACTCGAAGTCGCTTCATCTAAAATAACCACTGGTGGATTTGCCAAAATGACACGAGCAATGGTCAACAGTTGTTGCTGACCTTGCGATAGGCCTCCGCCATTGTCACTAGTTACGATGGAATCATAGCCATTAGGAAGTGTCAGAATAAAGTGATGACACTGAGCAATTTTAGCTGCTTGGATAATTTCTTCTCGCGTAGCATCCATTTTTCCATATGCGATATTTTCAGCAATCGTACCTTCAAATAACCAAGTATTTTGTAAGACCATTCCAAATAGGGAACGAAGATTTTCTCTTGGAAGATCAGTCGTTGGAATTCCATCGAATTCGATTTGACCGGATTCGATGTCATAAAAGCGCATAAGCAGATTGACGAGTGTTGTTTTACCGGCGCCGGTTGGCCCAACAATGGCGATTTTCTGATTTGCTTTCGCATCAAAATCAACTTTCTTCATCAATGTTTTGTCAGGTGAATAACCGAAGCGAACATCTTTGAATCGGATATTTCCAGTAGGCTGTTGAATGGTTCTTCGACTTGTATCTGCTTGTTCTTCTTCATGATCTAAGATATAGAAGATTCGTTCAATCGAAGCCATAGCAGCTTGAATCGAGTTAATGACATAAGAAGCTGTTGAAATTGGTTCAGAAATTTGATTGATATATTGTAGATAAGCTTGCAAGAACCCAATCGTTATTCCACCACTCAGTACGGTCATTGCACCAAAAATCGCACTAAAAATGAATGCAGATTGGTTAATGAAACGTGACAAAGGATAGATAGCAAAGTTTAAGAATTGCGCACGTTTAAATACAGTGTAGTGCTCCTCAATTGTCTGACTGATAGCAGCCATTTGTTGATTCTCTTGGTTAAAGGATTTTGACACGATGACGCCAGAAAGATATTCTTCCATCTCGTTGTTGATACTACCCAGTTTCACTTGCGCTTTGTCTGCGACTTCTTTATTTATCATTGAAAATTTGTGCGTTACCAGTCCACTAAGAACCAGTAAACCGATCACTAAGATTGACATCTTACTGTCGATATAAATCAACATGATTCCTGCAAAAAGAATAGTTACTATAGATGTGAATAGTTGGTTGACACCAGTCAATAACACTTGAGAAAGCTGATTCAACCCAGTGGTCGTTCGACTAATCAGATCGCCCACCTGATGATTATCAAAAAAAGACATCGGTAATTTTTTGATTTTTTTCGTAATCAGTTTTCGAGTATTCAAAGTAAGTCGTTCGCTCAATGTCGCCATTGCTCGTTCTTGAACGTAAGAAAGTCCACTGCTGATTAGCGAAAACAGGACTAAAAGTAAGACCGTTGGAAGTAATTGCTCTGTAAGTAAACCAAGAGTCACTGACAATGGTTCTTTCAGTTGGATGATTGCAACGATTTTATCAATACCTAATGCCATCAGGAAGGTCATTGCAACCACTAAAATATTTCCAAGCAAACTACAAAACATCAATAGATAAAAATATTTATGTTCAGAACGATGTAATTTCCAAAAGCGATACATCACATGTTTTTTATTCGCCACCATGTTGTTTTGTTTCATCTTATCACTCCTTCATTCCTTGCGAGGCTGCAATTTCTTGATAAATTTTGTTGGTGCCTAACAATTCTTGATGTGTTCCTTCACCAGCTACCTTGCCATTGTCCATGAGGATGATGTGATCAGCATGGGCGATTGTACTCAAACGCTGAGCAATGATTACTAGTGTTTTGTTCGAAAATTCTTTGGTGAGTGCTTTTCGCAAAGCAGCATCTGTTTGATAATCCAAAGCAGAGAAGCTGTCATCAAATACATACATTGAAGCAGGTTTGATTAGTGCTCGTGCAATACAGATCCGTTGTTTCTGTCCGCCAGAATAGTTACTGCCTCCTTGTGCCGTGACTGATTCATATTTATCAGGTAAAGTATCTACAAATGGTTTTAGCTGAGAAATTGTTGCTGCTTGATCAATTTCAGCTGGCGTGGCATCCGCTTTTCCCATTAAAAGATTTGATTTAATTGTTCCTTTGAATAAAAATGCTTTTTGGGGAACATAAGCAACCTGTTCACGAATACTATTTTGTGTTAAAGCGGTTGTTGGGATATCATTCAATCTAATTTCACCACTTGTAGGGTCGTTGATTCGTAAAAGAAGCTTCATCAACGTACTTTTTCCAGAACCAGTTGCGCCAACAATTGCTGTTGTTTTTCCAGCTGGGATGGTCAATGAAATTTTTTCAATCACTGGATTGCTTTCTTCTCCGTAGGCAAAAGAAACATTTTGATAGCTAGCAGCGCTCGCATCTCTGATTTGAAAAGAAGGCGATTCTTTGGGGTCAATGATTAACGGTTCAAAATCGATTACTTCTTCTAGTCGTTTCAATGAAGCAACGGAGCGAGGGATGACCACAAAAACCATTGCTGCAAGCATAAGATATGAGAGTGCTAAAAGCGCATATTCAGTAATTGCTGCGATATTCCCGATTTGGATGGTCTGATTGCCAACTAGGTAGCCACCGACCCAAAGAATGGATGCGTAGACAACGCCCATAATCAAAAAAGCGGTAGGAGTGATGAAAGCGAAAATTTTATTCACTTGAATCATCTGATTTGCATAATTAGTAAAGGATTCATTGGTTTTTGCTTCTTCGTGGTCTTGATTATTGAATGCACGAATCATATTGATCCCAGTAAAAAACTCTCTTAGTTTGGTAGTAATACGGTCCATTTTGGGCTGAATACTTAATGCAATAGGCGTTCCTTTTTTCAGCAAAAATAATAATACAACCGAATAAAAGACGATGGCTACCAGTGGAATCCACAATAAGTTTGGAGCATTGAGATATGTCATGGTCAAAGCAAAAACAGCAATGATTGGAGCAGGTAAGATCAGTTGACAAAACATCACAATCATTTGTTGAACATTGTCCACATCATTTGTCATACGAGTGAGCAAGGTGCTAGAGCCAATTTTATCAATATCAGAAATGCTTAGTTCTTGAAATTTTTGGAAAAACGATTTTCTGATTTGGCGACCAAAACGTCCGCCAAGAATTGCTGATAGATAGCTACCAATCACGGCAGCAATTGTGCCTAAAATCGTAATGACAATCATTTGAACAGCGATGTGCTTGATTGCATCAAGATCATTTTTTAAAATACCAAGATTGATTAGTTGTGCTACTAACATAGGCACTCCTAAGATTCCGATGATTTGTAGAACAATGAAACTGCTGGTCAGAGCAACGATGCCCTTATTTTGTAACAAAAAATTTTTTAGTACTTTCATAAGTCATGCCTCCTTAGTTTTGACAATAATGGAGTATACAGGTTAAAGTAGCTTTAAGGTCAAGGAGGTTTTTTCAAATGACTAAAACTTTTTCTATTGGTGAAGCTGCAAAATTTTTGAACTTGCCAACATCTACGATTCGCTATTGGGATTCGATTGGTTTGCTAACGAATTCCCGAAACGAAGCCAATGATTATCGGACATTTACATATGATGATTTGTTTGCATTGTACGATGTCAAATTCATTCGAAGTCTAGGTTTATCAATCAAAGACGTTCAGGGAATTTATCGAAAATCAGAAAAAGAAGTTTATGACGTATTGGAGCAGACAGAAAAACGTTTGGCAGAAGAAATTAAAAAATTAAAGGAAGAAATGGCACAAATTGAGCAACGAAAACGACATCTTTCATCAACTGGGTTTGATTTAACTGGAACACACGATTTGAAAATTGATTTTACGAAAATGGTTCGTGCCGATTTAGATGAAAACTTTACCGCACGAAAATATTTAGAAAAAAACTGCAACTCTGGGATTATTTGGCAAGAAAAAAATCAATCGTTAGAATATGTTTTTTGTATCGATGCAACATTTGAAGGTGAAATAGAAGAAGAAATCCTTTGGGAATACAATCCAGCGTTTGATTACCAACCAGTAATCATTGAAATAGATCCTGCCGATAATGATCGAAATAATCTGCAAGAGGCCGTCGCTTTGTTAACAGCCGAAGGTTATGAGATTCAGCAAATTATTGGCGAGTTTCTCGTAAGAAAACAATATGAGCAGACATCTGATAAGGAATATTATTTGTCATGGATTGAAATCAAAAATAAAAACAAACAATAGACGGTCGAGTGAATCTGTCTAAAAGTACGATTTGGAAATTTATCTTGTTCGTTGTAAGATAAAAGAAACCAACAAGTCATGATGAAGAGAAGGGAGAAGATGGTTAAAATAGAAGTAATCACCTTTGATCTTCAGGTCAAGATAAATTCCTTTGTTTCTAATTCAACTATTAATCCTAGATTCATCAATTTAATGTGAACGTTATTGCCGGAATTTGGAATGATAAAAAATAGTCACTAATCTTATAGATGAGGAGTATGTTTATAATGAAAAAGAGAATTTGTTTTGTCTTAGCGGTAGACGGTGGATTGGCCTATTCCACACTTCCTATAGGTTTAAGAAATCAGGAACGCTTAAAAGAGTTTTTCTCCAAAGAATATGAGGTTTCATTGAATTATCTTCGAGACAAAGAGCAGGTAGATTACCTGATCGTACCAAGACAATTGGCGCCATTCATCAATGAAAAAAAGTTGCCGATCATTGAAGTGCCATCCAATCTATTTGTTATCAAAGATTATCAAGGAATCAAAGAAATCATCGACCACTATTTTGAGCAGGAAACCAATTGATGTAGAAATAGGCTGAGGGACAGTCTTAAAAAATAGAAATATGAAGTGAAAAAACGTTTGACAGCGCTTTCTATAAATGGTAATTTATTTGTATAGTAAATTGAATAGGGAAAGACAATAGGATTGTGATTATTAAGTTAAGCAAGACCTGACTAGTTTCGGCTGGTTAGGTCTTTTTTTGTGTCATTCTATCTAAGGGTAGTTGGCAATAGAATTACATGTTACTAAAATGAAATTTTTAGTAACAAGAAGCTTAAAGAAAGGAGGAGTTAGATTAGTATGGCAACTTGCCATCACTAAAAAAGAATGTGCTAAAAAGTAAGTTGTTGTAGCATTCGATGAAATTTTTTACAAGTGCTTAAAAAAGAAAGGGGATAGAAATGAAAAAATGGTTGAAGGTAGTGGGAATAATTGGATTAATGTTTTCTTTATCAGCTTGTCAAGAAACAAATTCAGCAACAAGCAATGAAAAAGAGGCAAATAAAGAATCAGACCGAGTAGAAATTTATTTAGCGAGACATGGCAAAACCATGCTAAACACGACGGATCGCTCACAAGGCTGGATCGACGCACCGTTGACACCAGCAGGCATCGCTGTTGCAGAGGATTTAGGGAGAGGATTAGCAGATGTAGACTTTGATGCAGTTTACTCTAGTGATAGTGGGCGAGCAGTCGAAACTGCAACATTAGTATTGAAAAATAATGGACAAGAAAAGCTTTTAGATACATTACACACCGATAAACGATTACGTGAATTTAACTTTGGCACCTACGAAGGAATCCCCAATCCTGAAATGTGGAGTGAAATTGCTAAAGAGCAGGGCAAAACATTAGAAGAGTGGCAAAATGAAATGGGTGAAGAAGGATTTGTCAAAACCATTCAAGAGTTTGCCGACACCTTGCATGAATTAGATGAAAAGAAACTTGAAGAATTAGGAAAAGAACATGACGTCGCTGCTGATGAAGTGAGTTGGCAAGCGGAGGATTACCAAACCGTCATTGACCGTGTTTCGAGTGCAGTAAACGATATTGTCAAAATAGCAGAAGAAAAAGGTCAAGATAAAATATTAGTTACTTCACACGGCATGACAATTGCTTCATTTGTCGCATCAATCGATGAGTCAGCAGAAGTTCCATCAACTGGGTTAAAAAATGCTAGTATTTGTAAAATTATCTATCAAGATGGCAAATACACAGTAGAATCAGTTAATGATTTATCTTACTTAGAAAAAGGTGCAAAAGATAAATAGACTAAATTTTTAGGTAAATAGCAATTTTTTGAAAGTTCATACACAAAAATTTATAAAAAAATTTTTTATAAGATAACTAATCAATAGAAAAAACCTTGGCTTTTTTTGGATAGCCAAGGTCTTTTCTATTTTACTTTCAATAAAGTATTCATTCTGTTCATGCAAATAATCAGTAAGTTATCCAAATTACTCTTCGATTAGTTCTTTGAGCGCATTGGGGCGACTAGTTAAAGGTTTTCCAAGTACCTTCTGTAGATCATCAGAAACTACATCTAACTGACCTGTTTCAATATCCATTTGAAATGAGAGAAACATTTCGGCAATAGGTTGAGGAAGACCGCCCGCTACTAAGTTGTCGATAAATCCCGTTTCATCTGCAACCACGGCTTCGATTTCCTTACCACTTGCTTCCTTTAGTGCACTTGCTAATTCTGAATAGGTGATTGGTGTATTCGATAGTTCAAGAATTTCTGGATAGTCATTGTTAAACAAAACTTTTGCAGCAGCCTCAGCATATTCTCTTTTGAGAGCCCAACCAGTTTTTCCATTTTTTGCCACATATACAAATTTTCCAGTTGCTAATGCGCGCTGAATAATCGGCATTTCGTTTTCCAAATACCAATTATTTCTTAAAAAGGTATGTTTGATCTCTGCTTGTTTTATTTCTTTTTCAGTGAAAGAATGATCGGCAGCTAGTAGACTTGTTGATTGATCTGTCTTAGGAAAACTTGTGTAAACAATATATGAAACACCAGCTTTTTTTGCTGCTCTAACAACATTCCCATGTTCTGCTTGTCGATTTCCCGGAGCACCTGACACAAAAAGCAAACGATCGATTCCTTGCAGAGCTTCAACCATGGAATCCTCATCCGCATAATCACCTATTCGAACATTAAATCCCGCCTCTTGCAATTTTGCTCCTTTTTCATTATCTCGAGCTAAAGCATAAATACTTTTTTTATCAACTAGCTTGCTTAGATATTCTAATGCGTAGCCTCCAAATCCACCAGTTGCTCCAGTTACTAAATAGTTCATAATAAACACTCCTTTAAATTTTCGTCTGACAGCTGTACAAATATGATTTACACCTTTATCATAAAGAGTATGTTAAAATAAGTCAAGAAATAAATGTAAAGGAGCTTTAAAAATGAAATACTCCATACAAATGAGTGATGCAATCCACATTCTTGCTTACATCGAGCTTTTCAAAGATACAAATCAACTTTCTAGCGAAATGATTGCTAGCAGTGTTGAAACAAATGCTGCTAATATCCGAAAAATTATGGCGAGCTTAAAAAAAGCTGGTTTGATACACACAAAAGTAGGTAAGCCAACTCCTGTTCTTGCAAAAGATCCTAGTGAAATAACTTTTTTAGATATTTATAAAAGTATTGAGGGAAATACGAATCTAATCCAAGTCGATCCCAAAACAAATCCTAATTGTGTGGTTGGTGCAAATATCCAAGATGTTCTTCTAAAAGAGTATGATTTTCTCCAAAAAAAAGTGGAAGAACAGATGGAACAAATCACATTGGATACCATTCTTCACGATATCTCTTTATTGGAAGTTCAACGAAGACCAGAAAATAAAAAAATCATAGAAAAATATCTTTAAGCTAGCTAGAATGCAGGAGTACGAAGGAATAGTGAACTTAAATATAAAATCTTTAAAGAAAACTAGAAAGTGCGAAAAAAGCTGTCAAGGAAAAAATGACCTACTGGGGAACCTTGGTAGCTTTATTTATTTGTATACATAAGATAATTTTATTCCTCCTTTTGTTGATGTTTCTATAACAATGTTAGTTGTAGAAACCACGACGCTCCCATAAGTAAAACAAATAATTTTTTAGATTTGCTACTAGTATGTAAATGTTTACATCTAAAAGGATGACTGCATTAAATTTCTACGCATCAAAAAGATGAAAAAACGAGATGAGGTAAATGGTACGAATCAGCACGACAATGATTAGAATTTTGTAGTGGGTACAATAAAGTTCCTGAATAAATTTTTTGTTAAGGGTTTCTTGAAAAATTTGATTAAAATCAGATGATAATTTTCTGTTTTTCGTGATAATTGCATCAAATCTTTTGAAATTCTTGGCATTTAGTCAGAAAATAGCATCAGGAGGCAGTAAAATGTTAGACAAAGAAGTATACAATCAATTATTTAAACCATCTTTTTCAAAAAAAACACAAGTGACGTTTTGGGACGGTTCTACTAAAGAATATGGGGAGACTGAAGGCGAAGTCGCTTTTCACATTGTTTTTAATGAAAAAATCCCAGTGAAAGAACTAATCAACAATGCTTCATTAGCACTAGGTGAAGCGTACATGAACAAAAAAATTGAGATTGAAGGCGACTTACAAGAACTAATTTATGACGTGTATAATCAAGCACATGGTTTTTTTCACAATAATAACTTTAAAAAGTGGATACCAAAAGAAAAACATACAAAAAAACAGTCTGCTCATGATATCCATAGCCATTATGATTTAGGAAATGATTTTTACGAAATGTGGCTAGACCATACCTTAACTTATTCTTGTGCATATTTTGAAACACCAGAGGACACCTTGGAACAAGCACAAATCAATAAAGTCCGTCACATCCTCGATAAACTATTTATCAAGCCGGGAGAAACACTCTTAGATATCGGCTGTGGTTGGGGGACTTTAATCTTAACAGCAGCCAAAGAGTATCATGTCAAAGCTAGTGGAATCACTTTGAGTGAGGAACAGTACCATCATATTCAAAAAATCATTAAAGAAGAAAACTTAGAAGAACTAGTTACGGTTGAGTTAAAGGATTATCGAGACTTAACTGAAACTTTTGATCATATAACTAGTGTTGGAATGTTTGAACATGTAGGAGCAGAAAATCTAAAAGAATATTTTGCAGTGATCAATAAACTTTTGGCAAAAAATGGAACAGCACTAATCCATGGCATCAGTCGTCAGCAAGGTGGTGCAAAAAATGCATGGATCAATAAATATATTTTTCCAGGGGGCTATATACCCGGTGTAACAGAATTAGTAGAACATATGACTGAAAATGATTTGCAGATAATTGACCTTGAAAGTCTACGTCGTGATTATCAATTAACTTTGGAACATTGGACGACTAATTTCCACCAAGTTGCTGATAAAGTGATTGAACAAAAAGATGAAGTCTTTTATCGAATGTGGGATCTATATTTACAGGCTTGTGCTGCATCATTTCAAGCTAGCAATATTGATGTTATCCAGTATTTATTAGTTCACCCAAATAACAATATGATTCCAATGCATCGAAATGTTTAAGGAGCGAATATCTCGCTTCTTTTTTTTTTTCGGTAAACAGATGATTAGATAAGAAATAATAAATAACTTTTGATTTTTCACAAGCATATGGTATGACAGATTAATTCGTTCGTACTATTCTGGAGTTGTGAGGGGAGAAATTAATTTTATAATAAGGAAGGAGATTTATCGTGAGTAAAAGTAAAGTTATTATTGTAGGTGCATCACATGGCGGACATCAATCTATTTTAGAGTTATTATCTAGATATGGTGAAGATGTGGAGATTACGTTATTTGAGGCTGGAGACTATATTTCGTTTATGTCGTGTGGCATGGAACTTTATTTAGAGGACCAAGTAACAGACGTAAATGATGTCAGAAACTTCCGACCAGAAAACTTTCCAGAAGAAAATGTCCACATTTTGAATAATCATTTAGTAAAAGCAATCAATGCGGATCAAAAGACAGTGACTGTCACTAATACACTGGAAGATCAAACTACTGATTATGCATATGACAAATTGATTTTAAGTTCTGGTGTTACACCCAATTCTCTTCCAGTTCCAGGTACTGATTTAGAAAATGTTTATTTGATGCGTGGATATAACTGGGCAACGAAAATCAAAGAAAAGCTCAACAACCCTGATGTTAAACAAGTAGCAGTTATTGGTGCCGGATACATCGGTATCGAGGCAGCAGAAGCTTTTTGTAAAGCCGGAAAAGAAGTAATACTTTTAGATATGATTGATCGCCCATTGGGAACTTATCTAGACCAAGAAATGACAGATATTTTAGAAAAACATCTAACAGAAAAAGGAATCCAAGTAATGACTGGCGCAAAAATTGAAGTATTTTTAGGAGATGGGAAAGTTTCAGCTATTCAAGTAAACGGCGAAGAAATTCCAACTGATTTAATCATTCAAGCAGCAGGAGTGAAAGCCAATACTGAATGGTTGGAAGGAACGGTTGACTTAGACAAACGTGGTTGGATCGTAACCAATGAATACTTACAAACAAATCTCCCAGACGTATACGCTGTTGGTGATGCAACACTTGCTTATTCGATTCCAGCACGTACAAAAATGCCGATTGCTTTGGCAACAGTGGCTAGAAGAGAAGCACGTTATGTTGTTCAACATTTATTTGAAAGTATCCCAAATAAACCTTTTGGCGGAGTGGTCGGCTCATCAGCTTTGAGTGTGTTTGATTATCATTTTGCTGCAAGTGGTTTGAATAGTTTTACTGCAGATAAAGCAGGTGTATCGATCACTTCAGCTTATTTTGAAGATACATTACGACCTAAATATGTACCAGAAAAATTCGGAAATACAAGCGTTTCTGTTCAATTGTTCTTCGATCCAATGACCCATCAAATTTTGGGTGGAGCTGTGTTATCAACCTATGATATTACTGCTCAAGGAAATGTGTTAGCTTTGGCAATTCAACAAAAATTGACCCTAGAAGATTTAGCTGAGGCAGACCTTTTCTTCCAACCAGGATTTGACCGCCAATGGAGCTTAGTGAATTTGGCAGCCCAACATGCATTAGCTGAAAAAGAATTTATTGAATAATTTTCGTATATTTATACGATGATTTCTAGCTAATTAAAAATAAAAAACACCTTCCAGATGTTTGTTTAACTTTTGGAAGGTGTTTTTTTCGTTTCAGAAGGAATTAGGTGATGAAATGAATGAAAGAATTTTAAATAGATAAATCGGTGTGTACGAATGACAATGACAAAAAAGCAGAACCATTCATATTCAAAATAGAGATGCTTTGTCACTTCAATTGATTTGGATAACTTTAACACCAGTGTTTCGAATGTCGGTCAAAACTTTTTCAGAGCAAAAGCGATCCGTAATCAGATAGTCAAAGGCAGAAACATCCGCAATTTTAAATTTTGATGTTAAACCAATTTTTCGATGATCAGCAACAAGAATTTTACACTTGAAAGTTTGCCGAATCATCATTTCGTTAATGGTAGACTCATTCAAAATTTTTGTTGTTACACCGTTGTCAAGGCTTACTCCGCTACATCCAATAATGCAAACATCAGCATTCATAGAAGAAATTGTATTTAAAGCGATGTCACCAACTAAAGCTTCCTTTGGAAAACGCATCTCGCCTCCAGTTAAAATGTAATTACAGTTTTCTTTATGATAAGAATAGTTGATTTTTACATTATTTGTCACAACTGTTAGATGATTTGCATGAACAAATTCAATCGTTTTTAAAGCAGTTGAACTTGAATTTATAAAGACAGTGTCATAATCATTAATATATTTACTTGCCTCGCGAGCGATTGCTTGTTTCAATCGTTCTGGTCCAGATTGATCGAAATCAGTGTTGTTCTCATAATTATAAGAACAAGAACCATACGTTCGAATAATCTCATTTTTTTCCTCTAGTAAGTTTAGATCTCTGCGAATCGTGCTGATCGAAACCTTTAAGTTCTCAGACAACTCAAGAGCAGTCATTTGCTCTTGTTGTTGAAGTAAGTCCAAAATATTTTTTTGTCGTTCCTCAATATTTGCCAGTGAGTTTTTCATCTTTAACCTCCTATATAATTTTCTTTTTAAATTAAATGATTTTTTATCTCCGAAGAATCATATAAAGTTCTTTAACTGCATCTATCATACTAAAAAAATCATTAAAACTGTCAATAACGTCATATAAATTTCAAACAATCATATAAAAGGGTTCTCAGATTCTTTTTGACACATTATGATTTAAATGTAATTAAGAAAGGAGCAATGAAAATGACTAAACAGATCACCGATGTGACAAAAGAAAGCTGGATTCTAGAGACATTCCCAGAATGGGGCACTTATTTAAATGAAGAAATTGAAAGAGAAGAAGTAAAACAAGGAACGTTTGCAATGTGGTGGCTAGGCTGTACAGGTATTTGGCTAAAGAGTGATGCAGGTACCAATATCTTATGTGATTTATGGTGCGGGACGGGGAAACGCAGTCATGGAAACGGTAAGATGAAAAAAGGCCATCAAATGATGCGAATGAGTGGTGTGCAAAAAATGCAGCCCAACTTACGGACACAACCATTCGTAATCGATCCATTTGAAATCAAAAATGTAAACGCTTTAGTTGTTACGCATATCCATTCCGATCATTTGGATATCAATACAGCGGCAGCAGTCCATCAAAACTGTCCCACAGCAAAATTTATTGGACCTAAGGAAGTAGTGCATACTTGGTTGAAGTGGGGAATTCCAAAAGAAAAAACGATGATTGTTAAGCCTGGGGATGAAGTGAAAATCAATGATATCACGATTGTTGCGTTAGAGGCTTTCGATCGTACGGCATTAGTTACCTGTGAAGATCCAGAAGTAACATTAAAAGGAACGATGCCACAAGACATGGATGAGATCGCTGTGAATTATTTATTTGAAACATCAGGAGGTAATCTTTATCACGCAGGAGATTCACATTATTCAAATTTATTCGCCAAGCATGGGAATGAACATGAAATTGATGTTTGCCTGGGAGCATATGGAGAAAATCCTCGTGGTATCACTGATAAAGTAACCTCTGTTGATATGTTACGAATGGCAGAGTCTTTAAATGCGAAAGTAGTTATTCCAGTTCACTATGATATCTGGGCAAACTTTATGGCTGATCCAAAAGAAATTACTGAGATTTGGAAATTTAAAAAAGATCGTTTGAAATATGCGTTCAAACCTTACATCTGGCAAGTTGGAGGTAAGTTTACTTATCCAACAAATAAGGATGATTTGGAATTTAATTTTTACCGCGGCTTTGACGATGTATTTACTGTAGAAAACGATACACCATTTCCATCATTCCTATAGAAAAGAGGTAAAACAGCATGCTGAACTATTTTTTCGATAATGACTTGGTAAAATATTCCGATAAAAAAATCACTTATTGGAAAGAAGCAATTAATGAAAGCTGCCAACTATTATTAGATAAACAACTAATTGATCAAACCTATATTGATGAAATCATTCATTGTGTCGAAGAATATGGTCCTTACATCGTCATTGTTCCACAAGTTGCTATGCCACATTCTTCTGAGAAAAGTCGAGGCGTGTTTGGTACAGCTATCTCATTTACAAAGATGCAGGATCCCATTCAGTTTGAAAGTGACGGTGAAGAGAAATCAGCAATTTTATTTTTTACTTTAGCAGCTAAAAACCCAAAAGAACACGTGGAAAACATTCAACGTTTATCTGAGTTATTGATGACAGATGGTTTGATTGACCGGTTAGCAGCAACTCATTCGCTTGAGGAATATCAAATGGTGATGCAAGAGTACAAGTTATAGGAGGAAAAGTGATGGCGGACTTTTTATTAAATATTTGGACATATTTTGCAACAAACATCTTAACTCAGCCAGCATATCTCATTGGTTTTATTGTTCTGCTGGGCTATCTTTTATTAAAACGACCATTGTATGAGTGCCTTGCGGGTTTCCTTAAAGCTACGGTTGGTTACTTCATTTTGACGGTTGGTTCTGGAGGATTAGTCAACAACTTTCGACCAATTTTAGTTGGTTTAAAAGAGCGATTTAACTTGGATGCAATGGTTACCGATCCATATTTTGGTCAAAATGCAGTAGATGCAGGGTTAATGGAAACTTTTGGTCGAACGTTTGGCGATGTGATGATCTTGTTATTGATTGCTTTTGTCATGAATATTTTACTTGTACGTTTTCAAAAATATACGAAGTTGCGCTCAGTCTTTACCACTGGAAATGTCCAGATTCAACAGTCTGCAACAGCATTCTGGATTTTGCTGTTCTGTTTTCCAGATTTAGGCAGAATCCAAGTCTTGATTTTTATGGGCCTGATTCTAGGGTGTTACTGGGCCGTTGCCTCTAATTTAACAGTTGGAATTACGCAAGAATTGACAGAAGGTGCTGGGTTTGCCGTGGCGCATCAACAAATGTTTGGGATTTTTATCTTTGCCAAGTTAGCTGAATGGATGAAAAAGCGTGATAAGAGAAAAAATAAATCCAAAAAAGTTGATAAAAAAATAGAAGATATGGAATTGCCAGGATTCTTGTCAATTTTCAATGAAAACATGGTAGCAACTTCTTTATTAATGCTTTTCTTCTTTGGCATTATCTTATTGGTCTTAGGGCAAGATTATTTAATCCAAGCTGAGTTTATGCAAGAGGGTCAAAGCTTCTTATTCTATATTATGACAACATCACTAAACTTCGCAGTTTATCTTGCTATTTTACAATTAGGTGTCCGGACATTCGTTGATGAGCTGACACAATCCTTCCAAGGAATTTCAAATACAATTTTACCGGGAGCAGTACCGGGAATTGATGTCGCTGCTACGTTTGGTTTTGGTTCACCAAATGCTGTAACGATTGGCTTTTTATTCGGCGCTTTAGGTCAATTCTTGATGATTGCTTTACTCATTTTGTTTAAGTCACCAACCATTGTGATTGCAGGATTTATCCCACTGTTCTTTGACAATGCAGTAATCGCTGTTTTTGCTAACAATCGTGGAGGGTTTAAAGCCGCTTGTCTTTTCCCATTCATTTCTGGAATTATTCAAGTTGGTGGATCTGCCATTTTTGCCACATGGATTGGTATGTCCAAATTTGGTGGGTATATTGGAATGTTTGACTGGGCTACAGCATGGCCGCTCTTTACAATTATCATGAAGGTTTTAGGATATGTTGGAATTGCCATAGTTGTGATTGGTTTGTTGATTATTCCGCAATTGCAATACCGTAAAAATCCAGATGGGTACTTTATGATTGTCGATGATTACGAACAATATGCAGAAAAATATCAAGAACAAAACTAAGTAAATAAGGAAAACAAAGTGAACATTTAGGAGGAAATCAAAATGAGAATTTTAGTATCTTGCGCAAATGGATCAGGAACAAGTTTGATGATGATGAGAAGTGTGGAAAAGGCGATGAAAGAATTAAGTATACCGATCACTAAAATTCATCATTGTTCCATTTCAGAAGGAAAAAGTTCTGCAACACAATATGATGTAGTTTTTACACCAGTAAACTTTTTGACTATGTTTGCTCAAGCGCAGAAGAAGGGGATCACCGTTGTTGGAATCAAAAATGTCATGTCAGCCAAAGAAATCAGTGAAAAATTTGCTGAGTCAGAACTCTATCAAAAAACTAAATAAAGGAGCACAACAAAATGAGTAGACCAACATTACAAATTGCTTTAGATCACAATCATTTGGAACATGCGTTAGCAGACGTTATCAAAGTTGGAAAAATCGTCGATATTATTGAAATTGGAACAATTTTATGCTTGCAAGAGGGATGGAAAGCGATTAGTTGCATCCGTAGTATGTTTCCAGAAAAAACAATCGTGGCTGATACAAAATGTGCGGATGCAGGTGGAACCGTGGCTAGAAATGTTGCGAAAGCTGGTGCTGATTTCATGACTGTTATCTGTTGCGCCACAATTCCTACTATGGAGGCTGCCCAAAAAGAAGTTAAAGAACTACAAGTAGAGCTATATGGTGACTGGACTTATCAACAAGCAACCGAGTGGCGACAAATTGGTATTAAACAAGTAATTTATCATCAAAGTCGAGATGCATTATTTTCTGGTGAAACTTGGAGTGAAAAAGATTTGTCAAAAGTCAAAGCATTGATTGAAATGGGATTTGATGTATCTGTTACGGGAGGCTTAACCATTAGTACACTTCAATTATTTTCCGGAATCGATGTCTCTAATTTTATTGCTGGGAGAGGAATTTCTGATGCAACTGATCCAGTTAAGGCTGTAAATGACTTCAAAAAAGAAATCATTCGTATTTGGGGGGAATAGTCATGGCTCAAATCGGCATCTATGAAAAAGCTCTACCTAAAAATATCTCTTGGAAAGAACGTTTTGAATTGGCAAAGGAAATGGGATTTTCCTTTATTGAAATGTCTATTGATGAAACAGATGCGCGTTTAGCTCGTCTGGATTGGCCTACTGAAATGATTGCTAAACTACGTGAAGAGATGTTGGAGACAGACATCCGAATCCATTCGATTTGCCTAAGTGGTCATCGAAGATTTCCTTTTGGCTCTGCAAGCATAGCAAATCAAAAAAAAGCAAAAGCAATCATGCAAAAAGCAATCAAACTGGCTCACAACTTAAATGTCAAGATTATCCAAGTAGCAGGATATGATGTTTACTATGAAAAAAAATCAATGTTCTCACGAGAAGCTTTCATTGATGGCCTGAAAGAAAGTATCAAAATGGCTTCGGAATATGGTGTCCTTCTTTCCATTGAGATTATGGATGATCCATTTATGAATTCAATGACTAAATTTTTGGAAATAAAACAACAAATTCACTCGCCTTATTTACAAGTATATCCTGATTTAGGCAATCTTTCCGCGTGGCCGGAGAACAATCCGAGTGTTGAGTTGGAGCGAGGAATTGACTACATTACCGCTATTCATTTAAAAGATACGTACCCATTAACTCAAGATTTCCCGGGACAATTTCGTGATGTACCATTTGGTCAAGGGTGTGTGGACTTCTTAGGTTTATTAAAGACGCTTAAACGATTAGAGTATGATGGGACCTTTTTGATTGAAATGTGGAGTGAAACAAACCCTGATTTTAAGAAAGAAATTGAAGCAGCAAAAAGCTATCTTTATCCAAAGTTAAAGGAGGCAGGTTATGTTATCGCATGAGCTGATCATCAAAGAAATGAAACAACGTGTGTATGAAGCTAATCTAAAACTGCCTCAATACGGATTAGTGAAATTAACATGGGGTAATGTGAGTGAAATTAATCGCGCACTTGGTGTAATCGTGATCAAACCAAGCGGGGTAAATTATGAAGAAATGACAGTAAATCAAATGGTTGTTACAGACTTGGCTGGAAATTTGTTAGAGGAGGATAGCATGAAACCATCTTCCGACTTGCCAACACATATAGTTTTGTACGAAGCTTTTGAACAAGTCAATGCGATCGTTCATACACACTCGACGAACGCTGTGATGTGGGCGCAAGCTGGTCGAGACTTACCCGCTTATGGAACGACGCATGCAGATGCTTTTTACGGAACAATTCCTTGCACGCGCCAATTGACGAAAGCAGAAGTCAAAGAAGCCTATGAAAAAAATACAGGCTGTGTCATTATTGAGGCCTTCCAAGAAAGAAAGTTACAAGCAACTGAAATTCCTGGTGTATTCGTTTATGGACATGGTCCATTTACTTGGGGAGAGACACCTGCGAAAGCTGTAGAAAATAGTTTGATTTTAGATGAGATTTGTTTGATGGCGAAAGAAAATGAAAAAATCAATCCAGAAATTCAGGAAATCCCACACTATTTGTTGGATAAACATTATTATCGTAAACACGGTATCCATGCCTATTACGGACAAAAATAGCAAAAGCGATCAATCAATTGATTGATCGCTTTTATGATTTCTTTTAGTTGTAGGAAGTCCTATTTATCTTGTGTGTATGCCCACGAAATATGCCGCAAAAGAATAGCTAAAAATATAGGTTGCAACAATACTATCTAAGTTATTCCATTTATAACATATATGGTTGTCATCAATCAAAAAATTGTTGTATTGCTATACAAAAAAGGAAAGGGTAACAAAAACATGCTACTATTTTTATGTAGTCAGAGTCGTTATTCAAAAATAGAGGAGGAATCTTAATGAAAAAAGGAGTCAAGGCAGGGCTAGCAACTTTCACGATTGTGGTATTTGGAATTGTAAGCGGTAATCAAACAGTGGCGGCGAGCGCGAATGATGCTGGAGCGAAATACGACGATAAACTCGTTACAATCCAGAGTGTCTTAGATCCTTGGTGGGTCGTTGATTATGACATAGAAACTTCAGAAATATCGACAGATTTGAGCCAAAAAATTGATAGCCAAAAATGGCTCATGTCCTATAATGAACAAGAAGATGCTTATTCTATTTCTTCGCACTATGTTCCTGCTGTATTCGATGAAGATGAACCATGGAGATATCCTAAATATTTAATCGCATCTTCTGTGAAAGATGCTCAAGGTAATGAGGTTATCAATACAGAAATAGAGTACCCTAATGAACGAAGCTTCTGGCGATTAGTTGAAGATGATGTACATAAGGATAAGGAAGTTTATTACTTAGAAAGCCTTTATAATGGTAAAGTAATGGACGCGCCAAAGTTACATTTGGGAAAAAATCATCAGTTGATTACATTCCCAAAAAATGGTGGAGATAATCAAAAATGGCACATTCAAGTTGAGGAAGCTGTCAATCAAAATTAAGTTGAAATTTTATTACATAAAAAAATATACTTGAATAACGAACGATGATTTGTAAAAAAACAGAGTGCTGTTTCATGAATCCCTAGACTTTTGCTTTAGGTTATTCATGAAACAACACTCTTTTTAGTAACGAATAGTGGATAAAAACAGTTCAAAATTTTGCGCGTCAGCTATCTTTTGCTGTAGTTTTTGATTTTCAACTAGATCAGATAAATATTCAAAAAAAACTTGTAGTTGCTCTTTATCTTCTTCAGCAACTGCCAGCAGAAAAATAATTTTGACTGTTGCAGTTTGACGCCAGACAATCGGTTCTTTCGAGATATAAACAAAAATTTTTGTTTGCTGGATCGATGCATCGATTGCATGAGGAATGGCAATCAAATTCGTGATATTCGTGGGTGCAATTTGCTCTCGTTCAATCACTTTTGCAATAAAATCTTCAGATACAATTTCTTGTTCTTGTAAAATCGTTCCGATTGACTGGATTAATTCGTCCCGCGTAATTTGTTGATTGTTGACGACAAATAAACTTGGATCGAACAGGCTTAAAAAATGGCGTTTTTCTTCTTCCTCCACTAAAAGTTTTTCAATTTTCTCCATTCCTTGTTTGATATCTAAAAAATCGATCTGGATAACAGGAATCTGTTTATTTTTAAGTGGAACTGTTGAGATGAGAAAATCAACAGTTGTTAGTTTTTTTGTTTGATAAGCTGCGTAAGAAATAGTATCAACGATTTCTAACTGATCAGCAAAACGCTTCTTTAACATCGCTTCAATCAGTCGACTAGTCGAGACACCTTGACCACAGACAACCAAAATTCGTTTTTTATCTGTTGTGTGTGCTTTTTTTCGTTCGATAGCTGCTGCAATGTGCAAAGCTAGGTACCCAATGTCATCTTCTGTGAACTCAAAAGTGCTTAGCCATTTACTATTGTTTGTTGCCAAAACTGCTAGCTCAAACGCATACGAAAAATTCTTTTTGATCTCCGATAATAGGGGATTTTTTTTATTTTTCATAATCTCCTTTAATGTCAGATAACTAGAAAAATGGGTAAAGAGATCCTTTCGTAAAATGTCATCTTGTTGCAGATCTTCACCAATCATTTCGTTAATTTCCATCAACATCTGGTCAATGAATTGATAGATTTTAGTTGTTTGACTACTAGAATGTTGTGGCTGTTGTAAATCTAAAAACAGATGATTCTGTAGCCAAATTTCGTCTTGAAGATCAAATCTGACTTGATTCTTTTTTTCAATAGCTGCTAAAAGTTTTCTGATTGAAGATTGAATCTTTTCATCGATGACAAAAAAACTGGAAACGGATTCAAGATGATGCTGATTTTTGACTCGAAGAATAGCAATTGCTAAGTGAATAACAAAGTTTTTTCGATGATAGTCAGAAATTTTATACAGATCAGGTGGGAAAAAATCTGTTACTAATTGAGATAGTTCGACTAAGTTGATTTCGTGAAACAGTTCGTATTCATCTCGTGAAAATTGTGAGATATAGCTCTCAAAGTTTTTTTCAATCAATTGATCTGAGATTACTTGACGAATAGCTGATTCTTCCCCCATGATTTTGTAGCCAATATTAACTTTTGAAGTGATTTTGACGTCGTAAGAAGCAAGTAATAAACGAAGCTGGCGAATATAACCTAAGATCGTCGTTCGTCCGACATATAATTGATTGCACAGTTCGTCTAGTGATTTTTCTTGCTCTGAGAATAAGAATAAAAACAATAATTGCCTGATTCGGTCTTCAGAAGTTTCTAATTGGTGGGATGGTGTAGTTGATTGTGAATGTAGCTCAGTAAATAGTTCTTGAACATTTTCTTTGTGTAACATTTCGTATCCCACGCCTCTTTTGAGCACGATTGTTGTATCATATTTTGATAGAAAATCATTTAGTTCTTTCACATCATTTCTGATTGTTCGCTTAGAAACCGAAAAATCAGAAGCTAGTTGTTCACTTGAACAATTTTTTTCGCTATAGAGTCGCTGAAACAACTGATTCAACCTCTTGTACGCAAACATACTTATCTCCCCCTTAATTGTTATCATATATAGGAATGATCTGAATTACAATTGGCAGATTTAGGTAAGAAATCAAAAAGATAGAAAATGCTTACAATGTCAAGGTACTATGATTAGTTCGAAGCTAGTCGAATGATTTCCGTTTAATAAAGGAAATCCTTGAACTAAAAAATTCATCTTTTTCCAGTTTGAAAGGGAAATAGAAGTGGTATCGAATGTATGCGATTTCATTTATAGTATGGATAGCAAGGAGGTAATCGAGTGAAAGAAATCAAACAGCACTATTTATGTGAAAAGCATCTGACATTCCAATCAAAAGTTGCTAACTGGGAAGAAGCAGTAAAGTTAGCCGCAGAACCTTTATTACAAGAGCGGATCATTGAAGAAAAGTATATTCAGGCAATGATCAAAAACGTTCGAGAAATGGGCTCGTACATGGTATTAGTACCACGAGTTGCAATGCCTCATGCTCGACCAGAAGCGGGCGCTTTAGGAACAGGATTTAGTATTTTGAAATTAGCTGAGCCAATTTCTTTTGGCGATGCAAAAGAGGTGTATCTCATTATTTGTTTAGCAACGGATAATAATGAAGCGCATCTAGCAATGCTTCAAAAAATCTCCGCACTAATTGATGAAGAAGAAAAAGTTGACGCATTATTAGAGACATCGACAAAAGCAGCATTTATAAAATTAGCAGAAAAGTTTATCAAAGAAGAGGAGGAATTTTAATGATTAAAATTATTACAGTGTGTGGGAATGGAATTGGTAGTAGTAATTTATTGGCGATGAAAATCAATCAGATTGCCAAAAAGAATGGGTTTGAAGTTGATGCGAAATCCAGTGATTTTAATGCAGCGTTAGGTGAAGAGCCTGATCTTTTTGTAACAGTCGATGAATTTGCCAAGCAGTTTCCTGCAAACAAAAAAGTTGCTGTCGTTAGAAGTTACGCAGACAAGAAAAAAATTTCAGAAGATATTTTACCAGTATTAGAAGAACTCAGTAACAGATAATCAATTATCTTATATGGCCGTATAAGAGGATTAAATAGATCAATAAAACAGGAGGATTCATAATGGAATTTTTGGAATTTCTCAAGGATATGTTTAGTGAACCAGCAATTTTGATGGGATTAGTTGCTTTGGTTGGCTTGGTTGCAATGAAAGCACCCGGACACAAAATTTTAACTGGAACATTGGGTCCAATTCTTGGTTACTTAATGTTAGCGGCAGGTGCAGACGTTATTAGTGGAAATTTAGATCCACTTTCTCAAATGATTGAAAAAGGATTTCACATTACAGGAGTAGTACCAAATAATGAAGCTGTAACTTCTGTCGCACAAAAAATTCTTGGTGTTGAAACAATGTCAATTTTAATTGTTGGACTGATTGTTAATTTATTAGTCGCACGCTTTACTCGTTATAAATATGTCTTTTTAACTGGTCATCATTCATTCTTTATGGCGTGTTTATTATCGGCAGTATTAGGTGCAGTTGGCTTTTCTGGAACTTCTTTGATTTTAGTCGGCGGCTTTTTCTTAGGTGCATGGAGCGCGATCTCTCCAGCAATTGGTCAAAAATATACCCTTCGCGTCACTGATGGCGATGAAATCGCTATGGGACACTTTGGCTCGATTGGTTATTATTTATCAGCGTTTATTGGTAGCATCGTTGGGAAAGGCTCAAAGTCGACAGAAGATATTCAAGTGCCAGAAAAATTTGGATTCTTGCGAAACACGACAATTTCCACGGCATTAACGATGGTAATCTTTTATTTGATTTCTGCAATTGCAGCAGGACCTGAATTTGTTTCAACTTTATCAGATGGAAAATCACCGTACTTGTTCGCGATTCTTTGTGGATTGAAGTTTGCAGTAGGCGTTACAATTGTTTATTCTGGTGTTCGCATGATTCTTGCTGATTTATTACCTGCGTTTCAAGGGATTGCTGATAAGGTCATTCCAAATGCTGTGCCAGCTGTTGACTGTGCCGTATTTTTCCCATATGCACAAACAGCAGTTATCATTGGCTTTATTTCAAGTTTTGTTGGTGGTTTGATTGGCATGTTCATTCTCGGTGCTTTTGGTGGTGTGTTGATTATTCCAGGATTAGTTCCACACTTTTTCTGTGGTGCGACTGCAGGTGTTTATGGTAATGCTACTGGGGGAAGACGTGGCGCAGTGGTTGGTTCCTTCGTCAACGGCTTATTCTTAGCCTTTTTACCAGCCTTATTACTACCAGTTTTAGGACAGTTAGGGTTTTCAAATGCAACCTTTGGTGATTTTGACTTTGGTTGGATTGGTATTTTATTAGGAAAAGTTGGTGGTCAATTTGGACAAACGGGGATTTATGTCATCATTGTGGCAGTTCTAGTCGCTTTGATTGCCCCAAGTATTATTCGACCATCCAAAACAGCAATTAATAATGAAGAAATGGAGCTTGATTAAAATGAATTTTAACCTTGATATTTATTCAGATGGTGCAGTGATTGAAGAGATGTTGAAAATGAAAACTGCTGGAATCGTTTCGGGATTTACAACTAATCCTAGTTTGATGAAGCAGGCAGGAATCACGAATTATGTCGCTTTTGCAAAAGAAGTATTGGAAAAAGTTGAAGGATTACCTATCAGTTTTGAAGTTTTTGCCGATGATTTTGCGACGATGGAAAAGGAAGCTTTGAAACTCGCCGCATTGGGTGATAATGTTTATGTCAAAATTCCAGTCATGAATACGAAAGGCGAAGCATCGACCGAATTAATTCAACGATTATCAGAAAAAGGGTTGAAACTTAACATCACGGCTATCATGACTTTAGAACAAGTAGAAACTACAGTTGATGCACTAGCAAAGGGAACTGAAAACATCGTATCGGTTTTTGCTGGACGCGTTGCTGATACCGGGATTGATCCATTGCCATTGATGGAAAACTCGTTGAAAATTTGTCGCCGTAAAGAAGGAACCAAATTACTTTGGGCAAGTTCCAGAGAAGTTTACAATATCGTGCAAGCGGAACAGTTAGGTGTTGATATTATTACAGTTACACCTGCAATTCTCTCTAAATTGTCGATGTACCACATGGATCTGAATGAACTTTCACTGGAAACAGTCAAAATGTTCAATCGAGATATCCAAACGTTAGGATTTACTATTTTAGATGAAGAATAACTCAATCAACTAAAAGAGAAGCTTGAGCAATCGTTTGATTGTTCCAAGCTTCTCTTTTTATTACGTTTATTGGACTAGTTAGCAGTTACTAGTTTATTTTTTACTTTCTCAGGTAAGTCTTTTTGATCAATTGCGTTGGGACCTTCGATGATTCGTTTTTTACTCATTTTTACTTTGACATATGAATTTGGACTTAATGGTTCTGCATTGTCATTAGAAATCTGAATATCGCGTTTTTCAGTTGAGCCGTCTTCCTTAACAAAAGTGAGGTCGTAATCGTAATAATACCAAGGACTATTGTCACCAATCCCGCTTTCACTTTTATGTTTCACTTTAGTTGGGACTTCGTTTGGCACGTGTGCATAGGCGATTTCGCCAACGTAAGTATCCTGATAATACTGATACCCTTTAAATCCACCAAAAGCCAATAATACTAAAAAAACTAAACCAATCACTTTTTTCATCTTATCACCTTTTCTCCTAGAAATATGTCCTAGTATAGCAAGGTTGCTCCAAGTTTGGGCTAACAGGGTACTAACAGTTTTGCAAGAAGAGTGAGTAATGCAATCAAGATTAGCTATCCATTTAATTGCGAATTATAGAAAGTTAGTAACAACACCAATGATTTCCTTTGAATGATTGTAGATATCAATAGGTTCTTTTAGTTCATATACAGTATGATTTTCATCATTTAATTCAATTTTCATGCTATTGGTGTTGAAGTATACGCGTAAAATCCACTTTCTAATATTATTATCAAGTAAGATATTGAAGTAACTTCTATTGTCACGATAGAAGAGTCGGTCCAAAGGAATAGTATCTTTTAAGACAACTTTACAAATTGTATATGATTCTAGTTCTTCAGGTGTGGTTATAATATCATTATCCGAACTGTCTGTTGTATCAGAATCTGATGGATTATCCCTTTCCTCAACGGATACAGAAGTTTTAAGAGCGGCACTTAATTTATCATTTACTCTTTCAGAGATCAATTGATTCAATCCTTTTTTAATTATCGGTTTAAACTTTTCAATTGTTTGTTTGGTTTTCATCCCATCATATATTTCACCGAGAAGATACTTAACGAAGTCTTCAGTAGGATCATTGAGTTCCGAAGTAAGATAATTTTTTAGAGAACTTAAGTATTTAAGTTCGGCAGCAGAACTAGTAATTTTATCTACATCAAAGTTGTCTTTATGGAATTTTGCTAGCTCAGGAATTTGATTATCCTTAATATTTGTTATATCGATAGTTAAAAAGGGTGAGAGGTCCATTTTGTTAGGCTCATCTAAATCGGTAAAGAATTTATATTCTTCACCATTTGTTAGAATGCCAAATTTTGACATAGTTGTACCAAAGTATCTAAATAGTTGTGAATCATGCTTTGTCAAAGGTTCGTTAATTGATTTTGCTTCTATAAGAATTGTGGGTATACCGTCAAGTACTATGGCATAGTCAACTTTTTCTCCTTTTTTTATGCCAACATCCGCTGTAAATTCAGGAACAAATTCTGTAGGATTAAAGATGTCATAACCTAATGCTGAAAAAAAAGGCATGATAAGAGAAGTTTTAGTTGCTTCTTCTGTACCAATATCATCTTTTAATTCAATGACTCTTTTTCCTAATTGTTTTAAAGTATCTTGGAATTTTTCCGACTCCATTTTAATCCTCCTCAGGTGTTTACTACAAGTCAAAAAGGTATATAGTAAACACACAAATTTTATCATTAAAGAATGATGGTTAAAATAGGCTTTCCCCACAAAGTCTTACACATAATTCCTTATTATCTGTAATAAAACTAATGTACAAATCAAAAAAAGAATAGTGACATATTATCATGATATTTTCAATATCTTGTATGTTTTTTAAATTAAACAACTTCGTAAACGTTCTACTATTATTATTCTATCATGGATTAAAAAAAAGAGATAAAAGAGATAAAAAAATAAACAAGAAAACAAACGAGTAACTCTGACAGTACAAAAAAAGCAGACCAATAAATAGTCCACACTTAATGTCATAAAATAGTTCTTCTCTTACATTTTTATTATACCGCAAAAAAAATTGTAATTGTAGCCTTGTTTTTGACCTGAAGTGGCTGTAAACTGCTATTCCGTAGATAAATCATTTACGACACAGTTTTAGCAATTTATAAAATAGGCAAAGGGCGTGTTTTCTTGAAGGATGTAAAGAAGAAAGAACAACAGCATTTAACGTCAGTTTATCGAGAGTTGAAAGCAGAACAAAAGCGATTACTGCAGTTGATTCAACAAAAAGATCAGCATGGGCGACAACACATTGAAGAAATGACTGGTGATATTCGCTTAAATATGGATAATATCACGGATAATTTAGACACCTTTGCCAATATTGAAGCTTTGAATCGGCAAATCGATCAGTACAATATTCAACTGGATTCTGCTAGAAAAAATTTGAAAAAGGTTGAACGATTATTAGCCTCACCTTATTTTGGTAAAATTTCTGTGGACTTTTTAGAAGAAGAGCCAGAAGAAGATTTCTATATTGGGATCAATGGTTTTACCACTGAAAAAGGATTCGATTTGATCTACGACTGGCGTTCGCCGATTGCTGAACTATTTTATAACAATGAATTAGGGAATTCTCATTATCAAGTGGATGAACGAGAAATTGAAGTGGCAATTCAAAATCGTCGACAATTAATCACGAAGGAAGGTCAACTAATTAATTATTTTGATACTAAGACCACCATTCAAGATGATGTGTTGCTCGATGTGCTGGCACAAAATACTTCAAGCACGATGCGAGATATTACGGCGACAATCCAACAAGAGCAAAATCGGATTATTCGCGAGCAAGAAGCAAAAAATGTGCTAGTAAATGGGGTAGCTGGCAGTGGAAAAACTTCGACAATCATGCAAAGAATCGCGTATCTCCTTTATCAAAATCAGCAGGAATATTCTGCAAAAGATCTGTTGATTTTCTCACCTAACCAAGCGTTTGGTCATTATATTGCAGATGTTTTGCCTAGTTTAGGGGAAGAAAATCCGCCGACTTTAACTATTTTACAATTAGCAAGAGACTTTTCAGAAATTGAAGTAGAAGATGAGACAACTTATTTTCAACGAATCATTCGGCAAGAGATAACCAAAAAAGAGCGCATTTTGCGAAGCCAAGAATTTATCACATTTATTTTAGAAAATACTCTTTCACTACAGATTACCTTCAATGAAATCAACCAGAAGAAACAAGTTTTCTTTACGTCTGAACAAATTACTGAATTGTTTAACGCGACACCAACAAATTATGGCTTACGTGAACGAATTGCAGGTACCAAGGAAAAAATGCTTCAGCAGTGGGAACATCATTTGCTGCAACAAAGCCAAAGTGCAAAATTGCGAAATCAGTTACTGGAACTGACAGAAAAACAACAACAAAAATATTTTGGTAAGTTATTAACTGAACACTCAGAAGCAGCGTTAGCAAAATATGCCGAAATCTTGTTAAGAAAAAAATATCGGAAAGTAACAGAGCAAATCAACGAGTTGGATTGGATAGACAGTACAAACTTGATTGTACAACTGTATCAAGCATTTACTGGGGAAAAATATTTGCTACCAGAAATTTGGACACTTGATGAAGCCATCATCCAATTGTTTATTCACCATACTTTAGTTGAAAAGTTTGAATTATTGGATTACAAAGTCATCTTGATTGACGAAATTCAAGATTACACACCTGCTCAACTTCAATTAATTCGTCATTTTTGGCCACATGCTGATTTGACAATGGTGGGAGACGAAAATCAAAGTATTTTTAATAGTCAGATTTCTTTTTCTGAAATCACTGAGATGATAGGGGAAGACATTGTTTATTATCAATTGACAACGAGTTATCGTTCAAGTGGTGCAATCACCAAATTATTTGCGTCATTACTGGAAAATCCGGAAAACATGCAAATTACTCCTATCCGTCCAGACGGTGAAGCTATTCATTGGTTTTGTTACGATCAGACGTCAGCATTCAATCGATTAGTCGGACAGTTTGATCCGGAAAAAAATTATACAATCTTGACAAAAACATTAGCAGAAGCAGAAGATGTACAGATATTACTTTCTGATCATATGTCTCAAAAAATACAAATTTTACCAATTGAATTAGCAAAAGGATTAGAGTTTGACAATGTTATCTTATTCAATGTTTCGGCCAAAAATTATCAGACGGAACAAGATCAACGACTGCTTTATACAGCGATTTCTCGTGGAACGCAAGCGTTGTGGATGACGTATGAAGAAGAATTGACAAATTTTTTAACCAAACAGTTGAAGCAAAATTGAATTGATTAAGTAAAGGAAGCTGTTTAAACACAGTACTCCTATTTCTGCTGAACCGTATTCAAGAAATAAATAGACAAGATTTTTATTTATTTCTTGAACCATTTTAGAACAGTCAAAACAAAGTAAAACTCCTACCCAAATTTTACCGGGTAGGAGTTTTTTTGCGTTAAAAAACAGTTGTGACATGTTTATTTTTAAATTCTAATGGAGTCAGATTTTCAAATTGCTTAAATATTTGAATAAAGTGACTTTGACTAGAAAAAGTGAGCAACGTTGCAATTTCTTTATAACTTTTATCCGTAAAAAGTAATAGGTGTTTAGCCTCAGCTACTTTTTTTTGATTAATATAGGTATGAACTGTCTGTCCAAGTGCTTTTTTAAATTCGGCAGTGATATGTGTTGGATGTTTTTGAACAGATTCTGCTAAATCTTTTAAGGTAATCCGCTCATAAATATGTGTATCAATATAGTTCAACAGGTCTTTTACCAAATAATTGGTTTCTGAATAGGGAAAATCGTGGATGAGTTCCATAAACAAAAAAGATGTTTCCTTGATATGCGACATACATTCTGCTATTGTATGGATTTTTTGGAGCTTTTGGAGTAATGAATCCGATAAACTATACGCTTGATTAACTGGGACACCTTCATTCACACTAACTCTTGTCAAAATAGTGATCAATCCAGAATATTTATATTTTAAATTTTCGACTTTATTGTGAGAAAGCTTTGAGTTATATGTGTAGTTTACCTTTTTAAATAACCATTCGATTTTTTCTGGTTCATTTCGACGAACTGCTTCAACATATCTTTTCTCAAATTCAAAAGAATCAAGGAATGGATCCTCGAATCTTCGATTGTATAAATTATCCGCCAATATCGTTTCAGTATGTGCAGTAACTCTTCGATTTCGATAGATCCATTTATGTTGTTTCTTTGAAAGCACCTGCCCATTTAAGAGGGAGTAGAGGAGTTCAACAAACTCAACAAAAGTTGGTTGTGTTTCTTTTGAGTAATGAACGCCAGCTAAGTAATCATGATCGTGGAAAGTAAAAGTATCACTCTTTGTCCCTAAAATGCCACAAGGACCCACTAAAACTTGGTAATTCTTATCAGATAAATCACAGGTAAAAGTAGAAAAGAAGTAGTCTTGATCTTCATAAAAGAAAACGGTATTTTTTGGCGGAAGTTTTAAATAGTCTTGGTTCAGGTAATCAATGGTCCAATCAGAATTTTGTGGAATAATAATGTGCCCTTCGTCATTGATAACAAACAAAGGAATGAGATATTTATGGTAAAGACGTTTTAAAATTAATGAGAGGGCTTCAAATTCCATTAGATACTCCTTTTTTGATATAAAGTCATTTATTTTAGTATATCTTAGTATGAAATCTTTATATAATCAACCTGAAATTTAAAACGGTTACAGGAGGGCGAGATGGAAGAGCAAAAGTTAAAAGAACTATTTGATTCATTATCGATTGACGACAAAGTTTCTCAAACCATTCAGTTAAATGGGGATCTCTTTGTTGAAAGTGGTGTAATGAATACCGGTCCAGTGAAAGAACTGGGATTTAAAAAAGAGCCGAACTTTTATGAAATTGGTTCAATTTATAACGTAAATGATTATCAAAAACTATATCAGATTCAAAAAGATGTGTTAACAAATAGCTCTCATAAAATTCCATTATTATTTATGTCAGATATCATTTATGGTTTTCGAACGATTTTTCCCATTCCATTAGCACAAGCAGGGTCCTACGATTTTGATTTGATTCAGCAAGCAGCTGAAATTTCTGCTAAAGAAAGTTACTTGAATGGAATACATGTTGTTTTTTCTCCAATGTTGGACTTAGTTCGTGACCCACGGTGGGGACGCGTAATGGAATCTCCTGGCGAAGACGTTTATACAAGTAAACGATTCGCAAAAAGTGTGGTGAATGGTTATCAAGGTGAAAAAGAAATGTACTTAAAAGAAAACCATGTTGCAGCTTGCATCAAACATTTTGCTGCTTATGGAGCTCCAGAAAGTGGGCGTGAGTATAACCAAGTTGAATTATCCAATCAAAAATTATTCAATGAATATTTACAGCCTTATCAAGCAGCAATCGATGCAAATTGTGAATTAGTTATGACAGCATTTCATTTATTGAACGGTGTTCCAGCAACTGGAAATCAATGGTTGAACCAGAAAATTCTAAGAGAACGATTTGGTTTTAATGGCGTATTGGTATCAGACTATGCAGCAATTGCAGAATTGGAAACCCATGGTTTTGCAAAAGATTCAAAAGATGCAGCCAAAAAAGCGTTGCTTGCTGGTGTTGATTTAGATATGATGACAGCTACTTATGCCAATGGATTACCTGAATTGATCAAGGAGTCCGAATTCGCCAAACAGTTAGATGAAGCAGTTTGGCGTATCTTAGTCTTGAAGAATAAATTAGGCTTGTTTGAAGAACCTTTCCGAGGACTGACGCAGGTGAACACGGGTGAAATTTTAACACATGAAGCGAAAGCTGTTGCTACAAAATTAGTTGAAAAAAGTTGTGTGCTATTAAAAAATGAATCTTTGCTTCCGTTGAAACCAAAATCCAATCAAAAAATCGCTGTCGTAGGTCCCTATGCTGAAAGCCATTTTACATTAGGTTTTTGGGCATCCGTCAGTGGAAAATCTTCAGATGTTTTTACACTGAAAGCTGGACTATTAGAGCAATTTGACGAAAGACAACTTTTTTTCACAAGAGGATTCAATCTTTATGAGAACTATGAACAATTTGGCCCAATGAAGACTGGCTTTGAGCAATTGAATGGTCCAATCGAAGATGAAAGCTTTCTGTTGCAACAAGCGATTGAACAAGCAAAAGCAACAGATGTGATTATCTTAACGATTGGCGAACAATTTTTGGAAAGTGGGGAAGGTGCTTCAAAAACAAATCTTCAGTTACCAGAAAAGCAAATTCGATTAATCAAGAAATTAGCTGAATTAAATAAACCAATTATTGGTTTGCTGTACACAGGTCGTCCCTTAGTGTTAACTGAAGTAGAGGAGTATTTTGACAGTTTGTTAGTCGTCTGGTTTCCAGGTGTGATGGGCGGAAAAGGAATCACGAATCTTTTGACAGGAAGAGCGAATCCATCCGCTCGATTGTCAATGTCTTTTCCAAAAAACGAAGGTCAAATTCCTGTGTATTATGCCCAAACAGCTACTGGTCGACCAGTAGCTAGCAGCACACACAGTGAACGTTTTGTATCCAAGTATATCGATGCACCAAATGAACCGTTGTTTTCATTTGGCGCAGGATTAAGTTATGCGACATTTGCTGGTCACTGGCAAGCAGCAAAGGAAAAGAAAGAAATGATTTATTGTTCTTATGAACTAAAAAATAAGAGTGAGCATGATGGATGGATCACCCCGCAAATTTATTTGCTTAATTTTTCAGCGGAAATCGTCCAACCAATCAAACGCTTGGTTGCTAGCCAGCATGTCTTCTTAAAAGCAAATGAACAGAAAGTGTTGACAGTTGAAATTCCGAAAACAGCGTTCACTTATTTTGATAACCAAGGAGACTTACATTTCGATGCTGGAGAGTATGTTCTTCAATTAGATATCTTAGGAAAACAAGAAAATCTACCAATAAAAATCAGCTAAAGGAGATTCGTTATGGAAAAATTAGAAGCATTTTTAGGAAATAAATTATTGCCACTGACTCAGAAATTGCAACAAAACAAAGTATTAGGTGCATTGATGGAAGGATTTATTCGGACAAGTCCATTAACCTTGGGAATCGCATTACTGACCATCATCGGCAATTTCCCAATTCCTGGATGGATCGATTATTTGACGAAAATCGGGATTTATCAGCACGTAGAAGCAATCACCAATGGCGTGACTGGTGTTTTTTCTTTATATGTTGTTTATAGCTTAGCGTTTTCTTATGCCAAACAATTACAAACAAATGAACGAAATGCAGCTCTGATTTCTTTGGCTAGTTTTATCATGTTGATGCCACAACAAGTTATGACAACAGTTACCCAAAATGGAGAGGCAACAGAACAAGCAATCGGTGCTTTAAGATTAGACTATCTTGGTGGACAAGGGTTGTTTATTGGAATGCTAGTCGCATTATTGGTTACTCGATTTTATGCTTATTTGTCAAAGAAAAATTTGATGATCAAATTACCAGAAAGTGTTCCACCGATGGTCACGCAGTCACTTGCGCCAGTTTTTGTGGTTACGATCATCTTTACGCTGGTTTTTTGTATCCGTGTAGGATTTGGTTACACTGTATCTGGCAGCATCTTTCAATTCTTTATTGATGTAATCAATGCGCCTTTGAATTCACTAGTTGCCAGTCCAATCTCAATTATTATCATCATGGAATTACTGGCTGTATTGTGGTTTTTTGGTATTCATAATGCCGTATTGCAAGGACCTCTTGGCGCAATCAGCATGACTATGATTGTGGGGAATATGACTGCCTTCCAAAGTGGAGAAAAATTGCCTTACTTGTTACCATCAGTGATTTATATGGGAATGTACGCAGCTGGTTTTATGGGATTTGTTACATTTTTCATGATTCGTTGTCAATCGGCAAAAATGAAGCAACTTGGAAAACTGTCATTTATTCCATCCATCTTTAATATCACAGAACCATTGATGTTTGGTATGCCCATCATTTTGAATCCAATTTTCTTTATACCACAAGTTTTCACACAATTAATTGCAGGGTTTGTTACGTGGGGATTAACAAGTACGATTTTACCGATTTCACTTAATCCAACAATGTCTCTTTTACCATGGACTACACCAACCTTTATTAAAATGCCGTTTGCTGGTGGGGTAAATTATACAATTTTGATGTTGATTTGCTTAGGGATTGGGATCGTGATGTGGTATCCATTTATTAAAATCGCGGATAAAAAAGAATATGAGTTGGAGCTTGCTTTAGAAAAAAATAATGTATCAACTGAAAAGAAAGATGAAATTCAAGCTTAGACGAGGATGATAATGAGGAAAAGAATGAAAACATTAAGTATTGATATTGGTGGAACTTTTGTGAAGTCAGCCTTGGTATATGGAAACCAGCTGTCTGATAAACAAAGTGTACCTACACCAGAAAGCTTGTCAGAATTAACGCATTTATTTCAAAAATTAATTGACGAATATCAGCAAAAAGCGACCTTTGAAAAGGTTGCTTTAGCTGTACCCGGTTCTATCACAGACTCTGGTGTCGTTGAATTTGGTGGTGCAGTACCCTATTTGGATCAAGTAAATTTAGTAGAACATATGAACGCCATTTTTTCAGGTGAAGTGGTGATTGAAAATGATGCGAAAGCCGCTACTCTTGGAGAACTGAATAAAGGGAATTTACAAAATACCAAGAATGCTGCAGCACTTATTTTAGGGACAGGTGTCGGATTGGGTCTGGTAATTGATGGAAAACTATACAGAGGAACGCACCATCAGTCAGGCGAAATCAGTTTTTTGATTCGTGATCGTACCATTTTAGGTACGGATTCTTTTGTTGGTAAAGGGCTTTCAGCCGTAGCGCTGATTGAACAACTCGCAAAAGTCCTTGAACTTCCTAAAGACGGGAAATTAGTATTTGAACAGCTGAAACAGACAACGAATGAAGAGGCAAAAAAACTATTTGCGACCTATTGTTACGAAGTAGCCATTCTTTGCTTCAACTTACAAACGATTTTAGACATTGAAAAAATCATAATTGGTGGAGGAATCAGCCGACAAAAAATATTGATTGACGGAATTCAACATCGCTATAATCAATTATTTGAACTTTCACCAATAATCGAACAAACATTACGAAAAATACCAATTGAATCGGCAAAATTTAAAGCAGATGCTAATTTGATTGGTGCAGCGGAGGGAACGAAGGAATGAAAGAAAATTTTTTGTGGGGCGCATCCACAAGTGCATACCAAGTGGAGGGTGCCTGGAATGAGGATGGAAAAGGACCTTCTGTTCAAGATAATAAGGTGATTCCTGAAGGGACAACTGATTTCAAAGTAGCCATTGATCACTATCATCGCTTTAAAGAAGATGTGCAACTTTTCAAAGAACTTGGCTTGAAAGCATATCGTTTTTCCATTTCATGGAGTCGAGTGATGCCAAATGGTCAAGTAAATGAAGAGGGGATTGCCTTTTACGAGTCATTGATTGATGAATTGATTCACCAAGATATCGAACCAGTCGTAACAGTGTTTCACTTTGATTTACCTGTTTATATGGCAGAAAAAGGTGGCTGGGAAAACCGCGAAACGATTGACGAATTCGCAAACTATTGCCAATTGTTATTTGAACGCTTTGGGAAAAAGGTTCCTTATTGGCAAACAATCAATGAACAAAATGTGATGGCGCTTGCAGGATCTGTCATTGGAACAAGTACCAAATCAATGAAAGAAAAATTTCAAGAAAATCATCATATGTTAGTTGCCCAAGCCTTAGTAACAAAACACTTTCATGAACAAGGTCACCAAGGAAAAATTGGACCAGCACCCAACATCGCTAGTGTATACCCCGCAACTGATAAACCAGAAGATCAGTTAGCCGCTTTGTACATGAGTGCGCTACGCAATTGGTTGTTTTTAGATGTTGCTGTCTACGGAATCTATAATCATAATGCCTGGCATTTATTAGAAAGCATTGGTGCAGCTCCTACTGTAACAGAAGAAGACAAAGCAATCTTAGCTGCTGGTACCTGTGATTATATTGCATTCAATTATTACAATACAATGACGGTTTCAGCTTATTATGAAAAGGAAAATAAAATCGATCAACAATCAGGTTTTGGCATTCCTGGTTTCTTCCAAGCTGTTTCAAATGAGCATCTACCTCTAACAGAATTTGGTTGGCCAATTGATCCAGCAGGTTTTCGTTTTACATTAAATGAGATTTATTCACGTTATCGCTTGCCACTCTTGATTACCGAAAACGGCATTGGTGCGAAGGACACATTAACGACTACTGGAGAAGTTCATGACAATTATCGAATTGATTATTTGAAAGATCATATTGAGCAGTTGGAATTAGCCGTACAAGATGGTGTGGAGATTATCGGCTACTGTCCTTGGAGTGCGATTGATTTGATCAGTACCCACGAAGGAATCGAGAAGCGTTATGGTTTTATTTATGTGAATCGAACGGAAGAGAATTTGTTGGATCTAGCCCGCTATAAAAAAGATAGTTTTTATTGGTATCAAAAAGTGATTGAAAATAACGGACTATAAATAATTAGTGAGAGGTGTCACTATGTATACGAAAAAAATAACTTTTGATCCTCATGCTGATACGGGATTAACGCTTTATTTAAATGATCAGTTAGTTTCAATGGATCGAATTGAAAAACGGCCTTTTATTCTAGTGATCCCAGGTGGAGGTTATAGTTTTTGTAGCGAAAGAGAAGCAGAACCAATTGCTTTAGCTTTCGTTGCCAAAGGATACCATGCTGGTGTTTTACGCTATCACGTGGGTGAACAACGAGATTTTGAGCAGTCGTTACAAGATGGTGAACGTGCCCTAATTGAAATCAAAAAAATCGATCCATGCTTTAAAGTCGCACATGACCAAATTGCGGTGATAGGTTTTTCTGCTGGTGGTCATTTAGCAGCAGCAATGTCGACCTTATTAGAGGAGAAACCTGCTTTGTGTATTTTAGGTTATCCTGCTATTTTAGCTTCCTTTGCAGAAGTGATGAAAATCGAAGCGCCTTCGTTAGATGCTTGTGTTACGCCAGAAACACCACCAACATTTTTATTTTCGACATTTGAAGACAATGTGGTGCCAATTGAGAATTCTTTACTTTATTTAGCTGCATTAGAAGCAAATGATGTTCCCTTTGAAAGTCATATTTTTCAAAAAGGATTACATGGTTTGTCGTTAGCGACGAAATGGTTTGGTGCGTCACCTGAAATGATTGATGAGCGGTTTGCTCGATGGTTTGAGTTAGCTTACGAATGGCTTGAATTGAATTGGTCACAACCTAAGTCTTTGGCACAGGGGGAAGAAGAGGAATCACTTAAACCTTTGTTCGAGCAATCATTACAGCATTTAATGAAAGAAAAGCGAATACAAGAACTACTTATCAAAGAATTTCCGAAACTTTCCGAAAAAAGTTATTACAAAATCATTCGTAAGTTTACATTGAATCAACTGCATCGGCTAGCACCTGAGATTTTTTCATCAACGAAACTGACACTTGTTCAAGAAAAAATCGAGAAAAATTTTTAGAAAGCGAGAAGAAAGCAATGAAATGTTTGATTGTACCAGAAAGTTACAAGGCTTCGACTAATCTTAGCCAAACGCGTCCGCAACAGTTGGAAAAAATAATTGGATTTCGGAACCAGTGCGCAGCTTTTCAAATTTTATTACATGACGGCAAAAAAAATCAGTTTAGCTTAGACCATCAATTCGCTATTCCAGATGAGATCGAGATTCCCATGTATCGTGTATCTATTGAAACAACTTTACCTTATGAGGCACAGTTTGTAGATTATTATATGGGAAAAGATGAGATTGCTTACGCAGACAAATTACTTGAAGAACGCGCGCATACATTTAGTGGTGATCGTTATGCACCTATTTATGTCGAAATTCCGTTAAGTAAAGACCTATTAAGTGGTTCTTATTCCATTGATTTTTCAATTTACCGGTCATTTATCAATCAAGAGGAACAACTGATCTTACAAAAATCAGTTGAACTAATGGTTTCAGACTTTGTCTTTCCTGATTGTCCGCAAGAAGAGTTCAAATTAGATCTGTGGCAACAACCATCTAATTTAGCACGCACTTTTCAAGTACCTTTATGGGGAGAAGCGCACTTTGAATTAATTGATAAAATGGCAAAACTTTTATCTGAGATTGGACAAAAATCCGTAACGGTTATTGCTGGAGAGATTCCTTGGAAAGGTTGGTTTAATTATATTGTCAAAGATTACCCGGCTAATCTTTACGAATACTCTATGATTCCAATTCGGAAAGATCAAACGGGAAAGCTACTTTGTGATTTTTCAATTTTGGATCGCTATCTTGCTTGTTTTGCAAATTATGGCATTAATCAAGAAATTAATCTTTTTGGATTACTAGGTGTTTGGTCTCCACCTTATTTTCCGATCAATAAACAATTTGAGCACACTGAAAAATTAGTTCTTCGTTATTTTGACGAAAGCACAAAGCGAATTGCATTTATTGAGCAAAAAGGTGATTTCACTGCCTATTTGGAACAATTAGTCACCCATTTGAAAGAAATTGGCGTTTGGGAAAAAAGTTATTTCAATGCTGATGAGCCAAAAAAACATGAAATCCATCAATTTATGACAGCATTACAGGAACTAAAAGCGATTGAGCCCACAATTAAAACAAAAGTTGCTTTTGACAAAGAAGAGGTCTTACACAGTTTGTTACCAGTGATTGACTATCCTGTGACATCGTTTTATTGTACCTGTCAAAATTACCAAGAACTAACAAAAAAATTTCCGGGAAAAACACAATATTATGTTTGCAACTATCCGTCAAAACCGAATACTTTTTTGCACAGTCCACTATTAGAAACAAGAGTACAAGGTGTTCTTGCTTACTTTTTCAAGACAGATGGACTTTTACGATGGGCATTGAATTGTTGGCCAACTAACGCACGTACTGATATTCGTTACAACACTGCAGCTTTACCTATTGGCGATAACTGTTTGATCTATCCTGGAACCAATGGTCATTTGCTACTTTCTTTACGCTACAAACAATTAAAACGTGGCATTGAAGATTTCTGGTTGTTAAAAGCGACGGAAAAACAGGATAAGAACGCAGTCAAGAACATTTTAGAAGGATTCTTAGAAATCGACTCGACAAAATGGATGCTGGATAGTCATCAAGCCAATGAACAAGCATTTCAATTATCGGAGAAACAATATCAGCACTTGAGATCGTCATTGATCCAGCAATTAACCCAAATAAGCCAAGGGAGCAGTGTACAATGAAGAAAAAATTTCAAGTAGTTACATTAATTAGTGCGTTGATTTTATCAGGTATCTCTTTTTCTTCAGCAGATGCGGTAACCAATGAAGATACGGCAAGTAGTTCCAGTGAACGAATTGAAACAACAACCGATACACAACAGACAAGTGAAACAAGTACCAGTACAACACTTGATTCACAGACCGATGAAACAAGCACTAATACTTCAAATACTAGTGACTCAACGAAAACTGAGTCCACCAAGGAAACCGAGTCAACTAACACAACAACGGATACATCTGTTGATCCCAATCAAACGAAAGTTGCTGATCCCGATGAACAGGCAATTCTTGATGCAATTGGCAAAGGAGATAATTTTAACTCACGCTTATATTTGAATTATTTTGGTGGAAAATTGGATACATTGTTTGCTACGACTAGTGGAGATGGATTCAAATTTGGCTTTTTGATGTTATATAGTGGGCAACTTCGCTTAGCGAAAACACAATTTGAAGTGGATTCATTAGTAATCAAACAATTGATGTCTACCTACTTGCTGTATGATATTGCTTTTGCAAAGGACAGTCACTTTATGTCTTTATTAGCAAATAATGATGGTACATCACCTTCTGAATACACAGGTTTTTATCCGAATACACAGCCATTAGAAGGAACTGCGCTGAATAGTCAGACAGGGAAATCAATGAACTTAAAAGCATATTACGTCAATCAGAATTCTGACAAAACAGTGATGATCCATGGTGGTTTTCGTGGAAATTGGGACAACGGTGTGGTGACACCAGAATACGATAATTTTTATCAGGCAGGGTACAATTTATTATTTGTTGATTCCCGTACTACTGGTGGAAGTGACGGAGATTTCGTTACGTATGGACAATATGAGTCAGATGATGTGTTGTACTGGATCAATCGTGAAGTTCAAACAAAACCGAATCAAGGTATTTTATTGTATGGTGGATCAATGGGGGCAGCAACAATGATGTCTGTTTTGGCGAAACCCATACCAAAAAATGTAAAGGGCATCATTGAAAACTGTGGCTTCCAATCCATTGATGAACAGTTACGTTATACGTATACGAACTTAGTTGCTCCAGCACTAAAAGACTTAGCATCAATTGTTGATTTAGACATTGTTGCAGATCAGGCACATGAAGATCTTTATATGCAGCTGCTAAAAGAAAACTACTTTGATCAAGAACTACATTTAAATACGACTGAAAATCTTCCGATTTTAGGAATGAGCCAACCGAATATACCTAAGTTACTGATTCATGGAACGGAAGATAACGTCGTACCCGTTTCAAATGCACAAAATCTTTATGATGTGTCAAAAGGGTACAAAGATTTGGTCTTAATCAATGGAGCAGGACATGGTGAGGCACAAAAAGTGGATCCGACGACCTATAATCAGCATGTGAGCGACTTTTTAGCTGTAGTTTTTGATGACCAAGTAAAAGTACGTTATGTAGACGAAAAAAACCAAAGTCTGTTATCAGATAAAGAGCTCATACTTTCTGGTTCTTATGGAGAGTCGTATCAAACAGAAGCAAAAACATTTGATCACTATGAATTATTTTCTGTTGAAGGTCTTGAGCAAGGAACATTTAATGAAACTATTCCAGTTGTGACCTATAGATATAAAAAAGTCTCCTCATCAACAATTGACTCTTCTACAAACGCTGATACTTCAGAAACAACAACAGATCTATCTTCTTCACAGCCAATAGTTACATCAGATACAAAAAATACAAAAGATATAAAAGGCACAGGATCTGAAACAAAGAAAGATTCGCAAGCATCAGCAACAAAAGCTAGACCAAAAAGTTATCCCAAAACTGGCGAAAAGAAATCAATAGTATCGCCAATTTTGGGAGGCTTGGTAGTCGTAATGGTCGGAGTCATCAGTTTTTGGCGGAAAAGGAGATTGTAGATGAAGTGGTTGAAACGAATTTTATTAGGGACTTTAATACTCGTAGGGATGGTTTTTCTCGGAGGTTGGCTAACCGTTCAATTAACACCTAGTCCAGTCAGCCATTTCGTTCGTAAACAATTTGATACAAGCCAGCAAGCGCAAGTTTATCCACGACCAGATTTTTATACGCATGACGCACAAGAAGTATCAATTGAGAAGGATATAAACTATCAATCAACGGGAAAAAATAATCTCATGGATGTCTATATTCCTAAAAAACAATCTGAAAAAATGCCTATTGTATTCTGGGTTCATGGAGGTGCCTATGTTGGTGGAGACAAAAAGGATTGTGAAGATTACTTAACAATGTTAAGTGCAGAAACAAAAACGGTCATAGTCAATCTGAACTACGAACTTGCTCCAGAAGCAAAATATTCAACACCTGTTAGACAATTAAATGAAGCAATAGCAACAATCAAAGAACGTACGATTGCTAATATCGACTGGGAACAGGTTTTATTAGGCGGTGACTCAGCGGGCGCACAAATTGCTAGTGAATATTTAATTCATTTATCTAATTCACATTTGAAAGACATTAATCAATTGAACCCTGTACTAAAAAGTACGCAAGTGAAGAAATTCATTTCGCTTTCTGGCTTGCTTGAGCCAGATAAATTTGCAGATGTCGATGACCCCATCTCAAGTTTCTTATTTAAACAAAGTGGTTGGGCATACTTTGACCAAAAAGATTTTGTGAATGACACAGATATCAAAGAGTTAACATTAGCAAATCATGCCAATGAGCTATCACAGGCTTTTTTCTTTACGGATGGGAATGAGAATACATTTACGGAACAAATGAAAACTACTGTAAAATCTTTAGAGAAAGCAGAATTATCTGTTACAGAAATTTCGTATAAAAAACCAGCTTTAGGACATGAATATCAATTTGATTTTAGTAAACCAGAAGCAAAAAAAACCTTTGATGCACTGGTTCGTTTTGTAAATGATCAAAGTTAACAAAGAAAGACTGAAACATACCTTTGTTTCAGTCTTTTTGCTCATCATCATGAAAATTAAAGTTTCCTGTTGACTAGATGCATGGTATGTCTTTGCTGCTGTTGAAACCATCAAAATGGTCTGTTATGATTAATTCAACATTTAAAGGAGGGCTTTGTTTGACAGACTTATGTTTACTTTCGGTAGTCGTATAGTTAATAAAAAAAGTAGCTATAGAGAGGTTATTACAAAGTATGCAAATTAGAACAATAAACAAAAAAGATTTTTTAAAAGTTGATAAAATGATTCGTGAAGCTTTCGAACATACAGAACGTGGATATGGTAACGAAGCTGAATTAGTTGATAAAATACGTGCTAGTGACACCTACGATCCTGCATTAGAAATGGTTGCTGTTGATGATGAGAACTTTATAGTAGGTCACGGATTATTAAGTGAAGTGGAGATTGTCGATTCTGATGGAGTTGCATATGTAGGATTAGTTTTGGCTCCTCTTGATGTGGAAGTTAGTCATCAAGGGGAAGGAATAGGAAGGAATATCTTGATAGAGCTAGAAAAGATAGCAAAAGAACTTCGTTATCGATTTATCAGCATCCTTGGTCATCCAGAATACTATCCAAGACTTGGCTATGTACCAGCAAGCAAGTACAGTGTTAAGGCGCCTTTTGATGTCCCCGATGAAATGTTTATGATAAAACCATTATATGATAATGCATTAGATTCAATTAGCGGCACAATAAAATATTCTGATGCTTTTAATGAATAAAAAAAGAAGCTGATATCAGCTTCTTTTTTGCGTTGTTATTTTCTTTTTCAAAATGAATAGAGAAAAAATATATAGTAGAACAGTGTGTGGCTCAAGCATCGATAAAAAGCATTTACATTTCCCTCACGATCCAGAAAGAGTAAAATGGTTCATGGAAGGACTTTGATTTTTAGTCAAGAAGTGTACAAAATGGTCAATTGATGGAGGAAAACAAGATGAATATCAAAGAAGCAGCCCAATTAACGGGACTATCCCATGATACCATTCGTTATTATGAACGAATTGGCATCATTATGCCGGTACCAAGACAAGAAAACGGTCTAAGAAATTTTTCAGAGAGAAGTATTAACCAGTTGAAGTTTGCAAAGAAAATGCGTCATGCGGGAATGGGTGTGGAAAGTTTACGTGAATATGTAGCAATGATTTATGAAAACGATGATTTGACCATCCCAGCTCGCAAAACATTATTATTAGAGCAAGCTGACTTGATGCAAGAAAAAATAACCAAAATGCAAGCAGCACATGATTATCTGCTATTCAAAGTCGAAAACTATGAAGACCACATGCGCAAGTCTGAACAAAAATTACAATAAAATAGCTAAAAAATCCCACTTTACCATGTAGGCGAGTGGGATGAGTAAATAGAGGGTTAGTTGTTGATTCGCGTCCGATTTGTCATACTGACATTTCCTAGATAGCGGTATAAAGGTAAGATATCTGTCTTCTTGGGAAACTCGAATTTATGTAACGCGTGTACTTCGTTGTTTGAACGTTGATTAATATTTTTAAGATAAGTAATTGTGATCTCGCTGTCGTCTAATCCGGTTCCCGCAGTTTCCATATCGACTTCAACAATTGAATCGAGATGAATCGAGTGGAAGGCGGTTTTCTTACCAGTTGCTCCTTGTTTGTCTACGAAAATCACTCGATGATTTGTAAAAATCAACGCATCCCTGACCAATTGATAGCCCATCGTGATTTCTTCGTTGTCGAAAAGATATTCTCCATATTCTTGAGTCAATTGTTCTGGTGTTTTTTCCGAGTAATTTCCTAAAGCTCCTTGTACAAGATTATTAAATAATGCCATAATGTTGCCTCCTAGGTTGTATTTTTTGTTTCCACAATGAGCATGGTCAACTAGTTAGCTAATCATACCTTATTTTATCGTACCATGTCAGGCATATTTTTGGTTCTAAAGTTGTTCTTTATTATTAAAAACTGAATCAAATGGCTAAGTGGTGCTATAATAAACTTATGATAATTGAAATGAGGTCTGTGAAATAATGAATGAAACATTTTTGGAAGTAATGAAACATGAAGGAGTAGTGACAATAATTTCTTCGAGCAAAGAAACTCCAGGATTTCATGCAGTGAATACTTGGAACAGCTATGTTCAAATCAGTGACGATGAATTATATATCCCTGCGGCTGGGATGCACAGTGTCCAACAGGATATCGAAAAAAATAATCATGTAACGCTAACGGTTGGAAGCAAAGAAGTCATCGGTACGGTGGGACATGGCGCAGGATTCCACTTACATGGAACAGCCAATTTTATCACAGAAGGACCAATTTTTGATGAAATGAAGGAAAAGTTTCCTTTTTTAAGCCGTGTATTGCAAATAACTGTTACTGATATTGAGCAAAAAATCTAACAAAAAAGGACCAGCTCTCAATGGGTAGTCCTTTTTTGTTAGATTTAACCAAGTATTCAAAACAGCATAGCTCTAAAACATCACAATGAGTTCACCTGATAATAAATTTGTTTTGGAAGCATTCAAAACAGCATAGCTCTAAAACGACAACGTACAGATTATCTTCAGTAATCGGGTTTTGGAAGCATTCAAAACAGCATAGCTCTAAAACCTCGGATCAAAATTTTTGAGGTTCCGTAATCGCACTATTTGCCCATAGCGAGGCTCCAGTTTGAATGCTTCTTTATACTTATTTAGTAATCTGTTGGTTATTTGAATGTCAACGAACAGTTTTCTTTAGTATAACATAAACTGACTTTCTGTTATGACCAGTTTTTTAGTTGCTGAATGAGTCGAAGCTACAAAAAATATTTTTTAATGATCCAACAAATCAAGATCGTAATCAAATCCGTTTTCGTCACTTAGTTTTTTATAAAATTCACCACTTTTTTTGATTGTTCGTTTTTGCGTAGGTAAATCTAAGGAAACTAATCCGTAACGATTTTTGTAAGAATTGATCCATGACCAACAGTCAATGAACGTCCATAGATGATAGCCCTTGATGTTACATCCGTCATTAATTGCTTTCCAAAGATAAGCTAAGTGGTCTTGAATAAATTCAATGCGGTACTCATCGATTACTTGCCCAGTTTCGTCCATAAATCGTTCTTCATTGGCAACCCCCATCCCATTTTCGGAGATGAATGCCTCAATGTTTCCATAGTTATTCTTGATATCCATACATAAATCATAGATTCCTTTTTCATAAATTTCCCAACCACGATATTCATTCATACGACGTCCAGGCATTATATGATTCTCAAAGAACCATTCAGGTAGGAAAGGGCCTTCTGGATTAATTGCTGTGAGGCGAGCTTTTACTCTGCGAGGTTCATAGTAGTTCAACCCTAAAATTTGGGCGGTATTTTCTTGAATCGTTGCTAGATCTTCTTGAGTAAAGTCGAGCGGCAACTGGTCATATTTGTTTAAAAGTTCTACTAATTTTGGTGGAAAGTTTCCTTTTACCATTGGATCTAAAAAACTTCGCGTATAAAATAAGTCTGCAATCTCTGCGGCTTTGACGTCAGTAGGATTCTGACTTCGTGGGAAGGTCGGGCTAAGATTTAAAATGACACCAATCTTGCTTGATAACTTGTAAGTTTTAAAAACTTCAATTGCTTTTGCATGTGCTAAGATTGTAAAGAATGCAGCTTGACTTCCACGTTTAAAGTCAATCAGATTTGGGTAATGAAAGTCTTCTAAGTAGGAGCCAAGAATGGGCCCAAGTGGTTCGTTAAACGTAAACCAATGAAAGACTAAATCGCCAAATTCTTCAAAACATGTTTTTGCAAAATGGACATAGGCATCAACGACATCTCGTGATTCCCAACCACCTTTGTCTTGTAGCTTAGCAGGCATATCAAAATGATAAAGATTAGCAAAAACTTTTATTCCGTTTTGATTCATTTCGGTAAATAAATCACGATAGAAAGCAATCGCTTGTGGATTAACTTCTCCTACGCCATCATGTGGAAACATTCTTGCCCAAGAAATAGATACCCGAAAAGAATTATGTCCAGTTTGTTTCATTAACTGAATATCTTCTTTGTAACGATGGATATGATCGCTTGTGATTTCTGAGCTGATTCTTTGGTAGAAGCGATTAGGTTGTTCTTTGTACCAACGTTCCCAAACAGTTTCAGCTTTTCCTGTTTCGCCACGCCCTTCAGCTTGCTCAGCAGACCACGCAGATCCCCACCAAAAGTTTTCTGGGAATGATAATTTTTTGATTGTACTCATTGATAGACCTCCTTTAAATTCATTCCAATCATAACATCGCTTTCAAATAAAATAAATACTTTTTATATAAAATATATATCTTTATCGATAGAGCTTGTTTTTTTTAGTTAAAAATAGCTAAAAGTATGGTAAAGTATAGAAGAAGCTATTGTTTTAAGTGGAAGGAGGATACGTATGAAACAAATTCCCAAATATATGGAAATTTATTTAGATGTTAAACGGAAAATCATGGATGATGGGTATCAGGTTGGCACCAAATTACCGACTGGTGACCAATTAGCAGAAGAATATGGAACAAGCAAATTAACTGTAAAAAAGGGGATTGATTTATTAGTATCGGAAGGTGTTTTGCGGACGCGTAGCGGATTTGGTACAGAAGTTTTGCGTAAACCAATTGATAATTCAAAAGTTTTTGGTCCAAACGAAGGTTTACTGAGCACGATGGGGGAAGAACATGTGGACTCTGAGATCCATACTTTTTCGATTGAACTTCCTTCAAATGAGGTGGCAGAAATGCTACAAATCAGCGAGAAAGATTACATTTACAATATTATCCGGAGTCGATTCATAGACCACCAACCTTATTCAATTGAACAAACATTTATGCCACTGGCTATTATACCTGGGCTGGAACCTAAGCATTTGAAAAAATCAGTTTATGCTTATATCACAGACGAATTAAATCTGGAAATAAAGTCCTCTCATTTGTGGATCAAGGGAGATGTGGCTAATGAGTTTGATGCAAAAATCCTAAATATCGATCCTGGTGAATTTATGATTGAAGTAGATAAAGTTGTCTCGTTGTCCTCAGGAGTACCGTTTGAATATTCTTTATCTAGACATATTTACAAGGACTTTGTTTTTGAAGCAATCTTTGTTGAAAAATAAAAATCGCATATTCAACTAAAATAAACAGCAAGTTAAGTCTATTTCTTGCTGTTTATTTTTTATTTTTGCAAAAGTATATATTTTTTAAAAAAGATATTTACTTTACTTAGAAGACGAGTTATTATCTAGAGGAAGGCAATCGCTTACAAACAAAGGGGGAGAGTTTTATGGGTAAAAGTAAAAAAGAGGTCATCCTTGAAAAATTTGGGATAATCGCAACAAGATTAGGAAATCAGATTCACTTACGAACACTGCGAGACGCATTTGCAACGTTCATGCCGTTTATGATGTTAGCTGGGTTTGTTACTTTGATTAACTATGTCATATTGGAGCCAACAGGTTTTTTAGGTCACTTTATTCGGCCCGAAACTTTATCAACGATTCAAGAAATCGGAATTTCAATTAGCAACGGTACACTGAGTATTACAACGTTATTAGTTGTAGCAGCAGTCTCTTATCATATGTGTGTTAGCCGCAATTATCAAAATTCAATCGCTGCAGTGCTAGTTGCTATTTCTACTTTCATTGTTCTCACACCAATGGTTATGATGTTTACTCCAGAAAATAGTCAAAAAGCAATAGAAGTGAATGGCGTGATTCCGATTGCTTACACCGGAGCTTCAGGCATGTTTGTCGGTATTTTTGTCGGCCTTGCAGCCACCGAATTATTTATCAAATTATCTAAAAATGAAAAACTTCAGATCAATTTATCTGGCAATATTCCGCCAGCTGTTCTGAAATCATTTAATGTCTTGATTCCGATTATGTTGACCATTACCATATTCGCAATTGGTTCATTTACTATCAATCAGTTATTCCATATGGATGTCAATACATTGATCACAACGATTATTACAAAACCTTTGAGCAAAATCACTACTGGGCTACCAGGATTCTTATTGTTAACATCCATTGCAAATTTATTTTTTGGTTTTGGCATTCATCAGGCTGTCATTTCTGGTTCATTACTCGATCCTTTTTTGATTCAAAATATGCAAGAAAACATGGCTGCCTACGCTAATAAAGAAGAGATTCCTCACATCATCAACATGGCTTTCAAAGATACGTTTGCTGTAATGGGCGGCTCTGGTAATACGATTGCCTTACTTATTGCGATTTTTATTTTTAGTCGTCGTAAAGACTACAAAGACTTTGCTAAATTATCTGTTACACCCGCTATTTTCAATATCAGCGAGCCGATTATTTTTGGGTTACCCATTGTGTTTAATATTAGCTTGATTATTCCATTCGTTTTAGCACCAATATTTTCACTAACTGTTGCTTATTTTGCAACAGCAGTTGGATTGATCAATCACGTCGTTGTCCAAATTCCTTGGACGACACCGCCAATCATTTCTGGGTTCTTAGCGACTGGTGGGGATTGGCGTGCTGCAGTTCTTCAAATTCTGATTATTGCTGCCAGTGTGTTCATCTACTTACCGTTTTTACGTATTGACGAAAAAGTTACGTCGAATATGACAAAATAACTTTCAAATAGCTTAAAAAAAGCGAACAGCCAATTGTTCGCTTTTTGTTTGCTTAAACAAAAAATTTCTTTTCACTTCTGACAAAAGAAAAAATATGTTATGCTAGATAAGTAAAAAATAATAGAATCTACTCACAAAGGGGAGCCTTTCGAGGCTGAGAATGAGTTTACTCTAAACCCTCCGTACCTGTTTCGGTCATACGAACGTAGGAATTGTGACGAGTGGAAGTGTAGCTAACACTTCTCCTTTGTGAATTGTGATGATTCTAAAGGAGGAGTTTTTTTATGCATTCAGAAACAAAAGTGTGGATTGAAGGGACGATTATTGCAGCATTAGCGATGGTGCTTTCACTGATTCCACTCGATATTGGAAGCAGTTTTACCTTATCAATTGGACAAATTCCAATAACTATTTATGCTTTACGTAGAGGCTTTAAAGCAGGATTAGGTGCTGGGTTGATTTGGGGATTATTACACTTTTTAATGGGGAAAGTTCAATTTTTGAGTGTCCCACAAGTTTTAATTGAGTATCCAATCGCATTTACCTTTGCTGGGTTTGCTGGAGTGTTTGCCTTGTCCTTACATCGCGCAATGGTGAATGGGGAAACATCCAAAATTTATGGGATCCTAATTGTCTCATCGGTGGTTGGAACCTTCACTCGCTTTTTCTGGCATTTTGTTGCTGGTGGTATTTTTTGGGGGGATTATGCACCGGAAGGGATGAATCCTTGGATATTTTCATTTGTTATGAATGGCGCGAGTGGTTTAGCCACTGCAATTGTCGTCGCAATTGTGGTCGTTATCTGTTATCGAGTAGCACCAAAGCTATTTGATCCACAAAAATAAAACAAAAAAACTCTTAAAAGACTTTTTGTTATCGAAGTCTTTTAAGAGTTTTTTTGTTTATGCCAGCGATTTCTTTGCTAGCTGCGAAGGAGAAAGACCATAATATTTTTTGAAGAGTTTACTAAAATGATACGCATCTTGATAACCTACAGCTTGAGAAATTTCTCTGATTGTTAATTGTTCGTTTGCTAGTAGTTCCTTAGCATGTTTCAGTCGAACTTGGATAAGATAATTGATAGGGCTCATACCCGTAGACTCTTTAAAAACTTTTGATAAATATGTGGGGCTAACATACAACGTGTCAGCTAATTGCTCTAAAGTAATTTCTTGCGTGTGATGATTTTCCAAATAATAAATCGCATGGTTGACTAAATATTGTTTTCGTTTGGCATTTTTTGAAAGTGCCAAAGTGACCGTATTATCTTGCGTTTTTTCTAGACTTCTTAAAATGAGTACTAACATCTCAATGATTAACGCTTTGACCATTAATTGAAATTCTGGTTGTTCTTCACCATATTCTTTGACGAGGCGCCACGCTTTGTCGAGAAACTCCCATTGATATTCTCCAAGATTAAGAATTGCATTTTTTGTTGGTAAGTGATTTCTCTTTAGTCCGTCTAATGAAATATTCGTTAACCCAATATGAAGTTGATGAGAATAGGTTCCTTGTTTTTGTTCTTCCCCGTGATGGGTTCCAGGATTAAAGAGCATAATTTGACCAGCATTTAATTGAAATTCTTGTCCTTCGATTGTATAGTTCGCTTGCCCCTCTAACACGATACTGATTTCTAGAAAATCATGGGTATGGCTGTCACTTTTGTTTCCTTGTTCGTTCCAAGGATCAAAAGCATAAATAATTTCTGGGTTAAATATTTGGGCATTTGTATAACTCATGAATGAAAACCCTTTCTTTTAGATTTGATAATATTGTACATCAAAACAAGTAAGAATAACCATTTTCTTTCGAATTTATTAAGGATAAGCTAATACTTGATTGAGAAAAGGCTTTCGTATAGGAGGGAAAATAAAATGAGCAATTATCAATGGATTTGGCAGTATGTAAAGAAATATGCAAATAAAGGATTTCTGGCAATTATTTTTTTAATAATCAATGCGCTTTTAATTGTAGTCAACCCATTAGTGGCTGGTGAGATTGTAGATAAAGTAATTGAAAAAGGGGAAGCAAATTTATTAATTCCGTTATTAGCATTGATGATTGGTATCACGATTTTTCGAACAATCATTCGTTATACTTATCAGATTTTATTTGAACGAATTGGTCAGAACAGTTTGTTCGAGCTACGGCAAGAAATGTATCAAAAATTACAAGAACTTGATTTTGATTTCTTCAATCACACTCGAGTTGGCGACATCATGGCTAGAATGACAGGGGATACAGATGCTATTCGTCATTTTGTTTCGTGGGTAGTCTATAACATCATTGAATGTATTTTATGGTTCAGTATTGCTGTCATCGTAATGGCAACAATTAATTGGCAATTGATGCTGGCACTGGTTGCAGTCACCCCAATCATTTTCTTACTTACTCAAAAGATGTCGAAGCAAGCGCGACCAATCTTTTTTGAGATTCGAGAAAGTTTTTCTCGTCTGAACTCAATGGTTGAAGAGAATATTGGTGGCAATCGTGTCGTCAAAGCATTTGCTAGGGAAGATTTTGAAATTCAAAAATTTGTGGAGCACAACGAAGATTACAAAGCACAGAACATGAAATCAGCTGAAGTTTCTATGAAATATCTCCCTTGGTTAGATGGATTAGCTGGAAGCTTGAATGTGATTACGCTGATTTTAGGCGGGTTATTTGTTATACAAGGAAAGATGACTTTAGGTGACTTGATTGCTTTTAATGGTTTTTTATGGATGCTGAATCAACCGATGAGAATGAGCGGCTGGTTGATTAACGATGTTCAACGTTTTTCGGCAGCTTGTATCAAAATTCGGCAAATGTTAGGAACTAAACCACAAATTCCTGTATTGACTCACAATGAAGTAAAAAAAATCAAAGGTCATGTTGAATTTAGAGATGTTTCATTTCACTTTTCTGATGATCCTACTACGTTAGTTTTGAAACACATCTCATTCAAGATTAGCCCAGGGCAAACAATTGGCATCTTAGGAGAAACTGGTTCAGGAAAAACAACGCTAGTTAATTTAGTTGGTCGTTTCTATGATCCAACTTCAGGTGAAGTTTTGATTGATGGAAAAAATGCAAAAGAATATCCTGTTCGTCAGTTACGTGAAAATATCTCGATGGTTATGCAAGATGTCTTTTTATTTTCCAATACGATTGAAGACAATATTGCTTTTGGCAATCCATTAGCAAATGAAACATACGTCCAACAAATGGCACAGATTGCTGATGCACATGAATTTATCTCACGGATGCCGGAAGGGTATGAAACGATTGTGGGTGAACGTGGTGTTGGACTTTCTGGTGGACAAAAACAGCGAATATCGTTAGCAAGAGCTTTAACAAAAGATCCCTCTATTCTTATTTTAGATGATACGACTTCAGCAGTTGATATGGAAACCGAATTTAAAATTCAACGAGAGTTAACACAGTTAACAACTGAAAAGACAACATTTATTATTGCTCATCGTATTTCTTCCGTTCGTGAAGCTGATTTGATTCTGATGATGGAAAAAGGACAAGTGATTGAGCAAGGAACGCACAAAGAATTGCTGCAACAAAAAGGACGTTACTACGAAGTTTACCAAAAACAATTAGGCATTCAAGAGAAGGAGGGGAACTAATGGCACGCAATAAATTTGATGTAGATGAAACCTTGGAACAAGAATTCAACTGGTCACATTACCGTCGCTTGGCCATTTATGTGAAACCCTATAAAAAAGCAATTTTTAAGGCTTTGTTCGTTATCATCCTTGCCAATACTGCAGGGATGTTGGGACCTTACTTTACCAAAATTGCTATTGATGATGTGATCCCAAAAGAAAATACGACACTACTGATTCAGATAAGTGTGATTTTCTTGCTCTCTCTGTTTATCATTGGATGGTGTATGCGTTATCGAATTTATGCAATTACCGAGATTGGGCAAGATATTTTGAAAGATATGCGTTATTCAATCTTTGAACATTTACAACATTTACCATTTTCCTATTTCGACAACCGACCTCACGGGAAAATTTTGATTCGTGTCGTTAATTACATCAACACGTTGAGTGACCTGCTAAGTAATGGGTTGATTAATCTGATTTCAGACATTTTTAATGTATTGATCACACTGATATTCATGCTTTTTATTGATGTTAAATTAACGTTGTATAGTTTGATTTTACTACCAATTTTATTTGTGATTGTTATGGTCATCAAGACAAAACAACGTAAAGCATATCAAGTGTTGAGTAATAAGCAATCCAATTTAAATGCTTACATTCATGAAAGTATTTCTGGTATCAAAATCACACAATCTTTTGCTCGTGAACAGGAAAATTATGAAATTTTCAATGAGGTCAGTGACGAATATCGTTCTTCATGGATGAAAGCTGTCAAAGTCCAGTTCATGCTGTGGCCGGGAGTTCAAAACATCGCCGTAATGACAACTTGTTTGATTTATTTTGTAGGTATTCGCCAAATAGGGGTTAATGTTACAACAGGAACATTGATTGCTTTTATCGGTTACATCAATAATTTTTGGAACCCAGTAATCAATATTGGAAACTTTTATAATTCACTGATTACGGCAACAGCTTACTTGGAACGAATTTTTGAAACGATGGATGAAGTACCTGATATCCAAGATGAACCAAATGCACAGATTTTGCCACCGATTAAAGGGGACGTTCACTTCGATCATGTCACATTCCGTTATGAAGAGGGCAAGAATATCTTAAATGATGTCAGCTTCCATATTAATGCCGGTGAGAGCATTGCGTTGGTTGGCCCAACAGGGGCGGGGAAAACAACGATTATTAATCTTTTGAGTCGTTTTTATGATGTGAATGAAGGCAGTGTCAAAGTGGATGGTTACGACGTTCGGTCAGTCACACTGGCTTCATTACGAACACAAATGGGCGTTATGTTACAAGACACATTTGTTTTTTCTGGGACAATTATTGATAATATTCGTTATGGAAAGTTAGATGCGACGAAAGAAGAAATAATCGCAGCTGCTAAAATCGTTCGAGCGCATGACTTTATCAAAGAGCTAAAAGATGGATACGATACTGTCGTCGAAGAAAGAGGTAGCACACTTTCTGCGGGACAACGACAACTAATTTCTTTTGCCAGAGCATTGTTGGCGGATCCAAAAATTTTGATTTTGGACGAAGCGACTTCAAGTATCGACACCAAAACAGAAGAATTACTACAAGAAGGCTTGCAACAATTATTGAAAGGACGCACTTCCTTTATTATCGCTCATCGACTATCGACGATTAAAAATAGTTCTCAAATTTTTTATGTTGCAGGTGGAAAAATAGCCGAAGCAGGGACGCATGACGACTTGATGAAAAAACAAGGTCTTTATCACCATTTATATCAATCACAATATGATTTACTTCAAACAAATTGATGATAAAAAAACAGCAAGGAAGCTACGAGCTATCTCGTATACACCTTGCTGTTTTTTTATAAAATGAACGATAGCCCTCTCTGTTAAGAGAAGGCTATCTAACTAATCAATATTTATTATTCTAAAGTTGATGGTGACTATTACTAACAATTAATTTTTCTCATTTAAACGATGTATTCCCTAACCTCTAATACATCCTTGTAACTCCAAGGTTACGCCAGTGCTGATTAAATTTCATCAAACAAATTAATAATTCGCGATAAAAATATTTTTCGTGTTAAAAATAATAATAGCAGGTTGGGACTTTAAAAGCAAGAAATCCAGCTCTCAATTAAAGAAAACTAAATAAATAGACAAACCAAAAAAGCACCTACTGTATTTATCCAGTAGGTGCTTTTAATGACTAGAACTGCAATCATTCATATGAGGTATCTCTCCTATAGGGATTTTTTCAATTCTTGTACAGCTTGTTCAATCGTCACACCTGTAGCCACATGATTTGCGTTGTCTTTATCAAAAACGATAAACAAATTCAAATCAGTATTTAAAGTAACACGATATTGTAAGTTTTTGTTATAGAATGTCATAATTCATTCTCCTTTCTTAAATCTGAACGAAAGGCAACTAATACGTTGATAACGAAATTCCACAAGTAATATAACATAAAAAATAAAAAACTGCTAGTAAAGAATTTTTTAAGATCACTTGGCGAGTTTTCTTTTTTCAATTTTGCTTGCGTCAAGAAACCAATAATCATGATAATCGCCAATTAAAGCAGTGAAAGGAATAGGTGTTTTTTCTTGATCCAGTAATCTTTCTTCTAAATAATTTTTTAAGATCCACGGATCTTCGATTGCGACTGGTTGCAATCGCAAAATAGCGTCGATTTTTTTTGAAGTGGTTCTTAGCTCATCAGCAATTTCTTGCGTCGACAAACCTAGTAAAGCAAAGTTTTCTTGAAATTCATTAAGTGTATTTATTTGTTGTTGCTTGGTTAAAGACATCTGATCATCTCCTTGATAATAGTAAAAATGATAGTCCTAATGAACGGCAAACGCAAGTAAAACCTGTGATTAAATGTGATTCACTATTGGAAAGCTTTGCAATATGCAGTAAAGTAAAATTAGCGAGGAAATAAGTAAGAAAAGAATAAAAATTAAGAGGTGAACAATGAAATTAGTAGTGGAAAACATAACGAAAAATTTTGATGAAAAAGTAATTTTTGATGACGCTAGCTTTACCTTTGAAAAAGGGAAAATCTACGGTTTGCTTGGACGAAATGGTTCTGGGAAAACAACCTTGTTCAATTGTATTTCGAAAAATCTATTACTCGATAATGGTACGATTGGCCTTGAAAAAAATGGCATGCTCAACACGGATTATGATAACACAGAGATTGGTTTTGTTTATACAATGCCACATTTACCAGCATTTATGACAGCGTATGAGTTTGTAAAGTTTTTTATTGACATCAACCAAGATCGGATTCAAGAAATCAAAAGACCAGAAACTTATCTGGATTCCGTTGGGATCGAACGGCAAGACCAACACCGTTTGTTAAAAGATTTTTCTCACGGCATGCAAAATAAAGTACAGCTTTTGGTTTCACTTATGGTTCAGCCACCTGTCTTATTACTAGATGAACCATTAACCTCTTTTGATGTTGTTGCGGCCCACGAGATGAAAGAGTTGATTCTAAAGATGAAAGCAAACTCAGTTATTATTTTTTCCACTCATATTTTACAATTAGCACAAGACCTTTGTGACGAAATCGTGTTACTGCATCACAAAAAATTGATTGGTATCGAATCCGTTAAGATCCATGATCAAGATTTTGAAGAAGAAATCATTGACCTATTATCGGATAAAGAAGAACGGTCTACTTTTACAAAGGAAGAGGCATAAGCTATGAATCGGATATCTGATTATTTGCGTGACTACTGGCAATTAGAGCAAGTTTCAGTCACTAAAAAAGTCAATGGTTTTGTCTTTTATTTACGAAAGATACCTATTATCGGGAAATTCATACCGACTAGTTTCTATCAAAGCTATGAGTTGAAACAGATTTTAACTGTTATTGGTTTGATAATGGAAAATATTCGTAGTATTCTTGCAAAGTTTTTGTGGTTAGCATTTTATTATGGAGCGGCTATATTATTGAACGGAGAAAGTTTGTCTTCTGGTAAAGCTTTTACTAACCAAACCGGCAAGCTTGGCTTATTTTTGTGGTTAATGATAGTGGTCGTTTTATTTAACTTTTATGATGGTTTCGTTATTTCAGGAGAAAAGCGGATTGTTGAATTTATTGAGCAGTTCCAGCGTCCTAAGCTGAGGATCATTCGTGGATATAAATTAACCGATAGCTTTATTCATGGATTAAGATATCTTCCTGCTGCCATTATTTATGGTTTTGTTATTGGAGAGCCAATTAAAGTAACATGTTTCATTTTGTTAACGTATATTGGTTCTCGTTGTTTTTATCTTTACCTAGGTAGAATGATTTTCACTTGGCACTTATCAAAACGTCAGCGGTTGATTTTGGGTAGTGTAGTGACTGTTGCTGTTATTAGTAGCGCAGTGATTCTTGTTTGGAAAGAATTAGCAGTGGTTCTGTTAACTGTTTTCCTTTCTTGGATTGGAATTACGATAGCCATCATTTTTCTTATCTGCAGTTGCTATGCTTTATTGCACTTTAAAAAGGAAATGGACTACGTCTTTTATTGGAGTGAGATGACTACTTTGTCAAATGTTGCTAGTCAAGAACTTGCTTCTGGTAAAAGTTATCTTAGTGACGGATTAGCAATGCAGAAAAAATTAGTGATGAACCAAGAGGAACGATTTGCTCATTTAGATGGTAACCAATATCTGAACGCATTATTATTTAGTCGATATCGTAAAATACTGAACAATGCTTTTCGATTACGTGTGTATACGATAGCAGCTTCATTAATTGTCGTCGTTATTCTTAGCTTCTTTGATGTTAGGAAAGTTTTGACTGAAGAAGATATGACAAGAACGTTAAGTCTGCTGTTTTTTATCATGTATGTCATGAGTTTTGGAAAGAAAGTCGTCCAAATGGTCTTTGTTAACTGTGACGTAGCAATGCTTTATTATCCATTTTATCGTGAAGCAGGAACAATCATTCGTGGATTTAATTACCGTTTCAAACAGACTTTTTTCTACAATGGCTTATTATCAGTCGGAATTTTCAGTGTGTATCTTCTGTTATCTGTACTTAACGGATTCTTTTTATCTTGGACTTTTTTTGGTGTTTTAGCTTTGCTGTTACTTGCATTATCTGCATTATTTTCATTCCATGAGTTATTTGTCTATTATCTGATTCAACCATTCACTAGTGAGATGGAAGTGGTCAGTCCACTATATAAAATTATTGCCATAATATTTTACTGGATAGCTTATGGGAATCTACAATTAAAAGTATCAGGATTCTTTTATGCGATTATCGTGTCGATAGCTTGCTTACTATATGTTGGAATTGGCTTCTTAGTCATTTATAATAAAGCACCTAAAACGTTCAGAATTAAAGATTAATTCCAAATAAATATAAATTTATGAGCAAAGAGGTTGCTTTTGGTTAGTACGCATGGTATAGTAAACAAGTAATTTATTTTGAAACGTAATTTGAGCTGTATGGCACATTATACAAAACTCCTTTTGCTTATCAACAATTAATTGCAACAAAAAACGTACTTGATACGTAATTAGGAGGAACTATAATATGAATAACGGTACAGTAAAATGGTTTAACGCAGACAAAGGTTTTGGATTTATCACTGGTGAAGATGGAAATGACTTATTTGCACATTTCTCAGCTATCCAAGGCGAAGGTTTCAAAACTTTAGAAGAAGGTCAATCTGTGACTTTTGATATCGAAGAAGGTCAACGTGGACCTCAAGCAACTAACATTGTAAAAGCTTAATTATTACATTGACTGTTAACCGTCTCATTTGAGACGGTTTTTTTTGTCTTCGCTTTGACTGGATGGTTTTCTCAATCTACTAAAAAGTAAGGCATTGCAACGTATTATTTATGGTAACATTTCTTTTATTGAACAAACGATAATTTTCATCACTAATTGCGCTTTTTTTATAATAACCTATGTTTTTTTGTTATAATAGATGTGGCTCAAAATAGTTAGCTACAATTGAAAGCAATTTGAATAAAACGGTTGTAGTTCGGGAAATAGGGGGAGAACATTTTGGGAATACCTAGTTTCATCATTTTGGCTATGATCGTTGGACAGTTAGCAAGTATGTTATTTGTCTTAGGCTATTTAAATGATGAATTAACAAATAAAAAATATCTATTGTTTTGTGTTGGAATCATGATAATTTGTATACCTACATATATGACATTTGATGTGGTTTCTACTGGAATGTCCTGGTTGTATATGTGCGCTACTTTGCTATATTTCAAACGGGGCTATTATTGGTCTTTCTTTTCGTCATCTTTATCTATTTTATTGTATATTTTTGCTGATAATTTGTTTGCTACTGGGCTTTATGCATTTGGAATTGATTCTGATACACAAGTGAACCAGATTCTTCGTTTGGTAATCAATACGCTAATTTACTTTTCATTAGCTTGGGTCTTCAAAAAATTTATTATCAAAAAATATTTGAGTAATGATCTCATCTTGAAAGTTAGTACAACCATCGTAACATTGACGTTTATGATGTACTTTTCTCTAATCGTAATTGATCGCTACCCCTCATTAAATGAGTACTTTGGACATGCAAATGCATTTTTTATTGTTTTGTACGGGATATTATCTGCATTGATTTGTTTTTCAATCATTTTCATCAAGCAGGCTGAATATGAGGCACGAGAGCAGAGAAACCGAATGAATTATTTGATTGACTATAGTGAACAAATCGAAAAAAATTATTCAGAACTTAGAAAGTTTAAACATGATTATAAAAATATCCTGATTTCCTTAGAAGATTATATCGAAAATGATGATGTGGCTGGTTTAAAAAACTATTTCTATTCTAGTATCAAAGGAACTGGGACGATCTTTGATCAAGAAATCTTGAAAATGGCATCCGTTAGTCATTTAGAAATTCGTGAAATCAAAAGTATTATTATCAGCAAATTGTATAGTGCATATGAACAAGGAATTCACGTCAATATCCATGTGCCAAAAACAATTGATAAGGTTTCAGTTCCATCGCTGATTTTAGTTCGAATGCTGGGGATTATTTTAGATAATGCGATTGAAGAATCACAAAATGTTGACGACCCCGAAATTGAATTAACAGCAACCATTCATAATCAGGCTTGTTTGTTTATCATTAGCAATCGCTGTCGAAAGGAAATCCCTAAACTACATGTCTTGAAACAAGCGAACTTTTCTACCAAAGCAGAAAATCGTGGAATTGGTTTAACAAACTTAGATGAACTGGTTCAATCCCAACCAAATGTGTATTTAGAGACAAAAATTGAAAACAATCAGTTCATTCAAATCATTACAATTTTCACTGACCCAATGTAAAACATTAAAAAAGTGCGCACTTTTTCTTAAAAATGGAGCACTTTTGATTGTTTAAGGTCTATATCACTTTTCTTATTATAATTTTTATAGCTAGTAACAAATTATATTGTTGCTACTTTGATTATTAGACTAGGGGTGGAGAAAGATGATGAAAAAATTTTCAAGTGTGAAGTTTCAAATGTTAAGTATGGTATCTGCAGTTGCATTGGTTGCATATGAAGTAGCTACTACAAGTGGTATCTGTTTGCTAATGACTTACGAACCAAAAATGCCTGAAGCTTTGAAAAATGAATTAGAAAAATAATTATCTTTAAGAGCTTTTTCCTATTGAAGTGAAGAGCTTTTGTTTGTAATTGTTTTATCGACATAGCATTGTCAGTCGACAGTGTTATGTCTTTTTTTATGAGCTTTTGATTGGTGTTTGTTAAGCATTTTTTGTGATGGGTTGCCTTTTTCAAAATAGTGTTTACTATAAATGTAGAACAGTTGAACTATTTGAGAATCATTTCACAAAATAAATAAAAACTATGATACAATAATTTACCCAGGGCTATAATAATTGGGGACGTTTCGCTTAATAATAAAGCGGTAAAAATGAGAGATAAAGTGGGGCGATAGCTGTGTTGAAAATCTTTGTTTGTGATGATGAAACAGTTCATAGAAATCGAATTACCAAAATTGTAAAAAACTATCTAATGATGATGGATTATGATATAGAATTTGCCATGGAGACTCCTGATCCTAACGATGTTTTGAATTTTATTCGTAAAGAACGAACAGAAGGACTCTACTTTTTAGACATCGATCTTAATGCCGAAATGAATGGGATCATGTTAGGTGCAAAAATCCGTGAATATGATCCAACTGCTAAAATTGTTTTTATAACTTCTTACAGTGATATGGCTTATTTAACTTTTGTTTACAAAGTAGAAGCTATGGATTACTTAGTAAAAGACGATTTTGAAGAACTACAGAAAAAAGTGATTAGTTGCATAGATACTGCGATGCAACGTTATATGAATACAGAACTACCTAGTCGCGAACAGATTCGGATCAAAAGTGGTGTGCTGGACATCAAATTATTCGTGGACGAGATCTTATTTTTTGAATCGAGCCAAACGCCGCATAAGCTGATTATTCATTTGGATAACAGAATGGTTGAATATACTGGAAAAATCAAAGACGTTGAAAAATTCAGTCAATCATTTTATCGCTGTCACCAATCTTATGTAGTAAATGTAAACAATATCAGTCGAATTGACAAAAAGGAACGCGTAATTACAATGGTCAATGATGAAGAATGTCTAGTGTCCACACGTCACTTAAAAAAATTAGTTGATCGTTTTAATCAAAAATAACTCTAGCACTTTTGTTGAAATAACTAGCACTTATGAGTTTGCTTTCTCTCACTTTCAACTCCTTATATAATCAAGGTCAGGGGAGATGAAAATATGACAAATGAATATGTTTCGCTAGAAGAGAAAATAGCAAAGAATTTAAGTCAAAAACTTGGCACAAGTTTAAAGCTATCTGAACTTGAAACTGCAAAAATCGAGTACGGTCTTTCGACATTACTTGTTGAATTAATTAAACTTGTCTTTATTTATGCTGTTGCGGCATTCTTGCAAATTGTTCCAGCGGTTATTGTTACTCACGTTACGTTTTTTGCCATTCGCCGAAATTCTTATGGCTATCATGCAAGCAAAAGTTGGTTATGCACGATCCAAAGTATCTTTTTATTGGTGATTGTGCCATTCATTGCTATTTTTTTTGATATCACCGTTAGCAGACTTGTCTTTTTAAGCGCTGCGGCATTCTTGACAGTAATTATCGGAATCAAAGGACCAGCAATCAATCCTAAGCGTCTAAAAGCAGGGATTGAGAAAACACGAATGAAGGCAATCCTCGTAAGTATAGTAATTTTATTCATTGGCATAGCGATTCCTAGTGATTTTTATCGGACGGACATCCTATTAGGAATGATTAGTGCAACAATTCTTTTATTCATCAAAGTTAAAGAGTCGTAATTTAAAAAGTTACCTTTCAAATTGAGAGGTGGCTTTTTTTTAATTCTAGTTGTGTTTAACTCAAGACAAATAAATTGCAATTTCATTTCAATCCGGCTATTATTATCTCGAATTAGAGATATTTACTATTAAATAAAAGGAGGTGGGAAAATGTCACAAACAACTCAGGCATTAAATGCGTTTATTGGTTTATTACGTGTAAGTGGGAAACTAGAAGCTGTAGTGAAAAAGGATGTTAAAAATTATGGTTTGAATATTACCGAATTTTCCGTACTTGAGTTTCTTTACCATAAGGGAAAGCAAACACCACAAACAATCCAAGAGCGGATTTTGATTGCTAGTAGCAGTACAACCTATGTGATTGATAAATTGGTAGCAAAAGGTTTAGCCGAGCGTAAAACGAACCAAGCGGATCGCCGTGAAACATATGTTGCGATTACTGATTCTGGCTGTCAACTAATGGCTGAAATTTTCCCACAACATGCGGCAACAATTGGTCGATGTTTCGAAGATTTTGAATTAGACGAATTATTACAATTAGAAAAACTATTAAAAAAAGTAAAAGATAACTGACAATAAATAAAATTATGGAATGAGGAAATTTAAAATGAATATACAAGATAAACCTTTAGGAATTCATCACGTAACTGCAATGACAAGTGATATTAAGAAAAATTACCGTTTCTTTACTGATATTTTGGGGATGCGTCTGGTGAAAAAAACAGTAAACCAAGATGACATCCAAACCTACCACACGTATTATGCTGATGATTATGGTACACCTGGAACAACTATGACATTTTTTGACTTCCCTAATAATCCAAAAGGGAAGAAGGGAACGAATTCGATTTCAAGAATTGGTTTTCGTGTTCCCACTGATGCAGCATTAGAATATTATCTACAGCGTTTTGATGAATTTTCTGTAAAACATGAAGAAATTTCTGAACTTTTTGGTAAGAAGATTTTACGTTTTTGGGATGAAGATGAGCAAGCTTATCAATTAATTTCCGATGAAAAGAACAAAGGTGTTCGCCCCGGTACACCTTGGAAGAATGGACCAGTTCCAACTGAGTTTGCTATTTACGGTTTAGGTCCTGTCGAAATCACAATTTCTTACTTTGATGATTTTCGTGCACTTTTCGAAAATATTTTAACCTTTAAGGAAATCGCCGTTGACGGTAATCGTCATTTGTTAGAAATCGGCGAAGGAGGGAATGGGGCACAAGTTATTTTAGTAGAAGATACTACTAGCTCTCAGGGACAACAAGGCTTTGGCGAAGTTCACCATGTCGCATTCCGTTTAGCTGATCGTAGTTCTTTGAAAGTTTGGCAAAAGATTTTTGACGACCTAGGGTTACCAAATTCTGGTTATGTTAACCGCTATTATTTTGAATCGCTATATGTTCGCTTGGGACACATTTTAGTTGAATTTGCAACGGATGAGCCAGGATTTATGGAAGATGAACCTTATGAAACTTTAGGAGAAAGCTTATCATTACCACCATTTTTAGAAAATCAACGTTCATCAATCGAAAGCGCGATTAAACCTTTTGATACAAAGCGTTAACAAAGGAGAATTCCATGCAGCCACTGAATAAAATTCATCATTTTTCTGCAACTGTTGCAGATTTAGATCAAACACTTCACTTTTATCGTGATATTCTGGGCCTCCGATTAGTGAAACAAACTGTTAATTTTGATGATCCAGATAGTTACCATCTTTACTTTGGAAATCATGAAGCAGAGGTCGGTACAATTATCACTTTCTTTTCTTGGAAATATGAAACAATAGGCAGAGTAGGAAGTGGACAAGTGGGAACGATGGCTTTTCAAATACAACTAGGAAGTATGCGTTATTGGCTTAGTCGTCTAGAAGACTTTTCAATTACTACGCAACAAACAGATTTATTTGGACAACCAACAATTGAATTCAATGACCCAGATGGTTTGACGATAGCTTTTGTTGAAAGTCAAATAACTTCGGAAACACCAGCGATTCTTAGCTTGTATGGTGGGGTACTACTTTCTGCAAATCCCCAAGCAACCGTTCAGTTATTGACTGAAGGATTGGGCATGACTTTAGTACGTAAATCAGCTTTTGGCTACCATCTTATTTTTGGTGAAGATAATGAACAACAACTAATTGTTCCTAAAGAAACTTTGGCTCCTGGTAGATTTGGTCCAGGAACGGTTCACCATATCGCATTTTTAGTCGAAGATGATTCATTACCAGATTGGAAAACAAGATTGCAAGAAGCAAAATACGTTGTGACAAAAATCAAAGATCGAAAATATTTCCAATCAATCTATTTACAAGAACATGGAAATGTTTGGTTGGAACTAGCAACTGGGACACTAGGCTTTACAGTCGATGAACAGCTGGAAACACTTGGGGAAGAATTCATGTTGCCCGATAAATTTTTATCACAAAAATCAGAGATTTTAAAACGGCTACCCAAATTAAATGTGTTATAAAAGGAGAATGAAATGATCCAAAAGTCACCTTTAGAGTTAACTGAAAGAGAAAATTATAAATTACTGATTGGTTCAATCGTTCCTCGGCCAGTAGCTTTAGTAACTACGCGTTCTAAAAACGGAAGTGTAAATGTTGCACCGTTCAGCTATTTTTCTATCGTCAGCTCAAACCCGCCAATTGTTTCACTAGCGATTCAGCGAAAAACGAGCAAACTAAAAGATACAGCCGCCAATCTATTAACTACAAAAGAAGCTGTCATCCATATTTTAGATGAAGATAACGTTGTCGATGGAAATCAAACTGCGGCAACATTACCAAAAGAAGAAAGTGAATTATCACGAACAACTTTTTCGATAGATGATGCCCAAACAGTTGGAGCACCTGTTCTCAGAGAATCGAAAATTCGTTTTGAAACAGAGCTCTATCAACATATCGAAATCAAAGAAAAGGAGCAGATCACTGCAGACTTACTTTTATTAAAAATCAAGCACTATCAAGTGGATGAGTCAGTCTATGATGAGGGGCGTATCTTAATCGAAAAGTTAAAACCTGTTAGCCGTTTAGCCGGCAATAATTATGCTAAAATAGGAGAGATCTTTACCTTAGTTCGCCCTGATTGATTTCAAGTGGGAAGAGAGAAGAATTAATTATATAGATTAGAGGGGTTTATGATGTTAAAAATTACTTATAAAACTGCGGTCGATGCCAATAAAATGACGAAAGAATATGCTGATCCAGCAGCTTTCTTGCATGATCAATATCTAGAAGTACCACCTTTACAAGATTACTACCACGTGGTAGAAGCGATGTTGGATGGTCAAGTAATCGAGTTGAAAGATCAAACAATTGGTGGCTTATTTAATCAATTGAATCAAAAATAAAAGGTGAGGTTGGCGCTCTAAACGTTTCGCTTCAAACAATAAGAAATTTTTCAAAAACTAGCTTCCTAAGATTTTTATGAAAAGAGGGACTGTGACAAATGATTTGTCACAGTCCCTCTTTTTCTGTTCAGGTCGTTAAAGAAATAGAAGCAAAAGTCATTGAAATAGCACAAAAAAACATGAAGGACTTACGGATATTTTTCTTTTTTTCTGTGCATTTTTATAACTCACTAAAGTCATGATTGATTGACTCTAAAAATTGAAATTCCTTATCTGAATAAGAAAAAACAAGAATACAACAATTTGAAAATTGAACCTTCTTTACTTCAGGAAAAGAAAGCCATTTTTGAAGAAACAGATACAAAGAGCCACCATGACTAACGGCTAACACTTCTTGATGGTCAGGTTTTTCCATGATTTCAGTCAGTGTATCGACCATCCTTTCTTGTAACTCTTGACTGCTTTCTCCACCAAAAGGGACAAAAAAGTCACCATATGAAGTTTCTCCTAGTTTATGAGGAGGGTTGAGCGACTCGCTTTCGCCTTCAAAGACACCAAAATTCCATTCTTTTAATCCTTTTACTCGCTGATAAGGAAGCGTGGTAACTTGTTCTACCGTATCAATGGCTCTTTCTGAAGTGGAAGTATAAGCATGATCTAAGGTGATTTGATTGTCAGAAAAATAATTACCAGCTATTTTTGCTTGAGCAATACCTTTCGCCGTTAGTGGTGAATCGCTCCAACCTTGGATTCTTTTTAGTTGGTTGAATAACGTTTCTCCGTGTCGCATTAGATATAATTTTTTTGTCATTTTTCATTCCTTCTTTACTTAAAATTTTGCTAATTGCAGCGTTTCCTTCTGTCTTTAATTAAATCATACAGGTTTGAGTGCACTCTAAGTCAACTGTTTATTCTAAAAATTCTGACCTTTATCCAATTTTCCGTTATAATAAATTTGATAGTCTGAAAAGTTCATGGATGAATGACTCTATTCAGCTGTCGACTTTTTACTTTTACTTGAATTTAGACTAAAAGGAGTTAAAAAATGAAAAAAATTGCTTATTTAAGCATTGCTATCGGCACACTTGGATTATTGGCAGGGTGCCAAAGTAATGAGAACCAGAATCAGCCCCAAAATCAATCGAACACACAGACAAGCAAAACACAAACAGTGAGAGATAGTAGTGCTTCCTCGAGCACAACAGGAAAATCGATTAAAGGTGATTTACGTGTTTCAGTTGAAGAGGCAATCAAAGCTTATCAAGATACTTATCCTGATAGTGACATTACCTCTCTTGAACTAGATACATCATTCGGTGCCTATTATTACAAGATTGAAGGAGTCAATGATACTACTGAGTTTGAAATCAAAGTGGATGGTGTCACGAAAAAGGTGGAGAAAGAACGAGAAGAACAACTTGATAGGGATGAGCAGAATGGCGTGAAACGAAGAGAAGATAAAATCGACATTCAAAACTTGTTAAGTATCGAAAAAGCTGCTGAGATTGCTGTCCAGCAAGTCGGTGGTGGAACAGCTACAGATTGGGATCTAGATAAAGATCTTGGAATTACTTTTTGGGAAGTTACTGTTGAAAACAATCAGCAAGAAACAACCGTCAAAATGAATGCTCAGACAGGTGAAATTTTAGAAACAGAAGTAGATGACTAAAATGTTTTTTCGAAAAAAAACGCTCTCAAAATAATTGAAATTCTTGTCCATAAGATATAGTATATACCGTGGAGTATATACTATATCTTTTTTTTGTAAAAATTCAGTCAAAATTAAAGGAGCTTAGACTATTTTTATGGTGGACAAAGAAACCAAAAACAAATTTACGCAAGTCGCTTCAAAAATCGAACAACGAATTGAAGAGGGGATCTATGTCAGTTCACAAAAATTACCTTCAGAATATGATTTAGCCAAAGAATTTCAATGCAGTCGTTTGACCATTCGAAAGGCAATTGATCTGTTAATTCAAAAAAACGTGTTAGTAAAACGACCAGGTAAAGGCAGTTATGTGATGTCTCAGCAAAAAATCCAAAGTGGCCGTGCAGGTCTCCAAGGATTTACTGAAGCAGCTAAATCATATGGAAAGACGAGCAAAACAGAAGTTATTTCTTTTCGAAAATTACTCAAAGACAACGAAAAAATTCGTCACGCCCTGCAGTTAACTCCTGACACAACCATTTACGAATTGATTCGAAGACGTTTACTTGACGGGGAACCGATGACTGTCGAAAAAATTTATTTAGCAGAAAGCTTCGTTGCAGATTTTACGATTGAAGACTTTAGTGGTTCGTTATTTGAGCTATTAGAAAAGCAAGTCGAAATCGCTTATTCTCATCAAGAAGTCGAAGCGATTTTAGTGGAGGAGGAAATGGCCGATTTACTAGATGTTTCTGTTGGTAATCCTTTATTAAGAGTCCAGTCTGTCACCTATGCAATTGATGCAGAACCTATTTTTTATGACATTTCATATTATCGAGCAGACCGTTATACATTTAAAAATACATTAACTCGTTATAGCCAATAGGAGGTCATTATGAATATTCACCAGTTAATTGAAGCAAACAAGGAACAGTTTTATCAAGATCTAAATGAAGTAATACAAATCAAAAGTGTGAAGGGCACACCCGAAAAAAATGCACCATTTGGTCGAGGGCCAAAAGAAGCGCTTGAAAAAGCCCTGTCTTTGTCTGAAAGCTATGGTTTCAAAACAATGAATGTCAAAGATGCGGTTGGGTATGCACAATGGGGAAACGATTCTGAGTATATTGGAATTATCGGACATTTGGATGTTGTTCCAGAAGGTGCTGGTTGGTCATTTCCACCCTATCAGTTGACAAAAAAAGCTGGGCGTTTTTATGCACGTGGTATCTTAGATAACAAAGGTCCTATCATCGCATGTCTGTATGGTATGAAGTTATTAAAAGAGGCTGGATTTGTCCCTAAAAAAACGATTCGAATCCTTTTTGGAACAGATGAAGAAAGTGGTAGTTCTGATATTCCTATGTATTTGAGCCAAGAAAAGCCACCGATAGTTGGTTTCACGCCTGATTGCAAATATCCTGTTGTGTATGGAGAACGCGGAATCGTCAACTATCAAATTTTGACCACTTTTGATACGCAGGAATTAAATCAACTAGGAAATTTTGACGGTGACCAAGCAAAAGATCATGTACCTGACCAACTATCTATCACAATTAATCAAGAAAAAATAACGGTAAGCGGAAAACGTGCACCTTCTAATGCACCAGAGTTAGGTGAAAATGCCATTACTTTAATAGCCGAAAAAATCATAAAAGACCAATTAGTAACGGGAGAATTGCAGAATTATTTTTCTTGGATAGCAAATTCTCTTGCAAATCAACACAATGGGGAAGGATTAGCGTTAAATTTTGAAGACGAAGACAGTGGCAAACTGATTTTGACACCCTATGAATTGCTGAAAACAGAAACTGGGTTGATCTTATCAATTGCTATTCGTTATCCTGTTTCTATAACTGAAGAAGAAGTTACCGAAATGCTCCTTAGTCAGTTACCAAAAAATAGTACAATGAAAGTTGTGCGCCGAATCAAAAGTAGTTTGTTTCCTAAAAATGATCCGTTTGTCCAAAAGTTGACTGCGGTTTATGAAGATGTAACGAAAGAAGATGGAGCGCCTGTAACGACCACTGGTGCAACTTACGCCAGATTCATGCCGAATACCGTTGCATTCGGACCTTCATTTCCAGGACAAAAAGGGATTGCGCATAATCAAGATGAGTATATGGATGAAAGTGATTTATTGCTAAATCTGGAAATTTATATGCGGGCAATCATCGCTTTGACCGAATAAGAAGCCAAAAAGAATCTAGAACAAAAGTTTCCCAAATAGATAAACCGCCTAAAACTCGTTTCTAAAAAACGGTGATTTTAGGCGGTTTTAAAATTGAAAATAGACTAAGGTGACTAGATTTTTAGTTTTTCTCTTCTTTTTTTTCAAATAAACAGTGTTTAAGCAGTAGTTCCTTTCAAGTAAGCCTAAATTTTATAAAAATTTGAGAATCTATTTTTAGAAACGTGTCCTTATTGCTTGAAGTTAAGCGCTTGGAGCTGCGACCTCTTTTCTTACAGAAATGAGAGCTTGATTGTTTTTTTATGAGAAAGTCAACTTTTTGATTCTTTCGGTATATACAAAATAGTATATACTAATTATAATGTTTTTATGAAAGCGCATTAGTTAAAACGAAATGGAAAGGGTGAATAGGATGCGAGGTGCGATTGCTACTTGGCGAATGGCACATGATGGTGTCGTTGAAGCACTACGAATTTTAGAAAAAAATGAACGAGCGGGCGATGCGGTAGAAGCACTGATTAAAACCGTGGAGGATTACCCGTATTATAAATCAGTAGGTTATGGTGGGTTACCAAATGCTCAAGGTATTTTAGAAATGGATGCCGCTTTTATGGACGGTGACTCTTTTAAAATCGGTGCTGTCGCTGGAATAACCGATGTTAAAAATCCAATTACGGTGGCTAGACGTTTAAGTGAGGAAAAATTCAACAGTTTTTTAGTTGGAAATGGTGCAACACAATACTCGATGTTACATGATTTTGAGCGAAAAAATATGTTAACACCTCGTGCGCATAAAATTTGGGAAAAGCGGTTAAAAGAAATCCAAGAAAAACAGCTAAATCCTTATGATGGTCATGATACGGTCGGAGCCATCACATTAGACAACTACGGGTCGATGGCAGCAGGGACTTCCAGCTCGGGGTTATTCATGAAAAAGCCCGGACGTGTCGGAGATTCACCGCTTTCTGGTTCAGGCTTTTATGTAGACAGTACGATTGGTGGAGCAGCTGCAACTGGATTAGGCGAAGATTTGATGAAAGGTTGTTTGTCTTATGAAATTGTTCGATTGATGGGTAGTGGCGTTAGTCCTCAAGATGCCTGTGACCAGGCAGTCTATTCTTTTGAAACAAAACTCAAAGAACGCTATGGAAAAGCTGGTGCATTTTCACTCATTGCAATGAATACAGCAGGAGAGTGGGGGGTCGCCACCAATGTTGAATTTACCTTTAGTGTTGGTACACAAACACAAGCACCGCAAATTTTCCTTGCCAATCCAGGGAAAGATCAGACAACGTTGATTGAACCTATCACGAAGGAATGGCTGGAAGCCTATGAGAAAAGAATCAAAGCACCAATTGATTAAAAATAAAAAATAAGTTAAGGAGTGAATCAAATGAAGAAAAAAATTTATTTGTTTTGTGATGCTGGCATGTCCACAAGTATTATGGTCAATAAAATGATGGAAGTTGTCCAAGCACATCAGATGCCGTTAGAAATTACTGCATTTCCAGTTGCTAGAGCACAAGAAGTCGTTGATCAAGAAAAACCGATTGCGATTTTATTGGGGCCTCAAGTGCGCTTTTTGCTCGAAAAAGTTCGGACACAGTTTTCACCACAAAATATTCCAGTTGCTGCAATCTCTCCCGAAATCTATGGCATGATGGACGGCGAAGGTGCGTTGAAAGAAGCACTTAAATTGATCAAGAAAAATAAACAATAACGTGGAGGACAACTATGCAAAAATTTTTGAATTGGCTGGAAAAAGTATTAACTCCTTTAGCCAAAGTCATTGGTGAAAATAAATATTTAGTTGCTATTCGTGATGGATTCCTATTGTCAACGCCTTTATTGATCGTCGGCTCTGTCTTTCTTTTGATTGCTAATTTTCCTCTGCCCCAGTGGAACGAATGGATGTCTGCCTTGCTTGGTGACAACTGGGAGTCAATGATGTCTGTACCTGCCAGCGCGAGTTTCGATGTTATGACCATTTTAGCTGTAGTCGGAATTGCCTACAGTTTAGGGAAACAATTTCATGTTGACGCAATGCAGTCAGGGATTATCGCATTGGTTTCTTTCTTTATTTTAACGCCGTATCAGACATTGTTTACACCCGAAGGAATCACCACTGTTTACGAAGTAACTAGCTTACCTCTTAAGTGGATGGGTTCTAGCGGTTTATTCCTTGGAATGATTGTTGCGTTGATCTCTACTCGTTTGTTTGTTGCAATGGTGCGCAAAGGTTGGACAATCAAGATGCCTGATGGTGTACCACCTACTGTAGTGAAATCATTTGAAGCACTTATTCCAAGTTTTGTCGTAGTGACGATGATGTTTTTGGTCAACTGGCTCGTTTCGTTGACTTCTTACGGCAATCTACAAGATGTTATCTTCACGTTTTTACAAACGCCATTATTAAGCTTAGGAAATACGTTAGGGGCTATGGTTATCGCATATCTGTTCTTGCATTTCTTTTGGTTTTTTGGAATCAATGGAAGCAGTGTCGTTGGGGCTGTATTCAACCCAGTCCTCCGAGCGTTATCCGTCGAAAATCTTCAAGCATTCAAAGATGGACATGAAATTCCGAATATCATTACTGGACAATTCCAAGATATGTTCGCGACTTTTGGTGGTGCAGGTTCAACTTTGTCATTAATTGTGGTAATGGTTCTTTTCTGTAAAAGTCAACGAATCAAAAAGTTATCGCAGTTATCTTTAATTCCTGGAATTTTTGGAATTAACGAGCCAGTTATTTTTGGATTACCGATCGTTTTGAATCCCATTTTATTAGTTCCTTTCGCTTTAGTTCCAACAATCAATATCATTATTGCCTACTTTTCAATGAATATCGGATTGGTTCCTTATACAAATGGTATTCAGTTGCCATGGACAACTCCACCAATCATTTCTGGATTTTTAGTTAGTGGATGGCAAGGTGCTGTGTTACAAGGAATTTTATTTATTTTAGGAATGGCAATTTATTATCCGTTTATCAAAGTAATGGATGTCCAATATCTTCGAGAAGAGATGAAAACCAAAGAAGAAGAACTTGATGAAATCAACTTAGATGATTTTGATTTTGATGACATTTAACTTTTTAACTAAAAAGAACCAGCAAGGCAGTGATGATTTTTGTCTTGTTGGTTTTTATTTATTGGAAAAGAAGCGGTACATAAACAGAAAAACAACAAATTTTAAAGAATTTTAAGATAGCAACCTAGGCAATAGTTGGATATAATAGAAGTGTTTTAATGACTGATGAAGTGAATAGAAGTGATGAAACAAAAATTGGAGGATTCAAATGAAAAGAAGCGACCAGAAAAAACGAAAAAGCTTTATTCCATATATTCTAGGTGCCACAGCTGTTGTAGCAATAGCTGGTGGAGGTTTTTTTTATTATCAACATTCTCAAGAAACCAAAACTGTTAACGAAGCGAAAACAACGATTAAACAATTTGTGAAGGCACTTGATAAAGGCGATTACAAAAAAGCAACGACCTTATTAGTACCAACCACGAAAAAATCGGAATGGACGACTCAAGAAATTTTAGAAAAGTATCAAAATATCTATGATGCTGTCGATATAAAAGGATATACTGTATCGGATTTAACTGTCGAAAAAAAGAAAAAGGATACATATACTTTTTCTTATACAGCTAAAATGAGTACAGCTCTGGGCGAACTAAACGACCTAAATTTTGAAGGAACGCTAATTCGCGAAAAAGATGGACCCAAAATCAATTGGCAACCCAATTTAATTTTTCCTACTATGGAAAATGGGGACAAAGTTAGTTTGATCACTCAAGAGGCAACTCGTGGTGAGATACTAGATCGAAATGGCGAAGGATTAGCAACTAATGGTCAGTTGAAGCAACTAGGTGTCGTGCCAAGTAAGTTAGGCGAAGGCGAAGAAAAAAATGCCAATATCAAAACCCTTGCTGAGCGAACACAATTGACAGAAGACACAATCAATCAAGCCATCTCACAGAGCTGGGTTCAACCAGATTATTTTGTTCCACTCAAAATAATTGACGGGGAAACCCCAGAATTACCTGCGGGTGCAACAATTCAAGAAGTAACTGGGCGATACTATCCTTTAAGTGAAGCCGCTGCACAATTAATTGGTTATGTAGGAGATATTACTGCCGAAGATATTGAAAAGAATCCAAAATTAAGTAGCGTAGGAAAAATTGGACGTTCTGGTCTGGAAATGGCTTTTGACAAAGAGTTACGTGGAACTAACGGTGGAAAATTAGTTATCACAGACGAAAATGGCAATGAAAAAAATGTACTTCAAGAACAAAAAGTTAAAAATGGTGAATCAATAAAATTGACAATTGATGCAAAAGCTCAAAAGATTGCTTATGATGAATTAGGTGGAGAAGCTGGCTCAACTGTGGCTACTACACCAAAAACAGGTGATTTACTCGTTTTAGCAAGTTCACCAAGTTACGATCCCAACAAAATGACTAATGGCATCTCTGAAAAGGACTACCAAGCATATGCCGATGATAAAAACCAACCATTTATCAGCCGTTTTGCTACTGGCTATGCACCAGGTTCTACATTTAAAATGATCACTGCAGCAATTGGCTTGGACAATGGCACACTAAATCCTGAAGAAAATCTAACTATTGATGGATTAAAATGGCAAAAAGATTCTTCTTGGGGCTCTTACGAAGTTACGCGGGTAAGTGATGTGGCACAAGTTGATTTACGAAATGCGTTGGTTTACTCTGATAATATTTATATGGCACAGCAAACATTGAAAATGGGGGAAAAAGCATTTCGCTCAGGCTTAGACAAGTTCATTTTTGGCGAAGAGTTGGATTTACCTATTAGTATGAATCCTGCACAGATTTCTAATGAAGATAGCTTTAAATCAGAAATTTTGTTAGCAGATACTGGCTATGGCCAAGGAGAATTATTGATTACACCAATCCAACAAGCGACGATGTATTCCGTTTTTGCTAACAATGGAAAGCTTATCTATCCTAAGCTAGTTGTAGATGCGAAAACAAAAACCAAAGATGATGTGATTAGTGACGCTGCTGTTCAAACAATCTTGCCAGACTTAGAAGCTGTTGTAACTGATCCTAATGGGACTGCACATTCTCTGGCTAGCTTAGGTATTCCTATAGCAGCAAAAACAGGTACAGCGGAAATCAAAGAAAAGCAAGATGAAAAAGGACAAGAGAATAGCTTCTTATTTGCTACAAATCCAACTAATCAAGGCTATCTCATGGTAAGTATGTTAGAGGATAAAAAAGAAGATGATTCTGCAACAAAACGAGCACCAGAATTAGTAAACTATCTAAATGCAACTTATCAATAAAGGTTGTAGCGCAAAATACTTAACTCCGACAATATAACAAGCAGTCACTCATGATAGCCCTTCATATTTTGAAGGGAATGCAAGTCCTATCGAGGAGTTATTTTGGGAACAACGAGGGAAAGGTTGTGGCGCAAGACGTTCAGCTTCAAGCAATAAGATTTTCTTTCTAAAAATAGTTCCTCATGTTTTTATCAAAGAAGAGCTTGTTGCTGAAGTAGTTGCTTTGGGAAGACTGCCTATTCAACGAAAGGAGGTATGACAAAAGTCTTGTCATACCTCCTTTTTGTTGGTGAAACCTACGTTGAATCATCTAGTTAAACGTTATTAAACCTTAATCTTAAGCTTACTGAAACGATAAATGGAAATTGATACCTTTTCCGGACATTCAAAAATCATTAAAAACTTGAAAAGTGTCTCAAAGAAAATGCTTTTTACTTAATAATCATTCTCTCAAATCTATCAATCAGCCAATCAAATGATACTTTTCAAGCGTATCAAGACTTTCTAAAATGGTTTCTTCGTTATTGCTAAGTGGTTGCCAACCTAAGAGATCTTTTGCCTTTTGATTACTAACGTTACGATTGATTTCAAGCATTAGCTTGCCTTCTTGCGCGGAAGCATTGAACAGGGCACCTAACTTAACAAAGGTGTTGGGTAAAAGATGATTGAGTTTCATTTTTTTTGCCAGTTCTGGTCGTTTCTTTTTGATAAGCGCAATGATTTCAGCCATTGAGATTTGGCCATCCTCAGTAGCGATAAACCGTTGATTTTTTGCCTGTGGATGTGTCATTGCTCGAACGTGCAAATCAGCGACATCACGGACATTAACAAGGTTTAAAGGAAGGTTGGGCATCGGTGAACCATTGAACAGGCTGTTTAATAATACGAAACTACCAGAAACATGTTCATTAAGAGAAGCACCCATAATTGCAACTGGATTGATGGTAGTTAATTCTAATGACGTGTTTGAATCTTCAATAAATTTCCATGCTGCTTTTTCAGCCAACAACTTGGATTTTTCATAAGCAGACAAGCCTTTTTCATCGGGATTCGTCCAATTTGCTTCCGTTGTGAGTGAGGATCGGTCTTTGTTACTAAAACCTACTGCTCCAAAATTTGCTGTCATGACAACACGTTTTACTTTTGCTCGCGCGGCAGCTTTTAAAATTCGTAGTGTTCCTTCCTCTGATTGCTGGCTAATAGTCAAATCTTTATTTTTGGCATCGAAAAGAGGTGAAGCAACACTCAAGACATAGGTGATACCAGCCATTGCTTCCTCCCAACCTTCATCTTTAGCCAAATCAGCTTGGATAAAACTTAGTTTTTCACTATTTTCCACCTGATTATTCCTTAACGTTTCCCAAACATCTGCTTGTTTAGTGAGGGATCTTAATGTTGCGCGAACTTCATACCCTTGATTCAAAAGAGCTAAAATAATTTGCATACCTAAATAGCCATTTCCACCTGTAACTAATACTTTATCTGTCATTTTTCTATCTCCTATCAGTTGCTTTTTTTGATTCATTTGTTTATGCTACTTATACTAGACCCTAGAGCATACTCTAGGGCAAGGAAAAAAGAAAAAAGGTGAAAAAATGAGTTACTCAATCAAAGAAGTCTCTCAAAAAGTCGGGCTATCTATTTACACATTACGATTCTACGACAAGCAAGGTCTGCTTCCTTTTGTAGCAAGAAATGACGCAGGTTACCGTGAATTTACAGAGGGTGACTTAAAACTGATTCATACAATTTGCTGTCTAAAAGAAACAGGAATGAAAATAAGTGATATTCGACAGTACATTGAATTTGTCATGGCTGGTCCTGAAACGGTTGATTTACGAAAGAAACTTTTGTTGAGTCACCGACAAGAAGTATTAGAAAGACAGAAAAAAATCGAAGAAAGTTTACAAGAAATCGACTACAAGATTGGTATGTATAGTTCGGAGGATGCGAAAAAACAAGTTGCTTTAGAAGTAAGCTATGCAATTGCTGAAAAAGAAAAGAATGGTTTAATGAATCCTTATGTGGAATGAAACTAAAAAAGTGTAATAAACTTCGTCGTTTGGCGAGGTTTATTTTTTTGCAAAAAAATTTAGTTGGAAAAGAAAATAATTTTGTAAGACAAGCTAGTTGATTTTTACATTAAATAATTAATAAAAAATAGTTGACAAATAGTTCGGTGCCGAACTATAATGAGTGACGAAATAAAGTTCGGTACCGAACTAAAAGAAAGGGATTTTGAAAATGAGTGAATTATCTGAACGTTTGATGAAACAACTACGTTTTATTAGTGAAGCAAGTAATGCTTTTATGAGTCAAAAAAAGCAAAAGTTTACTGGACAGCAACGAGTATTGTCAATTTTACGACTAGAGGATGGATTAGTCCAAAGCTACCTTGCTGAAGTTTTAGATTTACGACCAAGCTCGTTGGCGGAACTAATGAAGAAAATGGAAAAAAGTGGGGATATTACTCGCGAAGAAGATGAAAATGATAAACGAACAAAACGTGTTTATCTAACAGAACAAGGAAGAGAAAAAGCGGAGAAAAATGCGTCCTTCAAGCAAGAAAACCAAAGCGAAATCTTTTTTGCTGGTTTAACAGAAGAAGAACAAACAACTTTCAGTAACTTGTTAGAAAAAATTTCTAGTGGTTGGAGTGGCGAATTTCATCGTCAATCCGAAAAATTTATTGATCCATTAGATCGTTTCCAAGCAATGCAAGAAATGCGTGAAGCTCTATTTGAAGAATACGGTGGAGATTGGCAAAATTTATCACCAGAGGATTTACGAAAAATGCGTCGCGAAATGAAACGAATGATGCGAAAATCGCCATTTGGTGAACGTGGTGGTCGTCCAGATTTCCCACAAGATTTTCCAAACCGATTTGGTCATGATTTTCGACGTGATTTCTGGCGAAGTGGTCCAAACAGAGGAAAACAACCATTTAACAACGATGATTCTCATAGAAACAATGAGGATGAATGGGAAGATTTTTAAACTATCAAAAATTTTAGAATGAGTTTTAGGTATTAGGAGGAAAAGAAAATGGCACGAGGTGGCGGCGGACAACCCGCAAGATTTGCTGAAGAACTACCAGCATCTACTGGAGCATTTAAATTCAAAGATTTTATGAAATTGATTAACAGTGTAAGCTCAAAGAAAGGTTTATTTTTATTTGGGATCTTACTTAGTTTAGTGACAAGTGGCGCAAGTTTGGTAGTACCTCAGTTAACAAAGGGGCTGGTTGATACCAGTGAATTATCAAAAATTGACGGGAAAATGGTCGCAGTGCTACTTGTTGCATTTGCTGTTTATCTTGGTTTTGGAACGATTGGTGGTTTTTTACTTCGTTATGTTGGTGAAGATTCTGTTAAATCTCTAAGAGAAAAGTTATGGGCACATTTGCTTCACTTACCTGTAAGTTATTATGATGAACATAAATCAGGTGAAAGCAGCTCTCGTTTAGTAAATGACACAACGGTGATCAAAGATTTAGTAACGACGCAATTTCCAAACTTTATTACAGGAGCAATCCAATTAGTTGGCTCAGTTATTATTTTGGTCATTATGGATTGGAAGATGGCAATGTTGATGTTTGTTGCAGTACCAATCGTCATGATTATCATGATTCCAATTGGTAAGATGATGTCTAAAATTGGGCGCCAACTACAAGGAGCAACTGCTGATTTTAATGCGGATGCTACAGAAAAACTTGCTGAAATCCGTTTGATCAAATCAAGTAACGGGGAAGAAGCGGAAAAAAATAGTGGTCGTACGTTTATCGAAAAGATTTTTGTATTAGGTGTCAAAGATGCCAAAATCGAAGCTGTTCTACAACCAATTATGATGACAGCAATGCTTGGATTGTTTGTTGGGATTCTTGGATATGGCGCAGTTCGTGTTCAAGCAGGTACGTTAACAAGTGGTGAACTGGTAGCATTCCTTTTGTATCTATTTAATATCATCACACCTGTGACAAGCTTTGCGATGTTTTTCTCTCAAGCGCAAAAAGCAATGGGGGCAACTGAACGTATCCAACAAATTTTGGAAACGAAGATTGAAAAAAACGGTGAAGTTGCTGTCAATGTTGCAGGAGAAACAATCCAAGCAGAAAATATTTCTTTCAGCTATGAAGAAAATCATCCAATTCTAAAGGATATTTCATTTTATGCAAAACCTAATACAGTGGTCGCTTTTGCTGGACCAAGTGGTGGCGGGAAGTCAACGATTTTCTCATTACTTGAACGTTTTTACCAACCAACAGCAGGTAAACTGACTGTTGGCAATCAAGATATTCAGTCGTTTGATTTGAATGAATGGCGTTCACAAATTGGCTATGTATCACAAGATAGTGCAGTTTTTGCTGGAAGTATCCGAGATAATTTGCAATATGGTTTGGGTAGAACATTAAACGATGACGAGCTTTGGCATGGGTTAAGTTTAGCGTATGCTGATCAGTTTGTTCGTGATTTCCCTGAACAATTGGATACCAAAATTGGAGAACGTGGTGTGAAATTATCGGGTGGTCAAAAACAACGAATTGCGATTGCCCGTGCATTTTTACGAAACCCACAAATTTTGATGTTAGATGAAGCAACTGCAAGCTTGGATTCACAATCAGAAGAAAAAGTCCAACGTGCATTAGATCATTTGATGAAAGGTCGAACAACCTTAGTCATTGCCCATCGTTTATCAACAATTGTCGATGCAGATCAGATTTATTTCATTGAAAAAGGAACGGTTACTGGACATGGGACTCACAGCGAGTTGATTCATTCCCATAGTTTGTATGCTGAGTATGTCAATGAACAGATCGTTAATTAAATTTTGTCATAAATAATAGTAAAGAAACAAGGTAGAACAAAATATATTGTTCTACCTTGTTTGCTTTTAATTTAAGTCTAATTGGCTTTAACAGTATAAATCTTTCTCGTAAAATATTTTAAAATCAATGGAGAAACTAAAGTCGTCAGTAAAATGATAATCACTAGTGGGGAATAATATTGTGCTTCAATCAACTTACTTTGTTGCCCTATTTGTAAAATAATCAAAGCCATTTCGCCACGCGAAATCATTCCCGCACCGACCATCAATGAACTATTCCCAGAAAAACCAGCCACTTTTGCACCAAGATAGCCACCGACCAGTTTAGTCAAGATTGCAATAATCGTGAAGGCTAGAATGAAGAACAATTGACTTCCAAAATTAGTAAAATCAACCTCTAAACCAACACTGACAAAGAAAACAGGGATAAAAATAGAATAACCCAGCGCTTCGACATTATGATAGACTTCTTGTTTAACTTTTGTTTGACTGACCGCGATTCCTGCAAAAAATGCGCCAATTACTGAACTAAGACCAACTAAGTCTGCCACAAAAGACATACCTAAACAGATGACTAAGGAAACAATGATCACAGCAGAATTCGCATAAATTTTTCCTGCAAAAGACATCAATAAAGGGGCAATCCATTTAACTAACAAGAAAATAAATACGAAATAAATCACTTGCTCCAATAAAATCAATGGGAGAGGTGTTTGGTTGGATGTATCACCAGTTAAGAATGAAAGACTTAAACTTAGCACTAAGACGACTAAAATATCATCCACTACAGAAGCCCCTAGAATCGTCGATCCTTCTTTGGTGTTGACCACATTTAATTCCTTCAATACCTCAACTGAAATACTTACTGAAGTTGCTGCAAGGATGATTCCAAAAAACAAGGCTTCATTTAACGGAACGTGAAAAGCCTCGCCTGTGAGCCAACCAAAAATTACTGGAAATAGGATTCCCAATAAAGCTACAAACATACCTGGCTTAAAATACTTTTTAAGTAAAGATAAATCACTTTCTAAGCCTGCAAGAAACATTAACAAAATCACACCAATTTCTGAAAAATCATGCACTAAGATGTTGGGATGTACCCAATTTAAACCTGCCTGTCCTAAAATCACGCCGACTAATAACTGTCCAATTACAGCAGGAATCCCAATACGGCGTGAAAGATGTGAACCAAGAGTTGTTGCAATCAAAATCAGACATAGGGTTCCAATAAATTCCATTTGATCATTTCCTTTCATTTGAATAAAAAAAAACAGAACGCCTGCTAGACAAAAAAATCAGGCGAACCATTTCTTTTCAATACGATTAATACTTAGATTAGTTGATCGTTATTTTTTTTAATTTGAAAAAACTGATTGCTTCTGACACGCCCATAATGATCAAAATCACACCAAAAATCTGGAATAACACTAACAAACTAGCAAATGGGTTGAATAGCAGAACGATTCCGCCAATCAATATTAATACACTGTAGATAAGCCACGGTGTTGACTTCATATTCAATCCCATTATCAATTGGAAAACGCCATTACAAATAATGGCCAAGCCTAACAGAACCGGTAAAATCGAAGCAATAGCTGGTGCAAAAAACAACACAACCAATGCCAAAATGAGAAAGACGATTCCACTAAACAGGCCAAAGCCCCAACTTCCGACTTGTTTTTTACGTTTATAATCTTCAAATAAATTAAACAGTCCTAACAAGCAAAAATAAGCAGTAATTAGATAACCAATGAGATTAAAAACAGCTCTTGGATTAATAACAATCAGCACGCCTAAAATGATATAAATAATAGCTCTGACTAAAGCATAAGTTTTAAAATTTCTTTTTAATCCTTCCATCATATGAAAACCTCCTTTTCTTTTATTCTATAACATAAGTCGTTAGTTTGCCAAGAAAACCGATTAGTATTCGCCAAGAAAAAAATAAGATACCTTATTTTAGAAATAACAAAGTGATTAAAAATTTAATAGCGCTAACAATTCATTTTCATTTGAAAATAAGATAGCATCATTTATCAAAACACTTGGAACGTCAGTTTGCGGAATAGGCTGATTGGTAATGATCAAATCAAATACGCTTAAATCATAGTCAACGATTTCTTCCTCTGTGATAGCTAACATATCTGAACGAATTTTGTGTAAAGAAAGCGTTGCATGGATATAATTACCGATATATTGGCTATGATTGATTCCCATATCACTGACGACTAAGATTTTTTTAGATGATGAAATACTTTGATTGATTCCTGGATAACCATTCAATAGCCAAAAAATGTAAGAAGAAGAATGGTTGAGTAAATTGGTTTCCAATAGGGCGGAAAAGAAGTGTAATTCTGCTTGAAGTCTTGCATATAAATGGAGTTGAGTAAAGTGAATATGTCTTGCAAATAAGGTTGCTCGTTGTGTTAATTCCGTCGTATCAAATGGGATTAATTGAGAGAATAAATAAAGACAAGTCAAGAGATGCACAATAAAATCGACTGCATCTTCTGTGAGCTTCTCTGTTTGTGAAAAAGAATTAAATTTTAGATTGATTCGTATTTTTTCGCTGATATCCCTTTTTTCTTCATAAGAAAACTGCTGGAAAGGCCCTTTTTGAAAATAATAAAGAACTTCTTGATACGTAGCAATGTCTAATCCGGAAAAATACTGACATAAATAGTCATGATCTTCATGGTTGATTTTCATATGCTCAGGAGAATGTTGCTCTGGATAAAGTAGAAATCCCTGCTTCTCTCGCTCCAAGCTAACCATGAAATACATAATAAAAAAAGTGTGTTCGTAACTATTGTCACCACTAATGATATTCAGTTGGCAGTGATTACGACGCATTAATTGTTTCATTTCTTGCTTGTCGGCTTGATACGGCAGTGCGTAGTGACCATAATAAATCAAAAAGAAAAAGGTGACGAAAATCCGTAATGATAATTCACTTTCTGTGCTTGTCAATTGATAGCCTTGATCAACAACTATTTTCAGTGAATATTTCTCTAATACTTGATTACACTGTTTTATCTTTCGGGCGAAGGAGGAGCGACTGATACTGATGGCCTCACAATAATATTCAATTGTATTTCCTGGATTTTGAATAAATTCATTCAAAAGTTGGGTATTCGTTGAAGTTTGTGCCATATCCGTTAGCATCTGTAGATAAACCGAGACATTGAATCTCTCCAACCGATAGCCAAGTTTATGGGAGGTTTGAATCGTTAATGCTTTTCCCCAACGCTGTTTTATCTCTTCAACATAACGAATAAACGTAGACTCAGAACTTCCAATATATTTTGCAAGTTCTTTTTTAGTCATCCACTCGTCAGAAATGGATAATATTCTAATAATTTCTTCCATTTTCCTATAATTTTCTTCCAGTAGCCTAATCATACTTTTTCCTCCCCAACCCTTTACTTTAATGAAACAACCATCGAAAGAATGAAGCAATCTCATAAATGAAACCGCTCGGTATAAAAACTGGTGTGATTTAATTACCGGCTTCTTCGTATAATAATTATTAGATTAGAATAATGAAAAATTATGTCGTTAGCTATTCTAATTGAATTACTGACTCACAAAGGAAAGGAGAGAATAGAAATTAAATTATTGAAGAAACTTGGGATTGTTGGTGCTGTGCTACTACTTGTTTCATCTTATTTAATGCCAATTGCTGTGAATGCAGAAACTGCTGATACTGTTGAAATCACGTCAGCACAGATAACGACAGGTGAGAATAACCAGACCTCTTTACAAGTGGATCTGAAGCTTATCAATCAGACAGATACAGCATTAAAAAAGGAAATCAAGTTGACAAATGCCCGCTTGATCGATACAAAAGAACTTCAAAAAGATGGCTACTCTTACCAAGTAGAAGATCATATTCTCAGTTTAACAATTGCGAGTGGAACAAATCAGCAAATTCAACTTTCGTTAGCTGTTGATTCTCAATCCTTAGATGTTACCCAAACACCTAAGTTATTGTACGAAAAAAATGAATTTGAAGTATCTTTCATGCCTGATAAAACTGTGAGTGAAACAACTCCAAAAGAAACGGAAATAGATAGCACAACAGATAACACTATAGCAGAAGATAATGCTGTTAAGCCAACTGATGAAGAAATCGTTCGTCCTTTCGCCGAAGCAAAAATGGCTGCAGCTGCTGATCTTTCTCAAAAAGCGCAAGAGTCGATCATGCCAGAGTACACGACAGACAGCTCAGGAACTTACCCAACAGCTAGTTGGCAACCAACTAGTAATCAGCAAGTTATCAATCACCAAGGAAATAAACAAGGAAGCAGCACCGAATGGGACGGAGTAACTTCGTGGAATGGTGATCCTTTAAACAAAACGAACTCATATATTGAATACGGGGGTACTGGCGACCAAGCCGATTACGCCATTCGTAAATATGCAAAAGAAACTTCGACGCCGGGACTTTTTGACGTCTACTTAAATGTTCGGGGAAACGTTCAAAAGGAGATCACACCGCTAGATTTAGTTTTGGTCGTTGACTGGTCAGGAAGTATGAACGATAACAATCGAATCGGAGAGGTCCAAAAAGGGGTCGATCGTTTCGTCGATACTTTAGCAGATAGCGGAATTACTGACAGTATTAGTATGGGCTACGTTGGATATTCAAGTGATGGCTACAGAAATGGCACAGTTCCGATAGGTTCGTTTGACTCTGTAAAAGACCCAATCAAAAATATCACACCAAGTAGTACAACTGGAGGAACGTTTACACAAAGAGCATTACGTGATGCTGGAGATATGTTAGCAACACCTAATGGACATAAAAAAGTCATTGTTTTATTAACGGACGGTGTACCGACATTTTCATATAAAGTCAGCCGTGTTCAAGCCGAAACAGATGGTAGCTACTATGGTACGGAATTTACGAATCAACAAGATACACCAAGCAATACTTCCTATATTTCAAATAGCTACAACGCGTGTGATCAAAATAATACGAACCGTCGAATCGACAGTACGTTTGTCGCGACAATTGGCGAAGCACTAGCATTAAAACAACGGGGTATTGAAATTCATGGATTAGGTATTCAATTGCAAAGTGATCCTCGTGCTAATTTATCGAAACAAGAAGTTGAAAATAAAATGCGACAAATGGTTTCTGAAGATGAGAATGGCGATTTGTACTATGAATCTGCTGATTATGCGCCAGATATCTCTGATTACTTAGCAAAGAAAGCCGTTCAAATTGCTGGAACTGTTGTTAACGGTAACGTTACTGATCCAATTGCTGAACCTTTTATTTATGAACCAGATACTTTAAGTATTAAAAGTGTTGGCTCAGTTCAAGTTCCATCTATGCCAAGCATCACAATGGACGGAACAACGGTAAAAAGTGATGGTATTTATTTAGGTAAGCAGCAAGAAATTCAAATTCATTATCAAATTAGGCTACAAACTGAATCAGACTCATTCAAACCAGATTTCTGGTACCAAATGAATGGGCGAACAACTTTTCAACCAGTGGCAACTTCAAATGAACTTGCAGATTTCGGCGTTCCTTCTGGTAAGGCGCCTGGAGTCAAATTGAATTTCAAAAAACTTTGGGAAGAATTTGATCAAGACACAAGCAGTCGACCAGAAAATGTTACTTATGAAGTTACGCGTAAACAAGTAACAAATTCAGCGAATTGGCAGACTGGTTACATCAAAATTTTGAAACCTGAAAATGACACTAGTAACACGTGGGGAAGAACCAATATCACACAGTTATCCAAAACAGCTGATGATTCTTATGATGAAACCCTTAGTCTTCCTCAATACAACAACCAAGGGGAAAATTTCAGCTATCAGATGACCAATGAAGTTGCAGTGCCGGGTTATGACCAAGAAAAAGTAGATGAAACAACTTGGAAAAACACGAAGCAGTTCAAGCCATTAGATTTGAAAGTAATCAAAAACTCTTCAACTGGTGAAAAAAATCTTGAAGGAGCAATTTTTGAATTAACCGGAAATGGCGTGAAAACAAATTTGATTGACAACCAAGATGGTAGTTATTCGTTGCCTAAAGAAATTCGTTTACAAAAAGGGCAGACCTATACACTGACAGAGCTCCAAGCTCCGAAAGGTCATGAATTAGGTGAAAAGACAACTTGGAACATTGAGATCACGAACCAAGGTACAGTGAAGGTCGATGGAAAAGAAGTTACTACGAGTAACCAAGTAATTTCATTAGAAATTGAAAATCAATTTTCCGAGTTGCCAGTCAATATCAGAAAATACACGCTGCAAAACGGCGAACAAGTCAATCTAGCAGATGCAACATTTGAATTGCAAAGAAAAGATGAGCAAGGTATCTATCAAAAAGTAGGTACTGAAAAAACAGGCCAATCGGGGATCGCTCATTTTGTGATTGATCAATCGGGAATGTATCGAATGGTCGAAACTTCTGGTCCGCTCGGATATGACACGCTTGCTGGAAATTATGAATTCGAAGTTGATAAATACGGACAGATTCATTATGAAGGTAAGAATGTCGACGAAGAAGCAAAAGAATGGACAATATCTCACGAAAATCATTTAAAAGCTTTTGATTTGACTGTTCACAAAAAAGCAGATGATCAAACAGCACTAAAAGGAGCTAGATTCCGCTTAACTGGTCCAGATACAGATATTGAATTACCAAAAGATGGCAAAGAAACAGATACCTTCCTCTTTGAAAGCTTGCAACCTGGTAAATATACATTGACGGAAACATTTACTCCTGAAGGTTATCAAGGCTTAAAAGAACCTATTCAACTCGTGATTAGTGAAGAAGGGACAGTAACCATTGACGGAAAAGAAATCGATGATGTACTCATTACTGGTGAACAAAACAACCAAATCGACTTAGATGTAACGAACCAAGCAAAAATCCCTCTACCAGAAACTGGTGGGATTGGTCGTGTTTGGCTCTACTTGATTGCTGCAATTAGTTTAGCAACAGTCGGTGGTTATTTATTCATCAAGCAACGACCAGAAGGAGGGGTGTAACGAATGAAAAACGCGCGATTATTGAAAGTGTGTGTGTTCGTTCTTGTACTTTTTGGCTTTTCACAACAAGCATTGGCAGAAAGCAAGCAAGCAAACGTTCAGATTACTTTACACAAATTACTATTTCCTGAAGGTCAGTTGCCTACAGAACAAGAAAATTCTGGTGAAGAAGGTACCTTACTACAAAATTATCGTGGGCTCAATGATGTGGATTATCAAGTATTTGACGTAACGGATTCCTTTTATCAGTTACGTAGTGGGGGAGATTCTATTCAATCGGCTCAAACTAAATTAGCTCAAACTGGTGCTTCAGCCGGGGAGCTGGTTGCTGAAGGAACAACAAGCCGTGTGAACGGTGAAGATGGGATTTTATCTTTCACTTTACCAAGTAAAGATGAAAAGCAACGTGATAAAGCTTATCTATTTATTGAAGCTAACGCGCCAGAAGTTGTTAAAGAAAAAGCAAGTAATCTGGTCGTGATTTTACCAGTGCAAGATGCAAACGGCACTGATTTGTCGACAATCCATCTTTATCCTAAAAATGAAGAAAATGCGTACGACCTACCACCACTAGAAAAAACTGTGTTGGAGGGAGAATCTGGATTTACTGTAGGTGATGCTATTCATTATCAATTGAAGACAACCATCCCAACAAACATCTTAGATTATCAACAGTTTCGTATTTCAGATACTGCTGATCCAACGCTGACACCTTTACCAAATACACTGAAGGTATCCGTGGATGGACAAGAGTTAACTAATGGCTACACGACGAAGACGAACGCTCATGGATTTACGTTAGATTTTTCAATTCAAGAGCTCCAGAAGTTTGCGAAAAAACAACTAGCAATTTCTTACCAGATGACACTAGGAAAAGATGCGAAACCTGATACAGCTATTCTGAATGAAGGTCGTTTAGACAGCGACAAACATTCCATCACAAAGAAAACAGCTGTGCGAACAGGTGGCAAACGATTTGTTAAAGTCTCTAGTGAAAATCAATCAGAAAAACTGTCCGGGGCAGTCTTTCTCGTAAAAGACCAAGTAGGTAACTACTTACATGAATCAGCTAGTGGGTACACTTGGAACAAAGAGAAGCAAACAGCACAACAATTTTCATCTGATCGTTCTGGAAATTTTACAGTCAAAGGACTAAAAGATGGACGTTATTTCTTAGAAGAAATCAAAGCGCCTGATAATTACGTTTTAAGTCAGGAAACCATTCCATTTACGATTACAGAACATTCTTATTTATCTAATGGGCAAGAGACGATGCCTTTAAAAATCGTCAATAAAAAGATAAAACATTCAGGATTATTACCAAAAACAAATGACCAACAAACCGTTTGGTGGGGAGTAGTTGGAATAGTATTAATTGGTGTAGTGATTGGTTGGATCTTTTATCAAAAGCGAGGAGCAAAAAAATGAAACAGTTTAAAAAAGTTTGGTATTTATTAAGCACATTGTTACTGACCTTGCCACTTTTTACAGGTCTATTAAGTACAGTTCAAGCTTTCGCAGCAGAAAATAATGACACAGCAAAAGTGATTTTACACAAGAAAAAAATGACTGATTTTCCTGACCCATTGATTCAAAATAGTGGGAAAGAGATGAGTGAGTTCGACCAGTATCAAGGACTAGCTGGCGTCACATTTAGTGTTTACGACGTGACAGCAGAATTTTATGCACAACGCGAAGCAGGTGCAACAGTCGATGCTGCTAAACAAGCTGTTCAAGGGTTAACAACAGGCACACCATTTGCACAAGGTACAACCGATGCGAACGGAAATGTTCGTTTAGATTTGCCAAAGAAACAACAAAGTAAAGACGCAGTTTATACTATCAAAGAAGAAGCAAAAGACGGCGTAACTGCTGCTGCAAATATGGTCGTTGCTTTTCCTGTTTATGAACTAATCAAACAAGCAGATGGTTCTTACAAATACGGAACAGAAGAATTGACAACCATTCATCTTTATCCAAAAAATATTGTAGCCAACGATGGCGCATTACACGTCAAAAAAGTTGGTACTGCTGAAAATGAATCTTTAAATGGCGCAGAATTTGTTATCTCAAAGACAGAAGGAACTCCAAGCGTCGTAAAATATATCCAAGGTGTGAAAGATGGTCTTTACACTTGGACAGCTGATAAAATCCAAGCGAAGCACTTCATCACTGGGAAAGATTATGCAATTGGTGAAAATGATTTTACAGAAACAGATGCTGCAACTGGTGAATTGACAATCAAAAATCTTGAAGTCGGTTCTTATGTACTAGAGGAAGTTAAAGCACCTGATAATGCAGAATTAATTGAAAGTCAAACAAAAACAGATTTTACAATTGAAGCGGATAACCAAACAGCTGTAGAAAAAACAATTAAAAATGACACGTCAAAAGTAGAAAAAACAACACCTAATTTAGATGGAAACGACGTTGCAATCGGCGAAAAAATCCAATATGAGATTTCTGTTAATATTCCTTTAGGTATTGCAGATAAAGAAGGCGATGCAAATAAATATGTTAAATTCAATCTGATTGATACTCATGACGAAGCCTTGACTTTTGACAACATTGCTTCAGGTAACAATGCCTACGCACTTTATGATGGCGATACATTAATCACGCCAGCAAATTATCAAGTAACAGAACAAGAAAATGGCTTCACTGTAGCAGTTGATCCTGCATTTATTCCTTCATTGACGCCAGGCGGTACTTTGAAATTTGTTTATTACATGCACTTAAATGAAAAAGCAGATCCAACTAAAGGATTTAAAAACGAAGCCAACGTCGATAACGGACACACAGATGATAAAACACCGCCAACTGTTGAAGTTGTTACTGGTGGGAAAAGATTTATCAAAGTGGATGGCGATGTCTCATCAACACAAGCATTAGCAGGCGCTTCATTTGTCGTACGTGATCAAGATAGTGACACAGCTAATTACTTGAACATCGATGAAGCAACAAAAGCAGTCACTTGGGTAAAAAACAAAGCAGATGCAACTACTTTCACAACATCAGCAGATGGACTAGTAGATGTAACTGGGTTAGACTACGGAACGTATTACTTGGAAGAAACAGTTGCTCCTAACGATTACGTTTTATTAACAAATCGAATTGAATTTGAAGTTGATGAACACTCATACGGAACAACTGAAAACTTAGTTGCTCCAGAAAAAGTTCCAAATAAACACAAAGGAACTTTACCTTCAACTGGTGGTAGCGGAATCTACTTGTACATTGGCACAGGTGCTTTATTACTGGTTGTTGTAGGGCTATACTTTGCTAAACGCCGCAAAGAAAATGTATAGAAGCTAAGCTTGCATTAAAAAGTGAAGCAAGACTTTCGATTTGAAAAATAATCGAAGGATTCTATCTACCAAAACAATAAAAGAGCCTGAGACATTGTGCTGTCCTGGGCTCTTTTATTTATTGATCTTCATCTAGGGAGGTATCCATGAAACGTAAAAACAGACGACGAGTGATCGACAGCATAATGATTCTTTTGTTGTTCATTGGCATAGGTGCTTTAGCTTATCCTTTTGTCAGTGATGCTTTGAATAACTACCTCGATCAACAGATCATTTCTCACTATCAAACAAAAGCCAATCAAGAAAATGCGGATGCAATGGCGAAATTACAAGAAAAAATGGAAAAGAAAAATAAACAATTAGCTAAGGAAGGTGGAAATCCAGGATTAGATCCTTTTTCTGAACAAAAAAAGCCAGAAAAAAAACCAGATAAAACTTATTTTGAAAGTCATACGATTGGTGTCCTGACAATCCCAAAAATCAATGTTCGGTTACCTATTTTTGATAAAACAAATTCATTATTATTAGAAAAGGGGAGTTCATTACTAGAAGGTACTTCTTATCCTACAGGCGGAACAAGCACTCATGCAGTAATTTCTGGCCATCGAGGGTTACCACAAGCAAAACTTTTCACCGACTTACCTGAATTAACGGAAGGTGATGAATTTTATTTAGAAGTAAATGGCAAAACTCTTGCTTATCAAGTAGATCAAATCAAGACGGTTGAACCTACGGATACGCAATATCTGCATATCGAAGAAGGAAAAGATTTAGTAACGTTATTAACCTGTACACCTTACATGATCAATAGTCATCGCTTATTAGTGAGAGGGCACCGTATACCTTACACACCAGAAAAAGTTTCGGAAGGGATTAAAAAAGTTACTCAGCGCCATCAACTTTTACTGTGGGGCATTTTTCTAAGTACATTGCTCCTGATTAGTCTGTTATTGCTCCTCTTTTATAGACGACACCAACGAAAAAAAGTGCGTAAGTAATAAACGTAGCGAACGAAATGGCGCTAAATAAAATCATTTGTCCCTAATTTTTCTGGTAGAGGATTCCACTAAGCTTGTGCTTATTCGTTTTTCAGCTATTAGTTGACGATAATTCATTGAATCATTAGAATGTAAAATGAAATGATTCCCAAGATGAAAGCAAGTGAACTTGCAAGATTAGGAGGAAATCCATGATTGTCAACCAAGAACATGCAAAAAAAGCCAGTACAACACCTGAAACTACACATAGAAACAAGGAACTTTTTTTAGATAGCGCTGACCAATTTACCTTTTTCAATCGTCACTTTATCAATCCCAATGAATTAAGTCTTTCAGGAATTGAAAACAATCGTCACTTAGACACAACAGTCTTTAAAAAATATAAAAAAACTTTTTTTGAGGATTGGATTGTACCCGAAAAAGTATAAAGAACTACTAATAAAGAATTTATTTCAGTTTTTTAAAAAATAAAAGAACGGAGTGGAGAATTTCATGAAAGAATTTTATTATTGGCTAGACGAGTGGGGACGTAATGATAAAATGCGGTATATTTTTCTTATTGCATTTCTTTCTGGATACTCGGTCAATAAAGTAGATTCCTTTTTTCACATCCCTGAATTTTTCCACTTCTTATTTATTTGCGGAGCCTTTTTATTAGGTGCGAGTATTCGCGCAACTTTTTATTACAAAAAACACCCGCGTAAAAATTCTCAGCAAAAAAATTGACTATTCACCCTTGCATAAAACACCTGAAACGAATCATTGGTTTCAGGTGTTTTATTCTTCACTGTAATAAATCGTTGTTCGGATGTTTTGTTCATGATTCCCAAAGGTATCTCCAAATAAAGTAACACCTCCTTGATTAACCGCTCCTTCATCCACAGCAATTTTAAACCGATAAAACGGTTGATCTTCGATACCTAGATCAACTAATCGGACCTCTGAAATTTTGATTCCATCAATTCCAGTATCAGAATTAGTGATGCGTAAATGCTTTAAAAGTCCATACTGACTAAAACGATTCTTCCACCAAGCAGGTGTTAATTTCCCCCTGACATCTGAAAAATTTCCAGGACAAGTCCAAGTACCCAGCTTGATTCCATTAATGTAGAAACTAATGTCACTTGGCCAGTTATTATTTGATTCTGGAAATTCTGAGGAGATTTCAAAGGAGATCTCCAATAGTTGGAGCATCGAAGCAATTGGTGCTTTATTAGGAATAATGTATTCTACATACCCGCGAGAAAACCATAAAAGAGCAGCTTCTGATCGATGTTCATCAACAAAAGACTGTGGCTCATCTAACAAACCAATAATCGTTTCCGTATTTGCTAGTCCACAAGTGGGCATGACCATAAAGTCGGAGAATAAGCCTAGTCGAGTTTCGGCAGTTGCTTTTTGAAAAGGTAAAAAAAGTTTTTGAGGAAAAACAATTTCTACTCGATCAAGCGCCAACGAAAATAAGCGCTTGTGCTGCCCATCATCATTTAGACAAGAATCATCAAGTCGAATCAACTGACAATCTTCTAGTAGACGAACATGTCTTGAGATAATTGCCTTACTTAAGTTAAGTTCCTTTGCAAGTTCGGTGACAGTTAAACCTCTTTCTGCTAGTAATTGCAAAATTGCTAACCGCGTTTCTGATGCCAATGCTTTATAAGTTGGTAAAGAATGTTGATCTAAATATAATTCCATCTTAATAATTCCTTTCATAAATAATTTAGTTATGTATGTAAGTAAACTATATCTCCGCTAAAGAATTCAATTACCTAATCGAATTGTTAACTGTAGGGTTAACAGACCCTATAGAAAATAAAATGCACTCGTTAACTTCTCAGTTGAAAGTGGCTCGAACCTTGCTAAACTTATTGACGCCTCCCTTTGTTCAAGCTAATATTTTCACTTGTAAGCGCTTAATACTATCGATAGGAAACCAACTCAAAAGGAGAGTGTCCAAAGTGTACTACAAAAGAATCATCAAATTCGTGGGGATTGCCATTTTAAGTTTTAGTTTGGTTGCTTGTGGCAAAAGTTCAGAAGGTTCAGCCAAAACCGAAGAAATTCGAATCAGCTGGTGGGGTGGTGATGCGCGGAATAAGGTCATGCAAGAAGCCATCACAGATTTTGAAAAAGAAAATCCCACAATCAAAGTCAAGGCAGAGTTTAGTGGGTACGGAGGTTATCAAGAAAAAATGACGACACAACTATCTGGTGGCACAGCACCTGACGTCATTCGTTTAGATTCGATGTGGCTAAATCAATACAAAAACCAACTTGTTGATTTAGAGACTCTCTCAAAAGAGTTAGCCATTTCTACCAATTTTTCTGAAGAGTCCTTGGTTTCGCTAAAATATGACAATCATTTGTTAGGGTTACCATTATCAACCAACTATCGTCCTTTGTTGTACAACAAAACAGTCACAGATAAATTCAATATCGAGGCACCTCAGTCTTGGGAAGATTTAATTGCCATGCGGGAAAAATTACCAGATGATTATTATCCGGCTGCGAATTTTTTTGGTGCTAAGTATGGTTCCCCAATTGTTCTCTTTCAACTTGTTGCGCAACAAACTGGATTACCCATTTCAGATGAGAATGGCAAGTTAAATTACACAGAAAAGGATTTCCTTACACTGATCGATTTTTATCATCAACTCGTTGAACAAAGAATCATTCCTTCTAAAAAAGATGTAGACAATGCAGGAACTATTGAAGGCGCGCCAGCACCAGCGTTACTTGAAGGAAAGTGGGTAACCCTCTTTGAATTTATTGCCAACGTGAATACCATCAAGAGTCAGTTGGAAGAACAAGGATTTGAATTAGCACTAGCAGGTTACCCTTCAATGAACAATGAAAAATCAACTGGGGTCTGGACGAAACCATCAATGGTTTATTCTATTCCAACCTCTAGTAAACACCAAAAAGCTGCTGCAAAGCTAATCAATTACTTAATGAATAATTCAGAAGCAAATAAAATTCAAAAATTAGAAAATGGCGTACCTGATAGTGAGAGTGGTAAGCAAGCTTTAGAAGAAAGTGGATTGATTACGCCATTAGCAACAGAAATTTTAGCGGAAGGCGAGAAGAAGGTCGATACGAATCTATCTACCATGTATCGTTGGGATACTGCCAAGTTAAATGATGCAACTTTAGATATCATTACTCGCTTGGATTATGGGAAAATCGACACTAAGCAGGCTGCAAAAGAATTTTACCAAGCATTCAAAGAAGAGGAAGACTCCGTGAACTAAGCGAGCTATGTTTTAAAGCACAGCAAATTATGTATCTGGTTCCTTAACTTTTATAGGAGGAAAAAAATGATCAAAAAAAAATACATTGGTCTTTTATATTTAACACCTTGGATGATCGGGATTCTCTTTTTCGTTGTTTATCCCTTTGCAATGTCGCTTTTTTATAGCTTCACGGATTATTCGATGTTAACTGAGCCAAAATTTATTGGCTTTGACAATTACATCAAAATGTTTACTGATGATCCTATTTTTTGGTCGTCAGTCAAAGCAACAATCAAATTCGTTTTCTTAACTGTTCCTTTCAAGCTGATTTTCGCACTCTTTGTTGCCTATGTGATGAATGCTAAGTTAAAGGGAATTGGCTTTTTCAGAACAGCTTATTATATCCCTTCTATTTTGGGGGCAAATGTCGCAATTGCTGTGTTGTGGCAGTTCTTATTCAAAAACGATGGTTTAGTCAACATGGTGTTAAACAGTATTGGCATTGCAAATGTTGCTTGGTTTTCTAGTGGGACGGGTGCCATGTTGACTATCGTGTTACTACGTGTTTGGCAGTTTGGTTCAGCTATGGTAATTTTCTTAAACGCGTTGACTGAGATGCCTCAAGATTTGTATGAAGCAGCAGCAATTGATGGCGCTTCAAAATTCCGACAATTTTTTTCTGTTACTTTACCACAGTTGACACCAATTATTTTTTTCAATTTGATTTTGCAATTGGTTCAAGCATTTCAAGAATTTGATGGTCCATTTTTAATCACAGGTGGGGGACCAATGCGTAGTACTTACTTATTACCTATGTATATTTATGACAATGCGTTTAAGATTTTTAATATGGGCTATTCAAGTGCATTGTCATGGGTATTATTTGTAATGATCATGATCTTTACCGCAATTTTATTTAAGACTTCTAAAAATTGGGTCTTTTATGCCGATGGGAGGGACTAACCATGCAGCAAACATTGCCACACAAAACTGAAACAGAAAAAGTTAATCGACGAGTAAAACGAAAAAAACGATTGGTTTCGTCGGTCAAATATCTTATTTTGATTGCAGGTGCTCTCACCATGCTTTATCCAATTTTATGGTTGTTTGGTGCTTCCTTCAAAACAAATAGTGAAATTTTTCAATCCATTTGGTTTATGCCAAAAACGTTTGATTTTACGCCCTACATTGAAGGTTGGCAAACATCAAGTCAGTACACCTTCGCTACTTATTTTTTGAATTCTTTTCTGATTGTTATACCTAAAGTTCTCTTGACTTTGGTTTCCTGTACCTTGGCAGCATATGGTTTTGCTCGATTTGATTTTCCTTTTAAAAAAATTTTATTTCCAATAATGATTGCTACTTTATTTTTGCCAGGAATCGTTACTCGAATTCCGATGTATATTTTTTGGCGAAATGTAAATTTGCTTGATACGTATCTACCTTTGATTACGAATTCAGCCTTTGCCTGCGATACATTTTTCGTATACATGCTGGTTCAATTTTTCCGAACAGTACCGAAAGAACTAGACGAAGCTGCAACGATTGATGGTTGTAATTCTTTCACAATCTTAATAAGAATACTTGTACCAATTCTTAAACCGTCGTTAATTACGGCTGCTTTATTTCAATTTATCTGGACCTTTACCGACTTTCAAGGCCCGTTAATTTACATCTCTTCTGTAGAAAAATATCCGGTATCGATTGCCTTACGGATGGCAATGGACACTACCTCAGCAGATTTCAGTTGGAATCGAACAATCGCGATGTCGATTATTGGTTTGATTCCTTCCCTAGTTGTTTATTTCTCTGCCCAAAAACAGTTCATCGGTGGTTCAACTGCTGGTGGTGTGAAAGGATAAAAGGAAAAAAGAAAGGAAGAAAAAAATGACCGTAATAATTAGCGCATTCGCAGATGAAATCAATCCCAGTATGCAACAACAAATTGTTGGGCTACGCGAACAAAAAATTAAACACATTGAGTTACGAACACTTGATGGCAAAAATGTCAGTGAATTAACTATTGAAGAGGCTCACCGCTATAAACAACAATTAGATACAGCAGGAATCACTGTATCCAGTATTGGTTCACCTATTGGAAAAATCAACATCAATGACTCGTTTTCTGGACACTTAGAACTTTTTAGACACGTGTTACACCTAGCTAAAATTTTTCAGAGTCCCTATGTTCGTATGTTTAGTTTCTTTATTGATCCTGCAGAAAATCCAGATGATTATCAAGAAGAAGTAGTTAGTCGATGGAAAGCCTTTGTGGCTGCTGCAAAAGCATATCCTGAAATCACATTACTTCATGAGAATGAAAAAGAAATCTTTGGTGATACCCCCGAACGATGTGTCTATTTGCTCAATGAATTAAATAGTTCGCAAGTCAAGGCAGTTTTTGACCCAGCAAACTTTGTTCAATGCAACGTGGAAGCTTTTCCTGATGCGTATGAATTATTGAAGCCTTACATTGCTTACATCCACATTAAGGACGCTCGGTTCAGTGACCACGAAGTCAGACCAGCTGGTTTTGGTGACGGAAAACTTGAAGAAATCCTAAAAGATTTAACTAACAACGGTTATACCGGTTTTGTTTCGCTTGAGCCACATCTGACTTTCTTTGAAGGCTTTGAACATCTAGAACCAACTAATCACCAAATAACAAAAAAAGCTGACAATGAAAGAATGTTTATTCTTGCATCAGAATCCTTTAAAAAACTATTAACGAAACTTGATGTGGGGTGGCAATAATGAAACCAATTCGAATCGCGATTATTGGTGTGGGAAATATTGGAACTGCTCACGTAAATAACTTATTAAGTAATGAATTAAAAAATGTCGTATTGACTGGTCTTTGTGATAACCAGCCAGACAAGTTAGCCAACATCCGTGAAAAACTTGGAGAAAATTATCTGTATTTTACAAGCGCTGCCAGCGTATTTTCTTCTTCTAAAATTGATGCAGTTATTATTGCTACGCCACATTATGATCATCCCATTTTAGCCATTGAAGCCCTAAAAGCGAATAAACATGTCTTAATTGAAAAGCCTGTGGGTGTATATACAAAAAAAGTGCAAGAAATGTTAACTGAAGCAAAAAAACATCCTGAATTAACCCTCGCACTGATGTACAATCAACGGATGAATCCACTTTATCAAAAAGCAAAAGAACTTGTTGGTTCAGGAGAAATCGGCGAGCTTCGACGGACAAATTGGATCATCACTGATTGGTATCGTTCGCAAAGTTATTACGACTCTAGCAATTGGCGTGCGACTTGGAAAGGAGAGGGTGGAGGCGTTTTACTGAATCAAGATCCGCATCAGCTTGATTTATGGCAGTGGATCTGTGGTATGCCTCAGCGAATTTTCGCTTTTACTTATAATGGAAAACGCCGAGAGGTTGAAGTCGAAACAGAAGTTACCGCCTACGTGGAGTATCAAAACGGAGCCACTGGTGTTTTTGTTACAACAACCACTGAAACTCCAGGAACAAATCGTTTTGAAATTGTGGGTTCTAAAGGAAAAATCGTCATCGAAGATCAACAATTAAAATTTTGGCAAACTCGAATGGATGAAACCACTTGGAATCAAACCTATACAAAAGGATTTGGCGAACCAGAAGTTTGGTCTATTACGATTCCTATCACTTTTGATAGTGAATCTGGTCATAAAAAAATCACTCAAAATTTTATTAATCACATCTTATTTCAAGAAGAACTGATTTCTCCTGCAGAAGAGGGAATTAAAGGCCTAAGTATTTCAAACGCCATCCATCTTTCTTCATGGCTTGAAGAATGGGTACCATTACCAATTAATGAAGATTTATTTTTAGAAGAATTAACTAAAAAAATTGAGATATCAACTGAAAAACAACGAGTAGAAGTAATTTTAGACACAGAAAATACGTATTAGAAAGAAGGAAAAATAAAGTGGTCGGTGTCGGAATAATAGGCTGTGGTGCAATTGCCCAAACACATGCTAAAGTAGTTCAAACATTGGATGGCGCCCAGTTAGTCGCTTGCTGTGATATAGACCAGACAAATGGCATCACTTTCGCAGAACGATTCTCTTGTATTTTTCATCAAGATTTTAACCAGTTTTTAGCAATGAAAGAAATCGAATTGGTAATCATTTGTACTCCTCATGATTTACATCAGTCAATGAGTATCGCTGCACTGGAGGCACAAAAACATGTTCTCTGTGAAAAACCAATGGCAATAACGCTTCAAACAATACAAGACTTGATTTCTACCATAGAGAAACAATCCAAGTTTTACCATGTTTGCTATCAAAATCGATTGAACCCAACTTATTTACTACTAAAAAAACAACTAGTAGACAACATCTATGGTAAAATTACTGGCATCAAATGCGAATTGGCTTGGGAAAGAACGCCAGATTACTATCAATCGGATTGGAAGGGAACATGGCAACGAGAAGGGGGAGGTGTGTTGATTAATCAGGCAATTCATATGATTGATGCTGTTACTTGGCTAGTTGGCACACCAGAGAAAATGAAAGGAAAAATCATGACTGCTTGTTTGGATCATGTAATCGAAGTTGAAGATACAGCGATGGCAATTGCCCTATACTATGACAACACGCCTTTAGTGATCCAAGCAACAAATAACTATACAGGCAATCCATCGCCGAAACTTACCTTTGAATGTGAAAAAGGGCAGATTGAACTAACAGCAGAGCAATTGCTGTTCAACCAAGAAGTAATCCTAGAAGATCTACCACAACACTCAACTTGTATTTCAAAAAGATATTGGGGGCGTGGACATCAAGCAGTTCTTTCTGCTTTTATCAATGAAATCAATGGACAAGCGGACGAGCGTATAACAAGTCTTGCCGGAATGGATGCCCTTCAATCACTCAAAATTGTTTTAGGTATCTATGCTTCTAGTCGGGAAAACAACTGGATTTCACTAAATAATTAATTTAAAAGCCCTCAAGTTGTAAAAGTTCAATACAACTTGAAGGCTTTCGTTGTCTGCCTTTATTGTATAGGCTCACTTCTCAAAATCTTTTCCATTTTTTTACCTTTGGCTAACTCATCGATCAATTTATCAAGGTAGCGAATTTCTTTCATTAACGAATCTTCCATTTCTTCCACGCGAATACCACAAATCATGCCAGTCACCAGTGAACGTTTGGGATTCAATAAGGGTGCTTCTTCAAAAAAAGTTTCAAAAGTTGCTTCTTTAGCTAATTGCTGCTCTAATTCATCCTGTGTGTAACCAGTTAACCATAAGATAATTTGATCCACTTCTGCTTTTGTTCGCTCTTTCTTCGTTGCTTTTGTGACATAGTGGGGGTAGACACTGGCAAAACTAGTTGTGTAAATTCGATGTTTGGGCATCTTTTTTCCTCCTGATTGAGACTAACTAATCACACATAATCTTGAACAGTCGTTTTACTTTCTACTGCTTGTGAAAAATCCGTAAAAATTCGTTGTGTGATATCAATCCCCTTACTTCTAGATATAAACCAGCATAACACTTGAAAAGGTAAAATCAAAAGTAAAGGACATTTGTTTTCATCGGAAATCTCTGGAAGTAGTAAATGACGATGGGGCTCAGCTAAAGTAGGAGTCTGTTTATTTTTAATTGAGATAACAAAAATGTGTGAAGTCACCTTTTCTTCGTATGTACGCAATAGCTGTGCTTTTTTTTGAATAATAGGTTTAGCTGGCGTATCTAAAAAGAAAAGACGGTAAGTATCACTCATTTCTAAATAGGGTCCGTGCATAAATGCTTCCAAATCAAGTCCTTGTGATGGTACTCGAATCGTCTCTGAAAACTTTGTTTCCATTTCTTTAGCTGTCCCAAGCGCTGGACCGTATGCAATAGACATGAATCGTTGGCTTTCACGCAAACTTTGCTCATTTTTTTCGAAAAATGATTGACTTAATTTAATCGTTAACTCAATTTGCTCAAGCAATTGTTTAAATTCAGCTAACTCTTGTTTCTCTTGTTCTTCACTTACAATTCCTAAACGTACGCCCAAACGAAGTCCTAAAAGCATTAATGCTAAAACTGAAGCAGTGAAGCCGAGAGAAACATATCCCACACGTTCTTTACCCGATAAAATGTCCAAAGTAGTATCAGTTACTTCCGTTATTTCACTATCGGGAATACTTGTCACACCAATTTTAAAAGATTGATTGTTCAAATGATTCAATGCATCAATCGTTGAGGTGCTCTGACCACTTTGAGAAATACCCAAAACCAATTGTGGATGATTATTCTTATGTGCGTAATGTTGAAAATTAAATGGTTCTTGAATCGTAACAGCTTTCTTGGTCATCTTTTCAAGATAGCAACGGGCACTCATTGCTGCATTGATACTGGATCCTGTTCCTAAAATCAAGATATCATCAAAATCCTGTAATTGAAAAAGAGCAGCATCTATATTTTTTGGATATGCTGCTAAAGCTTCAAGTAAAATAGGCTGTTCTTGGTTGATGTAACTCCACATGGTCAGTTCCTTCATGATTATTCTCCTTTAGATTAAAATAGTTTGACAGGAAGTAGCCAATTCCTGATTGTTTGTTTGTCAATGTTTGATGTGTTGCATGTTTTTTCACTTCTTCGGATGCATTAGCCATTGCAACGCTAATGCCAGAAGCTGAAAACATTTCTAAATCGTTTTTACCGTCTCCGAATGAAATGGTTCTTTCTTTTGGAATTTGATAACGTTTTTGTAAATCCTGAATTGCACTGGCTTTACTGATTCCAGACGGCGTAACTTCAATATTATTTTCGTGAGAAGAAGAAAGGGTTAACTGTTCAATTGTAGCAAGCTGCTTTTTCAAAGGTTCTAAGATCGAATAATCGTTTTCTGCAATCACGATTGCGTTGACTAACTCATCTGCAACCTTTATTAGTTCGGTTTTCGAATCGATTCCAAACAATTGAGAATCTTGTCCAGAACTTAGCCTAGCTTGATCTTCTTTTTTAAAATATTCTGGTAGTTGATTCGTATAAAAAGTTTTCCTTTTACCAAAGAAAAAAAGTGCCGCCTGTGAATTATGAGTTAAGTCAACAAGCTGAGCTGCTGCTTGTGGATTGATTTTTTCACAAAATAAACGATCTTCATACTCATAAACACAACCATTAGAAGCCACAACTTGGACATCTGGACTTAGGAATTGAGCAATTTCTTTCGCAGCATAATGTTTTCTTCCAGTAGCAACATAAATAATATGTCCCATAGTGAGTAGCTGATTGATTACACTTTTATTTTTTTCAGAAATTTTTAAATCTGAATCAACTAAAGTACCATCAATATCCATAAATATAAGGTGCTTTTTCATTTTATTCTCCTTTTGTTTGTATACCACATGATTCTCTGATAATTAATTCAGGTGTATGTTTGTGTAAAGTTATAAGTGGTTTGTCATTGATTAAAGCTAATAGTGATTCCATTGCAGAAACTGCTAGTGTCGCATTTTTTTGATCAACGGTTGTCAAACGAGGAACAGTATATTCACCATCTGGGAAAGCATCACAGCTAACAATTTTTAGGTCTTTTGGACAATTCAATCCGTGATCAGTTAATGCTCGGATGGCACCAATAGCAACTTTATCATTAATGGTGATAACAGCACTTGGTTGTTTTTCAGCCGAGAGTAAAGACTCCATACTTTCATAACCATCTTTCGTGTAAAAATCACTTAGATAGACAAAATCTGGATCAAACTTCCCATAGAGGCTCATAGTTTTTTTAAAGGTTGCAAGACGTTCTGAAGTAATTTTGATGCCTGATTCTCCACCAAGAAAACCAATCTTTTTATGACCTAAAGCTAATAGGTGTTGAACTGCAGCTTTTGTTCCAGCAACTAAATCTCGTTCAATAAATGTTAGTGGAAAGATCGGATCTTTTTGACCAATAACTACAACGGGTATTTGCTGATTTAAATTTGTTAACGCCTGAATGTAAGTGTCAGAGGGATAATCCTTGTCGATTTCGCCACCAAGAATAAAGACACCATCAATTCGTTTTTCAAGGATAGTATGAAAAACAGATTGTTCTTGTTGCGTAGTGGGTAATGCTTTCTGTTTACCTGCAGCCATGGTGTTGAACAATAAAAGAGAATACCCAGCTTCATAACTTGCTGTCTCCAAATGAGAAACCAACGCAGTGAAATAGGGATTATTGATATCTGGTACAACAACAGCTAAATTTCGAGTCACACTTGATACCATGCCACGAGCGAGCATACTTGGTTGAAATTCTTGCTCATCAATTATTTTTTGAACAAGTTTTCTTTTTTCTTCTTTAACAGAAGGATGGTTGTTAATTACTCGTGAAACAGTTGTCACCGAAACACCTGCTTGTTGAGCAATTTCTTTGATTGTAATTTTCTTCTTCAAGAGAAAACCTCCTTTACAAAACAACTATAAAGGATATACAACTAAAATACAACATTTTTTGATAACGTTACCAATTTGTATTTTTTAGTATTGACAGCGTTTTATAGTTCGGTTAACATAATCGTTGTAAGCGGTTCAATAGTTATTCTTTTTTGGTAACGTTATCATTTTTTTAGGAGTGTGAAAAATGCAAGAAACAGTATTAGCTGTAGATCTCGGTGGAACAAAACTACTTGTTGGAGAAATCAATCAACAAGGACACATCTTTGCCACAAACTATTATGCCTCAGATGTATCATCTCAACGGGCTGCTATAACACAAATTAAATTTGCTATTCAAGATTTCTTAACTAATACAAAACTAGTTGGTAAGATAATCGGGATTAGTTTAGCTATTGTCGGGCGCGTAGATGAGGATAGTGGTATCTGGTTCGAGCTTTCTCCAGGAAACTCAGATTCAATTGAGTTAGCAAAGGAATTAGAAAATTTTTTTACTTTACCATGCATCATCAACAATGATGTAACTAGTGCAACCTATGCAGAAAGTTATTTGGGGATAGGTAAGCAAACAAAAAACTTTGTGTATTTAAATGTCGGAACAGGAATTGCTGCCAGAATCGTAACAAACGGAAGTCTTATTCATGGTAACAGCTTTAATGCGGGGGAGGTCGGGCATATGGTAGTTGATATGAACATGAAGCGAAAATGTGCCTGTGGTCGAGTAGGTTGTGTCGAAACGTTTGCTTCAGGGCTAGGGATGAGCCATCAAATCGAGGAGTGGTTGCCCGATTTCCCTGAATCTTTATTGGCTAGAGCAGAAATGCCAAAACGTTACTATACCCAAGAGATATTTGAAGCAGCAGAAAAAGGAGATGATTTAGCAGAAAAAGTTCTTAAAAGAGCTGTTCAGGGAATTAGCGAACTTATCATGAATCTCGTGCGCGTTTCTGATACAGAAGCAGTTATTTTAGGTGGTGGAGTGATGAATAATCAGTTGTTTTTCCACCAAATTGTCACTCGTTTAAATAAAAAAACAATTCGTTTTGTAAAAAAAGGAATCCATCAAACCTCTTTGGATATCAATCAAATTACTTTAATTGGTGCTGGAATTCGAGGATTTGATAAACTACAGCAGGAGGAGAAAAAACGTGCAAAATTACGTGCTTAAAAGTCAAATAATCCACCGACCATTATCGCTAGACACACTTGATACTTTTGAAGAGAATCAACAAAAAAAAGTCAAAATAACCAAGCAAATTCCAATTTATGGTACTTGGCACAAATCAGGTAGAGGAATAGTCTCGCAAACTGAGAAAGGTATACGTTTAACAGCTGAACCTAGTTATGATTCTTGGCCCGAGAATTACCCACAAGATGGTGATTACGTGAACTATGGATATACAAGAGCAAGTTTATCAGTCAATGCTGACTGGCAAGATTATTCACAGTTAAAAATGACAATCACTAATAATTGTGAAAATATCAGCAATCCCACACTAACAATCCATTTTGTTAACGATGGAAAGATAAAAATCCCTGATCGTTACGATCGTGAAGGTTACCATGTAATTAACCTCTTCTCTGGAACGAAAGAATATATTTTAGATTTTAGCAGTTTGCCAAGAGATGTCATTAAAGAGATTTCTTTTACGATTGGTTCCAATGGTTCATATATGAATCTTCCCGGCACATTGGACGTATCAATTGATGAACTCATCTTGGAAAAAAGTAATTACTCTCTCTCAACTAAAGGATGGCATGCCGATAAGGATAAAATTATTTTTTCGCACATCGGTTATCAAACAAATGGTCAAAAGGAAGCAATCATCTCTTCACTATACGCTGGTAAGACTTTTTACTTAGTTGAGGAAAATACGAGCACCGTCGTTTTCAGTCAGACTGTATCACTGATAACTAATGACCAAGGGCAATTTGGGATTCTTGATTTTACAGATTGGCAAGTTCCTGGAACCTATCATTTAAAAGTAGAGCAGCTGAGTACAAAGACCTTCGCAATTAAAAATCAGTTCATTTCATTGTTACAAAACTCGCTTTGGAAAAGTTTGAACTTTATTTTTTGTGAACGGTGTGGATGTCCAATCAGTGGGATACATGGCACATGCCATCAAGATGTACTGGCTACTCATGAAGGCAAAAAAATTATTTTTAATGGTGGCTGGCATGATGCAGGTGACCTCTCTCAACAATTAGTTCAAACGACAGAAGTTACTTTAGCCCTTTTTTTAGCAGCCGCGAGTCAAGATTCACAAGATACTTTGCTAGCAGAACGTCTAAGAGAAGAAGGGGCTTGGGGAATAGATTTTATTTTAAAAACTCGACTTGGCCAAGGATTTCGCGCTACCAGTGCGGGGGTGACACGTTGGACAAATAATCAATTGGGAGACATGGATGACGTAGTTGGACGAGTACATAACAGCCCTTATGATAATTTTTTAATTGTTGGTTGTTTAGCGAAAATTTTGGTAACGTTACCAAAAGAACATGAATTACATTCTGTTCTTTCTTCTATTCTAGAAGAAGACTATCAGGATGCAAAAATTGGTTTTGAACAAGCGCCGTTTCATCATGAGCCAATTTTTTGGGAACATACGTATAACACCTCAAAAAGTTTATATTTAGCTACGTTAATCTGGACCAATAGTTTGATGTATCAAGCGACCGGTAAATCCTTTTTTATTATTGAGACAGAGAAGCTACTTCCAAAATTACTAATGTGTCAGGAACAAACAGGTATTTCATTGGACGATGGAACACTTTTACAAGGATTTTTCTATCGTGATGAACAAAAAAAAATCATCCAACACTTTAATCATCAAGCAAGAGAGCATCTTTATGCCTACGCTTTCTCAGAGGCAATCAAAGTTGTGAATAAAAATCTACAAAGTGAGATTCGTATAGCCGCTAGACATTACGGTGACTATCTAACCTATTTAGCGAGTGCTACAGCCCCTTATCCAATGATTGCCAGCGGGATTTATAAAATGAGTGAGAAAGACGACGATGCATCATTTCATCGTCAACACCTATTGGTCGATGAAAAGGCGCGCGTCGAATTTAAAGAGCAGCTATTAGCTGGTCAAAAGATTGCACCAGGTCTTTATCTAAAAAAATTTCCTGTGTGGTTTTCCTTCCGTGGAAATAATGCTGTGCTTCTATCAATGGGTGAAAGTGCAACGATAATAGGAAATTTATTAACAGATGATAAGTTAAAGAATATTGGATTCAAACAGCTTCAATGGCTCATTGGAAAAAATCCGTTCGGACAATCAATGATGTATGGAGAAGGGTACAACTATCCGCAGATGTATACTGTTTCTTCAGGTGAAATGATTGGTGAACTACCAGTTGGGATTCAGACTTTTGAAAATCAAGATATTCCCTATTGGCCACAATTTAACAATGCCACATATAAAGAAGTTTGGGTTGGACTTGCAGGAAAGTGGTTGTCCGTCGTTCATGCATTGAGTATATAAAAAAGGAGAATGACTATGTTGAAAAATCCCGGAATAACTAAAGAAACAATCGGCGAAATAATTGCACTTTATGCAAATAAAATTTCAACCAATCGATACATTGCTGCTATTCGAGATGCTTTTGCCAGTACGATTCCAATTACAATTGCCTCCGCATTTTTTGTTTTGATTAATAATGTTTTGCTTGCTGAAGAAACTGGTTTACTACGAGAAATCCCTGGAAGAACGTTCCTTTCAGAGCTCTGTGTCCAAGGTTACAACGGAACGATCGGGATGTTGGGAATTATGGTCACATTCTTGATTGGCTATCGTTTAGCACGTTCTTACGGAAATGACGGAGCGCTTGAAGGAATCATTGCCTTAGCTTGTTATATCACCTTAATTCCCAATACATTAACTATTGTAGGAAACAATGGAGAATCAATTCAAGCCAATGGTATTTTGACACAAACTTATACTAGCGCCTCAACCATGTTGCTAGGTATTTTAGCTGCGTTGTTTGGTATTACTCTTTTATGTAAATTATCTACTAACGAAAAATTGAAAATAAAAATGCCTGATAGTGTGCCCCCTGCAATCGCAAAGTCATTTAATTTACTTATTCCTGCATTATTGACGATCACTGTTTTTGCACTGTTGGAAACAGGTATCAGGACTTTAACTGGAGTAACTGTTCCTGAATTAGTCATTGAAGTGCTACAAGCACCACTAGTTGGCGGATTCCAATCATTGTCTGGTATTTTATTGTATGTTTTTCTTTCAACAGTTGTCTTCATTTTTGGTATTCACGGTTCATTCGTTTTTGGTGCAATTTCAGGTCCTATTTTATTAACTTCTTTACAACAAAATATTGATGCCATCAATAGTGGAAATGTAGTCCCTAATATTGTTACTCAGTCGTTTCTTGATGCCTATGTGTATATGGGCGGAGGGGGCACAATGATTTGTTTAGTAATCGCTGTGTTAATTGCATCTAAACGAAAAGATGAAAGAATGATTGCAAAATTAGGTGGCATTTCTAGTATTTTTAATATTAGCGAACCAATGATGTTTGGTTTACCAATCGTATTTAATCCAATTTATGCTGTCCCATTTTGTCTGACACCAATAGTAGCGACAGTTTCAGCTTATTTAGCAACAAGTTGGGAATGGGTCAAACCAACATATATTTCTATCCCATGGGTAACTCCGCCAATTCTTTCCGGTTACCTAGCAACAGCAGGTGATATCCGTGCTTCGCTTTTACAAGCTGTGATTATTTTATTAGGAATTCTTGTCTATTTACCATTCGTACTTTTATCAAATAAAATGATTAAAGAGGATTTATAATTCAAGAGAATTACCAGCTATCAAGAATATAAAAAGATTTTTAAACAGGTAAGTGTAGACAAAACTATTAGAAAAAGAGCCAATGATTTATAATCTTTTGGCTCTTTTTCCTGCTTATGCAAAATATTCTGGATATCTTTCTACAACTGACTCTTGCTCATTCAGCATCATATGCAAATGTAAAATCGTCAAAAAACGAACTTCTTCAGGATTTTTAGCCACCAGTGCATCAAATAATTGCTGGTGCTGGTTCGTGATAGTTTCCCAAGGCAACCCAGAAATCGTTACCCGCAACCAACGAAATCGCTCTAAATGTGTATTATGATTGTCTAACCAATTCCAAACTTCTTTGCGTTCGGCAATGTCAAAACAAGTCTCATGGAACAAATTATCCGCATAGAAAAATCCACGTGCATCTTGTTCTTCAATTTTTTTTTGTTGTAAATTTAATATTTCTTGTAATCGTTGTTGTGTTTCAGGCGTTAGTTTTGTACAACATTCAACCATGATTTGCTGTTCGAGTTGCTCGCGGACAAAGCGCGCATTTTGTGCAGAAGACAGATCAATTTTTGAAATATAGGTGCCACTTTGAGGAATCGTATAAACAAGTTCTTGTTGACGTAGCTGTATCAAAGATTCACGAATAGGGGTACGACCAATATCAAGTAAGTCTTCTAAACTTTTTTCAGAAATTTTGCGTCCTGGTTCTAAATCTGAAAAAATAATTCGTTTTCTAATTTCCTGGTATGCTTGATTTTGTAAGCTATCCATCATGTTCATTCCTCCAAATCCACCATCAATATCTGTTTTATTATAGCAGAAAACCATTGAAAAGTATGTTATGTAATCAGTAGCCATTTGCTCTTACTTTTATAGAAAAGACATGTAACATGTTACGCAAAATGTAACATGTTCTTTTTGTTTTCCATTCTTTTCTTAAACTAGAAAAGCCCTTACAACTCATAAGAAAAACTAGTATGCTCAAAATGTCAAAAGAATTACTCGAGTATAAACGACAAACAATAAATAACTGAAGGAGAATGCAAGATGCAAAAACGTGACTTTATCGATACAAATGATTATTCAAGAGAAGAAGTAGAATACTTGATTGAATTGGGATTAAAATTAAAAGAATCAATTGCGAATGGGTACTATCCTCCATTATTGAAAAACAAAACGTTAGGAATGATTTTTGAGCAATCTTCTACACGTACACGTGTATCCTTTGAAACAGCTATGACACAACTAGGCGGGCACGCACAATACCTTGCACCTGGACAAATTCAATTAGGCGGACACGAAAGTCTAGGAGATACGTCTCGTGTTTTATCTCGTTTGGTAGATATTTTGATGGCTCGGGTAGAACGTCATGACTCAGTAGTTGAATTAGCCAAGACAGCAACAATTCCTGTAATCAATGGTATGAGTGATTACAATCATCCAACTCAAGAATTAGGTGACATTATCACTATGACAGAACATCTACCAGTTGGCAAAAAATTGAGTGACTGTAAAGTTGTTTTTGTCGGAGATGCAACACAGGTTTGTGTTTCTTTAATGTTTATTGCAACAAAAATGGGTATGAACTTTGTTCAATTCGGCCCAAAAGGATTTCAAATCAAACCAGAAACATTGGCTATCGGTGAAGCAAATGCAAAAATATCTGGAGGAAGCGTATTAATTACTGACGATGCTGATCTTGCGATGAAAGATGCGGACTTTGTTTATACGGATGTTTGGTATGGCTTGTATGAAGCGGAATTATCCGAAGAAGAACGAATGAATGTTTTCTATCCAAAATATCAAGTCAATGCAGACTTAATGAAAAAAGCTGCGCCACACGCTAAATTTATGCATTGTCTACCAGCTACTCGTGGTGAAGAGGTAACTGATGAAGTATTGGATGCGCCTTGCTCAGTTGTACTAGACGAAGCCGAAAACAGATTAACAGCGATGCGGGCTTTATTGGTTTACTTCTTAAATCCATACTTAAACTATGCGAGTGAAGCAGTAGCAACAACATACGATAGTGAGTTTGAGCGTCTATTACGTCAAACGAAACAATACGAACGCAAAAATTAAAGTTAGAAAGGAGCAAGGATAATGGAAAAAAAGAAGTTCCGATTATTTGACGCTGTACTCATGGCAGTTGTGGTTATCTTGGTAGTAGAGTCTGCTGCCCCCGCCGCAGCAATTGGCTCCTCACAATTTTTTTGGTGGGGGCTACTACTAATTCTATTCTTTTTACCTTATGGATTAATTTCCGCAGAGTTAGGTACCACTTATGAAGGTGATGGTGGAATTTACGATTGGGTAAAAAAAGCTTTCGGTCGCCGATGGGGTGGACGAGTTGCATGGCTTTATTGGATCAATTTTCCTATTTGGATGGCAAGTCTAGCTGTTCTTTTTCAAGAAGTCTTCTCACAAATTTTTCAAATCCAGCTTAATTTGTTCATAGCTATTGGCATCCAATTGCTCTTCATTTGGATTGTTACTTTTATTAGTTGTTATCCAGTAAGTGACAGTAAATGGATCTTAAATCTTGCTGCTTTTGCGAAAGTTGCCATTATGATTTGTCTAGGCGTTCTAGGGATTTATCATGCAGTAACGAAAGGTGTAGCAAATGATTTTTCAGGAGCAGCCTTACTTCCAAAAATGGATATTAAGAGTCTAAGTTTTCTTTCTGTCATTCTATTTAACTTTTTAGGATTTGAAGTAGTAACCACTATGGCAAGCGACATGGATAATCCGAAAAAGCAGATCCCACAATCAATTATTTACGGCGGAATACTTATTGCATTCTTTTATCTATTCGCAGCTTTTGGTATGGGAGCAGCGGTTCCTGCCGAAGAATTGTCTGCGTCAGGTGGATTAATCGATAGCTTTATCTTATTAGTCGGTGGTTTGAATCCATTTGTAGTGATTATTGGGTTATTATTTATGTATACTTTAGCTGCCAATTTGATTTCGTGGTCTTTAGGAGTGAATTATGTTGCTCTATATGCAGCAAAGAACAAAGATATGCCAGCAATTTTTGCACGTGTAAATCCTAAAAATGAAATGCCTGTCGGTGCTTCTTTACTTAACGGAATCATTGCAACCTTGCTTGTTGTCGTAGCACCAATGATTCCCAACGAAAACATCTTTTGGGCATTCTTTTCATTAAATGTTGTTGCATTATTACTGTCATATATCATGATGTTCCCGTCATTTTTAAAACTACGCAAAATAGATCCCGATACACCACGACCATTCAAGGTGCCTGGTCCAACATGGTTTCTTCGAATCATGACCTATGTTCCATTCACTTTACTAGTCTTAACTTTAATTTTCTCAGTCGTACCACTTGATAATAGTCCCGAAGAGTTTTCCGGAAAAATTCCGGTATTAATAGGTACAATTCTTGTAGCATTGATTGGTGAAATAATGATAAAACACGCAGGAAAAACGTTAGAAAAAGGAGTTCATTCTCATGAAAACAATTGATAGTACCCCGAAACAAGATGGGTTTTGGATGCCTGGCGAATTTGAAAACCATGAGGGCGTTTATATTTTATGGCCCCAACGTTCTGATAATTGGCGCAATGGTGGAAAGCCAGCGCAACAAACATTTGTTGAAGTAGCCAAAGCAATTGCTGCCTTCGAACCCGTAACCGTCGGAGCAAATCCTGACCAATATAATAATGCACGTCATTTACTACCAGAAGAAATTAGGGTAGTTGAAATTGCTAGTGATGATGCTTGGGTGCGCGACTGCGGCCCAACATTCGTCAAAAATAGTAGCGGCGAAGTCCGTGGCGTTGATTGGTCATTCAACGCATGGGGCGGATTAGAAGATGGTCTTTATTTCCCATGGGATAAAGATGATCAAGTTGCTCAAAAAATTTGTGAAATTGAACGTAAAGATCGTTATCGGCTAGATAGCTTCGTCTTGGAAGGTGGGTCAATTCACGTCGATGGGGAGGGTACCTTATTAACAACAGAAGAGTGTCTACTTTCAAACGGGCGCAATCCTCAATTGTCTAAGGAACAAATTGAACATGTTTTAAAAGAGCAATTAGCTGTTGAAAAAATTATTTGGTTGAAACGTGGAATCTATCTAGACGAAACAAATGGTCACGTCGACAATATTGCTAATTTTGTTAAACCAGGTGAAGTGGTTCTTGCTTGGACAGATGATACCACTGATCCACAGTACGAAATTTCTCAAGAATGCTTGAATATTTTAGAAAATGAAACAGATGCAAAAGGGCGGAAGTTGATCGTTCATAAAATGTATGTACCAAAACCTATTACGATTACTAAAGAAGAAAGCTTAGGTGTTGATGCGGTAGCAGGCACTTTGCCGAGAGAAGAGGGTGACCGTTTAGCTGCTAGTTATGTTAATTATTATACAGCTAATGGTGGAATCGTCTTTCCATTGTTTGGTGACTCGATGGATCATGAAGCAGAAAAACTTTTAGAAAAGTTATATCCAGATCGTACAATCAGTGGAGTTCCCGCAAGAGAAATTCTTCTAGGCGGTGGTAATATTCACTGCATCACTCAACAAATACCTAGTAGCCACTGACTAAAAAACGGATAATTAATTAAATGGTTTTCAATCAAAGATTTGAGGGTTCGCGAACATTTTTGTTTCGAATCCTCGTTTTTTGCTATACTAACAGAAGAAGAGGAGTTGTCCAAATGAAAATAGAACACAGTACCCCTAAACAAGATGGCTTTCATTTGCCGGCAGAAACAGTTCCTCATGAGGAATGCTTTATGATCTGGCCAGAAAGAACTGATAATTGGCGGAATGGTGCAAAGCCCGCTCAGCTTACTTATGTAGAAGTTGCACAAACTATTGCAAAATTCGAACCAGTAACAATGCTTGTGTCAAAGAGACAATACAAAAATGCTCGCCACTTACTTAATGAAAATATCCGTGTCTTAGAAATGAGTTCCGATGATGCATGGATCAAAGATACAGGACCAGTCTATGTCATGGATACTTTAAAAAATCTTCGTGGTGTAGACTTTCGATTCAATGCGTGGGGCGGGCTGTTAGATGGTTTGTTTTTTCCATGGGATCAAGATGATTTATTGGCAGAAAAAATATGTAATTGGCAACGATTAGATTATTATTCCCTCGCAAATTTTGTACTAGAAGGTTGCTCCATTCATAGTGACGGAGAAGGAACAATTTTTACTACTGAAGAATGTCTATTATCTGAAGGAAGAAATCCACAATTTACGAAAACACAAATCGAGGAAATTCTTTTGGAATATTGTGGAGCTCAAAAAATCATCTGGCTTCCACATGGCTTCTTTTTAGACGAAACAAATGGCGATATCGATAACTTATTGAATGTCGTTCGTCCCGGCGAGATTGTTCTTAATTGGTGTGACGATCCAGAAGACCCAATGTATGAGATTGTAAGAGAAGCTTTTATGTACTTATCGAAAGCAACAGATGCCAAAGGACGGACATTAAAAATCCATAAAATGCCTTTACCGCAAGCACTGTACATTACTGAAGAGGAAAGTCTAGGAGTTGATCCAGTAAATGGTATGCTTCCACGCTTTCCCGGAGATCGTTTAACAGCTAGCTACGTTAGTTATTACACGGCAAATCAAGGCATAATCTATCCTATATTTAACGACAATAACGATCAAAAAGCTCATAGAATACTGCAGGACTTGTATCCTGGATATGAAGTCATTGGCGTTCCTGCACGAGAGATCCTTTTAGGTGGCGGAAATATCCATTGCATTGCTCAGGCACTACCAAAACATAGAAAGTAGGATGATTATGGATTTCTATGAAATTGTTAATTCCCATCTAGCAGAACTTACGAAAAATGAACGAGTTTTGTTTGATTATGTTATTTCAAACTTAAATGTAATTAAAAATAAAAGCATTAGAGAAGTTTCTGAAGAATGTTTTGTTTCAACCACAACTTTTTTACGTTTTGTTAGAAAAATAGGCTTTAGTGGTTATAGTGAATTTTCAACAGTTATCAAATATACCTTATTAACCAAAAATGACGTTCCTCAACAAACTCCATTTGTAGTTTCTCAAAAAGATTATCGGGAAGAATACTTGAAAAATTTAATTGAATCCGTTCGTGTAATGGATAGTGACAAGATTAAAAAAATTGTTTTGACTATGCAGGAAAAACCAAAGATTTTTTTGTTTGCTAAGGGAATGAGTAAAGAAATTATGGGTTATATCAAATATCTCTATACTACAGCGGGATTTTTTGTCATCTTTCCAGAGGATCAGCAAACAAGAACAATTGCTTTGCAGCAAGCTGAATCAAAAGACCTGGTCTTTGTTTTTAGTTATCGTGGTGAGGACAACGAGTTGATTACTCTGATTAGAAAATTAAAAGAACAGTCACATCCTTTTATTGTATCGATCACTGGTGCCGATAATAACCTGATGCAAAATACAAGTGATATCAATCTCTACTTATTCACGGACGAACTGTACCTGAATCAACTAAATCTTACTTCTCATATCTCAATGATTGCCTTGATGGAACTGTTGCTTTATCAATATATCGAAGGCTGCGACCCACAGGACTATCATCTGGTGTTTCGTTGAATCAACTACCTTTAGAGCTTAGAACAATGTGTTCTTTGTGTCTATAGGTAGTTTCTTTTTTGGCAAAAAGTTTCAGTTTTTTTTGATAAAAAGACCTTTTCTTGGTACAAACTACCAATTTTCAGTCGCTCGCTTACCAAAGAATCATTTTCATGGTTGAATGGAGTCACAACAGTTCAAGGAAAGGGAATTTTAAACAAAAGGGTGAACAATATGAAGTTAGCAATAATTGGTTCAGGAAAAATTGTACAAGACTTTTTAACAATTACAAAAGACTTACCACAAATCGAATTAGAAGCAATCGTCGGAACAACAAGAAGTAAAGAGACATTAGGAGAACTTAAAAAAATATATGGAATCAAGAACTATTTTACCGATTACGAACAATGTTTACGAGAGGATACGATCGATGCCGTTTATATTGCGGTTCCTAATCATTTACATTTCTCTTTTACAAAAAAAGCACTATTAGCTGGCAAGCACGTCATTTGTGAAAAACCATTTACTACTGATTACCAACAATTTTTAGAACTAAAACAGTTGGCAGAAAGCAAACAAAAAATCTTGCTTGAAGCAATTACAAACCAATACTTGGAAATCAAGAAGAAACTATCTTCATTAGGAGATATCAAGCTAATTGAATGCAATTATTCTCAATATTCTTCACGATATGATGCTTTTAAAAACGGAGAGATTGCTCCAGTTTTTGATGCTCAAAAAGGCGGGGGAGCATTGATGGATCTTAATATTTACAATATCCATTTTGTTGTGGGACTATTAGGAAAGCCACTGGGAGTCCATTACTTCCCTCATATGGAAAACCAGATTGATACTTCTGGAATTTTAGTCTTGCAATATAAGGAATATCAAGCAGTTTGTATTGCAGCTAAGAATTCTGATGCACCTGTTCGCTCAGTTATTCAAGGTGAAACTAGGTCGATCATAGTTGACAGCCCTACAAATGTTCTAACTTCTTTCGGTATCTATCAAAATAACCAACTTTTAGAAACGATCTCTGCGAATAGTCACCCGCACAGAATGTATCAAGAATTTGTTACGTTTGAGCAACTAATTCAAAACAAAGATTTTGTTTCCATGCAAAAAAGATTAAAGCATAGTGAATCTGTGATGTGGATCATTGATCAGGCAAAAACATCAACGCAATCCTAAAATTTGATCATCTAATTAAATTTTTTCACTGCAAATAAAAACTATCCATATCAAAAAGAAAATTTCCGAATGCTAAACTTTTAGTCGTGGCTCTTAATCCTAATACTGAAAGAATCAAAGGGACCTACAAGGAGAAGCTTTCTGTCTGGCTGGATATTTTAAAAGCAAATGCACCTGATCAAGTTCATTATCCCAGGAGAAGTAACAGATTCAATTAACTTAGATAAAACAGAATTTTCCATTTTTGTTGGCAGCGATGTTAAGAAACAAACGCTTTACAATAAAGAAGATGATCTACTTTTAGGGGACATTCTTGTTTCTACAGGTAGTCATTTATTTATGGTAGACATAAAAAAGAGTAAAAAAAAAACCATCCAAACTTGGATGTTTTTTTTTTACTCTTTTTTGATTACTTCACGCTGTTCTTTTTTTAGATGCAGTGGAATTTCTTTTACTTTTAGAATATCTAAGAAGAAAGTAAATATCGGAATACCGACAATTAATCCCCAGACTCCAAACAGGCGTTCACTTACTAATAATACGATGAAGGTATAAAAAATCGGTAACTCTGTTTTACTAGACATCAATTTAGGATTCAACACATAAGACTCAATCAAGTGGACAATCAAGATCGTGACCAAAATATAAACCACATCTTTGATTCCCCCTTGTGAATAGGCAATAAACGATAATGGAATACAAGAGATAATCACACCTGCTACCGGAATCAAACTCAAAATAAAAATCATGATTGCTAAGCTTGGTAATTGAGTGAATCCAAATGCAGCTAAAGCAATAGTCGTAATGACAGTATTTAAGATAGCAATCACAAATTGCGCCTCTAAAACTAAACCAAACGTATTAACAAATTTATCTGCGAAATAATAAATGTCTTGAAAAAACCAAGCAAATTCACTTTTCAAAAAGAGTCGAGAAAAAAGAACCGTTTTTTTCTTTTCAATCATAAAAAAGAAACTCAAAATAAAGGACATTGCAAATGCTACAGCCAGTTTCCCAACGTCTTGCAGATAGCCAATAGCAATTGATGCACCATTTTGTAATTGTTCAAAAAAATCATTGCGTTCAATATAATTCTGAACATACGTTAATAGTGGATTATCGTCTTTTGGCTGCTGCTCATAGAAGTGAATGACTGAACCAACCATATCAAAAGTCTGATGAATCAAAACAGGAATATACTTCGTTAGTGCCAGATAAATCAAATAAACTACTATTGAATAAATGACTACTGTTAGTGCAGCAGTAGGAATCTTAATAAAACGTTGGATAATCTGAACAAGGTGAATCATTAAATAAGTAAAGATAAATGTGAGCAAAACCGTCGTAATCATTGCTCTGGATAAAAAAAGTAGTAAGATAACTGAAAGTAAAACAGTCAACCTACGAATTTTTTCGTTTGCCAAAAACCGTTGGTAAAAAGACAATCACACAACCTCCTAAAAAAAATACTCGTAACAAATTCATTATAGAATGAACAAACTTAAAAAGAAAACTGTTAAAAGTAAGATTAGGTACTTTCTTATCAATTCCTTAGTAACATCCAAAAAAGAAAGGGTTTACATATTTAAGAGTTGTGTCATACTACTAAAGAGATATAAATATATGAATCAGAGGTGCAAATAAAATGGCAAAATTAACAGATTCCTTATCAATTTCTCCAGAAAGAGGAGTATCAATTGACATTGGACGCAAATTTTATTCATCAAGCTTTTTGAAAAACTTACTTGATTACATGTCATCGCTCAAAATGAATGCATTACAGCTTCATTTTTCGGACAACGAAGGATTTCGAATTGAATGTGAAACTGTGCCAGAACTAACTTCAACTCACTTTTTGACAAAAGTAGAAATCAAAGAATTAATTGCTTATGCTAAAAAAATTGGGATTGAAATTATTCCGGAGTTCGATAGCCCCGGACACTTGAAACGTTTACTTAGCATCTATCCAGAATGGCAGATAGAACGTTTAGGGGAAGATTCAGATGTATTTCCTGCAAATCGAGCCATAGATATTACAAACCAACAAGCAATCAACAAAGTCAAAGAAATTATCACAGAATATTTAGAACTATTTCCTGATTCTCGTTATTTCCACTTAGGAGCAGACGAGTATATTAGTTTTGATGAATTGGCCCGTTATCCTCAATTAACAAGAAAAGCAGAAGAAATTTATCAAGATGCCAGCAGAGCTTATGACTTATTTATTGATTATATCAACGATCTAGCTGACTTGATTGAGTCAGCTGGCAAAACTGCCCGTATTTGGAATGATGGTGTTTACAAAAAGAACCAAAGAATGAAGAGCACACTGAAAAAAACGATCCAAATCACTTATTGGACAAATTACAGTGAGCAAATGGCAGATGTCCAAACTTTTTTCAATGAAGGTCATCAAGTATTGAATTTCAATGATAATTATTTTTATTTTGTGTTAGGAGAAGGGGCTGGCTACCGTTATCCCACTGAAGATAAAATAAAAAACGAGTGGAATCCAATGATTTTTTCTGGCAACCAACACATTACACGAGAACAACTAACTAAAGTGACTGGAACTTATTTTGCCATCTGGTGTGACTATCCAAATGCTCTGACGGAAGAAGAGGTTATGGAGAAAATCAAAGAACCTTTGAAGGCTCAACAAGCCGTTCTTGAGAATTACTCTTTGAGGTAATTTATTTGCCATCAAAATAACACAGGACAAACAGATTCTGCAATTCCATTTATAACTTTTTTTTATAGAAACTATAAAAAATATCATCTTAACAAATGTAAAATATCATCATATAATTTTCATGAAAAGAAAATAAAATATGAAAAGGGACGATTATATATGATGAAAACAAGTAGAAAAGTTGTGATTGTAGGTACTGGATTTGTTGGAACAAGTATAGCCTATGCCATGATCAATCAAGGTATCACCAACGAATTAGTGTTGATTGATGTTAACCAAGAAAAAGCTGAAGGAGAAGCGCTTGATTTACTTGATGGTATGGCATGGGGAGAAGAAAATATTGCAGTTAAATCTGGTGACTATACAGAATGTGCAGATGCTAATCTAGTAGTAATCACTGCGGGAATCAACCAAAAACCAGGGCAATCTCGTTTAGATTTAGTTCAAACAAATGCAAGTATCATGCGTGACATTGTGAGACAAATTATGGAGTCTGGATTTGATGGTGTTCTTGTAATTGCTTCAAATCCTGTTGACATTTTGACTTATATTGCTTGGCAAGCCTCAGGATTACCACATAACCGCGTGGTTGGTACTGGAACAACATTAGATACAACACGTTTTAGAAAAGAAATTGCATTAAAATTGGAGATTGATCCAAGAAGTGTTCATGGTTATGTTATGGGAGAACATGGGGATTCAGAAGTTGCTGCTTGGTCACATACAACGGTAGGCGGGAAACCCATTCTTGAAATCGTTGAAGTAGATCACAGATTAACTAAAGATGATCTAACAATTATTGCCGAAAAAGTTAAGAATGCTGCTTATGAAATCATTGATCGCAAAAAAGCGACCTACTATGGAATCGGGATGAGCACTACACGAATTGTAAAAGCAATTTTGAATAATGAACAAGCAGTATTACCAATTTCGGCTTATTTGGCAGGACAATATGGACAAAAAAATATTTTTACTGGAGTACCAGCTATCGTAGATGAAAATGGAGTTCGTGAAATTGTTGAGTTGGCTATCACTGACGAAGAACAACGATTGTTTAATCAGTCTGTATCTGAATTAAAAGAAGTATTAAGTACTGTCGAATAATTGTAAAAAACGGCATGAAGGAAGAGCAATCACTCTTCCTTTTTTTAATTATGGTATTCTTTCAAGAGCCCTTTTTGTAGAAGCTCTTGTTTATCTTTAAGATTCATTACATTTTTTTGAAAGTCCTGTGCGTACATAACTGAATATAGGGTATTCAATACATAATCAAATGCAATCTGCGAGGAAAAAGTAGCAACCTTTGCAAAATCATATTCATCTTGAGAAACGACTAAACTCATTGAGGCTTTTTTAGCCATTTCAGAATGTTCGTTTCCTGTAATAAGTAAAGAAGGGGTACCAACATGATTCAAGTAAGTGAGAATCCGTTCGTAATGATGAATTCGACCACTATAGCTGATAAAGATTGCACAATCGTTTTTCATCAGGTTAGCAGCATTCCATGAAGAATCACTGTACTCTTCAGCAAGGATCAAAAATTTATTGAGCTTGACTAACTTATTTTGAAATTTCCTTGCAGTAATCTGTGAGTCACCTTTTGCAAATAAAAAAATTCTATTTGCTCGATTCAGCATTGTAGCTATCCTATCCAATTCTTGTCCCTCAATTTGCAATTGTGCTTTTTTTATCGTTTGAACAGTAAGATCTGCCATTTTTTTCGCAATCAATTGCGCATTATCTTCATGTGAAAATGGAAAATTTGGATCAATCACATGATTGAACTGAGCAACTAATTGATGGACTTCACGTCCTAATTCAAATCGAAATTCTTTAAATCCAGTGTAACCCATTTTTTTACATAAACGAATGATCGCTGAGTGAGATGTATATGTAGCTTTTGCCAGTTCCTCAATTGTTAAATACACAGCTTCTTCAAAATTTAATCGGATATAATCTGCAATCCGTTTTTCTGTAGTAGTAAATGTCTCTTGTTTGGTTAATTTATCTTCAATCAACATGCCTCCAACCTCCTAACGTCTCTATCATCTTACTAACAAACGGCAATGTTGGCTACTGATTATCATAAATTGGTACTTTTTTTCAAAAAAAGGTTAATTTTTAGCTGAAATTAGGACATTTTTACCAAAATGCGTGTGTACTGAGACTTTAAACACAGTTTTCAGTATACTTGGCGTATCAACTATATAGGAGGATTATTTATGTTAACAATTGCTTATCTAGGAAATGGGAAGAGTACAAATCGTTATCATTTACCTTTTTCTAGAAAACTATCAGACAAAATCAGAATCAAAAAAATCTACTCGCCAAGTGAACCCGTTTGGGAAACTTTTGATGATATCGAATACACTGCAGAGCTAGATGAATTATGGAACGATTCTGAGATTCAGTTAGTCGTTATCACTACGCCTAGTCAATTTCATTATGAGTATGGAAAACTCGCATTAGAGCATGGCAAAAATGTTTTAGTTGAAAAACCTTTTGCAGAAACTTCAAAAGAGGCAAAAGAGCTCTTTTCTTTGGCTAAAGAAAAAGGTCTATTTATTCAGTGCTATCAGAATAGACGTTTTGATTCAGATTTTTTGACTGTACAAAAGGTAATTGAAAGCGGCAAGTTAGGAGATATTTTAGAAATTGAAATGCATTATGACTATTTCCGACCAGAAATCCCCGAAAACGCTACTACTTTTTCTACAGCAAACAGCTATCTTTATGGGCATGCTTGCCACACGGTCGATCAGGTTCTTTCTTACTTTGGTGAACCCGATGATATTCATTATGATGTTCGCCAACTGTTAGGAAAAGGTCGGATGAATGATTATTTTGATCTGGATTTTTTCTACGGATCAATGAAAATCTCAGTAAAATCAAGTTATTTCAGAATCAAAGAACGTCCTAGCTTTACTGTCTATGGGAAAAAAGGAATGTTTGTCAAACAAACGAAGGATCGTCAAGAAGAACATTTGAAAATGTTCTATATGCCAGACAACGCTGATTTTGGGATAGATTTGCCGGAACATTATGGTGTTTTAACCTACATGGATGACAATAATGTTTATCATGAAGAAAAGGTTATTTCAGAGATAGGCGATTATAGCCGTGTATATGCAGGTATTTACGAGACATTAATCAACGGTGAAGAAAAAATCGTTAAAGATGAAGAAACTATTTTACAAATGCAGATTTTAGAAGAAGGTATCCGTTCTATCCAAGAAAACGAAGAGAAAGTATAACAGCTTTATCCCAAAATCAAAATGAAAGTGATCCTTTTTGACAGTCCTTTTATTCTTAGGTAAGATAAATAAGAAAACATGAGAACTTTCTGGAGGGACAAATCTATGACTAATTATGATGGAGAAAAAGGAAAACGACTAAGAGGTTCAATGGCACCAAAAACAGATGATGAAGTAGCTTTAGCTGGTACTAATTCTGGCGAAACAGAAAATAAACAAGAAGCATTATCTGGCACCAACTCTGGAGAAGAAAAAAACGTTGCGTTATCCGGATCAAATGCTGTTGAAGATGACACAAAAGAGGAACCAAACAAACTCGAAGAAGCAGTTGAAGAGGTCATAGCCGACGTAAAAGAAAAATTTGAAGAATTGACATCCAAAGATAATCATTCTAAATAAACGAAAAAAGACAAGGACTAAAATCGAGCGCCTTGTCTTTTTTCTTCGTTTCTTACGCTAATAATTAAATTTGATTTCTCTCGCGTTTTGCTAAATAGGGCATAACGAACCCTAAACCAATCAAAACAACAATCCCAACAATGTTGATGATTAATTCATGCCAAAAAAGTGATGAACCAAAAGCTGCATCCTGTGGTAAAACACCAAAAAGAGTGGCAATCATGGTGACAGCAAAACACCAGACACCAACAGTAACAGCAAATCGATCATTTTTGATAAACACGTAATCTGATTGGTATTTTTGACTATTTAAACGGATTTTGATAAAGGCAAAGAAAATCCAACAAGTCACACCTGGAGAGATAATTCCGTTCAAATTTAACAACCAATTAAAAATATCATTCATTTCCGGTAAGAAAACACCTAGTAGTAGAATAAAGGCACTTAATGAAGTCGTCAAAATATAACCATTAATTGGTAGCCCGTCTTCATTTAATTTCGTTAATTTTTTAGGCATGAATTCTTTTCCTGTATCTGAGATAAGCATCCTTGTCATAGCATCAAGCAAAACAGCAAGAAGAGCACACATATAAATGATTTGTGTCACCGCAAAAATATACATCAGACTATTTCCCAAGTGGAAAAATTCACCCAAACGTTGAAAAGCATAATAAGAACCATTCATCTTCAGATTATTAGGTAGGTGGTGCGCATCAAAGAATACACCCAACGAAAAGGAACCGAAAACGGTCAAGAAAATGGTCATAACAGTTAACATAATCATTGCTTTAGGAAATTCTTTCTTCGGTTTACGCATTCGAGTAACAAAAGGTGCAACTAATTCTGCTCCATTAATTGCATAAATCAGTAACCCGATTGTTGTTAAATAATGTAAATCGAATTTTGGTAAAATTGTTTTAATATTCATTGGTTGTGTTTCAATATGTCCATTTGGCATAAAAAGGGAAGTGAAAGTCATAATAACGAATAGAATCGTCATCACGAACATAGCACCACCACCAATTGTACTTAGAACTTCTAAAGATTTCTTAAAATGTCTTTGCAAGAAGATAAATGTCAAAAAAATGACAAATGTCAATAAAGCAAATAACGAATTAGACATCTTGTCTTCCATTGAATCATCTCCGTTGATCAACCAACCAAAACCAACTACCACTGCGTTTGCCGTATCAACAACGTAGGGGATTGAAGCAGCCCAGTAAGTCCATGCTGTAAAATAGCCCAACTTATCACCACTTGTACCACGAACCCATGAACTCAAACCGCCACCTTCATGATTAAAGACAGACCCTAACTGACCAACCATCAATGAATAGGGAACAACGTATAGTGCTAACAAAATAACCCATGAAGTAATAACACCCATGCCTTGATTAGCAAAATTATAAATAATGTCATCAAATCCAATAACCGTAACAAAAGACATCAATGCCAACACGGGCCACGAAATAAAATTTTTCTTTTCTTCCATACAAACATAACCTCCAGCAAGTATTATAATCTTATTTTTCTGAAAATAATATGAAAGACAATCGGTGTTTCACTTAAAATATAGCGAAAGAACACAAATAGTTTAAAACTAACAAACTCTAGTAACTATTGGTAAGAATAATCTCAAAAATATTTATCAAAAATTTAGATGAAATCAAAAGTTTTTTCAGCATTAAGTAAAGTGACAATATACACAACAAGATTAACCCTATAAAATAAAAAGTAATTCTTTTATAGAAACAAGATTACAATACAAAATTATTTTTAGTAGTTGTGTAAATATCAGAAATAATATAAAAATTCATGCAAAATAATTTTTAAATGTTGCATCTGTAATGAATTGCTAAAATTGATACCAAAACAGCAAATATTTGATTAAGAGAGTGGCTCATATTCTCACAATCTACTTTGTATAATATATATTATGTAAACTAAAATAAATTTAAAAATAAGTTCTCTCTATTGTACCTCTCTTTCTTACCAATTAAGTCATTATTCGTATCGATTGATGTTCTTTATCTTTTTATACGCAAAATACAGCAAAAATTATTTTTTTGTAACAATTATTCATCCGTAAAGGTAAATTAGCTTGGAACTAAATATTTTTCTGGAAAATCCACTCAAATCACGGGAATTCGTAGCTAATATTGACATTTATTCGTAAGATAAACACAAGATTCGCTCTACGTAGTTCACAAGTAGCTCATAAATAGATTAAAACGCTTTGTATAATAGTGAATTTATTTATAAAGTTGTAAAACACATTTAACATATAAATAATATCTAAATTTGAACCTTTATCAATTTTTTTGAGCAATAAACAATCATTTCAGAGGAATCATAGATCAATGATTCCTCTGAAATGTCTAATAAAATTAAATCTTTTTTTAAAGTAGCTACCAATTGATGAAAAAGCTGCGTGATTACAGGTAAGAAATAAATTACGCCTGCAGCTCCAAGTACTAAAAATAGCTGCTTTTTTTGCTTTTTATGTTTCAACATACTTGTTGTTTCATGGAAAAAATATAAGATACTTTTTGCTAACGCTGTGACTGTCGATAAAACTAGAGTTGGTGAATAAGCTGTTTGCTTTTCTGGAGTGACAGTTAATAACTTTATCCCATAATTAGATAATTTAGTAATGAATGAATTTTCCGCAAAAATGGTACCTCTTATCTTTATTGGTTTATAAATATTTTGTTTTTCGAATTTTCACTTTTCGGAATAAATAAATTTATTTTGATCGTCATTCTTCTTCTGTCCTTACTTTGTTCATCCATGGAAATTCGAATCCGATTGTTAAGTCTTCTTTCAGCACCAAAACTGCATCAAACTTACCTTTTTTACCAGTAAATCCTTTAATTACTTTACTAGTCTTTCTTTTCGACAAAAGTTCACGAAGATTCGTCTTAGTTAGTTTCTTTTTAGCGACTATTGGCCATAATTTGAAGTCACATTCTGGATTGAGACAACTTGCTACCTTAGGGTACAACATCACAAGTCCATTTTGACACTTTGGACAACGACCTAATTGATCATTTTTCTTCTCCATCGCCTTGATTTGACGTGTACCAGTAATTTCCTTTGATAAATCAACTTGCTGAATTTGTTGAGGAACAGATTCTAGCAAATGTAAAATGAATTTTTTGATATTTTCCAAAAATACTTCTGGCGTTCCTTGATTCTCTCCAATTTTTCGTAAATACCCTTCCCAGCGTGCGGTCATCTCGGCGCTAATCAAAAGAGGTTCACTTGCGACAGCTTTACATAAAGTTACACCTTTTGAAGTAACAAATAGTTCATTTTTCTTCACTTCAATATAGTGTCGTTGTTTTAAATTTTCGATAATATTTGCACGTGTTGCCTCAGTTCCAATTCCTTCTACTTCTTTCAATATTTCTTGTGCTTCGTTATCGTCCAACGTTTTCCCCGCTGTTTTCATAGCTGTAATCAGCGTTCCTTCATTGTATGGTTTGGGTGGTTGCGTTTCTTTTTCGAGACACTTTAGCTCTACTTCAACAAGATCACCTTCTTGAAGCACTGGCAATTTTTGCAGATCTTTTTTCTTTTTCTTTCCAGTGTTTAAAATCGCTTGCCAACCTTGTTGGATAGGGACTTTACCAATACTTTTTAACTTCAATTCATTTACAGCTGTCAAAACAGTTGTTTCTTCATAAATATAGTTACTGGCAAACATGGCAATCGTTGTTTGTAAGACCTGCAAATAGACTGCTTGTTGAAGACGCGAAAGTTTACTAAAACGCTCTTTCGTTGGAATTGTTTTAGTCGGAATAATAGCATGATGTTCCTGCACTTTACTAGCATCAACGTAACGTTTCTTTGGAAATAGTTCAGGTGTGTCAATGGTTTCAACACCAAGAAATCCTTTATATTTTTCCAATTGTTGCACCAGGTAGTGATGCTCATTATCAGTGATATATGGCGAATCCGTTCTGGGGTAGCTTAAAAACTTACTTTCATATAGCCCTTGAACCGCTTCTAGCGTTGCTTTTGCGCTAGCTTTCATCATCTGATTCATTTTTGATTGCAAACTAGATAGCGAAAATAAACGTGGACTACGAAGTTGCTTTTCTTTTTTTATTACTTGGTTGATTTGTCCCTCTTGAACACCTAAATGCGCACCTAATTTTCGTAATTCTGCTGTCAAGGCTTCTGGTGTCTTGAAAGATTTTTTTGGTTCCATTTTTCCGATGAATTGTCCATTTTGATGCCGAATCTCTCCTTCACCTTCGAAATATGGTTCCCTTTTGAAATGATTGATTTCTTCTTGTAATTTAAAAATCATATATAACGTAGGCGTCTGTACTCTTCCTAATGAAAATCTACCATCGATTCCTTTCTTTTGAAGCAATAGACTGTATAAAGGACTACCATTCATCCCAATTAACCAGTCGGCATTTTGCCTTGCTTTTGCTTCTTTATACTTTGGAAAATAGTATTCACCTGGTCTTAAATTTTTAAAGCCATCATAGATTGCTTCTTTTTCTAATGAATTAATCCATAGGCGAAGATATTTTTTTTCTTTAGAAAATGCTTTTGCTTGGCGAATGATTGACCAGGCGATTGCTTCTCCCTCCCGATCTCCATCAGTAGCGACAATAATAGTATCTGCAGATTGTAATTCCTTTTTGACAATTGCAAACTGCACTCTTTTATCCATAGGAACTTCATACTGGAAAGTCTCAGGGAAAATCGGTAAATTTTCTAATGACCATCTCGCCCAACGTTGCTCATATGCACCCGGTGGAACCATATCAACTAAATGACCAAATCCATAAGTAATCGTTACTTCACCTGTAAATAACGGATCTTTGATTTCATAATAACCATCCTGTTTTTTTCGTTGTTGAAAGGCTTCAGCATACGCTTTTGCTTGGGATGGTTTTTCTGCTAAAATAACTGTTTTCATGACTTCTCCTCCGTTATTCAAGCTAATTGCGACTTACCTATTATGGAACAAATTTTTGAATCTGACAACAAAAAAAACCTTATCTTATCAAGAGTCTGATAAGGCAAGGCGAAAATATGTTTGTAATTGAATAAAAAAGAAAATCTATACATTTAGGACATAAACTCAACCAGTCTTTGATTCCAACTTTTTCATCAAAAAGCAATTATCCTTACTCACACATAAATGGATTATCGTAAATCGTTGTTAAAGAAGGTAGCAACTTTACTTGATCGCTTGATGATATGTAACTTTGATTGCTGTATCGATACAATATTCTGTTTGTATACCACAGTCTAGTAACGTTGGTTTTTGTTAGCAATCCTACTCTAAAGGTTTCAGTTTGATCGTAACATACACCATGTAAATCGATAACTACTAATGGTTTCCATATCCCCCCTCCTCTTTGTTTTTTCTATAAACGATTTAGCCCAATGTCTGCAGCTGGTAATACGTATTCATACAAAGAGAAATCTTGATTATTATGCACGAGAATTTCCAACGGATTTAATTGTAACAAAGGCGCCAGTTGCCGTTCGAGCATGATTGGTGAATGAGTACTAGTGCTTCCAATATTCAATAAATCAATACACACATCAGGTGACAAATTAGAAGCAAGCTTAGGTATGTCTCGATTCAAGAAATAATCGACTAAAACGATGTCTCCTTGAACTGCATGAATCATGTCTTGATTTTTCGCTAGTTCTACATAAACAAACTTCAGCTTGTTCTTCAAACTACTTGTCTGAATGTTCCGATAAAGTTGCTTGGCAATATACTTTCCAGGTGATTGCTTATGGGTCACCAAAAAGATTGTTTTTTTGTTTGACATAGGCTATCTCCTCTCTTTTTCAACACTATAAATCCATTTTCAGAAAAATTACATTTATTTTCACTAAGAAAGATCTATTTTTACTTATTATTAATAATTACAACAATTTTCTCCTGATCAGCTCCATAAAATTGCTTTAAGCTAATTTTAGGATAACTGTGTTAAAATTAATCAGAATGAAAAATGAGGTGAATCAATGATAAAGTTACTCATTGTTGAGGATGAAAAAGTTTTGTCTGACAACATCAAAGAAATTATTAACGATCTTGGAGAAGTCGTCCAAGTTTACGATGGTAGTGAAGGTCTCTTTGAATTGGAAAGTGGTATTTATGATTTAGTTATTCTTGATCTGATGATGCCTGAGATGAATGGATACGAAGTTTTAGCACAAGCAAGAAAAGCAAATATTCATACACCTGTCTTAATTTTAACCGCAAAAGATGGCTTAGAGGATAAAGTCGAAGGATTTGAAAAAGGTGCCGATGACTATTTAACTAAGCCTTTCTATCGCGAAGAGTTGATTATGCGTGTCAAAGCATTGTTAAAGCGTTCATTGGGGCTTTTCAATGAACATTCATTAGAGTACAAAGGTGTCATTTGTGATTTAAATCGTAACGAGGTCACTTTTGAAGGCAAAATTTTATCCATTCAAGGAAAAGAATTTGAACTCTTAACTTACTTTTTACAAAACAAGGGAATTATTTTAACAAAAGAACAGATTTTTGATCGAATTTGGGGATTTGATTCCGATACGACGCTAACTGTCGTTGAAGTTTATATGAGTAATCTGCGAAAACATTTGCGTGAAACGACTCTTGCAAAAGATATCAAGACACTCCGAAACGTTGGCTATATTTTACAGGAAGTGTAACAAAATGAAAAAAATAAAAGACAGATTTCCTAACAAGCAAAAAATTCGTTTCTTTTTAACTAACGTTACAGCTTTTGCTAGTATTTTTATTTTATTAGGTTTCATCACGCTTCAGTTACTTAACCAATCTGCCTATAGAGAAACTGATCTAAGTCTAAAACAAATCGATACAACGTCTCGTGCCGTTCAATTAGAAGTTTCTCGTTACGAACAAGGAAATCCCTTTTTGGAAAATTTCCCCGGCGGACAGCCCTTAAACGAACCAGATAACAATCGTTTCAATACCCAAGTGATTCTATGGTCTGCTTCTGGTGAAATTTTGAATAAAGCCGCTATTGGTGGTCGTTTAAATCAAATTCAAGGCTTGAAGTTAGATACAAAAAACCTTGATGTTATTCAAAGTATCGACTTATCTGAATCAGAAAAAGATCATTCTTTGGCATTTCGCTCTATTACACGCAAGGCTGAAGCAAATCAAAACGAAATTGCTTATATTCAAGTATTAGCAAATACCAATCAGATTAAAGATTCTCTAGCTACCTTTCAAACTGTTATGATTATTTGTATGATTGTCTTCTGGCTGATTTCAATTGGCATTAGTTATTATCTCTCTAACTTAAGTATGCGCCCTATTCTAGCTTCGTGGAAACAGCAAAAAGAGTTTGTTGAGAATGCGTCGCATGAGTTTCGCACACCCTTGTCTATTATCCAGAATAGTTTAGAACATTTATTTACAAAACCAAATCACACTGTTATCGAAGAGTCAGAAAGCATTGCTCAAGCTTTGGCAGAAACACGGCGACTTACCGGACTGACAACCGATTTGTTAACGATTGCGCGAAATGATTCGAATCAAAGACTTTTATCAAAAACAGCTGTAAATATCCAGCCGTTCATCGCCCAATTAGTCAAGCCATTTCAAGAAATGGCTGAAATGGATGGCAAACATTTCCAGATTGCGAATGAGTCCACAGCTACTGTCATCATGGATGAAAAGAAAATCCATCAAGTACTAGTTATCCTACTTGATAATGCGTTAAAATATACCAGTTCAGGTGACTCTATTTTGATTGAATCACAAATAACCAGCAAAGAATGGCAAATTGACGTTACGAATACTGGACCAAGCATTTCCTCTGATGAAAAAGCAAGAATCTTTGAACGTTTTTATCGTGAAGATCGTTCTCGCTCAAAAGAAACTGGTGGCTATGGGTTGGGTTTGGCAATCGCCAAACAAATCATTGACCAACATAAAGGAAAGATTTCTGTTAAGGATTATGAACCACAAGGTGTCATTTTTACTGTTGAATTACCTCTAAAATAATCTAAAATAAAAAAATCCCGACAGAATCAATCGAGTTGATTCTATCGGGATTTTTATTTAGGTATTTTTGTCAGAATCACTCTCCCTCCACTAACGCTTTCTTATTTTTGATTTTTGTTTTAGGATAAGAGAAAGAATCAGTTATGATCCTTGATTTATCAGTCTCATTAGTGACACTTGAATCCATGATCATTTTATCTAGAGCTGAAAGGAGTACAATTATGGATAGTAAAACTAGAAAACAAGTACAAGAAAAGTTGAAACAACGATTACAATTATTACCACCTATTTTCGAGCAATTCTTACTTGAAAATCGAGGACATTTGTCTTTAAGTAGTCGTTACGAATATGCAAAAGATTTCCATTTATTTACGGACTTCCTCCAAAAATCTTATCCAGATCAGGAAATGAATGATGAATTTATCTTGCAATTAGAAAAACGAGATTACCTGAACTTTTTAGCTAGTATTTATCGTCATACACGCTCTTTCCAGACGGCAGCTGAACAGCCTATCGAGCAGACATTCAGGAATAATTATCACGGTGTTTCAAGAAAGCAATACGCACTTAATCATTTTTTGAAGTTTTTATTTCAAAATGGGCAGTTAAAAAAAGAAATTTCATTATTAGGGACCAGTACTCCGGAAACTACTACACCTGCACCACGCTATGTTCCAGCAGAGTTGTTACTTGATTTTGAAACACTATTCATTCCATCTGCAGGATTTGATACAAGTCGAGAAGCTAGCTTTGAGAAGAAAAACCGACCACGCAATCTTGCAATCCTTGCACTACTGCTTTATTGTGGGCTCAAAATCCATGAAATTGTGGAATTGAAGAGAAAAGATCTCCTGCTAGAAAAACAGTTGATTCAACTTCATCGAAAAGAAAATCGCTTGAATCAAGTGCCACTTCCTAATGAAGCATTCAGCTTTCTAAAAGCATATCTCACCCTACATGAATTAGCTGCGGAAGATTTTGTATTTCAATCGTCACATGACCAACAAATCTCTCCCCGGACGATTCGGCAAATTTTAAGTAAAGTAACCGTTTACCAGAATCTTTCACCAGAATTGTGTCGAAAAACTTTTCGTTATTATACTGAACAGTATTTAGATGATCTTGACACAGTCAACTATTTATGTGGCAATCGCTACCTTAATCCACATGACTTTCACGAAGTCTACCAAAATATGTTAGGATTTTCCTATCATCAATTTGACTAATATACGTTTTTAAAATTGTTTTCTGGGAAAGAAAAAAATAGTAAAGCTTTTCTGTCACTTTGATCATCTTTTATAGAAAGAAATATTTTGCGCTCTTTTTCACAAAATAATCTGTTATTTTCAAAACGTTTGTGCTACGATTATAGCGGAATTTGTTCCCCTTTTAACAAAAAAATGATGGAGTGTGACCTATGGAAACAATCGAGTATTCCCCACTTAATTTATTTACTAATTACCAAGAAGCAGCAAAAAAAACACCAGATGTTTCAATCATCATCGATGAACCATTAGCTGCTTTTCCTGAGCTTGGATTTAAAAGCACTTACAAAGAAAGCTATGAAACAATCTTAACGCGCGCCTATCAGTTGGCAGCAATGGGTGTTGGACTAGGCGACAAAATCATGCTGTATAAAAGTTCAGCATTCGACACTTATCTAATGGCAGTTGCTGCTTCTTATCTTGGTGCTGTACCTGTGATGACTTCTTATCATTTGCCGACAGCAACAATGGAAGTGTTTGTGGAACGCCTAGAAGATCCTTTTATCTTGTTTGACGAAGTTACTGCGGAACGCGTAGCGGGAATCTCAAATGGTTCAAAAGAAAAACAATTATCAGTAAAAGAGTTATTGAACCAATCAGCAACACCAGTTTCTCAACAAGAATTACCAAAAGATCAAATTGCCTATATGACACATACTTCTGGAACAACTGGTATTCCAAAATTAATTTGTCATTCAGCAAACTCTATGGGCTGGCGAACAAAATGGCAAAAAATGATTTTTACAAAGATTGCAGCAAAGGAATTAGTGGCTTTTCATATTTCTCCCGTCCACTCTCGCTTCAATATCGGAATTTCTTCCTTAATGGCTATGGGATTCCCAATGATGCCATTGGCTAACGCACAAGGAGAACATGTAGTGAAAATGCTAACTCAAAATCCACCGATTGCACTAGAAACGCATCCAAATAACTTCGTTCAATGGAGTTTCGTTGCAAAAGAAGTACCAGAAGCGTTTGCTGGTATTCGTTACTATCACTCAACTTTCGATGCAATCAATAACCAGACAATGGCAACTTTCCTTGACACCTCAAAGACAAAAGATGCCATCTTTTTACAAGTTTACGGACAAAGTGAATGTGGTCCAATGATTCTCAAAGCACATACTTTGGAATCCTTAAAGACAAATGATGCACGTGATATGGGTGTTGGGCTTGGTGACTTGACCAAAGCTCGAATCACGGATGATCAAGGGAACCTCTTACCTACTGGCACAGATGGCCACATTCAATTCTTATCAAAAGGTCGTGCATTGACTTACTATAAAGAAGATGCACGCTTCCAAGAAAATGTTTATGGCGACTGGTGGGACAGTGGTGATTACGGTGTGATGAATGAAGACGGACATCTTTTCTTGAAAGATCGTCAAGTAGACTTGATTGAAACAATCAATAGTACCTTAGCAATCGAAGATTATTTACTTGATTCGCTTGAGTTCCTAGCTGAAGTCGTAATCGTACGTGACAAAAATGATTCGCCACAACCAATCATTGCTTTAGCCCCTGGAAAAGAAATGGATTGGGACGCTTATTGGACACAAGTTCACGAACTGCCACGTTTGAATACACCGATTATTCGTGCCTTCGAAGACATTCCACGAACTGCAACAATGAAAGTCCAACGCCTTCAAATCGAACAAGAATTAAAAAACCAATAAAATAATTTTAAACAAACAAATACTTTTGATAACGATGCTTTTTCGTTGTCGAAAGTATTTTTATTTCCCTACGTTTTTCAAAATTGGCTGAGTTCCGAATCTGCCAATTGGCTGTTTTCATTTTATTTTACTTTCGCTATACTTGCTTTTATGGAGGAAATAAGATGAAAAGAGTATTAACAATTGGCGGATCTGACCCTTTCGCAGGCGGCGGAATTCAATCCGATTTAAAAACTTTTGAAAATTATCAACTTTTTGGTTTAAGTGCCCTAACCTGTGTAGGTTTTTTGGACGAACAAGGTACATTCCAATTAGAAAATTTATCGCCGAGACTACTAAAACAACAATTAGCTTCATTAACAAAAATGACAACACTTGATGGAATTAAGATTGGCTTACTTCACTCAGAAGAAGCTATCACGATTGTCCATGATTTTTTGATACAAAATTCAGAACTTCCAGTTGTCCTAGATCCTGTCCTTGCGTTTAAAGAAACTAAGACGACTGAAAATAAACGTTATATGGATAAAATGATTGCTGAACTCTTTCCTTTAGCAACTATTGTTACACCTAATTTAAAGGAAGCGGCTTTGTTGGCAAACCAAGATGAGTTACGATCATTGGATGACCTTCGCCGCGCGGCTAAAGTCATCCACGCTCTTGGAGCAAAACAAATCGTGATTAAAGGCGGGCAAGGTATTCAAGGTGACTTTGCGATCGATTTATTTTTTGATGGCGAAAATGAGCAATTATTCACTCGTAAAAAATTAACAAAACCAACTGTTAATGGTGCAGGTTGTACGTTTTCTTCTGCTATTTTAGCAAATTTGTGCCGAGGTGACGCTTTACCTACAGCAATTGCAACTAGTAAAGACTATGTCTATCACTGCATTGCCCATGGCGTTTTAATGAACGATGGTTCCGGTAGTGTTTGGTCCGGAGGAAAACGAGAGGAGGAATAACGATAAATGAACATCAGGCAAATAACAACCTATGCTATGCTGATTGCGCTAACTGTTGCGCTTTCTCTGACGATTCTCATTCCCGTTCCAGCAACGAATGGATTTATTACTCTATGTGAAGTTGGTATTTATACAGCAGCATCGTTATTTGGACCAATTGGTGGCTTAGTTGTTGGTGGTTCCAGCGGATTATTGATCGATTTGATTTCGGGCTACCCACAATGGGCGATCTTTTCCCTGCTCATTCATGGGTTACAAGGATTGATTGTGGGCTTGGTTGGTCGACAAACAACGTTTCGCTGGTTTCTTGGCCTATTCACTGGTAGTATGATCATGATCATTGGTTACTTGCTAGCGGGTTGGTTCTTGTATGGCTGGCCAGCAGGAGTCGCGTCAATTCCAGGAAATATGATCCAGAACTTATTTGGAATTGCACTGACTTACCCATTGGTTTCTGCCTTGAAACGATTTCAATTACGAAAACAACGTTAACCATAGCGAAAGAAGGATAAATGAAAATGGAATTAACAAAAGAAATGTTGGCAAAACAATTAACCGAAATGGTTACTGATATCTTGAATGAAGCAAACCTCAAAGCTGGGGATTTATTTGTATTAGGATGTAGCACTAGCGAAGTTGTTGGTGGGCACATTGGAAAAAACTCTAGTGCTGAAGTTGGTCAATGGATTGTCCAAACACTAAAAGAAATCCTTGATTCTAAAGAAATCTCACTAGCTGTCCAAGGTTGTGAACACTTAAATCGAGCACTAGTCGTGGAACGTAGCGTAGCCGAAAAGAAAGATTTTGAAATTGTGACCGTTGTTCCAGCTTTACACGCTGGTGGTGCTTGCTCCGTTGCTGCCTTCGAGCAATTTACTGATCCAGTTGAAGTCGAACATATTATTGCACAAGCAGGAATCGATATTGGTGATACCTCTATTGGGATGCACGTCAAACATGTTCAAGTTCCTGTCCGCCCTCGTTCGAATACCTTAGGTGGTGCACACGTTACTGCTTTACGTTCTCGTCCTAAATATATTGGTGGTCCACGTGCACAATATAATACAAATGAACGCTAAGTAAAGGAATCTTCTTTATTCCCACTTTTAGTTAAAATGATTTATAATCAAAAAAAGAGGTATGACAATATTTTGTCATACCTCTTTTTTTGATTATTAGTTGATTACTAGAGAGAATTTCGTTGATACATTCTAGCTTCATAAGGTCCAAATTCGCCCATAAGATCAAATCGATGTTCATCCAACTGATTGGTTAATACGACTGACCAATCTTCTGTTAATTTTTCAGTTGTTAGATCAAAAACTGCATTTTTTGCTGTCAAGTTTACCATAATTAAAAATTGTTCACTGGCTTCCACACGCTCGTAAATAAATAATTGTTTGTGTTCAGGTAAATACTCTTTGAAACGGCCCGTAACCAATGCAGTATGCTGTTTTCGTAGTTGAATCATTTGTTTATAAAACGATAAGAGTGAATTTGGTTCTTTTGTTTGTGCTTCGACATTGATCACATCTTTATTTGGATTAACAACTAGCCAGGGCTCCTGTGAAGAGAAACCAGCAAATTTTTCATCCGTCCATTGCATTGGTGTCCGACTATTATCTCTTGTTGTGCTACGAATGATTGCCAATGATTCTTCCGACGTGCAACCTTCTTGAAGCAATCGTTGATAAAGTTTTCTTGAATCAAGTGCATCTACTTGTTCAATTGACGCAAAAGCCATATTGGTCATCCCAATTTCTTGTCCTTGATAGATAAAAGGTGTCCCTTGTAAGAAAAAGTACATCATTCCTAGCGCTTTCGCAGACTCCAACCAATAATTCTGGTCATCACCAAAAGCAGAAACGCTTCGAGGTACGTCGTGGTTTTCCATATAGAGTGCATTCCACCCTTTTCCTGCTAAAGAATTCTGCCACTCAGTAAGTGCTTGCTTCAGTTTAACGACATCTAGTACACCTTGTTCTTCGTGGTTCCATAAAGAAATATGATCAAATTCAAAAATCATATCAAAATACCCAGATTTGCCAACCCATTGTGGGCCTTCCGCAGCAGATACGCCACTTGCCTCACCGACAGTCATGATGTCATATTCATCAAAAATCGTTTTTAGTTCAGTCAAATATTCCCCGATTCCTGCTACATTTTGAAAAGGTGAAAATGGATTAGCTGTTGCGGGAATAGCATAGTCTTCTTTTTTGATATGTGAAATAGCATCTAATCGAAAACCATCAATCCCTTTGTCTAACCACCAACGAATCATGGTAAATAGCTCTTCTCTCACTTTTGGATTTTCCCAATTCAAATCAGGTTGTTCCTTGGCAAAAACATGTAAATAAGATTGCTCAGTTTCCTCATCACGTGTCCAAGCAGAACCACCAAAAATAGACTGCCATTCATTCGGCGCTGACTCTGGGGTACTATCTGCCCATAAATAATAATCACGAAAAGGATTGTCTACTGATTTTTTTGATTCAATAAACCATTTATGTTGGTCAGATGTATGGTTGATAACCAAGTCCATAATCACTCGAATGCCCATTTGATGAGCTTCAGCCAATAGCAAATCAAATTCTGCCATTGTTCCAAATTTTGCTAAGATTTCTTGATAATTACTGATGTCGTAGCCATTGTCAACAAATGGAGAAGAGTAAATGGGATTGATCCAAATGAAGCCAATCCCTAACTCTTTTAAATAACTTAATTTTTCACGAATTCCATTAATATCACCAATCCCGTCTTGATTGCTGTCTTTGAAACTCGCGGGATAAATTTGATAGCCCACTTCTTGTTGCCACCACTGTACATTTTTTGTCATGCGGATACCCTCCTTTGCCATTTCATCAATTATAAACGAAATTGCTCCCTATAAGTCTTTGTTACCGTCAACAAAAAAGAATTAAGTACTTTTCCTTCAAAAAAACACTCGAAGTAACAAACATACGTTCATTACTTCGAGTGTTTTAGTGATAATTTATGTTCCTATAGATAACGAGTAATCAATTGGATCATCTGCTTAGGAAATTCCTGGAGATCTGTAATGTCAAGAAAACGACTTTCCCCATAAATTTCTTTGATTTCTTCTTTGTCTTGACCAATCGCTGCAGCAATGAAAATAATTCCTTGTCGATCATATTCTTTGATTACTTCTTGGATATCTTCTTTTGCTTTTTTTCCAGTATAATCTGGAAGTGCTTTTGGTTGCCCATCACTAATATTCAATAACAATTTGGTAGTTGCCGTTTGTTGGTTCAGTTTATCAGCAACTACTCTTAAAACTGCTCCGTCACGGTTGTTTTGGCGTGGTTTCATCGTTACCAATTTGTCATCTAACCATTGAAAACTATCAGTGAATTCTTTATAAGAAAAAATGGATGTTTTTTCACGTGCAGAAACATCTGCTGTATCACCATTGATCATCAGTGGAATATTGACACGTTTAGCAAATTCTGCAATCGCAATTGCGGCCTTTTTTGCTGCTTCTATTCGATCTTCTCGAATCATCGAACCTGACTCATCTAATCGGATAGCAACGGCTAGAGATGGTTGTTCATGGGGTGGATTTTTTTTGTCAAAATTACGCAAATCACCATATGCGATGCGACTAGCGTTAAAGCGTTGCCCTTCGTATTTACCTTTTTGATAACTTGTGCTTTCTTCGTTATCTAAAAGTTCTAATACTTGTCGACTCAACGAATCAACGACTGGAAAGACTTGGGCTCTGATTGCTCGCGCTTCATCGCTATTTATTTGGTACTTTGGTCGGTGAACAAGTAGTCCCTCTTTTTCATGCATTGTATCTTTCATGATTTGGCGGGCTTCTTTGTTCAATTCTTTCTTCATTTCCTTGTCATGGGCATCCATGTCAGCAGCAGACATTTCTGCAGACTCATCTTTCACACTTTTTTCTGTCTGATGCTTTCCTTCGACATCACTACTTCGTTCTTCTTCAATGTTAGCTAGATTATCAGATTCATTTGTCTCTTCTGGACTTTCCATATCAGCCATTTCTTCAACTTTTTCCAGTGCAGGTGTTTCTCGTTCTGCCAAAGTCAACTCTTCTGGGGCAAGTGCTTCAATCTGACGCTCTTTTGCTTCTGAACCACTGATTTTTCGCCCACGAACTGTTGGTTCAGCAGTCGTTTCGCCCCACTTTTTTGCTCGAAGCAAATCCCTTAGTTCAATTAATAATCCTGTATCGTCTAAAGCTTGGGATAAAATCGTTAATTCATCAGGATCAGTGGTCAATTTATATAAGACTTTTGGGTAGATTGATTGTAATACATCTTGACCTTGCTTCATCGTATTCACCCAGTAAAAGTACGAACGCATTCCAGCAACACCTTTGATTGCATTTGCTTTCGCTGTTTCATCTAACAATCGAATGATTTCTGCCATTTTAAGTAAAATGGGGGATTCTTGAATGCCTGTCTTCCCAACAGCACGTTCAACCATTACCTCAAGACTAGGGAGATCCATTTTTTCTGCATGTTGCATTCGATCCCGTAAGGATTCATTCAATGGTCGGTTTCCTTGATAATTTCGGTTAGTCGTAATCACAACTATACAGTCTGGATGTCGCCGGACAATACCTGTTGGTAGATTCAACATTCCGTTTGATTCCAAAGCTGAGTTTAATGCTACTAGGACAGACGCATCCCGGATCACTGTTGGTTCTTGGATTTCAAGTAAGTAACCTTTTTCCATCGCACGAACGATTTCTGAAGGATAATACTTATAATGAATAGGTGTTGTTTCAGCCTTTGCTTCAATTTGTTGCACAAATTCAGCTAGTTTTTCCCGTGCAGAAAGTACATCTAATTGATAATGCGATTGGATTAAACGCAAAACAGCGTCAAAACTTTCAGTTTGAGAAATAGCTTCTAATAGCTCTTGGCTATCTGCATCGACAGATTCCACTACTGGTAATAACGCACCAAAAACATCAGATTTATCCATATCTGCAAAACATGTCACCTTTGTGTAAGGTAATTGCAAATCAGCAGATAACGCTTTGGCTAATTGTGTCTTACCGGAACCGGCATCACCTTCCAATAAAATATTCATGATTTTCATCTCAGGATCAAACCAGTTTTCGTTGATTTCTGTTGCAATTCTGATTTCTTCTGCACTCGTTCGGTGACTTTTTGGTTTTTGCCAAATCATCTGTTTTTCTAGACGTGAAAATACTCGATCTTGTGTAAGCGAGAACTCACTCATTGTTCAACCTCCTTTAACGAGTCGGTGATTTTAATAACCTAAATCATCTAACAAACGTTTTAAGATACGGAAACGTTCGCCAATTAGTTCACCATCTTTTTGTAAAGTATCATAGTAAAGAATAATGTCTTCATCAATCTTAGGATTTTTGGTATCGACTTCGACAGTCATTCGATTTCCTTGCAAGCCAATGATATCGACTACGGGATTTTCAGGATCATAGAATTTTTTATAACGATATGCATCTTGGAAATACAAGCTTCCTTGTGCTGCTAAAATCGCTAAATCTAAAATACGAGTAATTGGTAATTCTTCGGATTGACGTGACCATTTTTCGCCTGTATGACGCCAAACTTTTCCAGAAATATCGACTTTTCCGCGATCATTCCATTGTGCTAAACCAAGAGACAAGCCTTTTGCATCTGTATCTAAGGCATTACGGCCATCAACTTTATCATAATCTTCAACGACAAGAACAGGTTTATGCTTTAAATTTGTTGGGATTTCCATCAAAAACACTCCTTTATTATTAATGTTAGTAATTTACTAAATTACTAACGTAGTAAATTACTAACAGTCAATGCGATTATAATCCAATAAACAAAAAAATGCCAGCAAACAAATTTGTTTGCTGGCAAAAATGAATAAAATAAGAATTATTGCGCTGAAATTGCAAGTCCTACTGCTTTTTCTCCAAGATGTGTTCCAATTACTGGGCCAAAGTGACCAATCTCAATTTCTGCATCTGGGTATTTCTTTTGTAATTTTTCTTTTTCACTGATTGCAACATCTAAGTTATTTGCATGAATCACGTATAACTTAACTGGTCCTGTAATTTCAGCTTTTCGTCGACCAATGATATCTTCTGCACGGGCAAATGCTTTTTTGCTTGAACGGATTTTTTCAAACAAAACGATTTTTCCATCTGTAAATGTCAAGATCGGTTTTATTTTTAATAGTCCACCAATCAATGCTGCACCATTTGTTAAACGACCTCCGCGCACTAAATTGTTCAAATCATCAACTATCAAATAAGCATAGGTATTATCGCGAATATGATCGATATGTGATAAAATTTCTTCAAGTGATGTTCCCTGATCATTTAAATCTAAGGCAGATTCGACCATGTGTCCCATAGGCATGCTTGTAATTTTCGAATCGTACGGAATCACCGTTAATCCTTTCACATCTTCTTTCATTGCAAACAACGTGTTAACAAAGCCAGAAATACCAGAAGAAAGGTGAATGCTGATTACCGTGTCATACCCTTTCGCCTTTAATTCGTCATATAATGCCAAAACTTCTCCAACGACTGGCTGAGATGTCGTAGGGAAATCCTTACTGTTTTTTAAAAGACCGTAATATTCATCAGCCTCAATATCGATACCTTCATTATAAATCTTCCCATCTAAAATGACTGGGATCGGGATTACATATAAGTCGGGATGGTTCTTGATACGTTCCGGCAAATACGCCGTACTATCAGTAACAACTGCAAGTTTCATTTATCTATTTCCTCGTTTCAAAGAATTTTTCCAGACCCTATAACTATAGCATATTTTTGCTTGTAGATAAATCTAAAATCCAGTTCTATTAAAAAGACTGCCACAAAAAGCGAACTTTTTGTAGCAGCACATAGTTCAAGATAAAACGTAACTCTTCCTTCAGGCGTTACGTCGATGCAACAATGATTGGATACCACTTTTGCCAAACTGAGCTAAGATAAAGGTCAATCCGCCGATTCCTGTAATCAACACACAATAAATCACAGCGTTCGTCTTGCTTTCTAATGAGAGCTGCGTGTGTAATAAAAAGAAAACAGTCACACATACAAGCAACATTAGCGCTGTCGAACGAACCGTTTTAAAGAAGAAGTCTTTGATTTTGTATAACGGCGCAATTTGATATTCATGACACATGTACCAATAACCTCGGATAAATACGTATCCAAATGCCATTCCATTTGACAAACTCATTCCATAACCACCAAATAAAGCTAAGAAAATGACTTGGAAAAAAACTTTTAAAACAATTGCCTGTACTGTTAGCCGAATAGCAAACAAATGGTGATTTAATGATTGCAACATCGTTGATAAAATCGTAAATAATGAAAAGAACAGCGAAGCGAGTAATGCTAATTGGAAATACCCCACGCTTTCAGGATCGTAGCCAAAGAAAAGTGTATACAGCGGTCCTGCTAATAAAGACATTCCCGCAAGTGATGGCAGTAAAATCAAAATAGCGATTGAAAAACTGTCTCCAACTGTTTTTTCAATTTGTTTTCGATTTTCTTTTTTCAAAGTGCTTAATAATGGCAAACTACTGATTGCTACAGTTCCCACCATTGAAATCAAAATCAATGTCAACTTGTTTGGATTGACCGACGCACGACTAAATAAAAACTCCAGTTGTTGATCCGCAATATCTGGCCGGAAAAAATGTAACAATGGTTTCATCGTTACTTGATCAATCATCTGTACGATCGTAATAACTGAGCCGACAAAAATAAATGGGAGTGTCTCACGAATAATCGCGACCGACGCACGACGATTATCCTTTTTAAAATAGCGAGTAGATACCAAGAAATCCTTCAACCTAAAGTAATCTTTCTTTCGTCCCACTACATACATATGGAAAATTGCAGCTAGACCGCCGAAAAACGACGCAACAGTGCTGACTAAGACTGCTTCTAAAATCGTTCCATTCGTTAAAACACGCAAATAATACGTCCCAGCCAAAATAACCAAAACTCGAATTGCTTGTTCAATGATCAATGAAGTTCCATATGGACGCAAGTCATTCTTTCCTTGGAAATAGCCACGCATTGCACTTAACACTGGAATAGCAACTAAGGAAGGACATAAACTGCGAATCGCTAAGATTCCATTGTTCACATTGGCGATTGGACTGATTCCTGCCAGCGCTGGTGCAAATAAATACATCAAAACAGCCGAGGCAATCCCAATGACAAACATGATATTAATCGTACTACGAAAAATCACTCGACTTTCTTGCGCATCTCCTTCTTTTGTTGCGATAGCCACTTTTTTGGCGATTGCGTTAGGAAAACCGACTGTTCCCAGCATCAAGAATAATCCATAAGGTAAATAACCAACATTATAGAGGGTCGTTGCTAACATCCCGTCTTGATTATCCCCCATCATCATTAACCAAGGAATTAAGTACACAACACCTAAAACCTTACACAACAAATTGGCAAACGTTAACCAAAATGTGCCCTGCATCAATTTTTTATTCATCAAATCTTCCTCAACTATATATATTAGGATCTAAACATCTTTTACATTATAGCAAAAAAATAAGAACAAGTAATCCTAGCATTGCTTTTTCATCTCGCGTGCCTATTCTTATGCATAGACAAATTTTGAAAATGCCAAATAACTGTCCACTAAATGATTTTCTAGCTAGACTGATCCAACTATTATGCTATACTTTTCTCATAACGGATTTCATTCGTTATTTAGACAAATCAGTTGGCGGAAAACAGACTGTTTGTCTAGTTCAATATTCTTTGGAGACAGCCAGTGGTCGGTTGTCTCTTTTTTTTTTAACCTTTTATCTTTCAGATCGAATCTATCAAAGCCAACTCTCTTTCATTCGATTACTGAATTAAATGGTATCATTCATTCCGCAACTATCAAGTATGTTAAAGGAACCTTAACACTTTCTCTGCCTGTCACAATCCCAGATGAGAACCGTTATTCAATATAAATTTATTCAACGCTTTTTGCATCACACATTCGATTGGTTTATTTCACAAAAAAGTGTCTGGAACATCAATCAAAAGGATGATGTTCCAGACACTTTTTAAACTACATGGTGTTTCCAAAAGCAATTCTCTTGGAAATAAGCCAAGGCATTCCAAAAATAGTTGAAGCGATTTTCGAATGATTCTTCTTATTTCTCAGAGCTGATTGCTTTTATCTCAACCACTTTTTAAAAAATTATTTTTATTTTAAGATAAGTCTTCACCATTTGTTTCAATTACTTTTTGATACCAATAGAATGATTTTTTGCGACTGCGGTCTAACGTACCATTTCCTTCATCATCACGATCAACATAAATAAAACCGTAACGTTTACTCATCTCACCTGTTCCTGCACTAATCAAGTCAATACAGCCCCAAGGTGTATAACCAATCAAATCTACCCCATCGTCAATCGCTTTATCCATTTCATCGATATGTTGTTTGAAATAGTCAATGCGATAGTCATCATTGATTGCACCGTCCTCTTCTACTTGGTCAAATGCACCCAAGCCATTTTCTACAACCATAAGAGGGACTTCGTAACGAGAATAGATTTGATTCAAAGTGAATCGCAAGCCAACGGGATCAACTTGCCATCCCCAATCGCTCGCTTCCAAATATTCATTTGCGACACCACCAAACAAGTTTCCACCCGTAGTATCTTCACGGTCCTCAAGATTAGCAGCAATACAAGTACTCATGTAATAACTAAATGTATAGTAATCAACAGTCCCTTCTTTTAACAATGCTTGCTCTTCTTCAGTTATCTCTAATTGGATATTATTTTTTTCAAAATAGCGTTTCATATAATAAGGATACGCGCCTTTAACTTGGACATCACCACAGAAATAATTCAAACGATCATTCAACTGTTGCGTTCTTAGTACATCTTCTGGGCGGCATGTCTTAGGATACATTGTAATATACGCCAACATACACCCAATTCTAAACTCTGGATTGATTTTATGTCCGGCAATCACTGCTCTAGCAGATGCTAGAAAAACGTTGTGTAGTGCTTGATATTGTTCTGTTTCTGTATACTCACGGTTAAACAAGCCATTGATTTGCTTACCATGTTCTAATGTCCCAAAATTGATTTCATTGAATGTCAGCCAATACTTCACTTTGTCTTGGTAGCGTTCAAATAAAGTCATTGCGTAGCGTTCATAAAATGCAATTGTTCGTTTATCTAAAAAACCATCATAGCGTTTGCCTAATTGGAACGGTAATTCAAAATGAGAAATCGTCACTAAAGGTTCGATCCCATACTTGTGTAATTCATCAAATAAATCATCGTAAAATTGTAATCCTTCTTCATTTGGCGTTTCTTCATCACCATTTGGAAAAATTCGTGACCAAGCAATCGACAAACGATACACTTTAAAACCCATTTCTGCAAACAAGGCAATATCTTCTTGATAGCGATGATAGTGATCAATACCTGTATGACTTGGATAATAATACTTTTCCTCGTCAATGACTAAGTCGAATGTTCGACGTGTCCCTGCTGTTCGACTACCTGCTCGATTATGATCACTGATTGAATCTCCTTTACCAGCAACATTCCAAGCACCTTCACATTGATTGGCAGCTGTCGCGCCACCCCATAAAAAATTCTTTGGAAAACTCATCGATTTTTCTCCCTCATTTTTGGTTTAATTAGCAAGAATAGCGGTGGAAACCAATGTTCCTTGCTGTACTTCATTTTCATCCGTCATGATAATATCCGCATAATCAGGAGTATTCGTTACAATTATTGGAACTTGTGTACTATAGCCTTCCTCTTCAATCGCCTGAATATCGAAACGAACTAGCTTATCTCCTTTTTTAACCGTGTCACCTTGTTTCACAAATACTTCAAAATGTTTTCCTTCTAATTGGATCGTATCGATACCAATATGAATCAGTAATTCCATGCCATCTTCAGAAATAATTCCAATTGCATGTTTTGTTGGGAACAAAGTCATAATCGTTCCGTCAAAAGGTGCGACAACTTCACCAACAGTCGGCTCAATCACTACACCTTTTCCCATAATTCCTTCTGAAAAAGCAGCATCCTTTGCTTGGCTCAACGGTAAAATATTTCCTGTGATTGGTGAAAAAATTTCTTGTTTTGCTACTTTTTTCTTTTGTACTGCAAATGAACCTTTTGCTTCTTCTTTACTCATCGCAATTGTTGGCTCATCATCTTTAAAGCCAATCGCCCAAGCTAAACCAAAGCCAGCAACTAATGCCACTGCATCTAAAACCATGCTATAAATCGCAAATTTAATATCGCCATCAGGAGAAATAGCACCTGTGTAACGGAAAATTCCTAGTCCACCCATTTGATATGCTTGTAACCCTAAAGCCATAGCCGTCCCACCTGTAAATGCACCAACGACACAAGATGCCCAGAATGGTTTCTTTTTAGGTAAAGTAATCCCATAGATTGCTGGCTCTGTTACACCAAAAATCCCCGAAATGAATGCAGGAACAGATAATTCTTTCAATTTGGCATTTTTTGTTTTTAACAAAACAGCTAAAACTGCTCCAGTTTGAGCAAAGGAAACACTACCACTTGGTGTCAATAAAGCTGTTGGTTGTCCTTGAGACAAAGCAATGATTGCAAATGGAATTAGCGCCCAATGAAGCCCAAACATGACCAGAATTTGCCAAGTAAAACCTAAAATCGCACCAAAGATAATCGGGTTAAAGGTTTGAATTGCAAGTAACCCATTTCCTAATGCTTCTGAAGCTGTGTTCATGATTGGACCAATCACAATAAACATTAAGGGAACGGTAATCAACGCAGTGAAAAACGGTACTAGAAATAGCTTAACAACATCAGGGATGATTTTTCGTAATTGTTTTTCAAGAAATGCGGCAAATGCCGTTGATGCAATGATTGGCATCACACTTGAACCATAACCAGCCGCTGGAAGTGAAAATGGGATACCAAAGAAATTCAAACCACCACTTTCAGCAAATTGACTGGTCAATGAACCATCAATAAATCCGGTGTATACCATACTTGCTGCAATCATCATTCCTAAAAACGGTGATCCACCAAAACGCTTCATTGCCGTGAAACCAATAAAAATCGGTAAAAGTAAAAATAATCCATCTCCCATGGCATTGACTACAGCATAAGTCGGTGTTGCTGCAAACTCTGCACCTAGAGCAAATGACAAGATTGCGGCAACCCCTTTTAACATACCGGCTGCAGATAATGGTGCTAGAATCGGTTGGAAAATACTTGAAATAATATCTACAAATTGATCGAATAAATTCCCTTTTGGCCCTGAATCTGTTTTCTCCTCTAATAATCCTAAAACCGCATCCACATCTTTGCGTACATCAGGAACATGATTGCCAATCACCACTTGGTATTGACCACCTGATTGCATAACCGTTACGACGCCATCCATGTTTTTCAACACATCTGTATTTGCTTTCCCTTCATCTTTTAACTTAAACCGTAAACGCGTAATACAGTTTGTTAATGAATTAACGTTTTCTTTTCCACCAACTTCTTTGACAATATCTTGTGCTAGTTGCTCATATTTTCCCATGATTTTTTCCTCCAAATTTAACTATATTTTTTAATCCAGAGGTCTCGCCAACTAAATGTAACGATCCAATTCTTTTTGCTGTAAGCCAAATTTACCCCTTTCATTTTATTTTAAGAGAAACTCTCTTACTTCGTTTTTTCGATGATTCTTGCAATATGAATAGTGATATACACTTGTTCATCTTTAGAGACTTGATATTTCCAACGTGTTGCCAACAATTCAACTACCTTTTTAGTTGCTTCAAAAGCCTCACGATACTTTTGGCTGACGAGCATAAATAGTTCATTTTCGACTCGTTCTTCGGTTGCTTCCCTTCCTCTTGCATTCAACACTCTCTCCGCAAAAAATCGTAGATGGGTAATGAAACGCTGAAAGTAAATATCGTTTTCCGTAAAGTTGATCTTCAATGTATATTTGATAACCGTTAGAATTTCTTCAATCATTTGTGTAAGGCTGACGGCTGACTCATTCGTGATGTCCAACTCAGCATTTACGATATGTAACGTTAAAAAACCAGACTCGTCATCGGATAGCTCGATACCCATTTTTTCATTGATGAATTGGATACCTCTTCGTGCAATAGCTAATTCCTCTGGGAAAAAATGTTTGATATCCCATAATAGAAAATTCTTCATTTGAATCCCTTTGCCTTCACGCTGGATCGCCGTGTATAAATGATCCGCAAAAGAAATAAAGCTTGTTTCATTAAATTCTTTGTTCAGCTTTTTCTTTGCGTAGTTCAAGATATCAAAAGCAATTATGATCACCTCTTCAGGAATTTCTGAAAGCATTTGTTCCACTCGTAACGACTCACTTTGATTCTTTATTTCAAATACTTTTTCAATACTCCCTGGATCAACCTTAAAACCAGGCTTTTTTTGAAATCCTAAACCATTGCCCATCAAAACGATTTCTTGTCCTTCATCGTTTAAAGCAACTACGACGTTGTTATTCAAAATCCGCAGAATTTTCAATTGACTCCCCCATCTCTTTCAGCCTCACCAATGCATAAAAAAAGACCCAAACGACACCACAAATAAATGTCGTTTAGGTTTAGCTTAACTGAATAATAACTATCCTAAAATAAAATTACCATTTTTAGTAAGCGCTGTCAATCTGATTTTCACAATTTTTTTTACACTTCCGTACGAAAAAACTGACACACTATTTCTTCTGCTACCATTGATAAACCAGAGAGATATTTTTTCATTTTGGCAACAAAAAAAGGGCTTGGACGCATTGATGTCCCACCCTTAACTTCGTTGTTTAAATCATTGATAATAAAAAAACGGCTGCTAAACCAGTTACTACAGATAACGCCATAGATCGCGTTTTATACGCTACACCTGCTACTAAGATCATAGCTAAGATCTTGATATTCCAAGCAAAATCTAAATGCTCATGTGTGATAAAAACATCTTTAAATGCCAACGCAGAGAACAACGCTACTGGAACGTACTTCATCCAATCACTAAACCAGGCAGGAACCTTTCTTTGTGTAAAGTAAAGCATCGGTACCACTCTGGGAATGTAAGCTGCTAGAAATAAACAAGCAACTAATAAAATCAAATAACCTTTACTCATGGTTTTGCGCCTCCTGATCTGGGAAGTTAAACAACGGCTCGTTTACTTGTTCCGCGCGATGTCGTAACTTTTTCTCTTTTTCTTTTTGGAAAGCTTTTTCCAAAAGTAATCCAGCGAAAGAAGCAATCACAGTTGCTACGATCAAGCCAAATGTATTTTGGAATAAAATCATAAAAGCAACCCCTAAGACACCGGAAAAAATACCAGTCAAAATCAATAAACCATTCTTCATTTGCATGATAAACATAAAAATAAACATCGCAGTTAACGCGAAATGAACTAAGTCAGCATCTACTCGAATCACTGAACCAAAAACATTTCCGATCACATTACTTCCTGCCCAAGCGGCCATAGAAAACCAATTGACATACATAGCTTTTTGCTTGTTCCAAGTTGGATCTGTTGAATATTTCAAGTAATTAACTGCATAGTTTTCATCATTTAGTGATTGTGAAAAGACAGCTAAAAATGGACGGCTTTCTTTCTTCATAAACACTGAAAGACTTGAGCCTAACAATGTATAACGTAATTCTAAGAAAAATACCATCAAGATGGTTGTTGCAAATGATGCATGTGTTGCTAACATTGAGGCAACTAAGAATTGCGCACCGCCGGAAAAAACCAAAATTGATAATAAACCGGTCAATAATGGATCAAATCCAACCTTCTGTAACAGAACACCACAGGCTAACCCAACCGGGATATAGCTAAAACAAAGCGGCATCACTGCATGAAAAGACTGAAGCCATGGCGCAGTTTTCTTTCTACTCATTAAAATGTCTCCTTTGATTACAACAAATAAACAGCGGACTCATTGTAACATAATTTCAATAAATTGTAGCCGTTTTATCTAAAAACAATATTAAATTTTTCTCATTTCAGCTTCAATTTATCTTTTTTCTTCATCCAAGCTTATTCACGGTGGTAATTAGGATCATACTTATCGGTTTCAATATAAATATAAATCTTCTTGTCAGGTAAACTTTTTCGGATCATTCGTTCAATATCGTTGACAATTGCATAAGCAAACTCTTCCTTGATGTCCAAAATGTCCACTTTCGCCGCAACCAAAATTTCAGTTGGTCCCATGTGAATTGTTTTAATATCAATTAACCGTTCTATTTCTGGTCGATCAAATGCTTTTTTGATTAACACTAAATCATGCGCAGTCACACTTTCACCAATAATCAGACTATAAAATTCCTTCGCAAGGAAAATAGCGGCACCCATCAATAGGAAACCAATTAACAGACCACTGATTGCGTCAAAAGCAGCAATGCCAGTCACCATAGTTAAAATTGTTCCCACCATAGCTAACACCAAACCAATTACTGCGCAAAAATCCTCTGTGAAAATAATCAAAATTTCGCTATGACGACTTTCACGTAAAAAGGCTAATAGTGATAGATTTTCTGTATTCAATTCTTTGATTTCTTTAAATGCAATCCGTAAAGAACTTCCTTCGATAATAATTCCGAATAACAAGATAACTAAAATAATCATCGGGTTTTCTACTTCGTGTGCAGGATGCAATAGTTTTTCAAAAGCTTCCATGACACCTAGTGCGCCCCCACCAAAAAAGAGCATCATTGCAACAATTGTACTGAAAAAATATTTTGCTCGACCTTCTCCAAACTGATGAAGGTCACTTTGACCAGCTGCAGCACGTTTATTACCAAATAATAGTAGTATTTGATTACTACAATCAACGATACTATGGATACTTTCATTCAACATTGCAGCACTTCCACTAATCGCATAACCAATAAATTTACTGATCGCAACTAAAATATTGGCACCCAATGCTGCTAAGACAGAAAACATGCCACTTTTTTTTAAATTTTCCACCTATGTTCCTCTTTTCTATAGATTCATTTTCCTTTGAGTCTACTCTTAGATTTTTGCTAAATTAAAGACAATTTTTTGTCCCGGTTTCAATTCGATTTCAGCGGCACCTTTAGTAGCAGATTCGCCATCGATCGTAAACAACCAATACTTCTGTTGCGTTTGATCCTGTTTGTATCCTTCAATTTCGGTAATAAATCCTTTTTCTTCTTCAACTTTAAAAGTTTTTTGTAAAACTTCTAAAAGATTTTCGCCTGTTTCAAAAGTAACTTTCTGATTAGCGAATTCTTTCCCATTTTCTTGAAGAAGGATTGTTGCTTCTTGCCGTTGCACACTGGCGCTCAGTTGACTACTAGTTGTTTTTTCTATAGTGCTGCATCCACCTAATATTCCCAGACCTACAAGAACGACAACCAAACTATAAATAATCTTTTTCATTTTTTCCCCCAAATCGTTTTACTAGTCGCTGTACGATAGGAAAGAAAAGGACATAAAAAACGAAATTTCCTATTGCATGCGACGCATCAAATGAAATACCTTGTAGATAATAAACGAAAGGCTGAGGTAACTGATACAATACCGTATCAAAAATCGCCATTAGTCCTCCATAAATAAAACCTGCTAAAAAAAAGAAAATACCCTTCAACCAACCACTTGTTCTGAAATAACTCGACTGTCTACATAAAGTAAACAACAAGAAAATTCCCCCATAGCTAAGCCATTGACCTATTACCCACGGGCCTATGCCAAAATAAAAACTGCTGATTACTAGCGACAAACTCATGACAATCAATCCATCAACCATTCCCAAGTAAAAAACGACCATTAACAAGATTGCCGTCATAGGTTGGAAATTGGGAATAAATTGAAAAGCTACTCTACCTGCTACGCAAGCAGCACTGAGCATACTCAACTGTGCAAGTTTTCTGGCACTCATTTTTTCTCCTCTTCAATCTTAAAAATCAACACTTGAAACTGGCACAAACCGCGTGTTCCAGTTTGTGCCAGTTTCATTATTAACAACGTTCCAGTATTCAGACTTTTCGTACCATTAATGGAATTAGAAACTCATAGTTGATAAAGAAATCAATAACCGAACGATGATATTCACCAGAAGAAACAAACAATGCGGTTTGCTCTCCTTCTTTGGATACCGTCAATGATTGGCCTTTATCAAGTAAGACCTCATAAGCATCTTCACCTAATTTTTCCATATCATATTGTGGGTGCTCCATTGCAACGATAAAGATATCATCAAGAACTTGCTCCGTTAATTCGAACTCACTTTGTAAATTCAAACGTAAAACTTTGGTATTATCTAAAAGTGTCTCATTGACAGTGAACCCAAGCTGCCGAGCATGTTCCAATAATTGATTCAATTTATGATTAAAAATCGTCATTTGTCCGACTGAAAAGACACGCTCAACTGACCAATAACGAATAAGTGCTAAAACTTGGTCATCTTTCACGTCAATCGTCATTGTTTCTGGAGAAACTTTCAAGAGGTTGATCGCATCCACTTGATAACGTTCATCAATCGTTGGCAGTGCAAAAGAAAAAATCAAGTTGTCTGAATCATCTAACGCGTAATTAATTGAAAAATGACGTGTTTCCCATGTATCATAGGTTGTTCTTGACAATTCTAGACCAATGTCATTTAAAGGTTTCAAAAGCTCATAGGCAAAGTATTCAACCAAACTCGTTCGAGCAATCGGCGAAATTGGCTCATCAGCTAAAATATATTGTTGATACGCACCTAGCAACTCCGAAAATCCAGATTCAATGAATGCTTTACGCATTCTTAAATCAGCAAGCTGTACTTCAGCTTCATGAATCATTTGAACGATTTCTTGGTGGTCTTGTTCTTTTCCACTTAAGTAAGACTGATTATCAGCTAACGCTTGTTCTTTTTTTGCAAGCGTTGTGTCAGCGGTCATTTGAGGAACGATTTTTTCTTTTTCATGAATTTTTGTTCCTTCAACTGTGCCTTGCTCCTCTTCAGAATCTGATTCTGTTAAAAGCTCAGTCGTTGTTTCAGCAAGGACTGTTTCTTCCGTTGGATCAACTGTTGCTTCTTCGTTCTCGATTTCTGAAGGTTCGACTACCTTTTCTGCTTCTTCTTTTTCGTACTCACTCATTCTTCCAAACCTCCTTCATCAAGGATTGTTGTTTCAGGGTTTTCACTACCAAGGTAATTCATTAAAAACTGATGAATAGCTGGACCAAAGTTTTCTTTCCCACCAAAGTAACGCGTAATTTGGCGCTGTTCTTTTTGTACGATGGCAGCTTTTAGTTGATCTGCTTTTGCTTGTTGCATCATATCTTCTTTTTGTTTTTGAATTTTAGCTGGTTCGTCAATATAAGGTAGCCAACCTAGCTTTTCATTTTCATAAACTTGTTTTTCTTTTACCAATGCTTCAATTTCTTCATCAACTTTTTTTCGGTTTAAGAAACCTTTTGACTCTTCTAAAGCAGCTATCTTTTTATTGTATGCGCCAATTTCTTCATCCAGACGCTCAATTTCTGTTTGTGCAGTAATTACTTTTGCATCCAACTCATTTAGTTCATGGCTATAATCTACTACTTCACCTTGGGCATATTGCTCCCACTCAGCATCAATTTGCGGTAAAACAAAAATTTCCGGCAAACTAGCGTCAATTGCAATCGTTGGACGTTCATGGTAGTAGGTGCCAATTTTGTAATAACTTAAAGTTGGCGATAGTTCATCTACCAATTCCATAAAAGGAAATTGTTGCAGGAAACGATCTTGGATTTTTCTCATAAGTAATTGATCAATTTCATGGTTTTCATTTGAGCTTCGTTTTAACTCATCATTTAAATGACTATTGTATAGTCGATAAATTTCAGGAATATTTTCTTCACGTACAGCTTGTTCAAATGCCTGCAAGTCTCCTAGCAATTGAGATAAGTTTGTACTTGCTTTTTGTTTAATATCATCAAAAGATGACTCATCAGTATGTTTATCCATCTCTACCGTCTCAGGTTCATGATGTTCTTCTGTTAAAGAATCTTTCATATTTTTTACCTCCTTGCTTTCAATTGATAACTTAATAGTACCATTTTCTTCGAAAAATTGTTACAAAATGGGACACGGAAATAACGAGTCGCTCGCTCATTTAGATAAAATCTTAAAAAACAAAAAAACTGTAACAAAGGCGAGAGACCCATGTCACAGCTCTTAAAACAGCGTAAGAGAATGCACACTTGCGGCAACTCTTCTTATCTGCTTTCATCAATCAATGATTGTTTTTTTTGTTAGGCAGTTCGCGGGTTGTGAAATGAATGCGTTGTTGTTCGTCGCGAGTTAGTAATGTTTCTTCATTTAAATATGAAAGTCTAAGTTCGCCTAATTCAGGATTTTCTAGCATCTTTTCATACCCAGTAAAAATCGAACGGATATAATTTTTATAAGTATTTTTCTTTTTTTGTCTTTTTTTCATAGGACACCTTCCTTATCAAAAGTATCATACCAATGAATAGCTTCGTAGACAAGATAGAATCAAAAAATTGACTGAAACTTTTCTGTTTTTTTAATCTAACTATTTCTAGTTAAAATCACTGATTATTTAAAATCAACATGATTCTTTTCTTCAAATTTTCTCACGAAGGTTGACGAATCAGTAAAAAAATGAAAAAATGCTTTAGTACTTAAGGAGGGAATCTAGTGAAAAAAATCGGTTTTGACTCAGAAAAATATATTGAAGAACAATCTACTTATATTTTGGAGCGAGTAAATCACTATGACAAATTATATTTGGAATTTGGTGGAAAATTAGTTGACGACAAGCATGCAAAACGTGTCCTACCTGGTTTTGAAGAGGATGCTAAGATCAAATTGTTGCAAAAATTGAAAGATCAAGCAGAAATTTTGATTTGTGTCTACGCAGGCGATATTGAGCGCAACAAAATCCGTGGTGATTACGGAATCACTTACGATATGGATATTTTGCGTTTGATCGACGAATTACGCGGCTATGGTTTAATGATCAATAGTGTCGTTATCACTCGTTATAACGGCCAACCAGCAACGAAAGTTTTCATCAATAAACTTGAACGTCGTGATATCAAAGTTTACACACATTCAGAAATTGAAGATTACCCTGTTAACGTGGATAAAATTGTATCTGAAGAAGGTTTTGGTAAAAATGCTTATATTGAAACAACAAAACCAATCGTTGTGGTCACCGCACCCGGTCCCGGTAGTGGAAAATTAGCAACTTGTTTGAACCAACTTTACCATGAAAGTCAACAAGGACATGCTGCTGGTTATTCAAAATTTGAAACTTTCCCAGTTTGGAATGTACCACTAAAACATCCATTGAATATTGCTTATGAAGCTGCAACTGTTGACTTAAAAGATGTCAATATGATTGATTCCTTCCATTTTGATGCCTACAACAAAGTAGCGGTTAACTATAATCGTGATGTGGAGACCTTCCCTGTCATCAAACGTATCATTGAAAAAATCACCGGTAAAGAATCTGTTTATTTATCGCCTACTGATATGGGCGTGAATCGTGTCGGTTTTGGCATCACCGATGACGCAGTTGTTCAGGAAGCCTCTAAGCAAGAAATCATTCGTCGCTATTTCCAAACAAAATGTGACTTTAAAAAAGGACAAATTGATGAAGAAGCAGTGAACCGCATTAAATTAATCATGGAAGAAGTTGGACTACGACCTGAAGATCGTAAAGTGGTTACTCCTGCCCATGAATATGCCAAAACAATTCAAAACCCTTCAAAAGATCCAACTGCTGTAATTGCAATTGAACTGCCAGATAATGTAATTATTACTGGACGTACAGGGAAGTTGATGGATGCTTCCGCAGCTGTCATTTTGAATGCTGTAAAACATCTTGCACATATTGCGGATGATATTCCTTTACTTTCACCATTGATCTTAGAAACGATCCAAGGAATGAAGTCACAAGCTTTGCATTCTTCCATTGATAAATTAACGATCAACGAAGTCTTGATTGCTTTATCTATTAGCGCAGTGACAAATCCAATTGCACAAGTTGCTTATGAACAGCTTAGTGAATTAGATGGTGCCCAAGCGCATTCGACAGTTATGATGAACAAAAACGATGAGCAGACGCTGAAACAGTTAGGAATCGATTTAACTTGCGCGCCGGTTTATCCCTCTGAAAATCTTTATTATCAATAATCAATTTTTGAATAAAACGTGTCAAAACCATATTGAACTTTTTTGTTCAATATGGTTTTTTATGCTTGAAGTCCCGCCTCTTTTTAAAAACTTTTTTTAGAATCACATGGTTTTTATGTTGTATCCGCTTCACTCTAAAAAAACAATGAAATTTTAATTGAAAGGTTAGTATTTCGTTATGAAAACAGGTAAAATTAGACGGAATTTTGTTAGGAGTGATTTTTTGAGTTATGTATTAGGAATTGTCGGTTTAATACTAGTTTTAGCGATTGCGTTTTTCATTAGCAATAATAAAAAAGCAATCAAGTTGAAGCCTTTACTTGTTATGTTTGTGCTTCAATTAGTTTTTGGTTTTGTGCTTTTGCGAACTTCTGTGGGTCACGCAGTTGTTTCTGTTGCAGCAAAATTATTTGACCATTTATTAGCCTTCGCCGGTGAAGGTGTCAACTTTGTTTTTGCTGGTGTCGCAAATAAAGGAAGCTTTCCCTTCTTCTTAAATGTTTTGATGCCAATCGTCTTTATTTCAGCAATTATTGGAATTTTACGTTATATCAAAATCTTGCCTTTATTTATGAAAGCAGTTGGTCTTGGGTTAAGCAAAATCAATGGTATGGGGAAATTGGAATCGTATAACGGAGTTGCCTCTGCTATTTTAGGTCAATCTGAAGTATTTATTTCTATAAAAAAAGAACTACCTTTCTTATCTGAAAAACGTTTGTTTACAATGAGCGTTTCCGCAATGTCAACAGTTTCCATGTCGATCGTCGGTTCTTATATGGCCTTGATTGATTCTAAATATGTGATTACTGCGCTTGTTTTAAATTTGCTTGGCGGCTTCATCATGGCTTCGATCGTTAATCCTTATGAACTCGATCCTAAAGAAGACGAGTTGATTATTGAAGAAGATAAAAATCAAACATTTTTCCAAATGCTTGGTGAATATATTTTAGATGGGTTTCACGTTGCAGTGACTGTTGCAGCAATGCTGATTGGTTTTGTTGCTTTGATTGCAATGATCAATGCAATTTTTAACGGATTATTCGGCATTACGTTCCAAGAAATCCTTGGATACGTCTTTGCCCCACTTGCTTTTATCAGTGGGATTCCTTGGAATGAAGCAGTTGATGCTGGAAGTATCATGGCAACAAAATTAGTGACTAATGAATTTGTCGCCATGACTGAACTTTCAACTGGAAACTTTCATTTCACAGAAAGAACCACAGCTATTTTATCTGTTTTCTTAGTTTCATTTGCAAACTTTTCTTCTATTGGAATTATTTCTGGCGCGATGAAAGGATTGAATGAAGAAAAAGGAAACTTGGTCGCAAAGCATGGCTTGAAAATCTTGCTTACTGCAACATTAGTCAGCTTCCTTAGTGCGATTGTAACAGGTTTGTTAATTTAAAAAACAGACAAACAAGATGTATCAAACCAATTTAATTTATCTCATCGTGAAATTAAATTGACTCAAAAGAAAGAGACTGGGAGCAAAACTTTTCCCAGCCTCTTCTTTTCATTTTAAGCATCATTAGGTTATATTAATAACTAATAAGGAGGTAAAATATGACTCATTGTTATGTGATTATTGGTCCATCTGGTTCAGGGAAAACTTCATTAGCTGCTTCCGTTTTTCGTCCAGATCAAAAAATCATTACGCATACCAGCCGCCCAAAGCGCCCTGGCGAACTAAACGAAAAAGATTATTACTTTGTCTCTAAAAAAAAATTCCAAGAAATGATTTCGGATGGTGCATTTGCTGAATGGGATGAATATGCGGGAAATTATTATGGTTCTAGTAAAATGGAAATTGCGAATCGACTAAAAAAAGCTGATTGTTACGCCGTTCTAACAGCCTCGGGATTTTGGCGACTTCATGAACTATTTGGTGACCGTATTCGCCCCATCTTCATTTCAATTTCAAAAGAAACATTACAAAAACGTTTAAAAGAGCGAGGGGATTCACAAACTGAGCGTTCAAAAAGACTGGCACTTTTTGAACGTGACCAAGAAGAACTCCATCACCTAACTAGTATCCCTACCCTTGCAATTATTTCAAATGACAAAACTTTTGAATCAGCTCAGCAGCAACTCGAAAAAATTTTAGAAGAAAATACTTTAAGATAAGTTTTCTCAATCATTTTTTTGTTATTTACTACACAAAAAAGGAATCAGACACACACTCTGATTCCTTTTTTTACTTTTCTTCAAATGACAACATATGAATTCCTTTTAATTAATGATTTCCCCATTAAATCACCAACTGATAAGCCAGCCTCTCCCCATTTTCAAATGGAAATTCAATCATCCCTCGATAATGGAAGCCTGCTGCTAAAATTGTTTTTTTCATTGGCTCATTGGTCGGATACGTGTCGATTCGGATATCCTTGACTCCTTGGATGGCCGAAATTGTTACTAAATGCTTGAGCAAATTTTTTCCTAAGCCTTTTCCTCTAACTGCTGGATCAACTGCCACGCGATGAATAGACAAATAGACGGATGAGACTTCTTCCCACGAACCATCGATTGCTGTATAAACAGGATCAACACCAGAAACTAAAGCTGCTGTACCTACGATTTGTTCGTCATCAATCAACACAAAGCTTTCTTCTTTTTCACGATCCATCACAATCATGTCTTTGGTTGGCCCGTGGCCGTTTTGCCATTGTGGCAAGCCTTGTGCTGCCAAAAATTGTGTCGCTGCTTGAATGATCTCCATCACTTTATCGATGTCTTCAGGTCTTGTTTTTCTAAGGTACATTTTAATTGCCTCCCGTAACTTCCTTTTTTATTGATCTAATTCTTGTAAGCGATTGGTTTGTGTCACTTCTTTCAACCAGTTTGTTGGATGCTCTACTAGCCGACTCATTAGCTCTAAGTGATGTAGTAAGGTCCACTTTTTTAATACCCCTAATCCTGGAAATTTTTGCTTTTTTTCTAGTAACAAAAGCTCGATCATCCCTGAAGTAATCAGTAGTTGGTCTTGATTTCGCCAAACCCAACTTTTCATTTTCGCCGCTGCTTCAAAGAATTTGAGCGCTTGATCTTTTGCAGACTCATTACTATCAGAAATAAAATGTTTCACTCGGATATTCCCGTAAGCATCCACATAGGTTAAATGGATGGCTAATGCACGACTAGGATACCCTTTGTCAAAATAACGACTACCTTCAATTGTAAAATCAGCAAAGCCAACATAACCATCTTCTCGATGAAACAAGTAGTCATCGCTAAAAAAATCATCTGGCTTTTCGGTATAGTGTTCAACATATTTTTTCGTTTGAAAAGAGTCTCGTAAAATAATTTTATTTTCTGGTAACCAAATACGTAAGCGACTCTTATCAGGGATAATGAATTTCGTTTCGCTCTTTGCCAATTTTTTCCAGCTTGCTGGCTCTCTTAAATAGTATTGCCCATCGAAAATCAACCATTCAGGCGGCTTGCTCACAATCTCTTGAAAATTTTGTGGTGTCAAAATCACCCCATGTTGAATGGCACTTTTCTGTGTTTCCGTCCATGAATGTAGATGTTCTTGAAACAGCTTAAATTGGCCTACTTGTGGATTATCGATCAAGATGAGCGGGTGGTTTTTCTTTTGGAAAAGTTCAACAACGTTTTTAAGTGTCGCCGAATCTCTGACTGGTTCAATAATTGGCTGAACTTTAGCAGATAAAACATTACGATTTATCGCTTCTTTCAGGGCTAACAGATCAAATTGTTTTCCACGCAAATAAGGATAATACATAAGATCACTCCAATGGCTCAGTTGGCAAACGCCGAATTTGTTGTTGTTGTCGTAGATACTCATAATCTTGTTGCAGAGCAAGAACCTCTTCTTGTAATTCAGCCACAGCTTGATTGTTCAAGTCTTCCATGAAACGTTCATAATAACGTTCAGTTGAAAATGGATTTTGTTCATCTGAACGGTTTTTTAGTTCTTTATACAATTGTTCAGTCGGAAAATATCTCACTCCACGCTCCATTTGTTTCGCTTTTCGAACTTCTCTGAATAGTGAGGCCATGAAACGGTTAGTCAGTGCCCTTTCTGGTACTGTCAATTCTTTTTTCGTTGCTTTTTTGGCAATTGCAAAGGTTCCTGGTGCAGGCATCTCTTCCGTTGAAACGTAGGGTCGGTAAACAAAAACACCAATTTCTGCTGGAATCTCTGCCTTGACAGCTTCATAGAGTTCTTGAGGTAAAACAAAATAATTATAGTGCCCAATAAATGAAAGCTTTGCTGCCGAACGGAAATCTGCTTTTGTTACTTTTAATTCATAACAGCGCCATTCACGCGTCCCGTCTGCTTTTGTTAAACAGCATAACGTATCAACAATTCCTTGTTCTTCTGGCATCGTTACCTCTTCTACCACGATTCCTCCTTGCTCAAGACAATACTGGTAAAGTGATTGCTCCATATCAATTGTTAAGGATGTTTTCATCTTTCCACCTCCAATGGGAACGTATTTTCGCCTAATCATCTTGTTTATTTTACACAACGCTGATGAAAAATGCCAGTTATTTCTTATCAACTGGCAAATCAAAAAAAGAGTGCGACAGCAACTGCCACACTCCCCATGAGCTTTTCATTTACCATACCTGATTATCGAACAGCTACTGCCATCTTAGTGACATTAAAGGCATTTTCATAGGTACTCGCATTGATCCACTTTGCCCCAAATACTGGATCGACTACGTGGTACGCACCATCTTTAAATCCATCAACTAATACCACGTGCCCATTCCAGACAGCTCGTCCCCAAGGCATTTGTTTAAACTGTGGTGACGCATAATTATAAGTGATCCAAGTCACAACAGGATTGCCATTTCTGATTTCATTTTTCATTCCATTTGTTCCTTGACCAGTAATATTCACCGCATTTCCACCAACTTTTTTTGCCCATTGAACAACTGGATCAGCCATCATTCCTTGATACGTGCCAGAAACATTGTGGCGCCATTCACCTGAATAACCATGATAGGGGTTATTGTCGTTTGCGCGTGGCATTGAATTAACAAATGTCAGCAACTCTTGATTCGTTACGCCTTTGTAACGCAACGCTTGTAGCAATGAAGCCCCTTCGCACAGCATGGTGTTTCCTTGCCAAACAACTGGCACATTCAATACTTTTTCATTGCTTGGAGCTGGTGCTGGTGCACTACCGGGGCTCGCATACCAACCTGTTCCCTCGATTTTCCAACCTTGTTTACTAATAATGCTCGTTTCATTTTGATCCAATGTGTAATGGTGCCAATTCACTTTTTTACTATATAAACGAGTCACAGGAACACCGCCACTGCCTTTATAGGAATAGAAAGCAATGCCTTCATACGTCCAACCAGTATGGGAAATCTTATCTCTTTCGCCTGCGTCAATCGTGTAGAAGTGTTCCCCATTGTAGCGATTGTATAAGCGATAAACTGGTGAACCACTTGTTGGTGCTTGCCACGCAACACCTTCATAATTCCAACCAACACGTTTTAAATTATCTCTTTCGCCAGTGCTACGCGTATACAAATGCTCCCCACTGTATTTATTAAACAGGCGATACATGGGAATGCTACCTACACTAGTTGTTGCTATTTCTTCTGCTTGTATGCATTCTGTTTGTAACCCGATTACTAAAAATAAGCCCAATCCTAACAATGTGACTCCTCTTTTTTTCACGTTTATCCCTCAGTTCATTCAATTATTTGTACAAAAAATTGTAGCATGAAATATTGCATGACAAAATTTCATTCAAAAAAACTCTTTTTTTCTCATTCTTGCATAATACTTGTACTAAAGATGACTCCTATCAATAAAATTATCTAATAGGAAGAATGAAATAGCAATTAAAAAAAAGCTAGGATTATTTTCTATCCTAACTTTCTTTATTATCTATTCACTTTCATTGGATTAAACGATTCGCATAATGCTTTTCCAATAGTTGCTGGACTTTCTCGATCCCAATACAAATCAACCAATAAACCAAAGCAACTAAAATATACAACGAAAAATAGTCAAATGTCCGACCACCAATGATTTTTGCTTTTTGAAAAATTTCTGGAACGGTAATCGTCGCTGCCAAAGAAGTCCCTTTTACCAAATCCATTGCCACGTTACTTAGTGCAGGGATAGAAATGCGAAAAGCTTGTGGCAGTATGATGTAGCGTAAAACCCCTAAAAAAGAAAAACCACCCGCCAAGCCAGCATCCCATTGTCCTTGAGGCACGCCAGCTAACGAGCCACGATAAATTTCTCCAAGAAAAGCACTACTTGTAATCGTAAAACAAATGATTGATGCAGCCACTGCACTCAGTTGATAAGGTAAGCCGAAATACAATAAAAAGAGTAACACTAACGCAGGAACTCCTCGAAAAAAAGAAAGATAAAAACGAACGAACCAGCGAATAGGTCGCCAGCGAACGAGCCCAAGTATTGTTAATACGATCCCAATGACATTTCCTAATAAGAAAGAAAGAACCCCGATACCTAACGTATATGTTAACCCTTGTAAAACAAAGGGAATGGACTGCCACATTAGAAGAAAATCAATTGTGGGAAAATACATTAGTCACTCACCGTCTCAGCGATTTCTTCTTTTGGTTTCACTGATACATCTGTTTGGAAATAGCCTTCCGAAATTTTTTTCAATGTACCATCATCTTTCATTTCTTTAAGTGTTTTGTTCACTTTTTCTTCTAAAGCATCATGCCCTTTTTTAAACAAAAAACCACTACTGTTCGCATTGAAATACACGTTCTCCAAAATCTTAACTGGAATATCCGGCAAAGCAGCTACAGACATCTTTTGTAAATAGTAATCATTTAAGATCACATCAGTGCGTCCATTTGCAACATCTGTTAGATATTGATCATTTGTCGCATTATCATAGGTAACTAATTCTGCGCCATACTTTTCCGCTAATTTCATATAACTAGTGTTAGGTTCGCCAGCAGCTTTCTTGCCTTTTAAATCTTCTAAAGAAGCAATCCCAGAATCATCTTTTTGACGCACAATCATGCTGTCAAAAGAGTATTTGATTGGATCAGATAAAGAGAATTTTTTTTCACGTTCTTTTGTGATACCAAAATCATTCGCCGCAAAGTCAACTGATTGCTTAGATACAGCAGTGATTTGACCATCAACATTATACTCTTTAAATGAAATATCAACGCCTAAACGTTTAGCTACTTCTTTTGCTACATCAACATCATAACCAACTAATTGATTATCATCGTTATAATAAGATGCTGGAAACAATGTTCCTGAAGTTGCAACAACCATCTCTTTCTTGTCTTCTACTTGTTTTAAGCTATTATCTTCTACTGTTTTAGAACTTCCTTGCCCACAAGCTGTTAAAGCGAATAAACCACTAACTACAATAATTGCAAAAACTGACTTTTTCATTTTTTCCTCCTACTAATCACACACTATTGAACATTTTTCGGCAAATAAAATTTTTGATTTTCTTCAAATAACTTTCCTATTGTAAATAAAAGATCTTCACGACCTCTAGCTGCCATAAACTGAATTCCTAACGGCAATCCTTCAACCGTTAGATGTGTTGGCAAACTAATAGCTGGCTGTCCAGTCAAATTCGCTAGCTGAGTATACGGAGTAATTTGCAAACTTTCCTCAAACATTTCCGTAACAATCTCAAAAGCTTGTTTCTCTGACAGTTCAGAGACTTGACTCATTTTCTCGCGAATCACGTCACTTTGTAAATCTCTGGCTATTTCTGGAGCTGAGAAAGCGGTCGTTGGTGAAAGAAACAGATCATAGTTTTGGAATAGTTCTTCCATTGTTACCGCTGCGCGATCCCAAACATGCAACGATTCGATGTAAGTAGCTGCAGCAATTTTTTTCCCATACTCTAATAGCGTCCACGAAATTGGTTCCAATTCTTCCTGTCTGACAGAACGCTTCAGATTTTCCTCAATCGAAGTAATCATTGCCGCAGTTTCAGCAGCATTCATTTGATAATACGAACTGATCAAGTGGCGACCATCCAAAGGATAAGTAATTTCTACTACGTCATGACCTTTCTCAACTAAAAAATCAACCGCATTTTTTACCGCTTGTTTTGCTTCTTCACTAATTTTTGAACCAATCGGTGAAGCAGAACAGACTGCTATTCGTAATGTTTTTTTATCTGGATGGGTTTGCCATTCTGCTGGTGATGCTTGATAAGGCGCACCTGAAGCTGTTCCACGTAATCCATAAAACAAGGCTTCTGTATCTCGCATCGAAATCGTTAAGCCAAAGTCAATTGCAGCACCTTGCCAGCCACGCCATGCGTAGGGTCCCACAGGCATCGTTCCCCTTGAAGGTTTCAAACCAATCAGACCACAAAACGAAGCTGGGATTCGAATAGACCCTCCACCATCACTTGCTCCCGCCATAGGAACAATACCAGCTGCGACAGCCGCCGCTGCACCACCACTTGAACCACCAGGTGAATGAGCAACATTCCACGGATTTTTTGCTGGACCATAAAGTACAGGATCTGTAATATTTTTGAATCCAAATTCGGGTGAATTTGTTTGTCCAAGTGGCAACAAACCAAGCGATTCAATTTGTCGAACATAGTTTGAATTCATTGAAGCACGATGATCTTTGAACAAAATAGAACCTGATGTTGCTAACCAACCTTTTTTCTCCTGCCCTAACATTTTTAACGGAAAAGGCACTCCCGCCAACAACGAATCAGTTTTTTTTGAAGGCAAATCAGTAGTGGCAAATGTCACAAAAGCATTCAATTCAGGATTTAATTTTTTGGCCTTTTTCGCTGTTTCCTCAAGAAACTCTTGTTGACTGAATTGCTTCTCTTTCAATGCCTGAGATAGATAGACCGCATCTTTCATTTTAGACCCTCCTTTTTTTCCAAATCATTCTCCCATAAGTTTCTATACAAAACAATGAATACGCTTGCACATTTATACACAAACTTTTAAACAATAAAAAAGTTGGACGTCACTTTTATCTGCGACTAAGCCCAACTTTTATTCGTAACTATTTTGACTTATTTTACTCTTCTCATATTTATTTCTTTCACTTTAGCTAGATCAACTTTTGGTTTTCGGTCTGTTGTCAATAAACCATTCACCTCTTGCTCAACATCAGTCAACTGCGTATAACAGTAACCTGTAATAAATGGTAAGTCCTGAATCGCCTGATGGATCGCATCAAAGCGCGTCAGAAATTGTTCTTCATCTCTTACTTGATGTCCATAACCCCAATCCTCTGCCTTTTCAGTTGTAAAAGCAATACCGCCAAATTCAGAAATAATAATCGGCTGGTCTTGGTAATGATATCCATCAGCGAAGGCATAAAAATCTTGATTAAACTGGTATTCATTGGTTACAAAATCCTTTTTATTTTCATAACGCATTTTGAAACGTTCCCCATATTCTTCATAATCGTGTAATGTCAAAATATCAGAGATCGTATGAACCCAGCCATCATTTGTGATTACTGGTCGTTGCTTATCAAATGATTTCGTCAAATAATAGATGCTTTCAGTAAAGTGCTGCTGTCGTTGATCGTGTTCGATTCCTTTGATTCCCCAAGACTCGTTAAACGGTACCCAAGTAATAATTGATGGATGATTATAATTTTGACGGATGATCGCTTGCCACTCATCGACAAAGCGCTCCATGGCTTGATCATTAAACAGATAAGTGGATGCCATCTCAGACCAAACTAACAAACCTTTTTCATCACATAGATATAAAAATCGTTCATCTTCGATCTTTTGGTGTTTTCTTAACCCGTTGTAACCCATTTCTATAATCCAATCAAGATCTACTTCCAGCGCTTCAAGCGAAGGTGGTGTGATTCCTGATTCTTTCCAATAGCCCTGATCCAAAATCAATCGTTGATAAAGCTGATGATGATTCAACAAAACTTGTCCTTTTTTAATAGAAATATCACGCATCCCAAAGTAGCTAGATACTTCATCCAATAATTCACCTGATTCAGTGAAAAGACGGAAAGTAACATCGTATAAATGTGGTGATTCTGGTGACCAGACTTTCGTCCCCCAGCAACCATCTTCTTTGAGCTTTGTTTGCAATGAAATCGGATTGAGTGAATGAGTCAGTAATCCTCGATATGAACTAACGGATTGTCCAGCAAATGAAACGTCCGCTTCAAATAAGTAACTTTGTTTTGGATAAGTCGCCCCTTCTTTAACAAGTGGCTCAAAAATTATCTGATCATTTATTAAATCAGGCGTCATTTTAACTGACGCCAATCGGATGTCTGACTGCTGTTCCTCTAACCAAACTGATTTCCAAATTCCCGTTGTTTGTACATACCAGCAACCAAAGTTATCTGTTAACCATCGTTGCTTTCCTCGTGGCTGGTCTTCCGCAAGTGAATCTTCCACACGAATCACCAAATGATTTTCACCGGGCAAAGCTTCCGTTAAATCAAATTCAAAACGTTCATACGCTCCTTGATGTGTCCCGATTTGTTTGCCATTCAACCAAATTTGGCTAAAATAATCAACACCCTCAAATAGTAAGGTGTATTTTTTCTGTTCCTCCAAAACGATTTTCTTCTCATACCATACAACGGAATGATGGGAAGGATCATTGATTCCACTCAATTCTGTTTCATAAGTAAAAGGAACTGTAATTGGAACTGTATTGGGGACCCCTTGATACCATTGTTGTTTTATCCCTTGATTCTCGTCATCAAATTGAAATGCCCAAGTGCCATCGAGTAAAGTCCAATTTTTTCGAATGAATTGCGGACGTGGATGCTCTCGTCGAAGATTATTCATATTCTGCCTCTTTTCTCCATTGATTTTTGATAAAAACCCGTTCTGGATGATACTGATTGTTGATTTCCTTGATTTGTTCTAAAGGAACTTTCGCTTGTCGGTCATAGGTAAGCAAGCCGTTTATTTCTTGTTCTACATCTGTTAATTGCGTATAACAATAACCCCACAATGCTTTAGACTCATAAACTGCTCGCATTATCCGACCATAATCAGCAAGAAATTGTGTGTCATCATTTACAGAGGTATAGCCCCACCCTCCTTGACTTTGGACTTGATAGCCGATTCCTCCGAATTCAGTTAACAAAATCGGTTGGTTCTGATACGTAAATCCTTGAGCAAAAATTGCCCATTTTCCTGGTGGATGATTAATTAGTCCCTCAACACTTGCTAAACTTCGTTTGAAGTGATTGTACTTTTCCGTTTCATTTTCCTCACCATGATTATAATTGTGAATCGCACAAATATCCGTTTCGGTCATTTCCCAACCATCGTTAGAAATAACTAATCGAGTTGCATCTAACGCATGTAAAAAGTTGTAGATACTTTTAGAAAAGCTTTGTTGCTGTGTGTTCAGATGAATCTCGGGAACACCCCAGCTTTCATTTAACGGAACCCATGTTACGATTGATGGATGATTATAATCGCGCTCAATAATTTCTATCCACTCTTTTGTCAGCCTAGAAACTGCATCTAAAGTATAAACAGGTGCAGCCGCACATTCTCCCCAAACAATGAACCCTAACTGATCCGCCCAATATAGAAACCGTGGATCTTCCACTTTTTGATGCTTCCGACAACCGTTGAATCCCATTGCCTTCGCCAATTCGATATCCTTGATGAAGGCTTCATCATTGGGAGCTGTTAGTAATCCCATAGGCCAATAGCCTTGATCCAATACTAGCTTTTGATAATAGGGTTGATTATTTAAGAAAATCATTCCATTTTCAACATGAATCTTACGCATACCAAAATAACTTGTTACTCGATCTAATACTTCTTCGCTTTCAACTAATTCAAAACGAATATCAAATAGATTTGGGTTTTCAGGTGACCAAGTCCATCCTTGGTCATGAAAGTTGGTCCGAAAAATATTTTGATTATAAATATCGATCCAACGTTTGGTAAAAGTTGAAAAGAGGGTCAGCTGATCTTCGCAAATCACGACACCTTTAAATGTAATTTGGTAGCGCAAGGTTTGACCTACAGCCGCAGCAGACACGGTTAGTGCAAAACAGACATTTCCTTGGTCAATATCTGGTGTTAATTCAACTTTTTCAAGATGTTTTTCTGATACCTCTTCTAACCAGACTGTTTGCCAGATCCCTGTACTATTTGTATACCAGATTCCCCTAGATTCGGGTTCCCAAAATTGTTTGCCTCTAGGAATCGTTTCATCCTCATGAGGATCCCAAGCGCGAACAACTAAGTTTTGCTCTCCTGTTATTAAAAAGTCAGTAATATCAAATGAAAAGGATGTTTGTCCACCAGTATGATTTCCTACATAACAACCATTGACGTAAACATCTGCTCGATAATCCACTGCGCCAAAATGTAAGAAATATTTTTTTAATTCCTGTTTTTCCCAGGAAAATGTTCGCTGATACCAAACAACATCATGAACCTGACGTTGTTTGATTCCACTCAACTCTGATTGATAAACAAATGGTACTTCAATTTTTTGATTCAGTTTTTCAGGTTTACAATACCACCTTTCTTTTATTCCAACATTTTCATCATCAAAAGCAAATGACCAGACCCCGTTCAAATTGACAAACTGTTCACGGACAAATTGCGGACGAGGATACTCTTCACGCATCATATTTTTAACTCCCAACTAAGATTTTTGAAGGTTCAATTTAATTCCCTTATTTCTAGCAAGTAAAATAATTCCTGCTGTCATTCCTAACGCTAGACTAATGATGTCTAAAATCAAATAAGAAAATAATCCTTGAACTAATAAATACACACCTATTTTTATATTCACCTGATTGTCTTTTACATATCGTTGGCTAACGACCAAATTTGCCAAACCTAAACCTATCAATAACGTACCAAATGTGCAGACAAACAAGAAAACATTTCCAAACAATGCATCAATTGCATGCAATTGTGCTAAATTACTTTCGACCATACCAGAAAAGATTTGCTGCTGATAGAAGCCATAGATTCCAATTGTTAACACGCCGTCAAGGATTTGCCAGATTCCCATGATTCGAATCAATTGTCGTTCTCTTTTTCGTTCCATTTTTTCCTATCCTTTCACACCAGCTGATAAAGACATCGACTGTAAAAAATATTTTTGAGCAAATAGGTACAAAACAAAAGTCGGAATAATTGCCACTAACGCGCCAGCCATCAACAAAGTCGGTTGTGCTTGATACATACCTTGTAAAAGTTGTAATCCTGAAGTAATCGGCATTTTTTCGATATCATTAAATACGATGGATGGCCACAAAAAGTCATTCCAAGAACCCGTGAAGGCAAATAACGCTACTACTAATAACACTGGTTTGATCAAAGGTAAAATAATTCTACGGAAAATCGTCCACTCGCTCGCACCATCAATCTGTGCAGCTTCATCAAAATCTTTTGGAATATTATCCATGAACTGTTTCACTAAAAAAATATTGAATACACCAGCTGCTCCAGGCACAATCATCGCAAGTGGCGTATTGACCCAGCCTAAAATATCAACGATTTTGTATAACGGAATCAAATTCACCACACTTGGAAACATCATCGTTGCTAACAAAAAGGAAAAAAGTCCATTTTTCCCTCTAAAACTTAAACGGCTGTAGGCAAATGCCGAAAATGAGACGACTACTAAAACTAATAGAGTATGTGACACAGAGATGAATAATGAATTAAAGAACCACTTAACCAATGGTGTGCTTGAATTGTTCACTAAAAGTTCTGTGTAGTTCGTCAATACCCATTCAATTGGTAATAACTTAAACCCTGCTGTCATTAGTTCCATTTCTGATTTAAACGATGTTAACACGCCGTACAGTAATGGAATCATCCAGATAACTCCCATCACGAGTAAAAAGCAACATGCGATTACTTTAGACATTGACTTTTTCTTCATCTTGTCTCCCCCTACTCTTTTCGCAACAATTTAAATTGGATAGCAGAAACTACCATGATACAAAGACCTAAGATGACTGCCATAGCAGATGCCATCCCAGCAATTGATTGCCCTGAACCAAAAGCATTTTGTTGGATGTACATCAATAAGACCCGCGTTGAATTATTGGGGCCTCCCCCCGTCAACATTAATGGTTGTCCATAAACATTAAACTGTGCAATCGTTGTCATTACTACGGTATATAAAATCTGTCCTCTAATTGCTGGCAAAGTAATCTTAAAAAATTTTTGTAATGTCGTAGCGCCATCAATATCGGCTGCTTCATAAAAATCCTTTGAAATGCCATTTAATGCTGCTTGATAGATAATCATATTCCCCCCGATCGTCCACCAAACCGTTATAACCACTAACGCGATCCAAGCATAGGGCTGTGTTCCGGTCCAAGGAATGTCCGATTGTAAAATCGTATTGATTGGGCCATAATTGACATTAAAAATTAATGTCCAGATGATCACTACGGCAGAAATAGCAAAAAGTGAAGGTAAATAAAACAGTGATTGAAATATTTTTGCTAATTTGGGTTTCGTATTTAATGCTGCTGCTAAAATCAACGGAACAAGAATACAGCAGGGCACCGAAAATAGCACAAATAGAAATGTATTTTTTAATCCAATCCGTAACTGTTCATAAAAAGTAGACTGTTCATTAAACAAGAGATCTTGGTAATTAGCTAAACCTACAAAAGTTGGTGAGTTGAACAAATCCCAATCTGTCAAAGAAATGTACAAACCAAAAATCACTGGTAACAAGAAAAAAATTGTAAAAATCGTCAAATGTGGGGCCAAAAATACCCAAGGCAACCATCTCTTTTTCTTGGTCACCTTGTCTGTAGCTGACATCGTTTCTGTAGAAGTCATCATACCTGCACAATCCTTTCCTAAATCAAGATACGTTGTGATTAAAAGTTATTTATTGGAACTATCTTTGGCAATTTTATCGACAACTTCCTTTTGCATTCCTTTTGTGAAATCAGCTACTGACTGTTTCCCAAAGACTGTATCAAAACCATGCGCATCAATATATTCTGAAACGTAACCATTGTATTTGTAATCAAAGATCGAAAGTGTTGCTTGTTGTTCAGGTGTTTCAATAAAGAATGATTGTGGCATTTTTTGATATTCTTCATTCTCTAAAATTGCTAATGTCGCTGGGTTTTGGCCGGCTTTCGCCCATTCAAGGGAATTCGTCCGTAACCAATTGATGAATTCCATGATTCCTTTGGTCTTCTCAGCAGAACGATCTTTATTCTTGAACATAACAAATTGATGTGAAGATGCCCAATTCACTATTTTGCTTGCATCATCTGTTAGTTGTGGTGAATTAGTCAATCCCCAGTCAAATTTTGCATCTTTGATATTATTTTGTAGCCAAATGCCTTCTGGGAAAAAGAGGAGTTTCCCAGCTAAGTATAATTGTGTTGGATCTTCCCCATCTTTTGTTGTCACCCCAGCTTGATATAAATCTGCCCATGCATTCATTGCTTCCTTCGCAGCTGGTGTATCTAAGGTAGGAGCAGTTCCATCTTCCGTTAATTCGCCACCTGCTTGTTTGAATGTTGATAAATAATTGGGTTTCATCCAAGTAACAGCTACACCTCGAATATCATCAGCCTTTGCTTTTTCACCTGCCTCTTTGATTTCATCAAAGGTTAGGATATTGTCATCCAGCGCATTAGGCGCATATTTTTCAAGCAACTCTTTATTGTAATAAGTTCCCCAGTTATGAATATCAAGTGGCAAGCTATAACGAGTCCCATCCAGTTCACCTAAGTTCCATGCCTCAGTTACATAATTTTCAGCTTTGATTTCAGGAAAATCAGCCAAAATATCATCATAATTTTCTAGCATGTCATTGTCTTTATATTGTTTGATCCGTTCTGCGTGAACAATGTTTAGATCTGGGATATTTTTTCCTGAGTTAACAACAGTTGGAATTTTGGTATACATATCTGTTTCTTTTAATGAGACATTTTTGATTTTATATTCAGGATCAGTTTTGTTGTACTCATCAATCATTGCCTTAACATTTGAACTATCTGCTCCTGTAAATGGATTCCAAAAAACGATTTCTTTTTCACTGGTTGATCCTGTACTTTCAGTGTTGCCACATGCTGTTAATGCCATCAAACAAGCACCCGTTACCAATGCCATACCTAATAATTTTTTCATTTTCCTGTCCCTCTCTCAATTTTACTAAATAGTTAATTTCCAACGATAATCATTTTTCAAGTAATTAACTTTTTAGTATTTTTTTATTTTGAACAAATAGTACATTGTTAAATTAGCATCGTATGTAAGCGCAGTCAACATTATTTTGTCAACGTTTATCAAAAACAACTATACAGTTAAACGGATGTTAGGATATAATCATATTGAGAGTCAGGCTGTTAACTTTTTAGTTAAATAGGAGATGAAAAATTATGGAACTTTCTTTAGATAAACGTTCTTTACCTGTTTTTGAATGTCTCGCTAGTGCTACTCGCTTAGAAATTTTAACATTTATCGGAAGCGAGAAAAAAAGCGTTGGAGAAATTGCAAAACATTTGGAAATTAGTAATGCAATCACCACTAGACATATTCAAAAAATGGAAGATGCTGGTTTGATCCATTCTGAGCGTGGCGTCGGTGCCAATCGAAACAAAAAAATGGTCTACCTAAAAGTTGACGATATCAATATTCGTTTCCCAGAAAAAATTTACCAGGAATTTCAACGTTATTCTACTAACCTGAAACTGGGACATTTTACTGATTTTTCCGTCAAACCAACTTGTGGATTAGCTACTACTGAAGATGTTGTGGGTAAAGCGGATGATCCAAAATATTTTATGGATGCAAAACGTGTAGATGCCGCATTATTATGGTTCAGCAGCGGATTTGTTGAGTATAAGATCCCAAATTTATTACAAGAAAACGAAACACCTGAAATGCTTGAAATCAGTTTTGAAATTGCTTCAGAATTCCCATTGTCAAATAACGTTTGGCCAAGTGATATCTCCATCTATGTTAATGATGTCAAAGTTGCCATCTACACTGTTCCTGGAAATTTTTCAGATATTCGTGGACGTTATACACCAGAATGGTGGAATGATAGCTTTAGTCAATATGGTCTTTTGAAGCATCTTCGTATCAATAAATTAGATACGGGAATCGATGGCGAGGCTTATTCAGATATCACAATCGGGGATTTGAAACTGCATGAGCTACCTTTTATCAAATTACGTTTTTCCGTTGAAGACGATGCTAAGCATCAAGGAGGATTGACCCTGTTCGGCACTGGTTTTGGCAATCATAAGCAAGATATTTTGATTACTACTTATTATTTGAAAAAATAGATGAAGAAATTAAGTTTGAAGGCCAAGATAAACTCAAAAATGTCCTTTTTCTTCTTTAACAAAAGAAGCTGACCAATATAGAAATGAATATTCAGCAAGTTCAAACTTAAAATAAGATTCACCTACTTTCTCAAATGATTTTCATTCGTCTTTTCTTTTAAAACTAGATCAAAAACACAAAAAAGACTGGAATTTATTTTGTTCCAGTCTCCTTTTGATTTTTATTCGTTGATTATATTCATTGTGAAGAAAAAAACATTTTGACCAACAGAAAATACTCTTTGCTTTTTTTGAATTGATGCTATAATTGTCTATACTATCTCTGCCAAATGTATTGTTATTTTCAGATTTTATAATGCGCTTATAAATGAAGTATTTCTCTTTTAAAATTGTGTAAAGCAGGTGTTGATTTTGAATCTTTTGAATTTATTGGATAAAAATAGTCGTATTCAAATCTCAATGGTCCACTTTTTAATGGACTATAACACAAAAACAAATATCACAGCAATGATAGAAGAACTATCATTAACTCGCTTTCTTTTTGAAACAAATATCAAAGAAGTCAGCAACATCCTTGATCAACTAGATATCGGATTATCCCTTAAATACGACAAAACGCAAGATCATATCACCCTGCAAAAAGACAATCACACTAGCTTAGACAAATTTTATTATTATTATCTGGAAGATTCTGTTGGATACCAAATCTTGATTTACCTTTATCGTCATCCTAATTATTCAATTGTTGAATTAAGTCGCAGTGTTTCTTTAAGCGAAGCAGCTATCTATCGACAGTTAAAAAAGTTAAACAGTGAAATCAAAGAATTTGATATCCAGATACGTAAAGGAACGATCATTGGTGACGAGTTACAAATTTGTTATTTCTTTTTCCAGTTATTTTGGGTGGCTGTGCCACTAGACCAATTAGAAAAGAGAACAAATGACCATAGTAGTCTACGATTTGTTGATTATTTAGAAATGAAGTTAGAACAGAATTTCACAAGTGAAGCGAAGCTAAAACTATATCTTTGGATTCGTATTCTTAAAACGCGAATTGTGAAACAGCCGACTATCGATTCCAATCCAACAATACAGATGCTATTTGATTTTCAAAAAGAGGATTCGATTTACGAAATCATCAGAGATGCCTACTTTCTTTCCCTTAGCCATTCTGCTGTTTTTGGTTCAGCACATAACGCAATTTATCTCTATTTATTTATTTCGTCTATGTCGATTTTGCCCCCTAATTCAAAAACACTGAGTGACGATCACTATTGGCCGACAAACAATCCACAAATCATTTTGTTGAATGAATTGGTCGTGGATAAGGTTCGTACTGCTTATCAAATCGATTCCAAAAATATCGATGAAACGTTCATTATCAATTGGAAATATTATTTAACCCAAGTGCATGGATCACTTTTATATTTTAAAGGAAATATTAGCTTTCTCGATGAAAAAATTCTTTCTGAAAGACTGATAAAAGCAACGGTATTTATCCCTAATTTTGAACTTACACAACAAATTCTTGATGAAGCTGAACAGTTAGTAAATCAACCATTGCTCTATGAAACAAAGGAATTAGTCACACGTATTTATCTCTATTTTATCAATCAAATGAAACGCTTTTCGACAAGTCAAATTACCATTGGCGTTCACTCTAGCGATGATTATCTTCACAGTAATATCATGGTCGAAACTGTTAAAACAGAATTTGACAATCATTTTTTTATTACCTGTGAAATCGCTGAACGCGGGAAAAATTACGATATTTTGATTACTAATTCGACTCTCTCTCTTTGCGACTTCCATTACAAAGACCTTTATATTACAAATGATTTCAAAACGAATATGGACGTTGATGCGTTACGTGTGTTGCTAATGAAACATTCTCCACAAAAAAAATTAACAAAAAAAAGCGATTAAAACAACAAAAAGCGTGAGACAGCTACTGTCTCACGCTTTTTGTTGTTTTTAAGAAATGGTCCGTAATTTCCCTTGAAATTCGCTAATTGATTGATACCCTTTTGTTTCCATAATTTCTGCCAATTCTTTGATGATTCTAGTAAAGATTTCTGGTCCTTCCTTGTGCAACTGCGTTCCAATTTGGAGCATGCTTGCACCACATAATAAGTGCTCAAAGGCATCTTGACCGTTACAAATCCCACCAGTTCCAATAATTTGGATTTCAGGTTTTAATCGTGTATAAAAAGCACGTACATTTGCTAAAGCTGTCGGCTTGATATACTCGCCCCCAATTCCACCAAAACCATCCTTCGGTTTGATTACTACTGTATCACTTTGAGGATCAATATATAATCCGTTTCCTACACTATTGACGGCATTCACATAAGTCAACGGAAATTGATTCAAGATATCTGCCATCGCATCGAAATGAGCAAAATCAAAATATGGTGGTAATTTCACGCCCAAAGGTTTAGTAAAGATGGCAAATGCTTGTTTAAGTGTTTCAAAAGTTGCATCAAAATCATAAGCAAGTTGTGGTTTTCCTGGAACATTAGGACAAGAAAGGTTTAATTCTGTAATTCCACGAAAATCACTTTTTTCGATCATTTCTAACATTTCTAAGTTCTCTGCTACACTCATTCCTGCAATTGAGAAAAATAACGGAGCAGCAGCCGGATTTTCTTTTTCATATTGAAGTGCGTAATCTAAATAATAAGCAAAACCTAAGTTAGGTAACCCCATCGAATTGATACTTCCTAACGCTACATCATAGTAACGTGGTTCGGGATTTCCTGCACGCTCTGGAATCGTACAACTCTTAGTAATCATCGCACCAGCATCTGAGCTTGCTAGTTCATGCATTTCTTGCACCGTTATACAATGAACACCAGACGCATTCATAAACGGATTAGCAAAAGTATGGTTGGCAAAGGTCATTTCTAAATTCAAGATAATCGCTCCTTCAAAGGCATTTTATCTAGTTTAGCATTTTCAACTAGAAAATCAATAAAAAAACTTAGTTTTTTTCAAACTAACTAAGTAATGTTCGCCTTTTAAAAGAATAAAGTTTATTTTGACAAGGATATTGTTAATCCTACTAATGATGAGCACTCGTCTTCACGCAACCAACCTTATTTGTTTCAATACGTATCAATATGTAACAGATGAAGAAAAAGAGTCCCCATAGATAAAAATATTCTATCCACATTTTAGACGTTTTCACTTACCATAAAACCTATCTTTTTACACAAAAGAGACTGGAACACTGTCCAGTCTCTTTTCTACATTCAATCACTCAACTACTTTTCTTAACTAATTTTTTTAAGAATGATTTCTTTTTTTCTTTCAAAAAAATATCTTTTTCTAACATTTTATATAAAATAACGGCGCATGCTTCAGAAATAAAGATCAATACAGCTAAAGGTAAATAAGTATTGCTTCCCATGATTCCTACTAACGGCGTAAAAACCATTCCGATTGCATACATTCCTAATCCAAGTACGGAAGAGGCAATCCCAGCATGCTCGCCTTGTCTTTCCATAGCCATTGTTGTTACCACTGCATTTACTAATCCCAGTGTCGATACAACTAGCAACAAACCAAGCAAAGCAAGCCACAAATGATTGGTATGGATACCACTAATAATAACCAAAATACTTCCTAGAAAACCAAGACCCACGCCCCAACCTAACTGACGGAAGCTACTCATTTTCTTCGACAACACACCAGCAAGTTCTGCTGCAACCACGATCCCGATTCCATTGATTCCATAAATCAAACTAAACATTTTATCTGACAAACCAAAAACATTTTGTAACATAAAGGAAGAACCAGAGATATAACAGAACATCGCCGCATAAACAAACCCTTGGATCAGCACGAACATCATAAATGGTCGATCACTAAATACTGCTTGCCATCCTGCTTTCTGTTCGACTTTTTCAGTTACCACTTGAACTTCATGTGTTTCCTTAAACCCGATTAGAATGCCTAAAAATAATAACAAACCAACTACTGCAAGAAAAATAAAAATACCGCGCCAAGAAAAATAACTCAAGAAAAAACTCCCCAGTAAAGGAGAAACAATCGGAAAGATACCATTGATCGCCATCAACATGGCAATGAAACGAGTCAATTGAGTACCAGAAAATAAGTCTTTCGCAATTGCTCGTGTTAAAACCACCCCAGTGGAGCTAGCAATTCCTTGAATCAATCGTAATCCTAGAAATAACCAAATATTTGTTACAGTTACTGATAATAAACAGGCAATAACAGAAATACCAATACCCCACAACAGTGGCTTCTTCCGCCCAATGCGGTCACTAATTGCACCAATAAATAATGGTCCAAATGCGAGTCCAGCTAAACACATGGTCAAACTTAACTGAACCATTGATGTCGGGATCCCGAAATCTGTTTCTAGCACTGGTAAAGCTGGTAAATAAGTATCAAGTAGCAAGGGACCATATGCGCTTAATGTACCAAGCAAGATAGATAACCACCATATTTTCTTTTTATTTTCAATCATTTCCTTTCACCTCAAAAAGAAAATAGCATGGAAAAATGGAAATATCAATAAAAAACCTAGTAAATTTTCACTTTTTTCAATAAAATGAGAACAATACTCATTTTAGATGTTTTGCCTTAAATAAAAAACGTCGAGATCTGATTGACCTCGTACGTTTTTCTTCATTAATATGACAACAATTACTTAGTTTGTTCATTTTTTTATGAAATAAACTTTTTAATTATTTTTCATTAGTCATCCTAAAATTTGATTATCCAAGATAATTGTTTGCTTTTCAGATGGCAGGTTTTCTGTTGCCCCCTTGATTCGTTCAAGGATGATCGTTGCCGCTGTCTCCCCAATTTTTTCTGTGGGTGGATTAATCGTGACTTGTGGTAAAATACTTTGCTCGCCTTCAGATAAATAGTCATAATGACCAAACAAAATATCTTTACCTACAGAAATACCTTGTTCATTAAAGCATTCTAAGGAACCAAGAGACATATTGTAATTGCTGACAAAAAGTGCCGTTACCTTTTTCGCCAATAATTCTTTTGTTCCTTGATAACCACTCCTTCTAGTATAATCTCCTTCATATATCTCTAGTTCTACTGTAGGTTGATTTTCGATTGCATCTTTCGCGCCTAACAGCCGTTCTTTTGCTGTGTAATCTGTTTGTGGAGCAGTGATATAACCAATCTTTTGATGTCCCTTAGCCATATAATCAGAGATCACTTTTGAGACACTTTCACGATCATTTAATAAAATGACATCTGCATTATTCAATGGATCTGGATAATTCAAAGAGACGATTGGAACATTGACTTGCGCTAATTTTTCCATGTCGATCCATTCTTCACTTGATAAAAAGACAATCAATCCATCAATGGAGTGTTTCAACAAATAATCAATTTTCTCATCCATTTGTTTTTCACTTTTCGAAAAACCACTAAGCAGTATACTATAGCCATTTGCTTCAGCAACTTTTTCAATGCCAGAAACAACTTCAGAGCCAAATCGGCTGGAAATACTATTCATCAGTAAGCCAATGGAAAAACTTCGATTATTTTTAAGACCTTTGGCAATAATATTTTCTTTATAGTCTAAAGCTTTAATCGCTGAAGTGATTTTTTCAACATTTGACTGCCTTAATTGTTGACCATTCAAATACCGCGACACTGTTCCTACTGAAACACCAGCAAGTTGAGCAACGTCTCTAATTGATGCCATTTTTTCCACTCCTACCAATCACAATTGACTTCTGCCTCTTGATCATCAATCATGATTTTTGCTTTTTTGGCGAAATGCCAGCAGTTGTCTGCACCTAAATATTGGAAATCTTCTGGAGACAACTCAAACATCACCGTTTTTTCTTCCTGCGCTTTTAATTCGTGTTTGCTGAAAGCTTTAAGCATCTTTTTACGCTGAATAACGGAACCTCCAAGAAGTTTGACAAATATAAGTGAACTGACTTTGCCAGCAATCGATCCTTTATTTTTAACTTTAACGGATACCGTTATTTTGTCAATATTTGTTTTGCATTGAAGCGCTGAATAAACAAATGGAGTATAGCTTAACCCTTCCCCAAAATCATGTAGTGGACTGCCACTTAGGTCATAATAATCCTCTTGTTTTGAGGCATCTCTCTGATAATAATAGACCGGCAACTGCTGACTATTTCTAGGATAAGTAATACTTAAACGACCACTCGGATTTGATTGTCCAAGTAATGTCTTCGCAATTGCTTTTCCTCCTTCTTGCCCTGGAAACCAACCAATCAAAACAGCATCAGACACTGCTTCAACTAAAGACACGTCAGAAGGACGACCTTGGATCATTACTGAAACAAGCGGTTTTTCAAGTTTCGCAAGTTCAGTCAAGAGAACCTCTTGCTTGCCTCCTAAAGATAACGAGGCGACATCTACGTTTTCTCCAGAATCCATATTCACCCCTTTGGATGAGACCGCACCATTTTGTAAAAATTCCATGTCAAAGTTTCGCGCACTTGATCCACCTAAAACAGTGATAATTATATCAGCCCCTCTCGCTAGTTGAAGTGCTTCTTTGATTTTTGCTTCTTGTGACACTTCATTTCGGATCTCGCAACCTTCGGCATATGTGACAGTTGCTGAAGAAAACAACTTTTTGATTTCGCGATAAATCGTTTTTTCTAATTGCATTCCTGTTTGTGGGGCTGAATAGTCACCTAACAAGTGATATAAATTGTCTGCATTTGGTCCGATTACTGCAATTTTTTTTCCGTTTGGATTTAGCGGAAGGACACCATTGTTTTTAGTAAGAACTATGCTTTCTTCCGCCAATTGTTGATTTAGTTCTCTTGATTCTGTCCATAATTTTTTCCATTGGCTCTTTGGATCTTTGATAAAAGGATCTTCAAATAACCCTAATAAAAATTTAATTGACAAAATGCGTCGTACAGCACGATCAAGCATTGCTTCGTCAATCACATTTTCTAAAATACCTTCTTCAATTCTAGTGTAAGTTTCATCCCATAAACTCAAATCAATCCCAGCAGTTAACGCATGACCTGCCGCTTCTGTTTGACTTTCATACACATCATTCAGACGATCTAGAGCAATCCCATCTGCCATGACTAATCCTTGAAAACCCATTTTTCCTCGTAGGTTTTGTTCAAACAATTCATGGTTCACATGACAAGGCACACCATCAATATCATTGTACGCAGCCATTACCCCAACAGCATTACGTGTACTTTTCAATAGCGGTGTATAAACATCTGCAAATTCTCGTCTGCCAATTGGAACAGTTCCAGAATTATGTCCCCCGAGAGCCTCTCCTTGTGCAATACAATGCTTTAAAACTACGCCAATTTGTTCTTTCGACCGATCAATGTCCATCACCCGTTGATCTAAGAAAGTTGTTTTATCAGAAATCAACGACCCTTGAAACCCTTCAACGATTGCTTCACTCATTCGCGCACTAAGAATCGGATCTTCCCCAAAGCATTCTTCTGACCTTCCCCAGCGTGGATCTTTTAATAAATCCAAAGTTGAAACCAAAGCTAAATGTACACCTTTTGCTGCTAATTCTTTTGCCATCAAGTGACTCGTCTGTTTAACAAGCTCTAAATTGAAACTGCTACCACGACCGATATTCGTAGGATAAGAAATGCTTTCAAGTCCTTGGTGTCCATGAGGACATTCTTCGACAATCAAAGCAGGAATCCCCCATCTAGAATGATCAATCACATATGCTTGAACCTGATTTGCTACTTTCCAGCTATCTTTTGCAGCAATGCCGTTTTTGTGATCGACTTTTGACCAAGGATCTGCACGAAATAACCCATAGAGCGCTCCGATTCCTCCACCCCATTGGACATGATTCTTAAATTTTTCGGTTAATTCAATTGTTTCTTGTTTTTTTTCATAACATTCCCATCCATAAAGATGTTGATTGACTTGCCCAACTTTTTCGCTAAGGTTCATTCGTGCTACTAAATCTTCTACACGTTCGCGAATAGTTAACTGTGCATTTTGATATGGATAATTACCCAAGTTCTCCCGCTCCTTCTTGTCTTGCTTTATTTGCAGCTAATACAAATGGTACAAATAAAAAGACGTCTAAAATAATCAATAAAACTGTCAAAATGGCTGCCTTAACATCGCCACCTGTTGCAATAAATGATTGGATAACTGGTGGTGTGATCCATGGGGCTGCAGCAACTGTTTTTTCAATCAAGCCAACACTTGTTGCAACATAAGCAATAACTAAATTGATAGATGGAATAAGTGCACAAGGAATCATGTAGATTGGATTCATTACGACTGGTAATCCAAACATCACAGGTTCAGTAATGTTGAACAAACACGTTGTCAAACCAAACTTAGCGATTTGTCGCTGTTCTTGTCGTTTTGAAACCCACAAAATCGCAATTACCAATGGTAAGATACAACCTCCACCACCAATCAATCCAAATGCATTCGTAAAAGGTTCGGTGATAATATTAGGAATTTCTTTTCCAGCAGAAAAAGCATCCATGTTTTCTTGAATCGATTGTAATAGTGGTGCTTGGCGAATTGGAGCCAAAATACTTGAACCATGCATCCCAAAAACCCAGAGGAAATCAGAGAAAAATTGTAAAAATAAAATACCAGGAACAGACAAGACAAAGGCTTTTAAAGGTGTTTGAATGGCTAATTCAATCAAACTTGGAAAATCAAGACCAGTAAACTTATCCAGTAGAAAAACAAAAATAGCAAATAAAAGAATAACTGCTGTTTCAGGAACTAACGAATTGAATGAAGTGGCAACTGCCGGTGGAACACCATCAGGCATTTTGATTTTTAACTTCTTGATTTTTGCTAGCTTCATAAATAATTCTGTCCCCACAATTGAAGCAATCATCGCTGTTGCTAAGCCAGAAGATGAAGTCAAACTTTGTAAAAATACACCAGTTGCTTCCGCTGTACTACCGTCCACCAAAGTAACATTGCTTTTCAACGGCATCAAAATAAACATAACAGCAACACTTAACACACCCGCGTGAACTGCGCTAAATGCTGGATCATTCATTTCACCAGATCGAATATAATGATTCGCTAAATTCCAGCCGATGTTGTAACACACAACAATCGCTAGAATGCTCATCGTACCATTATTGACGATTGAAGCTAGGTTGGCTAGAAAACTTAAGTCGATCCATTGTTGGACAAAAGCATTAGAAAAAATCAATGCATTCAATAAAACCATGACAGAGGCTGCCATCACGAGTGGCATCGTAATGATAAAACTGTCCCGAATTGCAAGTAAGTGACGCTGGCTGTTCATCTTAGAAACGATTGGTAATAACTTTTCAGATAACTTGTCTACAAAACTCATTAGTAAATCTCCCCCATTTAAATAAGTTGAACCGGTTCAACTTCACTATATCATGACTTTTCTTTTTTGCAATAGTTTTTTTGAAGGCGGATTCATTTTTTTGTTAAATAACTGTTTGCTCAGGCAATAAATCGTACAAAAAAACAGTCAAAAGAATTAAAAACTCTTGACCGTTTTATTTGCGATAATTGATTTTTTATTTCTATTATCAATCAACATAACCTTTTGTTCATTTCACGATTCAAATTTTCAAGCCAATCTTCTCATTTTTGTTCTTTTCAAAAATTCATCGCAAAAAGCAGCCACACTTGTCCTTGTCACTTCAAGAAAATTTTTCCTGTTGACTATGCCTTCTTCAAGTAGATCAATCAATTCATATTGAACTTCCATCATGTCATAGACCAGTTACAAATTTTCACATATGCCTTTGGATTTTTTGAAAATAAATTGATAATCCGTTCTTATCAACAATCGCAATGCGTTCATTTTGAGAAATCGTTAATTCATCAATAGTTAAGATGCTTTTAGCAACATAATTTTTCAATATTTGTTAACTCAACAGCTAAGTTTTCCATTTTTTCCGTTCCCTTTATGAGGAAAAAGTGTATACAAAAAGAGGTAGCCATAAACCACCCCCTTGATTTCAATCAAAATGACCGAAGGAAAAAAGGATACATTCATCCCCGAAATCACATGTGCTTAAGACTTTTTTATTAACTAAGTGTTGTTAAAAAGTGCACTGCGCAATTTCATGGAAGCAGTTATCCTATTCTCCTTTACTTTTTTACTAAACTATTTCAATGATGACCTTCAAGCCTCAACTACTTGCTGATCATCCTTGAATCCAGTTTTTGCAAAAATCCATAATAGTAACAAAACAGCTACAGTTGATTGGATTCCCAACATTAAAATCAAATCAAAATGTAAAAAACCAACTACCGCAGCAAGAATCGATCCTACACCCAAGACATTCAGCATCAGATTCGCACTTTCTTTAAATGTTTGGATAGAAGAAAACCGGCTTTTTCGGGTCATCCATAAAAAGAGAGAAGCACCAAACAAAATCATGATCGTCATGACTAGTAAGATAAACCCTAAACTTAGACTGTAAGACAAGATAATCACTGGCCGATTGCTGAGATAAAATTGTTCTTCTATAAATCGTTCAAATTCTTGTGGTGTTTGACTCGTCGCTGGCGTAAAAGACGGCCCATAGTTCATCGTATAACTTCTTGTTTGCCCGTTATCTATTTGTTGAATATGCCACTGTGTTTTTTCAAAATTAATAAACGTACCCTTTTGTTGGACACTTTTTGGCAAATTCACACCCACGATTAATTCTTGGTTTTCAAAAATGACAGCTTCTTTCCCCTTTAATTCACCATTGACAACTTGTAAGTGAGAAAACTGTTCCGCACCTGCTTGATCTATCATCTGATTGACCGCTAAAAATTGTTGGCTTGGTATTGCAGTGATCTGATTTGCGTAATAAAGAGTGACTGGAATCGTCATAAAAGAGACTAAAAAGACTAATACTAAGAAAAATTTGGGCCATGAAAGTTCCTTTCGACCAGCAAACAAGCGTTTTGGTCCAGCTAGGCTAGCGAAATAATTAAATGGGAAAGTTTGCATTTCTGATACCTCCTATCCTTTGGTTCCTCCTGAAGTTAATCCTGTAACAAAGTTCTTTTGTAAGAAGAAGAATAACAAACAGATTGGTAAAGCAATCAAGATTGCTCCGGCCGCAAATAACGATACTCTTTGATTCGTTACATCAGAAATAAAGGTTTGTAACCCGACTGCTACTGTTTGGTTCTCAGGTGTACGTAATAAGAATTTTGATAGCATGAAATCACCAAATGGTCCCATGAATGCCCACAAGGCTTGAACGGCGATCATTGGTTTAACTAATGGCAAAACGATTTGAGCGAAAATTCGAAAATGCCCTGCGCCATCTAACTTCGCAGATTCATCAAGGTCAATGGGCACAGTATCAAAATAACCTTTCATCAGCCAAGTATTCATCGGAATCCCCCCACCAATGTAAATCATCGTTAAGAACCAATACTTGTCTAACGCATCTAGTAAGAATGCCATAACATAAAAAGCAGTCAAAGCGGCCATCGTTGGCACCATTTGAATAACTAAGAAAAACATCAAACTTGATTTACGACCAATAAAGCGATACCGACTATACGTATAACCTGCTAATGTTACCACCGTTACTTGTATCACCATTGTTAACACAGAAATAACCAGAGTATTTTTATACCAAGTGCCGTACAATGTTTCATTAAATAAACGTGAAAAATTATTCAACGTCCATTCACCAGATAAGTCCAAACTAAATGCAGCAATGTTCCCTGGTTTAAATGCTGTACTAGCAGTAATCAATAGTGGGTATAAAATAATGATTGAGAGCAAAATCAAGAAAGCATACGTAAAAAAGTGTGATACTCTTCGTTGAAATCTCGCACTAGAATTTATTTTTTTCATCTGCTAATCCCCCATATTGAACGCATTTGTTTTCTTAAAGACAAGCAAAGAAACACAAATTACCACAGCAGAAATAATCAAAGTGATTGCGGAAGCCATTGAATACTGTGGTGATGTCCCTGTTGTCAATTTATAGATCCAAGAGATCAAAATATCGGTTGAACCTGCGCCTCCACCGACACTACCCGGCCCACCATTATTAAATAGATAGATCATCGAGAAGTTATTGAAGTTTCCTGTATATTGAGTGATGAATGTTGGTGCTGCCACTAAGAAAATTGCAGGTAACGTTATATTTGAGAAACGTTTCCAAGCATTTGCCCCATCGATTTTTGCTGCTTCGTACAGATCCTCAGAGATTGATTGCAAGATTCCAGTTACCATAACATAGATGTATGGGAATCCTAACCAGCCTTGAACAAGGATAATTGCTACTTTTGTCCAATTTGGATCTGTTTTCCAAGAAATTGCACCGATATCAACAAAAGGTAGATTATTCAAAAATGGAATGACTTGCGTGTTGATCGCGCCAACACTGTCATTGAAAATGTTAGAGAAACTCATAATTGTAATAAAAGCAGGAACAGCCCATGGTAATAAGAAAATAATACCAAATACACGTTTAAATTTAATAAATTTTTGATGCGCAACTACAGCAGTCAGAACACCTAAGCTAATTTGCAGAGTCGTTGCACACAAAGTCCAGATGATAGTCCAACTGAAAACTGATAAAAAAGTATTTCGATAAGAACTTAAAAAGAAGATACTAAAGAAGTTTTTGAATCCCACCCAATCAATTAGACTTGCAGGAGGAATATGATTAAAATCGTAGTTTGTAAATGCCGTGAATAAAGTAACTAATACTGGAAAAATAATGGTGAAAATCATTAAAAGATACGCTGGTAAAGTCAACAAGTAAGGAAATCCCTCATCAGCAATTGTCAGCAATGTTTCTTTCATCGTTCTATTGATTTTCTGCCCATTTTTTCGCATAGTTGCAACACGGTGTGCATCATAAAGATTTAACGCATAAAAGAGAAAGAAAATGATCGTGATGATCAATTGTAATGTTCCTTCAATCAAAATAAATAACGAATGATCTTCTATAGGGATACTTCCCAGTGTTACTAATCCAACTAATGATTGAAAACCACCAAGGATCATTTGAATCACAAAAATAAGAAAAATACTGAAGAAGGTGACTCCCTTCGCTTTTTGTCCATTTGCTAGCTGACCTAAGCCAGGTATTAGTGAAAAAAGTGTCACTTTATTGACTTGAACTTCATTTTTCGTTCCAGACTGCTTCATCTAAAACGCCCCCTAATCATTTGATTCTAACTAGTTAAAGGGGACGTGACCTGAGCCACTATTCCCCTTCTCCTTTTTTGTCTAGCTTTGTGGAACTGTTAATATTTTTGTTCAATTGCCTCAGTAATTGTTTTCACTGCACTGTTCGCAGATTCTTTTGGTGTTTTAGCACCAGAAGCTGCATCAAACATTAAGTTTTCTGCCCCTGTCCAAACTTCAGCCATTTCTGGGATGTTTGGCATTGCTTGTGCTGTTTCATATTGTTCAATTACCGCAGTTGTCAATTCATCATTTTTGCCTTTAGCAGTTTCGCGTGCACTTTGGTTTGCAGGAATTTCATTGACCATTTCAAAGAATGTTTCTTGGTTTTCTTGATTCGTTACATAATCAAGCCATTTTTGAGCCACATCTTTGTTTTTTGCGTAGTTGCTAACAACCCAGCCTTTACCTCCACCAAATGGTTGGTAAGATTCCCCGTTATCTAATGTTGGAATTTTTGCTACGCCGTAGTTAACTTTACTTTCTTTATACGATTGTGCTTGCCAAGGTCCATCAATAATTGCTGCCGCTTTGTTTGAAGTAAACTGTTGTGTCACAAAGTCGCCAGCACTAGTCACATCTTGCATGCCTTTTGGCCAAACATTTTGGAACCAGTCCGTTGCATAAGTAATTCCTTCGACTGCACCAGCATTATTCAACCCGATATCTGAAGCATCCGTTCCATCTTCACCAAAAACATAACCACCATAACCTGCAAGTAGTCCATATGAATAATAGAAATCAGTCCATTTTGCTAAGAAACCAGTATTTTTTCCTGCTTCTGAATCAAAAGCAAACCGTTCATCTTTCGCAAGATCTTCGACTTCTTTAAATGTTGTTGGTGCTGCATCAATCAAATCTTTGTTGTAATACAAAACAAGTGTTTCAATTACGGCTGGTTCTCCGTAAATTTTGCCGTCATAAGTTACTTGTGCCTTATCTGTTTCATCATAATCTGCTTCATTTCCCAATTTCACTTCCGCCAAGTGACCTTGTTGCCCCAAAGCACCGATTCGGTCATAAGCAGCCATCATCACGTCTGGTCCTTTTCCTGCAGGACCATCGAGAGCTAACGCTTCTAGTTGATCAAACATGTCTTTTTCAACTAATTTTATTTTGACATCATTCTCTTTTTCAAACTTTCCTTTGATCTCATTCATGTAATCGGTATAACCTGAGTCAACAGAAATCGTTAGTGTTTTTTCATCATCTGCTGCTTTACTACTTGATTTCCCGCCACTGCCACAAGCAGCAAGTCCACCAATCACTCCGACTGAAAGCAAACCTAAACCTAACGTCTTCATCATTTTACTTTTCATTTTTTATTTCCCCCTGTATTTTATTTTTCAGTTTTCTTACTAAAATCATTATACTGTTATAAAAAATAATCATGCAACCGCTTTCTCTTTGTTACCGGTAACAAAATATCAGCAGCTAAGAATAAACCCATGTGGCTGAATCTCAATCTTTTCATCCTTCAAAGTATGAACACCTTGTGAAAAAAGTACATCACTTGGTTGTTCTAAGACATACACTTCTTCTGTTTCATTAAAAACAGCTTGGACTTTTTGTTGAGCAAGTTGTCGAGCAAATACAATAATCCCTTGTGTTTCAGGTGATATTTTCCATACAGTTTCTCCCTCAGACAAAATCAAATGCAACCGTTTGCGCAAATGGACAAGTTCTTTCATAAAGGCAAAAAGTTCCAAGTCTTGCTTTTCTTCGTCCCAAATCATACATTTCCGACAATCAGGATCATCATGTCCTGTTAAACCAATTTCTGTTCCATAGTAAATACAAGGTGAACCTTTTTGTAAAAACATGAACGTCATGACAGCTTTCAGCAACTCTTTATTTTCTTCACACATCGTGAGAATTCGCGCTGTGTCATGGGAATCCAATAAATTGAACGTTCCTTCATTGACTTGGTCTCGGTAAAGCATTTGTTGTTGATTCATTCCGCTAATCATTTGCGAAACACTGATTTTCTTTTTCACAAAATAATCTTTGATTGAATCTGTAAATGCATAATTCATTACTGCGTGAAATTCATCGCCTTGCAACCAAGCTTGTGAAGAATGCCAGATTTCACCCAAAATATAGATATCGGGTTTTGCCTCAGTGACTGCTGTATAGAATTTCTTCCAGAAGTGATGATCGACTTCATTTGCTACATCTAATCGCCAACCATCGATATCGAATTCTTCGATCCAATAAGTTGCGATCTTTAAAAGGTGTGCTTGAACCTCAGGATTTGCCGTATTTAACTTAGGCATATGCGGCGTAAACGCAAACGTATCATAAGAAAGCTGTTCTGCGGTTTCTGGCAACTCAGTTAAACGATAATTATCCACCGGAAAAGAATGGATATGGAACCAATCTTTATAAATCGATGCTTCACCATTCTTCACTACGTCTTGCCATTGCGGTGAATCATCGCCCATATGATTGAAAACAGCATCCAACATCACACGAATCCCTCGTTGATGTGCCTGTTCAATCAATGTTTTAAATAACTTTTTATCACCAAAATGAGGATCAATTTCTAAATAGTCAATCGTGTCATATTTGTGATTAGAGGTGGCTTTAAAAACTGGACAGAAGTAAATACCATTGATTCCTAAATCAACTAAATAATCCAGATGATCAATTACTCCTTGTAGATCACCACCAAAGAAATCATCCCGATCAGGTGCTTTACTTCCCCACGGTAATGTATTTTCTGGATCATTACTCGGGTCTCCATTAGCAAAACGTTCTGGAAAAATTTGATACCAAACAGTTTCTTTTACCCATTCTGGCACCTTGAAACGGTCAATCTCTTGAAAATAAGGCATTCTGAAGTACATGTTTGGTTCTGCTAAAAAGCGAGTTTGATAAGGAAATACTCCTTGATCCCCGTAAAAACATTCCGTTTCATCTTTACCAATCACATGAAAACCGTACTGGATTCTTTTAGTATCACTACGGACTTCAAGTTCCCAATAGTCATGCACATTGGTACTCAGTCCTTTTTTCATTGGCACTTCTTCTAAGTACCACTCTTTTGTTGTGAATGTGTACGGATCTCCTTTTATCACAAATACTTTTTCGATGTCATCTTTGCCAGTTCGAAGTCGCAAACGAAGTGCTTCTTTCGTGTACAAATAAGCAAATTCGCTTTCTGGACGATGATAAACTGCTGCAGTGTTCATGTATTTCCTCCTTTTTTACTTCTGAGATAATTTCACTATAAAAGAATCACTCACGAAAGACAACGCTTTCAAGAATGTTAACGATAACAAGTTCTCTTAGCACAAAAAAAGCACGAAAACAGCTCTTAGTTTTCGTGCATGCTTTTTATTGTTTGATTGAATAATGGAATGAATACGTTTGTTTCTGTTCACAAACCTCTTCGATTGCACGCCAATCTATCTCAATTCCTAAACCAACGCCTTGAGGAACAGCAATCCTTCCTTTTTCCATTTTTGCTGGTTCCTTAATGATGTCCTTAGCGTAATAACGATTGGCGGCGGAAATATCACCGGGAAAAGTAAAGCTAGTTTGACTAGCAAACTGTAAATTCAATGCTCTGCCAATGCCAGACTCAAACATTCCTCCAAGCCAAACGAGCAATTGATGCGTTTGACAAAAATCAACAATTCGTAAAGCTTCCGTGATGCCTCCCACGCGTGGAATCTTTAAATTAATTGCTCGACAACTTCCTAATGCATAGGCGGTTTTTACATCCTCTACTGTCCGAATATTTTCATCTAAACAAATTTTTGTCTGAAGTTGTTGCTGCAATCGGGCATGATCGACAAAATCTCTTTGATGAAAAGGTTGCTCAATCATCGCTAAATTTAATTGATCTAATTGTTTAAACAACTCTAAATCAGCTAATGTATACGCTGAATTTGCGTCTGCCATCAGTGTAACATCTGGGAAATTCTCACGAATAGCACTTAGCGGTACGATGTCATACCCCGGTTTGATTTTTACTTTGATGCGCTGATATCCTTGTTTAAGATAACTTGACACTTGTGCAATCAACTCTTCTGTCGTCACATGAATCCCAACACTGACACCAACCGGAAGCGTTGACTTGTGACTACCAAAATAACTTTGTAAACTTCGCTGTTCACGTTTTGCAAATAGGTCCCAAACAGCCGTTTCTAATGCTGATTTTGCCATGAAATTTCCTTGAATAGTTTGAAACAAGGACCAAACATCTCCCGCCTTTTGCAAATCAGATTGAAATAGACGTGGCACTAATTGTTCTTCAATAAGCTGTCGATCCGCACCAATCGTTTCTTCGATGTAATCGGGTTGTTCAAAAGAAACCAACTCTCCGTATCCTCGATTGCCTAACTCATCTTCTAAAATCAAAAGGTCTAACGGTTTTGCTTCAAGTACACCGTAACTTGTTTGAAAAGGAGTAATTAAGGGGAGACATAGTTGATATCGCTCGATCTTCGTAATTTTCATCACATGTTCCTCACTAACCTTGCATTTTTCTTTCTTCTAACCACTGAGATAACTTGCTTGCAAAAGCTTGTGGCTGTTCGAGGTGCACGCAGTGACCACTATCTGGAACAACTGCCAATGTCGAATGTGGAAGCTGTTGACATAGCCTATTTCCGATAGCCAGAAATTTTGGATCTTGCTCCCCAACCACATATAGAACTGGCTGCTTCAGAGTCGCCAATTCCGACCAATAATTTTTTTGCACACCTGTCCCCATCAACCACAAACTCATTGCCAAACCAAATTTATTCTGACTCAATCGCTCATTTCGAATCTTTTTTTGTATTTTTTTTGGTAACTTTTTTTGACTAGAAAACAATGGAATATTTTGCCAAAAATCCACAAAATCAACGAGGGACCCGCGCCATAATCGTAACGCTAATTTTTGGTCTGCCTCTTTTCGTTTTTTTCTTTCTCCTTCGTTGATTATTCCCGGAGTCCCCGCTTCTAAAATTACGCCGCAAAGATTATTTGGTTGCTCGATTGCCCAAACTAATGCGACTCTCGCCCCCATAGAATAGCCTAAAACATACCATTGTTTAATCTCTAACTCCTGTATCAACTGATTAAGGTCCTTCACTATTTCAGGCAGTTGATAACGCCACGGATGTACAAAAACACTTGACTCTCCATGCCCAAGCAAATCAATGAACAGAAAATTATATGCCGGATCTCGAAGCAACCGAAACGTTTGCTTTGTTCCAGTGAAACCATGTAAACAAACGACTGTCGCCTTTGAAGGATCATATTTTTGTTGCCAGCTATAAGCATAATTTACTCCACGAATAGTTTTATTCATTTATTTCACCGATTTTTTCTTGGTATTCAGCTATTATTTCTTGCCAAAGGTGCACCGGTTCATCTTGATTTCCAGCGACTTCAATCAATGTCCAACTATCAGTAACCCGGCTTTTCTCAATTGCACATTCAAACTCAGCTAAGGAAGTTGGTTTGACATATTGTCCATCGTACAAGTCAGCTACTTTGTCAAAATCTAATGAAAGTGGTGTTTCAAATAACGGAGTGAAATCTGTTTTATCTAGTTGTTTTTGTGGTAAAAAAGAAAAGATTCCACCACCATTATTATTGAGTAAGACAATCGTGACTGGCAACCGCAGTGAACGGATCATCTGTAACCCATTCATATCATGAAAAAGTGCCAAGTCACCAATCAATAAATAAGTCCGTTGCGTTGTAGCAGCTGAAATTCCGGCTGCCGTTGACACAATTCCATCAATCCCATTGATTCCACGATTACCAAATACTGAATAAGAAGTTGTGCTACTCATTGCGTAGCGATCGACGAACCGAATAGCATTACTATTGGATAAAAAAAGTTGTTCATTGGATTGAAGTAGTTCACTCAGCTTCAAACTGGCACTGCTTTCATTGAATCCTTGAATCAATTCCTCTTTTTGAAGTACGACTTGGGCTATTTTTTCAGCTTGCTTCCAACCTTTTAGCCAACTGGAATCCTTCTGTTTTTCCAATGAAGTCATAGCTAGAGCCGATTGGCAAAAAGCGGAAATTGTGAAAGGTAAAAAGTAATTAGTCACGTGTAATAGGTCTTGCCACTGTTCTTGCTCATCGACTAAAACGAAAGTCGTCGTCTCAATAGCTAGTTTTTGCAAATATAGCAGGACATTTTTCGTAACTGGTAACCGACCAAAACGAATCACTACTTCTGGCTGTTTCACCTTGTTGCTAGCAAAAATCAACTCAGCATGCTTCAAGTAGTTCTCGCTTTGTCTACCACAGGTTGCTAAATTAGTTAACGGATCACCAATGATTGGCCAACCTAATCCCTCAGCAAGCTGGATTAACATTTGTGCTTCTTTTACACTCACTTCATTTCCAACAATCAATAATCCATTTTTTTCGACCCATTTTGCAAGTTCAGGTATCGATTGGTCCACTGTTTCAGATTTCGTCAGTTTCTCACTTTTAAAAGATCGTTCTAACTGAAAGTCTAAATCTGGCAACAACGGCTCACGAAAAGGTAAATTAGCATGTACTGGTCCTACTGGTGTTTGCTGTGCAGTATACCCTAGCTGAATACCTTGCCAGTAACTATAACGTTGCATTGATTCCGAACCTTCCGGGACAGCTAACTCCACAAATTTTTTCACATGTGATCGATACAGTTCTTGTTGATTCATCGTCTGAGGTGCCCCCACTTCATGTAGCTCTGGTGGGCGATCTGCTGTTAAAACAACCAGCGAATGATTGGTCTCTTTAGCTTCACAAATTGCTGGATAATAGTTTGCTGCTGCTGTTCCAGATGTACATAGTAGCCCAACCAATTCTTTTGCCGCTCCTTTTGCCAAGCCTAAGGCAAAAAAGCCTGCAGAACGTTCATCAACATCAATGTAGCATGCAATTTCAGGATCGCGAAAAAGTAATAAAGCTAACGGAGTGGAGCGTGAACCCGGACTAATGACTACTTTTGTTAAGCCACCATCTTTCAATCCTTGAATAAAGGCTAACAGATACCCCGTTGTTTCTTGTTTACTCGTCATTGCCCTTCACTCCTCTAATCATTGGTTGGAACTTCAACATTGTTTCTAATCGTTCTGCTTCTGGATCGGAATCATCAACAATTCCACATCCGGCATATAATAACCCCTGATTTCCGCTAAAAACTCCCGAACGAATCCCCACTGCAAACTCACCGATATCTTCGGTTAAGTCAAGCCAGCCAATTGGTGCGCCATAAAGTCCTCGTCCGGCAGTTTCTTTTTCAGCCAACCAATGTAAAGCATCTACCTTGGGTTCTCCACCTAAAGCTGGCGTTGGATGCAATTCTCGAACAACATCTAGTAAACTAACCTGTTCTTTTCTAGCACCCGTAACAGCCACAAATAAATGCTGAATATCTCGGTTTTTTAAAAGACTTTTATTTGAAACGAATAGTTCTCCTTGCGTAAAATTTTCTAGCTGTTTCTTAATTCGTTCTACTACCACTTGATGTTCATACGAATTCTTAGAGTCTTTTAAAAGTTTTTCGCTATTTTTTTGATCTTCTAACTGATTTTCCCCTCGTGGAATCGACCCTGCGATGCCAGCTGTTGCAAACATCGTTTTACTTGCTTCAACGAGTCGTTCAGGTGTTGCACCGACAAAAGTTTGCTGTTTCGCTTCCAATGCAAAAACATAAGTGTTGGGTTGTTGACGCAACAAATTCGCAACAATAGTTTCGAGTGCGATATGCTTTCCCTCAACTTCCATTTGGCGTGCCAAAACAACTTTTCTAAGCGTTGAATTCTTTTTTTTGATTTCCTCGACACTTTCAGAAACCAAGGAAACAAACGCGTCAACATTCCGTTCTTTCGTATTTAAACTCATGCTTGAAGATTCTCTAGGAAGATGTCTGAGTAATTCTACAACTTGATTTTCCAACGAATCAAAGCGTTTTTTTAGTTTTTTAAAAAACTCTTTTTTACATTCACCTTTTTCTTGATAACAAGTCAACGTGACTACGCAGAGATTTTTTCTTTGAGTAAACAAAATTTCAGGTAATACAAAATAACCTTTTTCGAGCTTTCCCCAAAATAATTCTTTTGCACCTTTCCGATCAAACGGAAATGCACCGAATAAAATAGGCGATTCTTTTCGTTCACTTACCAAACAAAACTTTTTTAAAAACTCTTTTTTAAATCGTTCAATCATTCCAAAGTCTGTTTCTTCTTCAAAAAACTGCTTCACAGCGCCCAATCCAATATAGCCTAAGCTATGGTCTGGTGTTTGCCAAAAAAAGCGCGCACCCTGATAGTGATCTGTTTTAGCAAATAACTGCCCAAATGCTTGTAAGGGCAATTCATAACTATAGCTAAAGTAGCTTTTATCAGTTGAAGAAATTTCATCTTGCCAATTACTTAAGTTGATTTTCAATATAATTCACTCTTTCTTCTGTCAGAAATAGTCGTTTCAACGGTTTGCCACTCGCCGTTTTTGGAATACGCGACACACTAAAAATTTCACTAGGATGTTTGAACCTTGCGAGTGGTTGTAAAAGACTTGTCAATTCCTCAGTTGTTAAAGTAACCTCTTCTTTCACTACTAAATAGGCTACTGGTCTTTGTCCCCAGCGGTCGTCTTTACGCCCTACCACCACTGCTTCTTGTATCCACTCACTCTGAAGCAATGCAGCTTCGATTTCTGTTGGGTATATGTTTTCGCCACCTGAGATAATCAATTCACTCATTCGACTGTCCACATACAGAAAACCTTCTTCGTCCAGATGGCCTAAATCCCCCGTTCGGAACCAACCATCTTTCGTCCATGATACTTCCTCACGATAGTTTAAATAGTGACTAGCAATTGTCGGTCCCTTTAATAAAATTTCTCCAGTTGGTTGTTGGTCATATTTCATTTCAATTTTCAATTTGGTACCCATCAACGGCACACCAGCAGAACCTAATTTTTCTGATGCTTTTTCCGGTGATAAAGCAATCACTTGTGAACAAGTTTCCGTCATGCCATAAGACTGGATGACCAATAATTTTTTGGCTACACATTGACTTAGCGTGTCCCGATCAATTGGTCCACCACCCAACAACAATTTGGGAGCAGTAAGATATCCTTTTTCCGGAACAAGCGGTAAAAGGTCTTTTAGCATTGTTGTCACAACTGAAAGACAGATTTTTCGTCCTTCTAGTAACTCTTCATGGATTCTTTTTGGAGAAAAATTCGTATGTAAACGAACACTAATGCCTAACACTAATGAACGCAATAAGATTGCTAAACCACTAATATGATACAATGGCAAGCAACAAATCCAGCTGTCAGACTCAGTAAGTTTCATGTTCATCTTGGTTGCTAAAGCACTCGCACGATGGTTTGCAAATGTTTGTGGAACACCTTTTGGTTTTCCTGTCGTTCCAGACGTATACATAATAGAAGCAATTTTTTCCTCATCATAACCAGAATCATGATAGTCAATTTCGTCCACCGCGGGCAATTGTCCTGGACTTGGAAATTCAAGTAAAAAACCAGTGACAGAAATAGGGACATGTTCTGCGATTAGCCACGAGGTTTTAGCATCAGCTAATTGAAATGTGATTTCCTCCGACGTTAAATGTACATTTAGGAACTGAACTTCAAGACCTAACTCCCACAAAGCCAAAATCGTCAAATAGCATTGCACTGAATTTTGACTATAAAGAGCTACTCTTTTTACGTTTTCAGGTATTTTTTCTGCAAAATAAGTTGCGTATCTTTGGACAGATTGGTTTAATGCAGCAAAAGACCAACTTTTATTTTCAAAATAAAAAGCTGGTCTAGTTGGATGAAGCTGTGCTTGTTGCTGCAACCAACTCCTCGGATGCGGTTTATGGGAATTTAGGGAATTGATCAAAATCTGGTTCTCGTTTTTCTTTAAAGGCATCGCGGCCTTCTTGTGCTTCATCCATAGTGTAATAAAATAACGTTGCGTCACCAGCAAGTTGTTGAATCCCAGCAAGGCCATCCGTATCAGCATTCATAGCAGCTTTAATCATGCGTAGTGCCAACGGACTTTTTTGTAACATTTCTTCTGCCCACTCAATTGTGACATCTTCCACATCAGCTAATGGAACCACGGTATTAATCCAATTCATTGCTAAGGCTTCTTCAGCTGTGTATTGTTTGGTCATGAACCAGACTTCTTTTGCTTTTTTATGCCCAACAACCCGCGCTAAATAGCCAGCGCCATAGCCTCCGTCAAAACTACCAACATTCGGACCAGTTTGCCCGAATTTAGCATTATCAGCAGCAATCGTTAGATCACAAACCAGCTGCAACACATTTCCTCCACCAATCGACCAACCTTTAACCATTGCAATTACCGGTTTAGGAATCACGCGAATTAAGCGTTGTAAGTCAAGAACATTTAAACGTGGAACTTGATCATCACCGACGTAGCCCCCGTTTCCTCGAACTTTTTGGTCACCACCTGAACAAAATGCCTGATCTCCAGCTCCAGTTAAAATAATGACGCCGATGTCTTGACGTTCACGACTCATTGTAAAAGCATCCATCATTTCAAAAACAGTTTTCGGGGTGAACGCATTATGAACTTCTGGACGATTGATTGTAATCTTCGCGATTTTTCCATATTGTTCAAATAAAATTTCACTATATTCTTTAATTGTTTGCCATGCTCTCATGATTTTCCTCCTTTAATTCATCTTTTTTATTATACACAAGAACGAAAGAAAACGGTTAAAAATCCACGGAATTTTTAGTAATCTGTTATACTATGAAAAGAATGGAGTGATGCTTTTATGAATTTATTGGAACATTTACAAATAAAAACGCTAGAACTTTCTCCAGAAAAAGTTGTCTTAGCTTTAGACATCCACGCCATTCATTTGCAACCTTATGGCTATCTGCATGGCGGAATCAATGGTGTCCTGATTGAAACTGCTTGTAGCCTTGGCGCAAATCAACACTTAGAGGAACCTCATTTTGCTGTTGGTGTGGATCTGCAAGTAAATCATCTCAATAAAGCACAGACGGGTACTTTAACTGTCATTGCTGCGCCGGATAAAGTTGGACGTTCTTTACAAGTTTGGCAGGCAGAAATTTTTTTAGATCAACAAATAAAAACCGCAGTCGGACGTTGTACCTTAGCTGTCCAATAAAACAGGTGAAGCTTTCAAGTTATTTTTTGAAGAGCTTCACCTGTTTTTGTTTAGCAGAATGATTAATGGTTAACTATTACTGTTTGAACAGTTTGGTACATCACTAAAATGGCACAGAAAATCAATAAAATCCCCATAATTGCTGGTGCTGAATGTCCCAGTGAAACATATAGCTGTCCACCAATCAGCGGGCCGATAACTCTTGCTAACGATTGAATTGCTTGACTTCCACCCTGCACGCGTCCTTGCTCCTGTTGTGTCACTGCTTTAGATAATAAACCATTGAATGATGGTCCAAAAATTGAATCGCCAAAACCAAAAAGAAACATCCCGATAATGAATAGACTTGGTTGACGAAAGATTGCCGAACCGGCAATCAATAGATAACCAATGATTTCAGCCCCCATTCCTAAGATCACGATTTGATGGTCCGTGAGCCATTTTAATAGTCGAGGCATGATTACGCTTTGAGAAAAAATATCTTGGATACCAATTATTGAAAAAACTAAACCAATAACGGTTGGTTGCCAATGAAAAGCATCAATCGTAAATTGAGAGAATACCGCTTGAAATGCACCGTTTGGAATCCAAAGTAAAAAACCCGTGAACAATAGACGACTGACTTGTTTGATAGAAAGAATATTTTTTAACTGGATAAATGGATTTAGTCGACTAGCAGGAATTGTTGTTAAGCGATTTTCTTTTGCTAAACTTTCTGGCATAAAGAAGTACCCAAATAAAAAATTAAGAAATGTCACAAAAGCACCAGCAAACATCGGGATTGCATAACCAAAATGAGCAAGTAGGCCACCAATCGTTGGTCCGAATACCACACCAACACCAGTAGCGGCACTAATCCAACCAAAATATTTTGTTCGTTCCTCAGTTGGAGTAATGTCAGAAAAGTAGGCAAAAATCGTACCGATCGTTCCGCCTGTGAACCCTTCAATTATCCGACCAAGAAATAAAATCCAAAGTGCACCACCTAAACCAAATACTGTGTACCCGATTGATGAACCTAACAAACAAATCAGCAACACAACTCGTCGACCAAACCGGTCACTTAATGCACCTAATCCGGGAGCTGCTAGAAAAACACAGATAGCATAAACAGAAGTCAATGCTGTCACTACCAATGCCTGATGAGCTGGATTGCTGATATAAGGTTGAACTAAAAATGGAATCACGGGTGAAACAATCGTAAAACCCACACCTGAAAGAAAAACTGAGATCAAGCCAAAAAGAAAAGCCTTTTGGTCGATTTGTTTACGTGTATCATTTGTATTTTGTTGATTAGAAAACATAAAAACTCCTTTGTTAAAACATTATATTGTGTCCTAGGCAACAAAATATTATTCTTTTTTTGTGTCCTTGTCAACAATTTTTGCAAAAAAAAAAATAAAGCGAATGATTCACTCTATTTTTTAAATCACGATCTTCACTCCTAAATTTACTTCTTATAAATCTAATTTTTCGATTTCCTGATTCAGGTGTTGGTCATATTTGACTAAAAACCGTGCTAATTCTTCATACTGTTGTTCCGTCACTTGATTAAAAATTGCTTGATCTCGTTTTTGAAATTCTTCATGTGTTCGCTCGTGCACATCAAAAACTGCTCGTCCCTTTTCTGTTAATTTGAAGTAAATTTCTTTCTTATTATCAGGTTTTTGGTAGCTTTCGATATACCCTTTTGTCACTAATTTTTTAGTTATTTTACTAATCGCACTTCTTGTCATAAACAATGAACTAGCAAGCTTAGTTACATTTGAATCCTGATTCTTTCCAATGAACTCGATACAGTGGACTTCCGATGGTTGGTAGCCTTCTAAACGTTTCTCCATTGTTAATTTATTCAACCATGCCATTTTACTGAAAACATTTCTTGCTTTATCCATAACGGCTGCACTTGTTTCCTCTTTACCCATTTTTTGTCCTCCCGTATGCTTCTTCCTATTTAGTATAGTGATTTTTTGAAGTTGATTCAACTACCCCACTGCTTTTCAAAGCGAAAGAATTATTCGCCATACCTAACAAAAAATATAAACGGTAGTTAACATTACACAAAAATTAGGTTATAATGAATTACTTAGAAGAACGATTAAAACAAACTGTGTTTAGGATGTGAATAGATGAAACAAACAAAAAAGTTTATTTGGACTTACATAAAAATTCTTTTTGCTTTATTCATTTTAGGCGTAAGTATCAACTTATTTTTAGGTCCGCACCACGTAGCGGCTGGCGGTGTTAGCGGACTAGGAATTTTATTTGAATCAGCTTTCGGCATGAACCGCGCTTTAGTTATTCTGGCTTTGAATAGTCTCATGTTAGTGCTTGCCATTCTCTTTTTAGGTAAAAAATTATTTTTAAAAGTTCTTTTTGGTAGCATCGTCTTCCCACTTGTCATTGCCATCGTCCCAGAAACAATGGTGACTTCTGATCGCCTACTATCAGTTATTTTTGGTAGTGCTATTTTTGCCTTAGGTGTAGCAATTTTATATAACAACAATTCTTCTAGCGGCGGAACGACCATCCCTCCTTTGATTTTCAAAAAATATTTCCACTTGAATACGTCTATTGGTTTGCTGTTAACCGATGCTGTGGTAGTTTCTTTAAACTTACTTGTTTTTGGATTTGAAGAATTTCTTTATGCCATCCTTTCCATTGTTATTACTTCAATTGTTATGACTTATATCGAAACTGGTTTAAATCGTAAGAAATCAATTATGATCATGAGTGAGGATTCACTAGAAGAAATACGTGTTCGCTTAAGTGCAGAGATTGGACGTGGTTTGACTTTACTAGAAGCAAAAGGTGGCTATAACCGCAAGTCTAAAGAAGTCTTACTGATTGTCACAACGGATCAGGAATTCACTCGAATCAAACCATTGATCAAAGACATTGATCCCACTGCCTTCGTTATTGCAAGTAATGTCGCTGAAGTTACAGGTAGCGGGTTTACCTACCACCCGATTGAATGATCCCTTTTATGCTTTTTTTAAGGTTTATTTCTTATTCTTAGGACATCCCAAAACTCCTAATTTTTTCCTTTCTTTTCTCAAAAAATAAGCAGAACTTATCTTTGGACTCAAAGTAAGTTCTGCTTATTTTTTGATTTCTGTTTAGCTAAATGATTTTCCATTGATAAATGTCGTATAAATATGTTCGTCTTCCGTAGATTCACCTTGGATCAATTGGATGATTTTTTCTGCTGCCAGCATTCCCCAACGATGTTTAGAATAAGAAATTGTTGCTAATGTTGGTGTCAAAAACTCTCCAATTTCGATATGGTCAAATCCAATTAGGCGGACATCTTTTCCTATTTCATACTGCGTTTCTTTGAAAAATTTATACACACCAACTGCCATTTCATCATTGAAAGCAAAAATATCAATTGGAAAATTTGGTTGGCTAGCTAAGATTTTCTTGGCTGCTTGATAACCAGAAGGCTCAGTAAAATCACCTTCAATTGTTTGATAATCAATACCAAATCGTTGTAGTTCTTTTGTGCTAGCGGCTAAACGCTGCTGACTATCATACGCTTTTGTTGAACCTGTAATCAAGTGAACAAATTTCGTCTGTTTCGCAACCATTTCACCGACTGCCAACGTTGCGCCACCTTTATTATCTAACAAGACTTTCCGAACGTGTTCATGAGAAAGTTTACGATCTAACACAACGATTGAATGCCCTCGCTGTGCAAACTGTAAAATCTCCTGTGAATCAAATGTCCAATCTAAAATAATCGCACCGTCAACCATTCGCTCTGGAATAAACAAATGAGATTTCTCTCCACTGCAAACAATCATCTCATAGTCATAAAAAGCTAAGCCTTTTTTGATACCATCTAATAATTCACCATAGAAACTGCCACCATAATCTGCTAAATAAACGCCGATAATATTCGTTTGTTGTCTTTTTAATGTACGAGCAGCCATATTAGGAACGTAGTTTAATTCATCCGCAATTGCTTTGATTCTTTCTCTCGTTTCTTCCGTCACCTTTTGGCTACCATTCAAAGCGTACGAAACAGTAGAGATGGACACTCCTGCTTTTTTTGCGATATCTTTAATTCCTACCATGTTGCTCATCTCCTAACAATAGATATCAATTCGATTTGTTGCTTGTAAATGTGCTAGAATCGCTTGGTTAGCTACTTTTAGTCCCCCGATTCGATAGGGATTCTCTTCATACTCGATTGGTAATTCTTGCTGGTTCAGTATCACTTTTGATTCATCTGAACCTAAATGGTAATGAATAGTAACTGGTTTTCCTAGTAATCGATAATGAAGGCTCAATTGGTCCAACTCAGTTGGCAGTACTGGATCGAAGGTAACACTCTGACTTGTTTCTCGAATGCCCAAAACACTTGAAATCAATTGACCTAAATAAATTCCTGGGCCACTTGAATAAATACGCCAACCACCTTTTACTGGCACACTTCCATCTTTCAGTTTACCAAAATTTGATTCCGCTTCATACCTTGTTTTGAAATCTCCGTCAGAACTACTGAAATAGACATTCGCTTGTCGTAATTTTGCATGCTTTACTTGATTCGTTAAGCCAATAGGATTAATAATGTTAAGCCCATGCCAAGTTTCTTCTGCCTTGCCTAATTTCGCCATGGCTTCTGTAAAACGAATGTGTGCATGTACATATTGCAATCCAATTTCTCTCCCAAAATTAGCAGATTGCTCCGCTCGTTTGAAGTTGGTACTTACGCCACCTTGATAAGCTGCTGGACGATTCATCAGACGAACACCATCAGGAAACTGTAAATGTTTTTTGATAATGGCTAAATGATGTTCCGCTTGTTCTGGTGTCAACAATTCAGCAATCATTCCCCTAGTCATTGGCAACAAACGATAATGGATGCCCGTCTTTTGGTCGTTTGGATGAATCATCAATTCTACCTCGTTCTGCGAATTCATTCGAACAAAGCCTGGCAACGTGTCTGTTGTAAACATATATGTTTCATAATCCTGTTTTATTTTAGCAACTAATTCACTCAAATGCTGACTATAAGGCTGATCAACCTCTCTCAGTAACAGACTCAGCTTGTTAAGTACTTGATAAGTCAGTGCCACTGTCCAGCTGCTTGCCATTGATTTTTTTAATTGATTATCAAACGGTTGTAGCGTATCATCCCAATCACCATCACCGTAACAAGACAAAGCTGTCCCTGGCAAAAAGTGGGATTCAATGTAGTCAATTTCTTTCTTGATGTGCTCCAATAATGTTGCTGTTTCGTTTGTTTTCAAAAAAGTTTTACGATCAGTATAAGGAATATTTTCAGTTAGAATATCCCAGTCACTCGTTTTATCCAAGTAATCTGCGACAACTTTCATTGGCCAAACAATAACATCCCCATGACTCTCATCTGCTTTTTGTGTTTCATAACGATCAAACATAAACCATTGAGGCCAGTTTCCATCATCAGAGAATTGGTTAGCATAAACTTTTTTGATAATGGATGCCACAACTTCTGGTCGATTCACAGCAAAGAAAAATTCAGTTGGTCCCTGCGAAACATCTCTGGTGCCCCATGCGGCTCCGCCATATTGTTCCAAACCATGTGGAGATAAATAATGGACTAACATATTATGAGTGTACCAGCGTGCGAGGATATTCATTTGATCTACCGCTTGCGTTTCGTGCGTCATTTCAAAGTGATTCAGCAACGATTCAATTGCTTCTGTATATTGTTGGTCTTGCGCTGAAAGAGTTGTTACTTTAGCTGGCTCAAATTCACCTGTCAAACTTGCCTCGATTTTAACTGTCACAGTTGCTTGATTTTCAATCAGAAAAATAGTTAGTTTCTGTTCCTCTTTTGGAAGGGCACAGAACAGTGATTCATCTGTCAACTGAAACGGTTGATCCAAAGTGAAGCGATAAGCGAGATCAGGGTAAGTTTGTTGTGTATCTGATTGTTCATTTCCTGTTACCGTCACCACTTGCTTATTCTGCTCCAGCTGGTAAGTTGGTCGTGCTTCATCGGCTCCCATTACCAGTTGGTTAGTAATCGCAAATGTATATTTTTTTCCTTTTTGACTATGGATCTCTGTTCGAATTTCACGGCCATCAACTATAGTATAGGTCGTAATAGTCAAGAGATCATCATTTAATTTATAGTACCAAGTAGCTGAATTCAACCCCATCTCAAATAAAGAAGGCATTGTCAGAATTTGCCACTCATCTCCCTGTTTCAAATAAATTCTTTGACCAGATTCCTTGATAACATTTAAAGCATTTCGGCTGTTGCTCATCAATTTATTCATTGTCGTATTCCCCAGTACCACTTGGGAATTAAAAATTCCTGGCATATATACAGTTGTGCTTAATAATGGTCGATCAACATCTAAGTCAGTACCACTTAATAAGATATGCCCATGTGTCCGCTCCATTGCTCGCTCTTTTGCTTTGGTAACGACATGATGATAATTGGTTGTAAAGAAAGACAACAATTGCTGGTTTTCTTGTTCAACTTGTTTTTTTACAGGAAAATAGGTCAAGATTTCTTCTTCGGTCATTGTTTCACCAACAATCGGGTCACCGAGATGTTTCGTTACTTCTTTTCCGTCAGATGCGGGAAATGTGTTGTCAAAGTTTAACGAATGGTAAGCGGTGATAACTTCATCTATTGAAAAAACTGGTTTTGTTACAGCCGTCACTTGATTTTCCAGTGTCCCACCGTAAAAAACAATCCTTTGACTTTCCTGATCCACGATTAAGCGCTCTGACTGTAACGCAACATAAGCAAATTCATATTGATAAACTTCATTTGCTAAAAATGGTTGAGTCAATGCTTCTGGCTGGTTTGTTTCTTTATAACTCTGTCCAAAAAATTGATAACCGTCTGTTGAAAAAGCAATAGCATTCGTTAAACTTCCAATTTCAACTAAAGGATAATCTGCTCCTTGGATTTGATTTTGGCGCGAAGAAATCGTGATTTTATCATCAATTTTGGTAATGTGGTGATCCAAGTATTGCGACATATATGCCTCGTTCGAACGAACTGCTCCCGGTAATGCATTCCCTAAATCTTGTCCATAAATCACATCTGCTTGTTGTCCTGTTCCTTGCAAAGTGACTTGCCAAAACCACAAACCAGTGTTTGCTACTTGAAAGTCCACTTGATAATTAACTCCTGCAAATTGACCTTTCCATGTCAATTGCTTCTCTTTTTGGAAAAACTGACTATTCGCATTCGAACCAATCATTGGCGTAAATAAAATGGTTTCTTCTTGGTAAACTCTTAAATAAAGTTGAGTCAAACTACCATCCAAATAATTCCCCATTAGTTGGTTGATCATCATCTCATGACTTTTGATTTCTGCTAAATCACCTGTTGGCAGAAAAGAAAAACGGATATTTTTTTCTGTCAAATCAATCATTTTTTGTGTCATCATTTATTCTTCCTATCTATTTTTTTAAGTTGAAACGCACTGACGAAACTTCTCGGCTGTTTGGGCCAACCATTGCTTCAAACTCACCCGCATCACTGCTCGTTTCTTGGTTACTGTGTACATATCGTAAAAGCGACTCATCAATCGAAAAAGTTACTGTTTTCTCTTCAAAAGGTGCCAATCGTACTTTTTTGAACCCTTTCAACTCTTTGACTGGTCGAACAACTTCACCAACTAAATCACGAATATAGAGCTGGACCGTTTCTTCTCCCGCATAAGCCGATTGGTTTTTGATCGCAACAGAAACCGTGAGCTCTGTTGTCGGTGTCAACTCATCACTAGTTAAAGAAATTTCTGAATAACGAAAATCGCTATAACTTAAGCCAAATCCAAAAGGATATTTTGCCTCATTTGAAACATCTAAATATTTTGAAACATATTTTTCATCAGGTGTGGTCTCAAATGGACGACCGGTGTTATCACAGTTATAATAAATCGGTACTTGACCAACTGTTTCAGGAAAAGACATGCTCAATCGCCCACTTGGATTATATTTTCCCCAAAGAATTTCTGCTAAAGCTCGTCCTCCTTCTGTCCCAGGGAACCAGGCTTCAATGATTCCTTTTGCTGCATCAATTCCTCGTAAATCCAAGGGACGACCATTATATAAAGTGACAACAACTTGGTCATTTACTTGCAAAACTTGTTGGAAAAAGGCTAATTGCGCTCTCGGTAAACGAATATCACTACGACTCGCTGCTTCGCCACTCATTTCTTCTAGTTCGCCTAATGCGATAACAACTTTATCTGCTTGTTTTGCTAACAATAAAGCCTCTTGAATCGCCACAGTCGTCGGTTCTAAATAGTCAAATACTTCGTTTCCAATTAACAATCTATTGCTTAAACTTGTGGCACCTTCGACTAGTGAAATGGCTTCTTCCGATTTCCCTTGCCAAGACCACGCGCCTAAAATTTTCTTAGAAGCAGCAGCTGGACCAACAACAGCGATGGTTTCCTCTTTTTTAAAAGGTAAGATGTCATCATTTTTCAATAACACCATTGATTTTTTAGCAATCTCACATGCGATTGCTCGATGTTCATTTGATAGAACGATTTCTTTTTCTTTTACTGGGTCTGCACCACGAAATGGTTGTTCAAATAAACCTAACTCATTTTTCAATTCTAAAATTCGAACGACAGCTTCATCTAATAATTCGACCGGAACTTGACCTTCTTCAATCAACTCGCTTAAATAATTGCTATAGCAAGTCGTCATCATCTCAATGTCTACTCCAGCTATTAATGCTTGCTTGGCTGCTTCTTTCTCGTCTTTTGCTACGCCGTGCGGAATCAGTTCCTTGACCGCTCCCCAATCAGAAATCACAACACCTTGAAAATCAAATTCCTTCCTGAGAATTTCTCTAAACAACCACTTATTCCCTGTCGCTGGAATACCATCCACGGTGTTAAAAGAAGTCATTACTACCTTAGCCCCCGCTTCTAGTGCAGCTTGATACCCAGGAAGATAACTCTCTCTCAGTTGGCGTTCCGACATGTTCACTGTGTTATAATCACGGCCAGCAATTGCTGCTCCATAAGCTGCAAAATGTTTAACACAAGCAGCCACTCGGAAAAAGTCTTCTTTCAAATGCTCTCCTTGGTATCCTTTCACAAAACGTTCGGCAAAACGACTATTTAGAAATGAATCTTCTCCAGTTGATTCCATCACTCTACCCCAGCGAGGATCTCGAACTAAGTCAACCATTGGTGAAAAAGTCACGTGTAACCCAGACACAGCGGCTTCTTTTGCTGAAATCTCTGCCATCTTTTCAGCAGCATCCAGATCCCATGAACTCCCTAAACCTAATGGAATTGGGAAAATCGTTCGAAACCCGTGAATGATATCTGCCATCAAAATAGTAGGGATACCCAACCGATTTTTTTCTAAATATTTTTTTTGGATTCGGATGGCTTCTTCTGCACCCGAAACACCTAGTGTCGTCCCTGCATTGGCAATCGTTGTCTCGGTTAAACCTAAATCAGCCATTGGACCTGTTCGTTCTTCTGCGTTTTCTGAATAAAATTCAGCCGCTAATTGTAACAGTTGATCGATTTTTTCTTCTAACGTCATTTTTTTGAGTAAATCCAGAATCTCTTGTTGCTTCATACGTAAGCTCCTCTATTTATTACCAGACACATTGTACCCATCTAGAATATATTTTTGTAAAAACATAAAGATAATGATGATTGGCACGACCATAAAAGCAGAACCTGCCATTTGTAACGCATAATTGTTTGCATATTGTCCTTTTAATAACTGCAATCCAACTGATAACGTGTAGTATTTTTCATCACTTGCCATAATCAATGGCCATAAGAATGAGTTCCAACCACCAATAAACGTTGCAATTCCTTGAACAGCTAAGACGGGTTTAGAAATTGGTAAAATGATTCTCGTAAAAATAAACCATTCACTTGCTCCATCCAAACGCGCAGCTTCTAATAATTCATTTGAAATTGCCGACATGAACTGTCGGAACAAGAAAATACCATATGCGCCAACTAAACCGGGTAAGACGATCCCTGGCATCGTATTAGTTAAATTCATTGAATTCATAATTAAGTAAACGGGTATCATTGTCACTTGACCAGGAATCATCATCGTGGCTAACACTAGATAAAAAAGTGGTTCTCTGCCCTTAAACTTGTACTTAGCAAAACCAAAACCTGCCATGGCATTAAAAACCATTCCTAAAAAGGAAAAGGCGACAACAATCAGTGTATTTTTCAAATAGGTTGTAAAATCAAACGCATTGAACAATTCAATAAAGTTATCTAAACTAGCTTTTTCTGGAAAGATTTTGGGTGGAAATTGCATGATTTCCATATCCGTTTTTAAGGAAGATAACAACATCCAAATAAACGGCAGCATCCAAACTAGCGCACCAATTGCTAGAACCAGACCCATAACAAATTTTGCTCGTTGATTGCTTTGTAATTCTTTATTCATAACAGTCACACCTTTACAGTTGATTTTCAAAATTGCGTTTTTGCATTCTAAACTGGAATAAAGTAACTAGGATAATCACTGCAAACAAAATGAATGACCCTGCAGCAGCATAACCAAACTTACTGAATTGGAACCCATTACGATAAATGAATAACGCAACTGAAGTCGTGCTATCTAGTGGTCCACCATTCGTCATTACAAATGGTTCTTCAAAAAATTGAAGCCAGCCGATTAAAGTTGTCACCGTTACAAAGAAAGTTGAAAAACGTAATGATGGTATCGTGATATAAAAAATCTGGGCTTTTTTTGAAGCTCCGTCTAATGATGCTGCTTCATATAATTCTTTGGGAATCCCTTGAATTGCTGCCAAAAAGATCAACATGTTCGCTCCAACCGCTCGCCAAACCCCCAAGATGATCAAAGAGATTTTTGCGATTGTTGGATCTGTTAACCAAGGCACAGATGGCAAATGTACTAAAGACAGCAGATAGTTCAAGAAACCAAAACTTGGATTGTAAAGGTAACTAAACACCACTGCAACAGCGACCACGTTGGTAATTGCTGGCGTGTAAAAAATCATTCGAAAAGCTGAAAATATTTTATTTTTTCCAAAGTTAATCATCAATGCTAAACCTAATGACATGACAATGACCAATGGTACACCTAAAACAACATAAAAAATCGTATTTTGAATGCTTTTTAAAAACACTGGATCGCTGATGATTTCTTGATAGTTATCGAATGAAACAAAATTAATTTTTGACCAATCAGCTAATCCTACCAAGCTCATATCAGTAAAACTAATAAAAAAAGCGACAAAAATCGGAATGATTGAAAAAAGCAAAAGTAAAAGAAGTGCAGGTGCAATAAATAAGTAAGGTGCTTTAAGTGTTCGACTTTTTTTCACTTTCAGGACTTCCTTTCTAGAATGGTGAAAGCCAACATGATTGCCAAAGTTGAGAAACAACCATTAGATTCTTTCGCCGGTTTAATTGAATAAATCGACCTGAGATCGCGACACGAGCTGCTGATCTCAGGCCAATAAACTATTTATTTAGTAAAGTTTCTGTTTCTTGATTAAATGAATCCATTTCTTTTTGAACATCTTGACCACCTAGGTAGATTTGTTCAAAATGCTTCAAATAGTTTTGTGCGATTTCTTCAAATTGTGTAATCAATGGCATTGGTTCTGAATTAAGTAATTGTTCGTTGAAAACACTGTAAATTGGATCATCTTTCAGTTCAGGATTTTCCCAAGTCTTTTTAGCTGTTGGAAGTGCATCTGTCAAATGCATCCACTCTAACTGATTATCTGGCTGTGCCATAAAGTTAATAAATTTCGCCGCGTCATCTTTTTTCTCTGAGTATTCAAAAATAGTTAAGTTTGAACCGCCCATAGATGAGGTATTGTTTTCTTTACTAGGTAATGGTGCAATTGCCCATTTTCCATCAATATCTGGAACAGTATCTTTCACTGTTTTTGCCATCCATGGCCCACTAATGAACATTGGAACCATTGCATCACCAGAAAATGTTTGACTGACATCTAAACCAAGATCTTGTTTAGGTGCATAGCCTTTTTGGATAAAATTGTTCAAGTATGCAACACTCTCAACAAATGGTGCTTGATCAAATTCTGGTTGGTCATCTTTAATCAAAGGTGAGCCATTTTGCCGTGCAAACATGAATCCTAGCGTTTGTTCCTTGGAATCAATGTTGATTCCATATTTATCTTCTCCACGTGCTGCTAATTTTTTCGCAGCATCCGTTAATTCTTCCCAAGTTTTCGGTGGCTCTTTATACCCCACTGACTCTAAGACATCTGTTCGATAAAATAAAACACGTGTTTCTGCTGCCCAAGGAATGCCATAAGACTTTCCGTCAAATTGTGTCGTTTCTACAGAACCTTCATAAAAATTATCTGGATTCATTGCATCATACTTATCAATGTAACTTGACATATCAGCTAATGCACCAGCTTCTTGAAATTCAGGCATCCAAGTTGTTCCCATTTGTAAAACATCTGGACCACTCTTTGAAGCTACAGCCGTTAATAATTTGTCATGCGCATTTGACCATGGGATAGACTGAATTTTCACTTCAATCCCCGTTTCATCTGTAAATTTATCCGTCATTTTTGATAACTGCTTTACTTCATCCCCCATTCCCCAAATATTTAAAACTTCGCTATCTTTTGCTGAATTATTGCTTGAACCACATGCCGCCAATCCACCGAGTGTCATTACAGCTGTCAATCCTAATAAGCCAATTTTCTTTGATAGTTTCATTTTTTACTCCTCCATTTTTAGTGAAACGTTTCTACAGGGAGAAGTATACTAGCTTGTTTTTGATTTGTAAAGCGCTTTCTAAAATATTTTTTCCAGAAAAAAAGGATTGAATGCTCAATTTTTTTGATTATAATGAAAGCTGAATCATAAAATAGTATAAACTTTATTGATCAGCATCTAGAAACGTTTCACTAGAAAGGAGCTTTTTATGCATAAAAACAATAAAGATAACGTACCTTGGTGGCAGTCAGCAGTTTTTTATCAAATCTACCCAAAGAGTTTTCAAGACAGCAATCATGACGGAATTGGTGATATCAAAGGAATCATCTCTCGTCTCCCCTACTTACATCAACTAGGAATTGATGCTATTTGGTTATCACCTATTTATTCCTCTCCTAATGTTGATAATGGTTATGATATTGATAACTATTATGAAATTTTAGCTGAATTCGGAACAATGAAGGACGTTGAACAATTAATTGCTAAAGCGAAAACTTTTGGGATACAAATCATTATGGATTTAGTTGTTAATCATACGTCTGATCAGCATCCCTGGTTTTTAGAAGCAGAAAAAGGAAATAAAAAGTATCAAGATTATTATGTTTGGCAGAAAGAACCACCTAATGATCTTCAGTCTTTTTTTGGTGGGACAGCTTGGGCATTCAACGAAAAGCAAAATCGTTATTACTTACATCTATTTTCAAAAAATCAGCCAGATTTAAATTGGGAAAATCCTAATATGCGAGAAGATATTTGGAAAATGATGCGTTTTTGGATCGACAAAGGAATTGGTGGTTTTCGATTAGATGTCATTGATTTAATTGGAAAACAACCTGAAAAAGAAATCTTAGGTGACGGACCAAACTTACACATCTATCTCCAAGAAATGTATCATGAGGCCTTAAAAGAAAAAGATTTAGTCACTATTGGCGAGACAGGAAGTGTGACTCCTGAAACGGCACCATTATATACGGCACCAGAAAGAAACGAACTTTCCATGGTCTTTCAATTCCAACACATGGCATTAGATGAGCAGACCGGACGCTCAAAGTGGGCACTCAAAAAGTTAAGTATTCCTGAACTAAAAAAGGTACTTTCAAAATGGCAAACAGCTCTGCCTGAAAATGCTTGGAATAGTTTATTTTGGAGCAATCACGACCAGCCTCGGATTTTGTCTCGTTGGGGCGATGAAAACTATTCTTTAGAGAGCGGGAAAATGTTAGCAATCCTACTCCACCTGATGCGCGGGACGCTATTTATTTATCAAGGCGAAGAAATCGGTATGACGAATTTCCCGATTTATTCCGCCAAACAAATTCAAGATATCGAAAGTCAAAATTTTTATCAAGATCAACAAAAAGCAGGGATAGCTAAAGAAAAGATTTTTGAATCAATCAATACCAAAGGTCGTGACAATGCGCGCACACCTATGCAGTGGGATGATACGATCTTTGGAGGATTCTCACCTGTTTCTCCTTGGTATCCAATCAATCCTAATCACAAGCAAATCAATGTTGCAGCAAATTTAAAAAATCCTGATTCACTTTTCTATACGTATCAAAAACTGATTCTTTTGCGTAAAAAAAATCCGATTATTATTTGGGGAAGCTATGAGTTATTAAATACTGCTCCTACAATTTTTGCCTATAAAAGAAGTTATAAACAAGAGACTTGGTTAGTCTGTGCAAATTTTTCGGATCAAGAGACCTTCTATTCCTTTTCTGGAAAACCAGAAACAACAATTATTAGTAATTACAATGTGACATATTCTTCAATTGACAACCTTAACTTACGTCCATACGAAACTTTTGTTGTAAAACTTAAACCTTGAACACTCTGCTATTTTTCTATTTACGATTTTAGTAACTAGAAAAATAGCCGTTTTTATTTATAGCAAAATACTTTCAAAAGTAACCGCTAACCATCCTTTTTATTTTGTCATTTTAATTTACCAAATAACTGTTTGATTATCAGAGATAATATAGTAAAATCATTTAATAAAAAAGTTATTTTAAGTTCAAATTTAAATAACTTTCACATGACAAAGTGGCGACTATCGCTACCTGCCAATAAGTGGGAGCAAAAATTATTTAGGAGGAAAAAATGAAAAAGAAAAACGGGATAACTTGGTTGTTTTGGGGGATTGGAATGATTTTATTCATTCAATCAGTAATCAATAGGGAGATAACCACTTCGATGACACTTGGTACCTTACTCTTCGCATTAGCTGGTTGGCAATTAAAACAAATGCCAAGAGGTCAGCGAAAAAAATGGTTGCTTCCCATCATCTTTTCTCTTTCACTGATTATTGGTGCATGTGGAACCGGATCGGCTGTAACTACAGAAACTACCAGTAGTTCGACTCACATAACCAAGTCATCAAAAACAAGTGAATCATCAACGAAAGATACCACCGAGATTTCAAAAGAAAAGGCTAAGCAAAAAGAACTAGAAAAATTAACCAAACATGCACAACAAGAAGTTGAAAAAGCGGAAAAAGAACCAACCAGAGAGCAACTAAAAGTTGCGCTAGCAGCGATTGAAAAAATTCCCGGTGGAAGCAGTACATTAACTGAACGAGCAAATAAGGTTGAACAGACTATCGCCACTGCAGAAAAAAAGGCGGAAGAAGAAAAACGCGTTGCTGAGGAAAAGGCCGCAGAAGCTAAACGTGTCGCTGAAGAACAACGAGTTGCCGAAGAAAAAGCTGCCGCTGAAGCCAAACGTGTCGCTGAGGAACAGGCTGCTGCGGAAGCTAAGCGGATTGCAGAGGAACAAGCAGAACAAGCCAGAATTGCTGAGGAACAAGCTGCCGCTGCTCAAGCTGCTGCTCAACAAAATCAAAATCAGCAAATGGTTTATATTGCGCCTGACTCTGGTCGAAAATATCATTACGATCCAAATTGTCGAGGTCTAAATAATGCAAATTCGGTTGTAAGTATTCCACTGTCTGAAGCACAAGGTTCATATGGGTTATGTGGTTTTGAAGACTAGAAATTAAAATTGAACCACACGTTTTGCGCGTGGTTTTTGCATTCTTTACGAGTAAAACGAGCAAAAGTCTTCACGAATAGAAGCAAAAAAATCCTAGGACTATCTTGTCCTAGGATTTTTCTATTCCTTCCCTATGTGCTTGACTGATAACAGCGTTCCTATTTTCACCCAAATTACTCATTTAAAAAGGTGGTGATTGCTGCTTGATTCATTTGATTATCAATAACCAAAACACTTCCCGCATACTCACTGTTTCCATAGTCCCATGAACCTTCAACGGGCACACTTAATCGATCAATACCTGTTGCGCCACGACCAATCGAAAGTAAATGAGTTGCTAAAAATGTTGCAGTAACATCTGTTGAAGTATAACCAATTGCCTTCCCAGCCGCATAAGGTGCTCGAAGCAGGTTGATTGGATTTTTTAATTGACTGAAAATCGCATTCATCACCTGTTGCTGACGTCTGACACGACCAAAGTCCCCTTCTTCATCCATTCGAAAACGTGCATACTGCAATAAAACATGCCCGTCCATTTTTTGGACCCCTTTTTTGATATCGACACCATCAAGATTCAGGTCTTTCTCAGCATCTAGTTTCACGCCAAACATAAATAAAGCATCAATTACTTTTTCAAATGATTGGAAATCGACTTTTGCGTAATATTGACACTCGATTCCAAAGTTTTCTGCTAACGTTTGCCGAACTAACTCTGCACCGCCATAGGCATAAGCAGAATTAATTTTGTTTTGGCCTACACCAGGAATGTTAACAAAGCTGTCCCGCATAAATGAAACAAGTTTAGGTTTGTGAGCTGGTCCTCTTAACTGTAAAACCATGATCGTATCTGCGCGTCCAGCATCTTCACCCCTTGTGTCACTTCCCAAAATCAGGATATTTTTCGCACCGTTTTCAGACTGAACACCGTTGAAGGTCTCAACTGGCGCATTGGCTAAACTACTATCATGCTCAGCCATAAATTTTCCAGCAAAAAAAGAAATCCCTGAATAAAGTAGAACAAGAATGAAAAGGCCAAGAAGTATTTTCTTCCATGAACGTTTTTTTCGTCCTTTTGGCAGTTGCTGTGATGATTTCTTTTTCCGGAAAAACTTCTTTTTCTCAGTTGGTTGCTGATTAAGTTGCTCATATTCATTGTATTCATCAAACGGTCGGTTCAACTGATTGTTTGATGGATCAAAATCATTCGAAAATGACGGATTGTTTTGTTTTTGTCCTATAGGTTGATCTGACTCTCGCTGAATATCCTGCTTTCGTTGACGGCGAGCGAAGAGATTGTCTGTGTGGTTCTTTAAGGATTTTCCTTTATTTTTTTTATTGTGACGGTCCATTCGACTCATCGTATTTCCTCCTAATTACCTAGTGATAGCTCAAGGATACGTTACCTAACAATAAAAAGCATGCTACTTAAGTCCAATTTAATAAAAAATAACGATTTTTTCTTTGAAATACTGCTTTTTTCAGTCGATTTCTTAAAAAAAGGGAGAACAAAACAAGTTCTTGTTTTCCTCTACCTTTTTTACTGGATATTATCTGATTATCGATGATCATGCTAAAGTTTCTACTTAACAGTATGTTAAGATCTCCGACACGATTTCTTGTGGTGATTTGTTCGTCGTCTCAATTTGCAGTGTGGCAACTTCTTGATACAATGCTTTTCTAGTCTGATATAGCGCTGAGAATTCAGCAACTGTTTTCTGTCGTGCCAAAGGTCGCACATTTTTTTGGTCATGAATAACTCTTTGATAAAGTTCAACAGTTGATGCTTCCAAAAAAATAACCGTTGCACCATTTTTTAGCAGTGTTCGATTCATTTGATTTAAAATAATCCCACCACCAGTAGAAATCACTTGTGCTTTTGAATCTATCAATTGTTCTTCAAGTAGCAGTGTCTCAGCTTGACGAAAGCGTGCTTCGCCCTGTTTTTCAAAATATTGTGCAATCGTCGTCGCATATTTTTGCTCGAACAGTTCATCTAAGTCCACTAAAGAAATAGAAAGTTTTTCTGCTAAAAGTGTGCCAATCGTGGTTTTCCCCGAGCCCATAAAACCAACTAACACAATTGGATTATTCATCTGTCACACCTTGGACTAACTTGGCTAAATCACTAAAGAACTGAGGATATGAAATGGCCACCGCTTCCGCTTCAACTAGTTCGATTTCGCCATCTTCAACTAACAAAGCAGCAATTTGGAGCATCATACCAATTCGATGATCTTTATGACTGGAAACTTGTTGATTTTTTTGGGAAATTTGGAGCGGTGTTGGCCCCTCAATGATAAGCCCATCTTCTGTCGGTTGGATTTTTGCACCCAATTTTGTTAATTCTGTTGCCACTGCATCAATTCGATTGGTTTCTTTCACTTTTAATTCTTCGGCATCATAGATTCGGGTTGTTCCTTTTGCTTGTGTAGCAAGTAACGCAATCACAGGTAGTTCATCAATTAGTCGTGGAATGATTGCTCCTCCGATATCGATACCGTGAAGTTCAGAGGTTTTCACCTGAATTGTTGCTGATTGATTAATAGGATCTTCTTCCGTTAGCTTGATTTGGCCATTCATTTGTTTAACTACATCTAAAATGCCTGTTCGAGTTGGGTTGATGCCGACATTCGTTAGTGTAATTTCACTTTCTGGACACAACAAACCTGCAACAATAAAAAACGCAGCCGAAGAAATGTCGCCTGGAATGATTACTTCACAACCTGTTAATTTTTGCGGTCCAACAAGTGTGATCTCTTTGCCTGACTGCTGAATTCGTCCACCAAACTGTTGGATCATTTCTTCTGTATGATTTCTAGAAGGTGTTTTTTCAACAATCTTTGTCGTACCCTTTGCCTGTAAACTCCCAAATAAGATAGCTGATTTCACTTGAGCACTTGCAACGGGCATTTCATATGTGATTGGTATTAGTTGATTAGTAGGTTCAATTTTCAGAGGTAATAGCTCTTTTTCCGTCGTCCCAGTTATTCGAGCGTTCATCTGCACCAGTGGATCAATGATTCGATTCATTGGTCGTTTACTCAATGAGGCATCTCCAATTAACGTTGACGAGAATGCCGCACCAGCTAGAATTCCCGAAACAAGCCGAACCGTTGTTCCTGAATTTCCACAATCAAGCGGACTGGTACTTGGACGCAATCCTTCGATTCCTTTTCCCTTGATATGAATCGTTTGATTTGCTTCCTCAGTTATTTCGACCCCTAAGCTTCGAAATAGCTGCAACGTGGAAAGACAATCTTGTGCTCGCAAAAAATTATGAATAATGGTTTCTCCATAACTGATTGCACCAAACATAATGCTTCGATGAGAAATTGATTTATCTGCAGGTACTTGTAAAGTCCCTCGGAGCTTCGTCTGATTTGTCAGTAACTTCATCTTTTGTTTCACTTCCTAACATAACTAAAATACTTGTTCCCATTAAAACTGAGCAATTCGTTCACGGTACAAGTCAACAGCTTCTTTTAATTCTGTACAAGTATCTGCAGAAAATTTTGTTAAAAATGCTTTCGCTAACTCTGTTGCTACGACGCTTTCGCAAATAACACTAGCTGCGGGAACAGCTGTCGTGTCAGAACGCTCAACACTTGCATGGTACGCTTCTTTTGATTGGATATCGACACTTTGCAATGGACGATACAATGTTGGAATTGGTTTCATTACACCTTGTAGGATAATCGTTTCACCATTAGTCATGCCACCTTCGAAACCACCTAAGTTATCAGACTGGCGAGTAAAGCCCCGCGCTTCATTCCAAGTGATTTCATCCATGACTTTTGATCCGGGCAAGTTTGCCATGTCAAAGCCCAAACCAAACTGAACGCCTTTAAACGCATTGATACTCATCACTGCTTGGGCGATTTTCGCATCTAGTTTTTCATCCCAATGAACGTAGCTCCCTAACCCAGCTGGCACATTTGCGACTAACACTTCAACCACACCGCCCAAAGTATCTCCTGCTTTTTTCGTCTGATCAATTAACTCTTTCATCGCCGTTTCAACTTTTGGATCAGTTACGCGTAATTCCGAATTCTCTGAACGTTCTTTGATTTCTTTTACAGTCAAGTTATTCGGCAACTCGCAGACCAAACCTCCAAGCGCTAACACGTGTCCAGCAACCGAGACGTCTAGCTCCTGAAGCAATTGTTTACAAACGGCACCAATCGCTACTCGCATTGCTGTTTCCCGCGCAGATGAACGTTCCAAAACATTTCGTAAATCACGATGTCCGTACTTCATCCCTCCCACAAGATCTGCATGTCCTGGTCGAGGTCGAGTCACTTGTCGAAGGGTTGCATCCTTTTTGGCAACTTGTTCAGGCGACATCACAGTTTGCCAATTTTTCCAGTCTTTATTCTCAATAACTAATGTCACTGGGGAGCCGAGTGTATACCCATGACGAACTCCTGAAGTAATTTTTACTCGATCCTTTTCTATTTTCATTCTTCCGCCGCGACCATAACCAACCTGACGTCTTGCCAATTCCAGATTAATTTCATCAACAGATAAAGAAAGACCTGCTGGCAATCCTTCGATAATCGCGGTTAATTCTAACCCATGCGATTCTCCGGCTGTCAAAAAACGCATCTCATTTCTCCTCCTTCTTCAAATAATCCAGTAATTCATTTAAGGGTGTCGGTAAAATCGTTGCTTCACCAATTTTATTTAGCACAACTAATTTCACTAGATTCCCTCGTGCTTTTTTATCGTGAGTGATTGCTTCAAATAACGCATGTTCTGACCATTCAGTTGTTTCTTCAGGAAGTTTAAATTTTCGTACCATTTTACGCAAACTTTCAGTTGTTCCTTTTTTTGTTAAGCCTTTTTTTTCCGCGACGCTGGTTAACTGAATCATTCCGATTGCAACAGCTTCTCCATGAGTAATTTTTCCATAACCAGCAGTTTTTTCAACAGCATGACCGATTGTATGACCGAAGTTAAGGAGTAGTCGTTGTCCATTGTCAAATTCATCTGCTTCGACTACCGCTTTTTTAATCGCCAAACAAGCTTCAATTATTTGTTCAGATTGATGAACTATTTCCTCACGCCCATTTATATTCACTAAAGTTTTCCATAAATTTTCGTCCGCAATTGCGGCATATTTGATCACTTCTGCAAGTCCTTCACTCACTCTTCTTGGTGATAACGTCGACAACGTATCCGGATCAATCAATACCCCTTCTGGTTGCCAAAATGCACCAATGATGTTTTTGGCATACGAGGTATTCACTGCTGTCTTGCCACCAATACTACTATCTACTTGAGCAAGTAAAGTCGTCGGGATTTGTAAAAAATGAATCCCCCGCATAAATGTTGCTGCAACAAATCCTGCTAAGTCACCAACTACACCACCGCCTAAAGCAATGATGCCATCACTTCTAGTAAATTGTTTTTCCGTTAATAATTGAAATAGTTTTTCTGCTTGATAGAATGTTTTACTTGCTTCACCCGGCTCGATCACAGCTTTGCTCACTGTGTAACCTGCGTTAGATAACTGTTCACTCATTGTCTGAGCATAAAGTGAATCAACGTTTTTATCTGTTATCAAGCAAATTTTTTGCGGTGACCACAAGGCACTCACCCATTGACCAACTCTCGATAGTGATCCTTTTTCAATAACGATTTCATAAGAATGTTCTGGTAGCTCTACTTGGATACTCATGTTCACACCTGCATTTCCTTTGTCATTAGCTCTTTTATTCACGAATGTCTTTCATTGCTTTTTCTAAAATATGCACTTCTTCCATCATCTTCAGGTACGTTTTTTCGTTCAAGGACTGTGGACCATCTGACCACGCATTAACCGGATCAGGGTGGATTTCAACAATCATGCCATCTGCACCTGCAGCAACACCTGCTCGAGCCATTGGAGGAACCAAATCCCAAACACCAGTTCCATGACTTGGATCAACAATGATTGGAAAATGACTAAGTTTTTTGATCAAAGGGACTGCACTTAAGTCAAATGTATTCCGCGTTGCCGTTTCATACGTTCGAATACCTCTTTCAATAAAAATAATCTGGTTATTGTTTTGGACAGCAATATATTCTGCTGCATTGAGCCATTCATTAATGGTTCCAGAAATCCCTCGTTTTAATCCAATTGGCATCCCTGTTTTTCCAACAGCCTCAAGTAAACGGAAATTTTGCATATTTCTTGCGCCAATTTGTAAAATATCACTATAGTGTGCCACCATTTCAATATGAGCTTCGTCCATTACTTCAGTGATTACTTGCATATCAAATTCATCGGCCGCTTGGCGAATGTATTTCAACCCTTCTTCTTCTAACCCTTGGAACGCATAAGGGGAGGTCCTTGGTTTGAATGCTCCACCACGCAAAATTTTTGCACCGCCTGCTTTCGCCATCCGAGCTGTTTCACGAATTTGATCTAAGCCTTCGATAGAACATGGACCTGCCATGGTAACAAAAGAACCATCCCCGATTTTTACCCCATTCACATCCACAACTGTATCTTGTGGATGAAATTCACGTGAAGTCAATTTATACGTATTTGTAATGCGAACAATTTCTTCTACTCCATCATATCGCTGAAAAGCCACATCTTGAATTTTTCTAGTGTCACCCACTAACCCAACGATTGGTTGCTCATTTCCACGATTCATTTGAACAGCTAAGCCTTCTTCTTTCACACGATTCACGACTTGTGAAATTTGTTCATCTGTTGCATCTTGTTTCATAATAATAATCATTTCTTTTTCCCCTTTATTCAAATAAATCTTTCATGATATCGAGTGGCATTTCGTGATTCGTCCATAACTGAAAAGCCGTTGCACCTTGATATAATAGCATACCTAAGCCATTAAAGGCAGGTGCACCTCGTTTTTCTGCTTCTTTTAATAATTGAGTTTTTTTTGGTGAATAAATTAAATCAATCACAAATAAGTTTTCATGTAAATAGCCAGCATTCGCTAAAGGCGATTGTCCTTCTTTTGCACCCATACCAATATCCGTTGCATTCACTAATAATTCACTTGTCTGTAGATCATATTCGAGTTGTTCCTCATCTGCATAATCAACTACCCGCACGATTGCACTCGTCTGCTCGCCGATTTTTTCAAACTCCTGTTTAACCATTAAAAATCGTTCATTGTTTCTTTTATATAAAACAACCTCTCTAGCACCTTCAAGAGCAGCTTGTACCGTGATTGCTTTAGCCGCACCACCAGCTCCTAGAATAGTTATTTTTTTATCTTTTATCTTAAATTTTGCTGTTTCTTCCATTGCTTTCACAAAGCCAATACCATCTGTGTTATACCCAATCAATTGCCCATTTTGATTAACGATCGTGTTAATTGCACCAATCAGCTGTGCTTCTTGACTTAATTCATCAACGTAAGCGATAGCTGCCGTTTTGTTAGGCATCGATAAATTCACACCTAACATATCCAAGGTTCGAATACTTTCAATTGCTCGTGCCAGATTTGTTTGATCTACTTTAAAAGCTAAATATACCGCGTCAACTCCGCACGATCGAAAGCCACGATTATGCATCCGCGGTGATAAACTATGTTCTGCTGGATTCGCAAAAAAACCTGCAAGTTTTGTTTTACCAGAAATCACGCTTTATCCTCCTTACTGTTTCAAATTACTACTAATTTATTCTTCTCTATTATTCGTAGTGAAGCAAAAAAAGCCACTTAGTGTTCTCGTACTAAACAAAAAGTACAGTAAACGACTACGTGGCAAGATGTCTTGAATTATTCACAAAACGAAAAGCATCCCATGAAACTTATTTAATTTTCACTCAAAGTGTAACCTCACGAAACGCCTAAACTGTCTTAGATTGTACTAAGTATAGGACGAATGAAAGGAGCTTGTCAATTCCTTTTTCACTCTGTCTCACTAACTAAAAAGAGGCAAGGATAATTGGAACTCCTAATCTCTTTCTTTTCATCCTATTTCGTTAAACTAGGATCAAAAGTACAAAAGTTTGAACAAGATTCCACAGTTTCGTAGACAATGACGATGTGATTTTTTTATTTCTGGCCCCTTTTCATGCTAACAATTTGATAGAATCTTCTTTTTAATCAAGAACTTCCTCAAAAAATTGTAACAAATCACTCATTGATAAATTTTCTTTTTCTTGCGCATTCAAATCTTGAACTATTCGTCCCTTTTGTAACACAATCAACCGATTTCCGTAATTTAGCGCATCTTCCATTCGATGAGTGATCATCAAACAAGTTAATTTTTGTTCCGTGATTCGACGGTTCGTTAATTCCATTAATGATTTTGCTGTTTTAGGATCTAAAGCTGCTGTGTGTTCATCCAATAATAATAGCTCTGGTACTCGAATCGTCGCCATTAATAAACTTAACGCTTGACGCTGTCCGCCAGAAAGTTCACCTGCTGGCGTATCTAAATGGGTTTCTAGCCCATTGCCAACTTCTTCACATAATTGATAGAAAAATTCTTTTTGTTTCTTTAAATTTCGTAGTTGTAACGGACGTTTTTGTCCACGTTTTTGCGCTAATAATAAATTTTCAGCAACAGTCATTCGTGGTGCTGTTCCCATTTTAGGATCTTGAAACACACGTGCCAGAAATGCTGCACGTTTTTCTTCAGAATCTTTTGTAATCACTCGATCTTTAAACAAAATGCTTCCTTGAGAAAGTTGTAGCGTACCCGCAATCGTATTGAACAGGGTACTTTTTCCTGCTCCATTTCCGCCTAAGACAGTAATAAAATCTCCTTCGTTGATTGAGAGATTGATTTCTTCAAGCAAAACTTTATTTTCATTCAGTCCATTATTTACAACTTTTTTTCCATTTTTGATGGTTAAGATTGCTGCCATTTATTTTGCCTCCTTCTCAAAACCAGTTTTTAGATTCAATGCTTTTTTCACTTGTGGAATCATCAAGCAAAACGCAAGGATGATTGCTGAAAATAATTTCAAGTAAGTTGTATCAAAACCTAACTTAATGACAATCAAAATCAATAATTGATAAATAATACTACCAACAACAATTGCAATCAACCGTTCCGCCAATGTTAATTCCTGAAAAATCACTTCACCAATAATGATTGAAGCAAGTCCTATAACAATTACACCAATTCCCTTATTCACATCTGCATATCCATCATTTTGAGCAATCAATGCACCAGAAAGAGCAATCACTCCATTGGATAACGTTAAGCCTAAAATTTTCATCCGATCTGTTTTGATTCCCAAAGAGCGAGCCATCGTTTCGTTATCACCTGTTGCAATATAACCTTGACCTAAATCTGTATTGAAGAAAAACAGTAAAATAGAGATAATCACACCTAACGCAATCAAACCCAACAAAACTGTATCAAAATAATTTGGTAAGTGGAGTTTTTGGAAACTATCTTGTAAAATTGGACGATTCAACAAGGATAGATTAGGAGTCTTCATCACATATAAAATCACTGAATTTAAACCTGACATCACTAGAATTCCAGCAAGAATAACAGGAATCTTTCCTTTTGTATAAAGTAAACCCGTTACCAATCCAGCAATCATTCCCGCTCCCACGCCTAAAAGTGTAGCAAAAATCGGTGCGATTCCATTCGTTATCGCGGTCACACAAACCGCTGCACCTAATGGAAATGACCCTTCCGTTGTCATATCAGGAAAATCAAGAATTCGATAAGTCATAAAAATGCCCAGACCCAAAATTGCCCAAAGCATTCCTTGTGAAATAGATGATACGATCATTTGTTTTCCTCCTTTGAGCTTTCCGTTGATTTCGTTACTTCTTGCGTCACGTTTTTAGCTTTTTCTTTTACTTCTTCAGGAATCGTAATACCTAGGCGATCGGCTTGCTCTTGATTAATGATGATATCGCCTTGATTGAAGGTGTAAACAGGTGTCGTTGCTGCTTCACTTTTCCCTAATGCAAGTTTCGCTGCCATTTTGCCACTTTGAACACCTAATTGATATTGATTGATTCCAATTGTTGCCAAGCCACCTTGCTCAACCATTGTATCAACTGATGGGATAACAGGGATTTGCGCTTTATCTGCTTCCTTGATTACTGTTTGCATCGCGTTAGCAATCGTGTTATCCAAAGGTATATAGATAACATCAACAGATTGACTCATGACTTGAACTGTCTGTGCAATCTCATTGGTTGAAGGCACTGCATATTTTGTCACAGTTAACCCAGCTTTTTTGGCAGCATCTTCGGCTTGTGCAACTTGATACTTAGAATTATCTTCCGATGACGCATAAAGGATCCCGATTCTTTTGGCTTGTGGTAACAAAGTTGTTGCTAGTTGGATTTGAGCACTTACAGGTGGCTGATCAGAAACACCAGTCACATTTTTCCCAGGTTTATCTAATGACTCAACTAATCCTGCCCCAACTGGATCTGTTACAGCACCCAATACTACTGGAATATCGCTTGTAGTATTTGCTAACGCTTGTGCTGCAGGCGTTGCAATTCCAATCAATGCCGCTGGATTTGCTTGAACAAGTTGTTGGCTCATCGTTGCTAATTTACTTTGATCAGCTTGACCATTTTGAAAGTTTATTTTAAGGTTCTCTCCTTCCACCAAGCCTTCTTCTTTCAATCCATCTTTGATTCCACGATAAATTTCATCTAATGCTGGATGACTGACATATTGTAAAACACCGATTTCTTTTACTTCCGTTGTTGTGGGCGTTCCATTTTTGGTTTCACCCATTTTTTCGTAGATAAAACTACCGACCAAGTAGATTCCCAGTAGCGCTACGACCGCTATCAATCGTTTATTTTTCATTTTCTCCTCCTGTTAATAACTAGTTATTTTTGCTATGAACGATAACAATGTATCGATAAATTGTCTTATTATTAAGCAAACCCAACAAAAAAAGGACAATTCCTGTTACGGCATTGTCCTTAGTACACAAAAAACCGCATAGAAGTCTCTATGCGGTAGTCAAATTTCTTGTCTAGCATAGATACAAACTTTAGATTGTTCTCTAAAAAGTCGTATCTATGGGAAAGTTCGCCATCAATACAACTCATCTACGCCAGTTACGCCATGCATAATTGTTTCCTAGTAAAGCTTGGTTTGATAAGTTCATTGTGGTTCACCCTTTCGTCAAATATTTGATTTAAGTCTAATTGAAATTTTTTTATTCGTCAATAGAAATATTCACATTGTGTAAATTATTGTGTTGAGTCTGTTGTCATTTCAAGTTCAAGCTTTTTAATATTTGCTAATGGAAGACGATTTAATTCCGGTACTAATTCGTTTGAAACATCTGTGATGCCATCTGCGCCAATCACAACTCGGTTCGTCTCTTTACCTCCATCAAAAAAGATAAATGTTATTTGCTCCCTATTGATCCCATACTCTTTTTCTTCTTTGGCTACGTCATAGACGAGAGGATAAAAATAAATTTGGCGATTCAATTCTTCCATTTTTTTTGAATCATTTAAAATAGTCAAGACTTGTTCATAGTTTTTGCCTTTTGGTACGCAAAACATGACTGATATCGCTTTGCTATCAGTGATTGTTTGCTTGGCATTACTGTAATCAAACCTTTTGACTTTATCAGAGGTAATCGTTGAATAGACCAAACTATCTACTTGATCTGCCTTGATTTTCTCAGGTAAGAAAATCATTGATCCTGCTAACAACACTGCTAAAAAAAGTAGGCCACCAACACGCCAAAAATATTTGACTGGATTTTCCGCAAATGCATCAGCAAATTCTATCCAGCTTTCTTGTATTTTTTCTTTTATTTCTCCCCAGATAACAAACACCTCGTTTCTTCTCCTTCGATGTTACTTATTCATTTTCTTTATTATACCTATAAATAAGTATTTTGACGAAAAAATTCGTATCTTTACTCGAAACTTTTTCTATTTATACAAAATATAAGTTCTTTTTCATAAGTCAATCACTAGAAGTTTTCAATGAAAAAGACGAAATCGTTACTAATGTTACACCGTCATTGGTCTTTCTGATTGTTTTTCGTTATAATGAAACTAATTATGAAAAGAAAAGAGGAAGAACTATGTCCTTTGATGGTGTTTTTACCCACGCAATGGTTAGTGAGTTGCGTGATACCTTATTATCTGGTCGAATTTCTAAAATTCACCAACCTTATGAAAATGAAATCATTTTAGTTATTCGCTCTCGCGGAGCCAATCACCGCTTGCTATTATCTGCTCATCCTAGCTATGCACGAATTCAGATTACGCAAATTGATTATCAGAATCCTGATACGCCTCCTAACTTTGTAATGATGTTAAGAAAACATCTTGACGGTGCTTTGTTGGAAACAATCGAACAGGTTGAAAATGACCGTGTCATTCATTTTCATTTTACAAAACGAGATGAACTAGGTGATCTACAAAATATTGTTTTGATTGTTGAGCTGATGGGTCGACATAGCACAATTGTGTTAGTCAATCGTGAAACCGGGAAAATTCTAGATGCTATCAAACATATCGGAAGCTCTCAAAATACTTATCGTTCACTGATTCCCGGTGTCACTTATGTTGCCCCACCGAAACAAGAACAATTAAATCCATTTTCAGCAGAAAAAGAAAAAATCTTTCAACGTCTTTCTCAGTTAGAACTAACACCAAAAATTTTACAGCAACATTTTCAAGGACTTGGTTTTGATACAGCGCAAGAATTAGCAAGTCGTTTAACTGAACAACCCAATAAAAAAATGGTTGTTTGGGAAAACTTTTTTCAGCAGTTAGATACTAAACTTTCTCCTACTCTTTATGAAGCAAAAAATAAAGATTTCTTTACACCTATTTCCTATCGATCAATCGAAACAACTGCGGATCAAGTAACAAATTATTCAACCTTGAGTGCTTTGCTTGATGGCTTTTATCACGATAAGGCAGAAAAAGACCGCGCCAAACAGCAAGGTAGCGAATTGATCCGTAAAATGGAAAATGAACGTAAACGAAATCAAAATAAATTAAAAAAACGTGAACAAACATTAAAAGATTCCGAAAACGCGGAAGATTTTCGTCGTAATGGCGAACTACTGACCACTTTTATGACTCAAGTCCCACGTGGTGCAACAGAAGTTACCTTGCCGAATTACTACGAAGCAGATCAACCTTTGACCATTAAACTTGACCCTACATTAACACCTAATCAAAACGCACAAAAGTATTTCCATCGTTATCAGAAACTAAAGAATGCTGTTAAACTAATTGGTCAACAAATCCAAGAAGCAAAAGACGAAATTCAATATCTCGATTCCGTTTTAGCCCAACTTGAAATTGCAGGTCCCATGGATATTGAGGCAATCAAAGAAGAATTAACTGATCAAGGATACTTTAAAAAAAAATCTGCTAAAAAACAGAAGAAAAAGAAACCTTCTCAACCAGATGTCTATTTTGCTGAAGATGGTACTCAGATTCTCGTTGGAAAAAATAACTTGCAAAATGATTTATTAACAATGAAAACTGCTAAAAAAACCGATTATTGGCTCCACGCAAAAAATATTCCAGGCTCACATGTGATTATCAAAAGTAACGATCCTTCTGATGAAACGATTACACAAGCTGCAGAATTAGCTGCTTACTTTTCAAAATATCGTTATTCAGCACAAGTTCCTGTAGACTTGGTTCAAGTGAAACATATCCGTAAGCCAAATGGTTCTAAACCCGGATTCGTTATTTATGAAAATCAAAAAACGATTATCGTGACTCCTGTTGAAGAAGCAATAACAAAAATGAAAAAACAATAGTAAAAAGCCGAGACGATGAATGGTCTCGGCTTTTTATTGGCTAAAATATTAACGAAATTATTTTTTGTGTGTTCCTTCATTCATCAACAAATTTGTTAATCTGTGAATAAAATGCTGTGCTTCTACACTTAACGTACGTTTGCCAGAATGAATAACACAGAGTTGATTTGGTTGACTATCTGCTAATGGAATAAGCTTTATTTGGTCTTTGATGCCACCAATAACAATTCCTGATCCAGAAGCATAAGCATCTGTTTCTAATACCAAGTTCATCAGCGTGCCACGATCACTGGTATAAACAACGGATTCTTGTGCAGGAATCTCAATTAGATCTTCATAAAAATAGGGGAAATTATTACCATCTTGAGTAAAACGAACTTGAGGATATGCTAACAACTCTTCTTTATGGATTTCTGCTTGTTTTGCTAATGGGTGTCCTTGTCTCAAGAAAATATGCGTGGAAAATGTATGAATCGTTCTGGCAACTAGCTCACCTTGCTGTAAATAACGCATAATCCCAGCTTGATTTTTTTCATTCATGTATAGTACGCCTACTTCACTGTGCTGTTCTCTTACTTCTTCAATCACTTTTGCAGTCGTCGTTTCCATGATTCTGAATTGTTTGATTTCTTGATTGAATTCTGTCATCATTTTTGCAATCAATGGTCCCAAAAAGTCATAATGCTGAGAAGCTACTGAAAACATTTCACGTGTTTCACTAGTTTGATAATAACTTTCAAGTGATTCTAATTGAAGTAAAATTTTTTCAGCACGTTGCAGGAAATCTTGTCCTGCTTCAGTTAAGTATGCTCCTCGATTTGTGCGAGTAAACAAATTGATCCCTAATTCTGTCTCTAATTCTTTGATTCCTGTAGACAAGCTAGGTTGTGAAACAAATAACTTCTTAGCCGCTTCTCGAAAACTACCATTATTCGCTACAGCAATCACATACTTCATTTGTTGAATATTCATGTATTTGACCCCTCAAAATAGTCAATTTTACGATCATTAAGCGCTTGGAGCGGACGATTGTTAGGCTGCGCATACTGCCCTTCAAATGGCGTCAAGAATTCTTGATTTAATTGGCCAACTTGATCCATAACAAACCACTGGATAGGTCCTGCAGTTGGTGGTGTAGTTAATGAGCCAACATAATGATAGTGGCTCTTCTTTTCAGGGAAAAACACAACTGGATTCATCCAATGTTCATGTGCAGCTAAATCCCAGCGTTCTTCATGATTGCGATCATAAAACCAACCATCCTCGCTTCGCAACTCATACATGACTCCAACAACCAAGTTTTCTTGACGATGATTCATGTGGACAAAATGAAATTCAATGTCTTCATGTTTCCCATTTATAATGTGCTCAGAAGGCAGATGGAAATGGATATCTGTCAAATAAAATTTTTCACCTTGATATTCGACATAACTGATTTGGTCAAATGGTACTAAGTGGATCGTGTTTTTAAATTCTTTATCTGTGAATTTTTGACATTGATAGTGAAAAGAAATCGTTTCTTTCACATCACTTACTTCTTGACAAGTAACAAGCGGGATGGGTGATTGCAAGGAAAACTCTGCTCCTTTCGCAAACCAATCGCATAAACTTGCCCAATTCTCTGGTCCTCGCTCGCCCGAGTAGCCCCATTCAACATCCATATTTTTTTTCAACGCTTACGTCCTCCTGAGTCTTTTCATAAAAGTTAGTTCGTTCGTTTTTTTCTTTGTAAAGCGGCGGAAATATCTGCTAAAAACTCTTCTTTTCCAAAAAATTCTTGGTTCAACAATTCTGGAAAGATAAAATCAAAGAAATAGTTTACGCTTGGTCGATGATCGAATTCTTTAATGGTTAAAATCGATTCAATAAACATTTCGCGATAAACTTTTTCAGGATTATTCTTGCTGATTTCATCAAATGATTCATAAAGCAAATCCACTTTGTCCGCGATTGCGAGCAACTCTCCTTCAATCGTGTCATCTTTTCCTTCAAATAATCGACGACGATAAATTTCTTGAAATTCTGTTGGGATTTCTTGATTGATAAATTCATCAGTCATTTTTTCTTCAACTGTGTGTAGCATCCCACGTAGTTCTTTATTTGCATACTTTACAGGTGTTTTGATGTCACCAATAAAGCGTTCTGTATAATCGTGATTCAATGATTTTTCATATAACAGTTTCCAATCAATCGCCTGCCCATTGGCTTCTTCGATATCACCTAAAACTTGTGCGATTGATGCTACTCGAAACGAATGTGCAGCTACCGTGTGTTCAGTGTGCTTGAAGAAGCCAGGCGCACGAATAATTTTTTCTAAATTGTTTAATCCTAAAAGATATTCATTTAAGCCCATGTTGCCATCTCTCCTTCATACTTTTCCAACAATCATAGCATTTACTCTTTATATCATGCAATTACAAAGAACTAAAACTACCAGTTTTTAACTTTTATTTATCACAAGTTTTAAAAAATGTATTTGTACCATTATTTTAGAATAAGAGATACCGATTAAAGAATTTGTTTCAATTTTTATTGATTTGTTTCGTTTTGATTTGAGTTGTTTTCACTTTTCGGAATAAATATATTCCTCTCTTTGGATAACACCTTTTTACTGTTTGTCATGTGCAGCGATTTTAATTAGTTGATCAAGATTGGGTGTTTTCGTACCCGTTTCTTTTTTGAACGCTTCAAAGGAACAAATAATCAACTCGATTTCTGCATAACTACCTTGAGCAGATGCCATCAATGGTGTGGCAAACATTCGTTTCAAACCAATCTTTGTCAGAAATTTATTTCCCAATAAATTTTTCTGAATCTTTGGTACTATTGGATACCCATTTTCTTCTAAGACAGTAAATGCTTCTTTAAAAGCTAAAGCTGTTATAGAAAATATATGATTCATTTCTTGTTTATTTTTCATTTTTTGTCGATAAATAAGATCTAAGCTATTCAGCACCATAATCAATGCCGCATGACTTTTTAGCCAATCAAATAAGGTAGGATCTGATTGCCATTGATAATTCGTTTGAGCAAAAATTTGCTTTAAAAGTTGGGGCATTAGGGAATCATCGGGATCAAGGTAGACTTTCATTTTGCCTCCATTGAAACGTAAAATCGTAATTAAGTTCCCTTCCCTTGTTCCACCAGTATTTTGAAAACCAAAAAAGACTTGTTTAGCTGGATCTTTTTGAACGATTTTTTCTTTTAAAATTTCTGGATTCATTTGATTACCAACAAAAATCACTCTTTGACTGTGATTCGCAGCAATTGGTTCAATCACAGAATCAAAATCATTGTATTTCATTGTGACAAAAATCAAATCATACTTATCTGTTGGCTCTAGTCTTGAGATTATTTTGATTATATCTACTGTTCTTTTCTTCTGAATAACGTGTTTTAACTCAAGTCCATTTGTTTCTAGCTGTTCCTTCGTCTTTCCTCTAGCAAGGATCGTTACTTCATTCTCTTTATTTTTAGTAAGAATATGTGCAAGATAACTTCCTTGAATGCCTGCACCATAAATTAATAGCTTCATTTTTTCTCCTTTATGAACACCTGTTTATAAATCAACGAACATCCAGTATAATAAACAGACTGGCATCAGCAATCAATCATCAAAAATGATAATCTGTTGATTAACAAACACATCACTTAAAACGACAGGAGAATCACATGGATCGACGAGTACGTAAAACACAAACAGCTATTCAAACAGCCTTTTTTCAATTGCTAAAGAAGCAAGGCATCGAACGAGTAAAAGTTAGCGAGATTTGCGAATTAGCTGACATCAATCGCGGAACGTTCTACTTAAATTACTTAGATAAATATGATCTTTTAGAAAAAATGATCCAACAATCCATTCAAGAATTAATTACCTATTGCCAAACAGAAACAACAGAAATAGACGATCTGCTAATAAAAACTTTTCAATTCATTGTAGAGAACCAGGAAACGTATCGAATGTTGATTGCTTCTGATAAACAGGGTCTATTTACTGATTACCTAAAAAAACATATCGTGACTTTTACAGCCATAAACGGTCAGCCACAAACAACGGAAGCAATTTTTATTGCGCATGGAATCGTAGGTGTCTTGAATCATTATTTGTCTTCTTATGAAGCTTCGATTGAATCATTGTATGAAATCAAACCAATTATTGAACGATTTCAGTTACCGACAGACGGAGCAAAACTCTAATATAAAAGACGACAACACTATGAAAATAGTTGTTATCGTCTTTTTATTAAGCATTCCAGTTTTCTGGATCTTTTTTCCAACTTTTTAGCAAATCCAATTCTTCTTCATTGATGTAATTTGCTTCACGTGCTGTTTCAATTAATGTTGAATAATTAGTTAATGTGATCAAAGGTATCTTTGCTTGGGAAAAATTCGTTAATCCTTTGGATAATTCATAAGTAAAAATTGCTGCTACACCTAGCACATTGGCACCTTCACGCGTTGCTGCTTCACAAGCTTCTAACACGCTGCCACCGGTTGAAATCAAATCTTCAATGACAACCATTTTTTGACCTTCGAAAATTCGACCTTCGATTTGATTTCCTTTGCCATGATCTTTTGCTTTGCTGCGAATGTAAACCATTGGTAAATCAAGGATATCTGCAACCCAAGCAGCGTGCGGGATACCTGCTGTTGCTGTTCCAGCAATTACTTCGACTTCTGGAAATTCTGCTTTGATTTTTTTGGCTAAACCATTTGCAATTTCCTGGCGAACCTTAGGATAACTCATCGTGATACGATTATCACAATAAATTGGGCTTTTCAATCCACTTGCCCAAGTAAATGGTTGTGTTGGGTTCAAGAATACTGCTTCAATTTCTAGTAAGTCTTTTGCAATCAATGTTTCAACAGTCATTAGTGTTCGCTCCATTCGTTTTTTATTGTTTGGTAAGCTTCGTAAGGATTTTCTGCTTGTGTAATTGGACGCCCAACTACGATAAAGTTTGCACCAATTTCTCGTGCCCGCTTTGGCGTCACCACTCGCGTTTGATCGCCAATATCTGCACCTTGTGGTCGGATACCGGGTGTCAAACAGACAAATTCAGCAGTTGTAGCATCTTTGATTTTAGTTACTTCCAGTGCGGAAGAGACGACACCATCTAACCCTGCTTCCTGTGCGCAAGTCGCGTAATGGATCACGCTTTCTTCTAAGGGTACTTCAATCAGTTGATCATGATGCATTTCTTCTTCACTTGTCGAAGTCAGCTGAGTGATTGCTAATAATAATGGTCGTTGTTTCCCTTCTGGTGTTCCTGATACTAACCCACGCATCGCAGCTTCCATCATTCGGATTCCTCCGGCGGCATGTACACAAGTGATATCAACGCCTAGCTTCGCTAAACCACGCATTGCTTTTTCAACTGTATTGGGAATATCATGTAATTTCAAATCTAAAAATACCTCGTGTCCTAATTCTTTTAACCAACGGACAATCGCTGGCCCTTCTTGATAAAAGAGTTCCATTCCAATTTTAACAAATAGCTTTTCCTCCTCGGGAAATAATTGTAAAAATTGTTCTACTTCGTTTCGGTTTGAAAAGTCTAAAGCAACAATCGGTCGCTGATTCATTGTTGGCGCTCCTCTCTAACTTCTTGAATAAGTTGTTCCAATGATGAAATACCTAGTTCAGCCATTCGCTGAGGTAAAGCATCAATCAATTTTGGGCAAATATATGGATCTGTAAAATTGGCCGTTCCAACTGCGACTGCACTTGCACCCGCCATAATCATTTCTAATACATCATCAACCGTCTGAACACCACCCATACCAATAATCGGCAGTTTAGAAACACCTGCGACTTGATGAATCAAGCGAATAGCAACTGGTTTAATTGCTGGGCCAGAAAGACCGCCTGTTTGATTCGCTAAAATCGGTTTTCTTGTCTTTAAATCGATACGCATTCCTAAGAGTGTGTTAATCATGGTAAACCCGTCTGCTCCACCTGCTTCAATCGCTAAAGCAATGGGAACGATATCAGTAACGTTGGGCGATAATTTGACATAGATCGGAACCTTAGCAACTTTCTTTACCGCCTGTGTCAGCTGAAAAGCGACATCAGGATCTGTACCAAACGCAATACCTCCGTGCTTTACGTTTGGGCAAGAAATGTTCAATTCGATTGCTTTTACATTAGGTGCGTCACCAATTTTCCCGCAGACTTCCACATAATCTTCTTCGCACGCCCCTGCTACATTGGCAATAATTGGTAGGTCAGGATATTTTTCTAATTCAGGCAATAGCTCATTCATCACAGTTTCTAGTCCGGGATTTTGTAAGCCGATTGCATTCAGCATACCTGATGGGGTTTCAGCAACACGAGGTGTCGGATTACCAAATCTAGCTTTAGGTGTCGTTGCCTTAACCATGATTGAGCCCAGTTGATTCAAATCATAATACTGCCCATATTCTTTTCCAAAACCGAAACAGCCACTGGCAGGCATAATTGGATTTTTCAATTCAAGTCCTGGTATTTTTACTGCTAATGATGGTAGTGTCATAGAATCACCTCTCCCGCTTTGAAAATCGGACCTTCATCACAGACTTTCACACTTTTTGTTTCGTCTTCTGCCTTATGACACACACATGCATAACAAGCACCGATTCCACACGCCATGCGTGATTCTAAAGAAAGTTGAACATTAGGATGGGTATGGAAAAAATGCTCAACCGCTTTTAACATTCCGTTTGCACCACAAGCAAACACTGCATCTGGTTTCTTATTTTCTTCCGCTAATAAAAGATTGCCTACATTTCCTTTAACGCCTGCTGAACCATCATCTGTTGCGATTTTTGTTTCTCCCAGTTGCCGGAATTTTTCTTCGTCATACATGACATCCGCTGACGCAAAACCTAAAAAGTGTTTGACCTTGACACCTTTTGCTTTCAGTTGATGGGATAATTCATATAATGGCGGAATTCCGATACCGCCGCCAATGATAAATGCACAATCCCCAGCTTTTAAGCCCGTTAAGTCAAACCCGTTTCCAAGCGGCCCCATCACATCTAGCGTATCGCCTGCCGTCAACGTTGAAAATGATTTGGTTCCGTCACCTTCTACACGATAAATGATTCGACAAGTATTCGTGCTTGGATCGATTTTATTTAAACTAATTGGTCTGCGTAATAACAAGTCGGCTTTAGGAACACGGATATGAATAAATTGACCCGGACGCTTCATCTCTTGAACTAGTTCACCCTTTAGTGTCAGCTCGAAAATTCGTGGTGCTAACTGATTTTGTTGAATGATTTCCATAACTTCTTGTTTCATATCCACACTCCTATACTTATCGACTCTGTTAAAACTTATTGCTGAACTTTTTTGTACTCAACCTTTTTCACAAAACAGCTCCTCAGAGCAACGCACAACTAGTCAGAAACGATCAAAATGATTCTATTCGTTGTCAATTACTTCTTCGGAGCTAAGTGAATGAGGCGAACCGTTTTTAAATTGCTTTTGTTGAGAACGCCCGTGACTCCATCACTCGGACGATTGCGTCTGCTGTATCAAGTGACGTAAAGAGTGGTACGCCGTGTTCGACTGATTCGCGTCGAATAATAAAGCCATCTTTTGACGCATTCCCGCGGTCTTTATCAATCGTGTTCACAACTACTTGTGCTTTTCCTGTCCGAATGATATCGACTACATTTTCTTCTGTTGTTGTTTCTGAAATTTTTGCTACTGTCGTAACGATTAACCCGTTGTTCCGGAAAAATTCTGCTGTGTGTTTCGTACCTAATAAGCTGTAACCAATCTCTGCAAAGCGTTTAGCTAAGCCTAATGCTTCTTCTTTTGTTTCGTCTGCAATCGTAAAGAGAACTGCACCATAGTCTGGCAGATTTAAACCAGCTGCTCGGAAAGCTTTATACAAAGCTTTATCTAAGTTTCGATCAGATCCCATGACCTCACCAGTTGATTTCATTTCTGGTCCTAAGTATGTGTCGACCTTTTGTAACTTCGTAAATGAGAAGACAGGTGCTTTGACATGGACATCTTCGGTTTCTGGATAAAGACCTGTTTCATAACCTAATTCCCGCAAACTTTGACCCAAAATAGCTTTGGTCGCTACTTGTGCCATTGGAATCCCAGTTACTTTACTTAAAAATGGTACGGTACGGCTTGCACGGGGATTAACTTCGATCACATAAACTTTTTCTTCATGGATAACAAATTGGATATTCATCATCCCGATACAGTTTAGTCCTAACGCTAATCGTTTCGTGTAATCTTCAATTGTTGCTTTGATTTCTTCTGATAAGGTTTGTGGTGGGTACACTGCCATTGAGTCACCTGAATGGACCCCCGCACGCTCAATATGTTCCATAATTCCGGGAATCAGGACAGTTTCTCCATCACAGATTGCATCAACTTCGCATTCACCGCCTATTAAGTAACGATCAATCAAAACAGGATGCTCAGGTGAGGCTTTCACAGCATGTTCCATATAATCCTCTAAGTCACGCTGATTTTCTACAATCTCCATCGCCCGTCCGCCGAGCACATAACTCGGACGAACTAAAACAGGATAACCAATCATCGTTGCGATTTTTACAGCTTCTTCCTTGCTTGTCGCTGTGTCTCCTAGTGGTTGCGGAATCTTTAGTTCTTGTAACGCTTGTTCAAATAAATCACGATTTTCTGCTCGATCCAAATCTTTAATCGTCGTTCCTAAAATTTTCACACCAGCCTTTGCTAGTGGCTCACCTAAATTGATTGCCGTTTGTCCACCAAACTGAACGATAACGCCAATTGGTTGCTCTAACTCAATTACATTCATCACATCTTCAAAAGTCAGTGGTTCAAAATATAGCTTGTCTGAAACGGAGAAATCTGTGGAAACTGTTTCTGGATTGCTATTCATAATAATGGCTTCATATCCGGCTTGTTGGATTGCTTTTACTGAATGAACCGTTGCATAGTCAAACTCCACCCCTTGACCAATCCGAATGGGACCAGATCCAAGTACTAAAACAGAAGGTTTGCCTGAGCGGCTACTTTCATTTTCAAATTCGTACGAGCTATAAAAATAAGGCGTGTTCGATTCAAATTCAGCTGCACAAGTGTCTACCATTTTGTAGACGGGCAACAATTGGTTTTCTTTTCGAAGTTCACGAATTTTTTCGGGTGTTGTCTGCCATAACTGTGCAATTTTTTTGTCTGTAAAACCGTTTTTCTTTGCTAATTTCAACAGTCTTAAATTAGAAGGTTCTTCTTGTAATTGGGCTTCAATTTCAATGATATGAAGTAGTTTATCTAAGAAAAAGAGATCAATCTTTGTTAACTCAGCGATTTCTTCGATTGGGTAACCCCGGCGTAAAGCCTCAGCAACATAAAACAGACGATCATCTTGTGCTCGAACCATTTTTTCAATTAGCTGATCTTCATTCACGTTTACCAGTTCTGGAAGCTCAAGGTGATGTGTCCCGATTTCAAGAGAACGAACGGCTTTGAGCAGTGACTCTTCGATGTTACGACCAATTGCCATGACTTCACCTGTTGCTTTCATTTGTGTTCCCAATACGCGTTCTCCATTTTCAAATTTATCAAATGGCCAACGTGGGATTTTTGCAACCACATAGTCTAAAGCTGGTTCGAATTCTGCATAAGTTGTTCCAGTTACTGGATTTTTCATTTCATCTAAAGTCAAACCCAATGCAATTTTTGCCGCTAATTTTGCAATAGGATAACCCGTCGCTTTACTTGCTAGTGCAGAAGATCGTGAAACGCGTGGATTGACTTCGATCACATAATAATTGAAGCTATGTGGATCAAGAGCAAGCTGGACGTTACAACCACCTTCAATTTTCAATGCGCGAATAATCGAAAGTGAAGCATCGCGCAATATTTGATATTCATGATCAGATAATGTTTGGCTTGGTGCGAAAACAATGGAATCGCCTGTGTGGATACCCACTGGATCAAAATTTTCCATGTTGCAAACAACAATTGCATTATCAGCTGAATCACGCATGACCTCGTATTCGATTTCTTTGTACCCAGCAATACTGCGTTCGATCAAGCATTGCGTAACTGGTGATAAACTTAAGCCATTTTCTGCAGTCATTCGCAATTCTTCTTCATTTTCACACATTCCACCACCTGTACCTCCAAGGGTAAACGCAGGTCGGACAATGATCGGATAGCCAATTTTATTTGCAAAAGCAACGGCATCCTCAACCGTTGTCACGATTTCTGATTCGGGAATCGGCTGCTTTAAGTCTTCCATTAATTTTTTGAACAAATCTCGGTCTTCTGCTTGGTCGATTGCTGAAAGCTTCGTACCCAGAAGTTCAATATGAAGTTCCTCTAAAATTCCTGATTCAGCTAATTCCATCGCCATGTTCAAACCTGTTTGTCCACCTAGTGTTGGAAGCAGTGCATCTGGACGTTCTTTTCTTAAAATGCGTGAAACAAATTCTAAAGTTATTGGTTCGATGTAGACTTGATCTGCAATTTCTTGATCTGTCATAATCGTTGCAGGATTTGAGTTGACTAAAACAACCTCATAGCCTTCTTCTTTTAGTGCAAGACAAGCTTGCGTTCCAGCATAATCAAATTCGGCTGCTTGACCGATGATGATTGGCCCCGAGCCAATCACCATGATTTTTTTGATATCTGTCCGTTTTGGCATTCTTATTGCTCCCTTCCTGCATCCATCATTTCCATAAATTCATCAAATAAGTGTAGTGCATCGTGTGGTCCTGGTGCTGCATCAGGGTGAAATTGCACACTAAAAGCAGGGTAATCGCGATGGCGAATCCCTTCCACTGTTCCATCGTTCACTTCAATATGAGTGACCATTAGTTTATTCGGATCAATCGTGTTTTCATTAACAGCATAGCCATGGTTCTGTGAAGTAAAATCAATTCTCCCTGTCGCAATTTCTCGTACTGGATGATTTAATCCTCGATGACCAAATTTCATTTTATACGTGTCTGCACCATTAGCTAGTGCAAACAATTGGTGCCCTAAACAAATACCAAAAATTGGTACTTTTCCTTGTATTTCTTGAATCATCTTGATTGCTTCAGGCACATCTTTCGGATCGCCTGGTCCATTTGTCAGCATCACACCATCGGGAGCAAGTTCAAGAATCGTTTTTGCTTCAGTATTATAAGGCATGACTGTTAAATTACAATTTCGTTTACTTAATTCGCGCAAGATACTATGTTTCAACCCAAAATCAATGACAACCACATTTCTCCCCGTTCCAGGACTTGGATAAGGTTTGTTGGTTGACACTTGCTGGACTTGATTCGTTGCTAAAACAGTCGCTTTTAATTGATCAAATGCGTGTTCAAAGCTATCACCTGCATCAACAATACTTGCTTTCATCGTTCCAACTTCACGAATTTTCCGCGTTAAAGCTCTTGTATCGATTCCCGAGATTCCCGGAATCCCTTTTTGTTTCAAAAACGCATCTAACGTCATTTGATTGCGCCAGTTTGAAGCCACTCGCGCATGTTCTTTCACGACAACACCCTTACAAGTCGGCGAAATCGACTCGTAATCATCTCGGTTCACACCATAATTTCCGACCATTGGATAAGTGAAGGTAATGATTTGACCATTAAAACTTTGGTCTGTAATCGTTTCTTGATACCCAGTCATACTTGTCGTGAAAACAATTTCACCAAAAACATTTGCATCTGCTCCAAAGGCTTGTCCTTCAAATACAGTTCCATCTTCTAAAATCAGTAATCGATCCATACTGCTCCTAGACCTCCTTTTGCCAAGCAATTTTTCCGTCAACGAATGTCAACAATGTTTCCCCTTTGACCGTCCAATCAACGAATGGTGTATTCTCACCTTTTGACAAGAAGTCTTCTTTCGCAATTTTATACTCGTGTTCGATATCAAACACTGCAATATCTGCCGGCGCACCAATGGTTAGTGTACCAGCGTTCAAGTTAAAAATCGCTGCTGGTTTAACCGCTAGCCAGCCAATGACTTGTTCTAGTGTAAAAATACCAGTTTCAACAAAATGAGTATAAATCAACTGAAAGGCTGTTTCGCTTCCAACGATTCCAAATGGCGATTTCAAGAAGCTTTGACTCTTTTCTTCTAGACCATGAGGGGCATGATCTGTCGCGATACAATCAATTGTTCCATCAAGTAATCCTTCAATCAGTGCTTCGCGATCTTCGCGCCCACGTAGCGGCGGATTCATCTTCCAAAAACCAAAATCTTCTGGAATATCCTCATCAATCAGAAGCAAATGGTGTGGCGAAACTTCAGCTGTGACATGAACACCAGCCTTTTTCGCGTCGCGGATGATCCGAACACTTTCTTTGGTTGAGACATGACAGACGTGGTAATGGACACCTGTTTCTTCCGCTAAAATTAAGTCTCTCGCAATTTGTGAAGATTCAGTTGCACTTAAAATTCCCGGCAAATCCAATTCTTCGGCTTTTTCGCCCGCATGCATGACGCCGCCGAATAATAAGGACTCATCTTCAGTATGGGCAACCAGTGCTTTATTATTTTTTGCAGCTTCTTTCATTGCTAGATACATCGTGCCTGCCGTCTGTACACCAACACCATCATTGGTGAACGCAAAAGCACCTGCGTCAATCAGCGCCTCTTGATCGACTAAAACTTCACTTCGGAGTTTTTCAGTAATTGGTGCATACTGTAAAACTTTCACTACTGCATCTCGCTTGATGATTTCATAGACTTGGCTTAGTTTTTCAGCAGTATCAGGTACAGGATCTAGGTTAGGCATTGCACACACTGTAGTAAATCCACCATGTGCTGCTGCTTTTGTTCCTGCTTCAATCGTTTCTTTATACGTAAAACCAGGCTCTCTTAAATGAACATGTACGTCGACAAGTCCTGGTGTGATGAGTTGTCCTTTTGCGTCAAACACTTCATCAAATTCAGTCTCAGAAAATCCCGTACCAATTGCTTTGATTTTTCCTTCTTCAATCCAAATTTCTGCAGGTGTTGTTTCATTTTTTCGTGTAATGATTTGACCGTTTTTAATGAGTGTTTTCATGTCTTCGTCCTCCTACTTTTACGCTTTTCCGTTTAGTACTGCCTCTAGAATTGCCATTCTGACAAATACGCCATTGCTCATTTGTTGAACAATTCGTGACTGTAATCCCTCAACTAATGAATCGGCTAGTTCAACGTCACGATTGACGGGTGCTGGGTGCATGATAATTGCATGTTTTTGCATTTTCTTCGCCCGTTCAACAGTTAAACCATGTTCTTGGTGATAGCTTTCTTTTGAGAAACTTTCTTTTCCATCATGACGCTCATGCTGTACTCGGAGCATCATCATTACATCTACCTGGTCGAGTAATTCATCCAATGGCAAGTAGTGCCCGTAAACTTCAAATTCATTGTCATACCATTCTTCTGGCCCAGAGAAGAAAACTTGTGCACCTAGGCGTTTCAACATTTGCATGTTTGATTTTGCGACACGTGAATGTGTGATGTCACCAACGATAGCTACTTTCAATCCGTCAAAATGGCCAAATTCTTCGTAAATCGTCATCAAATCTAGTAAGCATTGTGTTGGATGCTGTCCACTTCCATCTCCACCGTTGATAATCGAACATTGAATCGTTTTACTTTGAATCAAGTCTTCATAGTAGTTTTCATCTCCATGACGGATGACTGCAACATCTACTCCTAATGCGGACATTGTCAAAACCGTATCGTAAAGTGTTTCTCCTTTTGAAACTGAGCTTGTGCTTGCTTCAAACTCGATTACTTCTAATCCCAGCTTTTTCTCAGCTACATCAAAACTTTTATGTGTTCTTGTACTATTTTCAAAAAATAAGTTAGTTGCAAAATATTGGCTCTTTTGTGGTGTCCATTTTGCCCCTTGTTTGAACTCTTGCCCGCGACGAATCAAGCCCATAACTTCTTGGTCTGTTAGTGCTTCAACGGTTAATAAATGTTTTAAACTGATACGTTCTGATTGGATGATCATGAATGTTCCTCCTAGTTTTCTTCGCTACGTGAAGTTTCTGGTAAGATAAGATTTAAAATGATACCAAGGACAGTTGCTAATGCCATTGCTGATAACGTGAATGTTCCTACTTGGAAGACTAAGCCTCCGATACCGACAACCAAGATGACTGCTGCAATCAATAAGTTTTTCTTTTTATCAAAATCTACTTTGTTCTCAATCAAGATTTTCATCCCGCTAGCTGCGATAACTCCAAACAAGATAAAACTGATTCCTGAAATAACAGGTACAGGGATGCTCAAGATCAAGGCACTCAGTTTCCCGACAAATCCTAAGATGACTGCGAAGAATGCTGCTCCACCAATCACAAATACGCTGTGCACTCGTGTGATTGCTAACACGCCAATGTTTTCTCCATAACTTGTAACTGGAGGGCCACCGACAAATGCTGCAACGATTTGTGCTAAACCGTCACCCATCAATGTTTTATGCAAACCAGGCTCTTCAAAGAAGTTTCTGCGTGTTAATTTGTTCAGTACCATCAAGTGACCGATATGCTCTGTCATCGTAACAAATGCGATTGGCGCCATTGTTGTAATTGCACCTAAGTATAGTTTTGGTTCATATTGAACAAATGGAATTTCAAAGTTTGGTAAAGCAAACCAGGCCGCATCTGCGATTGGTTGCGTATCAACAATCCCAAAGAGTAAGGCAACAATGTAGCCACTTACGATTCCTAACAAAATTGGAATCAATCCAAGAAATCCGCGTAAGAACATGTTGAAGAAAATCGTCAAACCTAACGTGATTAGCGCTACAGCAATGTATTTAAAATCGTAATTGCCATCGTTGTACATTGCATTATTTGCGGCATTTGCTGCCAATCCCAATCCGATAACCATGATTACTGGCCCAACAACGATTGGTGGTAAGATTCGATCAAGCCATGCTGCACCGATTTTTTTGATGATCAACGCGACGATCAAGTAAACTAATCCAGTAGTGATTGCCCCTTGCGCAATCGCTGGGTAACCATCTGTTTTCATCAACATTTGCATCGCTGCAATGAAGGCGAAGCTACTTCCTAAGTAAGCTGGAATTTTTCCCTTCGTTGTAAACAAGTAAACCAGTGTTCCTAGTCCTGAACTGACTAACGCAATCCCTGGGTCGATCCCGACTAAAATCGGTACTAAAACTGTTGCGCCAAACATCGTGAATAAATGCTGTAAACTCAACCCAACCCAATGGCCTAATTTTGGACGGTCATGAATGTCTAATACGACACTATCATTATGAAATTCTTTTTTCTCTGACATATCTCTTCCCCTATTCTTCCTCTTTTAAAATCATGATACGATCTTGTCCATCAAGCTCTTGCATCTCTACCAGAATTTCTTCTGCTTTTGATGTTGGAATGTTTTTGCCAACATAGTCTGCTCGAATCGGTAGTTCGCGATGGCCACGATCGACTAGGACAGCTAATGAAATTTTTCTTGGTCGACCTAAGTCCATGATTGCATCCATTGCTGCTCGAATCGTGCGACCGGTGTAAAGCACGTCATCAATCAAGATAACTTCTTTTCCTTCTAAGGAAACTGGCACATCTGATGAATGTAGTTCAGGTCCTTCTGCCAGTTCTTTTTTGTCATCACGATACAAAGTGATATCCAACTCACCAACTGGAACTTCGATGTCTTCCAACTGTTTCAATCGTTCGGCAATCCGAGCAGCAATATAAATCCCTCGTGTTTTGATTCCCACTAAAACGATATCTTCGATGCTGTGATTTCTTTCAATGATTTCATAAGTAATTCGTGTCAACGCTCGTTTCATTGTTACTTGATCGACTACTTCTTTGGTTTGCATGATGTTTCCCTCCATTTTTTTGCATAAAAAAACTCCTGCCCTAAGAGGACAGGAGGTATGTTTAGACTGATTGTACAATTTGGTACGTTCATAGATAGCTGATACAGTTACACTGTTAGCTATACTTCGTCTTGAGCATCTCTCATATAGCGCACCATATGGTCGATTACTCACACCCTTCTTAGCCTCACGGGACTAAACTTAAAGGATTACTATTTAATTTTCGTTTAAGCTTTTCGTTGTTAATACTATACCGTTGCTAACATAAAAAATCAATGACTTTTTCTTAATTTTTCTAAAGTTTTTTCAAACACTTCAGGAAGTGGTGCTTCAAAGACCATTTCTTGACCTGTGACAGGATGTGTGAACCCTAGCATTTGTGCATGGAGGAACTGACCATTTCCTGGTAAAGTTTTCTTTGGTCCATATACAGGATCACCTGCCAAGGGAAAACCAATATATTGCATGTGTACGCGAATTTGGTGTGTACGTCCTGTTTCTAATTTTAGCTCAACCAAAGTAAATCCTTCAAAACGTTCTAGTACAGTAAAATGCGTAACAGCAGATTTTCCATCTTCACGAACAGCTTGCATCTTACGATTGACTTTTGACCGACCAATCGGTGCATTGATTGTTCCCTTATCGTGTGAAATTTCACCATGAACCAATGCGACATATTTACGTAAAGAAGTCTTGTCTTTTAATTGTTTAGCCAATGATTCATGTGCTTGGTCATTCTTAGCTACCATCAACAAACCAGAAGTATCTTTGTCAATTCGATGGACGATCCCGGGACGAATCACACCATTGATGGAAGACAAATCTTTGACATGATACATCAATGCATTCACCAAAGTTCCATGGCTGTGCCCAGCTGAAGGGTGGACCACCATACCTTGTGGCTTATTGATAACTGCCACATCTTCGTCCTCATAAACAATTGCTAACGGAATGTCTTCCGCAATGACATCTAGCGTTTCCGGTTCAGGAATCGCTACAAAAAGCTCATCCTTTGCTTTCACCTTATAATTTGCCTTAACTGGTTGACCATTTACAGCAACCACGCCTTCTTTTAACCAAAGTTGGATTTGAGAACGACTATAATCAGGAAATAATCCCGTTAAAACTTTGTCAATCCGCCCTGTTTCTTGTTCAATTGTTGCTCTTAATTCTGTCATTTTTTCACTTGATCCTTTTCATCTAAAATAATATATATCAATATGCAAATCACACCACAAACTAATGAAATATCTGCGACATTGAATATTGGGAAATTCATAAAATCTGTTTGGAACATATCTACTACATAACCTAAACGAACACGATCAATAAAGTTTCCAATCGCGCCAGCTAAGATCAATGCCAAACCAGTCATAAACCAGCGGCCACCTGTCTGCCGATTTTTGATCATTAGATACATGATTGCTATAACAGCAACGACTGTCACCACAGTAAAGAACCACATCTTTCCTTCTAGCATACTCCACGCGGCTCCCGTATTCCGAATATGATTCAGCGATAAAACACCAGGAATCATTGATTGTGTTTCTCCTAATGCTAAGTTACTTGTAATCCACCATTTGACCCATTGATCTACTGCAATCAAAGCGCCACTAACTATCCAATATATAATTAACACACGATCAATCCTTTTCTACTTGTTTAAAAATATCTTTTGGTCGAATAATCCCTAATAGATTACCATCAGGGTTTCCATCTTTTGTAATCAATACCGCTTCCAGTGTACCTTGTTCACGAAACATCAACTCAACTTCGTAGATCTTCGTGTTTGCAGAAACAAATTGATAGTTTGTATATTTCCCATCACCAATAATCAAATCTTTGGCTTGCTTTCGCGTTAAGTCAATCACTCCCTGTTGGCTTTCTTTCGCCAACCAAAACCCAATCGCTCGTAAAGTGATCAATGCTTCAAATTTTCCCTTGTTATACAGTGGAAATTGTGAATAGCGTTTTTGAGCAATCGTCTCTAACAAATCAAGTAAAGGAATATTTTTATCAAAACCAGTCACTTTCTTCGCAAACTTTGGTAACACCGTAGCTGGACGGATCAATGCCTCCTCAATGACTTGAATCTTATCAACTGCCCAGTCATTTGGCTCTGCAATGACAAAGTCTTCAGAAATTCTTTCGTGAACAATTGCGTTTCTTAATTGCGCCATTTGAAATAAATCTTCTTCATATTTACGCACCATCGACCCTTTTTTGCGAGCCAATCGGCGGACTAATTCGGTAAAGCCCATATTACGCGTGTTCCCCATTTCTTCACGCATCCATTTCTCAATACGATTGAAGCTACTTAAAAATACATCAGAGTTACTCATACTCACTAGTGTCCTCCTTGATGACATAAGCTTGGTTTTTAATGAAGAAAAAGAAGCCAATCATGCCAATGACAGCTACCAAGCTATAGAATAGATTACTAAAATAAATGGCACTCAAACTCGTGAAGAAAAAAAGTACCGGATACAATTGCAATAGAAGTAAGTTCATCGTAATAACATACGCATCTTTCGGCAATGCTATTTGATAAACTGCACTTTTTAACCAAAAAAACGATACTTGCATCGTTAGTGGAGCGGCTACCTCTACTTCCACACTGTCTTGCTGATTTAAGTAAATAGATTTTCCATTAATTTGTAGTCGAATAGAACTTCCCATTCCATAAAAACCAGTTTTTCTGGTGAATTTTATTTTCATAATGCCCCTCCTATTATGCTTTAGTATAACTTAAAACTCAACAATGAAAAAGAAAAAGAAGGCCTGACAAAACTTTTGTCATACCTTCCACTTTTTTGAATCATTCATTGAATATTAAAACAAACCGATGACTTCTCCTTGATTTGTTACGTCCATATTTAACGCTGCAGGTTTTTTTGGCAATCCCGGCATCGTCATCACATCACCCGTGAGCGCTACTAAAAAACCAGCTCCCAATTTTGGAACAAATTCTCGAATCGTAATCGTAAAATCAGTTGGTGCTCCAAGCAACGTTGGATCATCTGAAAATGAATACTGCGTTTTTGCCATACAGACTGGTAAGTCACTCCACCCATTTTTTTCAAACTCCTCGATTTGTTTCTGTGCTTTTTTACTAAATTGAACACCTCGACCACCATAAATCTTTTTGACGATTGTCTCTGCCTTCTCCATAATCGTCGCAGTTGATTGATACAACGGTTGATAGTCAGCTGTTTGTTCAGCAATTAGGTCTACTACAGCTTTCGCCAAATCCACACCACCAAGTGCTCCTTGTTCCCATACACTGACACGTTTAGCTAAGATACCTTGGTTTTCACATAACTCCTCTAGCAAAGCAAATTCCGCTTTCGTATCCGTAACAAACTCATTGATTGCTACAATCACAGGAATATCGTACAAACGCATATTTTCAATGTGGCGTTTCAAATTAACAAATCCAGCCTTCAAAGCAGATAAATCCTCTTCAAGTAATTCTGACTTTTGTTTGCCTCCGTGCATTTTTAACGCACGAATCGTTGCAACAATTACAATTGCATCTGGTGCTTTCTTCAAATTAGGAACTTTGATATCAAGAAACTTCTCCGCACCCAAATCCGCACCAAATCCTGCTTCCGTAACCACATAATCAGCTAATTTCAAAGCTGTTTTAGTCGCTAAAATACTATTACATCCATGGGCAATATTGGCAAACGGTCCCCCATGAATAAACGCAGGTGTTCCATAAATCGTTTGAACTAAATTTGGTTTTAACGCATCTTTTAGCAGTAAAGCTAAAGCTCCCTCTACTTTTAAGTCACCTGCAGTGACAGGTTCTTTGTCAAAAGTATAACCAATAACGATACGCGATAGTCGCGCCTTTAAGTCATCTAAGTCAGTGGCTAAACACAAAATTGCCATGATTTCACTGGCTACAGTAATATCAAAGCCATCTTCTCTTGGTACACCTTGGATTGGTCCACCTAAACCGACAATCACCTGCCGTAACTCGCGATCATTCAAGTCAACCACTCGTTTCCAAATCACACGTCTGGCATCAATCTGTAATTCATTTCCTTGATGGATATGGTTGTCTAAAAAAGCTGACAGTGCATTATTCGCACTTGTAATAGCGTGCATATCGCCAGTAAAGTGTAGATTGATATCTTCCATTGGTAAAACTTGTGCGTAACCACCGCCAGCTGCCCCACCTTTAATCCCCATGACGGGTCCTAACGAAGGTTCTCTTAAAGCGATTGCTGCCTGCTTATTGATCTGATTTAGTGCATCTCCTAAGCCAACTGTAACAGTTGACTTTCCTTCCCCCGCAGGAGTTGGATTAATTGATGTGACCAAAATCAATTTGCCATCCTGCTTTTCTTTTAGCCCCTCAATTGCCGAAAAATTTATTTTTGCTTTGTAATTTCCATACAGTTCCAAGTCTTCATAGCCAAGATTCACTTTATCTGCTATCTCAACAATCGGTTTTAAGTCAGTTTCCTGTGAAATTTGTAAATCACTCTTCATCAAACTACCCCTTTACACGAACTTTAATTCAATTTAAACACTTTTTGTTAAGTTATTTTTATTATACACGTTTTCAATTGAAATAAAAAGATAGAATAGATATCTCTTTCATTTATTTGACGTACTTATAAATACTCTTTATAATGTGGCTATGGTAGATTTTAAGAAAGGTCGTGAGTGCTTTGACCCAAGGAATCGTGAAATGGTTTGACAATAAAAAAGGATACGGGTTTATCAGTTATGATGAAACGGAGGAAATTTTTGTCCATTTTACCGCAATCGAGGAAGAGGGCTTTAAGAGTCTGGAAGAAAACCAAGCAGTGGAGTTTAAGATTATTGAAGGCAATCGTGGAACACAAGCAGCTCATGTTAAAAAATTAAGCTAGTTGAGACTATTTATAAGTAAATCTACAAAATAAATGAATAAAAAAATCACAGTTGAGACATTTTTTGTCTCAACTTTTTTATTATTTTAGCGAACTAAAAAGGAGTTGCAGACAAAAATCCTCAACTCCTTCTTCTCATTTGTTTATGAGCACTATTTGATCTGCTCTTTCTATTTATCTTTTCGTGACTGTTTCACAAACACTTCTTGTGAAGCCCCTGTAAAATAATTACGAACAGACACTTGATCTTTTGCACGTAATAAATAGATTGTCGGCTCTAACTCATCTGCTAACTTCAACTCTAAACCATGATCATGTGGAGCAACCTTTTCAACTTGCTGTAACGTTATTTTTTTGTCTTTCCAAAAAGCAGCATAGCGAATTTTGATTGAATTTTTTTCTAATACAAATGAACGACGTAACCCTAACAATAAAAACACAGCAAAAATGCCCATGACTACATTGCTTTTCCAATAAGGTCTCGTATTTTCAAGAGACAAAATCAAGCTGAAAAAGAAAATAATCAACGTCAATGACCAATAGATGATCGACTGTGCCAGTTCTGGTTGCCAGCGAATAATTTTTTTCATTGTCTAACCTCGCATGATAAGTAATAATGCTATAATCATATCATAACACTATTTTATTTTAAAAAGGAGATATTCATGTTACGAGTATACATTGATGCTTCAACAAAAGGCAACCCTGGGCCAAGTGGTGGCGGTATCATAATTCTTGGAGAAAACCGGTATGAACAGTTAGCTGTTCCTCTTTCTGATGGTTCAAATCACGAAGCAGAATTCGAAGTCTTTTTAAAAACTTTAGAGATTTTAAAGGAAAAGACTTTGAATACTGAAACGATTTTTTGTTATTCGGATAGTAAAACCTTAGTTTCCACCATTGATAAAAATTTTACAACGAACGACTTATTTCAACCCTACTTGTCAGCAATCCAAAGACTTCTTCCAGAATTTTCATTGTTTCTTTTACAATGGATTCCTGAAAGTAAAAATAAAGGCGCTGATAACCTAGCACGACAAGCATTGAAAAAACAACTCAAACAGATAAAAAAATAAACCGAAAACCATGAAATCTAACAAGTTTCATCGTTTTCGGTCTTTTAATAAACTTTTCTTGTTTGCCAAAATAACTTCTCAAACTAACTCTTCAGTAATCTATTTTATTTCAAGAAAATAAGTAAACCTATTTTGAACATCTACTCACTAGCTTGTCAGAGCTATACACTTGGGCTACAAACCTTATCTTCGGTGACTCCCCAAGCAACTCCTTCCAAATATGCCTACATTTCGCGAAATTTTATTCTTATTTTTTGGAGTTTAGCACTTCGATCACAATAAATAATTATGATCGAAAGTTATCTCAACCTGATACTTGCCAATTTTTTGCTTGACTTGCTCTCGAATGATTTCTTCCAATTTCTCGTCAGAAAAGTGACATTGTTGAGGAACAACCACATCAAATTGCAAAATTTTCCCTTCTTTTACCACGCGAAAATCATGAATTTTAAGTCCTTCTGCCGTAGTTGCAACGATTTCACGCAATGTTTGCAATATTGCTAAATAACGTTCATTACTCACTGGAACAGGATCTAAATGACAAACCAAATCAACTGCTAAACGTTCTTTGAAATCTTTTTCGATTCGATCAACAATTCGATGTGCCTGATTCAAGTCTAAACTATCATCTACCTCAATATGAACCGATGCAAATCGTTTACTTGGTCCATAATTGTGTACTAACAAATCATGATACCCCAAAATTTGGTCGTAATTATTCAGTGAAGCTTCCATTTCTTCGATTTCCTCTGTTGTAGGTCGACTGCCCATTAATTCATAGACAAAGTCACGGACCATCATTCCACCGCTATACAGAATATAGAGGGCTAACGCAAATCCGATGTAGCCATCAATTCTCCACCCAGTCAACCACTCAACGCCTGCTGAAATCAAAACTGCTAACGTTGTGAATACATCATTGTAACTATCCGTTGAAGTTGCCCGTAAAGCATTCGAATCAATTTTTGTTGCAATTCGACTGTACATTTTTCCTTGAATGAACTTCAAACCAATTGAAAAAATCAAGACTAAAAAGACAACTGGGGTCAAAATAATATTTTCTGGATGAATAATTTTTTGAAAAGAAGATTCTAAAAATGTAAAGCCCACATAAGAAATAATAATTGACACAAATAATCCACTAATATATTCAAATCGTTCATGGCCATATGGATGCTCATTATCTGCTGGTTTAGCTGCAATCTTAAAACCAACCAAAGTCAATACAGAGGACGCAGTATCCGACAAACTGTTGATTGCATCTGCCATGATTGACACACTACCTGATAAGATCCCAATCATAAATTTGGAAACAAATAAAATCAAATTGGAAATCAACCCCATAATACCTGCTAAAATTCCTTGCTTCGTCCGTTCTTTGCTCGTTGCTTTTTCTGCTGTTTGTTTTCTTGTCACATGCTTACTCCCTTATCTAAAAAGATATGCTCTCATTTGTCTTGCTTATTCTGGTTTCAAAGGGGTCGCAGCAAAGAGTGCTTTAGCAATAAGTGGCGTAATAACCCCTGCACCAATCGCTTCAGGAATCCCATTGATCCCCGCAACCCCAATCAAAGTCTTAAACAAAAGTGATGTATCCACACCATATGCATTGGCAGTTGCACTCGTATAAAAGATACCCATGAAGCCTAAAACAAGTAAAGTATTTGTTAAGGAACCAAGTACTCCTGCTGTAGCAGCACCTATCACCACTGATTGTTTTTTTCGATAAATCCAATGAAAGACAACACCTGCTACCAAACCAACAAGCACCCGTGGCACTACTGAAATGATTGGATTTGTAAAGACTAACGTATCAAAAGGCGTTGTTGGCATGGCAAAAGCACGAACTATGGTTGCAATTCCCCAAAACAAACCAATCAGCATGCCATCTTTAGGTCCTAACACAACAGCTGCAACAATAACTGTAATATGGATTATTGTCAAACTGATGAAACCTAATGGAATAAATCCCAGCCAAGGAACCATTGCTTGAACAATAATGATTGCCAATAAGACTGCACGTAATACTAAACGAAATGTTTTATTTCTACTATTCATTTCCAAACCCCACCTTTTTCTTTTCATCGTAAAAAGTTCTTACTCATTCGTCAACTATTTACGTTTATCTTAAAATAGACACAAAAAAACAAGCGGACTTGGAATGACTATTTTCCAATAGCATCCCAAGTCTTGCTCATGTTTAAACGGTAAATTTTAACAAATGATTATTGGTTAAGCAACCAATTTTTTGCTTCAGCTAATGCATCTGGAATACCTGCTGGATTTTTCCCTCCAGCTTGTGCCATGTCCGGACGACCTCCGCCACCACCGCCAACTTTCGGTGCGATTGCTTTGATCAAGTCGCCTGCTTTTAGCCCAGCTTCATTTGCTTCCTTCGACATAGCCACTAACAAACTAACTTTTCCTTCTTGTTCATTTGCCAGAACAAGAATATCAGAGATTGCTTTTTGTTTCCATTGATCTGCTAGTTGACGTAATTGGTTCATATCTTTCACTTTTACTTGTGAAGCAATCAACGTTTTTCCAGCAACTGTTTCTGGGTCTTTGAAAATGTCTCCCGCTTGTTGATTAGCTAATTTACTTGCTAATTTTTCATTTTCTTTTTGTAATTCACGTAATTGTTGTTGTAACTGTTCTGCTTTTGTAACGACTTCTTTTAATTGAGGTGATTTGACAATTGCTGCAACTTCTTTTAATTGTTTTTCTTCACCTTCTAGTAGTTCGTAAGCCTCTTTACTTGTAACAGCTTCGATACGGCGAACGCCTGCGCCGATTCCTGATTCAGAAACAATTTTGAAAATACCAATGTCTTCTGTATTTGACACGTGTGTCCCACCACAAAGCTCGATTGACCATTCACCAATATTGACGACACGAACTTCACGACCATATTTTTCACCGAATAAGGCCATTGCACCCATGTTTTTTGCTGTGTCAATATCTGTTTCAATTGTTTGAACTGGAATAGCTTCCCAGATTTTTTCATTAACAATTCGTTCCATTTGAGCTAGTTCATCTGCTGTGATTTGGCCAAAATGAGTGAAGTCAAAACGTAAGTGTCCCGGAGCAACTAATGAACCCGCTTGGTTTGCATGTTCACCTAAAGTTTCTTTTAACGCTTTATGCAATAAGTGAGTCGCCGTATGATTTTTAATGATTCGATTACGCATTGGTTCGTTGATTGCTAAATGATAGATTGCACCTTCTTGCATTGGTGATTTGACTGTTACTGTATGCATAAATTGACCATTTGGTGCCTTTTGAACATCTGTAACCGTAGCAACTACTTCTTTTGCATCATTTAATATCCAACCTTGGTCAGCCACTTGTCCACCCATTTCGGCATAGAAAGGTGTTTCAGCAAAAATCAATTGAGCAACACCTTCTGTTACTTCACTTAGTAATTCTTCGTCTTGAACGATCACTAGCAATTTACTATCTGCCTCAACTTCTGTATAACCAATAAATTTACTATCCACTTTGATATCTGTTAATAATGCAGATTGGACGCCCATTGATTTTTCCGTGCTTCTTGCAGAGCGGGCACGTTCTCTTTGTGCTTCCATTTCTTTTTCAAAACCAGCATGATCGACTTTTAGCCCCTCGTCTTCTGCTACTTCTTCCGTTAATTCTACTGGGAAACCATAAGTGTCATAAAGTTTGAAGATATCTTTACCAGCTAAAGTTGTTCCTTTTGCTGATTTTACATCTTCAATCACTTGGTTTAAGATATCTAAACCTTCATTGATTGTTTCATTAAACCGTTCTTCTTCTGTACGAATTACTTTTTCAATAAATTCTTTTTGTTGTAAAACTTCTGGATAGTAGCTAACCATGATTTCACCAACAACTGGAACTAATTTATACAAGAAAGCTTGATTGATTCCCAATTTTTTTCCATGCATAACGGCACGACGTAATAAACGACGTAATACATAACCGCGTCCTTCATTTGAAGGTAGTGCGCCATCTCCAATCGCAAAAGATAACGCACGAATGTGGTCAGCAATTACTTTATAAGAGATATCCGTTGTTGGATTTTCGCCATACTTCACTTGGTTACTTAATTTTTCAACAGCGTGAATGATGGGCATAAATAAATCTGTCTCAAAGTTAGTTGGTGCATCTTGAACGATAGAAACCATCCGTTCTAAGCCCATGCCCGTATCAATGTTTTTATGTGGTAATGGTTCAAATGTGTTATCTGGTTTATGGTTAAATTCAGAAAATACCAAGTTCCAGATTTCTAAATAACGTTCATTTTCGCCACCAGGATAATTTTCTGGATCATCTTCGGCTAAATCGTTATATGATTCACCACGGTCATAAAAGATTTCTGTATCGGGACCACAAGGACCGGCACCAATATCCCAGAAGTTATCTTCTACATCGATAATGTGGTCCATTGGTAAGCCCACTTCTTCATGCCAAATACGTTTTGCTTCAGTATCTTTTGGATAAACGGTAACATATAACTTTTCAGGGTCAAAAGCCATCCATTCAGGGCTTGTCAAAAATTCCCATGCCCAGTGGATTGCTTCTTCTTTGAAATAATCTCCGATAGAAAAGTTTCCTAGCATTTCAAACATCGTATGATGACGCGCAGTTTTTCCGACATTTTCAATATCATTTGTTCGAATTGATTTTTGTGCATTAGTGATTCTTGGATTTTCTGGAACAACTGAACCATCAAAATATTTTTTTAATGTTGCTACTCCTGAATTGATCCATAACAAAGTTGGATCATTAACTGGTACTAATGAGGCACTTGGCTCAATTGTGTGTCCTTTTGATTGGAAAAAATCTAAAAACATTTGGCGAACTTGTGCACTACTTAATTGTTTCATTCCATTACCTTCTCTCATTGTTTTTCAATACAAAAAACACCATTACAGCCAAGGACGAAAACTCGCGGTACCACCTTGGTTGCAATGATGTTTGATCATTACCTCTTAAACTCGATAACGCTGAGTTGCGTTGATATTTCTATCAAAAGAAAAAAGGGAGCAATTTGATTGGCAACTATTCTTTTTTCAGCCTAGAAAGAATTTTCTGTGAGTCCCTAAAAACAAATCATGTCCTTTTTTGTACTCGTTAAGTATACGCACTTCGCGGTTGTCTGTCAATAAAGCTTTTCTATTTTGCCTCTTTTTGCTTTTCTTCGTTTGTGTTACGCTGAATAAAAAAGTTGATTGAAGGAGAAGCTTTATGAACGTATTTTTTGGCAATGAAACTTGGATTCAAGCAGCAAGCTTTACGCTTCGCTATGAAGTCTTTGTCTTAGAACAGAACATTCCACCTGAATGGGAGTTTGATGTACTCGATACCAGTCAAAGAAATTATTTTTTACTTCTCGATGATCAAATCCCTGTTGCAACCTTACGTTATCAACTGAAAAACGAAACATGTTTTCAACCTGACCGTTTTTGTGTAGCAAAAGCCTATCGCAAACAAGGAATTGGACGTTCACTTTTGTTCAAAGCAGAACAATTTGCCAAAAATAATGGCTGCTGTTTAAGCTATTTAGTCGCTGAACTAACAGCACAATCTTTTTATGAACATTGTGGATATAATTCCTGTACGTCTCCTTTTGAAGAAGATGGTATTCTTTGTATCGGTATGGAAAAAATTTTATGATTGGTTAACTCAATAACAACATAAAAAAAGTGAACCAAAACAAAACGTCGTTTTGTTTTGGTTCACTTTTTCATTATCCATCAAAGAGCTACCGAACTTTTTGATATGATCATACCTCTATATTTCTTTGCAACACGCTAAGTAAGTTGTGCGTACACTCTTTTGTTTCTTGAAGTTTCCAACGCTAATCGTTCATTAAACACTCAGTTGGAAAAATTGATTTTGATGAACTTATTTGTGAGAATTTTTTTTGTTTTTTCGGGCTGTTCGTGACTGTTGACGACGTTCGATTTTACGTTCTTGTTTGTTCTTTTCAGCAATCGCCCAATCGATTTTCTTCTTGTATCCAGGTTTGATTTTTTTCTTTTTCTTTTTCACTAAACCAATCAAAGTTGGATCTAACGTGTCTTTTGATTTTTCACGTTTTGTTCGACGATTTCGGTCATAGGTTTTCACGATTTCGCCATCTTTGATTTCTTTTGGCTCAAATTTTACGCCTAAAGTTTCCAACGTATCGATTGCTTGTTCATCACTTGGCGAGTAAAGTGTGATTGCTGTTCCTTTAAGTCCATTTCTTCCTGTTCGACCGACGCGGTGAATAAAGAAATCTGTATCTTCAGGAATCTCTGCATTGATCACATGTGAGACCCCTTCAATGTCGATTCCACGTGCAGCAAGATCGGTTGCTACTACATATTGAAATTCTAGATCTTGCACTTGGCGCATGACACGTTTACGTTCGCGAGGCGTAATGCCACCATGAATTTTCGCAACTTTTAACCCTTTTTTCTTCAAGTAATCTGCAATTTCATCAACATGTTGTTTCGTATTTGCAAATACAATTGCTAAATAGGGATGACCAATTGTCAATAATTGGTAGATCATTTTGTTTTTGTCTTTGCCTTTTGTCGACATCACCCAGTTTTCGATATCTTCTGAAATAATTGCTTTTGGCTTGATTTCTTCGATAACAGGGTTTTGCATATATTTACGTAAAAACGGACGTAGTTTTTCTGGAATTGTTGCTGAGAATACTAAAAATTGAACTTTTTCAGGTAAACGACCTGCGATTTGATCGACTTCGTTTAAGAATCCCATATCCAATGTCATATCAGCTTCATCCACAACAAACGCAAATGCTGTATGGATTTTTAACGCTTGTTCGTTCATCATGTCTAGAATACGCCCCGGTGTTCCAACCACGACATGCGGTTGTTGGTGACGTAAACGATCCAGTTGGCGTTGCTTATCCGTTCCACCAACAAAATTGCTGACACGAATTTCTGGCACTGAAAATTGTGCAAGCTGATTAGCTGCTTTATAAATTTGTGCAGCTAGCTCACGACTTGGAGCAGTAATGACTACTTGGACTTCTTCCTTTGTAGCATCAATTTTATTAAATAGGGGTAATAAAAATGTATGTGTTTTTCCAGAACCTGTTTGTGATTGACCGACAATATTTTTTCCTTTGGCAATCAGTGGAATCAATTTTTCTTGTACTTCCGTTGGTTGTTCAAAGCCTTTTGCTGTCAATGCTTCGTTAATAAATGGTTGAAAGTTGAATTTATCAAAATTACTCATCTGTGCACCTCTTCTCTTTAATTTTTCACGACTTTGGCATTATAACACAGCCACATCTTTTTTGCTCTCTTATTCTAAAACAAGGGACCGTGCTTTTTCTACCATCTCTTGTCAGACATTTTCAGTTCATTTATTTTTGATCGTACTGATTGTATAGGTGTGACTAGCTTTCTCATAAAACAAGACACTTTTTTTCCTGATAAATGAAAGCACAAGATTCAAGACAAAGATTCCTTGTGCAAACAACAAGCCCATAAAAACAAAAATCGCACTCATCTGTAATACACCCGTTGATTGCTCCATGATTTGTTGCGCAAATTGGACTCCCCAACTCAAACCATAAAACAGGAAGTAAAGATAGCTGTAACGTATCAGCAATGCCTTAAAAGAAACTCGTTCTTTTTGTTCTTCCACAACTTGGATACGTACAACTTTTTTTCCAAGTGTCTTACCATTTGTTAGATAAGTCAAAACGATAAAATACAAGAACACTTCTAAGAAAATCCATTTACTGTTCGTTGTAACGACATCTTTTTTGAACATTAATTGTAACAAAATGGAAATGACACTATCTACTATGCCCAAAAATGCCCAATCAATCAAATAAGCAACCAGCCTTCTCGTTAAGGACACTTTCCGACCTTTTTCATAAGATATCTCATCCATTCTCGCTCTTGTCGGCAACATGAAGGTAAAAATCGGTGCCACAAGATAGCCCAATGCTCCGCCCAACGTATTGTGAAGCAAATCATTCACATCAAACAAGCGATACGGTCTAGGATAAATAAAATATAGTCCACTTAATTGCGTAAGCTCAAAAAATAAGGATAAACAAAAGCTAGCAATTATTGTTTTCACAAAAGATAATCTAAAATAATATCTGAGATAAATCCCAAATGGTACAAGCAATAAGATATTAAACACTGGTTCTAAAAAAACACTTTGTTTCATCGCCGCTAAATAAGTACTTGGGTCATGGATGTTTAAGACCGTTTGACTCCAAAAATGGCGCCATGAAGCAAACAATTCTAGCTCCATCTTAGGTCCTGTCATCTGGGCTACCGTTTCCCTTGCTGGTAATGGCAAAATGACTAAAAAGTATGCACACAATAAGTAAAATACAAAAGAATAGAGAATAATTCCTCGGGATAAAAGAAATGTGCCGTATTTACGGTATTCATAAATAAAGAAGACCGAAGAAATTGCTAATGCTAAAAAAGGAAATACTAATAACGCAAACCGAATTGGTTCGATGTAACTTGCCATAACAACCCACCACACTTTTTATATATTTTCTTGATTTTCAATGTATAGTTTATCAATCGCTTCAATGCTTAAGCAAGCACGACGCTATTATTTCTCAATTCAATCAATTTGAAGTATCATAAATGATATATGAGGAGGTGTCGAAGTGCTGAATTTCTATTTTGTCTTTGGAGTTCCGATTTTTTTATTCGTACTGTATTTAGGTTTTGCGTATCTACGAAAGAAAACCAAAATCCATTATCTAGGTTTTATTTTGTTGATTATCTCCGGCTTTATGTTCGTTTTTAATCTACAAACATGGCAACAAGCCGCCACCGAGATGCAGAACATTTCGTCACAAACACTTTCCGCACAAATTGGCTATCCAGTTTATCTAATCTGGGTACCGATCATTGTAGCTGGTTGCTTATTTCTCTTAAATCTGTTTCGTGGCTATCGTCGCTTAACAAATTTTAAGAGTAAAAACACTTAGCTTTTTCCTAACATAATACTACAACGATAGTTGTGGTATTTTGTTTTCGTATACAAGTTTACATAATAAATAATTAGTTAACTTCTTTCATTGATCCAATGAGTCGCTTGTATTTTCCCACTCTTGATAAAATTCTTTTAAAAAATCACGCATAAATTGTTCACGACGTTGCGCTTCAGTTTTTCCATAAACGGTATTCATTTGTGCAGGCAATAAAAATAACTTTTCATAAAAATGATTGATAACGGTAGAACCTTTACGATAATCGGCTTTGCTCGCATAGATTTGTGGCAGTATCTCAGGATCATGAATGGGATGTCCATGCCCCCCTCCAAAATAAGCTGTTCGCAAAATCCCGATTGCGCCTAAAGCGTCCAGTCGGTCTGCATCTTGAACAATTTTTCCTTCTATCGTTAGTTCTTCCGCATTTTCTCCAAGACTTTTAGAAAAGGACATATTTTCAATAATAGCAAAAATTGAGGTGATTTGATGCTTGGTCAAATCAATTTTTTTTAAAAAAGCAACTAATTCTTTTTTCGCTTGTTCTTCATTAGATACCACTTTATCATCAATCGTGTCATGAAGATAAGCTGCTGCCAAGGTGATTCCTCGATTAGCAGTTGGCTCCGTCGCTAAAATATCTGTTGCTAACTGAACCACTCGCTTCGTGTGATCTTCTCCATGACCTGTTTGATCGTTTTTCAATTGATTGAAACTATACGCAGCTATCTTTTTTAATTTCTCGTCCATTACTTCACTCCTTCACTTCGTTTTGACAAATTCATCCAACAGAAAAAGTCTGGAACAAATGAAGCAATGTTCCAGACTTCCAGTTTTAGTTTACTTGATATACATTGAAGTATAGATCTCGCATATATTCAATCAAATAATTAGGATTTAATGATTCACCCGTAGCATCCTGAATCAACTGGTTTGGTTTTCTTGAAGCGCCATATTGGTGAATATGTGTCTCCATCCACTTCTTGATTGGTGAATAATCATCTGAAGCTAAAACTTCATCAATCGACAATTCTTTTTCTAATGCATGTAATAGCTGGGCTGCATACATATATCCCAGAGCATATGAAGGAAAATAACCAAAACTTGCACCCGACCAGTGAACATCTTGGAGAATTCCTTCGAGGTCATTCGTTGGTCGAACACCCAAATATTCTTCGTATTTTTGGTTCCAAACTTCTGGAAGTTCAGCAATTGCTAAATTTTCGTTGAAAATCATTTTTTCAATTTCGTAGCGAATAATAATATGCAGCGGATAAGTTAAGCTATCTGCTTCAATTCGGATCAAACTTGCTTGTGTGCGCTTCAATGAACGATAGAAATCAGTAAATTCAACATCCGCAAACGTCCCTTCTGCACAATCTTGGAAAAAAGGATATTGTTTTTCCCAGAAGCTTCGATTGCTTCCGATAATAATTTCGTTGAATAAAGATTGTGATTCATGGATACCCATTGATGCACCTTGATAAACTGGTGTATATGCATATTTATCGTCAATATCTTGTTCATACATTCCGTGACCTGCTTCATGAATGACACCAAAAACAGCCATTTGAAAATCATATTCATTCCAACGAGTTGTGATTCGTGCATCATCGGGATTGATTCCGGTCATAAATGGATGAATCGTATCGTCTAAACGTCCTCGGCTAAATTCATATCCTAGTTGTTCGATAACGCCCACAACAAATCGTTTTTGTTGTTCTTTCGTCATTTTACGTGAAAGAAAGCTAGTTTCAGGTTCTGTTCCTTTTTCACTGATTTCTTGACGAATCGACATGATTCCATCTTTTAATTGTGCAAATACTTTGTCTAGAATTTCAACAGTCATACCTGGTTCATACTGGTTTAACAGCACATCATACGGCGTCTTTTCATCTTTCTGCCAATAAGGAATCAATTCTTTAGTTAATTCAATATTTTGTGTCAACGCCGATTCAAAATCAGCAAACTGTTTTGTTTCTCGTGATTTTTGCCATTGTCCATGCGCAGAAGAAATTGCTGCGCTATATTTTGTCATCAATTCTTTAGGCACGTTATGTTCTAGTTCGAAGTCTTCCTTCACTTTTCGATACGCAGCTTGTCCTACTTCAGATAATTCTTCTGGATGCTCGCCAAAATAAGCAAGTGCTTCCTCGATTTTAGGTCCTACTTTTTTTTCAAAGTAAAGACTGTACAAGTAACTATCAACAGCACTACGGTATTCACTGGCTTTTTCAGGCATCCCTGTCTGTGTATCCCAGTCCAAAATTCCTAATGCTTGTTGCAAAAGATTAATTTCTTTTAATTCTTGTAAAAATTCTGTTTCTTTCATCTGTCATTCCTCCAAAAATCCAAATTTAAAAACAAATCCTAGTCTTCTTTTTTCACACGTGGGGGACGTGTTCCCCAGTACTGGAACAAATCCGTGCGTAAAGCACCGTTATATAATTTACGTTTTTTCGTTGCTTTTTGTCCGTAATATTCTTCAAACGCTAAATCACTGGTCAAGATATATTTACTCCACGTTTTCAGTGGTCTAAATACGTCACCCATTTCTTGATACAGTTTACGAACTGTTTCTTCTTCGCCCAATCGTTCTCCGTATGGTGGATTAGCAACGATTACGCCATATTCTTTATCCGTTTTGAAGTCTTTCAATGCTTGTTGCTTAAAGGTAATGGAATCTCCCAAGCCAATTTCCTCAGCATTTGCTTTGGCGATTTCAATCATTCGTCCATTGATATCTGAACCCGTAATGTCTAGTTCTACATCGTAATCAGCTTGTTCTTCTGCAGCAGCCCGGACTTCTTCCATGACATTATTATCAAACCATTCCCATGATTCACAAGCAAACTCTCGGTTAAATCCGGGTGCTATGTTATGCCCAATCAAGGCTGCTTCAATACAAATAGTTCCAGAACCACAAACAGGATCATAAAAAGGACGATCTTTTCGCCAAGTTGTTAACGCTACTAATGCTGCAGCCATGTTTTCTTTTAATGGTGCACCACCTTTTTCTAAACGGTAGCCGCGTTTAAATAGACTGGGTCCTGTTGTATCTAAAGTAATCATCACATGGTCTTTCAACAAAGCAACTTCTAGTTGAAAATGAGCACCTGTTTCTGTCAACGGCACAGAAGCTGGACGATGATAATACGTACGCAAACGATCAACGATTGCTTTCTTAGTGATTGCTTGGCAATCTGGTGTACTATATAACTTTGATTTAATTGATTTTCCAGCAACTGGAAATTCTGCATCTAAAGGTAAAAAGTCTTCCCATGGCAAAGCTTTCACATTTTCAAATAATTCATCAAACGTAAATGCGTCGAACTCGCCGACGACGATTTTGACACGGTCTGCTGTACGCAACCATAGGTTAGTTGTTGCGATTGTTTCCATTGTGCCTTCAAAACGAGCTCTCCCATTTTCTACTTGACAATCAATTCCTAAATCACGTAGCTCTTTTCCAACCAGCGCTTCTAAACCACTTGCGGCAGTTGCTACAAGGTTAAATTTTCTATTTTTGTCCATACTAGTCTCCTTATTTATAAAAAAAACCTTCACAACATCGTTGGAAGGTATTCCCTGATTATTGCGATTTTCTGTAAGCCATGTTTTGTCCTTTATTCCTCCAGGGAGAAGAAATAAAGGGGTAACCATCTATCTGCAGTTTAACTGCCCTTTTGCCTTGTTCTGATTCCTAGCAAAAAGCGCCCCTACCATTGTTTGGGTTGCTCGCTCGAGGGGTTTACCGCGTTCCACCGAATAAGTTTCCCGATTCGCTTCGTCACTGTGGCACTTTCAAGGATACTAAAGCATAGCCGAAGCCTTAGCTCGTTTTCCTGCCGTTACTCCTAAGAGTACCTTAGCTTATCTTTTCGCTAAGCACGAACACTACAGACATCACAGTCTGTGCGAGCATGGACTTTCCTCAGCCTGATCAAGTCAGACCGCGATTACCCGAAAATCGCAAAAAATTCACTAATTAAAATTGACGTGTTTTTTCATTGTCATCACTTGCATCTGCATTTGTATAGTTGCCTGCATTAGGTTGTGCAGAAGCAGATGGTGTTGCTTGGTCAAGTTTTTTTCCAAAAACTTCACGTTCAAGATTTGATAAACGTTTTAAGATATCAAAGTTTGTTACTGCCGTACTCTTAGGTGCTTCTGTTGGTTGCACACGAGTTTGTGTTCCTTGTGTTTTTGATAGTTGAGCAACTTTTGCACTCAAACGATCATTTTCTTCTTGTAAAGCAAGGAGTTCTTTGCTGTATGCTTCATAATCTTTAATGATATTGTCCAAAAATTCGTCAACTTCAATTGGATCGTATCCACGCATTTTGGTTTTGAATTCTTGTTGTAAAATGTCTTTTGGACTATAAATCAAATTCGCCATATTTACACCTCTATTTAATTCTCATTTACATTATAACTTTTCTACTTTTCCCATTGTATCGGAAAAATAACTATAAATCAAACACTATCTCCTTTTATTCCACAGAATTTTGTAAATCATCCATGCTAATCAAACGAATTTCATAAGGTTTATTCTCTTGAAATTTTCTTGCATCGCGCAAAAAATAATCTGTCTTTCCAATGTATTCAGGGTCATAGATCAACAAAGTCCCTTCTGTATGTGTAAGTAGAAATTGTGTATGATTTTTTAATTGATTAGGATTTTTATAAGGTAAATGACTGACCGACTCAATGTAGTCCGCTACTTGTTCCGCTAGCATTTTCTTTTCCTGATTTGTTTCGTTCCAATTACTGCCAAACTCAGCAAACGGATAAATAATTCCTAAATGTAATTCAGGATACTCTTGCTTCAATTCAGCTACAACCTCAGTCGCCCATAACTCAACACCAAGGTTGCCACTGCTGATCACCCACTCTAATCCTTCTTCAACTAGTTGGCGAATTTCTTTTTTTAAAACATTTTTAATAACTTTGATTTTTGGATCCTTTTCCTGAAAAATACCCAGTTCGAAGCTTCGATAGCCTGAAACATAGATTACTTTCAATTGATTCACCACCTGATTCCTTTTCTTTCTTTACTTTTTTTTGCTATAATGTGCGCAGGAGTGTGATTAAATATGGTCTTACGCTACCCTAATGGCCAACCTTATTCTAAGGATGCCTCTTCAAAACCAAAAATTCAAGGAAAAAAAACTTCTTCCACTGTTTTTGGTAACCGAGGTATGTCATTTGAAGAAGCTATCAATGAGAGCAACAGCTTTTATCTATCAAAAAATTTGGCAGTCATACACAAGAAGCCAACCCCTATTCAAATCGTTAAAGTCGATTACCCTCGAAGAAGTGCCGCAGTGATTAAAGAAGCTTACTTTACTCAAGCTTCGACAACTGATTACAACGGTGTTTATCGAGGTTTCTATTTGGATTTTGAAGCAAAAGAAACAAAAAATAAAACATCTTTCCCATTCAATAACTTTCACGAGCATCAAATCAAACATATGGAGTCTTGTATAAAGCAAGATGGTATCTGTTTTGTTTTATTATGGTTTTCTAGTCTAAAACGTTGCTTCTATTTAAGTAGTACCCATCTGATTGACTATTGGTATCAACAAACTGATGGTGGTAGAAAGTCTTTACCACTTTCATTAATTGAAGAACTTGGAATAGAAATCACACCTGGTTTCTTACCTCGCGTCCCTTATCTTGATGCAGTCGATCAGTATCTATCATTATCAAAAGGAGAAAAGCACTAATGGCAAATGAACAAACGAGAGCATCGCGAAGAAAAACAAGTCCTCCCCAGAAAAAAGGAACAAAATCAACTTCCCGCAATGGCTCTGGTAAGCAAAAAAACGGAAAAAATTTAATTGTCAAAATCTTACTCGGCATTGTTTTCATTGGCTGTGTCTTATTTCTATCTGGTGTTGGTCTATTTTGGTTTTATGCAAAAGACGCCCCTGCCTTAACAGATAAAAACTTAGATGCCACTGTCTCGTCAAAACTATATACTTCAACAGGAGAGCTATTTGAAGATCTTGGGGCAGAAAAACGCGAAAAGATCACTGCCAGCGAACTACCACAACAATTACAAGATGCCATCGTTTCCGTTGAGGATCGTCGTTTCTATAAACATATCGGTGTCGATCCTGTCCGCATCCTTGGTTCTGCGCTGTCAAACTTCACGTCTGGCGGACTGCAAGGTGGAAGTACTTTAACTCAGCAATTGATCAAACTTTCCTTCTTCTCAACAAAAGCAGAAGACCAGACGTTAAAGAGAAAAGCACAAGAAGCTTGGATGGCTGTCAAGTTAGAACAAGAAAAATCCAAAGAAGAAATTTTGACTTATTATGTCAATAAAGTCTATATGGCAAATGGTTTTTATGGCATGGAAACAGCCGCAGAAATGTACTTTGGAAAAAGATTACCTGAACTATCCTTAGCACAAACTGCACTTCTTGCTGGGATGCCTCAAGCACCTTCAGCTTATGATCCATATACTTATCCTGAACAAGCAAAAAAACGTCGCGATATCGTTCTTTATACAATGCTACAAAACGAAAAAATCACTCAAGCAGAATATGATCAGGCAGTAAATGTCCCTGTCACGGACGGTCTACAAGAATTATCTTCTGGTGATGATAATACGAAAATCGTCGATAACTATGTAAAAGAAGTCATTAACGAGATTGAAGAAAAAACAGATAAAAACGTCTATACTGATGGTCTTGATATTTACACAAACCTTGATTTAGATGCACAAAAGCAACTATACAATATTGTAAATACCGACCAATATGTTGCTTATCCTGACGATCAAATGCAAGTTGCTTCCACATTGATCGATGCAAAGACAGGACAAGTCAAAGCACAAATCGGCGCTCGAAAAGTTGCCGAAGATGTCACACTCGGAAACAACTTAGCGGTCAACACGTCACGTGATTTTGGTTCAACGATGAAACCAATTACGGATTATGCACCTGCCTTTGAATACCTAAAGTATTCTACTGGAAAAACGATTTCCGATGCTCCGTATAACTACGAAGGAACGACTACCCCTGTTATGAACTGGGATAACCGCTACATGGGGACAATCACTTTGCGACAAGCACTATATGACTCACGGAATATACCAGCAGTTAAACTATTCAACGAAGTTGGTGCCGACAAAGTTGCTTCTTTCTTAAGTGGCGTTGGTATTAATTATCGTACGATTCATCAATCAAATGCCATTTCAAGTAACACAGAAGATCAGGACGGAACAAAATATGGTGCTTCTTCCTTAAAAATGGCAGCGGCCTACGCAGCTTTAGCAAATGGTGGGACTTACTACAAACCACAATATGTCAATAAAGTGATCTATCAGGATGGGACAGAAGAAACTTTTGAGCCTGAAGGTACCAGAGCAATGTCTGAAGAAACTGCCTACATGGTGACTGATATCTTGAAAGACACCTTGACAAAAGGAACAGGAACGAACGCTCAAATTCCAGGTTTATATCAGGCTGGTAAGACTGGGACATCTAACTATACAGATGATGAATATGCAAAAATCGGACGTTCTTCCGGTGTCTATCCCGATATTTTATTTGCTGGCTATACACCAAACTATGCAATTTCTGTTTGGACGGGCTATAATGAGAAAATGACGCCAGTTACTGATGCATCATCGCATGTTGCTTCTGATGTATATCGAGAATTGATGCAGTATGTTTCTGCAAATGTTTCAAATGATGATTGGACCATGCCGAGCGATTTGATTCGAGTAAACAATGAACTTTATTATAAAGATCAATATACTGTTCCAAGTTACAGTGTACCAAGAAAATCGAATGTCCCAACTTCTAGTTCAACAGTTGAGCCAAAGTCGAGTACTACTTCAACGACCACCGTTGAATCAAGAACAGCTACTACCACTACAGTTGAAAGTAGCTCTTCTAGCTCTTCAGAAGAACCAGTGCCTTCAACTTCAAGTAGTTCTTCAACAGTTGAAGTTGAAACACCACCAGAAACATCTTCAACTGCTCCGCCAACTAGCAATACTGAAAACGCCGCTCGCTCTGAAAAAGCTAGTTCGAGTTCATAATTTGCTACTGATAACTAATTAAGCAGCTTAAAACACAAAAAGGTCAGGACATTATTTTGTCCTGACCTTTTCTTTCATTCGTATTTTTCCATCTTGGCACATCGGTAACAACGGACAAACTTCACACTTTGGATTTCTCGCTGTACAGTGATAACGACCAAAAAAGATCATGGTATGATGTGTTTTCACCCAAAGATCTTCTGGCACTTTTCGCATCAAAGTTTCTTCCACCTCGAGTACACTTGCATTTAATTTACAAATTCGCAATCGTTTAGACACTCGCTCGACATGTGTATCAACGGCAATAGCTGGAATTCCAAAAGCATCCCCTAAGACAACATCGGCTGTCTTACGTCCTACTCCAGGTAAAGACATCAGTTTTTCCCGTGTATTAGGGACTTCCCCATCGAAACGTTCTAACAACTGTTCTGCACATGCTTTGATATTCTTTGCTTTGTTTCGGTATAAACCAATCGTTTTGATTTTTGGAATAATTTCTTCGACAGAAGCTTGCGCTAATGTTTCTGGATCAGGGAATGCTTCAAATAATCTCGGTGTTGCTTTATTTACTGAAACATCTGTTGCTTGGGCACTCAAGATCACAGCAATCAATAATTCAAAAGGGTTTTTATGAACGAGCTCCCCATGTGCATCTGGAAACATCTTATACATTTCTTCAATTGCTAACATTGTGTTTTCTTTACTTAGCATCTTGTCTTCCTCATCATTTTCTACTTTGTTTCGTTTCTCAGTTCTTCTTCCAACCAATTTGTCAAAGAAACCTTAGGTAATTCTTCTGATTGTGCAGACTGTTCTACTTCTTTTTGCAACAGTTGCTGTTTACGTCGTTTTTGTTCTTCCTCGACTTGTTGTTTTGTTCGTAAATTTTTTCGTTCCCAAGACAACAAAATTCGATCGATATAGTTAAAGCTATACGCTTGGTTCAATACTGCTTCACGCAAAGCCAGCTTTAGTACTTCCGGTTGATAGTGATCTTCCTCTAGCCATTGTCCAATTCGCTGGAATTCGATTGAAGACAACGGCCGACCAAATTCTTGCTCAAATAAACGATAAACCGATTGAATTTCTTGCTCTTGTTGATTTTCTTTGGCTTTTGATGCTTGACTATCTAAATACTTTTCCAGTCTTTCATACAATGGAAGTAAATTATATTGATCCGCTTTTTTACCATCAACAGTGATTGTTTCGATTACGAGAAAACCACCACCGACCAATCGATTTAAAATTTGATAAACTTGATCTGATTTCAACCCCATGTTGATTGCTATCAGTTGTAAATCTGGAAAGAAGTCCCCTTCTTGTTGCTTCATGTGTAACTGTAAAATAAAAAGAAATTCTTCTGATTCAAGGCCCATTTTCCGATAATTTACGAATAACAAATTAGAAATTGTTGTCTGTCCTGATTGTAGATATTTGGTTAAACTTAGCATGTTCTTTTCCTCCACTTCAAAATCAGTATACGGAAAAAGCGCAAGTGAAGCAAGCTGGCCTCATTGATTTTGATTTGATTTCGTCATAAACAAACGAAAGAAAGCATCAGAAATCTAAGGTAAAGATTCCTAGTGCTTTCTTTCTCTCAGCCATTTTTCATCACTTAACAAGGTGATTGATTCATGCTTTTTTACAGATTAATTGCCTCACCACCAGTTACGCCATAAATTTGGGCTGTAACATAACTTGCTTTATTTGAAGCTAAAAATACATACACTGAAGCTAACTCAGCTGGCTGACCTGCACGTTCTAAAAGACTATCTTGTCCAAATTCTGGAATAGCTTCGCTCGGCTGTCCTTCGTCAAGCTGTAGAGGTGTCCAAATGGGTCCAGGAGCGACAGCGTTCACACGAATTCCTTTCGGCGCTAACTGTTTGGCTAAGCCAATCGTAAAATTCGCAATAGCGGCTTTAGTTGCTGCGTAATCAAGTAGATGTTCGCTTGGGTTTGTTGCCTGTACAGAAGTTGTATTAACAATGGCTCCTCCAGCTGGAAGATGAGGTACCGCTTCTTTAACTAAAGAAAACATGGCGATGATATTTACCATAAAAGTATCTTTTACTTGTTGCATAGGCAATTCTTCAATGGACGAAGAAGAAATTTGTTGTCCAGCATTTAGAATTAATGTATCAATACCACCTAATTCAGCTACTGTTTGGCGAATGATTTCCTTAGGTGCTTGCTCATCACGCAAATCAAAAGGCAACAGGACTACTTTGCGACCCGCATTCTCAATCAACCTTGCTACTTCGTTCGCATCCGCTTCTTCTCCAGGTAAAAATTGTAATGCGATATCTGCCCCCTCTCTTGCAAACGCAATCGCAGCAGCACGTCCAATCCCAGAATCCCCACCAGTAATCAACACACGCCGATTTTCTAATTGATTGGATCCTTTGTAAGTTTCCTCACCGCAATCTGGAACAGGCTTCATATTTTGTTGTAGGGCTGGTGTATTTTGGTCTTGTTTTGGAAATTTTTCCGTATGGTATAATTTTCGTGGATCTACTAATTTTGGTTCAGTCATGCTATTCCTCCTCATATTAAAACAAATTTTCCTTCAAAACAGCAACTCATACTTAACTATTTCGTATAGTCTTTTCTCAATAAATGCAATGCAACTGCAGCGGTTGCTACAGCAGAACCAATAAGAACTAAGAAAAAACCCAACTCAGAACTTTTACCTGGCAAACCGCCAGTGTTCATCCCCCAGATTCCAGCAATCATTGCTGGGACTGAAATCACTAACGTTGCAGAATCAAGATATTTCATTAAATGGTTCAAGTGATTGTCCATCATACCGCTGAAAAGATTTCCGATACTTTCAAGCAAATCCCGATAAATCGAAATCATTTTTTCAGTCTGTCTTTGCCTTAGTTTGACATCGTAAAGCAACTGATCATCAGCTAATTTCTCTGCAAAATCATTCACCTCCCATAATTCATCAAGTGTCTCTTTTTGATCTCTTAATGTGTGATCAATGTAAACAATGGTTCGTTCTAAATCAGCTTGCTTGTAAAGCTCTTCATTTTCAGTTGTCCTACGTGCCCCTTCATCTAATGAGTCGATTTCTTGCTTCATTTTCTGTAATTCTTTAACGAAATGGGTATAACTGTTCAAAATCGTATAAGCAATGATCTTCTCAAATGAATCAAGCTTTTTCTGGTGTTTGTCAATTAGATTCTTAATAAAAATCGTTTCAGTTTCTACACAAGTAATCAAAAGATCATCCGACACCACAAAAGAAATTGGTGTCAAACGTTCTTCGATTTTTGTACGATTACTGGAAAGGTTTAACAATACAAGTGAAAATGCATTCTTCAACTTCGTTCCAGGGAGATATTCCACTCTTGAAATCGCTTCAGGATAAGAAATACCAATAAAAATATCTTGCGGTAATTGATAATGTTGTGTGATTTTTTCAATCTCGTTTACATCTTTATTATTCACGATTATCCAATTACACTTTGTTTCATCTGAATCTGTCACCTGTTTTTCTTTATCAACAAAGTAATACGCTGGCATTCTTTTTCCTCCTTCACATTCCACGTATTTCAACGCATCGCTCAAATTAGGCTGTTGGTTTTTAATCTATTTATCATCTATCTATCATTATGATAACTGTTTCACTTTTTTTATTCAAAGAATTCGATTAACTATCGCTTGTCAATTAAAAATCCTATTGATTCATCAATCATTTCATTTTCCATTTAGAATCTTCTCCGTTATTCTTAAATTAAAAGAATTTAGATTTATTCCATTCATCTTTCGTTAAAAGGAGAATAAAAAATGTTAGTTATCATCGATATGCAAAACCACATTCTTGATCCAACAAGTAAATTTTACGTTCCCACTGCAACTCATTTAGTTCAACCTATTGCTCAAAGGTTAGAAAAAGCACGAAAAACGAACGAATACGTTTTGTTTACACGAGACATACCTGTTGAAAAGAAGGGAAAAGCAGAGGAAACGAATGATCTTCAACTGATATCCGCTTTAGCACCTTTAGAAAAGGAACAAGTAATCAAAAAATATTATTTTACGATTCCTCCTGAAAAATTAGTTGAAATAAAGGATAATTTTTTTACAGACAAACAGGAAGAAAAAAGAATCGAGGTCGTGGGAGTAGAAACGCATCTATGTATTCTGGCAAATGTACTTGCTTTACAAAGCGCATTTCCAGAAGCTGAATTTACAATCAACCAACACTTAGTTGCTAGTAAAGAACAACAAACAGCAACCTTTGATCTGCTAAGGCATTTTAATATTTCAATTGTTGAATAAAAGAGTTCGATCTTAGTAAAATAAAAAGACCTCATGAAATAATTCACGAGGTCTTTTGTATTTATTGTTCAGATTATTCTTCCGTTTCTAAAACATAGGGCTCGCCTTCATACGTATAACTTGTATTCAAGGTACCATCATTTTCATCCGAATATACGCGACGGCTAAAAGGGAAACAATGGCTCTTTCCATCCACAGCTTCTTCTTTTGGCAAGGTGAAACGATCTGCTTGCGTTCGATTCAATTCTTCAATCACTTGATCTGCTAATTGATCAATCGTCACATTATTTTGTTTGGCAAATTTTTGATAATCTTTTAAAAATACTTCTTGCTGGTTAAAGTATTCTTTTTCCATCTGACATCCCTCCAATTTAAACTCCTAGTTTATTTTCACAAAAAATCGGCTAGATTACAACTAATTATACTTTTAAAGCATACAAACTTTCACAGAATAAAAAGACACACCAACAGTCAGGTAACTCATTGTTGGCGTGTCTCTTCACTTTTTATTTATTTTCTGCAATCTCAGCTAAAGCTGCTTGTGCAAGTAAATTCAAGTAATTCCAAGGACGATCAAAGTGTGGTTGGAAGAAGAAATCAGATAGTGCTAGATCTTCCACTGTCATTTTATTTTGTACTGCAAGTGACAATGTATTTGCAGATTGAGTGACATCATATTTTGACATAAATTGTGCGCCCACAATACGATTTGTCCCTTTTTCATAAACTAATTCCATTAAAACTTTTTCAGTTGTTGGCATAAATTCTGGACGATAGTTATCTTCAAATAAGGTTGCTTGAACGTCCAAATTATTTAATGGTGCACTTTCAGTGGTTACACCAGTTGAGCCGATGGTCCAACCGAATAAATACAAGCCTGATGTTCCTTGTGTTCCACGATAATGCATTTTATTTTCTGTTAAGTTGTACCCAATCAATAATCCTTGGCGAACAGCATTTGTTGCCAACGGAATATAGTTTTGAGTATTTGACGGGTTATAGTGAACAACTGCTGAGTCACCAGCTGCAAAAATATCAGGGTTGCTTGTTTGCATATATTCATTGACCTTGATTGCACCATTTGGTAGTGTGTCGACTTTTCCAGCAACTAACTCTGTATTTGGTTTAAAACCAACGCACAAGATCACCATGTCTGCATCAAATGTTTCGCTAGGTGTTTTAACTTGTTTTACTTTACCTGCTTCATCTGGGATAAACTCTGATACATTTTCACCTAAAGCTAAAGTTACTCCACGATCCACCAATTCTTTTTCCAAAACATCGGTGAATGGTTTATCCAAATATTTATTTAAAATACGATCTAAGCCATCAATCAAAGTGACTTGTTTTCCAGATTCAACAAAAGCTTCAACCAATTCGATTCCAATATAACCTCCACCAACGATTACGACGCGTTTTGCATCTTTGGCTTGTGCAATAATTTCATTTGCTTGGTTGTAGTTTTTACATAGTAAAATATTTTCAGATTCGATCCCTTTAATTGGCGGAATAATTGGCCATGACCCTGTTGTCACAACTAATTTATCATAAGAAACTGTTTCAACTTCGCCCGTTTTTAAATCTTCCGCAGTTACAGTTTTATTTTCTGTATCAACATCTGTGACGTTGTGTTCCATTTTAACTGTCGCACCTAACCCAGCAAGTTCGTCTGGATTTGAATAAAACAACCCTGCAGGATCTTTAACTACGCCTCCGACATACAATGCAATCCCACATGATAAGAATGAGATATTGTCATTACGTTCATAAATTGTTACTTCTGCCTCTGGATGATTGTTTAAAATACTTTTTACAGCTGCTGTTCCAGCATGGGTGCAGCCAATTACAACTACTTTCATGGTAATCCCTCTTCCTACTAAACTTTTTGTCTTTTGACAATGCTAACTATAGCAAAAATAAAACGGATTCAGAAATTTTATGCTTGTGAATTCACAAGTGAAAATCCGCTTACTTTTTAGAAGGTAACAGCAAAAAAACCTGTTAAAAAAAGCTTCATACAGTGGTCGTTTAGGCTTGCGAAAAAAACGGATTGTGAAAGTGTAAAAAAATAAACAACTATTTCATCCAGAATTTAGATAAAATAGTTGTTTATTGCTTTCTTTTTCACCAAGTACTACAAAATAGATTCGTTACGTTCTCTTTTTGGGATAACCCTTTCATTAAACAGACTCATTTGCTTGTGCTTGTTGACACTCTGGACATAAGCCATACAGTTCAAGGCGATGTTCATTGATCTCAAAATCAGTCAAACGGCTGGCAGCCATCTCAACATCTTCAAGACCAGGGTAATGAAAGTCCACGATTTTCCCACAGTTTTGACAAATCACATGATAATGACGTGTCGAAGTAAAGTCAAAACGACTTGATGCATCTCCGTAATTCATTTCCTGTACAAAACCAATAGATGTAAATAACCGAAGATTGTTATAAACTGTTGCGACACTCATATTTGGAAAACGGTGTTCTAACGCTTTATAGATTTCATCAGCTGTCGGATGAGAATGATGTTCGATTAAATACTCTAAAATTGCATATCTTTGAGGTGTGATCCGAATATTTTCATGCTTTAGTTTTTCGATTGCCTCGTCTACCAATTTGTTGCCCACATTGACACCTCCTACGTGATCGTTCACGTATTATCATACTATTTTTATTTTTCAAAATCTACATTTCATGAAGATAAAATTAAAATTCATGTTTTTCTATGCAAAATGTTAAAGTTAACCTAAAGATCAGCAAAGTATATAAAAGAGGCCAAGACACCTGCTCGTCTTGACCTCCTTACTGTCGTTGATTTTAATCTTCTTGATACAATGCAGTTGATAGGTAACGTTCACCATTATCTGGTACAATAACTAAAACTTTTTTCCCTTTACCCAATTCTTTCGCAATTTTTAAACCAGCTGCAATTGCAGCACCTGAAGAAATTCCCACCAAAAAGCCTTCTTGACGACCGACTTCTCTTGAAGTTTCCATTGCTTCCTCACCGGTGATTGGCAAAACTTCATCGTAAACTTTCGTATCCAGTGTATCCGGTATAAATCCCGTTCCGATTCCTTGAATTTTGTGAGGACCAGCTGGTTTTCCTTCTAAAACTGCTGACTCAGCAGGTTCAACGCCGATAACTTTTATTTCAGGATAGACACGTTTTAATTCATGACCAGCACCAGTGATTGTTCCCCCTGTTCCAATTCCTGAAACAAAAGCATCTAACCCAGCCACTCCAAAAGCAGCCTGAATTTCAGGACCAGTTGTCTTTTCATGGATTTCAGGATTGGCTGGATTTTCAAACTGAAGTGGTAAGAAATAATTATGTTCTTTAGCTAAACGTTCTGCTTCTCTGATGGAACCAGAAATACCGTCAGCACCAGGTGTTAAAATTAATTCAGCCCCGTAAGCTTTCATTAGCAAGCGACGTTCCATACTCATTGTTTCAGGCATTACGATAATCACTCGATAACCCTTAGCTGCCCCAACCATCGCTAAACCAATTCCTGTATTACCAGAAGTTGGTTCAATAATCGTGTCACCAGGTTTCAACCTTCCGTCTTGTTCTGCTTTTTCAATCATACTTAAGGCGATCCGATCTTTCACGCTGCCCCCTGGATTGAAGAATTCTAATTTAACATAAACTTCTGCAGAATCCTCTGGAACTATTTTGTTTAATTTAACGATTGGTGTTTCTCCAATCAAATCAGTAATTGCTTGATAGATTTGTGGCATGAAACTCTCTCCCTTCGACCTGTCTTTACTTCTTTATCATAATACAATCAGATACTATCTGGCGAATAATTCGTCTTAAAACAGGCGACAAAAAAGTAGTTTAGACAAAATATCTAAACTACTTTTTAAGAAATTTCGTGTCAAAAAATTAGTAACTTAAACGATTAAACAGATAGCTCTTGTCCAACCATTAATGAATAATCACTTAATCCGTTCTTTGCCATCAACTCATCGATAGACATCCCAAATTTTTGTGCAATCCCCCATAGTGAATCACCAGAGACAACTGTATATGTTTGACCAGTGCCAGTTGACTGAGTATTTCCACCATAAGTTGTTGATTGCGTTGTAGATGAAGTCGTCGTTGTGGTTGTGGTTGTTGTCGTGCTTGAAACAGAAACAGTTGATGGTGTATCAAAACGTGTTAAGTTGTATGTGCTGATCAATGAATTTAATTTTTCTCCATAAGTTGGATCAGTAGCATATCGGCCTGTCAAATAAGCCGTAGCATCATAAACACTGGTTGTGTTACTTTTCCAAGCTCCTGAGTAGTGATAGTCGCCAGTTGAAAAACTAGTTGACCGTAACACATTCGCATGGTCTTGGAATGATTCCCAATAAGAAGAATATTTACGGAATGGTTCATTCATTGTCACCCATTGACCATTTAAATATTCTTTTGTTGGCATATAAACAACAGCACCATTATAACTTCCCTTAACACCAAATAGATTATAGTTTGGTGCACTTGCTAATCCAGATGTTCCATAAGCACTTTCAAGCAATGCTTGCGCAATCATCACAGAAGCATATAAATCATTGTTGGCGGCAACTTCTGATGCAGACCAACCAATTTGGTTAATAAAAGACTGAGGATCAGTTGTCGTTTGGTTTGTACCTTGTTCATCTGCATGTGCACTTTGTGGTGCTGCTGTAACCATCATCGGCCCAACCAAAAGACTTGTTCCCATTAATGGAGCAATGGCTTTTTTATTAATCACCATAGGTTTCTTCGTCTTATGATGACGGGCGCTACGGGTTTTCAGCTCTTGCATTCGTATTCCTCCTCAAAATAAAAAAACTTTAAATAAAAGTTTTCTCCTTAAAACAAACTTAATTAAGTAAATTATACGTTTATTTTGACAAAATCTCAATTTATTCTGGACGTTTTCTGCTTATGTAACACAATTGTAATGTAAAAGAAATCAAACAGTAACTTTACTTCCAATAAAACAAGCCGGGAATTTCTCCCAGCTTGTTCTTATTTTAATTAAATTATTTTATTCTTATAATTCTTCGTAAGTTTTCACAACGTTTTCGACTGTGAAACCAAATTCTTCAAGAATAATATTTCCTGGAGCTGATGCACCAAAATGATTAATGGTGATTGTTGTTCCTTCTGCCCCAACATAACGTTCCCACCCAAATGGTGCAGCTGCTTCGATTGCGACACGTTTAGTTACCGATTTTGGCAGAACACTCTCTTTGTATTCGGAAGATTGTGCTTCAAACAAGTCAAAGCTTGGCATTGAAACGACAGAAACGTCTTTGCCATTTTCAGCTAAAACTTTTTGTGCTTTAACTGCTAAATCAACTTCAGAACCAGTTGCAATCAAGATACCTTCTGGTGTTTCACCTTGTGCTGGAGAAAGTACGTAAGCACCTTTTTTCACCATGTCATCGGCCTTTTCTTTTGTTGACGGAAGAACTGGTAAGTTTTGACGACTTAACACTAAAATAGTTGGTGTTTCTGTTGATTCCATCGCAATTTTCCAAGCAGCACGCGTTTCATTACCATCAGCTGGACGTACAACATGTACACCTGGCATACAACGAACAGAAGCAAGTTGTTCGATTGGTTCATGTGTTGGACCGTCTTCACCCACTGCGACTGAATCATGTGTTAATACATAAATAACTGGTGCTTTTTGAATGGAAGCAAGACGAATAGCTGGACGTAAATAATCTGTGAATACAAAGAATGTTCCACCATAAATACGTGTACCACCGTGTAATTGGATTCCGTTCATCGCTGTTGCCATGGCAAATTCACGAACACCGAACCAGATGTTTCGTCCTTCATAATTACCTGGTTCAAAATCAGTTTCAGTAGCAACCATTGTGTTGTTTGAGCCAGATAAATCAGCAGAACCACCCCATAAGCTAGGAACTGCTTTTGAAATTGCTTGGATCATATCTTTACTTGATACACGACTTGCTTGGCTGTGACCTTCATCATAACTTGGCATCTCAGCATCCCAGTTTTCTGGTAATTTTCCAGCAAACGCATCTTCAAATTGTTGTGCTAATTCTGGATAAGCGTTTTTGTAATTAGCAAATTTTTCATTCCATTGTGCTTCTGCTTTTTCGCCCTCTTCGACCATTTTTTCATGGAAACGAGTAGCTACTTCTTCAGGCACTGTGAAATCTGGGTAATCCCAACCATACACTTCTTTTGCCATCTTGATTCCTTCATCACCAATCGGTGCGCCATGGACAGAAGATGTTCCTTCGTTAGGTGAGCCATAACCGATAACTGTTTTCACTTCAATTAGTGTTGGTTTTTCAGTTTCCCTTTTAGCTGCTTCAATTGCGTTAGAGATAGCTTCTAAATCATTTCCATCTTTCACTAGGATATGTTGCCAGCCATACGCTTCGTAGCGAGCGCCAACGTTTTCTGTGAAGGCTTTTGAAGTTGGGCCATCAAGTGAAATATCATTTGAATCATATAAAACAATTAATTTTCCTAATTTCATGTGTCCAGCCATAGAACTTGCTTCTTGAGACACACCTTCCATTAAATCGCCGTCACCACATAAAGCATAAGTATAATGATCAACAATATTAAAGTTTTCTTTATTATAAGTTGCTGCAAGGTGTGCCTCTGCCATTGCCATACCAACAGCCATGCCGATTCCTTGACCTAGTGGACCAGTTGTTGCTTCAACGCCATCTGTATGATGGACTTCTGGATGTCCTGGTGTTTTTGATCCCCATTGACGGAATTGTTTCAAGTCATCAATTGTTACTTGATAGCCAGATAAGTGGAGTAAACTGTACAACATGGCTGAACCATGCCCAGCAGAAAGTACAAAACGGTCACGATCTACCCAATTTCTCGAAGTAACAGGATTTACTTTTAAATGTTTTGTCCAAAGTGCATATGCCATCGGTGCAGCACCCATCGGTAAGCCTGGATGACCTGAGTTTGCTTTTTGTACAGCTTCAATACTTAATGTACGGATTGTGTTAACGCCTAGTTGATCAATTTTGTCGAACAAAAGAACCCCTCCAATTTAGGTTTTTTTTACTGTAATTCATTTCATGCTCATTTTAGCGGATACAGTTCAAAAAATCAATGCTTTTTTGGTATTTTTTACCAAAAACCACACTAACGGTCATGTAACCCTTTTTCTTTTTGAATTTCTTTTAATTTATCTGGTGTCACATCATTACCTTCTGGATCAACGATTTTCATTCCTTCAATATGATGTCTCATGCCAGAGCGAAAAGCTGTCAAATATTCTTCTCTCAATAAAATCTGTTCTTTTTCTTCTTCTTTTGAAAGTCCTTCAGCTTTTTTCTTTTTGGCTAATTCATTAATACGTGCAATTTTTTCAGGTGATAACATTATCAGCCCTCCTTTTTTCTCTTCTTATATTATATAAAAAAACCAAAAAAAACAACTAGCGATCTCTATTTACATACGAACATTTGTTTGAAACAGCGCTTTTTATGTGGTATTATTTAATTATTAAGTGAAAGAAGGTGTACTTTGTGGCCCGACAAACTGAAACACGACAAATCGAAGTCTTACGTTATATCCACGAACAAGTGACCCGTAAAGGATACCCACCAACTGTTCGTGAGATTGGTGAAGCTGTTAACCTTTCTTCAACATCAACTGTCCATGGACATTTAGCACGATTAGAAAAAAAAGGATTCATTTTACGTGACCCGACAAAGCCACGAGCAATCGAACTAACTGATTTAGGGTTAGATCAAATTGGGATCAAACCATCTACTATTCCAATGCTCGGAGTAGTCACAGCTGGTGAGCCGATTCTTGCAGTTGAAGATGCCTCCGACTTTTTTCCTGTTCCACCAAATTTAACTTCAGAAGAAGGCAGCTTATTCATGCTGACCATTCGTGGTGAAAGTATGATCAATGCAGGAATTTTAGACGGGGATAACGTCATCGTTCGAAAGCAAGAAAGTGCTAAAAACGGCGATATCGTCATTGCTATGACAACAGAAAATGAAGCGACTTGCAAAAGATTCTATAAAGAAAAAAAACATTTCCGTTTACAACCTGAAAATGACTTATTAGAACCAATCATTTTAGATGAGGTCTCTATCTTAGGTTTAGTAGTTGGTCTCTATCGTAGCCACATTTATTAATATAATTAAACCAAAGAATTGCAGTAAAACTTCTGCAATTCTTTTTTTATTGATCTTACCTCTTTACAAACCGAACAAACATTCGTATAATGATTTTACGAACGAATGTTCGCATAAATAAATGAGGTGAGAATTCATGAAATCAATTAGACGTATTGGCTTGGTATTACTGGTTTTATTCTTAGGTATTTTGATTGGCAATTTTGGGATCCAACCGGCATTGATTATTTTTCTTCCGTTATTCACATTATGGTTCATGTTGTGGGACGAAAAAAAATATCGTCAAGCCGAACAGCGTAGGCTTCATGAAGAACATTTCTATCATGAACATTACTTACGCTCTCGGCAATCTTGAAAGAAAAATAAAGGTAATTAATCGTTCGTTACAATCATCTATTGGCTATTATACTGAAGGCAATTGCTTGTCCTTTACTTTGACTAATCCAAAGTATTCATTCAATAAGAACTATTATTCCCCTATCAAAAAAGACGATCAAAATTTTGATCGTCTTTTTGCATTTCTTAATTAGTTGACTCTTTTTTTAATTCCCATGAAGCATCACTACCTGGTACAGATTGTGTCCACCATTTAGCAAGATATTGTTTGCCATTGTAATTTACAAGATCTCCTGCAACATATGTCCCGCCTTGATAATAATCTACACTCCCGTCCTCATTTTTTATTATTTCTTTTTCCCAAACTTGTGCAGATCCTGGAGTATCCCCTTTTGTCCACCATTTAGCCGTATAAGTTGCTCCTTGATAGGTAACTTTGTCTCCTTTCACGTAAATCGTTGTTGAGGAATAGTTAGGTACATTTTCTTTTTCTTTGACTGTTACAGTAATTGTTTGCGTTGTCTTTTCACCTTTGCTGTCAGCAACCGTATATGTAAGATCATTTGTTCCAACTTTTGAAGTGTCGACATTTCCTGCCACAACTATTTTTGATGTTAGGTCACCATCTTCTTGATCGTTCGCTGTTACGCCAGCTAGTTTATCAAAGGTTGCACCAACTTCAATGGTTTGATCTTTCAAACCAGAAAAAATTGGTTTCGTATTCGCATTAGGATCCACTACTGTAATCGTCCGAATCTTTTCTGAATGGTTTTTCTGACTGTCTACCACAGAATAAGTTATTTGGTATTCACCAGCCTTTGAAGAATCCACCGTTCCAGTCGTCGTGATTTTAGCCGTTAGATCTCCATCTTCCTGATCAATCGCAGTCACGCCCGCTAAAGCATCAAAGGAATCATTCAACTCAATTGTTTCATTTGTTGCTCCTTTGATTACTGGTGCTTGGTCTCTTATGCCTGCCTCTCCGTCAAATTCACCCATAATTTTTGAAAATTCATAGGTTTCTTGTTCGAGTCCAGTATTTTTTAAATCTTCATTCAAATCATTGTCCCGATTCAATGACCAGAAAGAAAGCATGCCAATTTGTTTTTCATTTGCATATGCTAACAAGGCTTTAGCATCAGATTGAGTAAACGTTTCGTTTGCTTGACTTGATTTTCCTACCCACGGCGTCAAACCAATTTTCTGATATACTTGCGCGTCTGTCAGGTCTTGATTGGCATCACTATAAATGCGTTTTAATTGTCCAGCTAAGCTTTCTGATGCTTGTTCAACATATGTATAGTATGTATTTGTTGGCCCTGTAACAAATGCAGGTCCAAAACACATTGTCATGATATTCACACCATGAACCTCCACCTTTTTCTGAACAGCATCTTGTAGCACATTGTATGCGTCATTGTCTGTCCCTTCACCTACTAAACCAGTCGGTAAAACAGGGAACGTATACCAAACGTCAGGTGCTTCATCACCCAGCTTATCTTGCATGATTTTGATTGCATCATTATTTCTTTGCCAAGCTTCTTTATCACGTACATGGGCACCTTCGATATCGAAATCGATTGTTGTTAATCCGTAATGCTCGACAATTTCAATGTATTTATCCGCAAGTTCTTCAGCATTATCATAGACATCTTGAAGCGGCGTGCCGTTTTCTCCACCAAATGAAACTAACACATCTCCTCCTTGTGCGCGGAATTCTTTGATTTGTTTAGCAAATGCAGTGACAACTGAACCATTTGTTCCGGTACCATCTACATTATAGTACCCGCCAAAAGAAGCCGTCTTAGGATTACTTGGATCTGATACAATAAATCCGATATTTGCATAACTGATCTGTGATTTCTTCACTTCTTGACCAAGAGGATACAATCCTTGATACCCGTTTTCTCCGTTGTACCATAAACCGCCATCAATATATGGTGCAAAAACCTTTTCGCCCCATTTCACACCTTGTCCCGCATCGACGCCTGCATAAGGAGTATTAGGATCAACATCAGGATCAATCGTCGGTTCAAATGGATTAGCAGTGACCCCTGCATTAAGAGTAACTGAACCATCTGAAGCTATTGTCCCTACCTCTTCCCAACCAGTTGAAGTTGCTTCGCCTGATCCCGGCGCTACATCTGTCTCCCCATTCTTCCACCAAGTTGCTGCATAAATTTTACCATTGTGTTTGACTTGTTTTCCCGTTGTGTCAGAACTTCCAAATTCTGTTAACTTTGTGACCTTTGACCATTCCAACCAGTCCTCTTCTGTTAAACTTGTTGTTAATTTTGAACTTGTTTTTTCTTCAGCACGAACTTGGATGATTGGTTGGATTGTTGATATAGCAAGACCACCTAACATCAGTCCACAAACGAGTGGCGATGCTACCTTTTTTAGCAACTGTTCTTTTTTCAACGATAATCATTTCCTTTCAATAAACTATTTTACAAATTATGTTCGATGAATGTTTACGCATGTTTTGAACCCGGGTTTCAAAATATGCGTGAAACAACATCTGTTGTGAATACTAATAGACTCATGCATACCAAGCAACCCCCAAATAATGTCAGTAATTCGACATGTTCAGAGTGTTTTCGTTGCTCAAAATTGTTTTATTGGAAAGATTTCATTATTGTAAATGCTCTCTTTAAAGACAATTTTCAATAAATTAGTTCAATTATCATTCGTTAGAGGGATCTTCTAGTAATACACTTTTTTATCCCTGCAAAATAATGGGCATTTATCTGTTTTTTTCACTGTTCGTAAAAGCACATATTCTTCTTATTTAGAATTTAGCGTGAACTTATTAAGAAAAATTCTCAACAACTTTCATCTATGATTACTTTTAATAAGCGTTTTTGACAAAAATCGAATAAAAAAAAAGAGAGATTCCTAGAACAGTGTTGTTATCATATACACGTTATTTATATACGTAGAAAAATAGCTTAACAGCGTTTTTTTTAACATTTACTCAATAAAAAAATCTTCAGAAAAGACCAGACACTATGTCTTAGCCATTTCTGAAGATCCACTTAATTTTTATTAGTATTCCATCAAAGTGATGATGTCATAACCTTCAATTTTATCGCGACCATGTAAGTCCATCAATTCAATCAGGAATGCACAACCAACAACTACGCCACCTAATTTTTCAATTAGTTCAATCGTTGCTTTGATCGTACCACCAGTTGCTAACAAATCATCACAAATCAGTACACGTTGACCTGGTTGAATCGCATCTTTGTGCAAAGTCAATGTATCTGTACCATATTCTAGGTCATAAGTTACTTCGATCGTTTCACGAGGTAATTTCCCTTTTTTACGAACTGGTGCAAAACCCACGCCCAACTCATACGCTACTGGACAGCCTACAATGAATCCGCGTGCTTCAGGTCCAACCACCATGTCAATTCGTTTTTCCTTTGCATAATCGACAATTTGTTTTGTTGCTTCACGATACGCATCTCCATCTGCCATTAACGGTGAGATATCACGAAAAACGATTCCTTTTGACGGATAGTCCGGAATACTGGCAATATAATCTCTTAAATCCACTGTTTGTTTCCTCCTAGGTTGTTAGCCATTTCTTAATGGTAGGAATATCACTTAATAGTAAGAATTCCTCAACTTTAATTTTCTTTAGTCGCTGTTGATACAGAGTGCTTTCAGTCAACGGGTGACTTTCTGGATGGGCGACTTTTTGTAAAACACCATCGTCTATTGTAACAAATTTCAATTCAAAAAACACCTGAATCATAAAAATTAATAATTTTTCTGGAATTTTCAAATACTGAGCGACTGCTTTTGTCTTATAACGAATATCAACTTTATCTTGTGTTTTAATAAACTGGAACAAACGAGCATATTGTTCTCTAGAGCCTACTCCATTCAGATAAGCTTCTTGTGAAGAGATCCCTAATAAATAAACTCGGCTAAACGTTCCTGCATTAAAAACAGCTTTCAACTCATCAAGTTCAGTTGGACAATCCACTAACACAAGTGATTCTGGTTGATTCGTCTCCACCCAACGCTTCATCTGATCCATTTTTTCAAAGATAACTACTTGCTCGCGAATACTTGGCGAAACTTGTTTTTTAACTGCTTCATCAAAAGCTAGATAACATGCTTTTTCTGGTAACGCCTCTTGATCTCGAAATCGTTTTGCACGCCAATCAAATACTTGCAGCCCTTTGACCTCAAAATCAGAAACCAACAGTTGCACCTTTTTTTGACCATTCCATTCATTCACTGAGAGTTTGCCAACAATATCAAGTGAATCATTCAACAGTTCACTTTCCTGAGAGCCAAACCCAAAGGCAACTGCATCCAGCTGTTCACCCTCATCTGTTAAAACAAATTTCAAATGTTGTTGATTTGCACCAATCTTTTTCACTTGTTTGGCTGTCACCTGTTGAAATAAAAACTGTGGCACAGGATTATCTGTCCCAAAAGGTGCTAATAATTTCAGCTCATCTAACAATGTCAAAGAAGCATCTTTAGGTGAAAGCACCTCATCAATTTGCATTGTTGGTCCCTTTGTTAGATCAATCTTGTTTTCTTTTACATACTCATTCATTTTTTCTTGTAACACTTCAAGATTTTCTTGAGGCATAGTTAAACCAACAGCTGCATGATGTCCACCAAAATAGGTAAATAAATCTCTTGTTTGGCTCAACATTTCATAAAGATTCAAAGCTTCTACGCTGCGACCTGAACCTTTGGCAGTTCCATCTTCTTTTAAAGTCAGTACGATAGTTGGCTTACCTGTCTCATTCATGATTTTACCTGCCACGATTCCCAAGACTCCTTCATGCCAACCGCTATTCGCTAATAAATGGATACTGTTAGCAGGATTTACCATAGCTAATGCTTCCTGTGTGATTTCTTCAACAATACTTTTTCGTTCTTCATTGATTTCATTTAATTTTTTTGCTTGTGTGTGTGCAACTTCTTCATCAAAGGTCGCCATCAGTTCAACAGCTGGATTAGGATCGCCCATTCGACCAATTGCATTCAAGCGCGGTGCAATCGAAAAACCAATCGTCATTTCATCAGCATCTTTCATTTTCGCGCCACTTTCAGCAAACAATGCTTGTAACCCAATTCTTTCTGAATGACGAATTGCATCAATGCCTAGTGAGACCAAACTACGATTTTCCCCAGTTAGCGACACTAGATCAGCGACTGTCCCAATTGCAACCAGATCTAAAAATTCTGCTGGTGCTTCTTCCAACAAAGCTGTTGCTACTTTGAAAGCCACACCTACGCCTGCTAAATCTGTAAATGGATAGTTTCCATCTGGATGTCGTGGATGGACGATGGCAAAAGCATCTGGTAACACAGCTGGCATTTCATGATGATCAGTTACAATAACGTCAACTCCAACACTTTGAGCATAAGCAATTGCTTCATTTCCAGCAACGCCGTTATCAACTGTGACAATCAATTGTGTCCCTTGACTGATTTTCTCTTTGTAGACCGCTTGATTTGGGCCGTAGCCATGTTCAAAACGATTAGGTAAGAAAGCTTCTACTTCGGCTCCTAGTAATTCAAGTGTTTCTTTCATGATTGTCGTACTTGTGATTCCATCGGCATCGTAATCGCCATAAACTAGAATTTTTTCGCCACTGATAACTGCTTCTTGGATTCTATTGATTGCTTTATCCATGTCATGCATCAAATAAGGATCATGTAATTCTTGTTCTTTTGGATGTAAAAACTGTTTGATTTCTTGTTCTTCCTGATATCCGCGCTGCCAAAGCATTCTGCCAATAAAAGGAGATAAGTTATGGTTATTGATTAGCTGAAAAAAAGCCTCAGAAGGTTCTCCGGTACTTAATTTCCAATCATAATTTGCTTGCTTCACTGTCTCACTCCTAACTTAGTTATTATAGCAAACGAAAACGACAAAAAGAAGAGGGGGAAAAGAACGTTGTAGCTCCAAGCGGTCAGCTTAAAAAAATAATGAGCAACTGGCAAAAATAGCTTTTCATATTTTAGACAATTGAGAATTATTTCAAGGAGTTACTTGGGGAACACCGTGAATAAGGTTGCAGCTCAAGCGGTCAGCTACAAAAGATAAGGGGTCAATCTTTCTTTACTCATTTCTTGGATAAATACCTCTCTCATTTAGTAACTATTAGACTTCCGCTATACAGGGACAAAAGAAAAAGGCGTACGATATCATCGTACTCCTTTTCTAGTTTACCGGTTAGTCAAAATAATTGAAGCTTTGTTGTGGCGATTGCGCACGATCTTCTTTAGCATTGCCAGTCTCTTCTAATTGGCTGATTTCCACTGTTTTTGCTTGTAGTTCTGCTTGGTAAGCAGCTTCTAGCTCTGCTCGTTCGTTGCGAAACTCTCGTTGTTGTTCTTCTTTTGCTGCTTCAATTTTTTGTTGTAAATTAGTTTGATGCTCTGCAAGTTCCTGTGTCAAGTTTTTGATTTCTTTTTTTTGTTGCCACAAACTAGCCGAAGCTGTTAAAAAGACGATCAAAGCACCAATCAGTGCTGAACCAATAATAACTAAAATCAATGGTGCTGAAAATGAAGCGAAGCCAAGACTCACTGGAACTTGTTCAATATTGAATACTGCAAATAAAACGATTACTAATACTAAAATAAAACCTAAAATCACACTACTTTGTTTTTTCATTTTTCCACCTACTTTTTGTTAAAAATTCCTCCAGCTAAATAATCTCCAATATGCGGGAAAAGCGTATAGAATTTGGCTGCAATTTCCATGACAACAGGCTGGTTGATTTCACGTTTTGGATGACTCATACTCCGCACAATTTGTTTAGCTAACTTAGTTGGATCCAATACAATTTGTCCTAAGTTTGCTAAATATTCTCCACTTGGATCTGCTTTATCGAAAAATTCTGTAGCAATTGGTCCTGGATTAACCGTCGTGACTGTAACCCCTAATGGTTTTAATTCCAATCTTAATGCATTAGAAAAACCAATCACAGCAAACTTAGTTGCAGAGTAAATCGTTGATTTGGCTGTAGCCATTTTCCCTGCCATTGATGCTAGATTAATGATGTGGCCACTTTTTCTTTCTGCCATATCGATGGCGAATTTTTGTGTCAAGACCATCATACCTAACACATTAACTTCAAACATATCATAAGCTTTGCCTAAATCAAATTGCAGAAAATCTTCGAAGATACCAAAGCCAGCATTATTGACCAAAACATCCACTCGTCCGACTTCCGTCATTACTTTTTCATACAAACTTTCTACACTTTCTGGATTGCTAACATCAACTTGAAAAGCATACGCTTCTTTTCCACTTAATTCTTGGCACTTTGTTTTTACTTCTCCAATCAATTGAATCCGTCGAGCACAAGTAACCACAATCGCTCCTTGTTTTGCCGCTTCGTAACAGATTTCTGCACCTAATCCCGCAGATCCGCCAGTTACTAGTACCACTTTATTTGCTAATTTCATGACAATTCCTCCTCATCTCTAAATGGAATCTCAATCACATCAAAATCTTTCATGATCGTTGTATTTGGGAAAATTTCTCGTGCTTCCTTTTCCAGCTCTAAGGCCGCTTTACCAACATATCGAGCGCTAATATGCGTCAACAATAATCGTGCAGTCTTTGCTTCCGTGGCAACTTCTGCTGCTTGATGAGAAGTTGAGTGAAAATAATTATGCGCCATTTTTGCTTCATTTTTGTTAAAGGTACTTTCATGAACCAATACGTCACTGTTTTTAGCAAGTTCAATAGCACTAGCCGTTTTTCTTGTATCACCTAAAATCGTTACGATTCGTCCTTTTTTATCTGGACCAACAAATTCTTTGCCATTAATTATTGTCCCATCTTCTAATCGAACTGTTTCGCCACGTTTCAACTGGCCATAAATCGGACCAGCAGGCACACCTAATTCTTTCAGGCGTTCTACTTGCAGCTCACCCTTATGATCCTGTTCGACAACACGATATCCGTAACTATCGATTCCATGATTTAATTTCTTTGTGTATACTGCAAATTGTTGATCTTTAAAAATAGGTTCATTCTCACGAACTTCAATAAATTTCAACGGATAACTTAAACGAGTTTGCGAAACAGATAGAGCCGTCTTAACAAACTGTTCTACTCCTTTGGGACCATAGATTTCCAATGGAGTATCTCCACCTTGGAATGAGCGACTACTAATCAAACCTGGCAAACCAAAAATATGATCCCCATGTAAATGTGTAATAAAGATTTTTTCGATTTTTCTTGGACGAATATTTGTACGCAAAATTTGCATTTGTGTGCCTTCACCACAATCAAATAACCAAATTTCATTGCGTTCATCTAATAATTTTAACGCGATACTTGTTACATTTCGCTGCTTTGCAGGCACTCCTGCGCCTGTCCCTAAAAATTGTAATTCCATAATCTACCTGACTTTCTGTGAGTTCCCTCTAATTTTAGGGGAAAATCAACGGATAAGCAACCGAAAAAGACAGAGAAACGTGCCTAAAATACACTTTTCTCTGCCAGAATTTACTTTTTTCATCAGAATTACCCAACCAAAAAAGAAAACGGAACTTATTCTTGTGAATTGCCCTTATCTATTGGTTGATTTTCAACTGGTGGATGTTTTTCACTCCAAGTTTTTTGTGCTGCTTCTTTCGTACTACGTTCAATTTCTTTCGCATCCGCTACATCTTTTTCGACCTCATCATAATCTAATCGTGTGATTTCACCACCAAGTTCCATCATAACTAATTGGTTCAATGGGCGATTGTCTTCTTCTTCAGCAATCAAAATCAGACCTGTAGCACCCTCGCCAATTTTATCACCAACAAAGTCAAAAACGGTTTGCGCGTTTTGAATCTCTTTTGCATCTTGGGTTGCTCCAATCATTCCACCTGCAAACCAACCAAGTAAAATACCGAGCGGACCGCCTAAAATACCAACGAGCATACCGATCATGCCACCTTTTGAAGATTTATTACTTCCGGTAAAGTCGATAAAGTCTTCTACTTTAAATTGATGTGTGCCATTTGGATCATGACTGATGACAGCCATTTGTTCCCCCTTAATTTGTCGAGTAGCATGAAGCTTTTTGATTTCAGAAAAGGCTTGATAAGCTTGACTCTCCACATCAAAATTTAAAATAATCACTCGTTTGTTCATTTGACTCACTCCTTACTTTTTACGTTCCTTTCATTTTACCTTTGATTGAGTTAGAAATAAAATAAAAACCTCTAAACGAAAGCGCTTATTTCAATATAAAAAAAACAAAAGAGAGGGGACAAAATTTTTGTCCCCTCTCTTACTTATTTTATTCAACAAATTCAAATTCAAATTCGCCAATGCGAACAATATCTCCATCTTTCGCACCACGAGCACGTAATGCTTCGTCCACACCCATTCCACGTAATTGACGTGCAAAACGCATAACTGTTTCGTCGTGATCGAAATTCGTCATTTGGAATAATTTTTCGATTTTCTCACCCGTCAATACCCAAGTTGCATCTGGTTCACGATCAATTTTGAATTCTGGTCCTTCTGGTGTAAATCCATAATGAACTGTTTCTTCCTCGATTTCTTCATCATAAAGAGGAAATTCTGGTGTTACTTCTAATAAATCAGCAGTTGCATTCAATAATGCATCCAGTCCTTTACGAGTCACACCAGAAATTGGAAATACTGGAATATCATCTGCAAATTCATCTGCTTTTTCTTTATTCAATTGCTCTTTGAATTTCACCAAATTTTCTTCTGCATCTGGCATATCCATTTTATTCGCAACAATCAACTGTGGACGTTCTAATAAACGCAAATTATAAGTAGATAATTCATGATTGATTGCTAGATAATCTTCGTAAGGGTCGCGCCCTTCCATTCCGCTCATATCGATCACATGTAAAATAACACGGGTACGTTCAATATGCCGTAAGAATTGCGTTCCTAGCCCAACACCTTGTGAAGCTCCTTCAATTAATCCTGGTAAGTCAGCTGCCGCAAAGCTACGACCATCAGTCGTTGTTACCATTCCAAGATTAGGAACTAACGTAGTAAAGTGATAAGCACCGATTTTTGGTCGTGCAGAAGAGATAACTGAAAGTAATGTAGATTTTCCGACTGAAGGAAAACCAACTAAACCAACATCGGCTAAGACTTTTAATTCCAATTCAATTTTACGCTCTTGTCCTGGCTCACCATTTTCTGCGATTTCCGGTGCAGGGTTTCGTGGTGAAGCAAAGCGAATATTTCCGCGACCGCCACGTCCACCTTTTGCAACTACCAAAGTTTGACCGTTTTCAATCAAATCGCCTAGTAAAGCGCCTGTTTCTGCATCACGTACAGTTGTTCCTTGAGGGACTTTAACATATGTGTCATCTGAACCTCGGCCATGCATCCCCTTGCTCATTCCATTTTCACCTGGTTGTGCTTTAAAATGACGATTAAAACGAAAGTCCATCAATGTGCGCAAGCCTTCATCAACCACTAAAATAACATCGCCACCGTGACCACCATCACCACCAGCTGGTCCGCCATCAGGAACATACTTTTCTCTACGAAAAGCAACCATTCCGTCGCCGCCCTTACCAGCTTTCACATCGATTGTCACTTGATCTAAAAACATGGACATATTCTCGTCCTCCTATTGTATTTATTTATTTAAATTTCTCGACTACCTGAATTTCCACAATAAACAAAAGTCCTATTTATTTTAGCGATGAAATCATGTTTTGTCTATCTTTTCAGCCAAAACTTTGCTATCTCTTACCAATTTTTGTATTTTTAGCAAATCCATTTGGAAGTTTCAGAAAAATCAAGTGAAAAGATAAATTTTTTGACAAATTCTAATTTTAGTAGCAAACTTAAATCGTATTAAGAGAGGTTGCGGCACTTTCACAGCCTAAATTAAAGGAGGAACTTTTGATTATGACAGTAAAAGTAGGTATTAATGGATTCGGACGTATTGGACGCTTAGCGTATCGTCGTATCAAAGAAGTATCTGATGACATCGAAGTAGTTGCAATCAACGATTTAACAAGTCCAACTATGTTAGCACAATTATTGCAATTCGATTCAACACATGGTACTTATCCTGGAACAGTTACTGCTACAGAAGACTCAATCGTGGTTGATGGTGAAGCAACTCGTGTTTATGCTGAACCTGATGCAAGTAAAATCCCTTGGGTAAAAGAAAATGGAGTAGACATCGTACTAGAATGTACTGGTTTTTATACTTCAGAAGAAAAAGCACAAGCTCACTTAGATGCAGGCGTTAAACGCGTTGTGATCTCTGCTCCAGCTGGCGCAATGAAAACAATCGTTTATAACGTAAACGACGACACTTTAGATGCAAATGATAAAATCATCTCTGCTGGATCATGTACAACAAACTGCTTGGCACCAATGGCTTATTTCTTAAATAATGAATTTGGTATCGAAGTTGGTACAATGACAACTGTTCATGCTTATACTTCAACACAAATGTTATTAGATGGACCAGTAAAAGGCGGAAATTTACGTGCTGCTCGTTCTGCTGCTGACAACACAATCCCTCACTCAACTGGTGCTGCAAAAGCAATCGGCTTAGTTATCCCTGAATTGAATGGTAAATTACAAGGTCATGCTCAACGTGTCCCTGTTGTTGATGGTTCATTAACAGAATTAGTATCAATCTTAAAAACAAAAGTAACTGCGGATGAAGTCAATGAAGCAATTAAAAAACATACAATTGACAACCCATCATTTGGTTATGATGATCGCGAAATCGTTTCTGGTGACGTAATCGGAACAACTCAAGGTTCAATCTTCGATCCAACACAAACAGAAGTAACTTCAGCTGGTGATTACCAACTTGTTAAAACTGTTGCTTGGTACGATAACGAATATGGATTCACTTGCCAAATGATTCGTTTGTTAGAAAAATTCGCTAACTTATAAGAAATTTTTCACTAAAAATTTCTTGCGACACTAAAAAGAAGCTGAGACAAATGTCTCGGCTTCTTTTTTATAGTTAGTATCACGAAGTTCCTGTTTCACCTTCACACGCTTAAAAGTACTTCGCTAGAAAGTCTTTTACTACCTGCTGGTATTTATCTGGATCTACAGAGTAAGCTTTCGCATGTTCTGCGCCCTTTACGACATATTTTTCTTTTGGTGCGTTGGTCGCTTCATAAACTTCATTTAACATTTTAAATGGAACAAAGGTATCTTCGTCACCGTGAATAAAGAGCATTGGCGTTTCATTTTTCTTCAATTGTTTGACTGCACTTGCTTCATTAAAAGAGTAACCTGCTCGAACTTTCGTCATTAAACTAGTAGCAGGCATCAATGGAAATGCGGGTAGATTAAACATATCTGCTAATTGATATGAAAGCTCCTCATTTACAGAAGAATAGCCACAGTCCTCAATAATTGCTTTCACATTATCAGGTAGTTGTTCTCCGCTGGTCATCATGACTGTTGCCCCACCCATGCTGATTCCATAAAGAGCGATTTCTTCTTGTTTGCCATTTGTTTCAAGAACTTTGTTGATCCACTTTACATAGTCTTTTCTTTCTGGCCAACCAAATCCAATATAATTCCCTTCACTTTTCCCATGTCCTCGTGCATCTGGAAGTAGGACATTGTAGCCTAGATCATGGAAAATTTTAGCGTAGTTTGCCATCGTTTCCGCATCACCCATATAGCCATGCGCTGCAATCACTGTCTGATTACTTGGTTTAGCTGCAGGAAGATAAATGGCAGAAAGTTTTAGTTGATCCTCTGATTTAATGGTCCAATACGTTCGGTTTTCTTTTGCTTTGAACCAGGTTTGCGTTGCAGTTTCTTCTGCCGTTTTTGTAGTACCAGGTGTATCTTCGCCGATAAAATCTTTTGGTGCTGGAACGATCGCATAATTATAAAAATAATTCGCTGCAAAAATTAACCCAATCGTGAATAGTAGGATCACGCCAATACTAATTTTTACCCAAAGTTTCATATTTTTCATCTTTCTCCTATCATTTAAATTAAAAATAAATCACGAAACGAACAAATTTAGTTCTAAGTATAATCAATGTCTGTGCCTGATGCAAATCGATTTGACAAACAAAAAAGGACCAAGACAATTTCAAGTCCTGATCCTTTTGGAAGTGCGTAATGATAAAAACATATTTTGAAAGGCTGTTTGATTCTTTTAATTTATTGCTTGAAGTTTAACGCTTGGAACCACAACCCTTTTCTACGGTGTTCCCAAAACAACTCCTCCATATAGCTTGCATCCACTTTAAAATATGAAAAGCTATTTTAAGTATCTGCTCGCTATCTCGTCGAAGCTGAGCGTTTTGTACCACAACCTTTTTCTACGGTGTTCCCAAAACAACTCCTCCATATAGCTTGCATCCACTTTAAAATATGAAAAGCTATTTTGAGTATCTGTTCGCTATCTCGTCGGAGCTGAGCGTTTTGCACCACAACCTTATTTCATATTTTCAATCAATTTAAAGCTTGACCATGGTTTCAAGAAATCAAGCAAGAATAATTCATCTGCTGAAATTCGGCCGACCACATTCACTCGTCCATCATTTTTCATTTCTTTCAGAGCAATTTGTGTTTCACCTTTATATTGACCGTAGCCAACATTATCAATCAAAACATCTCCGTGAGTCATATCACGAGTATTATGAGCTGGGAAAGGTTTCTCTTTGTAATAAATACGTGTCATTGTCGAACGTAAAATATACTCTGAACGGTCTCCTCGGTAACTGTGTAAGTTATCAAATAGACAAATCCGTTCGTCTTCTGTAATTCCTTCTTCTACATCGACTTTTAGCGTTGGGTAATCTGCGTTGAAGGCTTCTGCCATTGCTTTTAACTCTTCTTCACTTGCATAGGCGTTCCCAACAGAAATATCATCGATCAAACCAGTCAACATCAAATGTTTTACTTGTGTTGAAATTTCTAAGTCACGATGGTCTTCTAATGAACACAAACCATCCTGTGTTGGCCATGGACCGAACGTTGCAACTTGTGAATTCACAAAAGCCATTGTATTCAAATTATATTTTCTGAATTTTTTTGAGCAATAAACAAAGTGATCGTAACTTAAACCAGAATAGCGATGTGGATAAAAGTTATGTGACCCCAATAAATTATTTGTATTTGGTGAATAACTCATGATGTTATCCACGTAGTTTGTTCCAGAGCTCATATTGATTTCAATTTTGATTCCATATGGGTTACGTGTCATCTTTGCTTCTTCTGCACCCGTGAAACCAATATCTAAACGTACACCATATGCACCCATTTCATCAAAAAATGATAAGTCATCATAAGAGATCTCAAGTTGTTCAAATAAGGCAGGATTAATATCCACCATTACTTCCATTCCTAAGCTATTCGCATAGTCGACTACTTTTGTAAATTCGGCTAATACTTGCTCTTTGTCATCGTTCACTTGCAGCAAGCTTGTAAATACGCGTTTAAATCCATATTTGTGTGCTAGATCTAAATATGCTTTATCCTTTTCAAATGTTGAGCGTTCTGGGTAAATCGAAACTCCAAGTTTTCCCATAATCCTATTGCCTCCTAGCGGTTTGCTTTTTTGTATCCACTTACATTATAACAAACATGATACAAATGGTCTACACCTTTTGCTACTGCTTCAAAAAGAAAATTACTTTCCAATTTTCATTAGGTTTTTGCTCAAGAATTTGCTATCATAAATATAGACTATTTTTAAGAAAGAAAGGATCCAGATATGAAGAAGAAAAAAATAATGTTAACATTTGGATTAGCTGCAGCTCTACTAGCTGTTGCGGGTTGTTCAACAAATCAAACAACTACTTCAAGCACAAAAGCAAGCACTGCAGAAAGTACGACTGAAAGTAGCGTTGACCTAAACGCATTAGAATTACCTCAATTAACGAACGAAGTTGCTGCAAATGAAGCATTGGTCGAAATGACCACTAGCGAAGGAACGATCAAAATCAAATTGTTCCCTGAATTAGCACCAAAAGCAGTCGAAAACTTTTTGACACATGCCAAAGATGGCTATTATGATGGTTTGACTTTCCATCGAGTAATTAAAGACTTCATGATTCAAGGTGGCGATCCAAAAGGTGATGGCACGGGTGGTGAAAGTATTTGGGGCGAAGGATTTGAAACAGAAATTTCAAATCAGTTGTACAACATCCGTGGCGCACTTTCCATGGCGCGCTCTCAAAATCCAAACAGTAATGGCAGTCAATTCTTTATCGTCCAAAATTCTGATGACGTCCATGACGGCTTACTAAAAGATGACTACCCTCGCGCAATTATCGATGCGTATAAAAAAGGTGGCTATCCAAGTTTAGATGGTAGCTATACTGTTTTCGGTCAAGTCATCGAAGGCATGGATGTTGTGGATAAAATTGCTCAAGTTGAGACAGATAGCAATGACAAGCCAACAGCCGACGTAAAAATCGAAAGTATCAAAGTTTTACAAGAAGCTAAAACAAAATAAGCACGTAAAAAGAGGAGAGGACTTTTAAACAAGTCTTCTCCTCTTTTGTTTGATTATATTAAAAAAGCAGCGCATTAAGCATCTTGGTTTACGATAAAAGTGAATTCACATTCGCAGACTTTTTTGTCATCAACGTAAGCAGCTGATAGTGCAGTGCCCACAGCTCCTTTTAATTTTGTGATTTCAAAATGACATTTCATGACATCTCCAGGTACAACTTTTTGACGGAATTTGGCTTTATTGATTCCCCCAATATAGGCACGTTTCCCTAAAAATTCTTCTGATTTCAAAATTAAAATGGAACCAGCTTGCGCCAAAGTTTCTAAAATCAAAGCTCCCGGCATCACTGGATTATCTGGAAAATGTCCTTGAAAAAAATCTTCATTAATTGTCACGTTTTTAGTTGCAACTATTTTCTTTCCTGGTTCTAATGTGTCCACATAGTCAATATAGCAAATCGGGTAGCGATTAGGAATCAAATCCATTACTTCTGTAGCAGATAAAACATAAGACATATACATGCTCCTTCTTTCGTTTCAGGCAAATGCCAATTCATTTATTACTTTGATTATCAAAGTATCATATTCCTAATTATTTAGCAATCTTTTTTTTATTATCAAAAAAATAGTTTGACAATCAAAGCATTTTGCCTAATAATAAGAAATCAAGGAAGTTATTTTTTAAGCACTTATCTTTTTATCCTACTTTTTTACTAGACAACGAAATTTTTCGCGAAACAAAGGAGAGTCAATATGTCATTTTTAAAAGAAAAAAAAATCGTCATCATGGGCGTCGCAAACAAAAAAAGTATTGCATGGGGCTGTGCCGAAGCTATGCAAAAACAAGGGGCAGAAATCATCTATACTTATCAAAATGAACGCATGAAAAAATCTTTACTGAAATTAGTTGGTGAAGATGCTTTTACTGTTGAGTGTGATGTCGCTAGTGACGAAAGTATCGAGCAAGCAATGGATGCCATCGGCGCTTACGCTGGTGAGATTCACGGACTTGTTCACGCAATCGCTTATGCAAATAAAGAAGAATTATCAGGTAATGTTTCAGATATTTCAAGAGATGGTTATCAATTAGCTCAAGATATCAGTAGCTATTCCCTAATCGCTGTAACAAAATATGCACAAAAGTATTTAGCACAAAACAGCGGGATCGTCAGCATGTCTTATCTTGGATCAGAACGTGCAATTCCAAACTACAATATGATGGGCATCGCTAAAGCGTCACTTGAAGCAGCTATTCGTTACTTAGCTGCAGAACTTTCACCAAAAGGTATCCGCGTTAACGGAATCTCTGCTGGTGCAATTAAAACTCTAGCTGTGACAGGCGTCAAAGATTACCAAAAGCTAATTCAATTATCAGAATCACGTACACCAGATCAACAAGGTGTCACAATTGAAGAAGTCGGCAATGCTTGTGCCTTCTTGATTAGCCCACTTTCAAGCGGTATGATTGGTGACATCATTTATGTTGACAAAGGTGTTCACTTATCATAAAAACATCTAATATTCTTTAGAAACAATTTATAAAGCTGCGGTTGGCGAATACGTCATCCGCTTTTTTACATCTATCATTTGATTGAGCAACAACAAAAGAAGCTGGAAAATAACTTTCCAGCTTCTTTGTATGTTTAACTTTATTAAAAAGTAATGGTTCTTGTACTATTCCACTACTTGGATCCAACCTTCAGGTGCTTCTACATCCCCAAACTGAATACCCGTTAACTCGTCATATAAACGTTTCGTTACAGGACCCACTTCTGTTTCACTATAGAAAACATGGAGTTGATTATCATGATAGATTCCGCCAATTGGTGAAATAACTGCAGCTGTCCCACACGCACCTGCTTCAGCAAATTCATCAAGCTTGTCAATAAAGACATCTCCCTCGATGGCATCCATCCCTAAACGTTCTTCAGCCAACTGTAGTAATGAATATTTGGTGATACTTGGTAAAATAGATGGTGATTGCGGTGTGATGAATTTCCCATCTTTCGTGATGCCAAAGAAATTTGCCGCACCGACTTCTTCAATCTTTGTATGCGTTGCTGGATCTAAATAAACACAATCAGAATAATCTAGTTCATGTGCTTGTGTTCCAGGTAATAAGCTGGCTGCATAGTTGCCGCCTACCTTAGCTGCTCCTGTTCCTTTTGGTGCAGCACGGTCATAATCTGAAACAATAAAGTTCGTTGGTTTTAAGCCACCCTTAAAATAAGCACCAACTGGTGTACAGAAAACAACAAATAAGTATTCCGGTGCCGGATGCACACCAATGTTTTCCCCTACACCAATCAATAAAGGTCTTAAATAGAGCGTTGCACCCGTTCCATAAGGTGGTACAAATTCTTCATTTGCTTTGACAACCTCTTTGACTGCGTCAACAAACATTTCTTCTGGAACCATTGGCATCAACAAACGACGCGCGCTTTGGTTCATTCGGCGACTATTTTGTTCAGGACGAAATAGATTGATTTTCCCATCTTTCCGACGATACGCTTTTAATCCTTCGAAACATTGTTGTCCATAATGTAACGCAGGTGATCCTTCGTGAATCGTTAAGTAGTTATCTTCTGTTAACTCACCTTTGCTCCATTCTCCATCTTTCCATTTAGCAATGTAGCGCCAAGGTGTTTTGATATATGAAAACCCAAGATTATTCCAATCTATTTGCATGTTCGTGTCCCCTTCATGTTTTTCTCCATATTTTACCATTCGCTTAGTTGTTTGTCATTTTTATTTTGAAAGACACTTTTTCTCTTCCATTTTCTTTTTTTCTACTTCTTGATACAATGTTACAAAGAACGAGTGAAAGAAAAGAGGATTCTATGTATTTAGCACAAATAACTGAAACAAAAACAACATCAAGTGAAACAATTACCGATCAAGCCGTCCAACAAGTAAATGCCTTCCAGCGATTTTGGAATGAGATTGATTGGGACGAGATTCTTGCAACTTTTATTGAAAAAACACTGTATTTGATTTTTCTAGTCATTCTTTTTAGTGTTCTGAGCAAAATCGGAAAATATTTACTTGATAAATCATTTAGCCAATATTCAAAAAAAGCTAGTTTGAACGAAAGTCGTTTAAAAACCTTACACAGTTTACTTCATACGATTTTTCATTATACGCTTGGCTTCTTCTTTATCTATGCATTGCTTTCCGTCATTGGTGTGCCGATTGGCTCCTTACTAGCAGGTGCCGGAATTGCTGGGGTCGCTATTGGTTTAGGTGCGCAAGGCTTCATGAATGACATGATTACTGGTTTTTTTATTATCATGGAGCAACAAATGGATGTTGGAGATTATATTCAATTGGCAAATTTATCCATTGAAGGTACGGTTGTTTCTGTGGGAATCCGTACACTACAACTCAAAGCAACTGACGGAACCGTGCACTATATTCCCAATCGAAATATCACGACCATCAGTAACTTATCTCGAGCAAATATGTTAGTTCGTTTAGATATCCGAATCGTCCCTGAAGAAGGTTATGACAAAATTCAAGCAGTGATCCAACAAGTCAATCAACATCTAGCAGAAAAATATCAAAATGAATTACAAACTGAACCAAGTATTTTTGGTCTCGTTGATCTAGGAAATAGTAACTTTGCAATTCGAACGATCTGCTATGCTTTAAATGGCAAACAATATGTCTTAAAGGAAGAATTTCTTAGCGCATATGTCCAAGCCTTGACAAAAGCTGGATTTACGATTCCGAATACACCCGTCGGACCCGTTGTATAAAATAAAGAAAGAATTTGTCAAAAAAGAAAGGATGAGATAGCTGCTTTTATCGTTTAAAAACTCTTTCGAAAAAAAGAGTGATCCTTTCATTTCCAGAATGATGATTCTGTCATTTTATTTTCTACTGTCTGATGTTGTTTTATGCTGTATGTCTCAGATTACGAGTAACACTTACTCTTGTGGTAACAACACGAAAAGGAGAAAAAGAGTCTTTGCTCTTTTTCTCCTTTTTTAAACTGTGCTCTTCTCCAAAAAGTTTGGCTTTGGAGATATACATAATCTGTAACTCTTTTTATATTCACTTTTTATTGAACATTCACGTCCATAACTTGATAGAAAGCATTCACTGTATCACTAATGTTCCAAACGGCTAAAATGATGTGATAACCATTGCGATCTTGCGGAACAGAGATAGTATGGCTCACCAATTTTGGTGGTACTGTTGCATTGTCATTTACTTGACCAATTCGTTCGAAATCGCTAAATTTTAATGGCTCATTAGGATTCCAACCTGGTTTTGTCATATAGTAATCCCAAGTACTTGTGCGATGTTGGGCAGTTAATGTCCAAGAAACATTTAATGAACCCGTATTGATTTGACTCTTATGCCAACGCGTCGCTGTTTGTTCGTCTAAAGGTTCGAAACCAGTTACACCTGCACTTGCAATTTTTCCGTCGATAAATGTGTTTTTCAATGCTTCAATACTTTGTGGTTCCCACTGTGCACGACCAACATTTTGATTTAAGTTCCCTGCAGCTGCCGTTCCAAAATAGGCCCGACTACCAGGTTGGGTTACATAGCCATGTGCAAATCCGGGAACACTAAAACCAAACAAACCAATTCCGACCAAAACCAACAATAAGACTTTACCAAGCTTTTTCATAAATGAACCTCCTATGATTTGATAGCTACATTGTAACCGCTTACTCTGATTTTGGAAATAAATATGCTTGGCTGTTTGGTTATTAAGTTGCACAACAAAAAAAGCAGATAGCGGTAAAAACCTTGCTATGTCTGCTTTAAATCAACTATTTAACGTTTAAAATAACCGATAAAATAAAATCATCGTTTTTTTAATTTAACAGATTGATTGTTTCTTTTAGTCCTTCTGTTTTAGAAGTCAAAATGTTTCGTCTCTCTAATTCGTGAACCATGAAGTTTACTGCTTTTAATAATTCTTTTCGCGTGATGATTCCTTTAAAAACTTTGTCTTTTGTCACAACTGGTAAAAAAGGTGAGTCAACTAACAAATGCAATACATCTTCTAGTTCCCAATTTTCGTCAACCGTTGTAACATCTACTTCCATTACATCTGCGACTGTCAATCCTTCTAATGGTTCCATGCTGATATTTTGCAAATCCAGCATCTTATTCACGACATCAGATAAGCTGATCAATCCAACAAAGCGATCGTTTTTGTCTAAGACCGGGATTTTTGAATATCCGACTTTCGACAAAACAAGCAAGCCGTGAGAAAGCGGATTTTGGTAAAGAACGTTTGCTACATTCTCTGCTGGGATCAAAAATGTATCTTGATTTTCCAACAGCATTTCTCTTACTACAGGTCCAATCATTGAGTGGCCTCCATTCTTGTTTGTTCAACAATTTTATTTTACCGAAAACGGATGCAAATTCCATAAAGAAATGATGAACTTTTAGCAAAAATTAGAAATTAGTCCATAAAATCAGCGAGAAAAGTGAAACACTAATTCTTCTACTGGTTGATGTGCACGATTATAATACTGAACATTGATTTCATCAGTTAAACTTTCAATGATTGCATACGACGGAATTTGAATGGGGCCGCGTGGTTGTGAAATACTGCCAGGATTTAAAAATAAAATACCTTTTTCCATCTCACAACCGATTTGATGTGTGTGACCAAAAAATGCCATATTTGCTTCGACTGATTGTGCTTCTAAAGCTAATTGAGTCAAATCAAACCGAACATTCGATAGATGTCCATGGGTAAGATAGATATTGTCACGACCAGTATTGATGACTTTTTTAGCTTCAAACCCTGGACCATAATCACAATTTCCTTGAACAACTTGAAAGTTTTCCCACAATAAATCATCTGCAGGTAACTCTGAATCTCCGCAATGAAAGAAAAAATCAACGTCTGAACGATAACGTTTGACTAAGTCCACTAAGATATCACGGTCACCATGATTATCACTTACAACTAAATAGCGCATTTATTTTGCTCCTTCCAACCACTGTTGCCATTTTTGGCTCAATTTTTGCATTGCTTGTCCGCGATGACTCACTAGATTTTTTTCTTCACTAGACATTTCCGCAGCTGTGTGTGCTGAACCGTCTGGGATGAATAACGGATCATAACCAAACCCATTATCCCCTTCAGGAATTCTAGCAATTTTCCCAGGCCATTCGGCTTCTACCACTAAGCTATCTTTATCAGGCGCTGCAAACACTAATGTACAATGAAATTGCGCTGTTCGTTGTTCATTCGGGACATCCGTTAACTCGTGCAATAATTTTGCATTGTTTCCTGCATCACTTTTTGGTTCACCGGCAAAACGAGCAGAATAAACGCCAGGCATTCCACCGAGTGCATCGACTTTTAATCCAGAATCATCAGCCAGTACAGGCTGTTTCAAGATTTGTGCAATTGTTTCTGCTTTTAAGCGTGCATTTTCTTCAAAGGTTTTCCCTGTTTCTTCCACATCTGGTATTTCTGGATAGTCAAACAAGGTTTTGACTGTATATCCTTTTTTACCAAACATTTGGCGAAATTCTTCCGCTTTTCCAGGATTTTTTGTTGCAATAACAATTGTTTTTGTTCCATCCTCCATTTGAGTTGCTTTAGCTGAAAGTTCAGTCAACAGCGCATGCTTTTGTTCTGCAATCAGCTGTTCAATTGCTGACTTTCCATAAAAAAGCATGTCATTCAATTGTTCACCATCAAAGGTTGCTTCTTCACCTGTTCCTTGAATCTCCACAAATTTTCCAGATTCAGTCATCACTAAATTCATATCAACTAGCGCTGCAGAATCTTCTTCATAATCCAAATCCGTTACACATTGACCATCAGGCAAGATTCCTACACTAATGGCAGCCAAGTGTTCTTTCAATGGATCTTCTGTCACTTCTTTTTCTCTGACTAGTTTTTCGACTGCTAATGTTAAAGCAACAAATGCACCTGTGATACTTGCTGTACGTGTTCCACCATCCGCTTGGACAACATCACAATCAACAATGATGCTTCTTTCGCCTAGCTTTTCTAAATCGACCACCGCGCGTAAAGAACGTCCAATCAACCGTTGGATTTCCATCGTTCGACCGGTTAATTTTCCTTTGCTGCTTTCACGACGGTTTCTAGTATTTGTTGCTCGAGGAAGCATGCTGTATTCTGCCGTAACCCATCCAGTACCAGTTCCGCGTAAAAATGGTGGAACTGACTCTTCAATTGTTGCAGAACAAATCACTTCTGTGTCTCCAAAACTGATGACCACTGATCCCTCAGGGTGTTTGAATACATTGGTACGAATATCGACTTTTCTTAATTCTTGTGCTTTTCTTCCATCATGACGCATGCGTTAATTTCCTCCTAGTTCGATATGTTCAACTTCTAACTCATCAAGCGGTAACCAGTCTTGCGCAATTTCTTTGAACAATTTTGGTGAGCCGGTTGTGTAAAATTTGTTGATTGTTCTTCCTGGAATAGGATTGTTACTAATTTCAAAATAATCGAGGAGCATAGAAACTTCTCCGACAGTCTCAGCCCCCGAGTCGATCAAAGTCACACTTTCTCCCATCACATTTTGAATAATCGGGCGTAATAATGGATAGTGGGTACAACCTAAAATAAGTGTATCTAAATTTTTAGTTAATAATGGTGCTAAAGTTTCTGCTACGATTTTCTTTGCAACAGAGGAGTGATATTCATTGCTTTCGACCACCGAAACAAACTTTGGACAAGGTAAGCTATTAACAGTTAACTCCGGTGCTTTTTCTTTGAGTGCTGATTCATAGGCACCACTTTTCACCGTGCCTAATGTTGCAATCACTCCTACTCGTTTATTTTTCGTTGCTTTTAAAGCCGCGCGCGTTCCTGGAAGGATAACGCCAATCACAGGAATAGGTAACGCCGCTTTGATTTCATCCAGAGCTACTGACGTTGCCGTATTACAAGCAATCACAAGCATTTTGATTCCTTGATCCACCAAGTAATCGGTCATTTCCCACGTAAATTGAATCACTTGTTCAGCAGGTCGTGGACCATATGGACAACGCGCAGTATCTCCTACATATAAAATATTTTCATTTGGTAATTGTTTCAGTGCTTCTTTGACAACTGTAAGTCCGCCAACACCTGAATCAATAAAACCTATTGGGCGATTATCTGACAATGGAACCCATCCTTTTTTTTGATTTCATTCTATCTGTCTATTGTGGACTTTTTGAGGCAATTTTTCAAGTCTTGAACTTTTTGAGCGGGTTGCTTAACACACTTTTTTTACAAAGAAAAAACCCCAACTCTTTGTTCTTTTTTAAACAAAGAATTTGAGATTTTTTATTTATTAATAACTGTACTTCCGTCGTTCTAAAAATCCGGATAATAATGATAATGCGTAACAAATGACAAAGTACATCAAAGTCATAGCGACAAACATTGGCAAAACATAATTTGTATTTTGCCCATAAATGATTCGTGCTTGGTGCGTCAATTCTGGTAAAGAAATAATTACCGCTAATGACGTATCTTTAATTAGCGAAATCAATTGACTGACGATTGCAGGAATCATTGATTTAAACGCTTGTGGCATGACGATTTTACGCATCGTTTCAACGTAAGTCAATCCGGTTGATAAACCTGCTTCCATTTGTCCTTTTGGTACGGCGTTCAATCCTGCGCGGAATATTTCTGATAGCATAGCTGATTCAAAAATTGTCAACGCAGCAACGGCGGACCAAAAGATATTCATTTGAATGCCCACTTGTGGCAAAGCAAAATACGTGAAGAAAATGATGAGTAACAATGGCAGATTACGAATAATATCAATCACCAAGCCAACAATTTTGGATAAATAAGGAATATTCGCAAAACGAATCACACCAGTTAAACCACCAATCAAAAAACTAAAGATGATAGAGACCAAAGAAACTTCGACAGTCACTTTCAACCCTTCTAGTAAAAAACGGATATTCATCCATGAAAAAGCACCACTAAAATCCATTCAACTTCCTCCTTCTATGAACGAACTGCCCATTTTTTCTCAAGATGAACCATCAAATAAGAAAGGGGCAATGTAATAATCAAATAAAATAGACCAACAATAATATAGGTATCAAATGTATTGAATGTTTCACTAGCAATCAAGTCCCCTTGATACATCAAATCTAATCCTGCAACCATTGCTAGAATAGAGGAATTTTTCACTAGATTGATGAACTGATTTCCTAACGGTGGGATAACTATCTTAAATGCTTGAGGCAAGACGATATACCGCATTGTTTCTGAGTAAGTAAAACCAGATGACATGCCTGCTTCCATTTGTCCACTAGGAACTGTTTGGATCCCTGAACGAACAGTTTCTGCAATAAATGCAGATGTATAAATCGTCAAGCCAATTGTTCCAGCCTGAAACCCATCTAATTGCATCCAGTACATTGGTACAACTACATAGAAAAACATGACAATGATCAGCAACGGAATATTCCGGAAAAATTCAACGTAAGCTTTTGCTAAACCATTGATCCATTTATTTTTTGACAACTGAAAAATTGCCATCAATGTTCCAATAACCAAACTAGCTATGAGCGCCAAAATACTAGAAAAGATTGTAATTTTGAATCCTTCTGCAAAGGTCGCTCCATAAGTTTGTATCAATTCACTCATATTGTCCCTCCTTAATCAACTTTGCCATCCGTTTCATTTGGAAACCAGTGTTGATAAATTTCATCATAGGTGCCGTCAGCAATCATTTCTGCTAATGCTTGATTGACTTCATCCAAAAATTCTTTCTGTCCCTTATTGATGGCAATTCCATAAGGTTCATTGGTAAATGTACCTCCTGCCAACGTATAGCTTGGATTTTCATCCGCCATTCCTAAAAGGATCGCATTGTCAGTCGTCATTGCATCTCCTTGTCCCGATTGAAGTGCCGTAAATGCCTCTGCATAGTTCTCTAATTCTAAAATATTTGCATCGGGTGCATGTTCACGAATATTCGCTGCTGAAGTCGAACCTTTGACAGCCAAAACGGTTGTCGAAGCATCTAAATCAGTCACACTTTGGATACTGCTTCCTTTTTTGACTAGCAAAGATTGTCCAGCATCAAAATAAACGTCTGAAAAATCCACTTGTTTTTTTCGTTCATCGGTGATCGTCATCGTCGCAATGATTGCATCGATGTTTCCATTTTTTAACAACGGAATTCTAGTTTTCGAAGTCACTTCAACAAAATTTGCTTGTCCCTCTTTACCAAGTATTTTCTGTGTGATTGCTTTTGCAATATCGATATCAAAGCCTTGAACTTCACCAGACTTGATGTCCATCATTCCAAATAAACGAGTATCATATTTGACACCCCAAGTAATCTCATTTGTTTCTTTGATTCTTTCTGCGATATTTTCGTCCGCTACGCTTGCTCCCTTACAGCCAACCAGTGCAAGTAACACGATACTTAGCAGAAAGAGTAGACGAAAGCTTTTATGCTTTTTCATACAATTCCTCCTAAATTTTAATGGTTGATTACTTTACTAATAAATTGTTGTGCTCGCTCTTCTTGTGGATTGTCAAAGAAACCTTTTACATCGCGACTCTCTTCTAAAACTTCTCCTTCAGCCATAAAAATCACTCGATCTGCTACTTCTTTTGCAAATCCCATTTCATGAGTGACCACGATCATTGACATTCCTTCTCTAGCTAACTTCTTCATAACGTCTAGTACATCCCCAATCATTTCTGGGTCAAGCGCTGAAGTTGGCTCATCAAATAGTAGCATCTCTGGATTCATGGCTAAACCTCTGGCAATCGCAACACGCTGTTGTTGTCCACCAGATAGCATCGATGGGTAAGAATCTTTTTTGTCTAGCATATTAACTGTATCTAAAAATTTTTCAGCATTTTTGATTGCAGTTGCTTGATCTTGCTTCAGCACTTTAATTGGTGCTAGTGTGATGTTTTCTAGTACAGTTTTATTGGGGTATAAATTAAAATGTTGAAAAACCATCCCGATATTTTTACGCACTTCTGTTAATTTTGTCTGTTTATCTCTTAAATCTTTGTTATTTATCAGTAGTTGTCCTGAGGAAATAGTTTCTAAGCCATTGATGCAACGCAACATTGTACTTTTTCCAGAACCTGAAGGCCCGATGACAACAACTACTTCCCCCTTCTCAAATTCGAGGTTAATATTTTTCAAAGCATGGAATTTTCCATAGTACTTTTCCACGTTTTTAAATTCAATCATTGCCATATCATTACACTCCCATTATTATTTAGTAAGATTTCTTTTAAAGATACTTAATAAAACATATTATATCTGATAATAAAGGGAAATGTAAAGTTTCTACGTTATTTTCTACAAATCTATTTTGTTTTTGAATGTTCATTTCACTTCAATTTCCTTTGTACCCTTTCCGCGTTTTTTCATTTGACTAGTTGTTTCTTCCAAAAAAAAACGGTAAGATATAAAGTGCTAGTCTTACAAATCGTAAAGAGGTGTCTTTTTTGAAAAATATTATATTGACTGGAGACCGTCCAACGGGAAGATTGCATCTTGGCCATTATGTCGGTTCTTTAAAAACGCGGGTGGAAATGCAAGCTGACGAAAAGAATCAACTGTTTGTCATGATTGCTGACATGCAAGCTTTAACAGATAATGCAAAAAATCCTGAAAAAGTTTCTTCTAATGTGTTACAAGTCGCATTGGATTACTTGGCTGTTGGTCTTGATCCGACAAAATCAACTTTATTTATCCAATCACAAATTCCTGAGTTATCTGAGTTAGCCATGTATTACATGAACTTGGTCAGTGTTGGGCGTGTGAAAAGAAATCCAACAGTGAAATCAGAAATCGAACAAAAGAAATTTGGCGAAAGTATCCCAACGGGTTTCTTTGTTTATCCGATTTCACAAGCTGCTGACATCACAGCTTTCAAAGCAAATTTAGTTCCTGTTGGTGAAGATCAAAAACCAATGTTGGAACAAACACAAGAAATCGTGCAAAGCTTCAATCATACGTATGGTCAAGTTCTTGTTGAACCAAAAGGTGTCTTCCCTCCAAAAGGAATGGGACGTTTACCTGGGATTGATGGTAATGGGAAAATGAGTAAGTCACTGGGCAATGGTATCTATATTGCTGATCCAGCTGATGTTGTTCAGAAAAAAGTCATGAGCATGTACACAGATCCCAACCACATCCATGTGGAAGATCCTGGTCAAGTGGAAGGAAACATGGTCTTCACTTATCTGGATGTGTTCGGAACAGATAAAGAAACAATTGAAGACATGAAAGCACATTATCGTCGTGGTGGTCTTGGTGACGTCAAAATCAAGCGTTACTTGATTGACGTTTTAGAAGCTGAATTTGCACCAATTCGTGCACGTCGTGAAGAGTTTGAAAAAGATCCAGCAGCTGTTATGGAAATGTTACGTCAAGGCAGTTTAGCTGCAAAAGAAGTAGCAGCAGAAACATTAGCAGAAGTAAAATCTGCGATGGGGATCAACTATTTCAACTAATTATCAAAACAAAAAGCAAGGATCAAAATGAAGAATATCTTGGTCCTCGCTTTTTGACTAAATAAAACCCAGCCACGAGTTAGACTTTCCCGTCTGCCTCGTGGCTGGGTTTTTCTGGATAAGAAAAGAATCAACGAATACTTGCGTGCAAGTTTTCTGTTAATGCATGGGTTACTTTATCCATAGCTTTATTGATTTCTTCATCCGTCAATGTCGCTTCAGGATTTACAAATGTCAAGCTATACGCCATTGATTTGTTACCTGCTTCGATATTGTCCCCTTGATAAACATCAAATAATTGAATTTCTGTTAAAAATTTACCAGCAGATGCTTTAATTACTGTCTCTAATTCTTGATTTGTTATTTCTTCTTTAACTAACAAAGCAATGTCTCGACTAACGGCTGGGAATTTTGTCACAGCATGATAGGTGATTCCTGCTTGTGCTGCTTCAATCAGTGAAACTAAATCTAATTCTGCAACATACGTTTCCGGAATGTCATACGTTTTAGCAATCGTTGGATGAACTTGACCAACAAACCCAATGTATTGTTCACCAAGATAGATGGCAGCCGTTCGACCTGGATGCATTTCTGGCATAGTGGTTGCTTGATAACTCATTTGTTCAGTAATGGATAATTGGGCAAAAATGTTTTCTAACAATCCTTTGATTGTAAAGAAATCAACTGTTTCTGCTTTTGTTTGCCAATCTTTTTCTTGCCATGTACCAGAAATAGCTAACGCAAGATGTTTTACTTCTTGTGGCAAATGAGTCAAAGGATCATTTTCCTGATAGAACACACGTCCTACTTCATAGAAACCAACATCAGTATTTTTACGAGCGACATTGTAATTAACATTGTCCAATAACCCACTAATCAAGTTCATCCGAAGAACTGAACGCTCTTCACTCATTGGCCAGTCTAAACGAGTGATATTCGTTTCTTTCATTGCGAATTGACGAGATTTTTCTTCGGTTGTCAACGCATAACTAATTGCTTCATTCAATCCACTACCTTCAAGCAATGTACGAATGGTACGGGTACCTGCTTGCTCTGCCGTTAAACTTCCAGCAACTGTTTCACCACTTGGTAATGTAGATGGCAAACGATCATAACCATAGATACGAGCAACTTCTTCAATGATGTCTGCTTCAATTTGAATATCCCAACGTCTTGGTGGAACAACGACAACGTATGTTTCATTAGTTTCTTGATAATCAAAACCAAGTGCTTCAAAAATCTCGTTCACTTCTGCACTAGTCAAGTTTGTTCCTAAATATTGATTGATTCGTTGTAATGTGATTGGAACTGTTACATCTTCGACTGTCACTTCCGCACCAGCTACTGCACCCGTTAGAACTTCACCCCCAGCAAGTGCGACGATCATAGCTGCCGCAACATCGTTTGCTTCAGCAATCGTTGCATGATTGATTCCTTTTTCAAAACGTGCAGAAGATTCACTACGTAAATTGAATTGTTTCGCTGTTCGACGAATAGAAACTGGATCAAATAATGCTGCTTCTAATGCTACTGTTGTCGTTGTTTCAGTGATTTCTGAATCCAATCCACCCATGACACCCGCTAAAGCAACAGGAACCGAGCCGTTAGTGATTACCAAGTTTTCTGGTGTCAATTGGCGTGTTTCACCATCAAGTGTCACTAATTCTTCTGCTTCTTTGGCATGACGGACAACAAGTTCTTTCGAACCAAGTTTATCATAGTCAAATGCATGCAATGGTTGACCAAACAATAACAGGATATAATTTGTTACATCAACTACATTGTTGATTGGACGAATTCCTTCGTTCATTAAAAGGTTTTGTAACCATTGTGGACTTGGTTGAATTTTAACCCCTTCAATTACCCGAATTTGATACGCTGGAACAAGTTCTTTGTCTTCCACAGTCACAGTAATTTTTTCACTAGCCAAACGATCAACTTCGGTTAGTTTTTCATCATCGAATGTTGGTGTTTGGCGATAAATTGCGCCAACCTCATAGGCAACACCACGCATGGATAGTGCATCAGCGCGGTTCGGTGTGATCGATAATTCAATAATTGAATCATCCATACCAAGATATGAAAATACTGGCTCACCATTCACAGCATCCTCAGGAAGATAATAAATACCTTCTGCATATTCTTTTGGCACCACGCTATCAGAAAAACCAATTTCTTGTAACGCACAGATCATCCCATTGGATATTTCGCCGCGCATTTTTCCTTTTTTGATTTTCACATTGCCAGCAATCCGTGAATTGGGTAAAGCAACGATAACTTTGATGCCCGCTTTAACATTCGGCGCGCCACAAACGATTTGAGATAATTCCTCTTCACCAATGTCTACTTGGCAAATGGATAAGTGATCAGAATCAGGATGCGGTACACATTCTTTTACTTCACCGACGACAATTTTTTTCAAACCATCTTCTGGCACTTCGATTCCTTCGACCTCGATACCAGTAACAGACATTTTATCTGCTAATTCTTGTGGTGTCACTGCTGATAAATCAACATATTTATTTAACCATTTATATGAAACTAACATCCTTTTTTACTCCCCCTTGAACTGACTTAAAAAACGTAAGTCATTTTGATAGAAATTACGGATATCATTAACACCATAACGTAACATTGCTACGCGATCTGGTCCAAGTCCAAAAGCAAATCCTGAATATTCATTTGGATCGATCCCTGACATCTCTAAAACATTTGGATGAACCATTCCAGCACCTAAAATTTCAATCCAACCCGTATATTTGCAGACGTTACAACCCTTGCCTCCACATTTGAAACAGCTAACATCTACTTCAACAGATGGTTCAGTGAATGGGAAATAACTTGGACGCAAACGAATTTTGCGATCTTCCCCGAACATTTTTTTCATAACAACTTCCAATGTTCCTTTCAAGTCACCCATTGTTACATTTTTATCAATCACAAGACCTTCAATTTGATGGAATTGATGGCTATGAGTGGCATCATCCGTGTCACGACGGAACACTTTCCCAGGTGAAATCATACGTAATGCACCCTTTGAGAAATCATGTTTTTCCATTGTTCGTGCTTGAACAGGCGAAGTATGTGTGCGAATTAAAATATCTTCGGAAATATAAAACGTATCTTGCATATCTCGTGCCGGATGGTCTTTTGGTAAATTCATTCGTTCAAAGTTGTAGTGATCTGACTCTACTTCGTAACCTTCAACGATTTGATAACCCATTCCAACAAAAATATCTTCGATTTCTTCCATGATTTGTGTCAAGATATGGCGTGTTCCTTGCTTTACTTGACGACCGGGTAGAGTCACATCAAGTGTTTCTTTTGCTAAAGCAGCATTCAGTGCTTCTTCTTCAAGAACTTCTTTTTTACGTTCAATTTCTACTGTTAAAAAATCACGAATTTCATTTGCAAAGCTACCTACTTTTGGTCTTTCCTCTGGACTAAGGTCTTTCATTCCACGAAGAACTTCGGTAATCGGGCCTTTTTTCCCTAACGTTTCCACGCGGATTTGATTCAATTCTTTCAAATCCTGTGCGGCATTAATTTTAACAATCGTTGCTTCTTTCAAGCTTTCGAGTTGTGCTTGTAAAGACATTGCTGGTTTCCTCCTTCAAATTCAAATACAAAAAAAGACCTCATTCCTATCAAGGAACGAGGTCTTCGCGATACCATCCTAATTTGTGAGTAAAGCGATTAGCTACTCACACACTTACTTGATTAACGACAATAATTGCCGGCCTAGTAGCAAAAACTAGGCGAACTCAGAAAGTGAACTTCATTTTTCAAACACAGAATTTGCTCTCAGTCTATGGCAAATCTCCCTGATCTGGTTTAGCCAAACTACTCTTTTTCGTCATGGTTCTTTGTTTATTTACAATTTACAAAATCAATTCTACAAGAATTTTGTCCTGAAATCAACTGCATTCTTCCTCAGTAACCCACTTTTCACTCCAAACTTGTAACTGTTTGATTGAGTTTTGTAGATCTGCTCCTTTTTCAGTTAAAAGATACTCAGAACGATTAGATTCATTACAGGAGATATTTCGAGTAACAATTCCTTCTTTTTCTAACTCTTTTAGACGCTCGACCAATACTCGGTCGCTAACCATCGGAATCTTTGTAGCAAGATCAACAAAGCGTTGCGGACCATTTTCTAATAATACATCAATAATTAATCCGTTCCATTTTTTTCCCAAAATTGAGAAAGTTTTCTCAAACTTCGGACATAGAACAAAGTCTGTCTGTGTAAGCTCCATCTTACTCACCTCTTTTTGAAGAGTATAGCATAATACTTACAAAGTGTAAGCAACTTATGCTTATTCATAATCTTTTGTTAACATTTATGATTTTTTTGCCACGTAATAAAACTAAAAAGGTATTCGTTACAGGTTTTCCTAAAGAATCTGCTAATGCTTGTTGGTAAAGTCGAAGTTGTCCTAAATATTTTTGGACAACTTTATCAACCTCATCTGGATTATCTGGATTCATAAGAAAATCTGTTTTGAAATCATAAAGATAGATTTCATCTGCAAATTCAATATAGCCGTCAATGATTCCGTGAATAAGTAATTCATCGCTTTCATCTGGATAATTTTCAAACACTTCATCTGCTGTCATCAACATCGCAAATGGTTGCTCTCTTTTCACTTTTGCGGCATTCTTCAATAGTTGCTTTCCAAAGTCTGTTTCAAAAAACCAAAGAATTGCAGAAACGTCGACTTTTTTTGCCACCTGTTGATCTACTAACCTTTTTTTGACTAGCTCTACTAATAACGCTTGGATCGATTCTTCTGTTGGTGGCACCAATGGCAATAACTGCAACAATGTATGTGTGACTGTTCCAATTGCAGTTGCCGACACACCTTTTTGTAAAAATTTAGGTTCGGCTAGTTGTTCTTGTGTATAACGAAATTGATGATTTTTTGCTTTTGTTTGATTGTCTTCCCAACTTAACTTTGTTGCCTGACTATCATCTGGATCTTCAAATAATCGTTTGATTTCTGAAACAGATTGGTAACTAGTCGTTTGAGTGGCCGCCTGATAAGGATAAACATAGGTTAAACGTTGACGCAGAGTCTCTGATAAGCCATTTTGGTTTTCTTTCGGTTTAACTAAAGAAGGTTCTCGCTGTGCAAGTTGGTGTCGTTTTTCGACTAACGCTTGTTGGTTCATCCATATAATGCTAAAGGAATCCTTCACATCAGCTAAAGTCATTGTTGACTCTTCCTCTAAATATTCGGACATTCGAGGATGACGAATCAAGCTATAACCAATCCAATTCAGTAAACTTCCTCGACCTTTTAAACGGAGTGCTGGATCCAGAACAAGGTCTGCTGTATTTCGCGCTTCGTTCCACGTTTTGATTGTTTGTTCGCGACTCTTATAGGAGCCCACAATAAACAGTTTTTGTTCCGCACGAGTCAATCCGACATATAACTTACGCATTTCCTCCGACAATAATTTGTTTTGTCTAGCTAATTTGATTGCTTGAAAAGGTAATGTATCAAATAACACACGAGTTTGCGGGTCCATGTAGCGGATTCCTGCCCCTAATTTTTCCTCAAAGACATAGCGTTTTCGTAAATCTTGTAAATTGAATTCTTTCGTCATGTCCAGCAAAAAGACAACGGGAAACTCTAGTCCTTTACTCGCGTGAATCGTCATCACCCGTACTGCATTGTCTTCCACAGCAATGACAGGTTCTGCCAAATCTTTTTCTTTTTCTTGCATTTTTTCGATGAAACGAACGAATTGATACAGCCCTCGAAACGAACTTTGCTCATAAGCTTTCGCACGATCTACTAGCGCATACAAATTTGCTTGCCGTTGGACACCAGCCGGTAATCCTACCACATATTCTAGGTAACCTGTTTCATAGTAAATAGTCCAAAGCAAATCTGCAATTGAAGAACGTCGCGCAAGTTCACGCCACTTGTCCAATAACTCTCTAAAATCAGAGAGCTTAGCGCTCAAGTGATCTTGATTCATTTTTTCATAAGTCAAAAGCGCATCAAAGAATGTATGGTTTCGATCAGCTAAGCGAATCTGTGCCAATTCAGGTTCAATCAAGCCAACGATTGGTGAACGTAAAATAGCTACCAAAGGAATATCTTGATAAGGATTATCAATGATTTGTAATAATGAAATCATTGTCCGAATCTCCGTTGCTTGGAAATAATTTTGGGCGTCGTTCATTTCCAATGGAATATCTAATGTCTTGAACACATCTAAAATCGTTAAATTATTTTTTTTCGTCGGTGTTAGCAAAACAATATCGCCATATTCAACTGGTCGATTCGCTTTCAATTTTTTATCATAGATTTCCCATTTACTATCAACTAATTCACGAATTTTCAACCCTGTCATCAATAATTCGCCCTCTGTTTTATCTTCAAGGAAGTCATCCGAAGGCAACTCTTCCGTAGTTTCTTCCTGTTCTTTTTCATAAATCAAAATTTCTGGATCGAACTGCGTACTATTAGGAAAATCAGGAAAACCTAATGCTAATTTTGCAGCTTCATCATAGGTAATCTGGCCAACTTGTTCATCCATAATTTGACTAAAAATTAAATTGGTGAAATGTAATACTTCTTCTCGTGAACGAAAATTTTCTGCCAGAACGATTCTTCTACCACCGTCTGCCTTTGAAAAATCTTGATATTTTTTGATGAATAAACTTGGATCGGCTAAACGGAAAGAGTAAATGGACTGCTTGACATCTCCAACCATGAAAAGATTTCCGTTCGTTGGATCTGGTTCTCTTAACCAGTATAAAATTGCCTCTTGTAGCTGATTGACATCCTGATACTCATCAACCATTACTTCTTTAAATTTCTCTCGATAATAGTTCGAGGCTTCACTTGCTGCCCAACCGTTCGCAGTTCTTTTGGTCAAAATCATCAACGCTAAATGCTCTAGGTCATTAAAATCTAATACACCTTTTTCACGTTTTTTTTCACTAAATCCAGCCATAAATGCTTGTGTTACTTGACACATCTCTTCTACTAAAGGAAGAGTTTGTGTCATAATGGCTTCCATTTGCACGGGTGAAACAGCAAAATAATTCTTACTGATTTCTTGAATCATTTTTTTCGATCGATCTCGAAGAGTTTTTATTTCTGCTGATAACTCTTTCAGCTCTGCTTTTCGACTGCTTTTAAATGTGGAAAAGGTTAAGTTTTCTAAACCTTGATAAGCAACATCTAGTTGGTCTTGCATAAATGCCTCATAGATTGCGTTGACTCTTTCACGTTCCTCCAAAACCTGGTCATACATTTTTTCCAAGCCTTCCGTCTGAGCTAAACGAACCATTTCTTCGTAATCTTGTACACATTGAAAAACATCTGCCAAAATCAACGGGCGTAGTTGCTCTTGATATAATGCCGATTCGCTAAGTGAGCCTTCTAAGCGATAAGCGTCACTCAAATGTTTAAGCCAATTAGCTGGATCTGGATTGGCACGCGCAAATTCATAAAGAGAAAAGATCAAATCAGTCAATCCTTCATCTGATCGATCATTTGAAAAGTTCGTCGTTAATTGGAAAAACCGCTCATTTTTTTCTCCGTAAAGGCGTTCACGTAATTCGTCCCACACATCTTCTTTCATCAATAACGTTTCTGTTTCATCTGTTAACATTCGAAAAACCGGATCGATATCAATCAAGTAATAAAAACGACGAATGACAGTTAAACAAAATGCGTGTAGTGTCGAAATATTAGCAGTAGGAAGCAACATCAATTGTTTTGTAAAATGTTGTTGACGTTGTGTATCTGTTTCATCATTGATTGCCGACTGCAAAGCTTCTTGGATTCTTTCTTTCATTTCACGTGCAGCGGCTTCAGTAAACGTAACAATCAAGAGTTCATCAATGTTTACACCCATTTTAAGTTTTTCAATCACTCGACGAACAAGAACCGTCGTTTTCCCAGATCCTGCTGAAGCGGAGACCAGCAAATTGTCCCCGCGATCAAAAATGGCTTGCCATTGTTCATCTGTAAAACGTTCATTTTGGGGCTTTAACGGAATCTGACTCACTCTTCTTCACCTCGTTTCAAAATTCTGCGTAATGCTTCATCCTTATCCAATTTTTCTAAACGATGATAATTATTTTCTTTTAACATCACATCAAAAGTGCAGACACTTCGAAATGGACAAAATTGACAAGCAATACGCTGTTTATCTTTATACGCTGGATTCAGTTTGATTTCTCCCGAAGTGATTGCGTCACCAGCTAAACGCATATTTTTACGATTATGTGCCATAAACTGATGTAGTTCTTCTTCTGTGAAGAATTTTTCTTTACTGTAGCTGCCTTTTTGATATTCATCTTTCGCATTTTTTTTCACTGGATAGATTAAAGATTGTTCTTTCGCTTCTAGCGAATGATCAAGAACTTCCAACAATCCCGGATCGTCAACAAAAACACCATCATAACTAAATTTTTTCAACGTATTCTTTTCGATCTCTTCATTCTCTGTTAATACGGGATTATGGACATGTAAATAATAAGAACCAGCAGGCTTGACTGTAGCTTGTCCGGTTAAGCTTACTGCGTCCATCAAAGCAACATCTAAGTAAGTCAATAGTTGCATAGCCATCCCATAGTAAGCTTCCGTAACATCAAATGTTCGCCCACTTGATTTATAGTCCACGACACTTAACCATGTTTCATCTTGTTCTGTTGCCGTATCGATACGGTCGATTTTCCCGCGAACATGAAGTTTCCCGCCATTTTGCAAAGGTAATTCCAAACCGGGGATCCCTTTTGCCCCTGCGATTTGTCCAAATAAAATCTCTGTTTGTAATGGATGTAAACCCGTATTTTTACTTTGTTTTTGTAATGCCCATGCAACTTTTTGGATTGTTTGACTCAATTGATAACGAATATAGTTCATCCGAGCAGAGCTATCTAAAATTTCAAAGCGTAATTCACCAAACACTTCTTGGAGAACTTTTTCAGTGAATTCTTGGCGTTCTTTTTCCGTCATACTAACAAGTGAAAGTTGATTTGAAAATAATAGTTTAAAGAAACGATCCAATGACTCATGATAAAAATCCCCTGTTGCTGCGGGGGTCAATCCATAGATCATACGTTCTTTCAACTTCAAACCAAATTGAACAAAATATTTATATTCACAATTGTAGAAATTTTCCATGCGAGAAATAGATGTATAGATTTCTTTCCCGTATAACTGCTCTGCTAACTCTGTCGGTAATGAGACTGGTACATTCAAATGAGACTGACTCTCAAATACACGCAAAGCAAAATTGCGCCAAGTAGAATGAAGAACAACTTCTCTTAATTCAGTCCAAACTTTCGCTAATTGTTGTTTCTCATCCGCTGCCAAACGAAACATTCGATTCAACGCATCAATAGCACTCCGATACGTGCCAATATAATTTGCTGGATCACTAGTTACCGTTAACCGCGTTTTTTTCTCGATTGGTATTGCTAAGTAATGATTGATTCGTTGTAAATAAGGAGAAATTTTCAAACTTCGATCCGTATCATAACTTTGCGCATAGCTTAAATAAAGTCGCTTTGTGCCTGAAAGAAAGACCAAATAAGCTTGAAAAGGCTCAGAAGACATACTTTCCGTTGTAGGATCAAACAAATATTGGCCTTCAGCCAATGCTTGATTCAACTGTTCTCGTTCTTCGCTAGACAACAACCCTTTAGTTTCTTGACGAGCTGGAAAGGTTTGATCATTCAAACCCAAAGCAAAAGTGATTTTTGCTTGATTTGGCCGAACCAATTCCAAGCGATTCACTTGAACTTGATCAATTGCTGTAGGAATCTTCCCATAACTTAGGTTTTCTAATCCACTACTGATAATATCTTGGAAGATTTCCCATTCGAAACTGGTTTCTCCATAAATCAATGCAAACTCATCCAATAAGTCAATCAATGCTCCCCACGTTTGCTCGTGATTTCTTGCTTGAGCTAAGTTTCCGCGAGCAACTTCTTGGTTTCGCCAAAATAAAAGTTGTTGCCGGACACCACTCGTTACTAAAAACTGATAAAAAACACTAGCGGCTTCTTGTCCATTTTCACAGCTTTTGATTTTTTTAAAGAAACTTGGGATATTACTCTGGAATAAGCGTCGAATCTCATTTGATTGCTCTTGTAGTTCTTGGACATCCTCCATTTCTTTTGATTCAAAGTTGTAAGAAACAAACGTCCAATCCTTTGCACGGGTCCAATAATTTCCTTGATAATTATAAGCCAAAGCAACATTTTCTGTGAGATCCAGTTTCTTACGAAAGTCATCTCTTATAACTTGCCAATGTTCTTGTTCTAATTCTGAATTTTCTGGAGCAATCAATAACTCCGTTTTGAAAAATCGCATAATATCAGTCAAACGATACGCGTAACGATCTAAAGCAAACAAACTATTGATCCATTCAACCAAGGGATGATTTTCCATCAATTGTTCTTCATCAAGATAAAACGGAATCGCCATTTCTTGAAAAATCGGTTTTAGTAAATTACCATAAAGCAGCATATCTTTCGTCAGTACTTGGATATCGCGATACCGACATTCTCCTTCGCTTACCAAACGACGAATTTCTACAGCAAGCTGTTGGACTTCTTCTGTCGGTGTCTCCGCCTCCCACAAATGAATCGTCTTTTGTGCACCGATTTTCCGTGAACGATTTTGCTTATGACTACTTGTTTCTTCCCACATATCTTGTAGTGTGGCTAACGCCTCTGGTACTTCTTTCGCTGGTGCATATTGATCAACTAAAATTGGCGCACGATGTTCCCTTGCTCCATTCAATAAGCGAAAATATAACTTTCCTGTTTCGTAAAATAAATTTAAAGGTTCAGGCACTTCATTCGGATAAGGACGATCAAGTAATAAATCGACAACCAGATTTCCTTTTACCATCATCGCGCTTAACAGTTGATATTCCTGCGCATTGACGCGAGAAAAGCCCGTCATCAAAAATTTCACATGTTGGAAATCATGTTGGTAGAGATATTCACTCAAAATCGTCAAAGCATCTTCGGCTTGTAACATACGGTCAAATAATTCTTCTTCATACGCAGAAAAAATCAATCGCAAATCTTGCATTTTCAATTGTTGATCTGCTTCTTTTGGTCCTTTCGTCGTTAAGCCAGCCGTTAAATCATTAGGCTGAATATTTCCTGTGCGCATTTCTTCATACAATTCTTGGAGTTGCTTGATAAACCCTTTTTTGTTGACCTCGCCACGAAAAATAGTCAACTTTTCGCGATTTTTTTCTAAAATCTGACGCAGAATCATGGCTGAGCCAGTTTCGGTGATACTATTACCTGAAAGCAAAGTTGTCTGCTGTAAAATGTACCATGCGAGTCGATAAAAACTGAAAACTTGGACATTTGTCGTACTAAAGTTTTTTGTTCCTTTGCGCTGACGTAACATTGCTAATAATTCTTGTTCTTGTTCAAATTTATTGTAATTAGGGACAAGGAAAAAGACTTGATTTTGAGGAGCTGCTTCTAACCAAGCCGTCGCCTCATCAATTAATGCTGTTCGATGATCTTTTTTACCTGAGCCGAGAATAAATTGTAAAGACATTTTACTCCTCCTTTACTTTTTGATGCTCCTCTATTATAACAAAAAAACTGAACATTTGTTCTACTTATCAAGGTTTTTGATGAAAAGAAATAACTTTTAAAAAAAAGGTTGTGGCGCAAAGCGGTCAGCTTCGACAAAATAATGAGCAACTGACAATAATAGCTTTCCATATTTTTGGTCAATTACGAATTATTTCGAGAAGTTGCTTTGAGAACACCGAGAAAAAGGTTGTAGCGCAAATCATTTCCCTTCAACAATAGCATACACAATCACACAAAGAAATTCTTTTTATTTTAAAGTAAATACAAACTTTATGAGAAAGTTGCTTTAAGAACATCTCGATAAACTTGCCACAAAAAAAAGCCTAGGGCATCGATTGCCCTAGGCACTAAAAATTTTTAATGAATTGAACCCATCAGTTTCTTAATTGGTTCTTTGATTGTAAACAATAAAATCCCGCCAACAATGGCAACGACCCCAATGATTCCAAAATATGCTGATTCAGTTGCCGGTGTGTAAAAACGAGCGATTTGCGCATTAATTGCCTGTGATGAGGCATCCGCTAGGAACCAGATAGCAATCGTTTGTGATTCAAATGCGCGCGGTGCTAGTTTTGTTGTTACTGATAGACCAACTGGTGATAAACACAATTCCGCAATTACGATGATGAAGAAGCTCCCCACCAACCACATTGGACTTACTTTTCCAGCTGTTCCATATAATAAACCTGGTAACATCAATAATAAGTAAGAAAGTCCAGCAAATAATAACCCAAGTGCAAATTTCACAACAGTAGATGGTTGTTTTTGTCCCAATTTTGTCCATAAAGTAACGAAGACAGGTGTCAAAACAAAAATGAAAATCGGATTTAATGATTGGAACCAACTTGCTTGGATCGTTACACCAAATAAAGTTGATTGTGTTCGTTCACTGGCAAACAATGCAAGAATAGATGAGCCTTGCTCTTGTAATGACCAGAAAATAATTGCTGCTAAAAACAATGGAATATATGCTAACACACGTGGTTTTTCTTCTGCAGAAACATCTTTTGACGTTAACATTTTTACAAAATAGAAAATAGGTAACACAATTCCAAGTACGCTGATCGAATTAACAAAGAAATCAATCGAAAGATGACCAGTTAATTGCGCACCACCAAAAATAGCAATAATTACGACAATCGCAATAACAAAGTTACGAATAAAACCTTTACGTTCTTCTGGCGTTAATGGGTTTGGTGCTTTCGTTCCAACACCGTCTAATGTTTTACGCCCTTGAATGATATATTGCAATAAACCAAAGAACATCCCAAACGCTGCTAGTGAGAACCCTAAATGATAGTTATATTCTTGACCTAAAGTCCCAACGATTAGCGGTGCTAGTAACGCCCCCAAGTTTACACCCATATAAAAGATTGAGAAACCTGCGTCACGACGCAAATCTGTTTTTGAGTAAAGATGGCCTACCATTCCAGATACATTTGGTTTCAGCAAAGCTGTCCCCATAATGATCAATGCCATTGAAATAAATAATGCTCCTACTCCAAATGGTGTTGCTAAAACAATGTGACCAAACATGATGAATACTCCACCAAAAAATACTGTTCGCTTTGCTCCAAGTAAACGGTCAGAAATCCAACCACCAACAATACTTGACATAAACACAAGTGAACCATAAATTGACATGATTGCTAAGGCTGTTGTACGTGGTAATCCAAGACCACCATTTGAAACTGCATCATACATATAATAAAGAAGTAATGCGCGCATTCCATAATAACTGAATCGTTCCCACATCTCAGTGAAGAACAATGTTGATAACCCCTTCGGCTGGCCAAAGAAGCCCTTATCTTGTTGATTTTCCATAATCCATACCCCAATTCTTTAAATTTTCAGAAAATAATAAACATATTCACCAAAAAATTTAACTGAAAAACTTATCTAAGAAATATATACTTCTTTTCTATAAAAATAAGTAAAATTCAATGACAAAATAATAAGAATAAAAAAACACACATTTAATAATTATATAGGACCTTTCCATGAATAAAGCGGAAAAAGTCGCTAAAACAGTCAAGTAACCGCTATCACTCTTTTCGCTTTCTCATTCAATTTTTCTTCAAAAAAAGTTGAATTTTTTTGAGCATTTCTGTTTACTTACTTTTTGTAAGATGATATACTTCATTTTGTATTCAATTACAAAAAGTAAGTTAAAAAAACAACATTCAAAGGGAGAGTATATTATGACTACATTTACAGACACTTTAAAAAAACGCCGTTCTATCTATCATTTGGGGCGCAACGTTTCACTATCAAACACAGAGTTAGAAGCACTTATCAAAGAAGCAATCAAAGAAAGCCCAACTGCTTTCAATGCACAATCAACACGCGCTGTCATTCTTTTCGGTGATGCTCACGAAAAATTATGGGAAATCACTGAAGAAGCACTTCGACCATTAACGCCTGCTGAAGCTTTTCCTAACACACAACAAAAATTAGCTGGCTTCAAAAATGGTTACGGAACTGTTTTATTCTTTAAAGACACTGACATCGTTAAAGGATTACAAGAACAATTTGAACTTTATGCGGATAACTTCCCAGATTGGTCAGAACAATCAAATGGTATTGCAACAGCAAATACTTGGGTTTCATTAGTTGATCAAGGTCTTGGCGCAAACTTACAACATTACAATCCAGTAATTGACGAAGCAGTTGCAAAAGAATGGAATATTCCTGCAAACTGGAAACTACGTTCTCAATTAGTCTTCGGTTCTGTTGAATCACCTGCTGGCGAAAAAGAATACATGAACGACGAAGATCGTTTCCGCGTATTTAGCTAAGCTACGCACAAGGCAAAAAAGGACACGTTTAGGATAAACCTAAGCGTGTCCTTTTTCGTTTAAAATAATCTTTTTATAGAAAACAAAACTGATTGTATCATTTAAAATAGATGAATATTTTTGAGAGTTAAGCACCTTGTGCCACCTCCTTCATCTACGGTGTTCAAGAAGTAACTCCTTCAAAATAAGAACAAATTGTTCAAAATTTGAGGAACAATTTCTGCCAATTTATCCTTATTTATTGGCGCTGAACACTTCGCGCGACATCCTTTACTCTTCATCAATCATAATGTCAATTTGCGCATCATCATTTAATCGCTGCGCTAAAAATGGCACCAGTTCCTCTAAAGAAGTCGAAAATTTTAGCATTGGCCCACGCCAACCTTTACGGAAAAAGTTCATTTTTACTTCATTTGAACCTTGTGGTTGATATAAAACGATTCGATTGATCTCAGAAAAAGGAACGCCTCGTTTATCAAAGCTATTTAAAACTAAACCATCTTCTGTGATCCCGCGGCTATCCAATAAAAAACTGATAAAGATCATTGCTGATAAAACAGCCTTCACCAAATCGTCTAGCGTTGGCTGACTAATGACAGTAAACCAGATCACTAAGACCACTAGAAATGGCACTACCAGATAAACCCAACGATTTCGGACAGCTTTATAAACAATTTCTCTGCGGACGAACCATAAGAATAAAAACATGACAAAAACAAATGCAAATAATAACAAAGTAAAAGTCGTTATCATTGTACATCACCTCTCTTCTTTCATCTCAAGAAAACTTTTCTCTTTCTACTAAGTATATAGAACTTTTAAAAAAACAGCAAAAAGGACACGTAGCAACACTTTTCGCGTTAGAACTACTTGTCCTTTTTATTTTTTATTCAAATGTATCATATTTTGCAACAACCATGCTGGATTTCTCTTCCAATAACTTTTGATCTTCGTCAGCACATTGAGCAACTTTGACTACGGCACAATTTGTCATTTTTGATACTACTTCTCCAACAACTGGTTGTGTGAATCCAATTGGCTTACAAGAATATTTTTCTCCTAAATTTATCATTTCTTCCGTCATCAAAATCCTCCTACACTGCTGCCCCATTTTCTTTCCTGAAGTATTTTATTCAGGCAGAATGTTCATTGTCATCGCCGGTTAACACTTGCTAACAATTTTTTGAACAAACCATATTGGCATTATAGCTTACTGGTTTCGTTTTCACAAATAAAACCCCTTCTAAACACGAAAGCTTCGCTGAAAATTCATAAAAAAGAACGGAATTATTCATTTTTTCTTTCTCTCAGTGATGAAGTTGAAATGGTTGAAAAAATAATTACTAGCTGTTAATTTTTTTATGTAAACTTTTTTCACCGATAATCGATGAAAAAGTATTTTACATTCTCAAAAAAAACTTTATAATACCAAGAATGTAAGATGTTCCCTTGTGGAATAATTGGAGGTCCTTATGAAAAAGAAAGTTGCAAAAAAATTAACAGGGATTGTTAGTATCAGTTTACTCACTGCTGGTTCAATTTATTGGTTAACAACTCCCAACTCAAACGAAACGTCGCAGCAAAATCAAGAGAATCAGAAACCTCCAGCTAAAAAGAAGTCAAATGGAGCGAATGAAATCATTTTAGATGTCCCACTTGCAAATCAGTTCGACGAACCAGCTTTAGAAAATGGCTGTGAAGTAACTGCCCTTTCTATGCTTTTAAATTACTATGGCTTTGAAACAAACAAAAACCAATTAGCAAATGAGCTTACCTATGTACCTGTATTCAATGAAGATGGCACCCATGGTGATCCAAATGAAGGATTTGTTGGTGATATTTCTGGTGGGGACTGGGCTATGGGTGTCTATGTTGCACCAATTGCTGCACTCGCACAAGAAATAGTACAAACCAGCTACCACGCTCAAGCAAAAAAGGAAGCGTCACTTACTGATATCAAAGAGGCCTTAAATGAAGATAAACCCGTTTGGACTAGTGTCACCATTGAATTTGAGGTTCCTGATGATAATGATTTCATGACTTGGACCACCCAAAATGGAGAAGTTTCTGTTACTCCTCTCATTCATGCTTGTGTCGTAACAGGCTATGATGAGGATACGATTTACGTGAACGATCCCTATGGTGAAAAAAATCGAGCAGTTCCAATCGAAGATTTTACTGAGGTCTTTGAAGCAATGGGTGGACAAATGTTAACCTTGGAAAAAAGTAACTAGCGTTCTTTCAGAGAATGACATATACTTTAGACAAGAAGATTCTAGTTTGAAGGAGGAGGCATCATCATGGAAAGATTCAATCAAAAAAAACCGAATGCAAATGAAATTCCAATCATTTTTGTACGTGATGATTCTGGTAATGTTCAGGGAAAAGTTTCCGTTAATGAATGGACAAATCGTCACCGTCCTTCTTCATTGAATCAATTGGAGATCAAATTATATCGTCAAGCTTTGGCGTATTATGCTGAACAAGATTTTGAAAAAGCAATTGACATCCTGAAATTTTTGATTTTACAAACTGAATATACGCACTTTGAATATGTTGAGCGTTTAGCAAATATCTACCATTTGAAAAACGAACTATCCCTTGAATTAAAACTTCTTTCTTCAACTATTTCTGTGGCCGAAATAACAGGTTTACCATCTAGTCTGGTTAGAAAAATCGAACGTCGAATCGAACGAGTCAAAAAAAATAAGTAACGAACAAGTTAAATTAGTTGCGTTTTTCTTAATAAGTGCTAACATAAATTTGCATTGAGTCATTGGGATGTAGCCAAACTGGTAAGGCACTTGACTCTGAATCAAGCAATTGCAGGTTCGAACCCTACCATCCCAATTCTGGGTTTATATTTTCCGATCATTTTAAAAAGGAGTTGCGTCGTTTGTCGCAACTCCTTTTTATTTTTATGTTCATTATCCAATAAGTGCTAATGCTTTTTCAGGAACTTTGCTTTTTTCGACTTCTTCGTATGTTTCAACATGCGCACCTTTATTTTTCAACTTCAAATAACGCTCTTCTTTTAACACGCCAAGTCCGTTGAATTCAACGATTCGTTTTTTCCCGTTTTCATCTGCCGCTTCCTGAACATAGGTTGCTGTTCCGTAACTATTAACAGAATCTGGTTTTTTTGTTTTTACATAAACTTCTCCTTCTGTTACCAACGGATTCAGTTGATCCGCTATACCAGCAAATTCACCATGTTGGTTTGCCGTATACATCTTTAATCCAAACAAACTTAACCCGCCAATCAGAATAATTCCTACAAAAAATTTAACTACTTTCATTTTCCTACCTCCTATGTTATTGCATTTATTATAACTAGAAACAGAAAACAGAAACCTCCGACCTAGGAATGAGTTTTCTCTCATACTTTAGCAATGCAGTCAAATTTCATAACAACTATTATGTAAAAAAAACTTATTATCTGATAAACTAATAATGTAAAAGTAATCTGAACATGATATTAAAAGCATTTTATATTGTTATTCGTTACTTTTTAATAACTATAAAGGATGGGATAAAATGAATAAAGACGAATTAATTGCAAAAGTAAAAGAAATGGTTAATGAAGGAAACTTAGACGAAGCAAAACAATTTATCGAAGACCATAAGGATGAACTTGGCAACTATGTTGAGCAAGCAAAAAACCTTTTGAAAGATATCGATGTTGATGGTATCACTGATAAAATCAAAAGTTTGTTTAAATAAAGGTTGTGGCTCCAAGCGGTCAGCTCCGACTAGATAGCGAGCGACCATCCAAAATAGCTTCTCCTATTTTGCGAGGGTGTAAGCTATATGGAGGAGTTGCTTGGGGAACACCGTGAATAAGGTTGTGGCTCAAAGCGGTCAACTCCGACTAGATAGCGAGCGACCATTCAAAATAGCTTCTCCTATTTTGCGAGGGTGTAAGCTATATGGAGGAGTTGCTTGGGGAACACCGTGAATAAGGTTGTGGCTCAAAACAGTTCTCCTACAAACAAAGCACATCCATTGAAGATTTTTCTGACATAGATTACCTACAGAAGCTATTTTACTGCATCAGATAGCAAGTAAAATAAACAATTTGATACGTTTCTTGTTTATTTTGCTAACATAGAATTGATTTTGAAAGGAACAAATTTATGGAAAAGCACATTGAGGATTTCAGAGATGGTATTTTTTCGCTTAAAACTCGGCGATTTGGTACAGTTGCAGAACTAATGATCAAAAATATTTATGCTTTGGATATGTCCACTGCACTCAATTATGATCTATGTAAAGACAAGATCAACTATGAAGTAAAGTTTTCAACTGTTCTTTCTCAAAACAAGCAAAAAATCACTCCTCAAAATATCATTAAGGAAATTTTGAATGCGACAATCGAACGGAGGATGATCAGCTTTCAAGACGTTCTCAATGGCGCACTATTCGATTGTAATATCCAACAAGTAAAACCTAATGAATTTCATTACTTGATTTATGGTCTCTTTTTTGAAGATCAAATTGCCATTTTTGAGGCTAAAACAGACCAAATCCAAATGATTCAAAACTATTCTAATAAACAGCATCGTGGAAATATCGGTGAGGGGCAGTTTCATATCAACCAAGGTACGATGGATTATCATTTTAAAAATCATTTCGTTCGTTGGCTTACTTATGAAGAACTCTATGATATTTTTTATCAAATTTAATTGCTAGATAAAAGCATCTGTTTACATCAAAAAAAGACCACCAAAAAAATTTGGTGGTCTTTTTTACGCGAATGTTTTTTCAACTAACTGGATCTCTTTTGGTGTTAAATCGAACAACTGATAAATTACCTTATCAAGTTTTCTCAATATCATTGGATCTTGCTTTTCTAAATAGTTAGCTACAAGATCACTGATTTCATTATCCTGTTTCGTACTGATTTTAGGAAATGGTAGTTCTTCTAAGTTTCCTCGCAAAATTTTAATTTCCCCAAACAAACAAGTATAAATATATGCATAGAGTGTTGAATTCAAAAGAGCCATAATTGTTTTGATTGAAGCATTTTTCGTATTTGGAATTAAGATATTTGCACTATTTAAAAACAGTGAACCCTCTTTATCATAGGCGAATACAAGTTTTTTAGAAATAAATTTATAGACTAATTTTTCTTTTGCTCGATAGATTTCATCTTTTGCTACTTGCTGAAAATTTTCTCGATCATAACGTATAAATTTTTTAGGAGCTAATAATTGATACGCTGTAATTTCTTTTCCTGTATAAATTGGCTCCAAACCAGAATCCATGTTATTTTTCAATTTATTTTTGTTATCCCCTGTTACAATTCCTAAGGCCCATTCACTCTCTTTCAAATCAAAGTTTTTCTTTTCTTTTATTTTTTCAATCAAGTGATAATCTTCCACAGCTATTAAGTTGTAATTGTAATTTTCTGTTTGATAAAATGCGTCAATCAAGACTTTCCAAGAGCGCTCTCCACGATATACTTCGATCAAATCATGCTGTTTTCCCAGCTCTAGTTGAATGCTAATATACTTCGTTGTCACGCCTGCAAAAAGTTTGTCATAAACATGGATATTCTTGATTTCATAGTTATTTAAAACATAGAGTCTCAAATCTTTATGTGTTTTGACATTCAAAAATGACTCTGGCAATAAATAGATCAAACAACCATTTTTTTTGAGGAATTTTTTTGAATGGACAAGGAAATGAGAGAAAGTTTCTTTTGAATTGATTTCAGTATTCTTAAATCCTTTGGGCAATGCTCCCCAAGGAGGATTGGTAATGATATAGTCAAATTTATTTGCAAAATCAGAAAGCTGATCATTTAAAAAATCACGTACATATACTTGTGGCTCAAACTCTAAATTTTTAAATTTCAATAACAGATTGATTTTTGTGATAAAAACAGCGATTTCATCATTATCAAATCCTACTAATTGCCGTGGGTCTTCACAAGGAATACTCAACAAAAAAGAGCCACTTCCACAACAAGGATCTAGAATAGCCTTTTCTTTGAGATCAATTTTCTTGGTCATTTCCTCAACGACATTTTCAGGTGTATAATAGGACCCTTTTTTATTTTTTTCGCCTTCTACCAATAAACTCTGATAAGTGATTCCTAGAATATCTCGTTCATCATCTGGAATAGTGAGCTGAAAGGTTACCTCTGATAATTCGTTATTCCTTTTGAACTCATCTAAAACCTTCTTTACATGTTGATGTTTTAAGATTCCAGCATTTGATAATAACTCACAAGCTATTTGATAAACAACACTCGCTATCGTTAATTGCTCCGTCTTCATCATATCTACGATTTCTGATGAAAAATATTTATTTTTCGGACGTTGATAATACTCAACAGGAACAATGTACTTCTCAGATAAAGTTTTATTTGCACGAGACTTTAGTCTAGTATCTTTTTCAGTCGACAGCCTTTGCCAATTTCTGATTGTAGTCTTAGAGATCGATGTTTCCATATGATTCCCCCCACCATAATAGCCGTATTGTAACACGGACGATTGATTTTTTTACCAAAATGATTGCTAAATTAGGTATAGAATAAACGCTTTTAATTGAAAACTGCACACAAAAAGGCTAAATAATCTCGTTATAAATTTCATTTACAAGGATTATTTTCGCCTATTAAACACTTTTAGTCTAGCTTTTTTATCATTTTGTTAATATAAGCGTGTTGGATCATAGTGATAGGTAACATTTCCATTCAAAGAGGCTTTTCCAACCACATATTTGCGATCTTCCAACTTTAGCCAAGCATCACGAAAGGTCATTACCTCCTCACGTTTGACTTCAATTTTTTCAATTTCTCCAGCAATCAATGCTTGGATTTGTTCATCATATGGATTCATTCTTTCTTCCTCCATCATTAATACGTAGTAAAAATTGGTTCATAACTTTTTTTCGTATCCAAATCTTTTCTGACTTTCACCGTTGTGTAGATGATTTTTTCAACCGGAATACTATAAAATTCTTCTTCGCCATTATTAAAGCGATGAACCTCTTTTTTACTTAAAATACCATTGATTTTATTCGTCAACACACGTTTTTCTACACTGTTACTGACAACATAATAAATCACTCGTATATTATTTACTAAATGTAAGTCAATTTCTAATATCACATGGTCCATGAAAATTTTCATCCTCTCTTTCAAGTTCGATTATATCAGGAATTTACGAGACAATCAAAATCAAAGAGCGAATTTCTTGTGTGCTCTTCACAAATAAGCTTGCACCATTCAACTTGACATGTTATTTTGTAACATGGGCTTATTTTGATATAGGAGGCTTACCATGCTGATCTTGGGTCAACTATTCTTTTACATTCCATTTTTTACTATGGCTTTGATTACTTTCTATTATACCCGCTGGACGAGAAAAAAAGTCTCCGTGCTGATTGTTTCTCTCCCTAGCGCTTATTTCACTTACCAAATTTTTTCTATTCGCCATTGGGAGACGACTTCTTTGTTAAGCAAGTATGTCTTGGGGCTTACAATTTCAGTTATTTTGTTGATTGTGTGGTTGTTTATTCTGTACAATAAAAAAAATTAACGTTGTAACACGCAAAAATTTTGCTTGTTGAACGTTCCTTTTAAATCTTGCCTGATTGCTTGACCAGCTAATTTTACTTAGCTGGTTTTTGTATGCAAAAAAACGTGAATTGTTTCTCACAACTCACGTTCTCACTTTTCTTTTATTACTTTTCTTCTATTAATATAGAAGAAAAGTGTGTTTATTCATTCAATTCTGCTTTTTTTGCAGAAATTCTTCCAGTTCATCTAAAGCTTGCTGCGTATGAACGAAATCCTGACTATAAAGTACAGCTAATCTCTCAGGTAGAATAAACCACGATGGATGATAACCATTCGTAGTTACCGGAAATCCTTTATCTAAACGATTATCTCCATCCCACCGAACAGCGATCGTTTTCTTGTCCTTCCATTTTACAAATGCTGTTGAGTAACCTTTTTTGGTCTTCGTTCCATCTTCAATAATCGACAAAACTTTTATTTTTTCTTTAGGAGCCGTTACATCTTGTGGTTGAACCATTTTACATACCCGCTTTCCTTATTTAACTACCAAAACATTACACGGCGCATGCGTCACTACAAAAGAAGTTGTCGATCCAACTAATGCTTGTTGAATCGCTCCTTTCCCTGTTGCCCCCATCACAATCAAATCAATCTGTTCTTTATTGGGAATAACTGTTCCGATCAGTTCGCGAGGGTCTCCGGTTTCAACCACTGCATGGATCGAATCAATCCCGTACTCCTTTGCATCGTTGATTTTTTTCAACATTTCTAATTCAATTGCTTCTTTTTCTTCTGCATAAATTTTTGAGAATGCGTACGCACTGTGTGTTAATTCAACTTCATTGATAATCGACACAATAGATAAACTTGCATGATTTTGTTTGGCAATTGATAGCGCTTCAGAAAAAGCTTTCTCTGATTGCTTCGATCCATCAACAGCAACTAAAATATTTTGGTAATTGATAGTCATTGAAACCGCCTCCCTTTTCTTTTATTGTATCATCACCCACTGGATTTCAAAAATATATGCACTATTTTCTCAAAAATTCCTTTAAAAACAAATTTTTTTACTTTTTACGTACAAAAACCAGAACATACTTTCTCATTTTTCTCTCCTAAAAAGTATTGCTGTGGTTGCTTTATGTGCTTTTTTTCATTTTACCCACATTTTTTGATAATATTTTTGTTACAAAAAACCCAACTCTGTTACAAAGTGTCATCAATCTTTTACCTATGAAATCTTTTCACATGATAAAGTATGTCCATGTTGAAAAACACTTAACAAAAACTTTTATGATTCGAAGGAGAATATATATTATATGAAATCACTTAAAACTGTACTATTAGGAACAACTCTGGCTGCCGGCGCTGCATTATTTATGGGAACAACGACACACGCAGACGAAGCGTACACTGTTCAATCAGGCGATTCATTATCAACTATTTCACAAAAATATGTTGGCGATAACTCCTTGATTAACCAAATTGCTCAATCAAATTCAATTTCAGATATCAATCTGATTTTTGCAGGTCAAACTTTAACTATCCCAACTGCTGAGCAAGCAGCAACAACTTATGTTGCCCCTCAAACAGAAGCAGTTCAAGCCGAACCTGTTCAACAAGAAACAACTCAAGAAGTAGCTCAAGCTCCTGTTCAAGAAACAGTTCAAGCAACTCCAGCAGTTGAAACATCTACAGAAGCAGTCGCTACTACTTCTAACTCTGCAAAAGAATGGATCGCACAACGTGAATCAAGCGGTTCTTACACAGCAACGAACGGTCGCTACATCGGACGTTACCAATTAGATTCATCTTACTTAAACGGTGACTACTCTGCTGCCAATCAAGAACGTGTAGCAGACGCTTATGTGTCTTCACGCTATGGTTCTTGGGAAGCTGCTCAATCATTCTGGTTAGCAAACGGTTGGTACTAAGATAAAACTTAGCTAGCTCAATTAAAAAAAGGTCTGGAAGAATTCTTCCAGACCTTTTTTTGTCCAATTACATTAGAAATATAGACTCCAATCAAACTTAATCCATTTTACGGACAAAGAATGATACGATTAGCACTAAAATCACTGCACCAACAATTGACGGAATGATTGCCATTCCTGCCAAACTTGGTCCCCAGCTTCCTAGTAACCATTGTCCCAATGCGGAACCAACTAACCCTGCAGCAATGTTAGCAATAATGCCCATTGAAGAACCTTTCTTCGTAATTGCACCTGCCACAGCTCCGATGATACCACCAATAATTAATGACCAAATAAAGCCCATGTCACTCACTCCTTTTTAATTTTTACAAATTTTAAATGATATTATTATTCCACACGAGGTTCAGTGTTTTCTTTCACACGTTGTGTACCTTTATCAACTGCTTTTTTCGCTTTAGATGTTTGTTTTGAAGCAAACTCGCCTGTTGATTTTGCTGCATCTGTTACTTTATCTTGAACTGTTTCGCTTTCTTTTGCGTATTCTTCACGTGTTTTGATATCAACGACATTCACATTGACTTCAATCACGTCTAAGTGAGTCATATTCTTCACTTCACGTCCAATTAGTTCTTTCATTTGTTTGTAAATTTCTTCGATGTCTTTGCCATATTCAACAACAACATCCATATCAACTGCTACTTGTTTTTTACCCACTTCAGTGTCGATACCTGCTGTTACGTTGTCTGTATTGACTAATTTTTCAGCAATATTTGAGAAAAATCCACCATCGACAGTTAGCAATCCATCAACATCTTCTAAAGCAATTCCGATAATCTTTTGGATTACTTTGTCTTCAAAAGTTAGTTCACCATTCATTTGATCAGTTCCTTTGTTGTTTGGTTGTTTTACAGGTTTAAATTCGTTGTTTTCCATTCTCTATTCCTCCTAAAATTTAAAATAATCATCTAAAAGATGTGTTTCTTTAAGATAAAGACCAATTGCGACACCAATTGCAGTTAGAATCAAAATGAGTAAGGTTTTGAAAAATCCTACCGTTAACCACAAAATCGCTAAAATTAGCCCAAGACCCCCAAAGATAATAGGGAGCTTGTATGTTGAAAAGAATTGATTCATTTTTTGCCCTCCTACTCTACTCGAGAGTGCTTGTTTTCTTTTGTTGTTTTTTGAAATTGCTGATAAGCGACTATCACTTGAACAGGTTCATTTACTCCCAACAAACGTTTGACTTCTGCTTCGATTTCTTTCATCAACTGATCCGTTTGGCCAATTAAAGAAGAAGTTCGTTTCAGCTCACCCTTAACTTTGATCTTGATTCGATTTTTTGTTGCGCGAACCACAATTCTAGGGGAATGAATAAATTCTTCTGCCCGTAATTTCGTTCGAACTAATCCCTCAATCGCTTTTTTATCTACAGCTAATGTTCCATGTTCACGCTTCAAGACAAAAGTCGTCTTGGTTTTTGGATAAAAAAGGATGAATAGAATAAGTATGGCAATAAGAATACTAAATACCACGGCTACCCAAAAGATATATTGTTGAAAATAAAAGTTAGTTGCAACAAAATATCGGATTTCTTCTAAAAACCTTGGTAACTGATACACTGAATAGAGCAATGCAGCCGTTAATGAGACCGAAAGGATGACCAAACTTCCAATGATTCCAATCACTTTAACCCCTTTATTCATTTTCCACCTCCTAAAACTTTTTAAACAACGGCAATTTGCCAATCATTTATTAGATAAGATAGATCAATTAAGAGAGTAAAAAAACAAAAACATGACAATTCACTCATAATTGAAGCGCTGTTTTGTTATACTTTTCTAATCTATCTTAATTCCAGACTATTACTTTCTGTTTTTTTTTGCAACAATTATGCTTATTAAAAAAAACAAATAGTCAAACAAAAATAAACCATCCATTTATAAATGGACGGTTTATTGAAAGGTTTTTCTCTTACTTTTCTTAGTGACCTTTATAACTTAAATAATAGAAACCTGAAACAAATATGCCTCCGCCTACAATGTTTCCTAAGTAGACTAGTATGAAATTCCTAAAAAATTCTGTCCAACTTAATGAACCCTCGAAAATAGCTGCAGGAATAACAAATGCATTTGCCACACTATGCTGAAAACCAATCGCAACAAAAATCATTACGGGAAACCAAATACCTAAAATTTTCCCCGCAGCATCTTTCGCACCATAACACAACCATAAAGCTAGTCCAACAAACCAGTTACAACCAATTCCAGAAATAACTGCTTGTACCCAAGAAACGTTTACTTTGTGTTCGGCTAACGAAAGTACCTGGTTTAAATACACGCCACTATGAGTCAAACCTAAAACATGACCAAACGCAAATGCGACAAACAAGGCTCCCACTAGGTTGGCTAATGTGATTGTTAACCAATTGATAACAAGTTCTTTAAAAGAAACTTTCTTCGCCATCCAAGCTGTACTCACAGCCATCATGTTTCCTGTAATCAATTCTCCACCGGCTAATAAAATCACGATTAAGCCGATTGGGAAAACAGATGCGCCAACTAATGCCTGAACGCTAGCCAAGTCTGCAGGGATTGAAGCTGATACTCGAATATATGCTAGATAACCTAAAGAAATCATCGCGCCTCCAATGAAACCCAGAATACATTTGGCTACCCAAGTCTTTTCAATTTTTTTTTGACCATTCTCTATACTGATTGCTAAAATTTCACTTGGTGAATACACAAAAACCTCTCCTTTAATTTTTCTTTTCCTTTTACTACTTTACAGTTAAATCAACCGTTTTCAATAGTTTTGTACATTTTTTCACTAATTCCTCATTTCCGTGAAATTCTCTTCATTATGAAACAAAAAAAGGTAGCTATGATCTAAAATCGTAGCCACCTTTTTCATATTATTTTATAGATTTGAATCTTAACCTCAGTGTTGAAGAAGATTGTGATACTTCCGTTTGTTGATTCACAGAACCATTAAATGAAAGTTGCTTGATTTCTCTTGAATCGAGCGTTAACAAAGATTGAATTTGATTAAAACCTTGTTCATTTTCATATAACCTAACGGACTGATTGCCAGAAGTTATATTTAATAATAGGTTTTTCCCTTCCAGTTTTTGATCTGGTGTAAATTGATCGACCAATACTTCAACTGGTGTTGTCGAATTATTCTCCATTTTATAAACTGGAGAAATAATTTTTTTATCCTCTGAACCAAAATTCATTTTAGTTGGAATAGTTATATCTATCTCTGATGCATCCACTTCAGTAACTAAACTACCTGGTACATCGACCGTTGCTTCAGGGATTTCTTGTTCGGCTGTACTCTCATTGATTGCTTTACCAGTTACTTTCACTACTGGATTTTGATTTAGTGCTTGATCGGTCACTTTAACCATTAATTGATGAGTAAAAGTTTCACCCGCTGCTAATTCAGTTAAAGGAATTGTTTGCTCAGAACGCGTTACAGCTTCTAGTCCTTCCGGTAACTCAACAGATAAGTTTCCAGTCTTCAATATGCCGATAGGACTATCGTTTGTTAGCGTATATGAATAAAGCAACTCATCACCAACTTTGGTTTCTTCTTCTGTCCTAGACAGATTTGTAACTGACAAGTTCGTTGTTAAGGTCAAGTTTGGTGCTTTGACCAGAAACGATACTGGATATTGATATTCAAAAGTACCACCGCTTTTTAATGTTTCTGAGACAGTAATAATCGATGTGCTTCCACCTACTTTTGACGTATCTGGATACATTGAAAATCCTTTGACTTGAATATTGTCATAATTTTCGGTTGAAAGAAACTCATTTACTCGTTTATCTAGTTCCTCCTCCGTTGTCCCTTGTTCGATTTCTTGAAGTTCTGTTGTCAAACGATTGATGTTCATCAAAGAGTAGCCGTTTGATGTCAATTCATAAAGCGCATCATCGTAACCCTCTGATTCTTTGACAAGAGCTTCATTTCGACTGATATACGTCTCAGTACCATTACAGTTCCAGCTAGGAGAATCTCTATGATAAGCAGAAACGATAAGGACATCCCCATAAGAGTAGTTCTGATTAGCAATCAAACTATTCCAAGTTTTCGTTAACTCCTCAGGTTTCTGGTAAACAGTATCCGTCTTTAGTACAGTAAGTTGATGTGCTAACGACCCACGGTAAATATTGACTAATGGGCGTAGACTTAATCTGTCTTTTGTTGGTCCCGGGGTTGCAACTAATTTCGGTGTACTTTTATCGGCTAATAAGCTGACTGCAATCGTTGGATCAGTTCCCATCACGATACTGTTACCATAAAGCACTTTGTAGTCAATGGTTACATCCACTGATTTGTTGAAAGTTGGACTTTTAACACGCACCACAGCTTGGTGTGCTCCCACTGTCGAAGCGTTAATCGGCTCACCGACCCACTCAAAAGTCAACTTACCTTCATCTTCTGGGGTAGAAGTAACTGTGACATATTCCTTTGCCTCATTTGACAATGTTGTACCTAAAGGAATATCCATTATTTGTTTTGCAGAAACATTTAAATCATTCAAAACATTGAAAGTGACTTGATATTCATAAGTATGTGTTTGACCGTCAATTGTTTCTTCTACCAATACTTTTCCTTGCGCCATTCCAGCTTTGGAACGATCTGGATATTGCGAGATTTTAGAAACTTTCAAATTATTACCACTTACCCCTAGAAAATCAATCATATCCTCTTTTTTCTGATCCAGTTCTGCATCCGTAGTACTAGTGAAAATCGTCATTTCATTCGTTTTCAATTGATTCAACCGATAAGGAACGAAGCCATCTGCGGTTACTGCAAAGTACGTAATCCCTTCATTTTGGGTTGAATATGTGATCGCTTTTTCATCTTTAAAATATGAGTTGCGCCATTGTTCTTCGTGCCAAATTTTGACAACATCGCCTAATTGAACAGATTGTTCTCCACTCGTTCCAAAATTCTCTACAACTTCTTTGGTTGTATCAGTACCATTTGTTTCTTTATAGTAAGTACTGCTAAGCTGTTCAATGTTCCCAGTGCCTCTCAACAAAGTGATTGAATGATAGGGAGTATCACCAAAAAAGTAATGAACTCCACTAGGAGAATAATTTTTATCTTGACCGTAATTCACACGAATAGAATAGGAACCACCAACATTTTTTAAAGTATATGCACCACTTGTACCACTAACATAACCACGAAGCTGAATCGTGTGTCCCCAAGACATTTTGACTGGTACTTGTAAATAGGTCACCGCACCATTTGACTTACGGGTGATTTCCACACCAATTTTATCCGTAACCGTCATATTATCGAAGCTAGGAACTGAGGTAATCTCCGCCGTGTAATCAGAAGAATCGATTGCCGATCCATCTTCGAGACGTACATTGGTAACCATCTTCGAGACGTCAGGTATCTCTCCTGACCATGTTCCGAGCTCGATCGTTTGTTCCACCACATCTGCCTTGATTTGCCGATCATCCGTAACTTTGAAAAGCACCTCATATTCATAAGTATATGTGTGGCCGTCAATTGTTTCTTCTACTAACACTTTTCCTTTTGCCGTTCCTACTTTTGATCGATCAGGATACTCAGTGATCTTAGAAACTTTCAACCCGTTTCCACTCATGCCTTTAAAATCAATCATATCATTTGCTTGTTTATCCAATTCTTCATCTGACATCGTGGTTTGAATCGTCATCTCTTTTGGTTCCAACTGATTTAAGCGATACGGCTCAAACCCCTTTTCAGTGACGGCAAAGTAAGCAACTGCTTCATCTTTTGGTAAATACTTGGTTTCTGTTTCATTTTTGACGTAGGTATTTCGCCACTGTTCCTTATGCCAAATTTTGACAACATCACCAATTTGAACTAGCTGTTGGCTATTTGTTCCAAAACTATTGACAACTTGATCAGCGGACACGTCCCCCTTAAATTCCTGATAATAGGTACCCGTCAACTGGTCGATTCTGCCTGATCCTCTCAGCAAAGTGATCGACTGATAAGGTGTCCCGCTGAAATAACTATGTATTCCAGATGTTCTATAATTTTTATTTTCTCCATAACTTGAACGTATATAATAGGAATTCCCTATTTTGTGTAACGTATAGGCGCCTGTCGTACTATTACTTTCTCCACGAAGCTGGATCGTATTTCCCCAAGACATTTTGACTGGCACTTGGATTTTGGTAACCGCTTTTGTCGTATTTCTTGTTAGTTCGACTTCGATTTTATCGGTTAATGCCAAATTATCAAGATTAGGCGCCCAAGATATTTTAACTGTATATTCGCTTGGATCTAGGGTGGTCCCGTCATCTAATCGAACATTGGTAACCATTTTATCTGCAGCTAGCTCCCCTGTCCAGGTTCCTAAGTCAATTGTTTGTTCCACTGGATCTGCCCAAATTTGTCGATCATCCTTCACATTAAATGTTACTTCATATTCATAAGTATGTGTTACATTTGAAATCGTTTCTTCTACGAGGACTTTTCCTTTTGACGTTCCTGTTTTGGACCGATCTGGATACTCAGTAATCTTAGAAACTTTCAATCCATTTCCACTCATCCCAAGAAAATCAATCAAATTACCTGCTTGTTTATCTAACTCTGCATTGGTGGTTGTGGTCGTAATTGTCGTTTCTTTTGGTTTCAATAGGTTTAAGCGATATGGGATGAAACCATCAGATGTTACTGCAAAATAGACATTTCCTTCATCCATGTCTGAATACCTAACACTGCTTCCATTCCTAGTGTAAGAATTTCTCCACTGTTCCTTATGCCATATTTGGACGACATCGCCAAGTTGAACTTCTTGTTGTGCGTTAAAACTATTTACTACCTCATTCGTAGTGACTTCTCCATTGAATCCTTTATAGTACGTGCTATTTAGTTGATCGATTCTTCCCGTCCCTCTTAGTAACGTGATTGACTGATAGGTCATTCCTTTACGATACTCATGAATACCAGTACTTCTATAATTTTTATTTTCTCCATAGCTGGAACGAATATAGTATGTATTTCCTATTTTATGAAGTGTGTATGCACCACTTGTACCATTGTCATACCCGCGAAGCTGAATGGTATTTCCCCACGACATTTTGACTGGCACGTTTACTGTACTTACCACACCTGTTGACTTACGTGTTAACTCTACTACGATCTTTTCAGTAATAGCCATGTTATCAAATGTAGGCCTCGATACAATCTGCGCTGTGTACTCAGAAGCATTGAGGGGGGTACCATCTTCTAAACGTACGTTTGTAATCATCTTTGAAATATCTGGTATTTCGCTTAAGAATAATCCAGCTCCAAGTACTATCGTTTGTTCTAGTGGATCTGCCCAAATCTGTCGTTTATCTGTCAGGTCAATAGATAAATTTGTAGTAACAGATGTAATATTTTCCAGGGGTAGCGCACTATAAAATGAATAACCATCACGCATCAGCATCTTCTCCCCACTCGCATCATGCTGTGAAGTAATACTTATTGAGTGATTTCCACCAACATTCCCGTTTTTTATGCGTTTCATTTGATAGGTTATATTTGTCCCCGTACTACCGACTTTTTCTAACTGAATATATGGAGTGGCAGTTGAATCAAGTGTTAACTGAAATTTATCAGGATCAACGATATATTTTCCTGCCATACTTGCATTATTGTAAGTGACACCATTTCCCTCAACCAATCCATTAATATTAAATGTGACAGAATCGCCAACATTCTGTCCCAATTTATTACAGTTTGACTCGATTTGTTTCACTGCTTCGTTAGCAATTTTGTTATGACCGCTTTCCTTCCACTTCTGATAGAGATCGTTATATGCACTAGGTATTCCAGCAGGCGCGACATTTGTCTGTTCTAACCAAACAGGATCATCATCATAATAAGTCAATGTGAGGGTCTTTGATTTACCATTTGGATACCAGTTAATATCCCAAACATACTCTGTTTCAGTCATTTCGACCTGAAAATAGTATCGAATTTGTGCAGAAACAGTAGATATAGTAGATGGATAATTACGTGTCACAGTGTTGGTAAAAGTAGTCGTTCCATTTCCTGGCTGAACTTTTACTTCAAATGAAGTAGCTGATGAATTATTACGTACCACAGATGCATTAACTGCTAGTAACTTGGTTTTATATTCCCATTTATATCGACCACTTTCTGCGGTAGTTGTTGGTGCAAACCCACTTCCTATAGCAAAGGATTCCGAAACTTGTGCTCCAGCATAATTTCCCAGCCGTTGTGTTGATGCTGCTTGACGACGAGCAATTTCATTCTGAAAAGCTTTAACGGCTTTGCTCAGTTGCTCTTTTTGTGTTTCATTGAAATCTGTTATAGCAGCCGGTTTTTTCTTACTCGTTGTCGTTGCTTCATCCGTTACTTCAGAAGTTGTTGCTATTTTTGAAGAAAAAGATTCCTCTGCAGAACTTTTTTGCGTAGCAGATACTTGCTCCTGACTTGTCGCTATTGTCGAGTCCGTTGTCGATGGTTCTGTTGATGAAGCTTCTGTCTTTGATGTTTCAGCGGTTGTCTGCTCTTCTTGTGCCCATACAATTTGATTACTAATACTCACCAAATGAGTAATTTCTGAAAGTAGCAATGCTACTAACATCAGCCAGATGATCATCTTTTGTCTATTCTTCATTCTTGTTTCATCCTTTTTTGTTCAGCCCTTCTCCACCGTCCTCCATACATATCAACGCCTCCTTTATTAACTAACATATAAAACACCGTCGATTGTCGATTGATTGATTTCCTTTTCCTCATCATAGATCGTATAAACAATCGTTACTTCATGACTACCTTCGGACAGATCTTTTGCTAGCTTGGCTTCCATTAATTGTCGATTTGCAGGTATCAGTCCAGATTTGTAAACCTGTTCATTTCCTTCTTTCAGCAAATAGGCTACTTGGATGCTGTAAGCATTCGTCGGTTTGTTTTTCACCGCGATTTGAGCAACATTCGTTTCTTTTGAAACTGCGATCTCATGTTTCAAATTGATATTAAAATTGTCTTTGTCGACTTCTGTTTGCATGAACTTTAGCATTTCTTCATCTGTCATTTTTTCTAAATTTTGTTCAACGTCTGGCAATCCGCTGATAACTTTCGGTGTTTCTCTGAAAAAGTAAAATGAAAAAAATGCGCCTAATGCAACAAGTAACAATAGTAATAAAATCAATAATCGTCTTTTTTTCTTCTTATTTTCTTTTTGTTCCACCATTTTTGATATCCCCCTATGTCAAAACCCAGAAAAGGAGAAAGATTAGTCAATCTCCCTCCTTTACTTCAAAGCTCTTTATTTGCTTATTTTATTGCTGTAAAGTGTAGAGACATGTCATATGTAGGTCTCAATGCTGCCGCTGCGTCTCCCGTTGGAAAAGCACTTTGATCAATGTTTCCTGTGAATTCAAAGTTTTTCGTTGATGTTTTAGGAACAGTTACCAGCTTTGTTCTTGCATTAAGCATTTGGCCTGCTTTTGTTTGTAAAGAAACTGCTGCTTCACCTGTTGCTACAACTGATAAATCTTGTTTTATATCAACGGCATTTTTTGAACTAAATTTTTCAACAGAAACTTTTACATCATTTGATGTTGAGTTATTTGTTAATTTATATGTCGGTGAAATAATTGCTGATGTTGGCTTTCCAGCATCATCTACACTATTAGCATATAAAACGGTCGTTGGAATTGTGATGTCGATGACTGTTGGATCTTCTGGATCAGTTGGATCTGGAGATTCTGGATTTGATGAATCCCATGCACCAATCCAACCATTAACCGCTACATTCCCAGCATCTTGACCCTTGATCGTTTGTCCGCCAGCTTCATTTGGATCTGTTTCTCCTGCTTCCCATGCACTTGCCGTAATTGGAGCCAAAACAACTCCACCTAAAATTAAGGTACTAACTAATAATTTTTTTACCATTTTTATATCTCCCTTTTTTATTTTTTTCAATAAAACTATTTTTTAAATGAATACTTCCAAGCCAAATTCAGATAAGGTAAAACACTTTACTTCTAGTCTTACCTACACGAGGGTTACCTAAATTTGCTTATGCACTCATTATAAAAAAAGTATTATTTTCAAACATAATGTTTGGTTCCAAAGAAATTTGTCTTTTTTGCGTAGTATGCCTTGGAACACAAATTATACTAGCAAACGAACACAAATAAATTCCAATCAAATTTTACCTAGACATAGGAATACAATTCATCGTAAAAATTTCCACTTAGTTTTAAGTCATATTTTGTTTTTAAAACTAAACATACTAATTTATTGCTCGTTTTTCTAATAAACAAATATTTTCTCTAATAAAAAACATAATTTATAAATATGTATTTTTGAAACGGCTGATTCTAAAAACAGTAATGTCACTGCATAAAAAATCAAATACTATATGTTCGCGTTTTCACTACGCAATATTAAAATAACTTAAAAAATACAAAATGTCAATATAAACTCTTTTTATATCTATTATTTTAGTATAGTAAAATAATAGATATTAGTTAAAAACAAAAAATATATTTACTAAAAAATAAAAAATGTGTTTGAAAAACAACTTTAAATAAAACAACTACAGACTCCGCGATAAAATGAAATTAAGATTAAAAAATCACACGTCACCACTAATAAAAACACAAAAAACTATTATTTGATTTTTAACTAGTGTTTTTTTATCATTTGTTTTGCGAGGATAGCTCTTATGCAGCAGAACAGCAAAAATGGAAGAATCTATTCCTTTTAGTTAAGGATTTTTCTTTTGAGTTCCTTAGGTAAAAGTGCTACGCTACTCACAAGGAGATGGTTCAATGTCTGAAAAAAAAATCATGCTCATGATGGATCAATTAAGTTCTGCTTATTCAGATGAAGAAGTTGCCAAGATGCCAAAAATCAAAGAAATGATTTTTAATGCTGCACAAGAATTAGAAAGAACGGAAAACACGAAACTAGTAGCTACAAAGCTTTGCCACGCAATCACGCTTAGTTGCCTTGAAAATAAGCAACAACTTCCAGAAGCAGTTCTCAAACTATATTATCAACTAAAACATGATGCAGAAATTTATCAAGGTACTGCTGTTGCCGCCATGCTACTTCCGCTCTGGTTTTAATCAAAACAAAACAGTCTGAGATAAAATTATCTCAGACTGTTTTCATAATTTGCTTTCAACGGATCGAAATTTTATTGATCCGTTTTTTTATTTTTACGATACCAGAATGTAAGTAAGACAAGCGTAATCGTACCAACTCCCGCCCATGCAATCAAGGGTTTAGACGCATCATTCGTTTTAGGAAGTTTTTTTTCGGACTCTTCAAAACTGTCATTTGTTGAATCAGACGAATGACTCGTGTTAACTACCAAACGAGTTCCTTTTTCGACCGAACTATTTGTATCAGAAACTCCCTTGTTGCTACTTGAGAATGACGGAGTGTTACTTCTATCTGTCGTGCTAGTACTTGTTGTATCTGTAGTACTGCTTGAATCTGTCGCGCTCGTGCTTGTTGTATCTGTGGTACTACTTGAATCTGTGCTATTTCTTGTTGTATCTGATGTACTACTTGCGTCTGTTGTGCTCGTACTTGTTGTATCTGTGGTACTACTTGAATCTGTCGCGCTCGTGCTTGTTGTATCTGTGGTACTACTTGAATCTGTGCTATTTCTTGTTGTATCTGATGTACTACTTGCGTCTGTTGTGCTCGTACTTGTTGTATCTGTGGTACTGCTTGAATCTGTCGTGCTAGTGCTTGTTGTATCTGTGGTATTGCTTGAGTCTGTTGTGCTCGTACTTGTTGTATCTGTGGTACTGCTTGAGTCTGTCGTGCTAGTGCTTGTTGTATCTGTAGTACTACTTGAGTCTGTCGTGCTAGTGCTTGTTGTATCTGTGGTACTGCTTGAGTCTGTCGTGCTAGTGCTTGTTGTATCTGTAGTACTGCTTGAGTCTGAGTTTTCTTCAGCCAAAATCATTTCAGTTTGAGCGTATGGGGTTAAGTGATTGCTGTCGCCTTCCACCCCGTCTTTAATTTTAATAGTAAATAAACATGGCTTGTTAGAATAAGCGTTTAACGTTACGGAAAAACTACATACGCCACTATTTCCATCGATTTTTAAGTCATCATGATCATTAATTGTCAGATTAGGATCTACATTTTCAAAAGCAACTATTGCTTGTTCGATTGCTTCCTGATCACCAGAAAAGCTAACAGATGTGTTAATATTGATTGTTTCCCCCACAGCTAATTTTTTTACACCGGAATTATAGTCTGAAAACTCTCCAGTAAACTTGATGTTATTGACATTCCCGTATGTTGACTGTGTCCAACTAGAAACTTGACTATTCGCCATTTCTGATTGGTTTGGTTGATAGAAAATTTCCCCGAGATTTACTAATGGACTGATTAATAATGATGATGCAAAGAATAAACTACTTATTTTCATATACAAAACCTCTTTTCTTTTCTATTCTGCTCTCAACAGTATCGATATCAGCAAAAGGTTTCAAGGTATAGACAATTATTCTAATCGATTATTTACGATAATGTGAAATTCTTTTTTTTTATCTCATATTCCCTCTCATATAACGTTTTCGTGTCTTTTTTATAAAATAACTAACGAAAGAATTCGATTAATTGGCTAATTTCTTATAAATTTTTCACCTACAAAATAAGCTAGAATTCCATTTCATTTGTTTCTTAAAAAAATTCTCAATAACATGACTCGGTGCCTAATTTGCTGTTTCTAAATTGCACGAAAACTTTTTAACATTGGATGATTTTGATGAACATCTGACTAAAAACAGAACAAAAAAACTCCTTCACTAGCATCTGAGCTAATAAAGGAGCAACAATTTTCTGTTTTATTTAAAATGTGTAAATTCTTTATCTAATCCCCAAAGCAATTCGAGCATAACGACTCATCTTATCCGTCGTCCACGCTGGGTACCACACAAGTTTCACTTCGACTTTCTTCACTTCTTCGACTTCACGTAAAGCATCGTGAATGGAGTCTGTTAAGATATCTGCTAATGGGCAGCCCATCGTTGTTAAGGTCATTTTGATTACCGTGTCGCCATCTTCTGGATTGAATTCAATATCATAAATCAAACCTAAGTTAACGATATCGATTCCTAATTCGGGATCGATTACTGTTTCTAATGCAGAAAGAATTCGTTCTTTGATTGCTTCTGTTTCTTGTGCAGACCAGTCTTGGTTTGCTTCTGTCATAGTCGACACTCCTTCGTCCAATTTTGTTTATCATACTCTCTTTTTACTGATTTGTAAATGAGAATTATAACGTTCATTTCTCGTTTAGCGTTACGTTTTTTTATCTACCAAGAATTTATATTAAAGTTATTATTAACTGCTTATCTTTTTTTACGGTTTTGTTTATTTTTAGGTTCAGGTAAAACTCCTGTCGAGCGATAGGTTTTTTGTTCCTGTTCATTTGCAAAACGACCAAAAACAGATTGTGTTGGCAGAATGTTAATAAAGGCATCTTCATCAATTTCGTGAACGATTTGATCTAAATCGTACAACTCATAACGCGTGATCACCATCATGATCATTTTGCCTTCTTTTTTTGAATAGCCACCAACTGAAGGTAATAAAGTAAGTCCACGCACCATATTTTTCATTATTTCTTCGGTTACTTGGTCTGGTTTGACCGTCACGATCATTGCTGTTACTTTCTGGTGACTTGTATGGATCGCGTCGACTACCTGCGTCAAAGCGTAAATCGAAATAATTGTATATAATGCACTTTCCCAGTTGAAAAAGAAACCAGCAATTACAACAATGATACCATTTAAGATAAACATGTAATTACCAACAGTCTTCCCAGTTGTCTGCGATAAAACTAACGAAATGATATCCATACCGCCAGTTGTAAAGCCCATTTTAAGAGACAAACCTGCACCGATTCCTAGCAAAACACCACCAACTAAAGCATTCATCAAAATATTGTCTGTTACGTGTCCTACTGGCATAATCGTTGTCATCAACGATACGCCTAGAACATTGATAAAACTTAAAATCGTCGATCCTTTACCAACTTTTAAAAAACCTAAGATAAAGACAGGGATATTTAATATAAAGATAAAGATTCCGGTATCAGCTTGGATATGGAACCACTCATACAACAAAGAAGCAATGATTTGCGCAATCCCGTTCATTCCCGCAGAAAAAACATTTGCTGGGATCAAAAAATAATTCAAAGCAACAGCTGCTGTTACCCCGGTTATCAAAATCACCACTAATTTCTTCAGCATTTCATTTTTTTGATAAACAGTCATCACTTTGCTCATGAGCACCTCTCCTCTACACCTTATTTCAAATGTAAGAATAACAGTTTCTTAATTAAAATAAAACACCTGTTAGATAAATGAGAAGAATTTTAACAAACGCTACTTTATAAATGAGGCACTATGCTACAATAAAAGAAACTGACTGTGAAAATAAGGAGGAATATCCATGGCAAAAGATGCAAGTTTCGATATCGTTTCAGAGGTAAATATGGAAGAAGTAAAAAATGCAATTCAACAAACAACAAAAGAATTAACCAATCGTTTCGATTTCAAAGGGTCTACAGTTGAAATCAAATTAGAGCAAAATCGTTTAGTCGTTTTAGGTGATGATGATTTTAAATTAGAGCAAATCAAAGATGTTTTGCTAGGTAAATTGATTAAGCGAGGTGTTCCTATTAAAAACATTCATTTTTCTGACTCTGAACACGCACTGGGTGGAAAGACTAAACAAAATGCTGACTTAGTTAGTGGAATAGATCGAGAAAATGCGAAAAAAATCACAACAGCAATCAAGAATGCCAAGTTAAAAGTGAAGGCACAAATTCAAGAAGATCAAATTCGGGTAACGGGTAAAAGCCGTGATGATTTACAAGAAGTGATTTCTTTGTTAAGAAAACTTGATTTGCCGATTGAATTGCAATTTACTAATTACCGTTAAAAGTTATGATGTAAAATGATTAACTTCAAGTAATAAAGCGTCTTTTCTAAAAATAGCTTCTCCTATTTTATCTAAAGGAAACTTATTACTAAAGAAGGAGCCGACATTATCGATTGTCGACTCCTTTTTTGGTGTTTATTTTGTCGTTTGTTGCCAAAATTTATTTACCGTTTCATCAAGCCCACTTAATGTTTGGACCTTTGCAGCATTTTGCCAATGTCTAGGAAACAGTTGACTATAAGTTGGACTAGCAAAGCGGCGATCTGCTAATACGATAATTCCTTGATCGGTCATATCTCGAATCACTCGACCGGCAGCTTGCAATACTTTATTCATTCCCGGCAATTGATACGCGTAAGCAAATCCAAGTTGCTCCTTTTCATCATAGTATTCTTTAATCAATTCTTGCTCGTGATTCATTTGAGGTAACCCAACACCAACGATCATACTGCCAATCAAACGAGTTCCCTTTAAATCAATACCCTCTGAGAAAATACCACCCAATACGCAAAATGCGATCAATGTTTCTTGTGGATTTTCCTGAAAGTTCAATAAAAATGTTTCGCGCTCATTCTCATCCATTTTTGTTTCTTGAATCAATACTTTCACTTCAGGATACTGTTTTTTAAAGACCGTCACCACTTGATCCAGATAGCTATAAGAAGGAAAGAAAACAAAATAATTTCCTGTTTTTGCTTGTGTGAAATGCGCAATCGTTTCAACCAATGCCGGTAAGCTTGCTTCTCGTTTTCGATAAGTGGTTTCAAGATAACTTGCAACAATCACTTGCTGATTTTCCTCAGGAAATGGACTTGGTAAACGATACGCCAAACTATCTTTTCCACCTAATGTTTCTTGATAGTAAGATAATGGAGAAAAACTAGCAGAAAACAATACACTGCTCCGTCCTTTTGCTAGCGACTGTTCAAGAAAATAACTTGGATCGATGCAAAATTCCTTCACTACCAAATCGTACAAGTTCTTCTCAACTGTTGTTTCATAGTGATCATCGTAAAATTCACTGATTTTCAAAAAATGCAACACCTCAAAGTAATAAGATAATAACTGTTCTTGCACGGGATGCTCTGGATATTCAGCTAGCCATTCTTTGATGTATTCACTGACTTGGTACAGTGATTTGGTCAATGAGTCTGCAGAAGCTTTTTGATGGTGATAAGTTTTAGTCTCTAGCGCTTGCTCAATTTGTTTAAATTCCTTTTCTACCTTTGTCAATCTCCGCCGTAATTTAGCGTATTCTTTGGGAATAGCTTCTTTGACTTTCTTCGTTTTACTATAAGAGATCTCTGCTGAATACATCTCTCTTGAGCGCCCCACCAGATTATGTGCTTCGTCAATCAGAAAAAGATTTTCTTCATTTTTTTCTTCTTCAAAAAATCGTCGCAAATAAACAGTCGGATCAAACAAATAATTGTAATCACCAATAATCACATCACACCAAAGACTTGCATCTAAAGATAATTCAAACGGGCACAACATATGTTTTTTTGCATATTTTTCAATCACTTCTCTGGTCAGTTGATTTTCGTGATTCAATAGATCCCATAAACCTTCATTGATTCGATTATAATAACCATTGGCATAAGGACACTGATCCGGGTTGCAAGTCGTTTCTGTCAAAAAACAAATTTTATCTTTTGCAGTAATCGTGACACTTTTTGCTTGCGCCCCAACATCTTTCAATGCAACTAGAGCATCTTCGGCGACTTGTCGTGTGATTGTTTTGGCTGTCAAATAAAAAAGTCGTTCTCCTTCACCTTCGCCAATTGCTTTTAACGTTGGGAACAACGTGGAAATCGTTTTCCCCGTCCCTGTAGGCGCTTCGACAAAAAGTTTTTGCTTTGTCCGAATCGTTTTATAGGCCGCAACAGCAAGTTCACGTTGACCTTTGCGATACTGTTCGTAAGGGAATTTCAATGCCATCAACGACGCATTCCGAACAGTCCGCCAATTTTCAGAAAAAATCAGCCATTCTTGATAATCCTCAACTAATTTTGTAAAAAAAGTATCTAACTCATCAATCGTTTGGTGCTCGATTTTTCGAGTAATAATTTCTTCCGTTGTTTGGAAATAAGTCAATTGTAAATTGATTTCTGGCAAGTCATGCTCCTGACTATAGATATAAGCATACACTCGTGCTTGATGAAAGAACAATTCAATTTGCTCTGGTTCTAAATCTTCAAAGCGTGGTTCAGAAGTCTTGATTTCATCGATATAGTAAATGCCCTCTTTTTGAAAGATCCCATCTGCTCTGCCTTCAATCGTTAATTGGTAACCGTCTAAATCTACCGTTTTTTTAAGAAACACTTCTTTTTCATAGGTTTCTCCGCCTTGCTTTTGCAACTTCCGGTGAATTTTTGCGCCTTCTAATGCGGTATGGTTACTCTTTTTGCGATTATCAATGCTTCCTCTTTTTAAAATGAATTCAACAAGATTTCGCACAGAGATTTTTGATTGTTTCACCACATCCGCCTCCTTCTTTCGTCTATAAGATTACCTGAAAAAAACTCATTCGCAAAGGATGAAACACAATAAACGAACTTTTTCTTTTTTGGGCAAAAAAATACCCTGCTGGATGGGCAGGGATATAGGATATAGAATTTGGATTTTTGGATGAGATAAATATAACAAGGTCAAATTAAAATGTGATGAAAACTCCCTATCCTTCCGTTTAAAATATGTAAATACTTTTCATATAGTCTGATAATTCAGATAAGTGGGCTTTTTTGTTCGATGAGGATGAATACGTTATAATATAGTAAGGATTAATAAGTCATTCGACTTGTTTGAAAACATATTGGAGGAATTCTTATGCACATTGAACGTCTAAAAACTGGGCCAATTGAGGAAAATTGTTACTTAGTCTACAACGATGAAGCGCTACTAATTATTGACCCAGGAGAAGACGCTGATTTGATTCGTCAACAAATCACTAAAACAACACAGCAACCTGTAGCTATTCTGTTGACGCACACACATTATGATCATATCGGCGCCGTTGAAGAACTACGTCATTTTTATGACATTCCTGTTTATGTCAGCCCACTTGAACAATCTTGGTTAGGTGATCCTATGCTTAACCTTTCAGGACTTGGTCGTCACGATGATATCAATAATATAATTGTCGCCCCTGCTGACTATGAATTCGAAATGAAAGAATATACACTCGGAGACATTCATTTCCAGGTCGTTCCTACTCCTGGACATTCAATTGGGAGTGTCAGTTTTATTTTTGATGATTTCGTCGTTTCTGGTGATGCATTATTCCGCGGAAGTATCGGAAGAACAGACTTGTACACTGGCAATCTAGAACAATTGTTGCACAGCATCAAAACACAGCTATTTGTTTTACCAAATGAATTCGCTGTCTATCCAGGACATGGTGACGCGACTACAATCGAATATGAAAAACAAACAAATCCATTTTTCAATGCATAATTTATTTTAGGAGGAATGTTCAAATGACTGAAACAACTCTTTATATTGTCAGACATGGGAAAACAATGTTTAATACGATTGAGCGTGTTCAAGGCTGGTGTGATACCCCACTTACTCGTGAAGGAAAAGAAGGCATTCGTCATCTAGGACTCGGATTACGAGAAATAGAATTTGCTTTTGCTCATTCAAGTGATAGTGGTCGCGCAATTGAAACTGCTCGTACTGTTTTAGGAGAACATTTAAAAGGAAAAGAAATCCCATATTCAATCGATCCACGAATTCGTGAATGGTGTTTTGGATCACTTGAAGGTGGTTACGACAAAGAAATGTGGGGGGTCATTCCTCGTGTCTTAAATTTTAAGACACCGGATGAAATGTTTACAACTGACGTAACCTTCGAACAAATTGCAAATGCTGTGTACGATCTAGATACTGCTGGATGGGCTGAGACTTACCAAACATTGAGAGAACGTGTATGGAATGGTTTTGAAGATATCGCACATCATTGCGAGAAACATGGTGGCGGAAATGTTCTAGTCGTTTCACACGGTTTAACGATCGCTTTCTTACTGAACTTGATCGATGAAAAACAACCTGTACGTGCGGGTTTAAAAAATGGTAGCGTGACAAAAGTTTCTTATCAAGATGGAAAATTTGCGATTTTAGGAATTAATGATGTCAGCTATATTGAAAAAGGAAAAGCACTTACTCGTGATTCTTTCCTATAATAAAAAATAAATTAAAAACAACTGCGTGAACATTCTTCACACAGTTGTTTTTTTGTGTGCTGAAAAGAACTTTAGAAATTTTTTCTTAATATTTCAAAACAGTTTGGTTTTCAAAAAAAAGAACGGTATACTATAACATGTATTTTGTTTGGAAAGGAAGGAATTTATGTTTTTTGCAAATGTTATTAAAGCAGTTATCTTGGGAATCATCGAAGGTATTACCGAGTGGTTACCTATTAGTAGTACTGGCCATTTGATTTTAGCTGATGAGTTCATCAAACTTGATGCTAGCACACAATTCATGTCCATGTTCAATGTGGTCATCCAATTAGGGGCCATCTTAGCCGTCGTTGTTCTTTATTTTCATAAGCTAAATCCATTTTCACCTAGTAAAACAGCAATTGAGAAAAAAGATACTTGGTCATTATGGTTCAAAGTGGTGGTTGCTTGTTTACCAGCTGTAATCATTGGGTTACCACTTGATGATTGGTTGGAGGAACATTTCCATAACTTTTTATCCGTTGCTATTGTTTTGATTATTTATGGGATCGCATTTATCATTGTTGAAAAAAGAAACAAAACAAGAAAACCTCGTTGGGAATCTTTAAACGATTTTACGTATCAAGCAGCTTTGATGGTCGGTCTATTCCAAGTATTAGCACTTGTTCCCGGCACTTCTCGTTCTGGTGCAACTATTTTAGGTGCAATCATCATTGGCGCTTCACGTTTTGTTGCAACTGAATTTTCATTCTTCTTAGGCATTCCAGTTATGTTTGGAGCTAGCGGATTGAAAATCGTGAAGTATTTGATGGAAGGCAATACTTTCGGGACTGAGGAAACCGTCGTTTTACTGGTGGGTACACTTGTTTCATTTATTGTTTCTATTTTAGCCATCAAGTTCTTATTAAGTTACTTGAAGAAGAATGACTTTACTGCTTTTGGTTGGTACCGAATCATTCTAGGAATTATTTTAATCGGTTATTGGTTTATTAATATGTAGAACATAAAAAGAAGCTGGGATCAATAGATCCTCGCTTCTTTTTTTATTTGTTTTATTGATAATAATTACTATCTGCAAAATAAATAAAATCATATAAAACAACTGATAACCATTATCGTTCTCAATTAGCATATTTTATTATCAATTAGGTTTTGACTATGCTATAGTAATTTTGAGAAGGAGGAATGCCCAATGGCACTTTTAAAAAGAAAAGCATTTATTTCTACGATTTTTTGTTTTATATTTATGAGCTTAGGCTTTATTTTTACTAAACTTGCCCTCCCCTTTGCCCCTTTCTTGTATCTTTTGGCAATTGGAATTGGTGGCTTTAAACAAACAAAGGAAGGCTTGACTGAATTATTTTCCGACCATACATTAAATGTCGATTTGCTCATGGCTCTCGCTGCTATCGGTGCATGTCTGATTGGAAATTATTTTGAAGGTGCCATGCTGACATTTATTTTTTGTTTAAGTGGTGCGCTAGAAGAATATACGACAAATAAAAGTCAAAAAGAAATCACTGCGTTGATGAACTTGCAACCACAACGAGCCTTACAGCTTTTCGAGACTGGTGAAACGAAAGAAGTCGATGTAACTCAATTAACAATCAATGATAAAGTCTTTGTTCCTAAGGGTGCGGCGATTCCGATCGATGGTCAATTGATGAGTGCAGCAGCGACAATTGACGAAGCAGCGATTAGTGGTGAATCTGTACCAGTGGAAAAACAGCAACATGATCCCGTCTTCGCAGGAACGTTAAATCAAGGAAATCCCTTCACGATGACAGTAACAAAACTTAGCTCTGATACAGTTTTTGCTAAAATTATCCAACTTGTTGAGGAAGCACAAAATACGCCAACGAAAACAGCTTCCTTTATCGAACGAATCGAAAATACGTATGTCAAATTCGTGCTACTTAGCGTTCCGCTGATGATTCTTCTCCCTCACTTTTTGGTTGGATGGACTTGGGAAGAAAGCTTTTACCGTGGAATGGTCTTGCTCGTTGTCGCTTCACCTTGCGCCCTCGTTGCGTCCGCGACACCAGCAACTTTGGCTGCTTTATCCAATGCCGCTAAAAATGGGATTTTGATCAAAGGTGGCATTCATTTAGAACAGCTGGCTGAATTAAAAGCAATCGCTTTTGATAAAACTGGAACACTAACTCGTGGAAAACCAATCGTAACTGATTCCTTCTTCTTAACAGATGATCCAATCAGTAAAAATGTTTTGGTTGCTATGGAAAGCCAAACGACACATCCATTAGCTGAAGCAATCATCAATCATTATGAGCTTCAATTAACAAAGGAGCTTCAGCAGTTGACGGTTGAAGAAATCACTGGCTTTGGCCTCACTACGAATTACCAAGGGAAACGATGGCATGTCGGAAAACACGCTTACTCACTAGCTGAGATCAAAAAGGATGAAAAGCTAGCAACTCTTGTTGAAGAACTAGAAAAACAAGGAAAAACCGTTATTTTCTTTTCAAGAGAGAATGAACTATTAGCGATTCTCGGTTTATTAGACGTCCCTAAGACAAATGCAGCAGGTGCAGTCCACTATTTCAATGAATCTGGCATCCATACTAGTATGATTACTGGTGATAATCTTGGTACTGCTAAAGCAATAGCTACCCAAGTTGGTCTTTCTGCTTTTCACGCCGGCTGTACGCCTGAAGAAAAAACAGCAATTATCAAGCAAGAACAAACACAATATCAAACGAACGCTATGGTTGGTGATGGTGTGAATGATGCACCAGCTTTAGCCACTGCTACTCTTGGTGTAGCTATGGGAAAAGGAACTGATATTGCAATTGATGTGGCCGATCTCGTTTTAATGAATAGTGACTTAGACAAATTAGTTTACAGTCATCGTCTTTCTTTAAAGTTAAAGCGAATCATCAAACAAAATATTGTCTTTTCCATTGGTGTCATCATTTTGTTGATTCTTTCAAACTTTCTTCAATTCCTAAACTTGCCCTTCGGTGTTATTGGTCATGAAGGTAGTACTATTTTAGTGATTCTTAATGGATTACGAATGTTGCAGCCACTTGCTCCTTTGAAAAGCGACAATTCTGATCGATGTACGTCTTGTCCGTTGTATCAAGCTGCGATTACTCATTAAAAATGAAATGGTTGTGAAGTACAGTTTGTCTTTATGAAATAGAAATTACTTTCTGATTTCTTAAAGCACAAACAAGTATTCACAGCCTTTTTTTGTAAATCGACTGCCTTATTGACAATCTTCTCATTGCTTCAAGATTTATCGACTTTTGTTTGGATAATTGAAATGGTATGATTAACTTCTAGATAAAGGAGGTCTCTTAAATGGAAAGCTGGTTATTTCTTGGTCTTATTTTATTGATTGCATTTATTGCAAAAAACCAAAGCTTACTAATTGCCACAGGTTTTGTACTATTGCTTAAATTAATCCCCATCTCCAAAAATATCTATCCTTGGCTTCAAGGAAAAGGGATCAATATCGGGGTCACGATCATCACTGCAACGATTTTGATTCCAATTGCCACCGGTGAAATTGGTTTAAAAGATTTATTAGAAGCCTTTAAATCACCGATGGGCTGGGTTGCTATTTTTTGTGGTGGTTTAGTTGCAGTCCTTTCCTCAAAAGGAGTTGGGTTGATTGCTTCCGATCCTCAGATTACCGTAGCTTTAGTGTTTGGTACAATTCTTGGTGTTGTTTTCTTAAAAGGAATCGCTGCTGGTCCAGTTATTGCATCTGGCATCGCTTATTGTATCTTGCAACTTATTTCAATCGGAAAGTAAAAAAAGCTTACCTTTGGTGTACTCGAAATCAGCCGTATTTTCGGCGATTCAGTCACACTAAGGTAAGCTTTTTTTCTATTTAGTTGATCCCTTCTGTTTCAATGACAACTTTTTTTATAAACCAAAACATAAAAAATAGCCAAAGATGAAAAATAGTAAATAACAAAATAATCAACAGTTTTTCAAAATTCCATTCAACAAAGGCAATTTGAATGACACGTAGAGGCTCTTTGAACAAATAAATCGAATGAATTCTTGGTGGAAATCTTCCTACATACACACCTAGCGAAGATAAAAACGAAAAAATCATCAAAGAACTATTTTTCAGCATTCTTGTTTGCCCGAACAACGGGAACGTGGCAATTATTTTTTCAGCTAAAACAAATCCTAATAAGACGTACGTAAAAACCAATAATGCTAAAATAATGAATAATGTCCAGTGTCTGACATCTGGTATCCCTGCTAACTTAGCCGGCGCATAAATGTGTAGCCTTTTTACGTGAACGAAATCTGTTAATAAGTACGGAATATTTGGAAAAAAAAGTAACCAAATCGGCATTAATAGATAGCTACTCCTTTTGGTCTTATTTCGTAATATCTGGTAGGATAGTTCTACAGGAAGATAGGCCAGAAACGTGTTGACTGGTAAAAAAACCAATGGTGTATCTGGAATGAATGTGACAATCATGGCAATCGCTGTCAACAAACGAACAACCCAAATAAACATCGAACCACTCCTTTTCTTTCATATTGTAACGAATAATTTCGCGTAATGCACTCTACTTTTCGATAAGAACATTGATATTTTGCTGTTTCTTAATAAATGATTGTGTAAGATCCATGGTATACTGATAGGGAGGTGAATACAATGTTAGAAAAAATAAAATATTTCTTTGGGACTATTGGCTGGTTTGTCTTGGCTATTCTATTGATTTTAGGCTTAGCATATGTTCTCTTTCCTGACTTGATCCAAAATGTTTTTCAATTTAAATTTTAAATCATCACGAGTGCTTTTTATCAATCTTTTGGTCGTTCAAGAGTTGCTATCCAGGTCGAAAGACTTCTGGAGGCAACTCTTTTCTTTTTTGGCTCAAACACACTTTTTTTGCTATACTAGGTGTTAAGAACATCAGCAAATGATGTCAGATTGCAACAATAATCAGAAAGGAAGACGCTCATGGAAACCTTTGAAGGTCTTTTAATAGATACTTATGTACTACAAGAACAACCAATGATGCTAACTGGCATCAATCTTCAGCTTGAAGACCGCGTAATTAACGGCTTGTTAAAAGACCGTTATTTAGCTAAATATATTTTACGCCTACCATTGAACAAATATATTCTAGAAGTTTCAGGAAAATGGAATCGCAGAAATCAATTAGTCATCAAAAAAATGATGATCAAAAATATTGATGAATATATCAAAATCGTTGGCACACCTGAGTAACTGTTTTCATGATATTTTCAAAGTTATAAAATAACTATTTTTTTCAATCAGAATCGTTTATTAAATCAAGAATGTAATCCCTTTTCAAAAAACACTTTGCAAACGGTAGCACTTGTTATATAATATCCATGTACCAAACATTCCCATTCAAATTTTGTTTTAAAATATAGATCTAATCTAGTTTGGTTAACGCTATTGTCTCCCACAATAGCGTTTTTTTGTTCTCACATTCTTTTCACTCACTATCTAGTCAGTCATTTGCTGATATTCAATTAAAAAATTTTGCTCTTTTGCTGTTAAGGAAAAAAACTTGTCATGTTCATATTGCAAAGCTAGCTTCCTTTAGGTATAATAATGAATGTTGAATTATGCGGTAACTCGCGTAAGAACTTATTTTATCGGAGGTGAAACTAATGCCAAACATTGAATCTGCAATTAAACGCGTTCGCACAAGCGAAAACGCTAATGTAAAGAATTCATCTCAAACAAGCGCTATGCGTACTGCTGTCAAGAAATTCGAAGACGCTGTTGCTTCAGGTGCTGAAAACGTAGATGCGTTATATAAAGAAGCTGTTAAAGCAATCGATATGGCTGAGTCAAAAGGTCTAATCCACAAAAACAAAGCTAACCGCGACAAATCTCGTTTAAGCAAAAAAATCGCTAAATAGTAAAAGAATCGGCTGAGGCCGATTTTTTTATTTGCTGATTTGACAAACAAGGGAGGGACAAAACAAACATGTTTTGTCCCTCCCTTGTTTCTTTGCCTCGTTTACTTGTTGAAGAGGACAAATAACGTAGCTTTCACGCACTTTTTGCTCCACAAACCTTCTTATGTTGAACCAAGCTTCTGTCTACTGCCTAACTAATTGTCCAGCTTGCAAAACAAATAGTTGGAAACTTAATTCTTTATCGATCTGTCCCGTTTTGATCTGATAATCTAATTCCACCAATTGATCAAATAATCGTACCAACAATCCTTCGTCAAAACGACGAACTTCTTGCATCGCTAGTTTGACTCGATACGGGTGAACCTTTAACGTTTCTGCAATATTTGCTTGCTGATAGCCGATTTTGATCAAGAATTTTGTTTGTAATAATAAGCGTAATTGCGCCAACAAAATAGCATTGATTTTGATTGTTTCCTCACCTTGTAAGACCAGATCTTCATACAATCGTAATGCTTGTTCTGTATTTCCAGTCAGCACGTATTGTGTCATATCGAAAAGATTATGCTCCAGTGTTTTAGGCACAAGCTGTTCCACTTCCTTGGACGTGATTTTCTTTTGATCTTGTGCAAAAAGCATTAATTTTTGTAATTCTCGCATCAACTTCGATAAATCCAAATCCGTTAATCGTAAAAACAAATCAATCGCGTAACGATCCATCGCGATTTCTGAATTATTTAACGTGTTTGTCAAATATTGACGAACTTCTTTTTCATTCAGTTGCTTCACATCAATGATGATTGCAGTCTTTTTCAGCTGCTTTGTTACTTTTTTTCGTTCATCTAGCTTTTCGTATGGTGCAAAGAAAACCAACACAGTTGATTCTAATGGTGCCTTTAAATAATCGACTAATAAATCTGTATTTTGCTCAATCCCATTATTCACTTTCTCACCAGTTAAAAAATAAGGATTTTCTACGAATACTAATCGTTGTTCTCCAAAAAATGGTAGAGTTTCCGCCTCTGCGACTACTTCATCCAAACTAGTATTTTCCATATCAAAACTCAAAAAGTTTAAATCATCTTTACTGTCAACTTGTATTTTTTTCAAAATTTCTTCTCGCACTTGATCTTGTAAAAATTTTTCCGTTCCTAAAACTAGGTAACAAGGTTGTAATTTTTCTTTGCGAATTTTTTGTAAGTCTGCCTGCACGCTCAAATTATTCACCACTTTCAAAACTTATCCTACCATTTCAAGAATTGAATTACCAGCTTTCCATCGTTTGTATTTTCTCTGTTTCATCGAATGGTTTCCAAAGAAAACGAATCATTCCTTCTTCATCTGTTCTATGGTAGGCAATATGCTGTTTCGTTAAATTTGTCAGCACTTCTTGGTGTGGATGTCCATATAAATTGTTTGCTCCACAAGAAATGATGGCTAATTTTGCTTGAAGTTGTGTCATCAATAAAGGGCTAGTTGAAGTTTTGCTACCATGGTGTCCTAATTTAACAACATCTGCTTTTAATAAAGGATATCGCTTCCCCACTTTTTCCTCTGTCGTCTGATTTAAATCCCCTAAAAATAAAAATTTCCGACGATTGATTTCTGCTAAAAGAACAACAGAGTCCTCATTTTTTCCCTTTCCTTGCTTCAAAGGTGCTAATACATGCAGTTCAAAATAACTAGTGATTTCTTGCCCCGCACTGATTTCTTGAACAGTGATTCCTTGCTTCTTCAGTCGATTCAGCTGATTTTTGACTTCTTTCGTCTCCCCAGCTCCTTTACCAATAAAAATAGTTTCAATGGTAAAATGTTTTGCTAAATTAGCCAGTTCGCCTACATGATCCGTATCATCATGAGTCAAAATCAATTGATGAATGGTTCTGATTCCTTGGCCTTTTAAGAACGGCACGAGATTATAATCAGAATAAGCTTGCTTTGGACGCTCTTGCCACTTTTCTTTCTTAAAAGATAACTTCCCTCCTGTATCAATCAAAACATTTTCTCGTCCATTAGGTGCCTTTAAAAGGATACTGTCTCCCTGACCAACATCAATAAAAGTTACTGAGGTTGTCAAATCAAACTTCGTCCCATGATACAAAGCAAACGGGACAAAAAATGAAAGGATCATTTGCTTAAACAAATCATATTTTCGAAAGGAAATGGTGTGAAGAAATAAAAGATAGCCAATAGCTAACCACAAAAAAACAATAGCCGGGCGTCCAATGATCAAATTTCCAAAGGTCAGTTGCTTCGTCAATTGCTCCAAATAACCTAACCCATCATCTAAAACAAATAAAAAACTGCTTGGTAGATAATTATGTAAAACGAAAATACTAACCACAAGTGGTAATAATAGATATTCAAATAACGGTAAAAAGAGTAGTGTCAGAAACATCCCAAAAATTGGCCATTGAAAAAAATGCCAACTGGTTAATGGCATCGTGACTATGCTAAAAATAGTCAACTTCATCAAATACTGGAAGATGCCTTGCTTTCTTTCATATAACGGCAAAATAATAAACAAAAAACTGAACCAAAGACTTAATTGACCTCCAATTTGATAAAGTGTCAAAGGTTCAAGCAACAACAATAGCCACATAACAACTGCGAAACTATCCATTGCAGACAATTGTACCCTAAAACACTTTCCTACTAAACGAAGTAAAAATAAGAAACTCGCACGTAAAATTGATACTGAGCCTCCAGCTAGTACAACATAACATAGTGTGACAACAAACATGAAACAAGTATTTTTTTGAACGGTCCCTCCCAGTCGTCTAAAAACATAATACATCCAGCCTAAATAGACTTGGATATGTAGTCCTGATAAACTAAATAAATGAAGCAAGCCCGTATCTTGGTATACTTCTTGGGAGTCACTAAAAATCGCATCTTTGTAACCAAATAGTAAAGCATTGATATATACCCCTAATTTCTCTGGAAAATGCTTTTTGACATACAGAATTCCCGTCGCTCTTTTTCGTTGTAAAAAATTATGCCAAGTATGATGTATTATGATTCTCTTTATTTTTTGAATCGTAAATTTTCCCATTATTCGTTGGCTCTTAAAATAAGCAGTTTGATCAAAATTATAAAGATTTCGTGCTCGTTCAGGTTCTTTGAATTCACCGTTTACCCATAAAATAAAAGCTTTGCCTCTAAGGTTTTGAATCTTGATCAGTTCCTCTTCAGACTGGGCTCGATAATTCAACTGAATTTTTTGCTGTTTTTCATCCATTAAAGTTCCAATAAATGTAATCAAATCACCCGATTCACGCATTGTATCAGTATTGATCATAAAGCTACTGGAGGTGGACTCTCTTGATTGAATCGTTGGTTTTTCTAAAAACAAACAGGAAGAAAAAACCAGAGCGCCACAAACTAAACTTAAAAACAAAATCGAACGATCTTCTTTTAGACAAATCCAGAAAAAAAGGCTGACAAAAATCAAACGATATTGCCAGCTTTCTGTATAGTAACTTAAACTAATCAAGCCAGAAATCACCGCAGGAAAAATCAAGCGATTTTGGACAAGACAAAATTTTAAACTAAACGCGTTCACCTGATAGCTCTTTTTGTAATTTAGAGAAATAGGCCGAATCTAGTGATACTTGGTGGATCGATGCACCCATTTGATCAATCAATGAAAGTGCATAAGCATCATTTCGGTAATCATGTAGATAATTGATTTTAGTAATACCAGCTTGTAACAATGCTTTCGTACAAGCCAAACATGGGAAATGGGTAACATAAATCTCTGAACCTTCAGTGGGGATTCCTAGTTTTGCACATTGAAGTAAAGCATTCATTTCTGCGTGAATCGTTCGCAGACAATGTCCATCAACAATGTAACAGCCTTCATCAATACAGTGAACATCGCCGCTTACAGCACCATTATATCCACCAGCAATGATGCGTTTTTCTCTAACCAAAGTCGCTCCGACTTCTAATCGCGTACACGTACTGCGCAAAGATAATAATACAGATTGGGCCATAAAATATTGGTCCCAAGGAATTCGATCATTGCTCATTTTCTTCACCTCTGTGAGTTAGTCTATTGTTATTGTAACGAAGTTTCTTAGTTTTTCAACCGTCTTTTCCCCAATTCCCGATATTTCTTCTAGCTCTTCTACTGATTTGAAATACCCATTCTCTTCACGATAGTTGACGATGTCTTGTGCCTTCTTTGCTCCTATCCCTGATAATTCTTGCAATTCCGAAATATCTGCCGTATTGATATTGATTTTTGACTCCGTAACAGTTGTTGTTTGGTTCTGTGGCTGATCCGGACTAGCCTCACCGATTTTCGGAACATAAATCAATTGTTGGTCCACCAACTTCGCAGCAGAATTGAGTTGACTAGTATCTGCATCTTCTGTCAATCCACCAGCTTTAGTTAATAAATCTTGTACACGTTGGCCTTGTGTCACAGAATAAACACCTGGGTATTTAACACTTCCTTTGATATCCACATATATTTGTTCAACTGTGTTACTCTGTTCTTCGGCTGTCGTCTCAGTAGTTAGAATCGTTTGGTCTATCGTTGCTGCTGAAGGTGTTTTTACTGTATTTGCTTGAAAAAAATAAATTCCTCCACCCAAACAAATCAATATCAATCCGAAAAAAAGACTGACCACTCGTTTAGGTGATTCGACAAAGTTATGATAGATCTGAGTTAATTGTGCTTTCAACGATGCAACTACTTGTGCCAACATTTAGAAATCACTCCTTTCAACTGTTTTTTGTGTTGCCTTTTTGCTAGTTGGTATTTCCCTATTCATAATTACTTACGTCAAAATGAAACTTTATTTTTTTATTTCGTAATTTTTTCCAACTCTCATCGTTCTTCATGAATTTGTTTTTCAAAAAAAAAAAAACGAAAAGTCCGGAACAAGTTGTCCGAACTTTTCGCCTAGTGTCTAAATCAGCTCATCTTTTTTAGATAATCTAACGCATCTTGTACCGTTTTAACAGGAACGATTTTCATCTTACTGTCCAGTTTTTCAGCAGCAGCTTTCGCTTCTTCATAATTTGATTTGAGCTCTGGATACTTTTTCTTAATTGCAGGATCAAGCGTATCATCTGGTGCAAAGAAAATATCCATGCCTGCTTGATTTGCACTGGCAACCTTTTTATCAATTCCGCCAATTCGCCCAACTTCTCCAGAACTGTTGATTGTACCCGTTCCAGCAATTGCTTTTCCTTGTCGAAGATTACTTCCTGTCACCTGATCGTAGATTTCTAAGGTAAACATCAGTCCTGCTGAGGGGCCGCCAATTGAGCCCGCGTTAATCTTCACTTTTGTATCAGATGAAATTTCTGTATGGTCTGTCAGAGTAATCCCAATTCCTGGTTTTTTATCTGTAGATAACTTTATCAAGTCACCTGTTGCTTCTTTTTCTTCTCCATCATGTAAGAAAGTCACCGTTACACTTTGGCCAACTTCTTGACTTTTGATGTACTTCATAAATTCTTCAGAGCTTTTAAAAGTTTTGTCATCTACTTTTGTTACGGTATCTCCAACAGCTAATTTACCATAAAAATTCGATTTTTTTTCGACGCCCATCACATACACACCTTCAAACTTCATCGTATACGATTGATTTGCCAATTTAAGTGCTTGCTCGATTGCCGCATTTTGTGAAGACTCCATATAATACTTTTGCATCTGATTGTACTCTTCACTCGTTGCTCCGCCCGTTAATTCTTCTTTACTAATGATATCTTCAAAATCAGTGAATTTTGCCTTGACTGCTAATAGCCCTGTCGCTTGACGAATCCCTACAGAAGTTAAGGAAAACGAACCTGATGACTCATCTGCTTTTCCATTAACTGTAATCAGTTCTTTTAAATTGATTGTTGCTCCTGGTGCTTCAATATAAAATGGCAATGGGACTATTACAAAGGCTGCCACTGCTAGCCCAATTAGTATGATAAGAACACTTTTGATCCATGGTTTAAACTTCATTTTGATCCTGCTTTCTAGCTAAAGCTTCGTTGATTACTGGTGGTAAATAACTACTTACATCACCATTAAAATAAAGGACTTCTTTTAATAAACTTGAACTAATATGGCTATACTCAGGTTTTGCTAAAAGAAAAACTGTTTCTAAGTCACTGTTTAAGTGATGATTCATTTGAGCAATACCTCGCTCATACTCAAAATCTTTCACATTTCTAATTCCGCGAAGTAATGCTTTGACACCTAACTCCTTTGCTGTTTCTGCCGTTAACTGATGTTCTTGGTGAATCACACGAACATTCGGCAAATGCGCGACAGCTTTCGTAATCAATACCACTCGTTCTTCTGCAGAAAATAAACTTTTCTTTGAGGTGTTAACAAATACGCCAATAATGACTTCATCAAATAGTTCAGCACCCCGTTCAATTGTATCAAGATGTCCCATAGTCAATGGATCAAAACTCCCAGGAAATAATGCACGTGTCATGCTTTCGCCTCATTTCGATAAATAGTTACAGCAGTAATTCCATAATTTTGCTGTCTGATTTGTGTTAAACTTTCAATCTTTTCGGGAAGTTCAACCGTTTTATCCGTTTCACATACAATGATCGCATCTGGCTTGATCAAGTGAAGTTGAAGCATTTTTTCGATTTGATCCACAATTTTTTGTTTTGCGTAAGGAGGATCTAAAAAAAGAAAATCAAATTGTTCCTTTTGGTTTGCTAATTGTTCAATTGCACGATCAGCATCCAGTTTCAATGTAGTAAATTTTTCTGGTTCTTTGGTGATAGCAATATTTTCTTTGATAATCTTCAACGCTTGATAATTTTTATCTACACAAACAGCGTGTGAACAACCTCGTGAAATCGCTTCGATTGCTAAACCACCACTACCAGCAAATAAATCTAATACTCGTTCACCATCAAAGTATGGACCAATCATATTAAAAATGGATTCTTTGACTTTATCAGTTGTCGGTCTGGTATTTGCACCAGCCAAACTTTTTAATCGGCGTCCACCGTACTCTCCTGAAATAACTCGCATATACTCACTCCTTGTTTCTCGCTTTTATTAGTATACCAAAACCTGACAAAAAAAGGACTGCAAGTCACCAAACAATTTCTTAGTAACTTACAGTCTTCATTCTTTTTATCTGTGAATGTATGACTTAAATATTTTCAGCTAAACGAATTTCTGTACTTAGTTCTTCGATTTCAAAGCCGTCTTCTTTGATTGCGTCTTTTGAACCAATCTTTTCTGCAAAATTCATTTCGATATCTGGACGATAAGAAGGTTCGACTCGTCGAACAAAATGAAGTTTTTTGATTCTTTCTTGTGTTTGTTCAAATGTTTCTTCATTTAAGTAAAGAACAACATATTTCATTCTTCTTGAAACGTAGTGCAGTAACCCAAATTTCTTCAGGTTTTTTAATTGTTTCAAGCTATACACCCAAACAATTATTCCACGGCGCTTAGTTATTTCAAAGTTCGTTTTATCAACTTGCATGACAGTTTCCTCCACATCCAGCATGTTTACTTGTTTCAAAAAATGGACTACCTGCATCAATTTTGATTTCACTGGAAATCCCACGTGCAAGATGTTGTCCTATCTCATCCAAGATTCCTTGTAATTGTGTTTCATTTACCCGAAACTCTGACACTTCATCCGTTAAGTCTAGTTTTCTTTTCGCCGCTCTGACTGCGCGTTGTGTTTCTCGAAAATCAGGCGCATATTTTCCATAATCAGCAATTTGCTCAAAGCTAGCTTTTTTCGCTAAAAAATCTTTTTTTAGCTCTTCCACTTCTTCAGAGTGATTCATGTTTTGTTTGCTTATAAGATATGCACGAAATGTTTCACTTTCACGAATGCGCTGAACCAATTGGTGACATTGATCTTCTAAGCAAAATAATTCTTCATTAATGATCACTGCTATCACTACTTTCTTCCTGCTCTTCTTGCAATAAGACTAACACATTTTCTTTTGAAAAGGCAATTGCTAATGTGTCAGCAGATTCACTCATAAAACGTTCGTGCGTATAGGGATCACTGTACCACTGCAAAAAAGAAAATGTCGGGTCAATCATCGGATGTGTAAACAAGCCAGTCGTTTGTTTCAACTGATTTTTTTCCAAAATATCGATCAATTCATCGCTAGTCAAAGAGAAACGTTTCATTATTTTAGAAGAAGCTGCTGCTGTCTGCCATTCCTCTAATCGTTCTTGCGTTAAATAATCTTCTGGTTTAGTCAAGAAACTTGATAAAACAAGTTTTGTTTTCTCTTCGAAAAGTAATTTCTGCTGGTAAGCAGGTAAATAATCTTCTTCTCTTAATTGATTAAGTAAATTGACGCTCTTTTGCTCTTTTACCCGATTGATTTTATCCCAGTCTGCTTCTTTATCTAGTTGATAGGTTGGTAGATTGCTACCAAAAACTTGATAAGGAAGTAACTTCAGCAAGCTTTCTTTATCCAAATAAGTTACTGCAAACAGACCATTTGTTGTTTGATCAAAAAACATAATTGCAAAAGTATCATTATCAAAGGCAATCAAAGGGCGATAATTCATGTCTTCTTCCATTAATTCGATCCCGATTTCTTCTTTTTGATAATCAAATGTAAAATTCGTATAAATAGTTGTAAAAGCTGTTAAATCTTGCATCGTCATTCCAAAAGAAAATGGTGTAATCTGTTCGTTTGCACTATTTAGCACTTTAATAGTTTTCACCTTGTCCTCTTGGACATTCGCTTCCAAGAGAAGCTGATTTTTAGCATCTTGATAATATCTGATTTCAAAACCAAATCCACTGGCTAGTCGATCATCTGCACGGCCAAAATCCGCTTCAAGTTTGCTAACCGGTTGGTCTATGTACGTGGAAAAACCGGTCGCTTGAAGCTCTTGGTATTTCCACGTTGTCATTTGATTTTCTTCTATTTGTTGGGTTCGATCATTTTTGATTTCTGTCTTAGGTGGAAAGAAAACAGGCTCCATGTAAAATGCTACAACTACCAGAAAAAAGATGGCAGTAAACAATCCTACTCTTTTCACTTTTTTAATTCCACCCTTCGCCAAATTTATTTTTCAGTCACTTCGATTAATAAATCACCTGAGTGGATGACTTCACCAGCACTTACGTAGACATGTTCGACTTTACCGTCAAAGCGCGCTTCAATCGTTGTTTCCATCTTCATTGCTTCTGTAATCAATAACGTATCACCTTTTTTGACGACGTCTCCTTTTTTCACCAATACTTCTAAAACAGATCCAGACATCGTTGCCCCGATTTGCTCTTTATTTGTTGGTTCAGCACGACGTTTCGCTTGAACTGAGCTGACAATTGAATTGTCTTTGACTAGTATCTCACGACGTTGTCCGTTCAAGTTGAAGAACAATACTCGATTTCCATCAATATCAGGTTCACCAATTTCATCTAGACGAATAATCAAAATTTTCCCACGCTCAATTTGAACATTTACTGTTTCACCCAATCGAATACCTTGGAAGAATGTCGGTGTATCCAACAATGTAACATCCCCAAATTGATTGTAAGACGTTTGATAATCTAAAAAGACTTGTGGATACATCAAATAGCTCAATACTTCATCTTTACGAGGAGTATACCCGATTTTTTCTGTCAACTCTGCTTTTACTTTTTCAAAATCGATTGGTTCAGCTAATAATCCTGGACGCTTCGTAAATGCCGGGCGTCCTTTCAAGATGATTGCTTGTAATTTCTCTGGGAATCCACCAACCGGTTGGCCAAGTTCTCCTTGGAAGAACGTTACGACTGACTCAGGGAAACTTAAGTTTTCGCCATTTTCATAAATAGCTTCTTCCGTCAAATCATTTTGGACCATAAATAACGCCATGTCTCCTACTACTTTAGAAGAAGGAGTCACTTTTACGATGTCACCAAACATCAAGTTAACTGTATGATACATTTTCTTGATTTCATCCCAACGATGACCAAGACCAACAGCTTTTGCTTGTTGTTGAAGATTTGAATATTGTCCGCCCGGCATTTCATGCATATAAACTTCTGTTTCAGGAGCATTCAATCCATTCTCAAAAGGTTTATAGTACATTCTGACATCTTCCCAATAGTGATTCAATTCTTGGGCATGTTCAATGTTGATTTCTGGTAAACGTGGACCGTTTACCAAAGCATAATATAAACTACTCATACTTGGTTGACTCGTATTGCCACTCATTGCACTCATTGCCACATCCACGATGTCCACACCTGCTTTTGAAGCAGCAGAATAAGTGATGATTCCGTTTCCGCTAGTATCATGTGTATGCAAATGGATTGGTAAATCTGTTGTTGCTTTTAATTCACTAATTAAGCGATAAGCTGCTTGTGGTTTTAATAACCCAGCCATATCTTTGATTGCAATGATATGGGCACCTAGTTGCTCTAACTCTTTCGCCATGTCTTTATAGTATTGCACATTATATTTTGCACGACTTGGATCATTGATATCACCAGTATAACAAATTGCTGCTTCAGCCACTTTTCCTGCATCACGCACTGCTTGGATACTTTTTTCCATTTGTGGTGTCCAGTTCAAGCTATCAAAAATACGGAAAACATCAATCCCTTGTGCTGCTGCTTCTTGGACAAACTCCACTAGAACGTTATCAGGGTAGTTAGAATAACCAACTGCATTTGATCCTCTAAAGAGCATTTGTAACAATGTATTAGGCATCAACGCACGGATTTTTCTAAGTCGTTGCCATGGATCTTCATTTAAGAATCGATAAGCAACATCAAAGGTTGCACCACCCCACATCTCACTTGAAAATAATTCAGGTAACGCCTCACCAGTTAATCGAGCAATTTTCTTGAATTCTTGGGTTCTTACACGCGTAGCTAACAGACTTTGATGGGCATCCCTAAATGTTGTATCTGTTAACAGAAGATTCTCTTGATTCGTGATCCAATCAACTAAAGCATCCGCACCTTTATCATCTAAAACATTTTTGGCTGTCACATAGTCTTCACGTAGGTCCAATGACGTTGGTATTCTTGGCTCATCATAAAATGGTTTTTCCAGTTTTTCGATTCCAGGGAATCCATTAACGGTGATTTCACCAATATATTTCATGGTTTTATTTCCTCTGTCACGCAAACGTGGAAATTCAAATAACTGAGGCGTATTATCAATGAACGTCGTTTTGGCATGCCCTGATTGAAATTCAGGATGAGTAATCACATTAAGCATAAATGGAATATTCGTTTTAACCCCGCGAATTCTAAATTCTTTCAAACAACGTTCCATTTTTTGGATTGCTGTATCAAAATCTGCCGCGTGGGTACACACTTTTACTAGCAATGAATCGAAGTAAGGTGTCACCACATAACCAGCATAAGCATTGCCGACATCTAAACGAACACCAAACCCACCCGGTGAGCGATAAGTATCGATTTTTCCTGTATCTGGTAAAAAGTGGTTTAACGGATCTTCTGTTGTGATTCGGCATTGGATAGCTGAGCCATTCAATTGAAGATCATTTTGTTGTGGCAGTCCAATTTCTTTATGGAGGTCTTTTCCTTGTGCAATCAACAACTGGGTGGTCACAATATCTACGTCAGTAATCATTTCGGTAATCGTGTGTTCAACTTGGACACGTGGGTTGACTTCAATAAAGTAGAAGTTATCTCCCTCTACTAAAAATTCAACAGTTCCTGCATTCACATACCCAACATGTTTCATTAACTGAACGGCTGCTTCACAAATTTTTTGGCGCTGTTCTTCACTTAAAGATACACATGGAGCAACTTCGACGACTTTTTGATGGCGGCGTTGCACAGAGCAATCACGTTCAAAAAGATGAATCACATTTCCGTGAGTATCCCCTAAAATTTGGACTTCAATATGTTTGGGATTACCAATATATTTTTCTGCGTAGACCTCATCACTACCAAAAGCAGCTTTTGCTTCACTTTTAGCACGCTCATAACCTTCACGAGCACTTTTTTCATCATAAGCCACACGCATTCCACGTCCGCCACCGCCAAGAGCAGCTTTGATCATGATTGGATAACCATAAGTGTCTGCAAATTGTAACGCCTCTTCAACCGTTGCGACTGGTCCATCAGTACCAGGGATTGAAGCAATTCCTGCTTCGATTGCGGCCGTCTTTGCTTTGATCTTGTCACCAAAAATATCTAAATGATGAAGCTTAGGACCCACAAAAGTAATGCCCTCTTCTTCACAGCGACGAGCAAAACTCAAATTTTCTGATAACAACCCATACCCAGGATGAATGGCATCCGCACCACATTCTTTTGCAATTTCAATGATTCCTTCAATATCAAGATACGCATCAATTGGTTTTTTTCCTTTACCAACTAAATAAGCTTCATCTGCTTTAAAGCGATGGACAGAATATTCATCTTCTTGTGCGTAAATCCCAACAGTTTTAATTCCTAATTCTGTACAAGCACGAAATACTCGCACAGCAATCTCTCCACGGTTAGCAACTAAAACCTTTTTCATCGAACCACTCCTACATCTTTTTTAGTATAATCCTAGATTTTTCCGTTTTTCATCTGCACTAATATTAAGTACAAATCCGACACACACCGAGAGCATCAGCAAACTTGATCCTCCCTGACTTAAAAATGGGAAAGTAATCCCAGTTAAAGGAATAACACCAGTAATCCCACCCAAATTGATGAACACTTGGATTAAGAACATTCCGCCAACCCCTATACATAACAACGAATTAAATGGATCACTTGAGCGAATCCCAACTAGAATAATGCGAGCAATCATGAAAAAGAGCAAAGCTAAAATCAAGACTGCCATAATCAAGCCAAGTTCTTCTACAACGATAGCGAAAATAAAGTCTGTTTGTGCTTCTTGTAAGAAGCCTTTTTTCTGAATACTGTTTCCTAAACCGCGACCAAATAAACCACCGTTGAAAATCGCATAGTAACCATTGACCATCTGATGCCCTTTATCAAGTTCATCAGCAAATGGATTTTGAAAAATCGAGAATCGACTATAAATATATTGCAAACGTGCCGGCAAAATTTTCCCATGGGTGACATTCATCAACCAAATAACGAAAATACTTAAACCGACTCCACCGATTCCCACAATCCAAGTATAATAATAGTTTACACCACTTGCTAAAAGCATTACTAAAACAATCAAGAAGATAACTGTTGCATTCCCAAAATCAGGTAAGATTGCGACAATCACTGTCAGACCAAGAACCAACGCTAAAGGTCGTTTGATTGAGCCAACAAAATCTTTTTGCACACCATTTTGACGATTTGCCAACGTCAATGACAAATACCAGATAGCAATGATTTTTAAATACTCAGCCGGCTGAATGGAAAAACCTGCAATGGTTAGCCAACCTTTGGCTCCATTTACTTCTTTCCCAAAAAATAGCACGATGATCAACAAGAGACCTAAAACAACAAAAGCAATCATGATCAGACGCTGATTTTTCAAAACATCGGTCTTCATCTTATATAAAAGTGCAATTGCCACTAAACTCAATACCCAAAAGACGCTCTGGTTAATCACTGACGACATGGGGTTTTGACCATTTTCTAATAATAAATACGAAGTAGAGCTATACACCATAATCAAGCCTAGTGCGCATAAAATCAAATAGGGAATTAAAATCGTATAGTCCATTAAATGCCGTTTTTTTACTTTTTTAGGCAAGTTTATTCCTCCCTGCCACTTTCATTTTTTTCATAGTTTTCCTGATAAACATCATTATATAATTGATTCAGTTCACGTTCTAGTTCACTCAAAATTAGCTGTCCTTCGTCTTTTTCAATGATTCCCACACGAATAGCAAAGCTAACTTGTTGAGAAAAACCATACATCTGCGTATCCACCACTTCTTCAAATGCTTTGCATTGTGAAATACACAGACTGTTTTTTTGATTACGAATCAAACGTTTGATCCGATTTGCATCTTCTTTTAACACGTGAACAGCGAATTCTTTGGTTAGAGAATCCATCTATGTCTACCCCCTATTCTAATTTACTCATTATAACATACTTGATTTTTTAACGAACAGTAAAATCAAGGGATTCCTCCCTTTTTTATCTATTTTTTTCTTAAAGTAGATACAGATTTTTTTCAGCTTACAAACTTTTTCAAAAATTTTTTTCAAAAATAAAAATCAGTTTTATCAAACAAACTTTCCTGTGTTTTTTTTTACGTTGTTTCATTCAAAACTTTTAAAAATGCTTCACCATATTTATCTAATTTACTTTGCCCAACACCTTTGATTTGTAACATTTCTAGTCGATTTGTTGGACGTACTTGACTTAATTCTTTCAATGTCGAATCAGAGAAAACCACATAAGGAGGCACTCCAGCATCAGCGGCCAAGTCTGTTCGCAACTCACGAAGCTGTTCAAACAAGGTGTCATTTTCTGCTAATTGTCGAACTTTTTTCGCCTCTTTTCGATAAACTTTCTGTTCATTTTTCAACACTTGGATTCCTTTATCAGTTACTTTAAGCACTGGAAACTCACCTGTCACAGATAACAGGTAACCACTTGAAATCAAATATTCAATGAGTTGTAAAATATCTTTTTGAGATTGCTTCTTCAATAGTCCATAGGTCGACAATTGTTGAAATCCTAACGTTTTTACTTTCTGTTCTTTAGAACCCGCCAATACCTTCATCAAAAGCTGTTTTCCGTAAGCTTCGCCCATTCTTTTAAGACAAGATAGCACCATTTGTGCTTCAGTTGTTACTTCAATTAGCTCACGATCATCTAGGCAGTTTCCACATCGATTACAAGGCGTACTTTTTTCGCCAAAATAAGTTAAGATATATTGTTGCAAACAAGACTCAATATACGCATATTCAGTCATTGCTTTTAATTTCTCGTATTCTTTTTGTTTTTGGTTTTCGTCACGTTGTGATTGTTGGATAAAAAATTTTTGAACTTGAATATCTTGAGCAGCAAACAACAAAATGGCCTCACTTGGCAATCCATCTCGTCCTGCTCGTCCTGCTTCTTGATAGTAGGCTTCTAAAGATCCAGGAATTTGATAATGGATCACAAAGCGAACGTTACTTTTATTGATTCCCATACCAAAAGCATTAGTTGCTACAATCAACTGAATACGGTCAAATAAAAACGCTTCTTGCATTTCAGTTCGCTCCCGTTCATTTAATCCACCATGATAGCGTCCAACTGAAAAACCAAACTTTTGTAACAAATAATACACACGATCCACTTCTTTTCGTGTTGCCGCATAAATAATTCCAGATTGATTTTTATTTATTTTTAAATATTCAAGCAAATATTGTTCCTTTTTTTGATCTTTGATTACTTGAAAAGTTAAATTTTCTCGAGCAAAACCAGTTTGAATATGATTGTTGTCAGGGATTTTTAAAAGTCTTTTGATATCTGTAGCCACTTGAGTAGTTGCTGTAGCTGTTAAGGCTACGATTGCTGGACGACTCGGTAACTGGGCCAAAACCTCAGCCATTTGCAAATAGCTTGGACGAAAATCGTGTCCCCATTGTGAAATACAATGGGCTTCATCGATTGCAATCAGTTCAACTTTCCAATTGCTCATTGCCTGCTGAAAATCAGGCATAATGAAACGTTCCGGCGCAACATAGAGTAATTTACACTGATTGCGATTCAATAAATAAAATCTTTCAGCTGTCTCTTTTCCTGTTAAAGAACTGTTGATAAATGTCGCAGGAATCCCTAGCTGGTTCGCTGCATCGACCTGATCTTTCATCAAAGAAATCAAGGGCGACACAACGATTGTTAGTCCATCCATCATAATTGCTGGTAGCTGATAACAAATTGATTTCCCACTACCAGTTGGCATAATGCCTAAGACGTCTTGTTGGTCAAAAATTTTTTGAATGATTTCTTGCTGACCAGGACGAAATTGTTCATAACCAAAATATTTTTTTAATATTTCATACATATTGTGACTCCTTTCTTTTTTAGTTTACTTCGAGATACAACACAGTACAAGCACCCCCTTGTGGAACAAAGAGAAAATATGAAACATTTACGGAGAGATTTCAAGGTTTTTAAAAAACTTTTAAAAGTTTTTATCTGTTTTGACGAGACTTTTCTTCTTTTTCTTTTTCACTTCTCCACAGATGAAAAAAGACCAGCTCATTTTGAACGAGCTGGCCTTAAGATTATTCATTCATCAATGAATTATTTTTTCTTTTTAGATGCTTTTTCACGAGCATTTTTGTTTAAGATATGTTTTCTCAAACGAATTGATTCTGGCGTTACTTCGCAGTACTCATCATCATTCAAGAATTCAAGTGATTCTTCAAGTGTTAATTGCTTAGGCTTTTTGATGACAGAAGTTTGATCCTTATTAGCAGAACGAACATTAGTCATTTGCTTTGCTTTAGTAATGTTGACTGTTAAGTCATTATCACGACTGTTTTCGCCAATAATCATACCTTCATATACATCTGTACCTGGTTCTACAAAGACTGTTCCGCGTTCTTCAATACTCATGATTGAGTAAGTAGTTGCTTTACCAGTATCAATAGAAACTAATGCACCTTGGTGACGTCCACCAATTTGACCAGCTAACATTGGTAAATATTGATCGAATGTGTGGTTCATGATACCATATCCACGAGTCATTGAAAGGAACTCGGTTGAATAACCAATCAAGCCACGAGCTGGTGTTAAGAAAGTCAAACGAATTTGACCATTTCCAGTATGAACCATGTCTTGCATTTCACCTTTACGCAAGCTTAATGATTCAATCACGCTACCCATGTATTCTTCTGGTGTGTCGATTTGTACACGTTCAAAAGGTTCACATTTCACACCATCAATTTCTTTTTCGATAACTTCTGGACGTGATACTTGTAATTCATAGCCTTCACGACGCATTGTTTCAATCAAGATTGACAAATGTAATTCCCCACGTCCTGAAACAGTCCAAGCGTCAGGTGAATTTGTTGGTTCAACACGTAGAGACACGTCTGTTTGCAATTCAGCCATTAGGCGTTCTTCGATTTTTCTAGCTGTTACATATTTACCTTCGCGACCTGCGAATGGTGAATTATTAACTAAGAATGTCATTTGTAAAGTTGGTTCATCAATGTGTAAAATTGGTAAAGCATCTTGATGGTCAACTGGTGTAACAGTTTCTCCAACGAAGATATCTTCCATACCAGATACAGCAATCAAATCTCCAGCTTTTGCTTCTTCGATTTCTAGACGTTTTAGTCCAAAGAAACCAAATAATTTTGTTACGCGGAATTTTTTAACTGTTCCATCAAGTTTCATCAAAGCTACTTGGTCACCAACCTTGATTGTTCCACGGAATACACGACCAATACCGATACGTCCAACATAATCATTGTAATCAAGCAATGAGACTTGGAATTGTAAAGGTTCGTCGCTATTATCAACTGGTGCAGGAATTTTTTCAATAATTGTATCAAAAATTGGCGCCATTGTTTCTTCTTGATCTGCAGGATCATCAGACAAGCTTGAAGTTCCGTTTAATGCAGAGGCATAAATAACTGGGAAATCTAATTGATCGTCATCCGCACCTAATTCGATGAAAAGTTCAAGTACTTCATCAACAACGTGTTCAGGGCGAGCAGATGGTTTGTCAATTTTGTTCACAACAACGATTGGTGTAATGTGTTGTTCTAAAGCTTTTTTCAAAACAAAACGTGTTTGAGGCATTGTCCCTTCGTAAGCATCAACAACTAAAACTACACCATCAACCATTTTCATGATACGTTCAACTTCACCACCGAAGTCCGCGTGTCCAGGTGTATCCATGATGTTTACGCGAATACCTTTATAATCAACAGCTGTATTTTTAGCTAAGATTGTAATCCCACGTTCTTTTTCTAAAGCATTTGAATCCATCGCACGTTCTTGTAATTGTGTATGTGCGTCTAATGTATCTGATTGTTTCAATAACTCATCAACTAATGTTGTTTTTCCGTGATCGACGTGGGCAATAATTGCTACGTTACGGATATCGTTTCTATAATTCAATGTAACTAACTCCTTCTTTTATCAGTTTATTTCTGACAGGGCAATTTACTCGACTGCTTATTATAGCAAACTTTTTTCATGAAATATAGTGAAATGTTTTCATTTTTTCGCGAAACTTAATAAACTGTCAACTTTTTTTCATTTTCATCACGAAAAATCCCACTTTCCAGTTTTTTAAGCTTCATTTGCCTCCGATCACATCTCTTCACATCTCTAATAATGAATGGATTTGCTTGAACGCTTTTGATGTTGCAGCGACAAACAATTCGCGTCCATGAAAAGCTAACTGATCTCCGTTCATATTACTATAGAAGAAATCGAATTCCTTTAGCAAAACACAGCCAGCTGCATAATCCCACGGACTCAAGTTTGACAAATAACCAATATGATTTCCTTTGAGCATCGCAATCATTTCCAGCCCCGCACACCCAGTGATTCTGACACCCATACTTTCTTCGCCAATCGTTCGAATATTAAATTTATTATGGGCAAATAAATAGCCATTCATTCCTAGTAATCCAGCCTCTAACGCCTTATCTTCAGGCTTTGGAAGTTGCAAATCATTTTGATAGATGCCTATCCCTTGTCCGCCCCAGTACAATTCATCTTTCATCACGTCATAAATAAAGCCTAATTGCCCTACACCATTTTCATACATAGCCAGCATGATACAAAAATTTTCGCCTTCCATCACAAAATTAAGTGTTCCGTCAATGGGGTCAATAATAAATACCCGTCCAGTTAAATCGGTTAGTTCATTGTAGCCATCTTCTTCAGCCAGTATTTTTGCTTCTGGATCAAATGCCATGATCTTTTGAACTAGAAATTGTTGAACTTTTCGATCCATATTCGTGACTAAGTCTTTTCGATTTGTTTTTTCAAAGACTGTTAGTTGTTGCCGTTCACTCGCTTTGACTTTTTCGCCTGCTTCAAGCAACCAACTTTTGATTTCGTGAATTATTGGTTCCATTTAGTTCACCCATTCATCTTCAGAGTTTTTTTCTGATTTTTTTTCGCCATTTGGACCGTTCGATAAAGCGAATAACCCGACACTTTTTCAAACTCTCGACCTAATCGTTTTTCTTCCCCAATGGATTTCACTACTGTTTTAAACTGCTGATAAGCAGCTAAAAAATTTTCATTATTAATCCCAACTTCATTCGCTTTTTCTAAGGCTTCCCACATATTCATCACGGTCACCATTTCATCCGTTGTCCAATCTAAATCAATTGGATATTGGTAATCTTGCATGTACTCATTCCTCCATTTTCTACTCCACCTTAGTTTATCACAGCTCATGTATTTTCAACAGAATCCCGCCAATCAAAAAAAGAAAACCACACATCTCTTTTAACAAAAGAGTGTGTGGTTTTCTAAATACATATTCAACTAATTACTTCACCACTAAATAACCAATACCCTCTTTTTCTAATGGTGCAATCGTATGGCTACCAACGGTTGTTTCTGGAATTTCAGTAAAAATATGGGCATAATTATCACGGACAGCACTTCCGACATTTAAGTCTTGTGTTTCGTTAAAGTCGCCTACTTCAAGTGTGACACTTAATTTATATTCTCCTGGTTCTAACCCAGCTAGCACAGTATCTTCAACAATTGCCTGGTACCCATTAAAGACGCCGTTATTGTACCAATCATGGTTTGCACAGGCAAATGTTCCTACCTCTGTCCCATCGGCCGCTGTTAGATGAAGTGTCTTCTTCACAGCATCTTTATTCGTCAAGTCCAAACTACCATTATCGATTGATCCTTCTAAAACCAATCCATAATTTTGCCAATAGCCTAGTTTGAAGAAGTTGATCGTTTGATCTAAATGACTAACGATTTGCGAAACATACTCACTTTCCTTGCCATTAATTACTTGGTTCACGTCGATCTTAGTACCTTCTGCTTGTGGTTCAATCGTGATTGTCCAACGACCGTCATCTCCAACAGTGCCTGTTCCAAGTAACACGCCATCTACATAGGCATTAATTGTTGCTCCTGGTGTCCCAATTCCGGTTAACTGTTTATCCTTGTCATTCACAACATTGAAAACAGGTGCGTCGATTTTTTCTTCATGCGTAACTACTTGTGAGACTTTGTCACTTTCTTTCCCATCGATTACTTGGTTCACATCAATTTTTGTACCTTCATTTTGTGGTTCCACTGTGATTGTCCAGTTTCCTGTTGAATCTACTGTCCCCGTACCAATCAGCGTACCGTCTACATAGGCATTCACTGTTGCTCCTGGTGTCCCTGTTCCAGATAATGTTTTATCTTGATCGGTAACTGGATTAAAGACTGGTGCATCAACAACAATCCCATCATCTACAAATGAACCACCTTGAATTTTCCCATAATTTGTAAATGGTGATGATTCAAAATGTGGATCAGTTGATGAATAGTTCGTTGTGTGTATTCCTGCGTGAGTATAGCCTAAAATATTGAAAGAAGATTTTACGGGACCCGCAATAACTTCTTGAGGATCAGCTTCCTCTACGCGATCTACCCACCACAAATTATAGCCGGTTGGCGAGTCTAAGGTAACATGTGCAGTAGTTGCATATCCTCCCAAAACTGGACCTTCAGCGTGATGATTCGTAATTGAATAATTTGAACCATTTTCAAACATAATTTCTTTTCCAGCAATAATCGTACTTTGATTCCCATTTGATTCTGCTTCAATCGTTGCTCCGCTTCGAACAAAGAAGTTACCTGAAGTAACAAGGATACTTTCATAAACAGTATCCTCTGTATGAATTTTCAAGTGACTACCATCTTTCAATTCTAGCGTACTTCCGGAAGCTAAATTGATTCCTCGTTGATCAGCAGAATTGATTTCCATTGTACCTTCATTGACCATAGCAAATTTTGATCCGCCTAAAATCGAAGTTTTTTCCGCTTTGATCGTCACGCTCGCATCTTTTCCAACTGTTAGTGTACCTTCAGCATAGCCCATGCTCAAAGCAGATAATCCTGATGTATCTTCTAAGTTAACAGTCGCTCCTGGTAATACTTCCAACTCTTTTCCTTGGAAAACTTCCTCTGTCGTAGAAACACTCGATACTTTACCCTCTAAAGTCAGTTTTCCTTCTGGTAAATAAATCATTTGTCTTCCTGAATGGTCGACATTTTTATATGTAATATTTGCTGTATATGCGCTCCAAAGTAACCCGTATATGTCCGTATTGATAATTTTTACATCTTCCATTAAGCCAACTGTATCTGCTTTTGTAAAATAAAGTTGGTGTAAATCAGCATCAATTGTATGCCCATTCCCGTGAATATTTTTTGTCAAATTGGTAATTGATTCAGTTGCTTCTAATGTGATATCAGCTGTTAAATTAATATCTGTTACATTTACATCTTTAATCGCTGTTTTGAATTCTTCCCATGTTCCAACGTCTACACTGCTTTTTACTTGTTTGACTTCGATAGCTGGCTGGCTTGTCTCAGCTTTGACCGAATCCGCATGACCTAATAACGCTACTGAAAATAAAACACCTGATAAAGATAAAATAATCGACGACTTTTTCATAACAAAACCCCTATACATTTATTTTTTAAAAAACGGTTATAACAATAATACTTTTAAAAAAACAAAATAATTATTACCGCTTACAAAAACTAGTATAACACCCTTAAATTACAACGTCAACATTAAAAGATAACAAAATTTTAAAATATATAAGTTATTTTATATGAAATTTAAAATAAAAAAATAAATATAACGTCCATTAAAATAACCTAAAAATCAAATAGTTGCTGTTTTATTTATCAAATTGATCCATTTAGCAATAAAAAAAATACCTGATACACAATTTATATCGGGCATTTTATCTCAAGAATAGTAGTGATTTACAAGTGTAGAATAATCGCTTTTGCATCATTTAAAACCTTGTTTTTAGCATTTGTCCATTGGCCATCAATCCCAATAACGAAATCATCATTTGTCTTACTAATGATATTAGCATCATCTTGAACGCTAATTCGCCAAGTTTTGACCAATTTTTTTGCTTCATATAGTGAAATGGAAGTCACTGGACAACGATTTTCTAAAAAAACTGTTTCTATCTGGTAATTGTATGCACCCATACGTGGCAATTTTTTATTCAAACTAGAGATTCTTTCTAAATAATATCTTTGTTTATAGCTTGATACCTTTCCATAATAGTTCATAATAACACCTCAAATCTTATTACTAAATAAAATGACACTCGTACCCACGATTGCGATCAAACCAAAGAAAAACAATTGTAAATAGACTTTTCGGATTATTTTTTTACTTACTTGCTGGATTTTTTCAATCGAGTTCTTTGATGAAAATTGTTTGTTAGCTGTTGATTTTTGAGACATTTCTACTATTTTTGCTTTGACTAAAATCCGTTTCGTTGTCTCTGATGCTTTGTCGCATGTCAGCAATGTCAAAGTTTTTGCTGGATTTTCTTCGATATAGTTCACTTCTTGTTCATCAATTATTTTTTTCTCAGTAATCACATAATGATAGCTCTTCCCTAAGTAATCCAAATCAATTTTCTGACCCTTTTTTGCATTTGCTAATTTGCCAAACAACAATCCTTTTTCACTTAAATGATGTCCCAAAAAAATCATATTGTCTTTCAACGGGTCTCGCCTAGTATACATTGTTGCCGCACCAATTAGCATAGCATTTTGACTAATTCCAGGAAAAACCGGAACAGCTAGTGCCAACTGAGGAATTGATAATACACCAATCGCCTCTAGTTCTTCACTTTTTGCTGTAAATACATCACTAACCGTTGCTGACTTTACTTCTTCAAATGGAATCGTCTTGCCATTTTCAAGATTATCGACCATCTGATACTTAGCCGTTACGATGTGTTGGGTAAAAATCGAATTTTCAACGTACTGATAGCTAATTAACGCTAATCCCACATAAAAAAAAAGCAAAAAATAACTCTTTTTATTCCCTCTCATCTGATTTACCTCCAAAAATGAGCGTACCTGATAAGCTTTCAAAAAGATTTCCTAGCTTAGTTGACGATAATGCGCCGCTTCCAAAATTAGCAATTTTCTTTTTACTGATCCCATTCGTTGGTGCAAAACTAGTCACCGGTTGCGTGGCTTTCTTCTTTTTGATATTTTTTTCATAAAAACCAATACTCGTTTCTTTCGCATGGTCTTCCTCACGTATAATTTCTTTTTCTGCATGATACAATTTTGGAACACTGGGCTTTTCTCCATTCATCAGCATAACCGAGCTAAACAAAAAAACGATTAAATATTTTTTCATAGGCTATTTCTCATTCCATAAATTTTTGATACCAAATTCCCGAAGACTTTCCAATCTTTTGAACTTGGTGGGCTGTTCCAAATCAAGTAGTCACTTTCGACTATTTCAGGCAATACATCAGATAAATAAATATCTGTTTGAGGTGAGTACTGATTGTCAACTTTGAGGGTAACGAACGGTAAATGAACAATGTTATTGGCAATATAGTTGTTGTATTGTTCTCCTAAAGTAAAATCAATCGTGATCGTGATTGCTTTTTTTTGATTTTGATAGGCTTGACTATTGACAAGAATCAAAAGTATTTCTAATAATACTTGCTGATTTTCAGTTTGATCACCAATTAGCGAGATTGTTTCTTTCTTACCCAAAAAGTGTAAAATTTGTCCCATTTCTTGAGTAAAACTATCAAAGAAGAAATCTAAAATAACATAAAAATGCCCATCTAGTAGACTATCTTTGTAATAAAAAAACTTGAACAATAATTCAGATAACTGATGATTCAAACATTCATCTGAGGACTTGATCCCCACTGTGCTCAATAATTCTTGCGTCAAATCTGCCAATTTATTTTCTTTCCCTACGTTACGTTCTTTTTCTTGGCAAAGATACTGATTGATTCGGAGATAATTGATCAAGGTAACCACATCGGTTGTTTGGGTCTTGTCCTTTTTTTCAGTAAAGTGGTGATAGCTCTTAGTGATTGGCTCCACGTAACATTCATCTGTTGAAACAAGCAACCTGTCAGTTACACTGTTTTGTCCGTTCTCCACTCGAAAAAAAGAAACCAAACAATAATACAAAAGTTTCGTTTTTTTTAATCTTCCCAATGGTTCGATGATTCTTAATTTTTGTAATTCATCAATAAAAGCTGTTGCCTTTTCCCACTCCTGCGCGGAAAAAGGGTTCTCGTAATTTTTAAAAATATAAAAGTAAATCTGTGCTAAAAAAATGCGCAACTTACTTTCATTGACCTGTCCAACCAAAAAATTCATTTGATGCATATCTAAAAAAGATTCCAGTTTATTTTTGATGACATAAGAATAAGAAACACTAACATAATGATAGTAACTGTAGTTTTCCATAATTTCTTTGGTGTTCATACCATTTTTTAAGAAGTAATCTAAAAGGCTAAATAAATAAGATTCTCTACCATATTTCCAAATCAAACGATTGATTGAATCTAAACAGTTTTTCTTATAAATATATTTACTTTTATTTTTGGAGATAAAGAAGTAGTCATCTAACTCCATTGTTTTAAAGTCTTCGATCAATAAGCCTAAAAGTTTATTTGCCCGAAAATAAGTTAAGTCAAATTGTTTTTCAATATCTTTGACTGCAAAAGCGTCCGTATCTAAATTATCAATATAAGAGAATAACATCAGCTTGGCCAACGTCTCTTTTTCAAATAGTTCCTTCATATGATTCCTCATTAAAATAGCTACTACTTAGCTGGCGCTATCTTCTTTCTGTAGTTCATTCATTAATTTTTTGATTTTCTGATTTTTCTTGTGAATGTAAATAAAGATAATAATAAAAAGAAGCAATAAAATGCCACAAATCAAAAGAATCAGATAAAGCGTCGTATGATCCTTTTTCTCAGCAACTGCTGTTCGATTCAAATCAGTGGCAGTTTTTTCCGAAATAGTAAAATTTTGTGTGAATTTCCATTTGTTGCCCTTTGATTCTGCAGTCAAAGTTGCTGTATATTTCCCAGGACTTAAATTTTTCCCGTCCGTGCGAATATCGAAATTATAAACGGAGTTAGGTGCTTGCTGTCCATTTTCAATTTTAGTGGTGTACAATACTTCTTTCTCATTCATTTTGCGAATGCTACCATTGACGTTCAATTTATTGATAAACATCCCACTGGTATTTTTCAAAGGGAATTTGATACTGTTTCGTCCATTCACTTGTTCTACTTTGATTTTTCCGGGTTCAATAATAGGTTTCGTTACTTCTTTTTCACCGTGTAAAATCAATGCGATCGTATAACCATATTGATTTTGAACTGCCATACTGCTTTTATTCTTTCCACTGTCTTCATTTTCTTTTGCAAGTTCTTCGACAATGTTGATTCCACCCGCTACAACACCATCAAAATTTTTTTCTGGCGCAGTAATCGTATACGTTAATTCCTTGGTTTCTTTTGCTTTTAAAGCAAGTTTTTCTGTCTGGACTTTTACCAACTGTTTCATATCATTGGTTAAGTTAACTGATTCAAATTGCTGGCTATTTTTGTACTCTACAACGCCGTTACTATTTGTTGACGCATGATCAACGTTCGTATCGATCACAATTGGATGGTCGGCATTATTCGTAACTTGAACAACTAACTCGGTTGTTTCTTTTGGTTCCAGTTGTAAGTCGTAATAAGACAATGTTTGATTTACTTGTTTCTCTGAAGGTAATGGATTTACTTGGAAATCAACAGAGGCAGCTGATACAAATTGGAATGAGTAGAAAGAGCAGACTGAAATAGCAACGAATAAAAAAGCTTGGATTTTATTTTTCATTTTTTTCTCCTTTAAAAAAATAGGAATAGATAGCCTGATGACTGTCTATTCCTACATCTTTACGAATGACTAGTTGTTTGCAACGCCATCTGTTAATACCCAATTAAGTGTAGTTGTATATTGACCAGCCACTTTGACTGTTGCACCAGGAACGCTTAGAGACGCTGTTCCTTTAGCAAAATCTTCAATTGCTAAACCATTCCCTTCACCTGTTTGAGCATCCATGATAACTGCAGCTTCATTGGTTGTTTTCAAAGCAACACCTGTTTTTTCATGTGCAATTGCTGTTGAGTTTGCATCAATCGAAGGTGAAACTAATGTAATTTCTGCATTTGTTAATTCATGTGTACCATTTTTGAATTGACCATTTTCTGAAACTTGTAATGCCCAACCTGCTTCTGTCCCACGTATGTCTCGAACAGTGCTGACAGTATCTGTTTCAGAAGTGTAGACTTCATCAGCTGCTGAAATTGCATGCATACCGAAGTCAAGATCCGCAGCACTCACTAATGTCAACGCGCCACTATCAGGTGTTTTGAACCCAACTTCACCTGTTGTATTTTTTTGGTCGACTTCAGCAGCATAAACAGTTGCACCCGCTGTTGCTGATAATAACGTTGCTGATAATACTAATCCCATAATTACTTTTTTCATTTTAAAATTCCTCTTTTCGTTTTTTGAATAAATAAATGACCCCCACCATTAGCAGGAAATACCCGCTCATCGTGATAGGTGCTGAATCAACAGCTCCAGTTTTTGGAAGTACGCCTGATGTAACATGATATGAACCTGATTGTGTAGTATCAGGAACAAGTTGTCTTGTTTCATTATTAACTGTGTTATTTGTTGTTTGATCGTTATGATTATTTATTTGATTGCTTGAATCACTTGTATTACTATCCCCTGTTTCATAGAAACCAACGGCTGCTTTCGTTGTACTCGAATCAGCAACTTGTTCCGCCTCAATCCGAGTAGCAAAGCCAAAGAATAAGATGAAGGATAGTAACGCGGCGAAGCATTTGTTTCTTTTTTTCATAGCTTTCTATCCCCTTATTCATTTGGTACCACATCGTTTAAATCCCATTCGATGGTCGCATCATACGTATCGACAACAGCTTTTCCACCGGGAACAAATAATTGAAGAGTATCTGCTTTTGACTGCCAGTCTTGAGACACATTCTGTTCCTCATGGTCGCTTGTTGTTTGATTATGAATCACAACACTTTCATCTGTTGTGATCGCTTGTTTTCCTTGACTTGGATTCATGTAATAGAGTGTAGCACCAAGTTTTTTACTTGTTGTTGTGCCAATAAATGCTTGATTTAATTTTGCAGTTAAACTCCAAGTAGAACCATTTTTACGTAAATCTTTGATGAGTAAGTTCTTATCCAAAGATTTTAACGAATAAGTTTCGTCTTTTGCTGAAATAGTGTGCTCACCAAATTGCAGTTTTGTTGGCGCATCAACAAAGAGAAGTTTGCCTTGATAAATATATGTGACTGTTTGAGCTTTATCAGTAAATTTACCTTCTTTATTATCTGGTTCTTTGAGTAAAGTATAATTATCGATTGTTTTTGCTTGAGACGTATACGGATCATCAACCTTACCGTTCAAAACATCTTTTTCAGCGATGTCATTCCCATCTTCATCCACATATTCAACAGTGACAGGTGCACCATCTTTTCTTTCTAAGATTGTCACCGTTGCTGTCTTAGTTGAAATATGTCCAGTAGAATTCGTAACAGAGTATGTTACTTTGTATTTTCCGGGTGTATCCGCTTGGACTTGGCTATCATCGACCGTTACTTGGCTACTGATATCGCCGTCATTCGTATCTTTAGCAACAATATTTTTTAATAATTTTTCTTTGATATTCGCAGCTGTCAAGTCTCCAACATAAAATGTTTTGTCTTCAACACTCAAGTTAGCAAAAACAGTACTGTCGCCTGTTGTTAAGAACTGGTTATTCAAATCAAAATGTTTCCCACCAGCGATATTTCCTCCGTTGGCTGTAGCCATATAGATATAAGATTGGCTTGGGTACGTGATGCTATCATTATTGGCATGAGCACTGACACTAGCTTCGTAACTACCATCACGTTTGATGTAGCCTCCAGAAGTTTTTTCTGACTGTAAATCAATCCAAATTTCATTGTTGTCTGGTTTGGTAGCATCTCGATACACTTTATAATATTGCTTAGGAATCACCGCTTGTGTTATTGTATCTCGAACAACAATGTTTGCTATATCTTCATCTGTAATAGTAACTTTTCCGTTTCCTATTGGTTCGATGTACCAAGCAAAACGATAAAAACAATCAGCGGGTAAAATGTTTTCACCAGAATAGTTGACCTGAATAAAATTTTGAATCACATCTGACGTACGGGTAAAATTACCAGTTGGTAGTCCACCTACATTAGAACCATCTTTGCCAACAAAATTCCCAGGAGTTCCATCTGAAATTCCCCAGTAAGAGTTAACATAATCGTAAATTGGTGGTGTGTTCGTATCCACGGTTAACTTAGGTGTTCCAACAATTGTCGGAATATCTTGTCCGTTTGATGTCGTCGTTGCTGAGACATTATATGTTGTCCCAGTATTTCCAATTACTTTGGTATGGAAATCAGCTGAAATCGTCGTATCACCAACAATGTCATTTTTAACAACAAATGTGATCGTTCCAGCATTTTTGTCAATGGTTACATCAAAATAGCTTGAAATATTTTCATCTGTTAAGTCAATTGCGCTATAATCAATTGCTTCTGTCGGAATAGAAATAACTATTGTTGTACCTGCAGGAATCGAATCACCATCTTTGTTAGTCAAAGTAATCGTTCCAGTATAAGTTGTATTTAACGTATAAACACTAGAATTCGCTTTATAAGAAACAGAGCCTGTAGCAATTTTTGGAGTTATTCTGGGGAGAACATCTTTTTTGATTGCATCATCTGCTTTTGTTTCATTTTCCGTTGCACTCATCGCTGTTTCCGCTATAATAGAACTTGAAATATTTTTTTCTTTCGACTCTTTTACGGAAGTATTCGTCTGATCACTTGAATTTTCAGAGGTTTGAGTGGTCTTTGTTTTGGTTGCTTTCGATGAAAGAGTTGTTTGATCGGTTGTTTCTGCGTGAACAATTGTTACAAGATTATTTGCTACTGATAAAGTTAGAAACACGCTACTTAATAAAACAAACTTCTTATATGTTGAACTTTTCACTTTTCACACCTCCCTTCAATTGTATTGCACTTAAATAACATATGGTTGTTATTTACTTACAAACACATTGTACTAATCTTCAAAAAAATTTTCCTCTTTAATAGTTGAAAATTTTTTTTAATTTCAAAGAATAACTCAAACACCTAACATAATTATGGGCTTCCTACCAGTGAATCTCTTAACTTATGCACCCATAAAGAAGAATGCTAAAATACCAGCAATCACAACTAAATAAGTCAAATTTTTACCAAAGTAACTAATCCCTCGCTCTTTATTCGTCTGTTGACGACTTGTTTTTTTATTTAGGCTCAAATTATTTTGTACTTGCATATTGTTCACCTTCCAAATCTTTGTATTGTACAGAATGTACTGTTTTATTCCATTTATTTTGTGGCTTGAACCACGTGAAGAAACCTACGATTTGCGCAATCATATACGTTAATGAATTATAAATAAAGCAGTAAACCAAGCGAATAAAAAACAGAATTTTTTTCCACCAAGTATTTTTCAGTTGGAAATACTCCTTACCTTCTTCAATAAAGTAAACGGTTGGTATGATCAAAAAGTTGAAAGCTTCCATTGTTAACCAGAATGTGATAACAGAAAACAAATTAGGTAAATATTTCAACAAACGAATATCAATGATTCCTAACGCTAAAATAATTAAGTAAGCTACTGGGCGTACCATTGAATAAGAATAAAACAAGGTTTCAATCTTACTCATCAATTCATTGAAGTGCTTTGATTTAAATAAAGAAATGAATTGTTTAAATGTTGTTGAAAATGCTACATACCAGTGACCTTGTGCCCAACGTGTTCGTTGATGATGACTCGCCAAAAAACTATTTGGTTTTTCATCATGGACAACTGCAAATTGATTCCAACCACTTCTTAACCCATTCATTGACAACTCCACTTGCAATTCGAAATCTTCTGTATAACTTCTTGGATTCCATCCGCGTTCCAGCAAATAAGTTGTATCCAAAATAAATCCTGTTCCACCAATCGCTGCATTCCAACCCAAAACATAGTTTGCAAATTGAACAGCACGATTTGTAATAAAGTAAACAGCGGAATAACCAGAGGCAGTAATTGACGTGAAAACATTTTTCATACCCAAATAGCCTTGGATCACCACAAATTCTGGATGTGCTAGACTTTGTGAATTCATTTCCGTCAAATAATTTGGTTCTACGATGTTATCTGCATCGATAAACGCAATATAATCATATTCTTGCCAGCTTTCATTGTTGATAAAACTTGCAATCGCATGAGGTTTCCCTCTTGGCTCATCCGGTTTCGACGTATTTTCAAATACTTTTGCCTTGCCGATACTTCTAACGATTTCCGCTGTATTATCCGTACAATTATCAGCAATCACAACAATATCAAACAAGTTTGGATCATATTCTTGCCGAACCAACGCTTCGACGGTTTCCTTGATTACCGCTGCTTCATTATGTGCAGGAATCAAAAATAAAAACTTCTTTTGTGGATCAACTATTTCATAATCTCTTTTTGGCGTGACCAAGCCAAAAACAGATAATGCCGTAAAAAATAATAGATTTGCAAAAACGAGCACAATCAATGCTGTGCAAACCCAAGATAACGGTTCAAACAAATAATTTGGTAATGTAAACAACTAAAATTCCTCCTTGTCCTTCTATTAAATAGTAGCACCCTCTCGAAGAGACGACTTCTCATTATTTGAAAAATTTTTTCTATAATATTGAGATATCATTTCACGAAATTTAGTATAACAAGTGAGATTTTTCCTTTCCTCTTTAAAATTCAAAAAATAAACAGGGATTATTTCAGTTTTATGGAATAAGTTCTACAACCATTCCTAAAATCAAATAGAAGAACTACTGAAAACTCAATTATTTTCAGTAGTTCTTCTATTTTTTTCTTCAAAAATTTTTCTTTCCAGTAAGTTGTAGTTCTCCGGAAAATTGCTTTGATCCCAATAATAATATCGTTGTTCTTTTGGCATTTTTTGTTTCATAAGTGAATAGTTGATTAACAGTAAATCACATTCTGCAGTGGAAATTTCCTCAACGATCAAGACCGTGACAAAGCCAAAATTTCCCAAAAAAGATGTAAGATCTTTGATACACGTATTTCCTAACTCTTTTGATAAACCAACTGTAATAGCTGGTGCACGATACTTACGGTAATGAAGGGTCAATAACACACAGAGTAATAGTAATGATTTGTTTTCCTTGACAGTCTGAAGCTCGCCTTCATTAATCACCTTTTCTCTCAGCGTAAATAAGTATTTCTGGTAGCTCGCTGGCAATAATAATCGAATCAGCTGGACGAATTCTTTGGTGTTTTTCCCGACCAGCTTATTCGCAACTTCTGAAAAAAGCAACACATCATACACAAATTCACTCTTGCTAATGAGTTCAAATTGATTTTTTTCAAGTAAATGAAGATATGTTTTTATAAATAATGCTACTTTTTTATTCTCACTCACTCGTTGTTTGGCAAATTCTCTTTTCTGGTCCGATGTAATCTGTTCATTTAAAATAAATAAATTGAGAAACGTACTCAAAAATTTTTTTTCTGCACTTCTAACCTTCTTGGGTAAATGGTGCCACAATTCCGTATAGGGATGACTTTGCTCACGAAAAAGTGTTTGTACATCTTTACTCAATACAAAGTCTGTCAAATATTTCTTCGATACATAGCGACTTTCCAACACATTTAATAATAAAATCAGTTGCTGTTTTGTAATAAATGAGAGTTCTTGATTCACAATCGCTTGGTATCTCTTCTCATTGTCAAGATAGTTAAATAAGTTTTCTTGCCCCCGGTACCCCCACCACAATGAAAAATAGAGAAATGTCCGGTAAATGATTTCTTGACTGTCATTGGTTACTTTGAAAGTTAAGTTCATTTGATAAACAGCTAACAAACTTTTTAACAACTGAATTTTCCGATGAAAAGTTGAGATACTAATCAAATGTTTTTGTACATAGTTTAATTCATTTTTATTTGGGTGGCGCATTTTGTAGACTAAATAAGTGAATGTAACACTTTCTTTTTTTAACAAAAATAAACGATAGCTATCAATCGTGAACAAATGTCCTTCTTCTTTGCGAAACACTTTCCCTGTTTTTAAAATAAATTGAGAATCGCCGTATTCTTGCATTTCGTCTTGAATTATTTCTTTTGCTAGCGTTTGAATTCCTTGATAAGAAAGATTAAATTGTTTTGCTATATCTTTTAATGAAATTTTTTGTTCTTGCATGACCAAGTACTTAAATAAATGAAGTTTATTTCGACTATTTGATTCAAAAAACAAGGTCTCAAACATCCCGTCAACTAAATGGTTCATTCTGTTCACCCATATTCCTTAACTTTTCTAAACCTATTTCTTGTTTATGTATACAATAACATCCAGCTCTGTTTTGATTGCTTATCCTATTCCTTTTGTTGATTGCCACAACAAAGAAAAAACTCTTTACTAAAAAAACACAATATTATCATTATAATAACATTTTAACTAATTTTATTTCATAAATAAACAAAAAAAGTAACACTGCCTGAAACTTCACTAACGGGCAGTGTCACCTTAAGAAAATCTAATAATTCGAACTAATTTAATAATACCACACTTATTTTATAATACAAATATTTTGCTAATGAAGTAGCAAAATATTTCTTAAAGAAAGAGATGAAATGAATTCAATGATAAAAAAACATCTACTATCCCAAAAAATATATTCACTCATTCTTAACTTTACTTATCTTTTACTCGTAGCTAGACAGCAATGTTAAGATTTCTAACGGATGGTCCGTTTGCAGTAGTTGATTCATACGTTCAGGTTGTTTTTCCAAATAATGGATGACAGAGAACAACTTTTTGAATTCTGGATGTTTCAAATCATTTTTTTTGACTGCCAGCAACAGAACAACACAAATTTGTTCGCCATGCCAAGTAATTGGCTGCTTCATCGTCGCAATCGAAATCGTTGAATGCTTGACATAAAATGGATTGCCGTGAGGAAGTGTTACCAGCGAAGCAACCCGTGTGCTTGAATGACGATCTCGTTCTAGAACGGATTCAATGAATTCCGGGTATACATATTGATTTTCAACTAGAACATCACCCATAAAAGACAAGATTTCCGTTGGATCTGTCAAATCTAAATGTGAGAAAATCAAAAACGGATTCGTAAAACTTGCCAAATCAAATGTTTTTGTTCGTTTGTTTGGTACATGTTCTAACATGTATTTCGTTAACCTCGATAAATCTGTTTCTGTAATCATCGGTGAAATCTCAATTACAGGAATGCTTTCATGTTGAAAGGGTAATGTTGTCAAAATAAAATCAACCGGTGGAAATGCTTCGAGCTTCAGCTCAGGACTATATTCAATTAAATCCAGAATCGTCAATTCAGGAAGTTCACGATTCAGCCTTGCCTCAAGAAAAGTTGCCATTGCTTTTGAATATTCACTAACTAAAATCGTTTGATATCTCCGACTTTTTTGATGTTGGTGACGCTCAATTGCTGCTTGGAAATGGATCGTCAAATAAGCAATCTCATCTTGTGGCACATAAAAGGGTTCTTTATCAAAATAATCTTCCAAAATCAATTGAAGAACTAAGAATAATTGCGTATACGTGCTAAACACATTTTTCGTTAAAGGATTTGAGATTGTTAATCCATAATTCAAACGAAAATAAGTAGAAGATAAGTGAGAACTCAAATTTTGGACTAAAAGTTGATCTTCTTTCAATGAATAATCTAAAAATTGTTCAACTTGATCAATCAAGTGAATAGCTAGTTCATCTGCTTCACCTTGAAAACGCGCAGCAGACTGCGACTTAGAAAATAAGTTAGCAATTCTTAACGCTAAATAGTTGATTTCATCCGGTGAAAATTCAATGGGATACACGTTTGCTAACTTGGCTAAGACTTGGCTACTGATTTTTTGCGCTTGTGTATGATTGACTGCTTCATTTTCATCTTCACTTAATTTGACTTTTTGTAGTTGCTTCATGCGTTCCAACATAAAGTAAATATGGATCTCAACCGTAGATAAGCCTGCAGGTTCCTCTAACTGATTTTCATAAAAAACATCTCGCAAGGTGTGTTGGATTACTTTTAGCGTATCTTTCGCAAAAAATTCCTTCAAGGATGGACTTTGTGGATCTGTCTTTTGCATATTACGTAAGGTCTTCACCAATAATTGTCTTTTTTCTTGCTCATCACCCGTGATAAAGGTCCCCAGTTTAGTTTTTGACACTAACGCCAAATGATGTTGTTGAAAAAAACTTTGCAAATCTGTTAATTCTTTTCTAATTGTACGGCGACCAACGAATAATTTTTCCGCTAATTCTTCAAGACTTAGGCCATCTTTTGCAACTAACAAATGAAAAATCAATAATTGGCGTAGCTGACTTCTTTCCAACTCAGTTTCATCATTTTCGTTCAACAGACGTTTGACTTGATCTTTTTCATGGGGTAAGCCAACCAGTAGGATACCTGTTCCTTTTTTTCTTTCAATAATCAAAGGTAACTGATGCGCCTTCAACCAGTCTTCGATTTTATTTAAATCACTATGGATCGTGCGCTCAGAAACTTGAAAGCACGTTGCTAATTCTTTGGTTGTTAAATAACTATTACTTTTTATTAATTGGTAAATTAAAGATTGCTGGCGTTGATTCATTAAGAAAAGAAGCTCCTTCCTGAATAAAAAATCGACTATGATAACACATCTATTATGTCTCATCACAGTCGATTTTTCATCTTATGTTACATTTCGCTTAATAATTGATTAACAGCCGCTTTATTTGGTGCTTCCATCAACGCTTGACGAAAGTCGTCATCCATTAGTTTACGTGAAAGACGTTGGAGAATTTTTAAGTGCATATCTCCTTGGCTATTTTCCGGAACAGCGATCATGAAAATCAAATGTGCCGGTTCCCCATCAAGCGATTGCCAATCGATTCCTTGCTGACTTCTCGCAAAAGCAAGTGTTGGTTTTGTCACATAGGTTGATTTACCATGAGGGATTGCGATGCCCATTCCAATACCAGTTGTACTTTCATTTTCGCGAGTATAGATTGCTTGTTTAAACCCAGCTGCATCTGTAATGTGACCTGTTTTCCCTAAACGTTGGACTAGATCTTCAATAACGGTGTCTTTTGTCGTTTCAGTTGTGTCTAGAACAATCGTATCATCTGTCATGATTTCTGTAATTGAATCAAAGTTTGTTGAAGCAACTGGCGTTTTCATTTCTTCGCCTTCTACTTCGTCCAGACGCATTGCGCCATTTGATGTCGCAACAACTGGTGTTGCTTGTAAAGTTGGTTTCAAGATTCTTAACATTAAAACTGTTACTGCGATACCAGCAATCACTGCCACAAAGAACATTGCCACATGATCCACTGCACCCAACACAGCCACGATTGGTCCACCATGTGCAACATGGTCAGTTACACCTGAAAGCATTGCAATGACACTACCAGTCATTGCACCGATTACAATACTTGGAATAACACGTAGTGGATCAGTTGAAGCAAATGGAATCGCTCCTTCCGTGATACCAAATAACCCCATTGCTAGCGAAGCTTTTCCTGCTTCACGTTCAGTTTTTGTAAATTTCGTTTTCAAGATCAATGAAGCTAAACCTAACGCTAAAGGAGGAATACAAATCGCAACTGCAATTGGTCCCATGATGGAATAGTTTCCTTCAGCAATCAAGCCTGAGCCGAATAAGAACGCAACTTTGTTAAATGGTCCGCCCATGTCAAAGGCAATCATCGCACCAAGAATCATTGCTAAAACAACTTCACTGCCACCTTGCATACCTGCTAAGAATTGTGTCAATGAATTAAATAAAAGTGCAACTGGTTCACCAATAACATAGATGAAGACAAAGCCAACTGCCAACGAACCTAAAATAGGAATGACGATAATCGGCATAATAGATTGTAATGCTTTTGGTACAGGAATTTTTTTGATTCCTAAAGCAATAAATCCAGCTAAAAACCCTGTGATGATTCCGCCTAAGAAACCAGCGTTTGCATCACTTCCATATAGTGCACCATTAGCTGCCAACATTCCGCCAACAAACCCTGGAACTAAGCCCGGACGATCCGCGATACTTTGAGCAATAAACGCTGATAAAATGGGAACCATCAAGCCCATAGCGATACCGCCAATACTATTCATTGTCGCCCAGATCGTACCTTCTGGAATTTTGATTCCTTCTGGCGTTGCTGTTCCACCTAAAGTCAATGAAATTGCAATCAACAGCCCACCAGTCACAACGAACGGTACCATATAAGAAACACCATTCATCAAACTTTTATATACTTTTTTCCCTAATCCTTCTGTTTCGCCAGTGTTTTCAGCAGAAGCATCTGTCAGAGCGCTTTCAAAAACAGGCGCTTTTCCTGCTAAGATATCTTCAACCAATGTATTCGCATGATGGATACCATCTTGAACGCCGACATTGATTAGTGGTTTGCCTCCAAAACGTGATTTGTCCACTTTTGTATCTGCAGCAATAATGACGCCCGCTGCTTCTTTGATGTCACTTGCTGTAAGTTCATTCTCCACACCAATCGATCCGTGTGTTTCGACTTTTACTTCAACACCAAGTTCTTTCCCAGCTTTTTCTAAATTTTCAGCAGCCATATATGTATGGGCAATTCCAACTGGACAAGATGTGATTGCAACAATTTTTTTCATCTTTCTTCCACCTTTCTTTCTACTCACTTAGTATATAAAAACGGTTTCTTTTTATTAAGGACAAATTGATTCCGAAATAACGGAAATTTTTGTCATAAAGAAGTTACTTCAAAAAATAAAAAAACTGTAGCAGATCACTTAATCGTCATCCCTACAGTTTTTTGATAAAATTTTACAAATACTTTGATCGTCAAACGCTGCCTATAATGAAACTGGTGTAGCTGTTTCTTTTAAGACAGTATTCAATGCTTCGATATTTTCTCGACCTGTTTGTTTTAACCATTCACGTGCAGCCGCTTCCCCCTCAGTGATGAAAGGTTCCACACCATTTGCCCAAGTTGCTCGACCACATAGGACACCATTAAATGTTGATCCTGCCGTTTTGGCAAAGCGTAATGTTTCTTGGAACAACTCGGCAGAGACTCCTGCACTCAAAAAGATAAAAGGTAACGAAGTTGCTTCTGTCTGTTCTTTGAAATAAGTTGCTGCTTCTGTCTGTGTATAAACGACTTCCCCAGCTGCATATCCTTCCACGTAATTCATATTGACTGGAACTTCTACTTTCAAGACATCCACTTGATAACGTTCACGAGAAAATTCTTTCATCATCTCAATCACTTTATGTGGTTTGACCTTGGCATACTCCAAAGATGTACTATCTGCATTCTCGGCATCATAAGAAACTAATTCCAAGAAAAATGGTAGTTCTTCTGCTTCGCATTCTGATCCGATTCGTTCAATAAATGCTTGTTTTCGTTGATTGATCTCGGTAGCTTCATCCACGTCGTAATATAATAAAAATTTACATGCATCCGCACCTTGTTCTTTTAACCGTTTGACTGACCAATCTGCTAAGAGATCTGGTAATCGTCCTGGAGTCGAAGCATCATAGCCTGTTTTTTCATAAGCCAAGAGTAACCCAGCACTTTCTGCACGTGCTTGAGCCGCTGGCAAGCCATATTCAGGATCCAGCAAAATAGCAGAAGCATACGGAGTCAATTCTTCCGAAACGATTTTTTTAAAGTCTTCGATTTGCTCATCTGTTGCAGGTGTTTCTTGATATTTGGCAATCATTTTTTTCAACGCACCACGTTGGTCAATGGCTAATGCACTAATAATTTTATGTTCGTCCGTTAGTTGTGCGACATATGCTTGTTTTCCTTTAGTTTCGATCATTGATTTTGCACCATCCTTGTTAAGTTTCATCAGCATCCACTTTTACGACTACTGTGTTTTACCAAAATAAGTAATTAGACTTTCGAGACTTTGATTTGATTATATAAATGAGGAAAATTCACCAAGTTCACTTGACCAGTTACTGCTTCTTGGGCATTTAACATCCCTAAAACGTTAGCTATTTTTAATAATTCTTCTGCATTTTTCCCCTGTTGTAACGCATAAGTGATACCAGCAACGGTCGCATCTCCCGAACCAACTGGATTCACAACATCGATTTTGGGAATACTCACCTGATAAAAAGTATTTCCATGCTTGGCAAAAGCGCCTTGCGCGCCCAGTGAAACAATGATCCATTCGATTCCAGCAAAGCGTTCATTCCTCAATGCTTCTTTTAAAATCATTGGCTCATTGGTCACGTCCAACGCTAATAGTTCTGATAGCTCTTCCAGATTCGGTTTGATCACTGTTGGTTTTGACTCGCTTTCCAAAACAGCTTGCAAAGCTTGTCCTGAGCAATCTAATACGACTGGTTTCTTCTTTTGCTGACAAATCGACAACATTTCACGATAAAAATCAACAGGTAATCCTGCTGGTAAACTTCCGGAGAAACTCAGAATAGTCGCATCATCTACTAGCTGTTCAAAATGAACTAAAAAGTCTTCTGCTTCTGCAGCCGAGATGACCGGTCCTTGTTCTAAAATTTCTGTTTGTTTTCCTTCATGCAAAATGGCAATACAATTGCGCGTCTTTCCACTAATCGGTGAAAACGCGTGTTTGATTCCTGCGTCAGTCAACTCATGTTGGATGGCCTCGCCTAGTTCTCCACCCAATAAACCACTTGCTAAGACATCAGCGCCTAATTGTTCTAAAACTCGCGTGACATTCAATCCTTTTCCACCAGCTGTCTTCCGCACTTTCGAGACACGATTGACTGTATCTAATTGGAAGTGTTCCAATGGATAAGAGATATCAATCGAGGGATTCATCGTGATCGTGACAATCATTTTCTTACCTCCACATTAATCGTGATACTCACCACGATCCCATTTTTCTAAAAACTCATCAAAGAAATGTTCATCTGCTTGCTCTGGGTGATTTTTTTCAACATGATCGATTTTTGCAATTAAGCGTTTGTTCTCAGGTGTTTCTTGGTATTCTGCTTGAATAAAAGCTTCAATGATATCACAAATCAAAAATTCTCCGGTAATTTTCCCTCCAAAACCAATCACATTCGCATTCAATTCTTCCTTCGCATAAATCGCACTTGTCATATCACGAACTAAAGCGGAACGAACGCCCGGAACTTTATTGACAGCATTATTAATCCCTACACCCGTCCCACATATACATACGCCTAAATCTGCTTCATGACTGACAACTGCTTCACCAACTTTTTTGCCATAAATCGGGTAATGTGTCCGTGTGAAATCATAGGTGCCCATATCAATGACTTCGTGTCCTTTTCCTTTTAAAAAATCTGAAACGGCAATTTTTACATCCGTAACAATGTGGTCACAACCAATAGCTATTTTCATGAGTACTTACCATCCTTTTCTTTTTAAGCCATTTTATTTAACATGTCTACGCGGATTTGGTGGCGTCCACCATCATAATCAGCTGCTAAAAATTCTTTGACAATATTTTTGGCTAATCCTTCACCAACGATCTCAGAGCCAATCGTAATCATTCGCGCATTATTATGTTCGCGTGTCATGTAAGCTGAACGTTCATCGGATACTTCCGCTGCTACCATACCTTTGACTTTTGTCGCCGTCATAAAGCTCCCTGCGCCATAGCCATCAAACGCAATCCCAAGACTTCCTTCTTCAGCTAAAACCTCCATTGCTACAGCTAATGTTGATTCGATAAAATCACTCGAAGCGGTTTCACTTTTATCAACTACTTCAAAACCTTCTTTAAGCAAGTATTCTTTGATGGGTTCTTTCAATTTCATTCCTTGTTTATCTGATCCAATAATGATCTTCATTTTTACTCCTCCTCTAATCAATTAAAAATTTGAGTATACTGCTCATATTGCGTTTTTATTGTCTCTGAGATTGTGTGATCCGTAAAAAAACCATCGACTTCATTTAGTGAATAAAAATTATAAAAGTCGCTATGACCAAATTTATGTGCATCTCCTACTAAATATTTTTTGTGCGCTTTTTCCAAGACTAACTGCTGGAATTTTCCTTCCTCAATACTGAAAGTATAGACATGCTCGTTCAAAATCCCATTCACGCCGACAAATGCTTTTTCAATACTCAATTTTTGAATCGTCTCATTTGCCATGGAACCAACAAATGCACCTGTTTTCTTTCGAAAAGAACCACCTACTAAATACAACTCGAGGTCGTCTTTTTTCTCTAACAAATTAAAAACTGGCAAGCTGTTGGTAACGATTCGTAATGGTCCTTCTTGAATAAATCGGGTCATCAATTCGATTGTTGTTCCAGATCCTAAAAAAATCGTGTCCCCTGCCGAAATTTTTTTGGCAGCATTTTTAGCTATATACTTTTTTTCTTCTATACTGATTGCTTTTTTCTCAGTATGAGATAGCTCGACCCCTGTCAGTGGCTGTTCTTTTATCGTTATCGCAGATTCGGCATATCCCTTACTCTGTGCACCACCATGCACACGTTCGATTTTTCCTTGTTGGGCAAGCTCATCTAAATCACGACGAATTGTCATCTCTGATACTGGTAAATTTTTTTGGATCATTTTCACCGTAATGACACCAAACTGCTCACACAATTCTAAAATGGAACGTTGCCGTTCACTTTTCAACATAGGCACCACCTTTCCAACGACATAATAAAACATTTACAAACAAATATCAACACAAAAAAGCAAAAAATGTTTATTTTCTTTTAAAAATACGCTTGACTTTCTTATGTAAGCGGTTATACTTTAGGTGTAATTGAGTTATCCAAACATTTTTAAACAAAGGAGGAGGAAATATGTCAACAACCACTACATTCTTTTTCCCCGAAACAACTTATGTTTCAAATAAACAAACTCAAACAGAAGTGTTTGAGGAAGTTTATTTAGATTTAGTAGAAAAGGGATTAGTTACTGAAGACTTTTTCGATAATTTAGTAGAAAGAGAGGCCAATTATCCAACGGGATTAGACTTATCACTCATCGATTCATCTTTGCCGGATATCGCAATCCCCCATACCGAGAGTGAATTCGTCAAAACAACTCGAATCGTCCCAATTAAATTAACGCATCCAATTTTATTTCATCATATGATTCGTCCATCAGACACTTTGGATGCTTCCTTTTTATTTATGATCTTAAATGAAAATGGTGCTGAACAAGCAGGGATGTTAGCGGACATCATGGACTTCATCAACTCTGTTGACAAAAAAGAGTTGACGAAATTTTTCTCATGCGAGGAACCAAAAGAAATCTATACTTTTTTAGAAAAGAATTTTAATTAGAGGAGTGTTTTGAAATGGTAAAAATTTTAGCTGCTTGTGGTGCTGGGGTTAATTCAAGTCATCAAATCAAATCTGCTTTAGAAAATGAACTAAGTAAACGTGGGTATCAAGTTTCTTGTGACGCTGTCATGATCAAAGATATCAATCAAGAAATGTTGTCTCATTATGATATTTTTGCACAAATCGCAAATACCGATCTTGGCTTCCCAGTCAACATCCCCGTTGTCGATGCAGGCGCAATTTTATATCGCATCCCTGCAATGGCTGAACCTGTTTATTCACAAATGGAACAAGCAATCCAATCTATCCAAAAATAAGAAAAGAGGAATTTCAAATGATTAAGATTTTAGCTGCTTGTGGCGCTGGGGTTAACTCAAGTCATCAAATCAAATCTGCTTTAGAAAATGAACTAAGCAAACGCGGATATCAAGTTTCTTGTGACGCTGTCATGATCAAAGATATCAATCAAGAAATGTTGTCTCATTATGATATTTTTGCACAAATCGCAAATACCGATCTTGGCTTCCCAGTCAACATCCCCATTGTCGATGCAGGCGCAATTTTATATCGCATTCCTGCAATGGCTGAACCTGTTTATTCACAAATGGAACAAGCAATCCAATCTATCCAAAAATGATACCTAAAAAAGATTTTCAACTTGATATAAAGGAGAAAAGAGAATGAATGCAATTATTGATATCGCAAATACGATTTTCCAGCCTCTAATCAATTTAGGGGCTGCACCTTTGATGACCATTGTTTTGACACTGATTGCGCTATGCTTTAAAGTCAAGCCCACTCGCGCACTTGAAGGTGGGTTGAAATTAGGGATTGCCTTAACAGGGATCGGTGCAATTATTGGCATTTTGACCACCGCGTTTTCAGGTGCGATGGCTGACTTTGTTGAACGTACCGGCATTTCATTGAATATCACAGATGTAGGTTGGGCGCCTCTAGCAACTATTACTTGGGGTTCCCCTTACACTTTGTATTTCTTATTGATTATGGTTATTGTCAATGTCGTTATGTTATTTTTAAATAAAACAAATACGTTAGATGTTGATATTTTTGATATTTGGCACTTGTCAATTGTTGGTCTATTCGCCATTTTCTGTGGAGCAAATCTATTGATTGCTACATTATTAGTTATTTTTATTGGCGTCTTAAAAATCATCAATTCTGATTTGATGAAACCAACCTTCAATGATTTGTTGAATGCACCGGATACAAACCCAATGACAACTACACATATGAATTATATGATGAATCCAATCATCATGGTTTTCGATAAGATTTTTGATAAAGTCTTCCCATGGTTAGATAAATACGATTTTGACGCTGCTAAATTAAATAGTAAAATCGGTTTCTGGGGATCAAAATTCGCTATCGGGATTTACTTAGGTATCTTCGTTGGCTTACTAGCTGGGCAAACACCAACTGAAATCTTCTCACTAGCATTCACTGCTGCAGTCTGTTTAGAACTATTTTCATTGATTGGCGCATGGTTCATTGCTGCTGTTGAACCTTTATCACAAGGAATTACCGACTTTGCTTCTAACAAATTAAAAGGTCGCACCATCAATATTGGTTTAGATTGGCCCTTTATTGCTGGTCGCGCAGAAATTTGGGCAGCTGCAAATGTATTAGCACCAATCATGTTGCTTGAAGCAATTGTCTTACCAGGAAATAAATTATTACCTTTAGGTGGTATTATCGCTATGGGAGTTACCCCAGCCTTATTAGTTGTGACACGCGGGAAATTGATTCGTATGATCGTCATTGGTGCAATCGAATTACCTCTATTCCTATGGTCAGGTACGTTGATTGCTCCATTTGTTACCGAAACTGCCAAAAAGGTTGGCGCATTCCCCGCTGGCCTAAGCGCTGATTCATTGATTTCCCACACTACGATGGAAGGCCCTGTAGAAAAATTCTTAGGCTATCTAGTTGGTAATGCTTCTCAAGGTCAAATCGAATTTATTCTCTATGCGATTCTAGCACTTGTCGCTTATCTATTGATTTTTGTTTGGTATGCACGTCAAATGAAAAAGAGAAATGCTGTTTACGCTGCCGAAAAAGCTGCTATGTAAAAGACAGATACTATAAAAAAGGAGAAGAACTCAATGTTGAGTTCTTCTCCTTTTATGATGTTTAGCAACTTAACAACCGCCTTTTTATCTTTCATCTAGTAAAAAAGATTTGCAAAAAAAGTTAAATAATCACCTGAACTTCTTTTTCCAGTTTTTGATACGTATCATAATCATCCTTATTCATCACAACTGCTGTAATATCTTTTAATCGATAGTAAGAATAAAAATCTTGTTTGCCCACCTTGGATGAATCAATCAATAAGTAGCGCTCGATCGAATTATCTAGAGCGATGGCTTGGGTTTGTCCTTCTTCGATTGTCGCAGTCATCACTTCATCATCTTTCACTGCATTGCTACTAAAGAATGCCTTATGAAAATGCATATCTTGTAACGTTTTGTTGGAAATTTCGCCAAAAAATGATTTGGTCAACTCCCGCATTTCTCCACCAACTAAGTATACTTTTAAATTTCCTTCTTTTTTACTCAACGTATTGAATACCGGCAAACAATTCGTTACCACGCGTAAACGTTCAAATTCCATAATTTCTGCCAATAATTCAATAGTCGTCCCAGGTCCCAGAAAAATCGTTTCTTCTTCTTTAATTAGTTGTACAGCCTTTTGCGCGATTTCCTTTTTCTCTTCACTATTAATAATTTGTTTGTCACGATGTGAAAGCTCCGCATGCTGGTAAACATTTAGACTCCGCGCGCCACCATGAACACGTTTGAGACGTCCGGCTTCTTCCAATTCTGTTAAATCTCGGCGGACAGTCATGTCAGAAACCGAGAGACGTTCGACAATCTCACTCACTTTAATCGTGCCCTTTTGATCTACTAAAGCTACAATCGCATTCCAACGTTCTTCTTTCAACATTTCAATCGCTCCGTTTACTATAATCTTTCTTCATTCTACGATAAAAAAAGTGTTATGTATAACAAAACTCTCTAATTTCCTTCTGTAATAAAAAAAGATGTACGACAGTTGTTGTCGTACATCTTAAAAATCGTGAACCAATTTTTTAGATATGAATTGGTAACCCTAAAGCTAATTCCGCTGTATCCATTGTAATTTCACCAAGAGATGGATGTGGATGGATCGTTAAGGCAATATCTTCAGCATTCATGCCTGATTCAATTGCTAAAGCAAGTTCAGAAACCATGTCACTTGCTCCTACACCACCAATTTGTGCCCCAATAATCACGTGATCTTCGATTGTTGTTACCAATCGTAAGAATCCTTCTGTTTTGCCTAATGAAATAGCACGTCCATTACCTGCAAATGGGAATTTGAATGATTTAGCTTCAATACCAACCTCTTTCGCTTCTGCGATTGTCATTCCAACACTTGCAAGTTCAGGATCAGTAAATGCAACAGCAGGCATTGCTTTGTAATCAACAGCTACTTTTTTACCAGAAATAGCTTCCGCTGCAATTTTTGCTTCATAACTTGCTTTGTGAGCAAGTGCTGCACCAGGAACAATATCCCCAATTGCAAAAATATTTGCAACATTTGTTCGACCTTGTTTGTCAACTGGGATCAAGCCGCGTTCACCAATTTCAACACCAGCTTGTTCCAATCCAAGATCATCCGTATTTGGACGACGACCAACTGTAACCATAACAAAGTCCGCTTCAACTGATTGTTCTTTACCATCTACTTCATATTTCACTGTCACGCTATCACCGTTATCAATTGCTTCTTTCGCCATTGCTGAAGTGACTACTGTAACATTTTTCTTTTTGAAATCATCGGTAACTAATTTAACCATGTCTTTTTCATACGTTGGTAAAATTGAAGGTGATCCTTCCAAAATTGTGACTTCTGATCCGAGGTTTGCATACGCCCCACCTAGTTCAGCACCGATGACACCGCCACCGATAATCACAAATTTCTTAGGAACTTCTTTCAAGTTTAACCCACCTGTCGAATCTAACACACGCCCACCAAACTTAAATCCTGGAATTTCGATTGGACGAGAACCAGTTGCAACGATGGCATTGTTAAATGAGTATGTTTGTGCAGAATCGGGATGAATAACACGCAAGGTGTGGTCATCTACAAAGAAAGCTTCTCCTTCGATGATTTCTACTTTATGTTTTTTAAGCAACATACCTACACCACTTGTCAGACTTTTGACAACTTGATTGTCTTTCCAATCTTGTGTCTTTGTAAAGTCTAACTCCACATCTTTACTTGTCACACCAAATAAAGATGAATCTAAAGACTCTTGATAATGATGTCCGGCAGAAATCAAGGCTTTAGAAGGAATGCACCCTACATTCAAACACACTCCACCGATATACTCACGTTCAATAATGGCAACTTTTTGTCCCATTTCTGCGGCACGGATGGCAGCTACATAGCCGCCAGGTCCAGCACCGATTACAACTGTATCTAACTCAATGGCAAAATCTCCTACTACCATTTTCCACTCATCCTTCCATCAATAATAATTCTGGATCTGCTAATAAACGTTTGATGTTATTCATTGCTTTCTGTGCAGTTGCACCGTCAACGATTCGATGATCAAAGCTTAATGATAACTTCATCACGCGTCCAACAACGATTTCCCCTTCGCTATTCACAACTGGTTGTTGTGCAATTGTCCCAACACCTAAAATAGCTACTTCAGGATAATTGATAACTGGTGTGAACCAACCACCGCCAACAGAACCAATATTACTGATTGTAATGGAACCGTCACGCATATCTTGGGCAGAAAGTTTACCATCATGCGCTAATGCTGCTTTTTCATTGATTTCATCAGCAATTGCAAACATACTCTTCATGTTTGCATCTTTGATGTTTGGTACATACAATCCGTGATCCGTATCAGTTGCAATACCGATATTGTAGTAATGTTTGTACACGATTTCTTGTGTTTTGTCATCGATTGACGCATTCAATACTGGGAATTTCTTCGCAGTTGCTGTCAATGCTTTGACAACATATGGTAAGAAAGTTAATTTCGTGCCGTTTTCAGCAGCAACATCTTTAAATTTCTTACGATGATCCCAAAGTTTTGAAACCTCAACATCATCATGTAAAGTGACATGCGGTGCTGTATGTTTACTATTAACCATCGCTTTAGCAATTGCTTTACGTGTTGGTGTTAATGCTTCACGAGTTTCACGTTCTGTTTGACCAGACTTGAACGCAGTTGGTTCTGTTTTTGGTGCTGCAGCTGGTGCCTCTGGCGTTGCTTTTGCAGCTGTTGGTGCTGCTTCTGGTGCAGTTGCTTGAACAGACGCGCCACCTGAAGCAAATTGATCGATATCTTCTTTCGTGATACGGCCACCTTTGCCAGTAGCAGTTACTTGTGAGATATCTACATCTTTTTCGCGAGCATATTGACGAACAGAAGGCATTGCAAGAATGCGTTTTGATTCATCTGCTGTCGCAACAACCGTTGACGTAGCCGTTTTCGTTTCTTGAGGAGCTGCCGCAACTGGTGCTTGTGCACTTGGTGCTGAAGATTGACTTGTGTTATGCCCTGGTGCATCGATTTCTACCAATACATCACCAACATTTGCTACAGTACCTTCTGGAACTAATACGTTTTTGACTGTTCCAGTAACAGGTGACGGAATTTCTTCAACTGATTTGTCATTTTGAACTTCCAGTAATGTATCATCTTCGTTGATTGTATCGCCTGCTTTAACGAACCATTTTACGATTTCGCCTTCCGCGATCCCTTCACCGATATCTGGTAATTTAAATTCAAAAATACCTTCACCAGAACCTTCTGCTGTTGGAATTGCAGCAGGAGATTCAGGCGTTTGTTCTTTAGCTGGTGCAGCTGGTGCGTCATCTTCATAACCAGGTGCGTCGATTTCTACCAACACATCACCAACATTTGCTACAGTACCTTCTGGAACTAATACATTTTTAACCGTCCCCGTGATAGGAGATGGAATCTCTTCAACTGATTTGTCATTTTGAACTTCTAATAGTGTATCATCTTCATTGATCGTGTCGCCTGCTTTAACGAACCATTTTACGATTTCGCCTTCTGCAATTCCTTCACCGATATCCGGTAATTTAAATTGATAAGCCATGAATTTTCCCCTTCTTTTCTTAGAATTCTGCGATTTCTTTGACTTTTGCTTCAATGTCAGAAGCGTTTGGTAACCAAGCATTTTCTGCTTGACCAAATGGGAAGACAGTATCAGGTGCAGAAACACGTCCGATTGGTGCTTCTAAAGAAAGAATCGCGCGTTCTGAAATTTCAGAAATCACTTGTGCAGCAACGCCTGCTTGTCTTTGTGCTTCTTGAACAACAACTACACGACCTGTTTTTTCGACAGATTGAATAATTGTTTCAATGTCAAGAGGAGCAACTGTTCGTAAATCGATAATTTCAACCGAGATATTTTCTTGTGCTAATTTATCTGCAGCTTTGATTGCTTCACGAACCATTGCACCATAAGTAATGATTGAAATATCTGATCCTTCACGAGTTACTGCCGCTTTATCCAAAGGTACTTCATACGCTTCATCTGGCACTTCCTCACGGAAAGAACGATAAAGTTTCATATGTTCTAAGAAAACAACTGGATCGTTACTTCTGATGGAAGAAATCAATAAACCTTTTGCATCATAAGGATTTGATGGAATTACTACACGAATACCAGGTGATTGTGCAATCAATCCTTCCAAATTATCTGAGTGTAATTCTGGTGTATGCACACCGCCACCAAATGGTGAACGAATTGTGATTGGTAAGTTTCTTGTTCCACCCATACGGTAACGAGTACGTGCCATTTGTGCAACAACTTCGTCCATTGCTTCAAAAATGAAACCAAAAAATTGAATTTCAGGAACTGGACGGAAACCTTCTAAAGCTAAACCAAATCCAAGACCTGCAATCCCTGATTCTGCTAAAGGTGTATCGAACACACGATCTTCACCAAATTTTTCTTGCAATCCTTCTGTTGCACGGAAGACCCCTCCGTTTTTACCAACATCTTCACCAAAAATGACGACATTTTCATCATGTTCTAGTTCAAGTGCTAAAGCATCAGTGATTGCTTGAATCATTGTTTTTTGTGCCATGATTATTTCGACTCCTTCGCTTCATAGATTGCAATTTGTTCTTTGATTGTTTGTGGTGCTTCTTCAAACATATTCTTCAAGAAATCTGAAACTTTTTGTTTTGGTACTTTATCCGCTTCTGCAATCGCTGCTTTGATTTCTTCTTTTGTTTGTTCAATAACTTGTTCTTCTTTTTCTTCAGACCATAATCCTTTTTCAACTAGATAGTTGCGGAAACGAATCAACGGATCTTTCTTTTGCCACTCGCCATCCATCTCTTTTGAACGGTAACGTGTTGGATCATCTCCTGATAACGTATGTGGACCATAACGATACGTCAATGTTTCAATCAACACAGGACCTTTTCCGCTAATTGCCCAATCTCGAGCCATTTTTGAAACAGTGTAGACAGCTAATGGGTCCATTCCGTCAACTTGAATACCAGGAATTCCAGCCGCAACAGCTTTTTGTGCTAATGTTTTAGCAGCGGTTTGTTTTTCACGAGGTGTGGAAATTGCAAAACCGTTATTTTGAATATAGAAAACAGCATTTGCATGATAAGCACCTGCAAAGTTAATTGCTTCGTAGAAATCACCTTGTGAAGAACCGCCATCACCAGTGTAAGTGAAGACAACATTTTTCTTGTTACGTTTTTTCAAGCCTAGTGCTACACCAGCAGCTTGAACGTATTGTGCACCAATAATAATTTGTGGTGGTAGAGCTTTCAATTCTTCTGGATATAAATTACCAGCAACATGCCCACGAGACCATAAAAACGCTTGCGTTAATGGTAAGCCGTGTTGAACAAGTTGGGGAACATCACGATAACCAGGTAATAAAACATCTTCTTTATCAAAAGCAAATGCACTTGCAAGTTGGCTTGCTTCTTGCCCAGCTGTAGGCGCAAAGAATCCAAGACGTCCTTGACGGTTCAATGCTGTTGAACGTTGATCCAAGACACGTGACCAAACCATTTTTGTCATTAATTCAACTAATTCATCATCTGATAAATCAGGGATCAAATCTTCATTTACAACTTTTCCATCTTGATCAAGCGCTTGATAAACTGGAAAATCTGAATTGACTTCATCAAGTAAAGCCTGGAAGTCGATTGGTGCTTTTTTGTTTGCCATTTGTCACACATTCCTCTCTCGTCTATAAGAAATTCTCTTCTAGCTACGATTGAAACAGTAATATAATCTGTATCACTATTTAACCGGCTTCATACATAAATTATCATGTATCATGGAGAAACACAAGTTATAAGCCCATAAATTCACGATAATTTTTTGTAAAAATAATCCTTGCTACATCAACGATAGTGAATTGAATCACAAACAAGAAAGCGGTTTACATTTTACCTAAAAAAATCCTCCGTATTTTAATAGCAAAACATCGAGCTGTTTCTATTTATAAACCTTATTGTTACAACTTTTATATAAGTTTATTCTTGAAAATTTCTAGACTCGTGCATGATTTTACAAACAACTAATGAAGCTGTTATACCTTGCTTCTGTAAAAAATTTCATCAACAAAAAAACAGCATAGAAAAATTTCTATGCTGTTACAATTTTCTTTATTTTTTTAACATCTCCGCTGCTTGGTTCATCAATTCACTAAATTTGGGTAATTCTTCTTCGGATAACCGACTAAAATTCAAACGTAGCCCATTTACTTCTTCTCCAAATAGTTGTGCCGGAGCAATTCCCAATCCTCGCGCAATTAATTCATCTGCTATTTCCGTTGATAATTGCTTGCCTTCCCAAGTCAACCAAGCATAGTAGCCACCTCTGATTGGATGCAATTTAAAAAAAGATTGTTGCTTCGACCAATCAATTAATTGTCGACTTCGCTTAGCTAGCTGTTTTCGCACCAACGACATTTTTGAAAGAAACGCTTCATCAAACACACTTGTTGCGAACATTTGCGAAACAATACTTAACGAAAATTCCATCATTTCTTGAGCATTGGCCAATCGAGCTATTAATGTTTCTGGACCTAATACCCAACCGATTTTCGTCGTTCGACCTAAAACACGTGACAAGGAACCAATATATAAGACATTATCTGGATCAAGCAAGCGAAGCGGTTGGGTCTCATTCATCTCTGAAAAAGAAAAGTCCGTAAAAACATCATCTTCAATGATTGGTAATTGGTAGCGACGACACAATTGCACAAGCGCCTCACGTCTTTTTTGGCTCATGACTTTTCCTGTTGGATTCTGAAAATTAGGATTGACTAAGACGGCTTTCACCTGATTTTTTAAAATCGATGATTCTAGCTGTTTTAACTCAATCCCTTCCTCATCCATCGTCACTCCAAAAAGGCGAATTCCCGCTGCTTTAAACAAAGGAAGACGATAGAAAAAAGAAGGGGATTCAACCGCGATTGCATCTCCTGATGACAAAATGGTTTGCAAAATCAAAAAAATAGCTTGCTGACCACCACCAGTGACTAAAAGCTGGTCCGCAGAAAAGTTCAACTGAAGTTCTTCTTTTAAGTATCCCGTGATTTTTTCTTTCAAAGGCAAGTAGCCATAGCGATTCATCCTTTTTTCTTCCATTAAGATATCTTCTAATGAATAAGCAGGAAATTGAAAATCAGGTAATAGCTCATTCGGCATTTCACTCGAATATAAATCAAGAAATGTACTCGTTTGTCTCTTACCACGATTGATTTTTTCTTCATAATGATTGATTGATTGCTCATATCGATGAGCAATCAATTGACGCCAATCAATTCTTGGAATAGAAAACTTGCCCCATTCCATTTGATTGACATAGCGACCACTGCCTTGTTTGCTTGTTAGGATTCCAAGCGCGCGTAACTCTTCCAACGCGTGAACTACGGTGGAACGATTCACCCCAAAAGCCTCTGCTAACTTCCGTTCCGAGGCTAGTCGCTCCCCTGGATTTAATTCTCCTTGCTCGATTTTCTGCATGATTTGATCCATCATTTGTCGATATGCAGGTCCTTGTGCCTTATCAATTTTTTGCCACATGAGATTTCCTCACTTACTTTTTATCTTAAAAAAAATAGATAAATTTACGAAAAAATAAACTTTATTCAAAATCAGTTGGTCGGTTTTCTTCTGTATTAAAGTAATACGCCATTGCGTCTAAAATACGTTGGCTGGCTTGACCATCACCATACGGATTTGAAGCATGTGCCATTTCTTGATGGGCTTCTTTGTTTTCAAGTAAACGAGTTGTTTCTTCGTAAACAGTTGTTTCATCTGTTCCAACCATTTTCAAAGTCCCCGCCTTAACACCTTCTGGACGTTCTGTTGTATCACGCAAGACAAGTACCGGTACTCCAAGTGACGGCGCTTCTTCTTGGACACCACCAGAATCCGTCAAAATCAAATAACTTCGAGCTGCGAAATTATGAAAATCGACAACATCTAAAGGCTCAATCAATGATACATTACCCAAAGCCCCTAGAATATCCATTGCTTCTTCACGTACTTTCGGATTACGATGCATTGGAAAAATAAACTTCACTTCTGGATGTTCATTGGCAACGCGGGCAATCGCTTGGAACACTTGACGCATTGGTTGTCCAATATTTTCGCGGCGGTGCATCGTCACTAAGACTTGTTTGTCCTCTTTGGATACCGATAGATGTTCGTTCTGATACTCTTCATCAACCGTGTATTTCATTGCATCAATTGCAGTATTCCCAGTTACAAAAATAGCGTCTGTTGGATGATTTTCTTTTTCTAAGTTTTCTTTACTTTGACTTGTTGGTGCAAAATAAATATCACTTAAGACATCTGTCAATTGACGATTCATCTCTTCAGGAAATGGTGACCACTTATTCCAAGTTCGCAAACCTGCTTCCACGTGACCGACTTTGATTTGTTGATAGAAAGCTGCGGTTGCACTCGCATAAGTCGTTGTAGTATCTCCATGCACCAAAACAATGTCAGGTTGTTCTTCCAATAAAACAGGTGTTAAGTCATCAAGAATTCTCGAAGTAATCCCAGCTAATGTTTGTCCACCTTTCATCAAATTCAAATCATAATCAGGATCAATTTCAAATACTTCTAACACCTGATCAAGCATTTCACGATGTTGTGCCGTAACAGCAACTTTTCCTATAAAGCGTTCATCTTTTGCAAGAGCTTTAACTAAAGGTGCCATTTTAATTGCTTCTGGTCTAGTACCAAAAACAGATAATACTTTTATTTTTTTCATAATTTCAAGTCTCCTTTTCATTCCATCTTCTATTGTAGCTGAATTTTTGACAAAAAAGAAATAAAAATAACGAATTTTTTCGTAGCCTCTTTTCTAACCAATAAAAAAGAGCGCCAGACAAAGATTCATCTGACACTCTTCCTACTATTATTTGAGATTAAAAACACTTTGCTACTTTAAATTGTATCTCCATTAAAAATAGAATTCTTCACAATTACATAATCGACTTTACGAATCGCTTCTAAGTCACGACCGCCTGCATAAGAAATTGAAGATTGTAAATCCTGTTGCATTTCAACTAATGTATCTTTTAGTGAACCTTTATGTTGAATCCAGATTTTCTTTCCTTCAACATTTTTCTTTTCACCTTTTTGGAATTCCGAAGCGGAGCCAAAATATTCTTTATAAACAACTCCGTTTTCGACTTTCGTTTCGCCTGGTGATTCTTCATGTCCAGCAAATAATGAACCAATCATGACCATCGTTGCACCAAAACGAACTGATTTTGCCACATCGCCGTGTGTCCGAATCCCTCCATCTGCGATAATTGGTTTACGAGCAGCTTTTGCACACCATCTTAATGCGGCTAACTGCCAGCCACCTGTTCCGAAACCTGTTTTGATTTTCGTGATACAAACTTTTCCTGGTCCGATGCCAACTTTGGTTGCATCAGCCCCAGCATTTTCTAATTCACGAACAGCTTCAGGTGTTCCCACATTTCCTGCAATCACAAATGTTTCGGGAAGATGTTTTTTTATATGTTGAATCATGTTAATTACTGAATTGGAATGCCCGTGAGCAATATCAATTGTGATGTAATCTGGTACTAGATTTTTTTGTGCTAATTCTTCAACGAAAGCATATTCGTTTTCTTTTACGCCTACGCTGATTGATGAGATATATCCTTCTTGTTTCATCTTTTTAATAAACGGGATACGTGCTTCTTCATCGAAACGATGCATAATATAAAAATAACCATTTTTTGCTAAAAATTCTGCGATTGATTCATCGATAATTGTTTGCATGTTCGCAGGTACTACTGGCATTTTAAATGAGTGCTTACCTAAAGTCACTGTTGTGTCACACTCTGATCGGCTATTTACGATACATTTATTCGGAATTAGTTGGATATCTTCGTAGTCAAATACTTTCATCAAATTGTCCTCCTAATGTTCAGTTCAGTAAAACACGAACATTCTTCGTTTTATTCGGGCTTTTTTCAGCGCCCTATGTAATTTAACTCAACTAAATAAAAAAATCAAGCCAAAACCATGAACATTTTACGAATAATTCGTTTTTTTAGTCTTTTTTCAATAAACGAGTCCGTTAAAAAGAGCAATGTTCGGAAAAAAGCAAAAAAAGGGATTGCTACTTTTGTAGCAATCCCTTTTTTTGTTTCCTATCGAATAACTGATACCGTTCGCCAAATTCTATGGCAAAATATTTCCTGCAGCCATGTACAAATCGTACCAATCTTCTCTTGTCAACACAACATCAGAAGCTTTTGCAATTTCTTCAATACGGCTAACATTCATGGTACCAGCAATCACTTGCATATTTGCTGGATGACGTAAGATCCAGGCTGAAGCTAAACCAGTTGGCGTCGTGTTATATTTTTCAGCCATTTCGCTCAGTTTTTGATTTAATTCTGGGAATTTTTCATTGCCGATAAAGACACCTTCAAAGAATCCATATTGATAAGGAGACCATGCCTGAATTGTCATGTCATGCACTCGTGAATAATCTAGCACACTGCCATCATGATCGATACTTGCAGGGTCTGTCATGTTTACATGAATTCCTTGATCAACCATTTCTGAATGCTTTAAGCCAAACTGCAATTGGTTAGCCACTAAAGGTTGACGTACTGATTTTTTCAATAGTTCAATTTGCATCGGTTTTTGATTGCTTACACCAAAATAGCGGACTTTCCCAGCTTTTTCTAATTCGTCAAAAGCTGCAGCAACCTCGTCAGGTTCGACTAATGTATCTGGTCGATGTAGCAATAAAGCATCTACATAATCCATCTTTAAACGTTGCAAGCTGCCCTCAACAGATGCGATGATGTGTTCTTTTGAAAAATCAAACATCACTCCTGGAACGATTCCACATTTTGTTTGAATAAATAAATCTTCACGCTTTAAAGAGGTCTTTGCCAAAGCATCTGCAAAAATTGATTCGCACTCACCATTTCCATAGATATCTGCATGATCAAAGAAATTGATTCCATTGTCATAAGCAGTTTCGATTGCCTTAACTGGATCTTTCGCACTATTGATGCGCATACAGCCAAGAATGACTGCGGAAACTGCGTGATTTACTGTTCCAAATTGAACCTGTTTCATTAAAAAACTCCTCCTTCTTTACACAATAAAAGTGTAGCACAACTTTTATGAAAAGGCTTTATCAAATCAAAAATATTTTTATCTTTTAGTCAATGATTTTCCTTCGACTACTTCCAACGCCTTGTTTCCAATATCATGACGATAGAACGTTTCAGTCGTGTCTTTTCTTTCAAGAACTTCATAAATCATTTTTTGTGCTTGCTCTAACGTTTTCGCTTTGGCTTCAACTAAATAGATCCGTCCACCATTTCCAACTAAACATCCTTCTTTTTCTGCCACACCTGCATAATACACCTGAACATGTGATTCATCAGAAAAATCTGGCAAACTCATCTCTGTTTCATACATTGCTGGGTAACCTTCAGCAGCGACAACAACACCCACATGAAACTCATCTTGTGACCATTCTAATTCGATTGAGCGATTTTCTAGTAAATCATCTATCACTTGTGCAAAATCATTCACCAATCTTGGTAAAACAACTTGTGTTTCTGGGTCACCAAATCGAGCATTGAATTCAATCACTTTTGGGCCGTCAACAGTTGCAATCAACCCAGCATACAAGATCCCCGTGAAGGAACGGTCTTGTTCAACCATCCCTTGCGCCGCTGGTTTCAAAATCGTTTCAATAGCTTCATCAACCATCTTTTGTGAAATTTGTGGAACTGGTGAGTACGCACCCATTCCCCCGGTATTCGGTCCCTTATCCAAGTCGTATGCCCGTTTATGGTCTTGCGAAATTACCATGGGATAAACTTCTGTACCACGAACAAACGCTAAAAGCGAAAATTCTTCGCCAGCCAAAAACTCTTCAACTACAATTTGATTTCCACTTTCACCAAATCGATGACTCTTTAGCATATCTTTAGCAGCTTGTATTGCTTCTTCAATGGTCATTGCAACAACAACACCTTTACCAGCAGCTAACCCATCTGCTTTTACAACGATTGGTGCACCTTTTTCGTTGATATAAGCTATAGCCATTTCATAATCATTAAATGTTTGCGATTCAGCTGTCGGAATCTGACACTCTTTCATCAATTGTTTAGCAAAACTTTTGGATCCCTCAATCAACGCTGCGCGCTTTGTTGGTCCAAAAATTTTCAAATCTGCTGCTATAAAATCATCGACAATTCCATTTAACAAAGGAACTTCTGGTCCAACGAATGTCCAAGAAACACACTGCTCTTTTGCAAATGAGATGAGCGCATCATGATCTGTTTCTGCAATTGCGACTGGTTGAATATCATCTTTTTTCATTCCAGGGTTCCCCGGTGCGCAGTAAACTGTTTCAACTAACGGACTGTCCACCAGTTTTTTCCCAATTGCATGTTCACGACCGCCTGCACCAATAATCAAAATTTTCATGCGTTACTCCTTTTCCACTGAAGATTAATGTCTAAAATGACGTACATTCGTAAAGACCATCGCAATACCATGACGATTAGCCATATCAATGGAAGCTTGGTCTTTGATACTGCCACCCGGCTGAATGATTGCCTTGATTCCATGCGTAGCAGCGTATTCAACTGAATCATCCATTGGGAAAAACGCGTCACTTGCCAGTACTGCACCTTTTAATTTTTCGCCAGCTTGTTCAATCGCTATCTTGACGGATCCCACACGATTCATTTGCCCAGCCCCTACACCGACAGTTTGGTGTTCATTCGCAACAACAATAGCATTAGATTTAACATGCTTCACGGCTTTCCAAGCAAATGCTAACGCCGCTGTTTGTTCTGCAGTTGGTTGCTGTTCTGTTACTACAGTCCAGTCTTCTTCGTGTTCCATTGCAAGATCTTGACTTTGAACTAATAACCCACCTAAAACAGATACTGTTTCATCCGATATGCTAGCTGTTTTTTGTTCAAAACTGATCGTTAAAATACGCAGATTTTTCTTTTTCTTCAAAACTTCTAATGCAGCTTCAGTGAATCCTGGAGCAATAATGATTTCTAAAAATAGTTCATGCATTTTTTCAGCAGTAGCCACATCTACTTCACGATTCAAAACGATAATTCCACCAAAAATTGAAACTGGATCTGCTTCAAACGCATAATTCCAAGCTTCAAAAATCGTTGGTGCCGTTCCAATACCACATGGATTCATATGTTTCAACGCAACGACTGTTGGCTCCTCATACTCACGGGCAATTCTTAGCGCTGCATCTGCATCACGAATATTGTTGAATGAAAGTTCTTTTCCATGTAGTTGTTTTGCCGCAGCAATCGAATAGTCTGCCGGCAAAGCAGATTGATAAAAAGCTGCTTCCTGATGGCTATTTTCGCCGTAACGTAAATCTTGTTTTCGCTCATAAGTCAACGTTAATTTTTCTGGTTCTTTTTCGTCCGCCATCTCTGTCAAATATTGAGCAATTAACGCATCATAAGCAGCCGTATGACGAAAGACTTTTGCAGCTAGACGTTTCCGAGTTGCTAACTGTGTTTCTCCATGGGCTTCTAACTCTTGGAGAACGAATGAATAATCTGACGGATCAACGATCACTGTGACAAATTCATGATTTTTAGCACCACTTCGCAACATACTTGGACCACCAATATCAATATTTTCAATTGCCTCTTGCTCCGTTACTTCTGGTTTTAAAATGGTTTCCTTAAATGGATAAAGATTCACACAAACAAAATCGATTGGTAAAATCTCACCGCGTTTCATATCTTCCATATGTTCAACGACATTTCGACGCCCTAAAAGTCCTCCGTGAATCTTCGGATGCAAAGTTTTCACTCTGCCATCCATCATTTCTGGAAAGCCAGTGACCTCATCAATAGAAATCGTTTTAATACCTGATTGATCCAATGCTTTTTTTGTTCCACCTGTTGAAATAATTTCGATATTATTAGCAATCAAACCTTTAGCAAAGTCAACGATTCCTGTTTTGTCTGATACACTAATCAACGCTCTTGTCATTTTAAATAGCCTCCATTTTTGATCATTTCTTCGACGATTTCTGGATAAATTCGATGCTCAACTGCATGTATTTTTTGTTCAAGGATTTCCAATGTATCTGTTGGTTCAATCTCGACTTTTTCTTGACGAATGATTGGTCCTGTATCGACACCTGCATCAATCAAATGAACAGTCACACCTGTAGTTGCTACTCCTGCTTCATATGCATCACGAATTCCGTGCAATCCCGGAAAATCCGGCAATAACGATGGATGGATGTTCACTATTTTATTTTCAAATGCGGTGAGCAAAGTGGGTCCTACAATTCGCATGTAGCCTGCCAAAATAACCAAATCAATTTTCCGTTCATGCAACTGTCGGAGTATCTCCTGTTCGTACGCTACTTTATTTGCAAAATCTTTTGGTGAAAATTGGCTAGCAGGCACTTTCAACGTTTCTGCTCTTTGTAGCACGTATGCGTCTGGCTGGTCACAGAATAGCCAGTCAACTGTGACAGCTAGCTTTTTTTCTCTTAAATTCGTTACCAAAGCTTGGAAGTTACTTCCATTACCCGAAGCAAAAATGGCTAGTCTCATGCCATTTCTCCAGTAAAAATAATTTTCTGTGTGTCTTCTGCTACGATTTCACCGATTTGGTAAACGGCATCTCCTTGCTCTGCAAAATTAGCCGTGACTTCAGCTACTTGTTCTGGTGAAACAGCAACGACCATTCCAATACCCATATTAAAAATTTCATACATTTCTGCCAAAGAGAGCTTCCCATAGCTTTGTAGACAATCAAAAATTGGTAAAATCGGCCAGCTTCCTAATTGGATATTTGCACTGACCCCAGCTGGTAGCATACGAGGAATGTTCTCTACAAAACCACCACCGGTGATATGTGCACAGCCTTTCAATTGATTTTTTTTGATCAATGGTAAAAGACTTGCAACATAAATTCTCGTTGGAACTAATAGACTATCAGCTAATGTTTCATTTAATTCTGGCAAAATACTATCCGTTGTCAGTTGATGTTCTTCAAAGAAAATTTTTCTTACTAGTGAATACCCATTTGAATGAATCCCACTTGAAGGTAGTCCTAATAAAATATCACCTGGTTCAATCGACTCTCCAGTAATCAGTTGTGACTTTTCGGCAATTCCAACGGCAAATCCGGCTAAATCATAGTCCTCACCTTGATACATTCCTGGCATTTCAGCAGTTTCTCCACCAATTAGCGCCATATTTGCTTGAACGCACCCATTTGCTACGCCTGCAACTACTTGTTCCAATTTTTCCGGTTCGTTCTTTCCTGTAGCTAAGTAATCTAAGAAATAAAGAGGCTCTGCACCTTGGGCTAAAATATCGTTCACACACATTGCAACACAATCAATCCCAATCGTATCATGTTGATTTGCTTCAATTGCTACTGCTAATTTTGTCCCAACGCCATCCGTTCCCGAAACTAAAACAGGTTCTTTCACATCAAGCAAAGAAAGATCAAAACAACCACCAAAACCTCCTAGTGCACCCATTACACCAAGACGTTCCGTTTTATTTACATGTTTTTTGATTCGTTCAACAACTTCATAACCAGCTTCCACATCCACGCCAGCTTTTGCATATGCATTTTTCATGCGATGATTCACTCCTTTATTATTAGAAAAACGAAACTTTTTCTTTTAGAGATGCTTGGTATTTCTCCTCATAATCATATAAAGGAGTTGGATAGTCACCATTAAAATAAGCCATACATAGTCCTGAATAAGGCGCCTCTTCTTGTAATCCAATGGCAGTAATCAGACCTTCCTCACTAAGGAATTCTAAAGAGTCTGCCCCAATACATTGTCGAATTTCTTCGATACTATGATTAGCAGCAATCAGTTCTTTTCTCGTTTGAATATCAATTCCGTAAAAACAAGGATATTTTAGGGGTGGCGATGCAATCCGTACATGTACTTCTTTGGCACCAGCTTCTTTTAATAATCGGACGATTCGCCGACTTGTCGTACCTCGGACGATGGAGTCATCTACCATCACAATTTTTTTACCTTCCACTACTCCACGAACAGCTGATAATTTCATACGTACCCCTTGTTCACGTAACTCTGGTGTGGGTTGAATGAATGTTCGCGCAATATATTGATTCTTTACCAAACCAATTTCATAAGGAATCCCACTAGCTTCAGCATACCCACTAGCAGCTGACAAAGAAGAATTAGGAACTCCTACCACCATATCTGCTTCAATAGGCGCCTCTTTAGCTAAATTTTTCCCCATGTTTTTTCGAGCAGTATGGACATTGACCCCATTGATGTTCGAGTCTGGTCGTGCAAAGTAGATATACTCCATTGAGCAAATTGCTAGCTGTGTATCTTGTGTGTACGTTTCGATTTTCAACCCTTCATCGCTGATTATCACTACTTCTCCGGGGTGCACATCACGAATAAATTCTGCACCCACTACTTCTAAAGCACAGGTTTCAGAAGTAACAACATAAGCACCATTTTTCATCTGGCCAATCGCTAGCGGACGGAACCCGTTCGGATCAAGTGCCGCAATCATCGCGTCTTCTGTCATTAGTAAGTAAGCAAAGCCACCTTTTACTTTGTTCAAAGATGTTTTTAATTTTGCTAAAAATGTTTCCTCGTCGCTTCGGCGTATCAAATGCATTAAAATTTCTGTATCCGAATTTGAATGAAAAATTGCGCCATCTTGCTCTAATTCTCTTCGTAAAGAACGAGCATTGGTTAAATTACCATTGTGTGCTAAACCAACCGAAACATCATAAAATTTGAATAAGAACGGCTGAATATTATCGACACTTCCATTTCCTGCAGTCGCGTAACGCACATGACCAATTGCTGCATTTCCTGTTAATTGAGTCAATTTTCGTTGATCTTTGAATACTTCTGATAATAACCCAAGATCACGATGCCCGTTTAGTTTACCCTCGTCATTTGAAACAATCCCCGCGCCTTCTTGACCACGATGTTGCAGGCTATGCAAGCCAAAGTAAGTAACACTTGCTGCATCCTGATGCCCCCAGACACCAAAAATTCCACACTCTTCATTTAAACTTTTTACTTCATAAGACATGGAATAGCTTCCTCCCAGCTTGCTTTAGCCCTTTGAGTTGTTAGATTGATTTCGCCATCAACTGCTTGCATTCTCAACTGAGAATCAGCTGTTACTTCACCAAGATAATAGGCATGTTCTCCTACCAGTTGTTCAAAAGCCACCTGCTTTTCTGGGTTGATTGAGACCACAAATCGTGATTGTGTCTCCGAGAAAAGTTCTGCAACAGTTAACTCAGTCTGAATGTTGACACCTAACTCATTTGTAAAAGCAGCCTCTGCAATGGCAACCGCCAAGCCACCTTCAGAGCAATCATGAGAGCTTGCTACCAAACCTTGTCGAATAGCAGCTAGCATTAAGTCTTGATTTTTCTTTTCAACTGCCAAATCAAAATTAGTTAGCTGACCTTGAATTGTTCCTGTCAAAAGCTTTTGAAGCTCACTTCCATTAAAGTCATTGCCTGTTTGACCAATGACATATATCCGATCACCCGCTTGCTTAAATTCCTGTGTAGTAATTTGTTCATGGGATTCAATCAAACCTACCATACCAATCATCGGAGTTGGATAGATTGCCTTGCCATCTGTTTCATTGTAAAGTGACACATTTCCAGAAATCACTGGTGTTTCAAAGGTACGACAAGCTTCTGCTATTCCATCTGCTGAATGCCAAAGTTCCCAAAAAACTTCAGGTTTATCTGGAGAACCATAATTCAAGCAGTCGGTAATTGCTAAAGGTTTTCCACCGCTGGCAACAATATTTCGCGCTGCTTCAGCAACTGCAATCTGTCCACCGATTTCTGGATTTAAATAAAGGTATCTTGCATTACAATCAGTTGTCATTGCCAAAGATTTTTTCGTTCCGCGGATTCGTAAAACAGCTGCATCACTTCCTGGACGAACAACAGTATTTGTTTGAACTTGAGAGTCGTATGTTTCGTAAATGGATTTCTTTGAAGCAATCGTTGGTTGAGCTAGTAACGCTAAAAATGTTTCATTTGGTTCTCCAATAACAGGTAGATATGCGGGCATTTCTCGAAACTCTGCCATTCTCGCTGGTTCTTTTCTTGGCTTATCGTAAACTGGTGCATCTTCTGCCAAAGCATCAACCGGCAGGTTAGCCACTTCATTTCCATGATGATATAAACGATATTGGCCATCATCCGTTACCTTACCAATTGTTACAGCATCCAAATCATATTTTTTGAATAACGCTTTTACTTCTTCCTCTGCACCAGCTTTGACACAAATTAACATGCGTTCTTGAGATTCAGATAACATCATTTCATAAGGAGACATACCTGTTTCTCGTTGAGGCACATCATCTAGTGTTAAAATCAGACCTGATCCTGCTTTAGAAGCCATTTCTGAACTCGATGACACCAATCCCGCAGCCCCCATGTCTTGAATACCTACTAAAATTTCTGCATGATTCAAGATCAACTCAAGGCAGGCTTCTAACAACAATTTTTCCATGAAAGGATCGCCAACTTGAACAGCAGAACGTTGTTGTTCTTCTTCTTGACTAAATTCCTCCGAAGCAAACGTTGCACCATGTATACCGTCACGTCCCGTTTTAGCTCCAACATACATAATGGAATTACCGACACCCGATGCCTGACCCTTTTGAATATCTTTATGGTCGATCAATCCAACACACATCGCATTTACTAAAGGGTTTCCTTCATAACAAGCATCAAAAGCAATCTCGCCGCCAACTGTTGGGATACCAATACAATTACCATACCCCCCAATTCCAGCAACTACTTCATCAAGTAAATATTTTGTGCGAGAATTATTCAACTCACCAAAGCGTAAAGAATCCAGCAATGCAATTGGTCGTGCACCCATACTGAAAATATCACGAATAATCCCGCCAACTCCAGTCGCTGCGCCTTCATACGGTTCGACAGCAGAAGGATGATTATGACTTTCTGCTTTAAAGACAACTGCTTGCCCATCACCGATGTCCACAATCCCCGCTCCCTCACCAGGCCCCTGCAAAACTTTTGGACCAGTAATTGGGAATTTTCGTAGAACAGGTTTAGAATTCTTATAAGAACAATGTTCACTCCACATAACAGAAAACAGACCTGTTTCAGTATAATTAGGCATTCTACCCAAGATATCTTCTTCAATCATGCGGTATTCTTCATCAGATAAACCCCATTCACTGTAGATTTTCTGCTCTTTGATTTCTTGTGCTGTTGGCTCCATCATTGTTTTCATCTAAACAGTCACCTTCCCGAAATTTTTGATCATTGATTGAAAGAAACGTTTTCCGTCTTCTGAACCTAACAACTGTTCCATCGCACGTTCAGGATGGGGCATCATTCCCAGAACATTTCCAGCTTGATTCGTAATTCCTGCGATACGTTCCACACTGCCATTGATATTTTCTTCTTCATACGTAAAAACAATTTGATGATTTTCCTTTAGCTCACGCAATGTTTCTTCATCACAAAAATAATTTCCTTCACCATGAGCGACTGGCAACTGAATCACTTCATCCTCATGATATTCTGAGGTAAACGCAGTTTGATTATTCACAACTCTTAACGGAACTGTCTTACAAATAAATTGTAAAGATTCATTTCTACGTAAAACACCAGGGAGTAACCCAGCTTCAGTTAAAATTTGAAACCCATTACATGTTCCAAATACTGGTTTGCCCTCTTCAGCAAAGCGAATCACTTCCTTCATAATCGTCGAGAAGCGAGCAATTGCGCCACAACGAAGATAATCACCGTAAGAAAAACCACCAGGGAGTAGCACGCCATCAAATCCTGAAAGGGAGTCTTCGTCGTAACGAACATACGCTGCTTCCACACCTATAATTTCTTGCACAGCCCACAGCATATCTGCATCACAGTTTGATCCGGGAAAAACAATCACTGCAAACTTCATGCTAAACTTCCTCCATTTCCTCAATTTCGTAACGATATGTTTCCATATTGACATTTGCTAATAATTTGTCACAAATTTGTTCAATCGTGTCTTCAACAGGTGTCTGCGATGGTGCAACTTGAATTTCAAAGTATTTCCCTATACGAATTTCTTCGATTTCTTCATAGGCCATACGATGCACTGCATGTTTTACAGCTTCTCCTTGTGGATCTAATACAGAATCTTTATACGTCACATAAACTTTTACAAAATACATTTGATTTTCTCCTTTAAAAGTAAGTTTTTTTACGAGTAATAGTTACTAGAATGAATAATTGTTCAAACGACTTAACACTTCTTGATAAACTGGAACCAGATTGCCAATTTTTCGACGATACACATCTTTATCCATGTGTTCACGAGATTCGGTATCCCATAAACGACAAGTATCAGGAGAAATCTCATCAGCAAGTAAGATTTGTCCATCTGCTAACCGACCAAACTCAAGTTTAAAATCAATCAATTGCAAGTGAATTCCTGTAAATAATTCCTGTAAAGCATCGTTGACTTGTAATGCCATTGATTTGATCTCTTGAATTTCAGCTGGTGTTGCAAGCTGTAGGAAGGCAATATGCGCTTCATTGATAAACGGATCATCTAACGAATCATCTTTGTAATAAAATTCAATGATTGGTTCAGGTAAGATAGTTCCTTCTGGTACCGCTAATCGTTTAGAAAAGCTTCCTGCTGCAAAATTTCTAACAACCACTTCCAAAGGAATCACTTCAACTTTTTTTACTAATTGTTCGGTTTTTGACAAAATATCAATAAAATGATTGTCAATCCCTTTTCTTGTTAAGTATTGGAAAATTCGACTAGTGATCTGATTATTTAATTCGCCTTTTCCTTGAATTTTGTCTTTCATAATCCCATTCAATGCTGTTGCTTGGTCAAGATATTCGACCCAAATCACTTGTTCATCTGTTGTTGCAAACATTTTTTTAGCTTTTCCTTCATATAGCAATCCCGCTTTTTTCACAAGTCTCTCTCCTCATAGCCTTACATTTAATTAACAAACAGTCATTTTTGTTCGTTTTTTCACTTTTGATTTTAACAACACTTTTTATGTAAATCAACAAAATACTGTACATTAAAAGCATTAGAATCATCTAATGTTCGTTTTTTTGGTGGATACTAGATGAAATCATTGTTAATCGAAACGTTTACATCAAAAAAACTTAATGGTATAGTAAATGTGTAATTATCACGCATGTTTATTCAAGGAGGCACTAGCATATGGAAGATTCAACTTATACTGCACAACAATTCCTAACTGAACTAACACCAGAAGAACGTGCTCGCTTATATAATGATTTATTAGGTATCAAAGACGTTTATCTGTGTAATAAAGATACAAGCTTTTATACTTTCCGAAAAATTCGCCGTGCAACAAAACGTCACGCTGAATGTCGTAAAAAAACTGCACACTATCAAACGAATTCCAATCATGAATTGTTAATTAATCAAATACATGAACAAAAAGTTTTCAAAAATCAATATCGTATCCAAGTTGTTTTCAATACACAGGAATACAATTATGATTTCATTGATTATTTACTCAACCTGCTTCACTCACTTCACTTTACAAATACGCAGGCACTTGCGTAAGTGATCTTCATATATTCTACTAACAAAAAAACAAAAGAGGCTTGCCCAACTAGTGGCAAACCTCTTTTTTTATTGCACAAAAAAAACGCTGCAGCATTTTTTGCTACAGCATTTCATCATCTTACGCTAAACCAACACGTTCAAAAATCGTGTCGACATTTTTTAAATGGTAGTGATAGTCAAACGCATCATCAATGTCTTCCGCTGATAAAACAGAAGTGATTTTCGCATCATTTTCCAGTAAAGGACGAAATGCTCTTTGTTCATCCCATGCTTGCGCAGTTTTTGGTTGAACTAGATCGTACGCTTCTTCGCGAGTCATTCCTTTATCAATTAATTTCAACAATACTCGTTGACTATAAATCAGACCAAATGTAGCATCCATATTACGTTTCATATTTTCTGGGAAGACCGTCAGATTCTTCACGATGTTTCCAAAACGATTCAACATGTAATCTAAAAGAATCGTTGTATCAGGTAAAATGATTCGTTCAGCAGATGAATGAGAAATATCTCTTTCATGCCATAAAGAAACATTTTCGTACGCAGTAACCATATGACCACGAATCACTCTCGCCAAACCAGACATATTTTCTGACCCAATTGGATTGCGTTTGTGTGGCATGGCAGAAGATCCCTTTTGCCCTTTAGCAAAAAATTCTTCCACTTCACGCGTTTCTGATTTTTGTAACCCGCGAATTTCTGTTGCAAAACGTTCAATACTTGTCGCAATCAATGCCATTGTTGCAAAGTATTCAGCGTGTAAATCGCGTGGTAAAACTTGCGTTGAGATTTCTTGTGGGCGAATGCCTAAGTTCTCACAAACATACTCTTCAATAAATGGTGGGATGTTCGCAAACGTTCCTACTGCACCAGAGATTTTACCAGCTTCTACACCTTTAGCTGCATGTTCAAATCGTTCAATATTCCGTTTCATTTCAGAATACCAAGTAGCTAGTTTTAAGCCAAATGTTGTTGGTTCAGCGTGAACACCATGTGTTCGGCCCATCATAACGGTATATTTATGTTCTTTTGCTTTTTCACCAATAATCGCTGTAAAATGTTTCAAGTCTTCTCGTAAAATATCATTTGCCTGTTTGATTAAATAACCATAAGCAGTGTCGACAACATCTGTACTTGTTAATCCATAATGTACCCATTTACGTTCTTCACCAAGTGTTTCAGATACTGCTCGTGTGAAAGCTACAACATCATGACGTGTTGATTTTTCAATCTCTAAAATTCGATTGATATCAAATGAAGCATGTTCCCGAATTTTTTTCACATCTTCTTTAGGAATATCCCCAAGTTCAGCCCAAGCTTCATCTGCTAGAATCTCAACCTCCAACCAAGCTTGATATTTATTTGTTTCTGTCCAGATATTTCCCATCTCAGGTCGTGTATAACGTTCTAACATTTAACTTTCTCCTTTAGTCCCAAATGTTGGTTTGATAGATTTCTTCTAGCGTTTCATGCGTATCTTCAGTCAAAATGGTGATATGCCCCATTTTCCGTCCTTTTTGCGCTTGACTTTTTCCATAAAAATGAAATTGCCAATCTGGTTTTTTCTCAATCAAACGATAACTTTCTAACAACTGTTCGCCCAACACATTGACCATAACGGCGTCGCTTAGTAATCGAATCTTACTTAATGGCCAACCACAAATACCACGAATGTGTGCATCAAATTGACTCATTGAACAAGCTTCAATTGAATAGTGTCCGGAATTATGTGGTCTTGGCGCTAGCTCATTGACATATAAACCACCAGTCTTAGTCAAAAACATTTCAACACCTAAAACACCTGATAAGTTCACTGCTTCTGCAACTACCTTTGCGATTCGCTCAGCTTCCTCAACTACTTCATCAGGTACACGAGCTGGTGCAATTGTTTCATGCAAGATATTATTTCGGTGAACATTTTCCACCACAGGGAATGTTGTATACTCTCCTTGACCATTACCAGCCACCATGACAGAAATTTCTTTTTCAAATGGAATCCATGCTTCTAATACACACGTTCCTTTACGTAATAGGTCCATTGCAGGTGCTAAGTCAGCACGACTATACAATACACATTGACCTTTTCCATCATACCCACCGCGCGTTGTTTTTAAGACACAAGGATAACCAATTCCATCAATTGCATCTTGGATATCCGTTGGGCTCACAATTGTTGCATAAGGTGCAATCACAATATTATTTGTTTCTAAAAATGATTTTTCTAATAGTCGGTCTTGAGTAATTGCCAACAAGTCCGTGCCTTGAGGAATAAATGATTTTGGTAAAATAGCATTAAGTGCTTCCACACTTACATTCTCGAATTCATAGGTAATGACATCTGTTCGTCTAGCAAGTTCTTCTAATGCAAAAGTATCATCATAGGAACTTTCAATATGCCAATCAGCCACTTGAGCTGCTGGGCAACCACTCACAGGATCTAATACGCCTACTTTAAAGCCCATTTCTTTTGCACTAATTGTCATCATTCGACCTAATTGACCGCCACCGACAATCCCAATTGTTGATCCAGGCAGTAATGGTTTAACCAAGTTGATCACTACTTTCTATAACAGTTTCAGCCATCATTGAACGTTTTTCAGCCAATTTAGCTTCCAATTCTAAATCATACATTGAAAGCATCTGTATCGCAAGTAGTCCAGCGTTAATTGCACCAGCTTTTCCAATTGCCGTTGTTGCTACTGGTATACCACCTGGCATTTGGACAATAGATAATAATGAATCTAAACCATTTAATGTTCGTGATTGAACAGGAACACCAATCACAGGTAACGTTGTCTGCGCAGCAACCATTCCGGGTAGATGAGCTGCACCACCTGCACCTGCAATAATCACTTTGATTCCTCTTCCTCTTGCTTCTTTCGCAAATTGAAACATTAAATCTGGCGTACGGTGGGCTGATACAACTTTTTTCTCATATGAAATACCAAATTCATCTAACATATCACAAGCAAATTTCATTGTTTCCCAATCTGAAATACTTCCCATAATGACTGACACTTCCACGATCTTTTTCCCCTCTCTGCTACAATACATTCATATTTTAACAAGTGACTTTTCTAACGTCAAACAAAAATCGAATATTATATACATATAAACGATAAACGTTCGTGTTTGTTTTTGAGCAAAAAATAAAAGCAGCAAAAAATATTTTTTTGCTACTTTTATTTTTATTTTTATTTTTCGAATGCCTCTTCAATAATTGCTTCATCTTTTTGGATGCCATTAAAAACCAAATTCAACACAATCGCTGTAACACTACTCATAACAATTCCATTACCAGTAAACATTTGGATCGTTTCAGGGAGCTGTCCAAATAAAGACGGCATAATGTTGAAACCTAATCCAAAACCAATTGAAACAGCAACAATCAATAAATTCTTATCATTAGCAAAATCGACATCTAATAACATACGAATTCCTTGCACTGCTACCATTCCAAACATCACTAACATCCCACCACCAAGTACAGGTTCAGGAATGATTTGAGCAATAGCACCAATTTTTGGAAACAAACCTAAGATAATCAAGAATGCAGCTGAAAAGTAAATTGGCTTTCTTGTCTTGATCCCAGATAATTGAACTAACCCAACATTTTGAGAAAAACCAGTATAAGGAAATGTATTGAAGATCCCACCTAAAATGACTGCTAGTCCTTCAGCACGATAACCTTTTTTCAGCTCTTCTTCGCCAACTTTTTTGCCAGTAATATCACCAAGCGCAAAATAAACACCTGTTGATTCAACCATACTTACGATTGAGATAATAATCATTAGCAAAATCGACCAGATATCAAAGGTTGGTTTTCCAAAATAAAATGGTTGTGGTACATGGAATAACGGTGCTTGCCCAATTGCATCTAAGTCGATCATTCCCATCAAGCCAGCCAATAAGCTCCCGCCAACTAAACCAATCAATACAGCAATAGAACGAATAAATCCTTTACCAAGCATTTGGACACCAACGATCAAGCCAATCGTTACAAAGGCCAACAATAAATTGGTTTTATCACCAAAATTTGCGGCAGCAGCGCTACCGCCACCCATTTTTTCAATAGCTACAGGAATCAAAGTCAAGCCAATAACTGTAATAACAGTTCCTGTTACAAGCGGTGGAAACAACTTTTTGATTTTAGAAAAGAACCCTGCAGCTAAAACCACAAAAATTCCTGATGCGATGATCGAACCATAAATTGCGCCAACGCCTTTATCCGTACCAATTAAAATCAATGGAGCCACTGCTTGAATTGCACAACCCAAAACAACGGGTAGACCAATTCCAAAGAAACGATTGACAGTCAGTTGTAGTAAAGTAGCTAATCCACACATAAAAATGTCAATTGAAATCAAGTAAGTCATTTGTTCTTGATTAAAACCAAGACCAGTTCCTATTAGTAACGGTACAGCAACTGCACCTGCATACATTGCTAATAGATGTTGTAATCCTAAGACTGCTGCTTTTCCATTTTGCGTTTCTTTTTTCAATGTTATGCGTCCTCCTCAAGAAACTCAACTTGACCATTTGATAAGGAAGCGATTCGCGCTAAGGAAACCACACGCAAGCCCATTTGTTCAAGTAATTCTCGTCCATCTTGGAAAGATTTTTCAATGACAATTCCGATTCCTTCAACTTCTGCTCCGGCTTGTTGACACAACTCAATCAATCCTTTAGCAGCTTGACCATTTGCTAAGAAATCATCAATAATCAAAACTTTATCATTTTCTGATAAAAATTTTCGTGAAATTGAAATCGTACTTGTTACTTGTTTGGTGAAAGAATAGACAGAAGCTGTCAAGAGTTCTTCGTCCATTGTTAAACTTTTTGCTTTTCTAGCAAAAATCATTGGCACACCCAACTCTTTTGCAGCATATAAAGCAGGAGCAATCCCAGAAGCTTCAATCGTTACCACCTTAGTAATTCCTTGGTCTTTAAATACTTCTGCAAAACGTTGACCCATTTGTTCCATCAAAACTGGATCTACTTGGTGGGTCACAAAGCTATCAACTTTTAACACACCTTCACCCAATACACGCCCATCATTTTTGATGCGTTCAACTAATTCTTTCACTTTTTTTGCCCCTTTTCTTTAATTTTTTGTTCAATTAATAGCTTCTTCATCCACACTTCTATCATAAAATTCTGATATAGAAAAACACCCTTCTACTTTTTAAAATAAGCAAAAAAGGGTGTGTTGTCCACTCTTTTACTTATAGTCCAATTTTTACGGTATTGGCTAGAAACTGTCATCCATATTATGACGATATATAAGTAGGTATGTAGAACTGACAAGTCAGTAATATACAATAGCTTGATAAGATGTTTGAAGCCAGAGGATTTGTTTTTTTAAACAGTTTCCTCAAGTAAATCAACCATTTTTTCTAAAAGTTTTCCATTTAAACAAAATTTGATTGATTAAAGATTGAAAATAGTCTAACACTACTTACTGAAACTGACAATGTGCTTTCAATAAAAATTTTCTAAAATCTAATCTTTTTTCATCATTTTCATGGTTTGTTCGGTTTTTTAGTCACTTTCATCTAAAAAACAAGGAAAACAAGATGAAATTTTATTTACTTCGTGTCAGATTGTAAACAAAGTGTTATCCTTTAGATTTTGTCTTTTTTATTCGTTAAAATAAGAATATAAATAATTGATCAAGATCATCCGAATTGGAATAAATGTATTTAACTACTTAATTTTCTAAAATACGGTAAGCACAAGGAATTAAGATTGTGAAAACGAACGGTTTCTACAAGAGACGTCTGAAACTCTATAGTGCAGACGCAAAAATCCTCAACGACATTTAGTTTATGAAAATATCGTTAAGGATTTAAATGAAGGATTGTTATTTCAAAAATTGCGAAAGATTACAATGTTACTAGACAGACAGTTTATCGAATAAAACAGGATATTGTAATTTAATAGTTATCTATACCATACTGAATTTTTAACTTGATTTTTATTAAAAATAATAAAAAAACTATCAATATGAATTAAGTTAAATCACATTTCTGCTCAAAAGCAGAAATGTAACCTTTAAAAATGATAGCTTCTTGTTCAACATTCTTTTTGGAAATGCCCGTAAGTCTCTTAACATCTAAAGCTAAAAGACTACTATTCGTTTCAAGAATGCCCACCGACTCATCAAAATATATCGAATTTACTATATTTTATTCTAATAATTTAATCTGTTTTTTTTTGCGAGTGATAACTGAAACAGTTGACCACCCCCATACACTGCATTCGCATCAGTAAATAAAAAAACCACCCTTTGGAATAAGGGCGGTTTCAGGCTGTAAACAAAAAAATCGGTTTCTTAAAAAAACAACCTAATCTGTCGATTATTACATTGAAAAAAGACAAACCACATTTTTGTCTAAGATTTGTCTACAGTTTGACGCGAAGAAAATTAGTTTGCTTTGCGTCAGACAAGTTCTCTTTTAATCTTGATAATTTTCTTTTTCAAGTTGACGATACTTATCCATTTTCGCACTGAATAATTCACCGTTAGTCGGTGGTGTATAAGTGATAGCATTGGCTCCAGCTTCTATTGTTTCCAAGATACTTTCCTCGGTTGGACCACCAGTTGCAATAATTGGTAGTTCTGGATACTTTTCTCGGAAATAACGAACAGTTTCTGCAGTTTCCTTACCAGCACTAATATTGATGATTGAAATGCCTGCTTCTAGCTTTTCATCAAGCTCTGTATATTTAGAAGTCACCGTGCTAACCACAGGAATATCAACGATTCGACAAACTTCTTGAACTGTTTCTAATGGTGTTGGTCCGTTTAAGACAACTCCTAAAGATCCTTGCGCTTCAGCAAACATACTCATATAAGCAGAACGAGCTCCCTGAGTTAAACCGCCTCCCACACCAGAAAATACCGGAATGTCCGCAGCTTCGATAATACTTTTTGTAATTGCTGGATGCGGTGTAAAAGGATAAACGGCGATTACTGCATTCGCATTCGTATTTCTAATAATCGCAATATCCGTTGTAAAAATAATTGATCGAATTTTTTTACCAAAAACTTTAATTCCACTTGCTTGTAAAATGACTTCTGGCACACGAACAATGTCTTTTCTTAATTCTGTCATGATTTCAGGAACAAATTCTGCCATTCTGCCACTTCCTCTCCGCGTTATCTACGATCGTATTGATCAAGGTGATAGGTTTCAATTACTTGAATAATCTTTTGTGCATATGTGGGATCTGTTGCATACCCTGCATCTTGCAGTGCTTGTGAAGCTTCTTGGTAGTTGTTTGCTGTGATCACTCTTTCGTACAAAGCTGGATTCCAGTCAACACCTTGAATAAATAGTTGAGTATGGTCATCCATGGATTCTTCCCACGAATGGTATACGCGAAAGTCACCTTGAATCGTAATCCACGCTTCATTGACATATTCTTTTGTTTCGAGACTTACTTTTTCTTGATCACCATAAGCTTTGATTCCAAACAAATTTTTATATTCACTTGCTAACGTACTTTTTCCCCAGTTTGATTCAAGAATTGCTTGTCCCAAAATAATACTTGGCAAGATACCATAAGCATTTTGTAATTCTTGTGCATGCGGAACAAGTTGTTGGATAAACTCTTGATGAGATTGTGCTTCTTGCTCTGCTGAATGATCAGCAAGTGGTGTCATCAATCCTCTTAAAGAAGCAAAAAAGGCAAATAAGATGAGAAAACTGCCAGCCAATAAAACGATGAAGCGTACTTTTTTCCGTCGACGACTTTTGAATTTTTTAATTGCCATCTATGTTCCTACTTTTCATTTAATTCGTTCAAATACTCTTCTAACGTCAACTGATTTTTCGTGATATATTCAGCACTTTCTTTCCCTACATAACGAAGGTGCCAAGGTTCATAAGTGATTTTTGTAATATCCTCACGATTTTTTGGGTATCGTACAATAAAGCCATATTTAGCACAATTTTCTGCAATCCATTTTGCTCCTGGTTGATCACCATAACTTGCTTCCAAAACGGTCGAAGGATAATTATTGTACCAGTCCTCATCCACTACATCGACAGCTAAACCTGTGTGGTGTTCACTATAGCCTGGCTCAGTAATCGTTTCTTTCGTGATTTTTGTTGCTGCTTCTTCGGTAATTCCTTGTTGTGCCATTACTTCTTGGACATGTTGTGCGAATACTTGCTCTTGTGATGTTACTGAACGAAATGCTGAAACCATAACAAGTGGATAACCAGCATCTTGAGCTGCTTGGGCAAATTCTTGATAATCAGATTCAATTCTCTTATCAATCAAATAACCATTTGATAATGCTGTCAATTGACTTGATTCATCGACTTCGGTTTCCAACTTATTTTCTGGTCCAACCAATACTAACTTCCAGTCATCTGGACTAACATCAGGTAGTTCTGCTGTCGCCTTTGTCTTTGTTTTTTGTTTACTTTTTTTTGTTGTTGATGAACTTTCAGTCGTATCGGTAATACTGGCAAGCCCTTTTTTAGGACTTTTAGCAGCTTTTTTTACTTCTGTTTGTCTTGTCGCCTCAACTTCGCCAGCATTATGGTCTGACATAAAAATGTAGCCCATCGCGCCAATCATAATAATGACTGAAGCAAAACCTAAAATTTTCTTCACTTAAAAAATCCTTTCATTCCCCTTAATACTCAGCGTTCCCTTCGTGGACGTAGGTTTCTTCCAGATTTTCATTCACCCAGTCTAAAAGTTCCACTTTCTCGCCTTCGATTTGTTGTTGAACATCCGCTGGCAATCGGAAATTCAAAATATCGTCATAGCCCCATTCATCATAGTGAATACTCACTTTCAAGTCAAGGTATCTGCTAGGATGTTGTTCATTTTTTAACGGGATCAATTCAACGTCAGCAACACCACTGTGTAACCACTTCTGGGCAATTCGTGTCTTGATTTGTTTGTACTCTGCAACAGCAATCGTTCTTTTTTCTGGAAAGATAATTGTTTGTCTTAGAATTTTTTGCGTTAACATCCATTCATAATCCGTAAAAAGATTTTTTACTTTTTGCATCGCTTCAGATGGTAAATTCTTTTCTCCATTTTTCCATGCGTCCCATTCTTTTTTATCGATTAGTAGGTACTCGTCTAAGAAAAATTGCTCTGATTCAAATTGTTCTAATAATACACTTATAATAAGGTCAATATATACTTGATGCATCCGAATCCCCTCCTCTTTTTATTTTACTTAAATTCAGAAAAAAAATCATCTTTTTCACTGCACCTTCAACTTTTTTTATCGATTAGACACTTTTTTTTAACATCAAAGCAAACTTTGCTATACTTGATAAGTAGGCTGTACCTATTTAAATTTCAAAAAAGGAGATATCTCTCATGAAAAAATATCAATGGGGAATTATCGGCTTAGGAACGATTGCGAAGGAATTCGCTGAAAATTTCAATCAAAATTCAAGCAAATTAACTGCAGTTGCTTCTCGTTCACTAACCAAAGCTCAAGCGTTTGCAACAGATTATGGGATTGAAAAAGCTTATGGAAGTTATCAAGATCTTCTGGCAGATGACGAGATTGATATCATTTATATAGCGGTGCCAAATCGTCAACACATTTCACATATTTTAGCAGCATTAGAAGCAGGAAAACATGTTTTATGCGAAAAAGCAATTACAATGAATACTGCAGAGTTAGTTGAAGCAATGAAGCTAGCAGAGGAAAAAGGGTTGATTCTTGCCGAAGCAATGACCATTTTTAACATGCCTCTTTATCAACGTCTTCGTTCGCTAGTAGATAGCAAAAAATTAGGTAAGTTAAAAATGATCCAGGCTCCTTTTGGTAGTGCAAAAGAACCAGATCCTACTAATCGTTTTTTCAATCCAGATCTAGCCGGAGGCGCTTTGCTTGATATTGGCACTTACGCGGTTTCGTTTGCACGCTTCTTTTTAACCGCTCAACCAGAAGTAATTGCTTCGACGATGATTCCGTTTGAAACAGGCGTTGATGAACAATCCGTTACGATTTTACAAAATGATCAGGACGAATTAGCAACTGTTAGCTTAACGTTCAGAGCAAAAATGCCTAAAGTCGGTATCGTTGCTTATGAAAATGGCTATATTACCATTACTGATTATCCACGTGCAGATCGTGCCGAAATCACTTATGTCGATGGTACAAAAGAATTGATCGAAAGTGGGAGTACTTCACAAGCTTTAAATTATGAAATTGCGAACATGATACAGATGATTGAAGGTGAATTACCTAACCGCTCACTTTATTTAACCAAAGATGTCATTGACATTTTGGATCAAATGCAAGTGCATTGGCAAAAAGCTTAACCTTAACAATTTATAAAAAAGGTCGAGACAAAATTGTCTCGACCTTTTTTATATGTTACTTTGTTGTTTTTGCTGGGCAAATTCTGCTTTGATTTCAATAAAACTTTTAAATGATTGCAAAAACTGAAACAATTCTGCACGGTTCTCAAACTCAGATCGTTTTTGTGGTAAAGGCATTTGCCGATATTCAGCATAGACTTCGTGGATTCTTTTCATAATGAGCGTACCATCGTTTTCTTCAGCGAATGTTTCAGCTGTGTAAATAAGTAGGCCATAAATTTGCTCACTATATGGATTAGGTGACTCAATTCGCTCTAAATTTTGAATCATATTATTTAGCACATTTAATTGTGCTCGTCTCATCGAAAAATACGTTTCATAATACCCTTCTTGTCTAACCCAATCGTTTTCATGATGATTTCGAGCCTCTAACTGACTTGTTCGAATAAATGTTAATAATTGTTGGCAATCTTCTTCGATATGCCGCTCTTTCTTTTCTTTTAATAATGAATCAGCCATTTCTTGTAACAACTGGCGAAACTCAACCTCAATCACTAATTGATTTTCTTGGAGCCGCTTTTCGGTATTAGGCATGTAAATATTTGCTATTAAAGCTAAGCCTACACCTATTACCATCAATCCTAATGCATTTAAAATCAGCGATATCGCCATGCTTTGCTCAACTAAATACTGTGTAACTAAAACAGAGTTCACTACGATTCCCTCAGTTAACTTGAATTGAACCGCTAGTGGAATAAAAAGAAGCAAAAATAAACCGAAGCCAATTGGAGAAAACCCAAGGAACGTAAAGCTAAAAAAAGCAACGACCGTCGCTAAAATAAAAGCAATAAAACGATCGACACCCGTCATTATCGTCGACCTTCTCGTATTGCCAACACTCAAAACAGCAATAATCCCAGCTGAAGGCCAATAAAGTAAAGGCAAGCTGCTTGCAATCAGCATGGCGAGTGTTGCACTAATTACCGTTTTTATTGTTCGCATACCAATTCGCATACATTTCCTCCTTTTTTCATCCAATTATACTAAACCTCTACGCTAAAAACTAGCAAACACACTAAAGATTCGTTATGATTAAAAAAAGGGATTAAAGGAGAAAAAGTTATGCAAGTCGGTCGTTTCCGCCTCGGTATGCGGACTATAAAAAGTGCACTAGCTGTTTTCATCTGTATGTTAGTTTTCCACTTCTTTCAGCGAGGTAATCCTTTGATTGCTGCGCTGTCAGCCGTTTTTTCTTTACGCCAAGATTTAACATCTACGGTTTCATTTGGTCGCTCTCGAGTCATCGGAAATTCTATTGGCGGCGTTTTAGCCATCATCTTCTTCTTCATTAAACACTACTTTCACAATGATTTTTTAGTTGAATTATTTTTACTACCTGTATTGGTTATCGTAACCATCGTGGTTTCAGATGGTATTGACAACAATTCTGGAATCATTTCGGCTATTTCTACTTTGCTAATGATTTCTTTAAGTATTCCACAAGGCGAATCCACGCTCTACGCATTACAACGAGTATTCGATACCTTTATCGGAACCTTCATCGCTCTAGGAATCAATTTTATTCTACGGCCACCAGAAGATGAGAAGAAACAGGAATTAGCTGAGGACTTAGTCGAGTTACAAAAAAAAGAGCGCACTTTACGCAAAAATTTAGCAGAAATTGAAAAACAAATCGAGAAACAAAAAAAATAAGTAATTACCCACAAAAAGACCACTGCAAAATGTTCAATCATTTTACAGTGGTCTTTTGATTAATTAACTATATTTCGTCATTATTTGTCGGTTTTGAGTCGGCTTCATACAAATTTACTTGACTTGAAGTCCCTTTTGTTGAAAGGTTTTCAATAATTTCTTTTAAGTCCAAACCCGTTGTTGCTTTCAATGTTTCTTGCGTGGATGCTAATAGATTTGTTGCATATCCTGTTACTCGATTTGCTCCACCATTTTCACCAGATCCACTTCCTGTGTCAACAACAGAAATTTTTTCAATATTTCCTAGTGGTTGTGCTGCTTCACGCATCAATTGTGGTAACATTTCGATCACCATGCTTAACACAGCAGCCTCACCGTATTCTTTAAAGGCATCAGCAATTTTTTGTTTTGCTTCGGCTTCAGCTTTTCCTTTTGCTAAGATTGCTTCAGCTTCGGCTTGCCCAGCCAAACGTGTTTGACTCGCTTGCGCCTCTGCTAAAGCTTCCACTCTAAAGCGTTCCGCCTCTGCTTCCGTTACTTCTTTTACTTTCTGTGCTTGTGCTTCTTGTTCTTTCGCATAACGATCTGCATCTGCTTTTTTCTTCACTTCAGAATCGTATTGTTTTTCTCGACGTATGATTTCTTTTTCTTCTAATTCAATTTGTTTTTGTCTTTCAACGACTTTCATTTGCATTTCTTGCTCAATAACTTGTTGTTGTGCACGGGCACTTTCTAAGTTATATGCTTGGTCTGCTTTCGCTTTAGCAACATCTTGTTCTTGTTTGTAGGTTGCTAATTTTAATTCTTTTTCTTTTACTGATTCAGCGATTTCTGTTTGTCGTTGTAATTCTGCAGCTTGTGATTCTTTTTCAGCTTGCGCTTTTTTGATTCGTGTTTCTTTCAACGCTTCGGCTTCAGCGATCTCTGCATCTCGCTTCACTTGAGCAATTCTTGGTTTCCCTAATGAATCAAGATACCCGTTCTTGTCGCGAACTTCTTTGATCGTAAACGACACAATGATCAGACCCATTTTTGCTAAATCAACAGAAGCAACTTCTTGAACACTTTGACTGAATTTATCCCGATTTTGATAAATTTCTTCCACTGTCATCGAACCCAAGATTGAACGTAAATGACCTTCAAGAACTTCTCTCGCTTCATTTTCTAGTTCATCGGTTGTTTTTCCTAAAAATTGTTCTGCTGCCGTGGCAATTTCCTCCACGGATGAACCGATTTTTATGATCGATGTCCCATCACACATAACGGGTACACCTTGTTCTGTGTAAACTTCTGGTGTAGAGACATCCAACTTACTAGAAAGTAAACTAATCCGGTTAGAACGTTGAAAAACGGGTAGAACAAATGCCCCACCACCCCGGACTATTTTGATTTTATTATTACTTTCGTCAGTATGGACATTTTTCTTGCCTAAATAACTACCACTGATAATTAACGCTTCATCTGGTTTTGCTGTTTGATACTTTGATACGAAAACGATTAAAAGCATCAATAGAATAAAGATAACAATTGCAACTGATAAAAAAGCTCCTGATATAACCATTCAACACACTCCCTTAAGATTTTAGCATTCCGTCATAAGGTATGACGTAGCATACTCTGTCTTTCACTTCGATAATCAACACTTTTGTTCCTCTTTGAGCCATTGTTTCTTGTTCTGTATAAAAACAAGCTGGCCGATTGATTGACCCTGTTACACTTTGAAGTTGGATTTCGCCCATTCCTGTGATTGGAATCGGTGTAACCACTTGTGCAACTTGTCCCTCTAATGTTTTTTCGGACGAAGATAGTGTTGCTTCTGCATTCTTCATTGGCATCAAAATATAAAAATTGAGTAAAAATACCAACACGCTTGAAATGGCAGCACTAATCACAAAGATCAAAACTGATGACCATTCAGTTAAGCTTTCACCTAAATAGCCGAATAGGCTGGTAAATGCTAACCAAGGTACTAACAGCATTGGATCTAGTGGGCCATCAAAATCAAAAATATCGCCAAAAACAACTAAAAGAACTGCGATCCCGGCACAAATAAGTAGCGTATACCAATAAATCGTTTCTAATGCAATCCCCCCAAACATAAAGCGCCTCCTTTTATCTCCTATCATACCAATTATCAATAACTGTGTACACCATATTTTATGACTGAAAAGCGGTACTTTATGACTTCAAGACAGCCCTTTACATTTTTTACTGTCACTAGTAATAAATTTTACTGTTCTAAACAATCTATTTCACCTATACTGAAAAGCGAGGTGAAAAAATGAAAAATATGAACAAACTTTTAGGTACACTACTTACCTTATTGATCGTAGGAGTTGCTAGCTGGCTGGGATTGGATTTAACTTCTGCCAATGATCCATCAGCACCTTCTTCTACTACGCAAGAACAGGTAACCCAACAGCATACACAAAACGGATTACCAACTAAAGAAGATCTAGCCCCTACTGGAAATAATTCTGGTCCAAAAGAATTCGGTCATGCGACTTTTTCAGCAGATGAGTTAAAAGACAACCAGAATGGTTGGATCACCTACCATTCTCTTGATCATCTTAATCGTCCTACAGGTGCGGACGCACTAATCAAGAAAAAAATGATCAATACTGGTACTAGTGCCAATCGAGAAATTCGTCCACCGGGTTTTGTTTCTGGTCCAAAATATGATCATTCGAGAGGACACTTGATTGCTAAACAATTTGGTGGAAGTGGTGATGAAAAAAAGAACTTAGTCACCCTTTATCAATTTCCCGTTAATGATCCGTACATGAATTATTATGAATTAGAAATTCGACAAGCACTTAACAAAGGAGAAACCGTTCGCTATCGTGTCACACCAAACTACACAAAAAATGAATTGATTCCAGAAAGTATAACACTTGAAGCCCAAGGACTAAGTCCAAATACAACGATCAACTTCAAAGTTGAAATTCCAAATCAGAAGTAGGTGATTCTATGTTTGAAATTCTGCACGATCAAACGTTAACTAAAACGATCGCATGGCTTCAAGAAGAAAAAGTCGAAACGATTGGTGAATTAGTGCTTTTCCCATCGACGGACTATCTGAAAAAAAGTCTAGCTGCAACACCATCTGCTTTAACGATAACTCCCACTGAATATCAGCAGATGCTCGACCATTACGAATTAGTTGCTCGCACAATTGATGGTGATTATCTCTTAGCAAGTGAGCAAGAAGTAATCATGATTCCACATTCTCATATCAAAGAAGATATTTCGTATTACTACAATACATTTTCTTCTCTCATAATAAAGTATGCGCATTCTAAAAATTCGATCGAAACTTTTTTCAAAAAATAAATGTTCCAAATGAAAACTACACAAAAAAAGGTGAAGCAAAACGTAAATACGCTTTGTTTCACCTTTTGATTTTTCTTAAAAGATTTTATGCGTGGTAACGTTCCACACCATCTAAATAAGTTGCTTCAAGTGACATATCAGGATTCAATACGATAAAGTCTGCATCGCGTCCTTGAGCGATTTTCCCACAAGAATCATCAATCTTACAGCTGATTGCTGGTACTAAACTAGCCATCATAACTGCTTGTTCTGGTGTTGCGATTCCCCAGTCAACAACGTTTTTGATTGCTTCTTTTAGCTGTAAAATACTACCAGCTAAGTTGCCTGATTCTAAACGAGCTGTCCCTTCTGCTACAACTACGGGGAATTCTCCTAGATTGTAATTTCCATCTGGCATTCCGCCTGCCATCATACAGTCAGTAATCAACGCAACGTGGTCGTGACCTGCTTTTTCCATCAAAATTTCAGCAGCATTTGGATGAACATGATGTCCATCACAAATTAGTTCTGAGAAGACATGTTCTAAGGATAACAATGCACCCACCATACCCGGTTCACGGTGATTCAATCCGCGCATTCCGTTGTAAGCATGAACGAAAACACTAGCTCCTGCTTCTACTGCTTTTTGAGCCTCATCAATTGTTGCGTTACTGTGGCCTAACGAAACAACAACCCCTTCATCTGTTACTTGTTTAACAAAATCTTCTACACCATGGCGTTCAGGTGCTAAAGCGATTTTTTTAATTAATCCACCTGAAGCTTCTTGCCATTCATGGAAAGTATTCAAGTCTGGATCACCAAAGTAGCTAGGGTTTTGGGCACCTTTATGTTCTTCTGTGAAGAAAGGACCTTCAAAATAAATTCCTTTGATTTTGGCTCCTGGCGCTTCTTGGTACATTTTTCCGATTGTTTCTGCTACATCTTTCAAGCGTTCTTTACTTGAAGTCAAGGTTGTTGGTAAGAAAGAAGTTACTCCACAAGATAATAATCCCTCAGACATAACTTTGATACCTTCAGCATCATTATCCATTACGTCGTGATTCATGTAACCATGAATGTGTGTATCAACTAAACCAGGTGCAATCCATTTACCACTTTGATCAATTACTTTTGCTTCTCCATCTGGCAATTCTTGTGAATATACACCAAATAGTCCATCCGTAATTTCTAGGTAACCGGCATTTTTTACACCTGACGATAAAAAGAATTTGTCAGCATAAATAAAAGTTCTCATTCTAACTCGCTCCTTTGATTTTCTACCCTTAAGGTACTCTTATTTCTATCAAAAGTCAATAATGGTCTACACCATTTATGAGTTTTTTGAAATCTTCCGGACAGCTTGCGCCAGTTCTTCATAAAAAGCTGCTTTTTGTGGTTCATTTTTCTTTTTATAAATCAAACTTTTTAGTGCAAACAAATCATTTAAAAAGTAATAACTGTTTTTTTCTTGGGTCCAACGAATGCCTCGATTAACATGCTCAAGTGCCGCATCAATTTCTCCTTGCTGAAATAAAAATGTGCCATAGTTATAAAAGATTTGTGACAGTTCACTTTTGACACGTGTCTCAATTGATTGTTGAAAAAGTTGGATACTTTTACTCAAATAATAGCGTGCTTCCGTTGGCCTTCCTGCAACTCCATAGATTTTACCAATTGCACTAATCAACTGAACTTCCGTATCAGAAACATACACACGGTCACTATGACTTGAATAAGTCAATGCTTCTTTTAGGTAGCAGACTGCTTGGGAAATATTTTTTGCTAAATAAAATTCACATACACCTAAATAGTAATAGTAACGTTGGTAATCAGCATCTGAATAAAGGTTGCTTTTGACTTCATCATTTTTCAAAAGCTGTGCTAATTTGCGATAGTCACGCCTTTGAAAGTAAAAATCTAATAAGTCTAACTGTTGTAAATTTTTACGAATATCTCCATGGGACAATGTCATCACATGATCAATGGTCACACCCAGCCGTTGACAAATTTGTGCCATTACCAGAACATTTGGCAATTCTTCATTATTTTCAATTCTGCTTAAAACACTTTGAGAACAAATACCTTGAGAAAGCATTTTTTGTGTCATGTTTCGTTCTTTTCTTATTGTCTTGATAATTGTCCCAAAGGAATCGACAAACGTTTCCATTATGTATCCTCCCAAAAATATGCGCGTTCGCATGATATCAGTATTTTACTTTACGAATGAGTAAACTTCAAGAAAAGGGCTGTTTCATCTTTTCTTGGGAAAGAAAATTACTCACCCATCTTTTGCTAACTTTTTTCACAACAAAGAAAAAGCTGCGACATTTTCAATGCCACAGACTTTTCTATACTGTTTGGCTAGCAAAACAATTTACTAAGAATTGTCATTATTTTTGTTGATAAGTCGTCAAAAATTCTCGCATTTTCCCAGCCATGACCTTCAAATCATCTAATTTTGGTAAATAAACGATTCGGAAATGGTCTGGTTGGTGCCAATTGAATCCGCCACCGTGAACAAGCAAAATATGGTGTTCATGCAAGAAATCAAGTACAAACTTTTCATCATCAAAAATATTAAAACGTTTTGTATCAATTTTTGGAAAAATATAAAATGCTGCTTTAGGCTTCACTGCTGATAAGCCCGGAATATCATTGATTGCATTGTAGACATATTCTCTTTGTTCGTAAATTCGACCACCAGGTAGCAATAATTCATCTACGCTTTGATAACCACCCAAAGCAGTTTGAACGATTTGCTGAGACAAGACATTGGAACACAAGCGCATTGAAGATAGCATATTTAAGCCTTCAATATACCCTTGAACTCGCGATTTGTCTCCACTAAGTACCATCCATCCTACGCGAAAACCTGCTACTCGATGGGATTTTGAAAGACCATTTAACGTCACAACAAATAAATCTGGCGCTAAAGTCGCAATGGGGATATGTTCTAATCCATCCATCACTAAACGATCGTAAATTTCATCTGAATAAATGATTAAATCATTTTGACGAGCAATCTCGACAATCTCTTCTAACAGCTCTTTGGGATAAAGAGCGCCAGTTGGGTTATTTGGATTGATAATCACGATTGCTTTCGTGCGGCTAGTGATTTTGGCTTTGATGTCTGCAATATCCGGATACCATTCCGCTTCTTCATCACAAATATAGTGCACTGGATTTCCTCCTGCAAGTGCAATGGATGCTGTCCATAAAGGATAATCTGGCATTGGTACTAACACTTCATCACCATTATCTAACAATCCTTGCATACACATAGAAATCAATTCACTGACACCATTACCTGTATAAATGTCATTAATCGTGACATTAGGAAATTTTTTTAATTGACAATATTGTTGAATCGCTTTTCTTGCAGAAAAAATTCCTTTTGAATCAGAATACCCCTCTGACTCACGCACATTCATAATCAAGTCACGAATTACTTCATTGGGTGCTTCAAAACCAAATGGTGCAGGATTTCCTGTGTTCAATTTCAAGATGCTGATTCCTTCTTCTTGCATGCGGTCTGCTTCTTCAAGAACTGGGCCACGTACATCATAGCTGACACCTTCTAATTTGTTGGACTTTTCAAATTCTCTCATCTTCTTCGATCCCTCATTTCAAAAAGTTAGAAACTTCTGACTATATCATCGATAGTTATTTACCAAGTTATCCAATATCATACTCTATCACGTATAAATATACCAGCAAATTTCAAGAAATCCACTTTATAAACTTTGATCTTTTTAGTCATTCTTCTTTTTATTTTGTCGATAATCATTCCACAAATTAGCGCCCCAATCCATTGCCACACCGCAAATAACTCCAAGCATTAAGCCAAATAAAAGATTTCCTTTTGCTAGCCCAATTAAAAGTCCGGCTATCATTCCTAGTCCAGAAAACTCACCATCATATTTTTCCATTTGCTTTCCACTACTTTCTATCTTGACATCTGATGCAATCATCGCTATGATTATTTTGTTATTTATTTTGCAGACGTGATGGAACGGCAGACATGCAAGATTGAGGGTCTTGTGAGCATTTGCTCGTGTGGGTTCAAATCCCATCGTCTGCATCACTGAGAGATGGATCTTTGTGGATCCGTCTTTTTTATTATATAGCAAAAGCAACAAGAAAAGGTCGCGCCAGCATATTGGTGCGTTCTTTTCTTGTTGCTTTTTTCAACTATTTTCTTTAGCTTCGTAATCCTCGACCCTTTTCGATTAAATACCAGCAGACACTATAAAGGACAGCAATAAACACAATCAAAATGAAAATTGAAAAGATGATCGGCACGTCAATCGTTCCAAGAAATCCGTAACGAAACCCTGATATCATATACACAATCGGATTGATTTTTGAAACAGCTTGCCAAACAGGTGGTAACATCGAAATTGAATAAAAGACACCACCGAGATAAGTCAAGGGTTGCAGCACAAACGTCGGCACGATTGAAACATCATCATAAGACTTAGCAAAAATACCATTAAGTAAACCTGCCAATGAAAATAAAATAGCTGTCATCAGTAACGTGAGTACGACCATGGTCCATGAATAAACATGTAGTGGAACAAAAAAGAGCGAAATAATTGTTACCAATGTCCCAACTAAGACACTACGACCCAAACCACCAATGACAAATCCCCATATAATCACATGTGTAGGCACAGGTGCTACTAATAATTCCTCAATATTTTTTTGGAACTTTTGCGAAAAGAAAGAAGAAGAAACATTCGCATAAGAACTAGTGATTGCAGACATCATGATCAGACCTGGCACAATGAATTCCATGTAAGAAAATCCACCCATCTCACCAATTCGTCCACCAATCATTTTCCCAAAAATAATAAAATATAAAGAAGTCGTGATAACTGGTGGTACCAACGTCTGAACCCAGATACGCAAATAGCGATTTGTCTCTTTGACTGCTAAACTTTTAAGCGCAGTTAAATATAAATTAAACATTTTTTTCCTCCACATGACCATTTTCTTCTGTAATTTTCAAGAACAATTCTTCTAGACGATTGGATTTATTCCGCATTGAGAGTACCTTGATACCATTTTTTGTCAATTGTTCAAAGATTCCATTCACCCCTTGATTACGCTCGACCTCAACTGCAAGTGTTTGATCATCTTCCCAAAAATGCTTGTAGCCTAACAATTCAAATGAATTGGTATGTGGTTCTAAATCAAAAATAAAAGTTTCATATTGTAATTTTGATAACAAATTTTTCATACTAGTATTTTCAATCAATTCTCCTGCTTGAATGATTCCAATATTTCGGCAAAGCATTTCTGCTTCTTCCAGATAGTGGGTCGTCAAGATAATTGTCGTTCCATGTTCATTTAATTCTCGCAAAAATGTCCACATTTCTCGTCTTAGTTCAATGTCAACTCCGGCTGTTGGCTCATCAAGAATAAGTAAACGAGGTTCATGCATCAACGCGCGCGCAATCATTAATCGTCGTTTCATTCCTCCAGAAAGCATCCGCGCACGAACATTTCGTTTTTCCCATAAGTTTGATTGTTTTAAATATTTTTCACTTCGTTTCAAGGCTTCTTGCCTCGAAACACCATAGTATCCTGCTTGATTGACAACGATTTGTTGCACTGTTTCAAACGGATTGAAATTAAACTCTTGAGGGACTAATCCTATTTGTTGTTTGGCGCGCACTAAGTCAGTATCAAGGTCATAACCAAAAACACTTACTTTTCCAGAAGTTTTATTGACTAATGAAGTAATAATACCAATCGTCGTAGACTTACCGGCACCATTTGGCCCTAGTAGGGCATAAAAATCTCCTTCTTCTACAGCTAGGTCAATACCTCTTAAGGCTTCAACACCTGTTGCATATACTTTTTTTAATTTGTTTATTTCTAACGCATAAGTCATGAATTTTCTCCCTGTAAATTGAATTTTCTTCTCTCAAAAGAAGTGCATGTGATTCAGTGATCGTTTTGTTTAGTTGGATCAAACGAGTACAATCAACGAACAAAATAATTTTAGCTTGCTATGATTACGCATCTATTTATGTGTTAGTTAGGAAAGAGGTCCTGCATTGCTTTTAATAACTCTGAAGTCTCTTCTTTTTTCAAAAAATAATAATGCCACTTACGATCCTTCTCAACTGAAACGATTCCTACAGACTCTAAAACTTTCATGTGGTGTGAAAGAGTTGGTTGTGTAAAATCAAAATGATCTAGAACTTCACATGCGCACATTGGCCCCATTGAAAGTAGTTCAATAATTTTAATTCGATTAGGTTCAGCTAATGCTTTAAACATTTTTGACATTTGCTCATGATTCATTTCCTTTTCTCCTTTGCTAACAACTACTTTAACCAAACATCGCTAAATCATATACATTGATAACCATCTATGTATTATCTCTGTTTTTTTCTTTTACGTCAATCTCATTGATTCAAAAAGAACTAAAAAAGTTACAAGAAACATCGAAATGTTTCTTGTAACTTCTTAATCAAACTTATTTTGTTTCGCGGTGCAAAGTAACTTTGCGTTCGCGTGGGCAATATTTTTGTTTTTCCAAACGATCTGGATTGTTACGTTTGTTTTTGCTTGTTAGGTAGTTACGTTCTTTACAAGAAGTACATTCTAATGTGATGTTTACGCGCATGATTTTCCCTCCCATACTACTAGAATCCTCTAAGATGACTCTCAGACTTGATAATTTTACCATGATTGTTATGAGAAATCTACCCTTTTATGTCAATTTGTTAAGTAGTTTTACTTGACGTTTTTTCATTTCAACTATTATTTATTGATTAAATCCAGTTTATTTTAGTCATTTTTTTATTTTGACAAGTAGTTTCACTTGAAAAAACTATTTCAAAAGAAACAGCCAAACCAGTTTAAAACTGATTTGACTGTTTCCAAAATAAGTTATTTTGCTAGATACATATCATAATATGCGTCTGTGATTTCTTTAGCTATTGTTAAATTCATGTGGTCCTTTTCATCTGTTAAGTTTGGTAAAACCACGCTGATTGCGATTTCCGGATTATCCGTTGGGCCATAAGCTACGATATTACTATTGACGGTAGTGATGTCAGGATGCCCTTCTGCAATCGTTTCTGCCGTACCAGTCTTTGCTGATAGATCCATTTTTGCACCAGCTAATGGTTTTGCAGTGGTGTAACCATCTGTTCCATGAACTACTTGATGGAAACCTTCGCGAAGAATTGCCATATTTTCTGGTGAAATAGTGACTTCATTTTTAACAGTTGTTTCGATTTTTTTCTTTTGTTCACCTAAGTTCCCATTCTCATCATTTCCGTAAATCCCAGAAACGATATGCGGTTGGATTCTTTTCCCACCGTTGGCAACAGTTGAAGCATATTGTGCTAATTGGATTGGTGTATACGTATCAAACTGACCAAATGCTAAATCGGTAAAGTTACCAGATGTGTACCACTCACCATCATTATCTTTGTTGAATTTTTTCATGAAGTCAACTGAACGAGAAATCCCAGCTGATTCATTTGGCAAATCAATCCCTGTCGTTGTTCCCAATCCGAATTCTTTAAATGAAGTTCGTAATTCATCGTAAGCTTTTGCTTCTTCGTCAAGACCAGGAAGCCCCATATTTGGTGTGTATTCCAATCCTAACATTTTTAAAGCTACTTTGATCATATACGTATTTGATGACAACTCTAGTGCTTTTACTGCATTTAGTGCAACTTGACCACTTCTATTAAAGACAGAACTTTTTTCAGCCGAACCTTGTAATTGAATTGGTTCGTCGATTAAGACTTGGTTTCCACTAATTACACCTGTCTTCCAGCCAGCTGCTAATGTTCCTGCTTTGACTACAGATCCTGGAGTAAACGCGTTGGTGATCGTTCCCAGTGCATTCTCAGTGATTTCTCCTGAATTTTCTTCATGGCTAAAGCCAGCCAATGCTAATACTTCCCCAGTTTGTGGATTCATTGCAACGGCATATGCACCTGGAGAATATTTGGCTTTGCCATTATCAACTAAAGCTTGGAAGTTTCGTTTTAAAATTTCATCGACTTTATTCTGAAATTCTGCATCAATCGATAATTTTAAATTAGAGCCTTTTTCGCCTGCAAAAATTTCTTTTTGACTTGAAACATTTCCTTCGTTATCTAATTTTACTTCATATTGTGTTTTTGTTCCTTGTAGCACATCTTCATATTGTTTTTCTAAATAACTTTGACCAACACGATCATTTCGTGAATAGCCTTTTGCTAAATAAGCATCGATTTCGTCGGCAGGGAGTCCTTGTTTCTCTGTTGTTACACTACCCAAGATACTTTTCATTGAATCGGCAGCTAAGTATTCACGCGTCCAATCGACACCCGTTGAAACTCCAGGCAATTCTGAAGCATTTTCGGCAACTACCGCTAATTCACGATCTGTTACACCAGAATTTTTGATATACACTGTATTTAACTCGTACGCGCTGTTCATCCGTTTAAAGATGGTTGCCATCTTCAATTGTTCTTCATCGAAATTGATTTCTTCATCGGTTACTTTCTCCACTGTTGCTGCATATTGTTTGCTATTATCTAGTTGCTTTTCAGCAGAAGAAAGACGCTTCGTTGCTTCCGCTAAATGATCAGCGTCTGCTAACCAAAAGTCTTTTTTGTCACGAGCCGTCAGGGAGTCATCAACTGGAACATCAATTAGTTCATTCAATTTTTTCGTTAATTTCAATAAGTCCGTGGACGTCATCTGTGAACCTCGAGTAAAGGTAATTGCCTGATTTGCTTGATTTTTGACTAAGGCTTTGCCAGTAGCATCATAAATCATGCCACGAGGTGAACTTTCTTGAACAGTAATTGTGGAAGAAGATTTAACTTTAGCTTCCATCGTTTCACCATCAACGATTTGTAAATAACCCAATCTAGCAATCAATGCTACGAATAACGTAAATATAATAAAGAAAAGAACATTTAAACGAAAAGGGACATGGGAACGCCGATAAGGTTTATTCCTCGGTTCTTGTGTTCCCTTTTTTAACTTGTCAAACCAAGAATTATTTTTTATTTTTTTCATAAAATCTTTCATTATTTCCTATCCTTCCCGCATACTTACATTCACGAAAAATTATAACCAAAAAAGTATGAATAACAAAGAAAAAATCATCAGTTGATGAAATTCTTTAACGAAATTCAAGATACCAGAATTCTTTTGTTTCACAACAGGCGAAACATAGTCAAGAAACCTTGACTAAAAACTCATAATTTTAAGTGTTTTTTTGAAAACAACGTTTCCTATCCTTGTGAAACATCTTCAAAAAAATCAACACTGTGGAAAACTTTCTCCACACAAATTTCCTTCTTCACAAAAAAAATCAATTTTTTTACATCACCTATTTAAAATACTGCTGAATAGCTTCACGTGTTTGAGCCACTTTTTCGCTTAAATATTCATTTTTTGCCATGTAAAAATAAAAAATGATATCAACTGTCGCAAACTGTGCCAACAGCGAGTTTGTAGCCGCACTTCGATTCGTGATTTCTTTAGGTCGAGAAGTTTGAACAGTCACATCTGCTAATTTACTTAATGGATTGTTTCCAAATTGAGTTAATACGATTACTTCGATGTTCAATGATTTGGCTAATTCCCCCAGAGCGACAACATCCGCACTTTTTCCCGAATTTGAAACGAGCCAAAGGACTTTTTTTTGTTCGTTGCTGACTAATTGAGGTAGTAACACATGGATATCTTTTTCAAAGATAATTGGTTTACCCACTCGCGACCACTTTTGTAAAATGTCTTCGACAACCAAAGAAGAAGCGCCCACGCCATAAAGAAAAACGGTTTCTGCTTCTTCTAAGCTCTGGACAACTGTTCGAATGGTCTCTTCTTCCAAAATGTCGACTGTTTCTTTGATCGCCACTTGTGCATTGTTTCCCAGTTTATTTTTGATCGAATAAAAAGATTCATTTGGTTCAATGTCACTAAAGCCTTCAACTAGTCCTGTTTGTAATTCTGTCGAAACAGTGATTTTGAAATCTGTTAGACTTTGAAAGCCAATTTTTTTCGAAAAACGGACAACTGTCGGTGCACTTGATCCAGCTGCTTCTGCTAAATCATTTGCAGTCATTGTTGGAACTTTTTCTACATGATCGATAATATAATTTGCCAGTTTCCTTTCCGCAGAGGAATATTCTTCCATCATACTTTCGATACGACTAATTACACTCATAAGTCACCATCCATTTAATTAGAGTCACTTTAGTATAACATACGAAAATTTTTTTCATTTGATTCTATCAATAAAAAATTAGTTAATTTATTCGTAAAATTCAAAATAAAAAAGCTAGGACACTTACGCATCCTAGCCTACCTTTGCAAAATATTTAGCCTTCGCGACTGTAGTTTTTCACTTCAGCAGCCATTGCATCAATAAAGATATTTAAGTCTTCGACAGAAGTTTCTTTACTTCCATAACGACGAACGTTAACAGTTGCGTCATCCATTTCTTTGTCTCCAACAACTAATTGATAAGGAATTTTTTGTGTTTGTGAAGCACGAATTTTGTAACCCATTTTTTCATTACGATCATCAACTTCCACGCGTAAGCCTTTCATTTGAAGACGTTCTTTGATTTCATACGCATAATCCCCATGTGCTTCGACAGAAACAGGGATAATTGTTGCTTGAATTGGTGCTAGCCAAGTTGGAAATGCACCTTTGTAAACTTCTGTTAGATAAGCAACAAAACGTTCCATCGTTGAAACGATTCCACGGTGAATAACTACGGGACGATGTGTATTTTCACCATCTTCACCTACATAAGTTAAATCAAAACGTTCTGGCAACAAGAAATCTAATTGAATAGTTGACAATGTTTCTTCTGTTCCCAAAGCTGTTTTTACTTGAACATCTAGTTTTGGTCCGTAGAATGCTGCTTCGCCTTCTGCTTCAAAATATTCAAGTTCTAATTCATCCATTGCAGCTTTCAACATTTCTTGTGCCTTTTCCCACATTGCATCGTCATCAAAATATTTATCTGTATTATTTGGATCGCGATAACTTAGACGGAAACGATAGTCCGTGATGTTAAAGTCCGCATAGACAGCTACCATCAATTCAAGCGTGCGTTTGAATTCATCTTTGATTTGATCTGGACGTACAAAAGTATGACCATCATTCAATGTCATTTCACGTACACGTTGTAATCCTGAAAGTGCCCCAGATTTTTCATAGCGGTGCATCATCCCTAATTCAGCAATACGAATTGGTAATTCGCGATAAGAATGGATATTGTTTTTATAAACCATCATGTGGTGAGGACAGTTCATCGGACGTAATACTAGCATTTCGCCATCGCCCATATCCATTGGTGGGAACATGTCTTCTTGATAGTGATCCCAGTGTCCAGATGTTTTATAAAGTTCTACATCACCCATAATCGGTGTGTACACATGTTGGTAACCTAAACTAATTTCTTTGTCTACGATGTAACGTTCAATCGTACGTCTGATTGTTGCACCTTTTGGTAACCAGAATGGTAACCCTGAACCAACTTCAGGTGAAACCATAAATAAACCAAGTTCTTTCCCTAATTTACGGTGATCTCTTTCTTTTGCTTCTTCACGCAAGCGAATAAATTCTTTCAATTCTTTTTTGTCAAAGAATGCAGTTCCATAGACACGTTGCATCATATGATTATCTGAATTTCCGCGCCAGTAAGCACCTGCTACTGATAATAACTTGAATACTTGGATACGTCCTGTTGACGGAATGTGTGGGCCACGGCATAAATCAATGAATTCTCCTTGTTGATAAGCAGTAATCACTTCATCATCTGGCAATTCAGTGATCAATTCTACTTTATAAGGATCACTTGCAAAAATTTCTAGTGCTTCTTGTTTGGATAGCACACGGCGTTCGATTGGTAAGTTTTCTTTAACGATTTTCATCATTTCAGCTTCAATTGCTGGTAAATCTTCCGCTGTAACCGGGTTTTCACCATTGTCAGTATCGTAGTAAAATCCTGATTCGATCGCTGGTCCCACACCAAAATGGATAGTAGGATATAAACGGCGCATTGCTTGAGCCATCAAATGAGCAGCAGAATGACGAACTAATCCAAGTGCGTCTTCGTGATCAGGGGTCACAATTTCAATTGTTGCATCTTCTTCGATTGGACGGTCTAAGTCAACTAATTGACCGTTCACTTTACCTGCTAATGCTTTTTTAGCTAAACTTTTTGAGATGCTTTCAGCAATTGCCAAGGTTGTAATTCCAGCCTCGAACTCTTTGACTGCGCCATCTGGAAAAGTAATTTTTAACATAGAAATTCCTCCTTTGAATTTTGATTGACTCGATTCGACAAAAAAAGTCCTAGTATCTAAACAGATACTAGGACGAAAATTTCGTGGTTCCACCTAATTTTGAACACAAAAATGTGTTCCTCGAGCGTGTTAACGGTTCGACCGCCTTTGTTTCAACAAAGGTTTCGAAAGTGGTCATCCTTTGGTTTTCTTCTGGAAAAGTTTCAGCCTAGCTTTTCCTCTCTAATAGAAGACTCTCAAATTCAGTTGTCTTTCTCATCAATCAATTATGTGTTTATTTAACCACTAATATTTAGAAAAAGCAAGTGTGAAATCAGACTTATTTTTTCCATTCTCCATTTACACCATAAGTACCTTTTTTCATTTCATTGATAATGACATGGATATGCTCTTTTGGTGCATCTGTATTTTTATGAACTGCTTCAGTAATATCTTTCATCATATTTTCTAGTTGTTCTGGGCTACGACCTTCGACTAATTCAACATGAACAAACGGCATCTCCTTCACCCCCCTTCACAATAGTTCATTTCTTTCTTAAGATAAAAACAAAAATAGACATCATACAGCTTATGAACCTTCTACATTTGATTTTCAATGTAAATATCAATTTTTTAACTAGCTGACGTTGTTCTTTTCGTACTTTATATTAGCACAAAAACAAGATAGATTTTAATTGTTTCGATACATTTCTACGTAACAGATAAAACTTTCTAAATATAAAAAACAAGCAAGGTATATTGAATTTCAGTTTCACTTTTCGGAATAAACATATGTTGAAAACTAAAAATACAGCCGTACTTGATGGTCATCCATTTTTACTGATCTTTTGAAAAAAGTAAAATGGACTAGCTATCATACCAAAATTGAAAGCAAAAAAATAATGAGTTGTATACAAACAAAGCAACATCAGTAAAACAAAAATGAGTTAAGATAAAGCTTTTTCTTTACCTTACTTTTAGCTTCTATCGTATTCAACTACTTTTTAGCACGTAGCGCACTTAAAATCGAAACGGTATCAACCACTTCTTGTAACATAGCTCCTAATAGCGCAGGAATTACGCCAAAGCTTGCAATCAGCATTAGTGCAATACAAATAAAAATACCAATCAAGACTGATTGACGTGCAATGCGCATCGTTTCTTTGGCAATCAGGACAGCTTCAGGAACCCGCGTCAAATCATCTTTTAAAATGACCACATCTGCACTTTCACTAGCTGCAGTTGCTCCATGTGCCCCCATTGCAATACCAACATCTGCTGCACTTAGCGCAGGTGCATCATTAACACCGTCGCCAACCATCGTCACTGGTCTTTGTTTCTCAGGAACATCCGCTAAAATTTGCCATTTGTCTTGAGGTAAACATTGCGAATGGACTGTCGTGATTCCGACTTTTTCGGCAATTGTTTGCGCCACCGTTTGGTTATCGCCGGTTAGCATCATCACCTGTTCCAAATGAAAATCTTTCAATTGATTAATGGCGTTCGTTGCCTCGGGACGAATCACATCTGCAAAGTGGATCGTACCAACAAATTCTCGATCAAAAGCAACATAAATAATGGTTTCTGCAGAAGCAATTTCTGTTACACCCAACCATTTTGCTCTGCCCACTTGGATAAAGTGATTATCAATCATTGCTTCAATTCCTTGGCCAACAATTTCTTTTAATTCTGAAGTTGGCAACAGTTTTTGATTTTTTGCGTAACTAACTAATGAACGGGCTAAAATGTGGCTTGATTCTTGTTCTGCACTAGCTGCATACACTAATAGTTCTTCTTTTGTCCATTTCCCAGTTGGTCGAACTGCTGTCACTTCCAGTTGTCCTTTGGTTATCGTGCCAGTTTTATCAAAAGCAATCGTTTTAGTCACTGCTAGCTTTTCAAGCGTAGTACCATTTTTAACAACGATCCCATTTTTACTCGAACGACTCATTCCGGCAACAAGTGCGACTGGAGCAGCCAAAATCAACGGACAAGGCGAAGCAACAACTAAGACTTCTACAAATCGATGCGGATCACCTGAGAGCCACCAAGCAATTCCGCCAATGAGATAAGCTACCAATGTAAATGGGACTGCATAGCGATCTGCCATTCGGACAAATTTTGCTGGTTTTTCTTTTGATTCTTGAACCAGATTAAGGATCAATTGATATTGGCTATCTGCTGCACGTTTTTCGACCCTCATTTCTAGCGAACGATCACCATTGATTGAACCAGACAATAACGTATCGCCAATCGTTTTAGTGATTGGTTGTGATTCACCTGTTAATGAAGATTCGTCTATTTCTGAACTTCCTTTGATCACTCGGCCATCCACAGGGACTGTTTCTCCTGGCTTAACAACTAATTTGTCGTTGATTTCAATTTGATCAACTGGGAATTCTTGCCAGTTTCCATTGATCCACTTATGTGCTATTTGAGGTGTATTGTCAAGCAGTGCTTGTAACTCTTTACTTGCCTTTTGATTGGCGTAATCCTCTAGACTATCCCCACCAGTTAACATGATTAAAATCATCAAGCTCGCCCAGTATTCTCTCACTATTAGTGTTGCTACAATCGCTGTAATTGCTAGAATATCCACACCATATTTCCCAGAGCGTAACGTTTTGATCATTTCAAGAAACATCAAAAAGGCTAGAATACCACCAGTAATTGCGATCAAAAAGAATGCTAGTTGAGACTGATGAAAAACAAACTCGCTGATCAACGCTACTCCACCAATCAATAATGTGAAAAGAAATTTTTTTAAATGTGTCATTTTTTCCAACCTTCTTTCACTTTCAAGCATAGGCGTTCTTTTCTCCTTTTTAAACTGATACGTGCTAAATGAAAACAACTATCATTCTTGTTTATCCTTCCACTTTTTTTAAGTTATTTTGACTAACCTATCGTCAAACTTTTTACTAACTTTTAAAAAATACCTTTTTTCCCATAATTGTGCTATACTTTTAGTTCGTTATTTAAGGCGGAAGGAGCAAATAAGCCATGAATGAAAGACAAATGGAACAAGCACATGTGGACGAAACCGTTCAATTGATCCAGCTTGAACAAAAATTATTAAACAGTAAGCAACACGAATTGACCCAAGAAATGAATACCTCGACAAAAGAAACAGCGAATCATCGCATCCGAGCTGGTTCTAACGAGGCATTTTACGAGTCTGCTGTTGAATACCGCCAACATGAACAAGAATTACTATTAAAATATCATACTCTCGATGCACAACAACATCGTTTGCAAACGCTAGATGTCATGCAAGGAAATCCTTATTTTGCCCGTATTGATTTTAAAGAAGAAAATGAAGCAGAAACTCTTTATTTAGGGATTGCTTCTTTACGTGATTTGACCGAAGAAACAATTGTCATCGATTGGCGTGCACCAATCGCCAATCTTTATTATGAAGGCGAAATCGGACCTGCCTACTACGAAACGGATGTCGAACGCATGACCGTTGAGTTATTACTTAAACGACAATTTAAAATCCAAGACGGCGAACTTCTCTCAATGGTAGACACTTCTGAAGTAATCAATGATGACTTCTTACTTGAAATTTTAGATGAAGCATCAAGTACTCATATGAAGAACATCGTTTCAACGATCCAAAAAGCACAAAATGCAATCATTCGTGATACTACTAGCAAGGTAATGCTGATTGAAGGAATCGCAGGAAGTGGAAAAACCTCTGCGTTACTTCAACGAATTGCGTTTTTACTTTACCATAATCGGAAGTGGTTAGATGCGGAACACGTATTGCTATTTTCACCCAATCATTTATTCTCTGACTATATTTCAACTGTCTTACCTTCTCTTGGTGAAAGCGGCGTTCCAACCAAAACATTTAGAAACTATATGCAAGAACTGCTACAAGACTATTCACTAGTTGAAGAAGACCAACAAGAACATGGATTTTTATATGGAAAGAACGATCCAATCCATGACTTAAAGAACGGTTTGACACTAGTTGAACACATCCACACCTATGTAAAAGCAATCACAAATTATGGACCTTTATTCCGTGATATGAAAATCAATGGACGAACGATTCTTGCAAAAGATGCTATTCGAAAATGGTACCAAGAAACGAATAATTTGTTACCATTACACCAACGTCTTTCTTTACTTCAAACAAAACTACTTAAAAAATTAGGTGGTTTGCAAAAGGACGAAACACGTCAGCAATGGGTCAAAGATTTAGCTGAGGAACAATTACAAGAATTATACGCAACTGATCCCAACCTTGAGTACACAGAACAAAAAGAGAAATCCTTACGCAAAAAACTGGCGAACCAAATCGTACGTAAAAAATTTCGTCGTGTTCATCGCGGTATCACAAACTATCAATTTGTGAATATGCCTAAACAATACCTGCATTTTTTACAAAGTGTTCCGGAAAACACACTTGTTTCTCATGGTATTTCTAACGAACAATGGACACAGCAAATTGCAGGGATTCGTCTGAATTTCCGTCAAAAACAAATGAAACAAGAAGATGCTGTTTTATTCTTCTTGCTTATGCGTCGCACATTCCCAGTTACAATCACTCAAAAAGCACGCTATGTTTTTATTGATGAAATGCAAGATTTTGCACCATCTCAGGTTGCTCTACTTCAAGCACTTTATCCAAAAGCAAACTTAACTTTTTGTGGCGATCTCAATCAAAATGTCTTTGGTAACGAGACTATTGTCGGTTCTCTCCCACAACTTTTTGAAAATCAAGAGGTCACACGCTTCCAATTAACAACTAGTTACCGTTCGACTAAAGAAATCACTGATTTTGCGAACCATTTCTTATCAAAAGAAGATCGTGTCGAAACAACTGCTCGAAAAGGTGATAAGCCCGTCATCATTGAAGCGTCAACTGCTGAAAAACAACTTCATTGGTTTGAGGAAACACTTGAACAAACTCAAGTCAAAGCGAAACATTGGCGGACGGCAATCATTGCTAAAACACAAGAGGAATGTCAACAGTTATATGAGCAATTCCCTGAAAGCTTGAAGCAACAAGTTCAATTGATTCTTGATGAGGAAGACTTCATGAAACGTTCAATTATTTTGCTACCTGCCTTCTTGGCAAAAGGACTTGAATTTGATCGCGTCTTCTTATGGAATATCACCGAAGAACAATTCCACACAGAACAAGACAAACTCATCTTATATACGATGTGTACACGCGCAATGCATGAATTGACACTGGTTACTTCATTCAATAAGAGTCCATTATTGAATACGATTGAGCCGCTGACTTATAGCAATGAAGTGATATAATTTATTTTATAAAAAAGAGGTGTGACCAATTGGTCACACCTCTTTTTTGGCACTAAATGTTTTGCACCATAACCGCTTTTATGCTGTACAGATTACCTCTACACATAGTATTCTGCAACGAAAATTTTTGTATTTATTCAGGTATCTGCAAATCTGTTTCCGGATACTTTAAACTAACTAAAGACACGATCATTCGTAATTCTTCAATGTTTTCTGGAAATTCAGGATCAAATACTTTACTATGACGTCCCACTCCACCATTATCAATCAAACGATAAATCCGATTCCAGTCAATAAATTGTTCAATTGTTTGAAAATGACTGATTGGATATCCTCCGCTGTCCAAAATTTCGGTCAAACGAAACACGAGATAGGCACTGTCGATGATTTTCTTTTTAGATGAAGTAACAGTCGGATCTTGTTCAATCAAAATTTTTTCTGGTTGATGTTTCAAACTCCATTCTAACAACAAAAAGAAAGCTTCCATGCGGTACGCATCGTTAAACAGCTGGAAAGATGTTTCAGTATTTTTAAACAATAGTGGAATCAAATAATTCTTTTGATAAATGAGCATAGGTACTCGATCAATCGAACATTCCAAATAACGATTCAAATAACCTATCCCAGTATAGTTTCCTAAACGATAGCCTTCTACACCAAATCGTGCATACTTATGTGCAATAGCTGAACAATCAGCAATATTTACCGCTAGTTCTTCTACTTTTTCGTAACCGCTTAATATTCTATCGAAAGGTTCCAAAATTATTTTTGCTTCCATCATTATTCCTCGCCCAAGTTCCAATATACTCTGTATCATTCCAAAATAATACCTGTAACCCTATGATACCACAGGTGAAATGGAATAAAAAACAAAAATAAACTAGTAAAATCTTTCTTTTATCAAAAAAGAAGCATGGCATCAACTCGCCATACTTCTTTGATTTGAAGAAGTTTAAACAAACTAGAAAAACTCCTAGTCGTCCAACTCCACATTATGGAAAATATTTTGAACATCTTCAAGTTCATCTAACGCATCGATCATTTTTTCAAATTGTACTAAATCATCACCCGTTAAAGTAATTTCAGTTTGTGGTAACATTTGAATTTCTGCAATAGAAAACTCTGTAATGCCTTTTTCTTTCAATGCTTCTTGGATAGCGTGGAAATCAGGCACTTCACCATAAACGATAATTTGTCCTTCTTCTTCGATGACATCACGAACATCGATATCTTTTTCCATTAAATATTCAAGAATTTCATCCGCATCCTCGCCAGCAAAACCAAAAATAGCTGTGTTATCAAACATATAAGAAACGGCACCAGAGACACCCATGTTTCCACCGTTCTTACCAAAAGCTGCACGAACATCTGCAGCAGTTCGGTTTACATTGTTTGTCAATGTATCAACAATCACCATTGAGCCATTTGGTCCAAATCCTTCATAGCGCAATTCAGAATATGTTTCATCTCCTGAACCTTTTGCTTTTTCAATGGCGCGGTCAATAATATGTTTAGGCACATTATAGGTTTTCGCACGATCAATAACGAAATGTAACTTTTGGTTAGCGTGTGGGTCAGGTTCACCTGATTTCGCTGCCGCATAAATTTCAATCCCGAATTTTGCATAAATTCGACTGTTGTTTGCATCTTTAGCAGTTTTCTTTGCCACAATATTAGCCCATTTACGACCCATATTTTCACTTCGCTTTCTCTTTTTCTAGTTCCGTAACGCAAAAACGTCCTGTTTCATTATACTTGTGAATCCAAGTTCTGTGAAGCTTTTTTTCATTATTCCCAATTTATCAAACGATCAACAAATTGTTTTCACTTCTTCTTCGTCTGAATTGGCATTCGCCCAAAATTTTGTTCAGTCAACTGACTGTTCGCTAAGCAATAAATTTGATCGCTACGAATTAATAGTTTTGCTTCTGTCGCTTCTTTTCTGCCTATTCGTGAATATATAGGAGTCGTTTCTTGTTTTGTTTCTTTCAGAAACTGTCTTCCCACTTCAGTAAATCCCAATACGTGAAGATAATTTTTTTCTTGCTGCGCTAAAATTTCAGACTCTGTTATGTTTAATAACACGTAGCAAGCCAATCGTTGGATTCTTGTCCAAGTATAACGCTTTGTTTTAACCAAAGACACAAAAGAATGAAAATTCGTCGCCTGCTTTGCGGCTTCTTGTAATCGAATCTCTAACCCTTCCGTCATTTGATAAATTTCCTTCAGTTTTGTTCCATTCGTCGATAATAATTTATAACGTAGATACGGCCAAAGTTCATCCCAAGTTTGCGTTGATTTCGTTAGTAAATCTTGAGCTGTTACTTCTGGGACAACATGTTGAATTTCAGCTTTCTTAGCAACAGCTTCCCGAATGGCAGTTGCACTTGCAATCGTCTCATCAGAAATTTCTTTTTCGTGATACTCAGCACTTTTTCTTTTGATTGGATGAAGTGCCATCGGTCGTTCATACCTTGCATTTTCCTTGGCATAGCTCAAACCTAAAATATGGTTGGGCGAAGAAAAATCAAGTTGCGCATCTTGCAGTAGGGTGCGAAAAACCTCTGTCATTTTTTGCGGATAGCTGATTTTTTGATCGGCTAAATTTTGAAATGCCTGATCAATTTCATGTTGGTTGTTCCAAACAAATTTTCCAAATGACTCGTAGTCAAACTGCGTCGTGTTTTCTGTTCCAAAACATAAGGAGTCACAGCCTACATCTTGTAACAACCTCACTGCACCTTTTGCAAAATAATCGGCTGATTGAACTGCCCATTCAACAGGTAATTCAATAACTAGATCAACACCATTTTGTAATGCTTCATTTGCACGCTGCCATTTGTCAAGAATAGCTGGTTCGCCTCGCTGCAAAAAATTGCCACTCATCACCGCAATGACGACCTCTGCACCTGTCTGTTTTCTTGCCATTTCTGCATGATAGCGATGACCGTTGTGAAATGGATTATACTCTACGATCAAGCCACAACTTTTCATTAGATTCCTCCTTCTTCTTTTAGTAGAAAAATGAGAAAAAAGAGCAGCGACAATTTGTCACGGCTCCTTTTCAGTTCATTCTTTATAGGCTACAAAGAACCAGCGTTTTGTTTCTTCGTTTGGTGTTTCATCTGTAAAATCACCATAGGCCTCAACTTTTGAAAAACCACTATTTTCTAACATCCGTAAATAGCTTTCCATTGAATACGTGCGTTCTTGATGAAGCTCGTCTTCGCGGATAAATTTTTCAGGCTGATCCAAATCCTCTACAAAAAAGGTTAAGAAATGTTCAATACTATGTGGTTCTTTTCCTGGATAACTGTCCCATAAAAAAGCAAATTTTTCACTTTGATAGTGGTAGCTATATTCTGGAAAAACCGTATCTACTTGATAAACAGAATGTACATCAAATAAAAAGCGTCCGTTTTCTTCCAAAGCTTGATAGACTTCATCAAAAACTTGTTGAACTTCTTGCCCATTTTCCATATAACATAATGAATCTGAATAACAAGTAATCGCTTCGTATTGTCCTACTTCTGAAAGATCTAACATGTTTCCTTCAACAAATTGGATTGCTGTTTCTTGCTCAAAAGCGCGTTGACTTGCCATCATCAACATATCTTCTGACAGATCCAGTCCAGTCACATTGTAACCAGCTTTAGCAAATTCAACAGCTAATGCACCCGTACCACAAGCAAGCTCTAAAATATTCTTTGTTTGCTCAGGTAAGTGTCTCTTTGAAAATGCCAGCCATTGTTGATAGAGCGTTTCATCCATTACTTCATCATAAATAAAAGCGAATGTTTCATAAGCCATATTAATCCAACCATTCAGAAATGTTTACAAGTGGGGCATCTGACCATAATTTTTCTAAATTATAAAATTCTCTTTCAGGTGCGTGGAAGACATGGACAATCAAATCACCTAGGTCAATCAGAATCCATTTTCCGCCTTCTTTTCCTTCAATGCGTTTCACTTCGTAGTTATTTTCTTCTTCTTTATCAATAATTTCTTCTGTGATTGCGTTCATTTGACGTTCACTATTTGCTGAGCAAATCATGAAATAATCTGCCAATAAAGAAACTTCTCTCACATCAAGTGCTAGAATATCTTCTGCACGTTTTGAATCTGCTGCTTTTACCGCAATTTGTAATTGTTCTTTGCTATCTATGATAATTTCCTCCTTAACATTTGATGACAAATTTATTTTTTCGCCACCCAATGATTGTATGTTTCGATTGTTTTTGGATAAATTTGTTGTTCTTGTTCAATTAAATGAGCTAATGTGTGCTTGGTCTCAAAAGCAACTGCTTCATCTAAGTCAACTAATGCGATTTCTCGCGCGTCTTCTACCCCAGGGAATTTTCTACCTGGTTCGATGTAATCAGCGACGTAAATGATTTTATCCAGTAAGGTCATTTTTGCTGCCCCAGTTGTATGCACTCGAATAGCATTTAGAATCTCGGGATCTGTAATGCCCAATTCACGTTCAACAAATGAAGCACCCACAAGTCCATGCCAAATCGCATTGCCATAATTTAACAAATCAGGATCAAATCCATCACGTTTGATAACTAGTACAAACTCATCATCTGGACGTTCTTTTGCATAATCATGGGTCAATGCTGCAATACTTGCTTTTTCTGGCGAACAACCATACTTTTCAGCCAATGCTATTGCCATTTTCTCTACACCCAAAACATGTTGAAAACGACGTTCACTCATTCGCATTTGGACTTTTTGCATCAATGTTTCGCGAGTATCCGCAGTATAATGACTACTATAATCCATATTGATACAAGCCTTCTTTCTGAATGTAATCAACTACTTTGTCAGGAACTAAGTAGCGAATCGAGCAACCTTGACGAACTTTTTGACGAATCTTGGTCGAACTAATGTCAATTTCAGGCACGTCGACCCAAATCACAGGATACGGCGTTTCGACTCCATAACCAGCACGCTTGATCCCCACAAAGTGGACGAGCTGAACTAATTCATCGATTTTGTACCATTTTGGTAGATACTCAACCATATCTCCGCCAATGATGAAATAATAATCTGTATCTGGATTATTCTGCGTCAAGGCTTTCATTGTGTCATAAGTATAACTTTTACCACCACGACTTAATTCAACGGTTTCAATTGCCAAAAACGGATTGTCTTCGATTGCTAGCTCAAGCATGTTCAATCGATGTGTTGCCGAAATCGTTTTTTTCTCATCAATATGTGGTGGTTGATAGGAAGGCATTAAAAATACGCGATCCAGTCCTAAATTCTGTCCAACTTGTTCAGCCATAACTAGATGTGCCAGATGGACAGGGTTAAATGTTCCACCCAAGATTCCAACTTGCCGTTTTTTCTCAAAGACTTGTGGCATTTCTTTTGGAAAAACTTGTGAACGAACAAATAGATTAGCCTGCGTACTCATTAACGACCACTCCTTAGATTGCTTTTACTTCTCGTGAAATGCGTTGATATTTTTCTTTACTTGATGGTTTGTACAGTACCAATACGCGTCCAATGATTTGAACAATCTCACATTGAACTTCTTCTTCTAAAATTCGCGCAACATCTTCAGCGATTTCATCCGTGTTTTGTAACAAAGTAACTTTGATTAGTTCACGTTTTTCTAATGCTTCATTGATTTGAACAAGCATTGCTGAGTTGATTCCGCCTTTTCCAATTTGAAAAATAGGCTGTAGGTGATGTGCTTGACTACGTAAAAAACGTTTTTGTTTTCCTCTTAATTCCATTTTTTTCCTTCTTCCTTAAATTAAAGCTTTACGCTTGATTACATCGACACCTTTAGGCGCCCATCCAGCAACAACAGCTGGCTGTGACACAGTGATCCATCCAAGTCCAGCAAAAACGATATCTGTTTTTTCTTTCACTGAAAATTCAAAACGAACGAGTTCAGGAAATTCTTCTACCTCGTCAGGACGTGGAGGCTGTAAAAGTCCACCCACATGTTTTGCGTAAAATTCATCTGCTTTTTCGAGTTTTGTTCGATGGATATTCACATCATTTGAAACATACGCAATAAATGAGCCACGATCACCATTTACAAAATCAAAACGTGCCAAACCACCTAAAAAGAGCGTTTGACCATCATTCAATTGATAAACTTTCGGTTTGATTTCTTTTGTTGGTGCAATGATGCGTAAGTCTTTTTTGCCTAAATAATGCGCCATTTGATGACGATGAATAATTCCCGGCGTGTCAATTAGCGCTTGACCGTCATCTAAAGGAATTTCAATTTTATCTAAAGTCGTCCCGGGAAATTGTGAAGTAGTAATCACGTCTTGAACACCCACCGTATTCTTGATGATTTGATTGATCAGTGTTGATTTACCGACATTCGTTACACCAACGACATAGACATCTCTACCTTCACGATATTCTTCGATTTTGGCCAGTAAATCTTCCATTTCATGTGCTTTTTTTGCACTCGTTAGCAGTACTTCGGCAGGTCTGAGCCCTACTTCGTGCGCACGTTCCGTCATCCATTGGATCATTTTAGGTTTCTTCAGTGATTTTGGTAAGATATCGACTTTATTACCTACTAATAACACTGGGTTATCACCAACAAAACGATGTAATCCCGGAATCAATGAACCATTGAAATCAAAAATATCGACAACGTTAACGATCAATGCATCCTTTTGACCTAATTCATTTAACAAACGTAAAAAATCATCATCTGTTAAAGAAACATCTTGGATTTCATTGTAGTGTCGTAATCTGAAACAACGTTGGCAATAAACTTCGCCTGATTCCAACCCTTTTTCTAAGGCAGATTGCGGTGTATATCCTAGTTCTCCTGGTCTATCTGTTTGAATAATCGAGCCGCACCCGATACAGTGTAATTCTTCACTCATTCAATTCCACCTCGCCAGCCCATATCAGGATTATTTACTAATAAATGAGCCATGATTCTTTTTTCAAAAAAACGATTGATTTGTGTTTTCCAGCTATCCGTCTCGATAATTGGTTTGACCAAAATACTACGAATCCCGGCGCGATTTGCACCACGGATATCCGTCATGATTTGATCGCCAATCATCACGAGTTCTTCATCAGCAAGGTTCAACTTTTTCTTTGCTTGATTGATTCCTACAGCAAATGGTTTCATTGCACGAGCAATATAAAGCAAATCAAACTTTTCGATAGCTCGTTCAATTCGCTTCGAGTTATTATTTGAAACAACTACCACAGGAATGCCAGCATTCTTCATCTCTAAAATCCAATTTAACAATTCTTCTGTTCCATCTGGATTATTCCAAGCAATCAATGTGTTATCCAAATCAGTTAACACGGCTTTGATACCTAAATTTTTCAACTGTGCAGGGGTAATTTGATAGATGGCTTCTACCATCCATGTTGGTTTATAGTTTGAAAACATCTTGTCTCCTCATTTGCAAAAAATGAAGGAGCACACCAGGTACTCCTCAGCCCCTAATTATACTGCATAATCTAAAAAAAAACTACCTTTACCATCCAATCCACTCCACACATTTTTGTATCCGTTCTCAACTGCTTGTTTTATTTTCTTTTGTGTTTTACTCTTTTGCAAAAAGAAAAACGATCACCACATGGCAATCGTTTTTCCTTTATAAAACTTTTTCAAGAAACTGCCGTGTTCTCTCTTTCTTCGTTTCCTCGAAAAGTTCTTTTGGCGTCCCTTCTTCAATCATCCTTCCATCATCCATGAATAAAACACGATCGCCAACTTCTCGCGCAAAGCCAATTTCATGGGTCACGATTACCATGGTCATACCTTCCTTTGCTAATTCCTGCATAACTGATAGAACTTCTCCAACCATTTCTGGATCTAATGCAGACGTTGGTTCATCAAACAACATTACTTTAGGTTCCATCGCAAGAGCTCTGGCGATTGCGATTCTTTGTTGTTGTCCGCCTGATAATGCTTGCGGATATTCATGTGCTTTTGCTACCAAACCAACTTTGTCAAGAAGGACTAACGCTTTTTCTTCTGCCTCTGCGCGACTGATTTTTTTTACTTTCGTCGGTGCCAGCAAAATATTTTCTAACACTGTTAAATTTGGAAATAAATTGAATTGTTGAAAAACCATTCCCATCTGTTCCCTCATTTGGTAAATATCTATTTTTTTGTTGGTGATTTCTTGACCATCAAACAAGATTATTCCACTGGTTGGCTCTTCTAACAGATTCAAGCAGCGTAAGAACGTACTTTTTCCAGAGCCAGACGGGCCAATCACTACCACGACCTCTCCTTGAGTGATTTCTAATGTGATGCCTTTTAAAATTTCTTTTTGTCCAAATGTTTTGGTTAAGTGATTCACTTGAATAAGTGCTTCCATTGACGTCCTTCCTTTCATCGGTATCCTTTACCTAATTTGATTTCCCAAACATGCAGCAATCTCGACATCAAAAAGGTTAGAACAAAATAAATAATTGCGGCTACGTAGAGAGGTTCTAAAGGAAGATACGAATTCGAGATAACGATTTGAGCACTATTTAATAACTCGTAGATTCCAATTGTCGAAAGTAGGGAAGAATCTTTGATCAACGTGATAAATTCATTACCCATTGGAGGTAAGATATTTCTTAATGCTTGTGGTAAAATCACATATTGCATTGTTTGCATTGGTCTAAGTCCCAACGAGCTAGCGGCCTCGTCTTGCCCAAAATTGACAGCCATGATTCCACCACGAACAATTTCAGCGACATAAGCACCCGAATTCATTGATAAGACAATCATTCCCGGTATTAACCGACTAAAGTCAACATCTAGCACACCTAGAGTCAATGTTGGTGCATGAACCACGCCTTGTAACAATCCGAAACCAATTAAAATTTGGATCAGCATTGGTGTCCCACGTAATACTTCGATATAAGCATTGGCAAACCATCGTAAAGGACGAATCTTTGAAAGCTTAAATAATGCCATGACAACACCAATTACTGTTCCAAAAACAATCGTAATAACGGAGATAATTAATGTAATTAATGCACCTGACAGGAAATAGGGATAGTATATCGATAGAAATGAAAAATTCACGTAATCAAACTCCTTTATTTTTCCGCTTTTTTAGCTAACTCTGTATTTTTTTTAATAAATTCATCCATTTTTCCTGAGCTTTGTAATTCTTTGATAACTTGATTAACTTTCTTTTGTAATTCTTCTTCACCTTTTGGTAATGCAATTGCGTAGGCTTCTTCATCGCTCGAAACTAAATCAACATCTGCTAACATCAATTCTGGATTGTTTTCAATATAAGAATTTGCAACGGTTTCCTCTAACACCAATCCATCAATTGATCCTTGTTTTAATTCAATGATTAGATTAGGCACTTTAGCTACAGAAACTAGTTGTGCGTCTGCCACTTGTTCTTTCACAACATCTTCTTGAACTGATCCTTTTTGCGCGCCCACTTTTTTCTTTGCAAAACTTTTTAGACTAGTTAATTCATTTACGTTTTCTTTATTAATCACCATTTTTTGAGGTGGAGCAAAATAATTATCTGAGAAGTCAAATGTTTGTTGACGTTCTTCTGTTGCCGAAATACCAGAAATCGCTAAATTGACTTTTCCTTGTTGTAAGGCTGCTAATACCGCATTGAATTCCATATCCATCACCTCGACTTTGACACCCAATTCTTTCGCGATTTCATTCGCCAAATCAATATCCACACCGACGATTTTATCTTTTCCATCAATCATCGTATGAAATTCAAATGGAGCAAAATCTGCAGAAGTTCCCACCACTAATTTCCCAGAGTCTTGGATGCTTTGAATCACTTCTTTTTTTGAATCATTACTTGTTTCTTTTCCTCCTGAGCTACATGCACCTAAAAGGATCACCATTGAAACCATCGCAAACCAAATTATTTTTTTCATCTATACTCTCCTCTAATATTTATACACACAACATTAAGTTAATGAGTTATTATACATAATATCAGATTTTTTATTCATTTCAAGAGTAATTTTTGAAAAAATATGCGAAAATTTCATTTATCATGAGTTTTTCCTTGTTTTTGACTAAAAATCATTCGCCTCTAACTTCATTCCAAATGATTCCAAGCAAATTCAAAATCAGATCGAAGCGAAGAAAAACAAATTGCTTTGTTTTTTTCAATACAACAAAAAGAGGCTGGGAGAAATCCCAACCTCTTATCATCAGTCGTTTAGTACTTACGGAATCTTTCATAACGGTTTTCAAGTAAAGTAGTTACATCCGTTTGCGATAATTCAGTTAACTTTTCAATTATTGCTTTTTTCATTATGTGTGCTACTTTAGGCCAAGGAAGTGGTTCCCCATTAAAAGTTTCTGGAATCACCTTGTCCACAATTCCTAATTCATGTAATTCAGGCGCAGTGATTTTCATCAGCTCAGCCGCTTCAGCCGCTCGGCTTCCATCTTTCCACAAAATAGATGCAAATCCTTCTGGTGAAAGAATCGCATAAATCGTTTGCTCAAGCATCCAAACTTCATCAGCAACACCAAGAGCAAGCGCTCCACCACTGCCGCCTTCACCAATGATGATTGCTAGAACTGGTACTTTCAAATCAGACATTTCTAAAAGATTTTTGGCGATGGCTTCACCTTCGCCACGTTCTTCCGCTCCTACCCCACAATAAGCTCCAGCAGTATTAATCAGCGTGATGACTGGACGTTTAAATTTTTCTGCCTGTTTCATCAATCTCAACGCTTTGCGGTACCCTTCTGGATGTGGTGAACCGAAGTTTCGTTGGATATTTTCTTGTAGATCTCGCCCCTTTTGGATGCCAATCACTGTGATTGGTTTGCCAGCTAAACGAGCAATCCCCCCAACGATTGCTTCATCATCACCAAACAAACGATCACCATGAAACTCCTGAAATCCATCAAAAATTTCTTCAAAAAAATCTAAACTCGTCCAACGTTCTTTTGCTCTAGCTAGTTGAACAACCTCATGAGCTGTTTTATTCATGATCCAACCAACCTTTCTGTGTATGCAACTCAAGCAACTGATGAATGGTTTGCTTCAATTCTGTTCGTGGAACGATCTGATCAACAAAACCATGGGCTAACAAAAATTCTGCCTTTTGAAAATCTTCCGGTAATTCCTGTTTAATCGTTTGTTCAATTACCCGACGACCAGCAAAACCAATCAAGCTTTGCGGCTCAGCTAAAATCACATCACCCTCCATCGCAAAACTAGCGGTTACACCACCAGTTGTTGGATCAGTCAAAATCGTTAGATAAAAAAGCCCTGCATTACTGTGACGTTTCACCGCTGCGGAAATTTTTGCCATTTGCATTAAAGAGAAAATACCTTCTTGCATTCTGGCACCGCCAGAGGCAGTAAACAAGACCACAGGTAAATTTGCTGTTAACGCCCGTTCAAATAATCTAGTTATTTTTTCGCCAACAATCGTTCCCATGCTTCCCATGATAAAGTTTGAATCCATCACGCCAATTGCCAAAGGAATGTCATTGATCGTTGCTTTACCAGTCAAAATGGCTTCATGCAATCCAGTTTTTTCTTGCATCACTTCGATTTTTTCCTGGTACCCAGGAAAATTCAAAGGATCTTCTGTTGCTAATTCAGTATCCCATTCTTCAAAGCTTTTTTCATCAATCGTTAATGCTAATCGTTGCCAAGCACTGATACGAAACGTGTAACCACAATTCGGACAAACACGTTCTTCACCAATATCTTTTGTGTAAATGATGTGTTTACAATTTGGACACTTTGCCCACATGTTGTCAGGAACAGTTGGTGGACTTGTAGGCTGAGCTCCACGATTTGGGTTAATGCGAATATATTTTTTCTTCTTAAACAGAGCCATCTACTCGCCTCCAATCTCCGTTTCAGGTGTCCAATTTGGTAAAAATTCTTCTTGTAAAAATGCTGTCGTGTAATCACCAGCAATCACTGCTGGATGACTAATCAAGTCCATTTGAAATTCGGCATTTGTCACAACACCATCTGTCACGATTTCACTTAACGCACGTTGCATTTTCATCAACGCCTCAAAGCGTGTATCGCCATGAACAATGACTTTAGCAATCATTGAATCATAGTATGGAGGTATTTTATAGCCTGAATAAACTGCACTATCGACACGTAAACCCATTCCTCCAGCAGGAAGTAATAAGTTTTCAATGGTTCCAGGTGAAGGGGCAAAATGAAAAGCTGGATTTTCTGCATTGATTCGACATTCAATCGCATGACCTTGAAACTTGATGTCGCTTTGTTCTAACCCCAATGGTTCGCCTGCTGCGATTTCAATTTGCTTTTTCACTAAGTCAACATTCGTTACCATTTCTGTCACTGGATGTTCTACTTGAATTCGCGTATTCATTTCCATAAAGTAAAAGGCACCAGATTCATCCATCAGAAATTCAATGGTTCCAGCATTTTCGTAATTTACAGCTTTCGCTGCACGAACAGCCGCAGCGCCTAAATCTGCACGTTTTGCAGCAGAAATCACAACAGATGGTGATTCTTCAAGAACTTTTTGATTATTTCTTTGTAACGAACAATCACGCTCACCCAAATGAATGACATTTCCATAATGATCACCCAATATTTGAACTTCAATGTGTCTTGCTGGATAAATAATTTTTTCCAAATACATTTCGTCATTTCCAAACGCAGCAGCAGCTTCTTGTTGCGCAGAAGCAAAGTGTTGTGGTAGGTCTTCTTTGGTCATTACCTTCCGAATTCCTTTACCACCGCCACCAGCAGCGGCCTTTAGCATAACTGGGTAACCAATCTTATCCGCAACAGACAAAGCTTCTTCCACAGTAGAAAGTACACCTTCGCTTCCCGGGATCACCGGGACTTTCGCTTCTTGCATCAAGCGACGGGCATTAATCTTATTCCCCATCGCATCAATTGTTTCACTTTTAGGCCCAATAAAAACAATATTGCACTCTTCACACATTGATGCAAAACGACTATTTTCAGATAAAAAACCAAAACCTGGGTGAATCGCTTCGGCCTTAGTAACGATTGCCGCACTCAAAACCTGTTGAACATTCAAATAAGAATCAACAGCTTTCGCTGGTCCAATGCAAATCGCTTCATCTGCTAATTGGGTATGCAATGCGTCAGCATCTGCTTCTGAATATACAGCAACGGTTTGAATACCTAATTCACGACAGGCACGAATAATCCGCACGGCAATTTCACCGCGGTTAGCTATCAAAACTTTTGAAAACATATTTCACCTATCCAATCATAAAGGTTAATTCAGCTTCGGCAACTTTTTTGCCATCCACTTTTGCGACACCCTTCCCGATTCCTGCGGAAGATTTTACTTTGATAATTTCAACTTCCAAATATAAAGTATCTCCTGGTGTCACTTTGCGACGGAATTTTGCTTTATCCAATCCGCCAAAATAAGCTGTCTTTCCTTTAAATTGTTCTAAAGACAATAAGGCAACCGCTCCAGCTTGTGCCATTGCTTCAACAATCAGCACACCTGGCATAACTGGTTCTTCCGGAAAATGCCCTTGAAAAAAAGGTTCATTGATTGTGACATTTTTCTTAGCGATAACTCTTTCGCCTGCAACCATTTCTTCCACTCGATCAATCAGCAACATTGGGTAACGATGTGGAATGATTTCTTTGATTTCTTGAATATTCATCTTCTACCTCTTTCTTATTTTGGCTGAATTTTAACGAGTGGTTGACCAAATTCAACAACTTCTTCATTTTCAACCAGAATTTCAACAATTTCTCCGTCAAATTCACTGGTAATCTCATTCATTAGTTTCATTGCTTCAATAATACAGATGATTTCACCTTTTGCTACTTGGTCACCAACTTTTTTGTAAGCTGGTTTGTCCGGTGAAGGTTGTAAATATACAACACCAACAATGGGTGATTTTACTTCGATACCTTCAATTTCTTGCTTCGTGTCCGCTACGACAGACTGTTCCTTGAACGGTTCATCTGGTTTGATTTCTGGTTTAGCTGATACAGATTGGACTGCAGGTGCTTCCATTGTTTGAGGCGCTGTTGCTGCTCCACGATTCGTATTGTTTTTATTCATATAAAGTTCAAATTGACCTTCGCGCAAATCAAATTCAGTCAAAGAAGATTGATCAAATTGCGTTACTAATTCTTTAATTTCACTGATATTCAAACTTATTCCTCCCAGCGTTTCATACAAAGGACCGCATTATGCCCACCGAAACCTAGTGAGTTACTCATTGCATAAGTAATTTCAGCAGGTTTACTATCATTTTTTACGACTGTTAAATCAATCTCTGGATCTTGATTCACTACGTTGATAGTTGGTGGTATAAATTGGTGCTCTAACGCTAACAACGTTGCTAATGCTTCGATTCCCCCTGCAGCGCCTAGTAAATGACCTGTCATTGATTTCGTGCTGCTAACATAGGTTTCTCGGAAGTTTTCACCAAGTGCTAGCTGAATTGCTTTTGCTTCTGCTTGGTCATTTGCGGGTGTACTTGTTCCATGGGCGTTGACATAGCCCACTTCTTCTGGCTGGATTCCTGCTTCGTCCATTGCCAATTTCATTGCTTTTGAAGCGCCTGATCCGTCTGGTGTTGGTGCTGTCATATGATAGGCATCACAATTTGAACCGTAACCAACGATTTCACCATAGATTTTTGCACCACGTGCTTTTGCATGTTCCAAGGACTCGATCACTAAGATTCCAGCACCTTCTCCCATAACAAAACCATTACGCTCTTCATCAAATGGAATGGAACCACGTGTTGGATCCGTAGCAGTTGATAAAGCAGTCAACGCAGCAAAACCTGCGATTCCCATTTCACAGATTGTCGCTTCTGTTCCGCCAGCTAAGATAACGTCTGAGTATCCATGTTTGATGTTACGGTAAGCTTCACCAATTGAGTTTGTCCCACTAGCACAAGCTGTAACGATTGATGTACAAATTCCCTTAGCGCCTACTCGTAAGGCAATATTTCCAGCAGCCATGTTAGCGATCGACATAGGAACAAACATTGGGGATACGCGCTTAGCACCTTTTTCATGCAAACGAATTACTTGATTTTCAATTGTTGGTAAACCACCAATTCCAGAGCCAACGATAACGCCGAAACGGTCCTGATTGATTTTTTCTTTTTCTAATCCACTCATTTCAATCGCTTCAAGAGCGGCATAGATTCCATAAATCGAAAACATGTCCATACGTTTGCTGTCTTTTTTAATAAAGTATTTATCATAAGGGAAATCTTTTACTTCACCAGCTAAAGTAATTCCTGTTTCAGTTGCATCAAATTTTGTAATTGGTGCAATTCCATTCGTTCCGTTTTTTAAACTATCTAAAAAGCTATCGGCATCGTTTCCGATTGGCGAAGTAACACCATAGCCTGTAATTACAACTCGATTCATCAATCATCTTCCTTTCTATTATCCGTGCATGACCAAACCGCCATCAACATTGATCACTTGACCTGTGATGTACGCATTTTCTGCTAAGAAAACTGCAGCTTTGGCAATATCTTCCACATGACCAAAGCGTTGCAGTGGAATTTGTTTTGTGACTTGTTCTTTCACCTTTTCTGATAGAACATCCGTCATGTCCGTTGCAATAAAGCCCGGCGCAATGGCGTTGCATGTGATTCCACGCGTCGCTACTTCTCTTGCAACTGATTTTGTTAAGCCAACAACTCCAGCTTTACTAGCTGCATAGTTTGCTTGTCCGACATTTCCGATTAAACCAGAAACACTTGCCAAATTGATGATTGCACCTTCACGTTTCTTCATCATTTGTTTTAAAACATGTTGGGTCATGTTGAATGTACCAGTCAAATTGATATCCAAACATTTTTTGAAATCTTCAGCGTCCATACGAAGTAATAATTTGTCATTCGTGATTCCGGCGTTATTGACCAAAATGTCAACAGAACCCAGCTTCTCTTGTGCTTCCTTGATCATCTCACCTGCTTTAGTAAAATCAGAGATATCACCAGATACCCCAATACAGGTAACACCTAAAGCTGAAATTTCAGCCAATTTTTCTGAAGAAATCGCGCTGCGACCATTTAAGACAACATTGGCACCCGCTTTAGCAAACGCAATTGCGATTGCTTCCCCGATACCTCTTGTACTTCCTGTGACAAAAACGTTTTTTCCTCTAACGTTCATAATTACCTCCCTGATAATCGTTGATAAGTTTCTTCAAATGTTTGTTGATTCTCAACACGGTAAACAGGAATCGTTTTATCGATTTTTTTCATAAAACCACTCAAGACTTTCCCTGGTCCGACTTCAATCATTTGGTCAATTCCCAATGATTTTAATTTTTCAATACTTTCATAAAAGCGAACAGGAGACATCACTTGACGCTCTAACAAGTTTGGAATTGTCTCTTTTGTCATGATCTCAGTGGTGGTATTACTAATCACTGGGATCTTTGGTTCGTTAACCGAGATCGTTTTTAATTCCTTCGCTAGTTTTTGCGCTGCTGGCGCTAGAATGCCTGTATGAAAGGGTCCACTAACATTTAACGGAATCATTCGTTTAGCGCCTTGTTCTTGTAACAAATCCATCGCTGCATCAACAGCCACTACTTCTCCACCAATAACGATTTGTTGTGGTGTATTATAATTTGCAGGTGAAACAATCCCATACTGACTTGCTTCTTGGCAACAATCTTCAATTACTTCAATCGGTGTATTCATCACAGCGACCATTTTACCGCTGCCGGTTGGCGCCGCCTCCGTCATATAAGCACCGCGTTTAGCCACTAATGCCACGGCTTCCTCAAACGATAGCGCTTCACTCGCAACCAATGCGGAATACTCTCCTAAGCTAAGCCCTAATGCCGCATCTGGAGTGATTCCTTGTTCTTGTAATAAACGATGATAGGCAACACTTACCGTTAAAATCGCCGGCTGTGTGTAAGTTGTTTGATTTAGCTGCTGATTCTCAGTAAAACACAAATCTGCCATGTCATAACCAAGAATTTGACTTGCTTCATCAAATGTTTGCTTTACTACAGGTTCATGATATAAATCTTGACCCATGCCTTGATATTGAGCGCCTTGCCCACTAAATAAAAATGCTGTCTTCATTATATTCTCCAATAATTTAGGATAGACGATTAAGTATCCATTTATTCAAAAAGGCCAAGACATTTCATATCGGAAATGTCCCAGCCCCCAACCTTATTACATGATTATGCAGTTTGTTTTTCAACGTAAGTAACTAAATCTTGTACAGTTTTAATGCCATCTTCTGTTTCAATTTTCACATCAAATTCATCTTCAATTTCGTTGATGATTTGGAATAAGTCCAAGCTATCAGCTTCTAAATCTTCTTGAATATCTGTCGTTAATTTAATTTCTTCTGTTTCTTTCCCTAATTCTTCTGCAATAATTTCTTGAATTTTTTCGAATACCATACGATATATTCCTCCGATATTGTTTACAATTTTATAGTTTTATTTTTATCATTTATCAGTTTATAGCTCCATGAGGATACTTCCCCATGTTAAACCTCCGCCATAACCTGTAAATACCACTTTCTGATTACTGCCTAATTGAAGCGTCCCAGCGGAAACTGCCTCATCTAATAAAATAGGAATACTTGCAGCAGAAGTATTACCATACTTGTCCATATTTGCTAGAAACTGCTCTTGTGGAATTTTGACTTTCCGAGCGATTTTCTCAATGATTCGTTGATTTGCTTGATGCAAAAGTAGATAATCAACTGAATTTTCTTGCGTTATTTCTTTTAGATTCTTCGCGACATCACGAACTGCAAAGTCAAAAATATCACGTCCAACCATCTGTAAGTAGTAAGAACCTTCTGACTTTTCAGAATAAAATGGACTTTGATTTTTATGATATCCTGCTGTTAATGAAGAACCTCTTGTGCCATCTGTTGCTAGATGCTCCACTAATAATTTTTGTGTGGCGCCAGCTTCTAATAACACACCACCTGCTCCATCACCGAATAATACAGCTGTCGAGCGGTCTGTCCAGTCAAGTAACTTAGACAACGTTTCTCCACCAATCACAAGCCCTTTTTTTGAGCCACAGCGAATCATTTTTTCAGCAATACTTAGCGCATACACAAAACCAGTACAAGCAGCACTCAAATCAAAAGCAATTGCTTTGGTTGCTCCCAATCGTCCTTGGACTTGTGCAGCCACTGAAGGCATTGCATAATCGGGAGAAATCGTAGCAACTACGATGAAATCTAATTCTTCTGGCTGCGTTTTTTGCTTTTCTAGTAATTTTTGCGCAACTAGGAAACAAAGATCTGATGTTGTTTGATTTGTTACACAACGTCTTTCTCTAATCCCAGTTCGTGAACTGATCCATTCGTCTGATGTCTCCATCATTTGTGAAAGTTCATCGTTTGTCACGATTCTTTCAGGAAGTGCACTTGCAGTTACCGTAATTGTTCCAAATTGTTCCATTAGCGTTCCTCACTTATACTCTCGCAAGAAATCATGCAAGTTTTTCAGTGCATTTAACAAAGCATGCTGTTCTTGGTCACCCATTCCGTCCAGAATATTTTTGACCATCTCTCGATGAAAATGTTGGTGCACGCGATATAATAGCTTACCCTTTTTCGTTAAGCCTAGTTTTACCACACGCCGATCATCTTCACTGCGAATACGCTCAACATACCCTTTTTTCACTAATTTGTTGATGGCAGTGGTCAAGGTTCCAACAGTGATCGATAACTCCTTTGCTACTTCTGAAGTTGTTTTTTTCTTATACATACCGATTGCCTCGATTGTATGCATCTCAGTAATCGATAGATCGTTGAATTGTGATTTTTTCAACTCAGACTCTTCGATCGTCAAGATATCATTGAACACACTTACGAGATAATCATTAACTGTTTTCAAATCTGGTTCCATGTTCCACCATCCACTAATTAGTTTGATTATCAAATCTTTTGATGTTCAAACTATATCTTAACTTTTTTCAAAAATCAACCGTATTCAGTGATTTTTTTTGATTCTCAGTTTATTTTAAGGAAAAACTCATTTACAAATATTGATAAAATAGATATTCAACAACGATAGATTAAAAAAACATTTCAAAAAAATATTTTGATTATCAAAGCTTTTTCTTCTGTTCATTTTCCAAAAAAGAAGTTTTCTTGTTTGTTTTTTTCAAATTTGTTATAGTTTTTTTGATTGAAAGACAAAAGGAGTAATTATGCTTAAAGAAAAAGTCAAAAATCTACCTCTTCTTCCTGGCGTTTATTTAATGAAAGATAAACACGGTTCAGTGATTTATGTAGGTAAAGCTAAACAGTTAAAAAAACGTGTAAGTAGTTACTTTCAACAAAACAAGCAACATTCAAATAAGGTACTAAGAATGATACATACCATTGTCGATTTTGATTTTGTCGTCGTAGATACTGAACTAGATGCGTTACTCTTAGAATGCGAACTAATTCAACACTATCATCCCATCTATAATCGACAAATGAACTATTTTACTAATTATAATTATCTGCAATTAACTGACACTGGTTTTGTTTTGTCGGATGATCCCACTTCTCAAAGTTTTGGTCCTTTTCGTTCCTATAAAAAAATACCTACTATCTTACGTATTTTAGAAGAAACTTACCAAATGCCTTGGCTGAAAGAAATTAGTTTGCTCGCTTTGCGAACACAGCTACCAACAATCAGTCAACTATCCTTTCAACAAAAGAAAAGAGAAATCCAAGGACTTCTACAAGGTAAAAATAAAAAAATTTTGTCTTATCTTAAACAACGACAAGAACATTTTATTGAACTTCTCAATTTCGAACGTGCAAGTAATATTCAAAATGAGATTGAACTAATGACTTCCTTCATCCGACAAATCAGAAACCAAAAAACATTTTTGCAGACATCTCGTCTTACTTTGGCTTTACCCGTTGCGGCAAATCCACAGCTAACAAAATATTATTTGATTTCCTACGGTCAATTAATAACGACGTCTAAAATGGCTAGTGACATCCTGCCAGATTTTCGTTTCACCGCTGGAAGTGATACTTTAGCAAAAAAACAACAATTGACAAAGGCGGAAGTTGATCCTGTTCAAATTTTGCTCAGCTACCAGCGTAAGATTAGCAAAGAACAGCCGAAAATAAATAATCAATGAGTATCTAGCAGCCACTCAAAAGCACAACATAAAAAGACCGAGACGAATAATCATCCCGGTCTTTTTATGTTGTGTACAAGCTTACGCTAAATTAGCAAAACTATTGGATTAAGTCGTAGATTTCCATCGCAACGATATCAATATTATCAAACTCGTATTGTTGATGTGTATCTGTTTCAGTTAATTCAAATGTAGCAGTTGCTTTATCATAAGTTACTGTACATTTTTCAACGCCTTCTTTTTCAAAGCGACGAACTTGCAACTCGTTGTCTGCTGATTCGACCATAGCCTCCAGTCGTTTAATAATTGCGACTAATTGTGAATGTGTCATAGGAGGTCCTCCTTTTCTTATTTCTGTTATATTGTAACAAAGTCATGGCTGTCTTGCATTGATTTTCGCGAAAAAAACAAGTTTTTTACGATTTTTTTTCTGGGACATTTCCATTCGGCCACCAAAGTTTAATCAACGCTTGTGTCCCATCGTTTTCAAACCCTTTACCAGCCAACTGTTCGTACAAAATGAGTGCTTGTTTAGTAGCAGGTAATTCAAGTGATTGATTTTCTGCTTCATCTAAAGCAATTTTTAAATCTTTGATAAAATGTTTAACAAAAAATCCAGGAGAATAGTCTTCACGTAAAATACGTGGTGCATAATTGCTCAAAGACCAGTTTGCTGCACTACCACCAGAAAGCGTTTCAATCACTTTTTTCAAATCAAGTTGATTTTTCTCTGCGTAAGCTAACATTTCGGTCATACCTGTCATTGTACCAGCAATCATGATTTGGTTAGCCATTTTTGTATGCTGACCTTTTCCTGCATCACCATGTAACGTGAAAGTTGAGCCAAACTCTCTAAAAATCGGCAAAACTTTTTCATAAATATCTTCTCGTCCACCAACCATAATTGTTAACGTAGCATTTTTTGCCCCCAAATCGCCACCTGAGACGGGAGCATCTAATGCAGCTGCTCCCTTTTCAGAAGCTGTCTGAGCAATTTTCTCTGCCAAAGTTGGTGTACTAGTTGTTAAATCAACCACAATTTTTTCTGAAACATTTGCTGAAAAAATGCCATTTTGTCCGTAATAAATTTCCTCAACATCCGTTGGATAACCAACCATTGTAAAAATCATTTGACCTTGTTCAGCCACTAACTGTGGTGTATCTGCCCAAACAGCTCCCTTAGCCACTAAAGGATCTGCTTTTGCTTTCGTTCGATTATAAACGACCACTTCATATCCCGCTCGTAATAAGTGTTCAACAATAGAACTACCCATCACACCTGTTCCAATAAATCCGAGTTTCATGTTCTAACCTCCTAAAAAAAACCTTGACTCTAGTATACGCTAGAATCAAGGTTTGTTAAGAATAAATTGCTTTATTTATCGTTTAAATGAATTTAATTTAATTTTGATTCGCTCGATGGAAGCTTCTTCTTCTTTTCGACGCATTTCTTCTTCATGATAAATAATCATGTCTTGGTAAAATTCAATCATGGCTTCACCAAAATGCGTAGATGAAATTTCATAAAGTTTTGCAGCTAAAACCGCTTCATCACCAGGAATATCATCTATTATATATTGAATAAGTGCTTGTGCAAAATCTTCGTCTGTTTCAAAGGTCTTCCCTAGTGATGCGTGATCGAACAGGCGGTTCAAATAAGCGTTACCTTCGACCACACACGGTGTACCAGCAGCCATAGCTTCTGTATACGTGAGTCCTTGTGTTTCCGAGGTGGACGCACTGACAAAATAATCTGCTGCTTTATAATAAAGAGCCACTGCATTGTTATCGACTTCACCGGTAAACTGAACGACTTCTTGTAAATCTAATTCTTCTATTAAATCCTGTAATTCTTCCATATAAGGACCTTTTCCCACAATCACTAAGCGCGCATTTGGATAAGACGCAATGACTTCTGGAAAGCCTTGAATAATTGCTTGAATGTTTTTCTCATAAGAGAGTCGACTAAGCGAAAGCACCATCAATTGGTCATCAGTTAATCCTAATGACGATCGTAATGCGCTGACCTCCTGAGCGGTAATATCTGCTCGCTTAAATTTTTCGATATCAATCCCTGTTGGAATCACTCGTAAAGGTGCAACTACACCATACCCACGCAATGTATCGATCACTCGTTCGCTTGGACAAACAACGCCTGTCGTATGGTTAGCAAAAATACGCGAAAAATATTTGACGTGTGACTGTCTGATCACTTTACCATTTGCAATATAATGAAGATAATCTTCATACATTGTATGGTATGTATGAATAACTGGAATTTTCAATCTTTTTGCTACCATTTTCCCCAAAATTCCCGCTCCAAATTCAGTATGCGTATGGATCAAATCTAGTTCCAACTCCTTGGCAACTAAATAAGCATACCACATGCCTCTCACAACGATTCGCCGATCTTTGAAAGAAACAAACGGAACACTGGGCATTCTAATAACATCTTTTTCTAATTTATCCGCATTCGGATCTGTTGTAGTGAAAATATAGACTTCATGACCATTTTTTTCAAGCTCATCTTTTAATGTCTTGATTGACGTAGAAACTCCGCTAACTTGCGGAAAATAGGTATCGGTAAAAAAGCCAACTTTCATGTTTTTTTGCCTCCAAACTACCTTTTCATTGATTTACTTTTTTTAACCTCTAAAGGTGTTCCTTGTTCCTCCAACACCGTTTCATAAACTTTTTGAAGTTCTTGGCCAATTCGCTCGATGCTTCGCTCCTCAGCTGTTTTATAGCCAGCTTGCACTAAACTTGGAATCTCTTTTTCAGTTATTTGTCTGATTTTCTCAATAAATTCTTGATTCGTTCGTCCCATATAACAGTTTTTACCATCTTGTAACCAGCCTTCATAAACTGGAATATCTCTAACTAAAACATTTTGTTGACTTGCTAACGCCTCTAAAACAACGATTCCTTCCGTTTCTTCATAGGAAGGAAAGAAAAACAAATCTGCACCAGAATAAGCACCTTCAATGACATCTCCACGAATATAACCAGGAAATATAACATTTTTTGGATGATCTTCTTTGACGATTTTTCGAATATTTTTAGGGATCGAGTACATCGGTACATGACCAAACCAAATAAATGTGTACTCAGGTATTTCTCTCGCAATTTCAACGAAGTCAATGATTCCCTTTCGTTCAAAAAATAAGCCAACACAAATCACTACTTTTTGATTTGGAGATAAATCGAAATATTCTCTAAATTTTTGTTCTTTCGTAAGATCCGGTTGATATTTATCTAAATCAATCCCATTGGAAATCGCACGAATGGGAACTTCAATTCCGTAGCTTTCCAATAACCTTTTAGAATATGGCGTAGGCGTAATCAAATAGTCTGCCTTTTGGTACAAACTCACTAGATATTTTTTGACGACAGGAGATAATTGGTTAGACCCAATAAACGAATTGCGAAAGTCTTCTTCTGTCGAATGTGCATGATAAACAACCTTTTTGCCATCTCTTCGTGCTTTGTTAACCATATTATGACTATTGATACCATAAGTATTAATGTGCAAAATGTCATAGTCGTCATTGGTATCTAAGGTATAGGGAATCCCTACATCTGACAAAGCACGCTTTTGATGATCAAGCGCACGTCCAATCCCAGATTTTGCAAGTATTTTTTCACTTTCAAAATATAATAATACTTTCACCTTACGTCCCCCTTCTCCTCTATAGTATAACATAGCCATGAAACTGTCACTCAAACTTAAGCCCTATTTTTCAACAACTTTAAAAGTAAGCGATTCAATTGAAAAAACTAATTCGATTTTGAGAAAACAAAAAAGTGTTAGAAATCTCACTAAATTAGCAAAATTTCTAACACTTAACAATCAAACTTATTTTACGTATTCATTTACAAGCTCAACGACTTCTTCCATTGTATCGCAGTCTTTCAACGCGCGATCAGCAAGTTCAGCCATTTTCGTTGTATCTAAACGTTTCATCAAGCTACGTGTTTTGAGGATAGATGTTGCACTCATTGAGAACTCATCTAAGCCCATACCAACTAATAGAGGCACGGCTGTTTGATCTCCAGCCATTTCTCCACACATTCCAGCCCATTTGCCTTCAGCATGTGCTGCGTCAATTACGTTTTTAATTAAACGTAAGATTGATGGATTGTAAGGTTGATATAGATATGAAACACGTTCGTTCATGCGGTCAGCAGCCATAGTGTATTGGATCAAGTCATTTGTACCTACTGAGAAGAAGTCAACTTCCTTAGCAAACTTGTCAGCAATAACAGCTGCGGCAGGAATTTCAATCATAATTCCGACTTGGATCGTATCAGATACTTCCACGCCTTCATTGATTAATTTTTGTTTTTCATCTTCAAAGATTCCTTTTGCTGCACGGAATTCTTTCAAAGTAGCTACCATTGGGAACATGATACGCAAGTTACCATGAACAGAGGCGCGTAATAATGCACGCATTTGTGTGCGGAACATATCGTCACCTTGTTCAGACAAGCTGATACGTAGTGCACGATACCCTAAGAATGGGTTCATTTCGTGTGGTAATTGTAAGTAAGGCAGTTCTTTGTCCCCACCGATGTCCATTGTACGAACAACAACAGGTTTACCTTCCATACCTTCTAAGACAGCTTTATAAGCTTCATATTGGTCATCTTCTGTAGGGAAGTCTGGAGAATCCATGTATAAGAATTCTGTACGATAAAGACCAACAGCTTCTCCGCCGTTGTTATGAACACCAACTAAATCTTTTGGCGTTCCGATATTTGCAGCCAATTCAAAATGCTTGCCATCAGCTGTAACTGTTTCAGCATTTTTTAATTTTTCCCATTCTGCTTTTTGTGCAGCATAAGATTCGCCTGCTTTAGTAAATTCAGCCTTTTGTTCGTCTGTTGGTTCGATGATAACGTCACCTTCGATACCATTAACAGCCAACATTTGGCCTTCTTTTACTTTAGCAGTGATTTCTTTTGTTCCAACGATTGCTGGAATTTCTAAAGAACGAGCCATAATCGCAGAGTGAGAAGTACGTCCACCAATATCAGTCACAAAAGCTTTAACGAATGTACGATCTAATTGAGCTGTGTCACTTGGTGTCAAATCATGGGCAACAACGACAACTTCTTCATTGATCATTGAAGGATTTGGCAAGTTCACACCTAATAGATGCGCTAAAATACGTTTTGCAACGTCACGAATATCAGCAGCACGTTCTTGCATATAAGCGTTGTCATCCATAGCTTCAAACATGCCAATATACATATCAGTTACTTCTTTAAGAGCTGATTCAGCATTCACACTGTTATCTTTAATATTTTGCTTGATTTGACCAATCATTTCTGGGTCTGATAGAACCATCAAATGAGCATCAAATACTTGCGCTTCTGCTTCACCTAAGCTTTGCGCTGCTTTTTCACGAATTTGTTGCAATTCTTCAGTAGATTTTGATAATGCAGCATCTAAACGAGTTTCTTCAGCATCTGTATCTTCTACTGTTGTCTTACTGAATGATAAATCCGGTTGAACTAGCAGGTAAGCTTTTGCAACGGCTACACCGTCACTAGCGGCAATCCCTTTTAGCATTTCAACCATTATTCAGATAAGCCTTCTTTCTTCATTGTTTCTACGATAGCTGCCATAGCGTCTGCTTCGTCAGCACCTTCAGCTGTAATTGTAACGTCAGAACCTTGACCTACACCTAAAGACATAACGCCCATGATAGATTTCAAGTTTACTGATTTACCTTTATACTCTAAGTTTACATCAGAGTTAAATTTGCTTGCTGTTTGTACTAATAATGTAGCTGGACGTGCGTGGATCCCAGTTTCTGCTACTACGTGAAATTCTTTCTTTTCCATATTGATCGGTCTCCTTTAAGTGAGTGTTGTTTTTATGTGAGGGTTTTCTTTTTTAGCAATCCAGAAGATTTCTAATAAAGCTTTACCCTTTCATTTGTAAAGATTACCATTTTTTGTCGACAGATACAACAGTTTTCATTCAAATTCAGCGAAAAGTATTTTATTTAAACTTCTTTTCTTTTCGTTATTGGATTTACTCTTTCGCATTCGTCCATTGATTGCGTTTCCAACAATTACCAAGTATTTTATCTTCTTTTTTTTGACAAATCACACAAATTTTTTACTCCCTACCTTCTTAATAAAAAGAACAAAACTTGTTATGTAGCTTCAAACATCCTTTCTACTAGACATGCCTTTATTACGCTAATTTAAATACAGAATTGATTCGAGTAAAAATAGTTGATTCTCTTCTTTTTTTTAGTATAATAAATTCAAAGGTCAAAAATGGTCAATAGACTTTCTTTACCTTCTCAACTAACTAATAATTGGAAAAAAGATAAGTGTTTTCTTTTTACCTCTTGAAATATGCGTTGTAAAATAAAGATGCAACCCATTTTGTGAAAGGACGTGAACAACACATGCTTTGTCAAAATTGTGGCAAAAATGAAGCAACGATTCATTTATACGCAACAGTTAACGGACATCGTGCGCAATTAGATTATTGCCAGAGCTGTTATCAAAAAATCAAAAATCAAAAAAATGGAGGTCTGACAAACATGGCCCAAAACGATCCATTTGGATTTGGTAGTCTTGACGATCTATTCCGTTCAATGTCTAATCAAATGCAACAACAAGGAAATAGTTATGAACAAACACCACCTACTCAATTCGGTGGCGGAAATAATTTCAACGGTGGACAACCCCCACAAGGAAATCCTGAAGGTTTACTTGGAGAGTATGGCATTAATATTACCGAGCAAGCTCGCCAAGGTGACATCGATCCAGTCATCGGTCGTGATGAAGAAATTAAACGCGTGGTTGAGATCCTCAACCGCCGAACAAAAAATAATCCTGTTTTAATTGGTGAACCCGGTGTTGGTAAAACAGCAGTTGTTGAGGGATTAGCGCAAAAAATCGTTGATGGTGATGTTCCTCAAAAACTGATGGACAAAGAAGTCATTCGTCTGGATGTCGTTTCTTTAGTTCAAGGAACTGGCATTCGCGGTCAATTTGAAGAACGCATGCAAAAATTGATTGAAGAGATCACACAAGCAGAAAATGTCATCTTATTTATTGATGAAGTTCATGAGATCGTCGGTGCAGGTGCTGCTGGCGATGGAAACATGGATGCTGGAAATATTTTAAAACCTGCTTTGGCTCGTGGCGAGCTTCAAATGGTGGGTGCTACGACTTTGAATGAATATCGAATTATTGAAAAAGATGCTGCACTCGAACGTCGGATGCAACCTGTCCGCGTCGATGAACCAACTGTTGATGAAACAATCAGTATTTTAAAAGGTTTACAAAAACGTTATGAAGACTATCATCATGTAAAATATACTGATGAAGCAATCAAAGCTGCTGCTGTTTTATCTAATCGTTACGTGCAAGATCGCTTTCTACCTGATAAAGCAATTGATTTATTAGATGAAACTGGTTCAAAGAAAAACTTAACTATTCAAATCGTTGATCCAAAAACGATTGATAAAAAATTACAAGAAGCTGAAAAACAAAAAACACAGGCTTCTAATGAAGAGGACTTTGAAAAAGCAGCTTATTACCGTGATCAAATCAATAAACTGCAAAAAATGAAAGAAAAACAAATCACTGATGAAGAAACACCAGTCATCACAGAAAAAGATATGGAAAAAATCGTTGAACAACGCACAGGCATTCCCGTTGGCGAATTAAAAGAAAAAGAACAAACACAGCTTAAAAATCTTGCAACGGATTTGAAAGCACACGTTATCGGTCAAGACAATGCGGTTGAACGCGTTGCAAAAGCCATTCGACGTAACCGTGTCGGCTTAAGTAAAAAAGACCGCCCAATTGGTTCATTCTTATTTGTTGGACCTACTGGTGTTGGAAAAACAGAACTTGCTAAACAGTTAGCTTTCGAGTTATTTGGTTCTGAGGATTCAATGATTCGTTTCGACATGTCTGAATACATGGAAAAACACAGCGTATCAAAATTGATTGGTTCCCCTCCTGGCTATATTGGTTATGAAGAAGCAGGTCAACTAACTGAAAAAGTCCGCCGCAATCCATATAGCCTAATCTTGCTTGATGAAGTTGAAAAGGCACATCCAGATGTCTTACACATGTTCTTGCAAATTTTGGATGATGGTCGTTTGACAGATGCACAAGGTCGGACAGTCAGCTTCAAAGATACGATCATCATTATGACAAGTAATGCTGGCACAGGTAAAGTGGAAGCAAATGTTGGTTTTGGTGCGGCGAGAGAAGGCGTTACTCGTTCTGTCTTGAATCAATTAAACAATTATTTCACACCAGAATTCTTGAACCGTTTTGACGGTATCATTGAATTCAGTGCTTTATCAAAAGAAGATTTGATGTCAATCGTTACTTTAATGCTGAACGATGTGAATGATATGTTAGCAGTACAACAACTTCATATTGAAGTACCAGAAAATGTCAAAGAAAAATTAGTTGATCTAGGATATGATCCATCCATGGGCGCACGTCCACTTCGTCGCACAATCCAAGAACAAATTGAAGACGGAATCGCGGAATTTTATCTAGATCATCCAACCATTCATGACTTGAAAGCCAAACTAGATAAAGAAAACCGAATCGTTATTACATCGAAACCTGAACGTTTGGCAAAAGAATCAAACTCTGAAACTGCCGAATAGTCAGCAACTAAAAATTTTTGCAGTATTCACTCGAAAAAGAAGTCGAGCTTTCTTCCATTTGTTTTACAAATTTCTTAGAAAGTTCGGCTTTTCTTCTTCATTTATTTTCAAATAACAATGCAAATTACTTTTCATTTTATGAGAAAAAAATTATAATTAGGTAAATAATTCTGTTACTTATGTACTTATGCGTAAAGAAGAGAGGTGAGCGCCATGAAATTAGTAAACGTGACGAATAGCCATTCACGCCTTGTATTAAATCAATTAGAAAATACCGACGCACATATGGTCAAAGTTTATAGCATGGGAAATACCACAGTTGTCTATACTGAAGCACCTGGACACAATGAAATTTTGCTAGTGAATCATAAGCGAAATATCCGCCAAAATGAAATTCAAGAAGTACAAAAATACTTCTTGAATAAACTCCATGACGCAGACTATCGCAAAGAAGACATCACAGTTATCGAACTTGAAGGTATGGTTGAGATTTCTATTCCAAAACAACCATTGGGACAAGAATTAGCATATAATTAAAAAATAAGCCTGATCTACTTGAATTGTTCATCAATTCTTGTTGATCAGGCTTATTTTTTCTGTTTTTCTTAATTTGAGATAATCATGTTTTTCTATATTACCATTCATGTATACATATAATGGTAGCTAGTCGATTCTTTTCTCACTGATTTTCTTTTACAACATTCGGCTTATCTCTTGATTTTTTTGTTTCTTTGAAGCTTTGTTCTTTTTGACTTTTCATATCCTTTTGATTGTTAACTTCTGGCTTTCGAGTTACTCCGCTAACTATTTTTTTGATTTCGCTACTGATTGCCTGATTTTGATCCCAATTTTCAATATCCAATAGTCGGCACAGTCTTAACATCTCCGTTTTTTTCTTCAATTTTCGTTCTCGTTTTTGCCACTCTGTCTCCATTATTTTCCACCTCACTTTCCTTTTTTAAGTTTATATACGCAAAAAAGAAAAAATTTTTTTCTTTTTAAATTTTTTTTTGAGAAATCGTATAAAAAAATCAATACTCTTATTCCTAGTAAAAAATCAAGAAATATTTTTTACTATTGTGATTGTGTGAGTTCCAATTTATTTTATAGTAATTGATTCTATCTCGTCGGTTTATTCGATTAAACCAAAATAAAAAGGTTGGAATTTAAATTCATCCCAACCTTGTGTAACAAAATTTTAATGTCCTTGGTATCAATCTCACACTTATTAATCATTGCTTATTTTTTGGTAACTACTAGCCAGATTTCACTAGCCAAATTCTCTTGATCATTTGTCCAGCCAATCATAGGGGCCAACCTTCTTGTTTCTGCTAATCTTCCCTCATCAAAATGATAAGAAGCATTTACTACTTGGTGAGAATATAGGTCACCTAATTGGTCCATCTCTTCCCGCTGTTTTTTGGTGATTGATTGTGCCAATTCAACAATTCTTTGGTTTTTCTCCCTCAAAACTGGATGGATACACGCTTAGACACACCTACCAGTTGAAATGCTACTTTCTTTTCAATTTTGAATTCCATCGAAATTCCTCCTCTTACTTCAATATAAAATGAAAGTTTAGGAAAAGATTTTTGGATTTCTATTTTTCTAATCTCTGAAGGCAAATAACCACTCCACTTTCGAAAAGCTCTTGAAAAACCTTCAACTGTCTGATACCCATAACAAAATGCAACTTCAGTAACTCTCCCCCCTGAAATTAAGTCTTGATTTGCTCATGCCAGTCTTCGATTTTTGATGTATTCCGCTAAAGTCATGCCAACAACAAATGAAAAAGTTCGTTTTAAATGAGAGTCAGAAACCTCATCTGTTGAGCAATTTCAGTCAACAAAAGTTCGCCTATTAAGTTTTCTTCGATATAATCAATTAGTTTGTTTAAGTTTTGAAACATCTTTTCCTCCTAACTTCATTAACAGGTTACTCTTTTGTCAGTGACTATACTTGATTTTAGCTAGACATTTTTAGTCGATTTTTCATGAATGAAGTAGTTTAATACATTTAAATATCAAATTTATTGCTTATTTTTGATATGTTGCTTGATTTTTTTTATTGCCCACTCATAGTGACTAGAAGTCGAAGAGATGCAATAACTACCTAATGTCGAATTTCCTGTCCAGCTTAACTGATTTTTTACAAATAATTCTTCATTTGTAAAAGAATTGATTACCGTCATCACTTCATGATGACTCTGCTTCAACAAATCTTTTGCTTGCTCCAGAGAAGTGGTTTGGTGCTTTTCAACAAATGCCTCATTCATTTCGCCATACGTTCGCCAGTTATACGGTGATGGTAGAAATGAAACTTCTTGACCAGCTTGATTTTTTTTCACCCAATTTACGAGTAATTGATGCCATTCATATAAATGAATAAAAACGTCTCGGATATTTTTATCTCGACGCCAATGTTTTTCTTTTTTCTTGGACAAAAATGCTTCGTCAAAAGTAAATGGTGCCTTCTGTTCCTCTTCGGTCAACGTATTTACCAACTCCATCAATGCAACAAATTGTTCCTCCGCAAGGAACATCAGATCTGTCTTCTTTTTCGGCCTCGCCATTCTTAATCACTCCTTGAAGTCTATTCTTGATAAAATCATAACAAAAAAGTGCGCTATTTGTCGCTTGTTAACTAATGAATTCAACCTTTAAAGAATAGAAAAAGAGAAGGAGATTTTTTTATCTCCTCCTCTAATACTGTTTTTTATTTCTTACACTTTTTTGACAAAACTCCTTATTGATTCATCCCAATAAAAATACCTAAAACAAAGGGAACTAACCATGCAATCCAGACAAATAAACTAAATCGATGAAATGTCTGCTTGGCTTTGTCGTCTTTTTTGATCAAAATAATTGTTGCCCAAATTGCATGGAAAGCCATTAATAATAATGCAATTAATCCTGTTACGCTATGTAAGTTAAAAGTAAAACCACGACCAAAAATTTTACTCATAATCGTTGTTCCAGCAGTATCAAAAACAAAACCAAACCAGAAAATCAATGCGTGCCAGTTCAACAATATACCTGTTTTTCTTTCGGCAAATACTCCAATCGTATAAAATGTTAAGGCTAAAACCATACAACTAATTGCGGCAATTAATAAAGTTGACATCTACATTTCTCCTTCTTCCTACATTTCATTAAGTATTTCTTTTTTTATTGCTAATAACACCATCAACAATGCCACTGCGACTCCAATATGCGATAAGCCTGCAACTCCAGAAATCATTGCATCCATACTCGTAGAAATCACTCGTTGCTGAACTTGGAGCATCCCTCTAACAACCATCATTACAATCATCAAAGGAAAAGAAATGTTATACAATAGATAGAACTTTTTGTACAGTTTGTTTTCTTCCATATGTGTCAGTTTTAAAAAAACTGCCATCAATAAAAAGAGTCCTGTTCCCAAAGCAAATAAATGAGTATGGACAACTGCCAAAACAGTTTGCCCCGTAAAATCATTCAACTTGGTAATTTCTCGATAAAAAACACCGCTACTCATTGCTAGAACAAAATAAACAATTGCTGTATTCATCACTTTTTTCATATTTTCTGCTCACTTTCTATTTGTATTAAAGTAGTTATACCCAAAAACGATACCTGCCAAAAACAATGCAGATCCCAGACCACTATAAAAAATAGCAATAAATTGCTCAGGTAATAGCTGAAACTTTCGGATACCAAGGCCTCCAAGAATCATGATTGCCATGATACTAAATGATTTGGCATCAAAAAAATTTAAAAAGAACTGCTTTTCTTCGTTCAGTTCGCTGATTCTTTGGGTATGTTTTTTTACCAAAGGTCCAAATACCATGAACCAAAAGATCAAAAAAACACAAGTGGATACACTTATATTCACTATTTCAACATAACTTTGATAAGCATCTATTCCAATCTTTGCGACATTAAAACCTGCAAATAGCCAAACTAAACTTGCAATTAATAATAATTGTGTTTTTTTTACCATAAGTACTCCTTGTGAACAACGTTCATTTTGCTTTAAATTTTTTACTAATAAATTGAGTTGCGAATGAGTTGTAATAAATTTTCGTGTTGTTTTTCGCTAATCATCGTATAAAGAAATAGCTCAAATATATAATCAACATATTCTTCCATCGATAAGTGATGATTGAACACATTGCCTCGAACCTGTGAATCTTTTTGTAATGCCTGGAGCATGCCTTGCTTGATATGGTTCCAATAAGTTTCCATCAATTCTGAACCCATTGCTTGATCTTCCACGGGCATAACTAACGCATGTGCCGTAAAAAAATTGGGATACGTTTTTTTTCCTTCTTCGATACTTTTTAACAAAGCTGCTAAACAGTCAAGAAAGTTATCAAAGTCGAAAGATGTTTCAGACAAATGAAAGATTTCCGCCCAAATACTTCCAATTGTTGCAGACAGTAAATGACTTTTTGAAGGGAAATAATTATAAACAGCGCCAACAGAGATGCCGCTTTTTTTTGCTAAAGAACGGATATTGACCGCCTGAATTCCTTGCTCTTTCACAATTTTTTTGCAGTAGCTGATCAGTGCTTCTTTTGAGCTAACAGCATTATTCATTACTCTTCCTCCTTCAACATGAACAACGTTCACATTGATGATACTAGAATTTCTTTTAGACGTCAACTACAAAAAGTTGAATCATAAGCGAAAGTTGTTTTTCATTTGCTCATTTTATATTCTAAAAAAAAGATTGCTTGTGACCATTTCAATTACACAAAAAAAGCCCATCATAATTGGACTTTTTTATAACAACTTTTAGTTAAATATTTCTTTTGATCCATTAAGTTAAGGCTTTTTCAATCACTTATATTAGCGGTGTCCCCGACTTTTGATTTCTACTGCACCAATCGTTACGATCGTTGCTATCAACAGAGTGATTCCACCAATGACCATGAAAGAAGTATAGTCAACATAACTATGATCGAAAAACATTTCAATACTAAAAATACTAAAGAAAATCAAATAGACCAAGATAAACAGTAGCCAGTTTGGCAAACGGAGTTTTGAAACAAGCGACATCCCTGCATAGAGCAATAAAAATGTGTATGTTGTTCGCATGTTACGAAATAAAAAGCGATGATTAATCAGGTTGAACAAAGCTTCACCTGCTGCGACTATCGTAACAACTACGATCATTCTATAAATTGGCGATTTCTAAAAAAAATGATCTATTTTCCGAATCATATTTGAACACCTCACACATTTTTATTCTGTGTATCCAATCCCAATCAAAACGCAGTTCTTTTATACTTTGATTATTTATTTCATTATAGCACGGGAATGTTTCGGTTAGTTCAAACAAAAAAGTCCTTCTTCATCAAAACATGATGAAGAAGGACTTTTTATTGGTGTAGCATTTCTATTATTTAAAGCTGATTTATCAGCAATTTTTATAGTAAACTTTTCAGTTCAACATCTGGATATTTATCACTGAACCAACGCATCGCAAATTGATTTTCGAACAAGAATAACGGTTGATCAAAACGATCACGTGCTAAAATATTTCGACTGGAACTCATCTTTTCATCCAAATCTTCTGGATTGATCCAACGAGCAATTTTGTTCCCCATAGGTGTCATGATAACTTCTGAATTGTATTCATTCATCATCCGGTATTGGAAAACCTCAAATTGAAGTTGTCCTACAGCTCCAATAATATATTCTTCAGTCAAATAAGTTTTGTATAACTGGATCGCACCTTCTTGAACCAATTGTTGGATTCCTTTGTGGAAAGATTTTTGTTTCATCACATTTTTCGCTGTGACTTTCATAAACAATTCTGGTGTAAATGAAGGTAGTTCTTCATAAGCAACTTTCAATTTTCCTTCATACAAAGTATCTCCAATTTGGTAATTTCCGGTGTCGTAAACCCCAATGATATCACCTGCTACTGCATTTTCGACGTTTTCCCGTGCATCTGCCATAAACTGGGTAACATTACTTAATTTTAGTTTTTTACTTGTACGTTCTAAAAAAACATCCATCCCACGTTCAAATGTTCCTGAACAAATTCGCACAAAAGCAATTCTATCACGATGTGCAGGATTCATATTTGCTTGAATCTTAAAGACAAACCCTGAAAATTCTTCTTCATAGGGACTAATGACTTGTTCATCCCGAGTTTTGTGTCCATGGGGTGAGGGTGCTAAGTCTACAAATGTTTCCAAAAATGTCTGCACACCGAAGTTCGTTAACGCTGAACCAAAGAAGACAGGTGTTTGATCACCACGTGCAATTTTTTCCGCATTGAAAGCATCGCCAGCTTCTTTAACTAACTCGACTTCTTCTAATACTTGTGAATAGATTGAATTTTGAGTCAATGGATGATTGTCTGGCAATAAGCCGTCTTCATCTAGTTCAACTAAACGCTCATCGTTATAGTTTTCAGGACGGTAAAATTCTACACGATTATGGTAGATATCATACAAGCCTTCCAATCCTTTTCCCATCCCAATTGGCCAGTTCATTGGGTAAGACTCGATATCTAATAATTCTTCTAGTTCCTCAAGTAGTTCAAGTGGTTCGCGACCATCACGATCGAGTTTATTGATAAAAGTAAAAATCGGAATACCACGTTTTTTGACAACTTTAAATAATTTTTTTGTTTGTGCTTCGATCCCCTTTGCACTATCGATTACCATCACTGCACTATCGACAGCCATCAATGTTCGATAAGTATCTTCAGAGAAGTCTTCGTGTCCCGGTGTATCCAAAATATTGACACGTTTTCCTTTGTAATCCAGCTGCATCACTGAACTGGTAACTGAGATCCCACGTTGCTTTTCGATTTCCATCCAGTCAGATTTAGCAAAGTTCCCTGTTTTTTTCCCTTTGACCGTACCGGCTTGGCGAATTGCACCACCAAACAAAAGTAATTGTTCAGTGATCGTCGTTTTCCCCGCATCCGGATGGGAAATAATCGCAAATGTTCGGCGATTATCAACTTGTTGTTTTAATTCCTTGTTCATAGATTAACTCCGTTTCTTCATCATTTATTTACTGTTTCTGCGAATACCTAATAGTCTCGTCTTACAACTAGATTAGTATATCATGTATTTCTTGAATGAAACAGTCAGTGAGTGGATAAATTCAAAAAGAAGCCGTGACTTTCATCACAGCTTCCCTTCATTTTATCTTCTAAGCTCGTCATCTTCGAACTCTTTTCTAAAATAACGACGTTCCTCTTCTGGCTCTATTTCGACTTCTTCTGGATCATGGAATTGCACACGAATTTTTAAAATTCTTGATCCTTCCATTTCTTCTGAAATCAAAGTCACGTTATCCACATCAAATGAAAGCTTTTCACCTTCATCAGGAATCAATCCTAACGCTGTAATCAAGTAACCAGCCATCGTGTCGACATCGCTCATGTGAAGATCTGTGTCAAACGCTTCATTGAATTCGTCGATCAGCATCCGTCCTTGAATGATATATTCATGTTCTGCTACTTTTTCATAAAGGTTTTCGACTTCATCTGATTCATCATCGATTTCACCGACGATTTCTTCTAGCAAGTCTTCTAAAGTTGCTAAACCTACTACGCCACCATATTCGTCAAGTAAAATGGCCATTTGATTTTGTGTTTTCTTCAATTCATACAACAAATCATCAATAAAAATCGTTTCCGGAACAAACAATGGTTCTTGCATGATTTTACGAATCTCTAAGTTAGCAAAGCCAAATCTATGAGCAGCTTTTAATAAGTTTTTCGTATGAAGAATCCCGATTACTTTATCCTTATCTTCGTTGTAGACAGGTATTCGAGAATAGTTTTCAGACAAAACTTCATTGATATTATCTTCAACGGAATCATTGATGTCGATCATAAAAGCATCCGTTCGAGGTACCATCACTTCTCGCGCAACTTTCGTATCTAAAGAAAAAACACCTTGCAACATTTCTAGCTCTTCATTATCCAAGACACCTTCTGTTTCCAACATATAACGCATTTCGTCTCGAGTCATCTTTGAGTCTTCGTCGTCAAATGTCATCGGAGTGATTCGGGCTAACAAACTAGTTGAAGCAGACAACAACCACACAAATGGTTTTGCTACCACACCGATTGCTCGAATAAAACCAGAAGTTAATTGTGCCACTTCTTCAGATTTATTCAAAGCGATTCGTTTTGGATAAAGTTCACCAAAAACAATCGATACATAAGTTAAAATTGCCAAAACAATCACACTAGCAAGATTTTTTGCTGCTGCACTGCCACCCAATACTGGTGCAAGTTTCTCAGACAACGTATTGGCCAAAGAAGCACCAGATAAAATGTTGACCAACGTGATCCCAACTTGGATCGTAGATAAAAAGTTGGTAGGGTCTTGCAATATTTTCAAAAGTTTTTGTGATTTTGTATCTCCTTCTTCAGCTTTTTGTTCAACCCGGTTTTTATTGATAGATACAACCGCAATCTCTGAAGCAGCTAAAAAAGCATTGATCAATGTCAAAACGATCAATAATAAAATCTGCGCTAACAGCGACTGACTCTCAGGGTCAGCATTCATAATCGCATTCTCTCCTTGTTAAGTTAAATTTTTTTTTAGTTTACGATAGAAAAAAACGTGGCTAGGTAGCCACGTTAAAATGGTATCACAAAGCAATTTTCTTTGCAATAAAAACAGTAGTGCAGGTCTTATGGTGTCGTTGCGATTTTCTTCGTACTTTCGTTTCGCTGATCTTCCTTAACGATTTTGATAACATAAGAAATAATTGTTTTACAAATCGCGTAAAAAGGTACACCTAAGAAGATTCCTAGTAGTCCAGCAATATTTCCGGCAACTAACAAAACGATAATAATTGTTAATGGATGAATCTTCAATGATTTTCCAATAACGTTTGGATAAATGATATTTCCATCTAGTTGTTGAACGACGAGCACAACAATACAACAAAGCAATGCTTTAAATGGTTCATTGAAAACCGTCACTAAGAAGGCCGGAGCTAATCCTAAATAAGGACCCAAGTAAGGAATCAAATTGGTCAAACCTGCAATCACCCCGAATAAAAAGGCATAATCAATACCCAAAATAAAATATCCTAGGAAGGTAAACGTACCAACAAATAAACATTCTATTGCTTGACCACTAATATAGTTGGCTAATGTCTGGTTCAATTGACCTAGTAACTCGACGATTTGACTTCTCCGTTTGTCTGGGAAAAAGCGCTCAATATTGGGTACTAGTTTTTCGCCATCTTTTAGCATATAGAACAAAATAAATGGTGCCGTCACGATCACAATCGTTGCTGAAGCAATTGTTCCAACAATCGAGCCTAGGCTAGAAGAAATTCCACTTAAAAATTGTTGAATGATCTGACCATAAGAAATATCTAACTGGTCTAAATATTTGCTGATATTCACTTCTTTAAAAATCGGCCATTCTGCCATTTCTCTTAACCAGCTTTCAACTTGTTTGATGAAGTCAGGCATGTTTGAAGCCAATGAAGAAATTTGTTGTACCAGATTTGGGATCACACTCAGTAAAATCCAAATAATTGCTGTCAGTAGCATCAGCAATACAAGCACGACTGCCCAGGTTCGTTTGATTTTTATTCGCATCAGCAGTTTAACAATGGGATTCAAAATATAATACAAGAATCCAGCAATTAAAACTGGCGCAAATAAAGTTGAAAAAAATGTCCCAATGGGTTCAAATATAAAATTGATTTTTGAAGAAACCAAAATCAATGTAGCCAAGATCAATAATTCAAAAGACCAAAACATCAATTTGGAATTTCTCAGTTTTTCAAACAATCGATTTCCTCCTTTTCTCTTTTTTATAGTATAGCGCATCTCGTTTGAAAATTCTTCTCTAACTTTTCTTTTTTCTGGAATGATTATTACGACTTTTCATTTCAGAAGCTTTCCAGTATACTAAAAAACAATAAGAGGTGATTGTAGAATGAAAATCGTACAAACAAGAGATACGTTAAGTGGGATTTATTTAGATGCTGTTCGCATTCGACATCAGGTATTTGTCGTTGAGCAAGGCGTTCCGCTTGAACGAGAAATCGATAAAGATGAGGCAAGATGTATTCATTTTGTCCTTTATTCTGAAAAAAAAGAACCATGTGGGACAGTTCGTTTACTGCCATTAGACAATGGAAAAATGAAGTTGCAACGAATGGCGATCCTTCAAAATTTTCGCCAACAAGGTCTAGGAAATTACTTAGTGAAGGAAGCAGAAGAATTCACTAAAAATCAAGGCTACAACACCATTCTTTTAGGTGCTCAAGAAACTGCTGTGAATTTTTATTCCAAGCTAGGCTATGAAATTTATGGCGAACCATTTGAAGATGCAGGAATGCCTCATCTACATATGCGAAAGAAAATGTCACAGCAATAAAAAAACAGCGGGCTTAAGAATTTTTTCTCTAGCCTGCTGTTCTTTTTTGTTTTACTTTCGCGACAATTGCTTATAACGATCATACCAAATATCAATATAGCCTTCAGAAAAAGGTCCTTGTTCATTATTGATCCAGTCAACTAAAATCTTCACATTCTCTTTTAAAATGAAGTCGATGTCATTAGGATAATGCATGATTTTACTGTGCATTTCATATTCATCAACATCTAACAAACGTTTTTCTCCATCAGGAAATACCTTGATATCTAAATCATAGTCGATATACTTCAAGGCTTCATCGTCTAATAAAAAAGGTGAAGCTAGATTACAATAATAGGAAACCCCCTTTTCACGAATCATTGCTATTACATTAAACCAGTATTTTTTGTGGAAATACACAATTGCTGGTTCTCGCGTTACCCAACGCCGACCGTCAGACTCGGTAACTAAAGTGTGATCGTTCACGCCAATCATTGAGTGTTCGCTTGTTTTTAATACCATGGTATCACGCCACGTTCGATGCAATTTGCCGTCGTGTTTGTAACTTTGGATCGTGACAAACTCTCCTTCTTTTGGAACTCCCATAGCAACCCTTCCTTAAGCAGCATCTTGTGCTTTGTGTTTGGGTGTTCATTACACCGACATCGTAATTATTATATCAATAAACTTTCTCTTTGCCTAGGAAGGATTACTATTGTTTCGATTTTTCTCAAGTTGGTCTACCAATTTCATTTGAACTTTTGGAAAAACAAATTGAGCAAACTTTGCTTCCTCGATCCACAAAGTGGCTTCTGATTCTGGCAACAGTTGAGTGGTCACGTTTGTTGCTCGTCCGTAAAACAAAAGGACATGCCATTTTAAGTGACTAAACACATGAACTACCTCACCTAAATGTCGCGTTTGCCAAACAACTGTCTCCTGGTGAGCAAAAGGTAAATTCCTCTGTTCTTCTGCAATCAGCAACTCATCAAATAAACTCGGTTGATTGTCAATGGCTGATGCCCATTCCTGCTGAAGTTCCTGATACCGTTCAAGTGTGACTTCAACTAACGGAAACGTCCACATGTCTGCCAATAACTTTTGGCTTGTCCGTTTTTCCAAATAAAAACTTCCTGCTTGATCTTGAATTGCTGCTGCCACGTAATACACATCTTTTGGCTTAGCTTTTTTTGTTTTCACAGGAAAGTTAGTTTGAATTCCACGCTCATTTGCTAAACAAAAAGATTGGATGGGGCAACTCTCACATTTTGGAGAAGTTGGTGTACAAATAGCTGAACCTAAATCCATGAATGCCTGATTGAATTCTCCCGGATGTTCTTCGTCAATAATACTTCGAACTGCTTCATCGAAAACTTTTCTACTAGACGCCTTTGCAATGTCGTCTTCAATACAAAACAAACGACTCACAACTCGCATCACATTGCCATCAATTGCGGGCTCAGGCAAATCGAAGGCAATACTAGCAATCGCTCCCGTCGTATAAGGACCAATTCCTTTTAAAGAGCTGATTTCAGCAACTGTTTGCGGCATTTCCCCGCCAAATTCACTCATGATTTGTTTCGCTGCTGCTTGAATATTTCGAGTACGAGAATAATACCCTAGTCCTTCCCAAGCCTTCAATAATTTTTCTTCTGGTGCATTAGCTAGCGCTTCAATTGTTGGAAACCACTCCATAAACCGATAAAAATAATCGATGACTGTATCGACGCGCGTTTGCTGTAACATAATCTCTGAGATCCAGATACGGTATGGGTCGCGATTATAGCGCCAAGGTAAATTTCTTTTTTCTCTTTCATACCACTCAATAAATTTTTTCTGAAATTCTTTTGTCTGTTCTGTTGACCAGTTTTCCCACTCTTTATTCACTGATTTCTGCTTCCTTTTCTGAAATAAATCGTTGAATCAAGTCCATATTAAATCCCTTTTGATAAAGACTCTGTTTGACTTTCATCCTACGTTTTGTTAAATCAAAACGTGCATTCTTTCGCCATAATTTTTCGCCTTGGTTTACCAACAATTCATACTCTGCTTCCTCATCCACTTCTTGTGGCAATTGGGCAATTGCCTGCTGGATCACTTCTGAGTTGAAGCCTTTGGTCATTAAATTTTGTTGAATTTTTCGTAAGAGCTCTTTCTGGCTTTTTCCATGATTTTTTTTGTATGCTTTTTGTGCGGCGATACTGGCAACTTCCACTTGGTCTTCAAAAAGATATTGGCTCAATGCTTGCTCGATGATTTCTGGTTTTAGCCCTTTTTGCTGTAGCTGCTGGTTCAACTTTCTGGGTCCTTTGTCACTCAGACGCATCTGCGTTCGGACGTAGCTTTCCCCATAAACAAGATCATTGATCAAATCTAATTCTTTCAATCGTGCAACGATTTTATTTCGATCTTCTTGAACGATTTCTTTTTCTTTTAAATAAGTACGAATTTCTTTTTCTGAGCGTAATTGGTAACTCAAATAATTCAATGCTTGCTGAAAACCAAAGTCTTCTCCACTACTTTTTTTGATTTCTTTGATTAGTTCCTCATCTAACTCTCGTCCTTTTAGTAAACGATAACGAATTAAAACATCTTCTGAAACATGTAGTGGCTCGCCAACAGATAAATCGACTTGGTAAAAAGGGCCCTTGCCTTTGCTGATCCTCGTCACTGTTATCATGAAACTCCTCCTCGAACATATATTCTCTATCATATCATAGAAACTCCCCGCCGACAGCGATTTTGTGATAGAATAGACCCACATCAAACGAAAAAAAGGAGATACCTATGACAGAAACAATTGTCAAAACCGGACAAACAGTTCCTTTAAAAATTAAACGACTTGGTATCAATGGTGAAGGCATTGGCTACTTCAAACGATTGATTATTTTTGTTCCCTATGCTTTACCAAAGGAAGAAGTACTTGTGAAAATCACCAAGGCGACATCTCGTTATGCAGAAGCAGAACTTGTGAAAGTAAAAAAATCAAGTAGCCAACGCGTCGTCGCTCCCTGTCCTGTTTATTACGAGTGTGGTGGTTGTCAATTACAACATTTAGCCTACCATGCACAACTCGATTTCAAAAAAGATTTGCTTTTACAAGCACTTGAAAAATTCAAACCTGCTGGCTTCCGTCATTTTCCTTTATTACCAACGATTGGCATGGAAGACCCTTGGCGCTATCGGAATAAAGCTCAATTTCAGTTAAGAAAAAACAAAAAAACCAACCAAATCGAGGCTGGTTTATATCAAGCGAATTCACATAATTTAGTTCCACTGACTGATTGTTTGGTTCAAGAACCTCGAACACAAAAAGTGATGAATACAGTCGTTCGCTTGTTAAATAAATATGATCTACCTATTTATGATGAACGAACAAATAGCGGTATTTTTCGGACAATCATGGTTCGTGTTGGGATCCAGACAGGAGAACTGCAAGTTGTTTTTATTACTCGAAGTCAAAAGTTTCCACAAAAAAATGCACTGATTCGTGAAATCAACGAACGGTTGCCTGAAGTAGTTTCCATTATGCAAAATGTTCAACCTCAAAAAACTTCTTTAGTAATGGGTGACGAAACGATTCATCTTTGGGGAAAAGAAGCAATCGAAGAACGAATCAACGAAGTCACTTTTGATTTATCACCGCGCGCCTTTTTCCAACTGAATCCAGAACAAACAAAAATTCTTTATCAAGAAGGAATCAAAGCGTTAGCCATCGAAAAAGATGAAACAGTTGTGGATGCGTATTGTGGTGTAGGAACAATTGGGTTAAGCGTTGCAAAATATGCAAAAGAAGTTCGCGGAATGGATGTTGTTCCCCAAGCAATTGAGGATGCGAAAAAAAATGCAACACGTTTGGGCTACGACAATACTCGTTATGAAGTCGGAACGGCAGAAGAACTTTTACCTAAATGGCTCGAAGAAGGATTTACTCCTGATGGAATTATCGTTGATCCACCCCGAACTGGTTTGGATGCTAAATTAATTCAATCTTTATTGAAACATCCAGCCAAAAAATTAGTTTATATCTCTTGTAATGTTTCAACCTTGGCTCGTGACTTAGTTGAATTAACCAAATGTTATGAAGTCGACTACTTGCAATCAGTCGACATGTTTCCACAAACTGCTCGCTGTGAAGTCGTTGTCAAATTAACTAAAAAATAAACAGATAAAAATTGTCTCATTTACGATCTATTAATAAAAATCGCCCCACTAAAAATCGGCTGACGACTTTTAGTGGGGCGATTCATTTTTATTTAATAATTTCCATTATAATTGTATTGATTCGTATCTTCCGGTGTATATTGTTCATAATTTTCTTGATTATTGTTTTGATCGTAGTTATTTTCAGTACCATATCCATTGTCTTGATTGTAGTCTTGGTTATAATCCCCATTACCATCTGAGTAGGTGGATGAATAATTGTCTGAATAACTGTTGGAATAGTCATTTGAATAATTATTTGAATATTCATTACCATCGGTGACAGTGCTACTTGAAGTTAGACCCGTCCCATCTTCTGAGTCATCATAGAACATTTGATACGCATTATCATTTTTCAAATTAGGCAACGTGCTACTTGTTTTCAAATCTAATTGTTTTTTCAATTTGTTTTGAACTTTCAATAACTCATTTTGACCAAGAATTTGATAATAAATTTCATTAATTGTTGTGCTTTCCCCTTGTAGCTGTCCTTGGTCGATTTTATTGAATGCTGCAGTATAATTCGTTGCAACATCTAACATATCGTCCCATTCCAAATCCGTCTTCACATTGTTTTCAACTGCTTTTAAAATCTTTTGATAATTGCTCACACCATCTAGACTTAGAACTTTATTGACGATTTTCGTGACAACTTCACGTTGACGGCGTTGACGACCGATGTCCCCTTCTGGATCTTCATGGCGCATTCTGGCATAGGCTAATCCTGTCTCACCGTCTAGCTTTTGTTTGCCAACAGGTACGTGGACTCCATCTAGTGTGAAGTCAATTTTATTATTAACTTCAATCCCACCAACTGCATCAATCAAATCTTTCATTCCATCCAAGTTGATCGTCACATAATGATCAAGTGGTATATCCAACAATTGCTCAATCGAATCCATTGCCATTTCGACCCCACCAAATGCATAGGCGTGATTTAATTTGTCCACTGTTCCATAACCAACGATATTCGTATAAATATCACGATCCAAGCTGACAATTGTTGAAGTTTTCTTTTCTGGATTAACTGTTACAACCATCATGGTATCTGAACGACCTTGTTCTGTCCGTCCTAAGCCACCAGTGTCTAGTCCGAGTAATAAAACGGAAAATGGTTCTCGATCGTCAATACTGACTTTGTCCGATCGTTTAGTTGAAACTCGATTTAAATCCTTTGAAATTTTGTTGACTGTTTGATTTGCTTCACCCATAAATTTGATTCCATATGCCGAAAGTCCGACAATCAAAAGAACAAAAACTCCGAGAAAAGCTAAAACTACTTTTTGCCACCGCTTCATAGTACACCTCTGTTTCACATTTTCTAAAATATTTTCTCATACAACAATTTATTCAGCAATTCCCCACTTTAATCATAATAAAACTTTAAAGAACAGATCAGAAATTATGTAAATTTTCAAAATTCTTCATTATCATACCATAGCACTACTTTCGAGAAAAGGCAGAATTGTGTATAAATGAGTGATAAATTGCATAAAATGAAAAATTTATGCTTTTTTTGAATAAAAGTTATAGTGCCAAGTAGTCAGCTTCTACTAAATGCGCACTATCATACAAAACACTTTCTCTTTTTATCCTATCTTAAGCAAGAACACTTTTATTTTAAAGAACTTTCTAAACGCCACACAAAAAAACTGGAACACCACACTGTCCCAGCTTTCTGATTCAAACTTTATTCATTTTGTTTGTTTATTTCGTAACTTGTTTAACAACCAGACAATTACTGCAATCAATCCGAAAATTATTCCAATCCCTAGCCACATCAACCATGGAAACGGATTTTTGGGTTCTTCGATTGAAACATCTTTTCTATTGTAAGAGTCAGATGTCTTCTTAGTCACCCTAAATAATGTTTCCTCACTCCAATGAAACTCTTCTTTACTAACCGTTGTTTTTAAGCGGTATGTTCCCTCCTCGAACTTTTGCCCCTCTAAAAAGATCAAGTATGTCATACCGCTATTAGGAGCAAATCCAATCGCTTGATTTCCACTTAATCGAGGAGTTTCTTCTTTTTCTTTAAATAACTCATACTGAATATCTGCTGTTGATAAATACGTTGCCTTCGTATTTTGTAACCCTACTTTCACAGCATTTCTACCGTTAACTTGAGTTGGGGAAGCTTCCTTCATTTCCAGAACAGGCGCCATTTTTTCTCGTTCATTTTGTAGCAAAACAGCGATTTCTCGAGAAAAAACATTTTGAATGTTACCTTCTGCTTTTTCTCGTGGCTTTTCTTGAAGATAAATTCCACCAGCAAGCACACCTTCAAATGGTTTATTTGGCATTTTGACAGTTAACACAAGAATTTTTTGCTCATGTCCTTTTAAAAGAAATTCTTTTTGTGACAATTGGACTACTTGTTCAATATCGGCTGGTAACGCTTGTGTTGTATCCTGATTTTTTCCAGAATACTCGACAACACCAAGTTGATTCGTTCTTGCGCGATTAAAAGAAGAAATAATTGTGACTGGTGTCTCTTTTAAATTCGTCACAACTACTTTTAACTGTACTTCTTGTTCAGGTGCTAGTTGTAAATCAAAATAAGCATCATTTTGGGTAGTTATTTCTTGATTCGGTTGAATTTGCGCATCAAAACTTTGTAGTGATTCTCCCTGAATCGGCACCACAAATCCCAATCCTAATCCGACTATTCCCAATATTCCAATCAACCATTTCACAATTATCCCTCCTTTTTTCATCTACTCAACTTTTTATGGTTCGGGTGTTGAAGAAAATGTCCAATTCAAGGTTGTCATATACTCTGCTGCAACTTTATTCGTATTAGCTGGTATCGCTAAAGAAAACTGATTGATTGCCAAGGAAGTATCTCCAGAATTCTCCCCAGCCGTTGCACTTAAGACCGTAAATTCCTGGTTAAATACCTGAATAGCTAATTCATCATTTTCATATGTGCTCGTTGGGCTTAAAGATAAGTTATTTGTAACTGAGCCAAACGACAAACTTAACACTGCATCTGTCAATTCTACTTCGTCACTCGTTTGAAATTGTTCGACTTGTGCTACTTTCACCAACCAAGTTCCCGTAAGATTTCCTCGGTTATCTCGGACGTCGACCGCTCCAGTTGTCGCTGGTGCTGCCTGTTCACCTGTTGTCGTTGCAATCCAATTTTCTGCCGTTACAGTTTGAATTGGGTGTTCACCAAAATTTAAATCAGTCGGAATCTCACTCGTATAATCAAATTCTAATGTCCCCGGAAGATAATTCACTTCTCCTTGTGTCTGTGCGTCTGCAAAAACAAATTGACTAGAAAGTAAGCACAGACCTAACATCGTTAAGCTTGTAAATATTTTCTTTTTCATAACCATTCTTCCTCCTTTAGCAATCTAACTAGGTGTATCTGACAACACCCACTCCAAAACGGTTTGGTAAGTTCCCGTCGATTTCACAGCCTCTTTCGGAACAAATAATTGAAATTCACTAAGATTTAACAAAACATCACCTGGTTGCGTCGTTCCATTTAACTGGATAAGGGGTTGTTGAACACCAACATTTAATCCAACAATCTGGTTGGCGGTGCTACTAACTGAACCTGCAGGAAAAGTTGAAATCAGGTCAGCGTTCTTAATTTGTAATTGTGCCAAAAGTTCATTCGTACCTTGGTTCCATGAAGTTAACTGCTCCACTTTTAACTGCCAAAATTTTTCTACCAATCGCGTATCACTGATTTGAACAACACCTGTCGTTACTTGTTGATTTTCTTTAGCAATCAGTAACTCATCCATTTGCGTTTGAATAACATGTTCACCAAAATCCAAGTTACTTGGAAGAAATGTCGTTTCCATAGCCAACGCTCCTGCAGAAAAATAAATTACCGTCTGCGCAACAGATTCTCCTAGCTGAATCAATGCTTCATCTGTCTGCATAAACATTCCTGTAAAATTTGCAACATAATCACTTGTGGTTGCAGGCGAAGAAACTAGAAAAGGGAATGATGCTTGCGTGTTTCCTAAAATTGAGCCAGCTACCAAGGCACGACTATCAGCTGAAGTTGATGAATTTAAATTATTGATTAATTGATTTAAGGCCGTTGTAAAGGGAGTCAATAACACACCCAAAATCGTTCCAATTAAAGGAATAGACGTAACAACGGTTAATAGATTTTGAACACGATTTTTTAGCGTTGTGGCTAAAATAGGGAATAAACCTTGACTAATGGCTACTTCAAATTGTGTGTTCGTTCTCGGCGTAATCGCAAGAGACAGGTTTTGACTACCAAAATTTTCCGAGGTTAGTTCCGTTAATGCTTGATTCGCAGCTGTTTTATTTGCTGCGGAGACCAGTGGTGAATGAACAATCAAAGAGATGACTGAACTGATTGTCGGCATCAACGCTTGCAATGGGGATTGGCTTAAAGGAACAGTCACCGTCGTCTGTACAATTGCAGATCCATTAACTTGAACATAACCAACCATCTCCATTGGAATTTCAAGTATTCCATATTTTTCACCCGTCGTAATCGCTCCGACTCCTACGCCATTTTCTCCCGTGAGCACAAAAGTAACTGGCGTATTTTCCACATGTAAAAATGGTTTTTCGGCAGTGGTTTCGCTGTTATTTGAAAGTGTTGTTGTCCCAAATAATTCTAGAGAAAGTGCTTGAACGACATGGGTCTGGCTTAAAATAATCCAGATCAAACAGAAAGTCATTCCAAATGCCTGCCAAACTTTTTTTCTTTGAAAAGAACGCATCTAACCCCCTCCCTCACATCCATTTGAATTTAATCAATGAACCATTTGACCGTTGAAACTTCTTCCTAATTTACGGATATACTGATCAATTTGCTGGAAATCGCTTCCTGTTACTGAGCCTTTAGCTAAAATCAAACTATCGTCACTCAATAGCGTTTCCAATTGTTCTGATAATTCTTTTAACGTAGCAAACCAGTGAAACCTCGAATCATTTTGTTGCTCCAAAGCAAAGATTTCTTTGAACTGTTCACCATAACCAAAGATATAATCAGCCTCGGCATCTTCCATATCTTGTTTGATTGCAAGATGAACAGATTTCGCTGCCTCTCCTAAATCAGCAATTTGTCCTAAAATGAGAAAACTTTTTCCTAAATAATAAGGACGTACATCATTAAAGTAGCTAATCGCATTTCTCATAGCCGGTAATGAAGCGTTGTGGGTATCATCAATAAACGTAAATGTTTTTTCTGGTGCAATCATTATTGATGATTTTTCTAAAATTTTGTGCAGTGGTCTAAATGTCTCGAATTTTCTAAGATAAGGTTCGATTGTCCCCTCCATTTCATAAACCACCAGTAACGTTGCTAACGCATTGGAAATCATCCCAGCAGAAGAAACGGTTAGCTTGACAGTCCTCTCTTCATCTAAAAAAGAAATTACTAACTCACAGTACTCTCTTTTTTGTTGCCAGTGCTTAACATAAACATCTGTTAGTGTATCTTGTAATGAATAAGTGTAGATTTTCGCCTCTCTTTTTCTGGCAGCATCAACTAAAATAGTGAACTCTTCTTGCCCCATATCTTTGTTGATAATCGCCGTTCCACCTTTTTTTAACCCCTCAAAAATCTTGGCTTTGTGAATTGCCACACCTTTTGTATCCTTCAATGAACTAAGATGTGCTTCACCAATTGAGGTCACCAATGCAATATCCGGTTCAATCAATTTTGACATAGAACCAGTATCATAGGAATTCAACGCATTTACCGAAACTTCTAAATTAAAGACTTCTGGATCAGTTAATAACTTGCTCATGTACAGTGGAATTGCAAAACGTACATTGTGATTTCCTCGGTTCTCTAACACTTTCTTATCTTTAAATAAATGAGAAATCATCATTCGCGTCGATGTTTTTCCCGCAGAACCAGTAATAGCAATCACGGGTTTAATAAACTCTGCTCGAAGCTTAGCTGACAAATTCAAGAGAAATTCCCAGCTATTCGGAACGATAAACTGTGGTACCTGAACTAAATCATCTGTGATTGGACGTTCTGTTACAATCAAACCAAACTCATTTTCTCTTCCGGCAATTTGTTCATTGCCATCTAGCCATTTAACCGGTTTTCGATTAATATAATTTCTTCTTTCTGACGTGATACAAACAAAAATCGTTGAAGAATAATCACGGTGTTTCTTTAAGTGTCCTGAAAAATATTCTAAATCAGTTATTTCTTGATCCAAATTTTCATACTCTCTGAAATAATTCCCTTCGATTTCCGTTAACACTGTTCGAATGGTCTTCATTTTTTCACCCCGCCTTCTTCATTTATCGATTACCAGCGACCACGTCTTGGACGTGCTTGATTCACGTATCTGGTAGCTGTTTTTTTGATTCTCTCGGGCGAATCATTCCGGTCATTTTCCCAAGGATACAAACCATTTTCATCTTTCTCATACCCAGTTAAATCTTCTGGAGGTTGCTGGTCTTTCCACCCTTTTTTCCGACGTACTTTAAAAATAAAATAAGATAAACCAATCAAAGATAACGCAATGAAACGAATCGTTCCAACCATTAGAATTCCTCCTCTTTATTGGTATGCATTCGATAATTGATCAAGCCTGACAGAAAATGCTCCGCATCGTCAATCCGCATACGAAAACGATCATGTCGGGCAAAGAAGCCATAACAAACAATAGCGGGCTGTTTAAAAAATTGTGCAAATTCCGGGAACATCACACCTGTTGTTATTTCATGTAACACTCTTTTTTCCATCACATGATTGATTCTAGTTTTTGCTTGAAAAAAATCTTTATCCAGTGGAAAGATTTCTTTTCTAAACGGACTCACTTCTAATTTAGTCATCATTTTTGATGCCGCAACTAATAATTCCAGCATTGTTGGATAAGCAGTATCACGTTTATCAATGAAATTGATGTTTTCCAGAGCATTTTTTAATCCAAATTGGTAATATTCCTTTTTCTGTTGATACTTCAGTAATTCATTTGTCGCATAACTTAACCAATGATCGTGATATTTTTGATAATTATTGGCAACGAACTGTGTCATTAGACCTTCACAGATTGTCAAAATTTCTCGCTGCTTCAAAATCTCATAAGCACGCAATAATGCAAATAAAATTTCACCGTCATAGTAAACGATTCTGAACTGTTCTTTCACTTGCAACTGACCATCTAACACATGAATGGTTTTCTTTTCTGCAGTCAGAAATTTATCTTCAACTACTCGGATCAGCTCTTGTAAGAATGAATGAAAGTACTCATCTTGAGTTAACTCGACGTACTTGGCAACAGCGAGTATTGCCGTTGCTTGTGCGCCTAATTTATACTCCACATCTTTTGCTAGTTGCTCTTTGACCAAGAGATACTCATCTAGTTCATCTGTTAAGTGTTTCATTCCCCAAATCAATCCATCTTTTACTGATGTCAACATCTTTTGATCAGAAAAGTATTCAGCTGCTTCTGCTAACGCATATAAGGAAGAAAAATGTCGAACTGAATTGTAGCCTTTAATTGGTTGGTCATAGCAGGGATAATAACCATAAATAAATTTCCCAGTAGAAGTCAGCTGATTTTCTAAATAACTACTTCCTTTATCAATAACTAAATCTGTCATTTGCACTAAATTTTCTCGAGAGATTTCTCGTATTCGATTTCCATTCCCATAGTCCTTAATTGGTAACAGTTGCCCCTTTTCAAAGTAATATGACTTCGTTTCAAACAAATAAAAATCTGAGCGTTGTAAGTAACTTAAATCTTGTTCATTTCTCCCGTATTTTCGTTTGACATAGCCACGATAATTTTGTTCATCGATTTGTAAATCTGGAAGATTTTTTCCCACTTTATGTGCTTTACTTGGCTTCAAAATTGCATTAGCCACAAGTTCTTCCATTAAGAAGCTTCGTTTTCGTAAACCATCGATCCTGACATTAAAATCAACGTAGTTATTTCGACGAACTTTTTTTAAACCTGTTAGGAACTGGGCAAAATCGATTCTCGTTTCTTTTGTCAAAATATCAATTCTTAAATAAGGGGCTTGATTGAATTGATTGATTTTATATGCGGATAAAAAGTTGTTCCAGATCGTCTTGAAATTGTTGCCATAAAATTCAATGACCCGTCCGCGTTCACTAAAATCACCGGTACTAACAATCAACAGTTTATTAGTTGCATTCGTTTCAACTTGATCAATGATTTCTTTTATTGAAGCCAAAACATTTTCGGTCGTCTGAACAAACATATCCTCACCTCATGAAAGATTGATGAAGAGAATGCTCCTCTTCATCAATCTATTTTATTTTGCTACTTAGCTTTATTTATTCTTTTTTCCTTTGCGAATTCTCCAAATTCCTAGCCCAGAAATGAACGCTGTTATTGCTCCTAACAATGAGGTTGAAGCACTTGTTTGATCAGATGTTTTTGGATAATTTTTTGGACTTGTCTTCTGCGTCATGTTAATTCCAGTCCCACCTTTACCACTTGGTGGATAACGGTCATTACCAAGTTGAAGTGGTAATTTTGGCGTCGGTCCTGTTTGTTTAACTGGCGTAGGATCATCTGAATCAGAATCAGAATCTGCATCGGCGTCGGCATCCGCATCGGCATCCGCATCGGCATCCGCATCGGCGTCGGCGTCAGCGTCGGCATCGGCGTCGGCATCTGAATCAGCATCTGAATCTGCATCCGCATCAGCATCCGCATCCGCGTCTGAATCTGCATCTGAATCGGCGTCGGCGTCTGAATCGGCATCTGCGTCTGAATCGGCATCCGCATCCGCATCGGCATCCGCGTCGGCATCCGCATCAGCGTCGGCATCCGCATCCGCGTCAGAATCCGCATCGGCGTCTGAATCGGCATCCGCATCAGCATCCGCATCGGCATCCGCGTCGGCATCTGAATCCGCGTCGGCGTCGGCGTCTGAATCTGCATCTGCGTCGGCGTCAGCATCGGCGTCAGAATCTGCATCGGCATCTGCATCGGCATCCGCGTCAGCATCTGCATCCGCGTCGGCATCCGCATCAGCATCGGCATCCGCATCGGCATCCGCGTCTGAATCTGAATCGGCATCGGCATCCGCGTCAGCATCTGCATCGGCATCCGCGTCTGAATCAGCGTCGGCATCTGAATCGGCATCGGCATCTGCATCAGCATCAGCATCTGAATCTGCATCGGCGTCGGCATCCGCATCGGCATCGGCATCCGCATCGGCGTCGGCATCAGCATCTGAATCGGCATCTGCATCCGCATCGGCGTCGGCGTCTGAATCTGAATCTGCATCTGCATCGGCATCGGCATCAGCATCGGCGTCTGAATCGGCATCAGCATCTGAATCCGCGTCAGCGTCAGCGTCTGAATCGGCATCAGCATCTGCATCCGCGTCGGCATCTGCATCCGCGTCAGAATCGGCATCTGCATCCGCATCGGCATCCGCGTCTGAATCTGAATCGGCATCGGCATCCGCGTCGGCATCTGAATCCGCGTCGGCATCCGCGTCGGCGTCGGCGTCTGAATCTGCATCTGCGTCTGCGTCAGCATCGGCGTCAGAATCTGCATCGGCATCTGCATCGGCATCCGCGTCGGCATCTGCATCCGCGTCGGCATCCGCATCCGCATCTGCATCCGCATCGGCATCCGCGTCTGAATCTGAATCGGCATCGGCATCCGCGTCAGCATCTGCATCGGCATCCGCGTCTGAATCAGCGTCTGCATCTGCATCTGCATCGGCATCTGCATCAGCATCTGAATCTGCATCGGCGTCGGCATCCGCATCGGCATCAGCATCGGCGTCGGCATCCGCATCTGAATCGGCATCTGCATCCGCATCCGCGTCAGAATCGGCATCAGCATCTGAATCCGCGTCAGCGTCAGCGTCGGCATCTGCATCATCGTCATCTTCATCCGGAATAAATGCTTGCGTTGGTAAACTTGGAATATCATTTTCATCGTAAGCGATCAACTGAATTTCATCTAATGGATTAACATCATCTGAAGAAATGGGAATAGTAAAGCTTCCTGTTACTTCATCTGCCGATCCTTCACCAATTAATACACCATCTTTATAAATTCGTACTGTAGCACCAGGATCAGCCATCCCCGTGACTTCATAGCCATCAGCTACATTTCCAGTTACCACAACATTGTAAGGAGCAGTTACATTACTTGCCTCATAGAACACCGGTGTGTACCCGTCATAATTTGAAGCGATGTCAATCGACAACAGATTTGTTTTAATCATCGTTGCTAAAAAACCTGCTTCATATGGATTAGAGATGTCTACTCCTGCTGTCAATAAATCTTGATATGTTGGATCTTGGATCATCGTTGGAATGGTCACAGTTGTTTGACCAAGCACACTGCCATCCACCAAATTACCAATCAACGAAGAGCCTACGTTAACTAGAGCCAAGGCTGTATTGAAAGTAAGAGTAAAAGCTGGTTTAAGTGTAGTATTCAGAGTTGTATTAACTGCGGCTGCCGCGAACGTACCTCCTAGTCCTGAACCAGCAGTCGGAACAGCATCAATAGATTGTACCGCGTTATTCAAATCTGTTAAAATATCCGTCAGTGATTCACGAATGATTACTTCAAGAATCCCTTCTAGTTCAGCATAGATGTACTCATCACCTTGTGCTTCGAGCTGTAGCGCGACATCAGCAGCGGTTAGATTAGTTAAATTATTCAATAAATCTAACTGCGTATAAACTTGTGATAAATCTATTGTTGCTAACGGATTAAGGGCTATCGCTGCATTTATTCCATTTACTAACGTAGTTACTGCACCATTTACAACTGTTAGCAACGGATCTAAGGCATTCGTAGGCAATAGGATTTCAGTTGAGAATGTTCCATCACCGTTTGGCGTTACTAGCCCTTGCATTTCTTCTGGAATTGCTAGAACTGCTAGACGATTTCCTGGTAAAACACTTAAATCAATTCCACTATCCGCTGAAATGATAAAATCAACAGCACGACTGACATTTTCTAAAGGAAAAGGGGCAGAGCTGGTAGTTCCACTTGTGTTAGATGAAGTTAAATTACTGAATAGCTGTCCGTTAATCAAATCTGCATAAACTTCGTTCGTTTCAAGAGTAAAAAGTGGCGTAGCAATTGAAATTGGGGCTAACCCTAACAACATACCTGTTGCCAACGACGTTCCCACAAGCAAGTATTTTTTTGATCGGCGCTTAGTACTTGCTTTTTGGTCCATTAATCTTCGGTAGTCCTTTTTCATGTTTATCCTCCTTTTTGAGACACATCTCCTAACTGTCCAGTCCTCCAACAAAAGAATAAATATGTGAAGCAGCTAACGACCTCCCCTTTATACCCGATTTTTATACCTAAAAGGCGCCTTTTCAGGTATTTTTATTCACTAGCAACTTAAGTTATTCGGAGTTTATCAAGGGTGTATCATAAAATCTATTTTTTTGCTCGTTAGTCAATAAAATAACCACCATTAAACGAAATCGTTACTTTAAAATTAAAAAATAATCAAAAATGTATTATAATATTCACCATAAACAGATAAGAACTCTCATAAAACAAATAAATCTATAACATAAAAAAAAGATAAAATATCATAAGATATTCCATCTTTTTATAGTTCTATGTTATTTCTTCTTATTTTTTGTGTTTATTTATCGACTAAAAATGAGAATTTTTGATAAGTTTTACTAGTCTTATCTAATTTAAATACTTTTTGAAGGAGTAACTTGTATGAATCAATTTTTTAGTTTAGAACGTCCAATCCAGATGCAGTTAGCTATTCTTGAAACACTTTACTTTTCAGAAAAGCCTTATTCTTTGGAGAAACTTGCTCGTTCACTCTCCTCTGACAAACGATCAGTTGCCCAATATTGTCAAAAAATTCAAGAATTACCAAATGCGATTCATTTTGCCAAAACTTCATCTCATTATCATTTCACAGGTGATTCAAAAGAATATCAACTTCTATATGCAGATATATTAGCTTTATCTCCTATTTTTCAATTAATTTATCAATTGATATTCGTCTCAAAAATCCAAATAAAGGACTTTTTGGTTTCAATTGAGATCAGTGAATTTATTTTACGTAGACATATTACACAATTAAATAAAAAATTTGCTCCTTATGATATACAAATAAAAACCAAAAATGGTGACATTTATCTAACAGGAAAGGAGACACAAATTCGTTATTTTAGTTATTTAGTTTTGTGGGAGACTTATCGTGGAGTAATTTGGCCTTTTGCAACCATTGACTTCGCACAGACACTATCTGATGTAGAAAACCTTTTCAAAGCTGTAGGCCAGCAACCAAATAAAATAAAAGTTCTCCAATGGTGCTACATTTCTGCTATTAATTTTTTACGGTCTTCTCAAGGACATTTAATTGACAACAATATTTTACCCACGTTTACCACACAAATCTGGAAAGAATTTTCGGAAGAAGCACAGATTTTTCAGGAGGTAATCGGCGATAAGCTTTCAGAAACAGAATTACGTTTTTCCTTTCTTTGGATGCAGTCGAAAACAAATTTTTATTTAGCAAAAAACTTTTTGGAAAGAGCATTAAAACTTCATTTAGCAAAACAAACCTCTGCAAGATTATTTTTGATCAAATTTTTCTCTTATTTAAATACATTAAAACGAAATCAATTTAATCATATCAAAAAACGTAAACTGTTAAATGCAACCTTATTAGCGAACTCAATGCACGCAATTTTATTTCCGAATTTTTTAACGTTAAACAAAGAATTTATTTTTGATATAGAAGAAAAACATCCGGAGCTTTTGGGAGAAATGTCTCGAGTCTGTACTGAATTCAAGCATCAAGAGGAAGCGCTTTATTGGTTACGTCCTTGGATCTTAACGGAAGCATTTTTGATTATCGCTCCTCCAACGTATTTTGACAAGCAGCTCAATGTCAAATTTGAAAGTGACCTTCCGCATTCGCTAGAACTAGCAGCCATGAAAAAGATCAATGATTCTTTACGTCCTTACATCAATCTATTTATGACCAATGACCTTTCCATTCAACCAGATTTGATCATCCGAACAACCGATACGTTACTTACTATGCCCACATTTGAGGAAGAACCTATAGTTGTCACAATTTCCATCCAAGATATTGAAAAACAAATCCATTCACTGGTTCACTTTATTAAAGAACATTTCCTTCTGTAACTCATTCATTTATACAAACTAAAAAAGGAGTCGTAGCACAAGCCACAACTCCTTTTTTGTATAATCTCGTGAAACAAATCTAACTTTTTTCAAAGGGATTTATTTTTGATAAGATCGTTTATTCAACAAATATTATAATTTAGTCACTTCAGCAGCTTGAGGTCCGCGTGAACCTTCAACAATTGTGAATTCAACTTCTTGACCTTCTTCTAAGCTCTTAAAGCCATCTCCTTGAATTGCTGAGAAGTGTACGAATACGTCATCTCCGCCATCTACTGTAATAAACCCAAATCCTTTTTCATTGTTGAACCATTTAACTGTTCCGTGTTCCATAAGTGTATAGCCTCCAAAAAATGTTCTTGTAAGAATTCCTCTTACAAAAATATTATACCGAATTTAGAAAACGCTCGCAAGGCTGTTTTTTACTTTTTCCGGAAACAACTAAAGATGGAACTAACATATGAACACGTTATTTTGCTTGTTCAAACTGTTTATTTACTTCATCCCAGTTCACAAGATTCCAGAACGCTTCGATGTAATCAGGACGTACATTTTTATATTTCAAATAATAGGCATGTTCCCACACGTCTAAACCTAATACAGGCGTTTGACCTTCCATCAAAGGTGAATCTTGATTAGCAGTTGAAGTAATAACTAATTTACCATTATCAACAGCCAGCCAAGCCCAACCAGAACCAAAACGACCAGTTGCTGCAGTTTTGAATTCTGATTTAAATGAAGCAAAGTCACCAAAAGCAGCATCAATTGCTTCTTTGATTGCTCCTGTTGGTTCGCCACCAGCATTTGGTGCCATGATCTTCCAGAAGAATGAATGGTTTGCATGTCCGCCACCATTATTGCGAACTGCAGTTTTGATATCTTCAGGAATAGCATCCATATCAGAAATTAATTCTTCTATTGATTTTTCTCCGAGTTCTGGATGTTTTTCGATTGCTGCATTTAGATTAGTCACGTAAGTGTGATGGTGCTTGTCATGATGAAGGTGCATTGTTTCTTCATCGATATAAGGTTCCAAAGCATCATATGCATATGGTAAATCAGGTAATGTGTAAGTCATTGAAAATCTTCCTCCTCAATAATCCTGTTAGTCTTTACACTCAAAAGAGTAACAAAGAGTTGAGAATTCTTCAAAAGTTATGCCTACGATTTTTGTTATTGTTTTTCGATTCGATTATTTGGTTTCTTTGATTTCATCAATTACCTCAGTTTTTTTGAAAATAAATAACTTGCTGAATATATAGTTAGCCAAAACAACTAAGATTTGTGTAATGATTTTAGCCACATACTCGTTACTATTTAACCCCTGAATGAGTAAAATCATAGCGCCCATGTCCAGTCCATAGGAAACAATTCGATAGAAAAGAAATTTTGCAAATTCTCCTACCATATGCCAAAAACTTGGTGATTTAGAATGAAAAACCCAAATTTTATTTGTTACAAAAGCAAACAACACCGAACAAATCCAGGAAATCGTATTTGAAACGACCATGCTTAAACCAAATACTTGTAATGCTAACGCAAAGGTCACAAAGTTTACCACTGTTGCTAACCCACCAAAAAAAATATACACAAAAATTTCCCAGTACCCTTTTTCTTCTAAAAATTCTTTGATTTGCAAATATACTTTCATTTTTGAACCTACCCTTATTAAAATTCTTATTTATCATACGCTATTTTCAAAAAACTTTCAGCCAGATTATTAAAAAATTAGTAAACAGTTTTGTTGATCCATAAAAAAACAAACAATTACTTTCTGTAAGGATAACATTTTTCCGATTAACAGCCAATCAATCTTGTAATTTTGCCTCCTTCTCTTGTATTTCCAGCTATACTTCGCTAGAATTGCTGTTGAAGACAATACTAAAGAGGAGCTATTATGACAACAAAACAATTAATATTCAATTCATTTACAAAATTCAAAAATCTCAAAGAGGCACGACAAACTCCTTTTTGGAAATCGATTCTTTATCTCTTAGTGCTAAGTGTGATCATGGCATTACCAATTTCATTCCAAGTCTTTCAAGTTTTGGATAACATCAAGACTGACGGACAACAAATCGCCAAAAAGATCCCTGATTTTGAAATCAAAGATGGGCAATTAGATGCCCATGACGCTAAAGGTTTCATTTATCAGACAAATTCCATCATTTTTACTTTTGATCCTGATGGGAAACGTTCTGAACATGATATTTCTACTGATTTGATGGGGAATTTTATCAGTGTTGGCATGCTGAAAGATCAGATGGTTATTGCCTTACCAAATACTGGTACGACTACTTCTTTGTTAGGTAGCAATGAGATGGTCTTAAGTTATTCAAATGAGGCATTAGCTAACTTGAATGGGCAACAAATGCGCGAAGTTTTGGCAAACTCAACGATTCCATTCTGGATTAAAGCAGTGACTTTTATTATCACAATTTATCCAAGTTTTCTTAATCTACTGATTACATTGATCATTGCGAGCTTTGCAGGCTATATCTATGCTCGTCTACGTTTAACTAGGGCAACATTCCTTGACTGTTTAAAAACAATGATTTATGCGATTACGTTACCAACCCTACTTTCCACTGTCATTTTAATTTTTGTTCCAACATTTGATACAAGCATCTTCATCACATTAGTCGGCTTATTTATTTTCATTCAGGCATGTAAAGGTTGGCCAAGATTTCAATTACCAAAACAATAATTCACTTTAAGCCATGACAGCTGTCATGGCTCTTTTTTTATTTGCTGTTCTCCTTCCTCATCAACTTACTTCAAACTTTGCGCACTTTGCGCTACACTTAAGACAAGAAAGGTGGTCAAATCTATGAAACAGCCAATCATTTACTCCACTCGTCCTTTTCGTGAAGAATTTATCGAAAGAATCGAGACGCTTGCACCAAATTATCAATTCAAAACAGAGCTAACCACTGCTGAACTTTCACAAGTTGAAATCAGCTTGGGCTGGAATCGTGAATTTCAACCCGAACTACTAGCAAGCAATAATTTGAAATGGGTTCAATCCATTTCTGCAGGTGTCGACACCTTGCCCTTAGAAGAATTTTCAAAACATGATATCTTACTTTCGAATGGTAGTGGTATCCATAGTGAATCAATTGCTGAACATTTGATGGGTGTCATTTTTGGGTATTCTCGTGGTCTTTTTCAGGCACAAAAAGCACAAGTTGCTCAAAAATGGCTTGGTTCTGACATTCACTATCAAGCGATCCAAAAGAAAAAGTTACTGATTATCGGTACTGGGCATATCGGTAAAATGGTCGCTCAAAGAGCAGAAGTTTTTGGAATGGAAATCTATGGTATCAATACGACCGGTCGACCAGTAGAACATATTAAAGAGACCTTTCCGTTAGCAAAACTTAAAGAGGTCTTACCAACGATGGATATCGTAATCAACATCTTGCCGCTGACCGAACAAACCAATGGCCTATTTGATCAAGAAATGTTCACTTTCTTTTCACCAACAGCGCTCTTTATAAATGTTGGTCGTGGACCATCTGTTAAGACCGACGAATTGATTGACGCGCTGAATCAAAAGAAACTAGCTTTTGCAGCGCTAGATGTTTTTGAAGAGGAACCATTACCAGAAAACAGTCCGCTTTGGTCAATGGAAAATGTGCTGATCACACCACATATTGCTGGATTGACTCCCCATTTCCAAACTAAATTTATGGACATTTTTCTCAAGAATCTTGAAAGTTATCTTTCAGATCAAGCTCTTACAGTTAATCAAGTACAGTTACTTTCTGGTTATTAAAATAAAAATTCATTGACTTCCTAAAATCCAGTAATCATATAATTTTTATTTTGCGAACGAAACAGATTAGAGTCATTCATCCAAAAAAACGGCGAAACCAATCAATGATTTCGCCGTTTTTTTGTTCTATTTTTAATCATTTTTTTCAAAATGATAGGCCGGTTCATCTTTTTTGGCATCATAGTCGACAACCAAATCATATCCTTTGAAAAACCATTCATCTGCTTCTTCAATAAAAAATTTCATGCCATCAATCAATTCTTCTTCAATCACATTTTCTGGTTCTTCAACTGATAATCCAATCGAAAATCCTTCGTGTACCTCTGTTTTACCATAAACTTTTCCGAAAAAGCGAATACCAAGATTTTCAGGTGGATTCACTTCTTTTTTGAACCATTCTTGTGCTGCAGGTGTTACTGTTAATTTAGTCAAAATCATTCACCCCTATAATTATTGATTCATTTTATCGTCAAGCATCTCTACATCTTCTGTTTCTCCGATTACTAATAAATTGTCATTTTGGCGGACAAATTCATCCGCTGCTGGAGAAACAACGACTGTTCGATCAACTCGACGAATTGCTACAACAGTTAAATCAAACCGTTGTCGGAAATTTAGTTCACCAAGTGTTTTATTGAAAAATTTAGGATTGGATACTCGAATCTCAGCTAAGGAGTAAGCATCCGTCAACTCTAAATAATCTAAAATATTTTTTGAAACTAAATTATGCGCAATACGAACCCCCATGTCTCTTTCCGGATGTACTACGCGATCTGCGCCAATTTTTTCTAAAACGCGTGCATGATATTCATTTTGTGCCTTCACCAGTATATTTGGCACACCCATCTCCTTGACCATTAGTGTTACTAAAATGCTGGCTTGGATATCTTCACCAATTGCCACAATCACATGATCAAAGTTACGAATGCCTAACGAACGTAAAGTCATTTCATCTTGTGCATTTGCCACCACTGCATGCGTAGCAATATTCATATATTCATTTACACGATCTTCATTGCTGTCAATTGCCAAAACTTCTTGTCCTGATTCAATCAACGTGCGACAGATGCTGCCACCAAATCGACCAAGACCGATGATTGCAAAATTCTGTTTCAAGTCATTACTCCTCTTCATTCTTATTTCTTTTCAAGTATAGCAAAGCCTTTTCAAAAACAAAAGAGGCGAGACTTATTCAAAGCCTTATCCTCCGAAACTTTCTGATCTCACTTCACAAAAACAAAAAAGCAGGACAAAACACAATTAGTCTTGCCCTACATTCTTTTTGATTTTAAGCAGTTGTTTATGATCAGCTGTCTTTTTATTTATCGATTCGTTATTTGATCAAACCATGTTTGAATGCATAAATTGCTGCTTGAGTACGATCCTCAACCTCAAGTTTTGCTAAAATATTTGAAACATGGGTTTTGACTGTTTTTAAAGTGATAAATAACTCATCTGCAATTTCTTGATTACTCTTTCCTTCAGAAATCAACATCAAGATTTCATTTTCTCGTTTCGTCAGGTCTTCATGCAAAATAGGTTCGTTTCGCCGACTCATCTTTTCCATCATTTTCGTTGTTACTTCTGGTTCTAACACTCGCTCGCCACGTTGCGTTGCACGAATCGCATCTGCGATCTCATGTGCAGTCGAAGTTTTTAATAAATAACCTGCAGCGCCAGCCTCAATCGCAGGATATACTTTTTCATCATCAATAAAGCTGGTGACAATAATAATTTTTGCCTCTGGCCAATCTTTTAAGATCGCTTTTGTTGACTCGATTCCATCCATTTCTTCCATCACTAGATCCATTAGAATAACATCTGGTCGCAATTCCATTGCTTTTTCATAGCCAATTAAGCCATTCTCAGCCTCTCCAACTACTTCGATGTCGTCTTGAATAGATAAGTAAGAAGAAACACCTAAACGCACCATCTCGTGGTCATCTACGAGCATTACTTTTATCATCCGTCGTTATACCTCCTTAATTAAAGGAACTTTGATCTCGACACTCGTTCCCTGTCCTTTAAAGCTAATAATCTTCACTGTGCCACCAATTCCTGCCACACGTTCTTTGATATTTACTAGACCGTAACTTCCCGTTTTCGTTTCGTTCATATTGAATCCCGTTCCATCATCAATAACACGTAGTAATAAATTATTATCGATCCGATGTAAATAGACCTCTAATTCATTTGCTTTTGCATGGCGTAGTGTATTTGAAAGCAGCTCTTGCACAATTCGGAAAAGGTGGTCTTCAATTGAACTGGATAATTGAACGTCTTCAATCTCCCACTTCAACGAAATTTGAATTTTGTTTTGTAACTCTTTTAATAATTGTTCAATTCCTTGTTTCAAGCTTTTCTCTTCCAAATTAACAGGACGTAAGTGTAACAATAACGCGCGCATCTCGGATTGAGAAGCATTGATGATATCCGCGACCATACGTAATTGTTTACGAAAAACTTCTGGGGTGTCACTTTTTTCTGCTTGTTCGGTCAAAGCAGACATCATCATCATGGCAGCAAATAACTGTTGTGAAACAGAATCATGCAACTCACGGGCTAACCGGTGTCTCTCTAATTCTAAGATTTCTTCTTTTGTTTGTCCATTTACATACTGTGGTCGACTTGTTAAGATCTGAAGCTCACTTGAAACTTCAATCATTTTTTCTTTGATTTTAATGATTTCTTGGTCAATATCTTTGATGTATTCATTATCGGTTGGTGTTACGATTGGCTGATCCAAAATTTTCGCATCATAGTTGCCGGAAGAAACTGCTCGTAACTTTTCTTCGATTTTACCATATCTTGCTTTTTGAACAACTGATACGATCAAAAAAGTCAATAAACCTACACCTAAGGAAAGAGCAAATAAATGAAAAATCAGTGGTACATAAAGCAATCTTGCTTGCAATAATTCCGCCCACCAATGCGTCTGTTTGCTTGCATAAAAATAGGTGAACATAGCGAATAAAATAACCATAAATGTGCCTAGTGAAGCATAAAAAGCAATCATTGATCGGGAGATTTTTCCAATCATACACGAATCACCTCAACATCACCAAGCAACGTATTCGTAATGATTTTCAACCGCCGAGGGTTTTCATCATAATCATTACTATAGATTTTGATTGACTCATTTTTCAATGAAAATTGTTCCTCTTCAAAATAAACATTTCCAAATAATGTCGCGTGCTCAAGACTAATGGCTATCCCTAATGGAACAAGAATTCTTGTTCGGCCTACACCTTTTCGGACAATCACAATATTATCATCCTTAGGTAACAAGGTATTTCCTAAATCAATGATTGTGTCACCTGAGGCAATTGCAATATTGATGTCATCCCATTCATACACATCTGAACCAATTCTTTGATTTCCAATTAGTTGTTGTTTAGTACGTTCGTTGTTATGAGATTTCAGCTGTTCCGTTTGAATCATCATCATTTGTTTTTTTCGCCAAAAAGCATTTTTGGTTAAATCAATACCAGAGATTTCAACACCTTTTAATCCAATAAACAACACGGCAAAAATCAGCATCAACCAAAGTGCTGGACTACTAATCAAACTGAAAAAGAGGATCAAGCTCCCTAAAATCAATTGAAATTTTTGAAATTTTTTGCGTGGTTTCTTGCGCAGTGCCAAATAAATATTGAGTATACCAAAAACCACGAAGATCAAGATTTCTGTATTATTAACAATTTGCCAAACAGCAAATAATAGCAATAAGGTTTCGACTACGAAAAAAAATCGTAAAGAACTATTCATCAGCTTGCTCCTTTCCTACTCACTTTCTTCATCATACCTATTTTTTTGAGGCTTTACTATAGGTCTCTGGTTGTAAAATTTATTTTTCTATCAAATAAACCAAAAAGAAAGACCTAGACGAATCAACTGATTACGCTCTAGGTCTGTTAACAAAATTAAGCTTGTTCAACTTTAACGATTTTAACTAACATATCTCCACCCGGTGTAGTGATTGTTACTTCATCGCCTTTTGACTTTCCAATCAACGCTTGTGCAATTGGAGAGTCATTTGAAATCTTACCAGAAAATGGATCAGCTTCAGCACTACCAACAATAGTATATTCTTCTTCGTCCCCGTCCGGAAGTTCAACAAATGTAACTGTTTTTCCGATTGAAACTTCGTCAGAATCAACGCCGTTATTATCAATGATCTGTGCAAAACGAATCATTGTTTCAATCGTCGTGATACGTCCTTCTACAAAAGCTTGTTCGTCTTTTGCTGATTCATACTCTGAGTTTTCTGACAAATCGCCAAAGCTTCGAGCAATTTTGATACGCTCAATAATTTCTCCGCGTTTAACTGTTTTTAATTCTTCCAATTCTTGTTCTAGCTTTTCTTTTCCTTCTAGCGTCATTGGGTAAACTTTCTCTACCATTCGTAACGTCTCCTTCATCTCAATAGACTACCACAAAAGGTAACCCTTTATGGACTATAGTCCAAAAAAGATTACCATGCTTTTTCTAAAATGTAAATGTTTTTCTAAAAATGAATCAATAACACTAATTTATTTTATGATTTATTGACATATTTTTCAACTAATTCTAAGTGTTCTTCATATGTTTTAGCAAAGTATACATTTCCTGTACTGATATCTGCTACAAAATAGTAATAATCATTATCTGCAGGAGACAAGACTGCTTTGATGGATTCCTCACTAGGACTATCAAATGGTCCAGGACCAAAACCTGTATTTGTATATAAGTTATATGGAGAGTCAACTGCAGTATCTGTATAACTAACGGTTTCTTTGTGTTCGCCAAGCGCATATAAAACGGAAATATCCGTTTGCAACGGCATATCTGACTCAATTCGGTTGTAGAAAACTCGTGCAATATTCTTGCGGTCGTTCTCTTTGACACCTTCTTTTTCAACTAAAGAAGCTAATGTCAACACCTCTTGAACAGTATGATTTTGTTGTTTGATTGTCGTATAGTAATCTTGCATAACTGAGTCTGTTTTTTCAACCATTTGGATAACTAAATCTTTCAATGACGTATCCTTGTAATAATCATAAGTAGCTGGGAATAAATAACCTTCTAAATGATACTTTACATCTTTAGCTTGAGACGTGCTTTCCAATAGTTCTGGGAATTTTTGATACAACTCTTTTAAGAAAGCTTCATCCGTCATTAAATCTAGAAATTCTTGCTTATCTTTCCCAGTTATTTTAGCCACTCGACTCGCTATCTGGTCTATATCATAACCTTCAGGAATCGTGATTTTCCCATCGGCAACTGCTTTTGCTTCAGCAGTTCCGCCTTCTTGCAATAATTTACCAATCTCATCTAAAGTCATGTCTGGAGACATTTGATAAAATCCTGCTTGAAAACCAGTTAAATTTTTAAATTTCGTATAATAATTAAAAACGATACCGCTTTTGATAACATGATTCTTTTCGAGGATTTCGCCAATTTGTTTATTCGAAGAACCAGTTGGAACTTCTACTTGAACTAATTGACTATCCGATTTATCTAACGGTTGCAAGCCACTTTCAACATATTTGTAAGTAGTAAAGCCAAATACGCCTACAATTGCCAATAAAGTAATCACAATCACTAAAATGATCTTGCCGACGATCTTATCTTCTTTTTTACGCAAATTTTTACGTTTGACTATAACTTCTTGCGTTGTCGTGTGTCCATTCTTATTATTTTCTTCTGGATGTTGTTTGTTTTCTGACAAAACAACTCCTCCTTACTCTCAAGTTCATAACTCCATCTATTATACATGAAATTTCTTTCAGAGTGAATTCTTTTCATAAAATATTATATTGCAAAATTGTTAGTAGGAATCTCCTTTACTCACGTATTAAAATAAAAGTGTTTTAAAAATATCAGAAAGGATAATCCTATGCACACTATAAAACATCAAAAAAAGCAAGCTAGGAAGAAAACAATTCTTCTTTCTATCTTAACTCTTCTTCTGGGATTAGGCGTAGCCACAAGTTGGTATCTGCTCCTACTTTCTGACACAATCAAGCCAGTTACGGATTCAGAGCCAACAACTGTCGTAAAATTGACCGATTCCGAAGAAAAAACAGTAACACAAATGGATCAATTCTTAAAAAAGTCAGATTACATTGGCACAATCTACGTTCGAAAAAATAATCGAATTATCTTAGAAAAAACTTATGGTTATGCGAACAAAGAAACAAATCAATTAAATTCTTTATCACTTGACTATCAGATTGGTTCAATCCAAAAAGCGATGACTGCTCTGCTCATCCTAAAGCAAATCGAACAGAAAAAAATTAGTTTTACCACACCTCTAGCTACCTTTTATCCACAGATTCCAGGTAGTCAAACAATCACGATTCATGACTTGTTGGTGATGCGATCTGGTCTGCATAAAACCGAACAGCCTTCTATCCCACTGAATGATCGTGACATCGTTCAATTCACCGTAGAGCATTTAAAATGGACTGATTATCAAACCTACCATTATGAACCACTAAACTTTACTTTATTGGCAGGAATTCTAATGCAGTTAACGAACAAAAGTTATGAAGAATTGTTATCGGAATCATTAATTCAGCCTCTACAATTACACCATACTGATTTTTATGAAAATGTCAAAAATTCTCCTCAGCACGCTAAATCTTATCAAATGACAGCTGATGATGACTACTGGAAAGCATTAGATGAAAATGAAACTGCGATTCATAATGAACTAGGAACAGGAAATATCAGTATGAATACGTATGATCTAGCAGCCTTTTTCACGAAGGTGCTGTCTGGAGAACTTATTTCAAAAAAACTACTCTTTTCACTTTGGCAAAACAATCAGTTAAAGAATCCCTATAGTGGTGGTGTTTACAGTGGAGAAGATTACATTCTAGCACAAGGAAACATCAATCGGTTTCACTCTGTTGTTGCAATGACAAAAGATACAAAAAACGCTATTGTTATGCAAAGTAATATCCAATCTGACACAAAAATAAAACCCGGTGCAGTCGCTATTAGAAATCAACTTTATGAAATGCTGACAGGAAAAAAACTTCCTTCATAATTTTAACTACAAAAAAATAGCAAGGTGGTATTTTTATTTACCACTTTGCTATTTTTTTAGAATATAAAAGCTTTATTCATTAAACTCACTTTCAATGTAACGTTGCATACCATCCAAAATATCAAACTTTGGTTGATAACCTAACGTTTTGATTTTTGAAATATCTGCCAATGAATCATGAATATCACCTGAACGCTCTTCTTCAAATTTTAGCGCTAACTTCACATTCAAAATCTTGTCAATTGCCTGAATAAGTTCAAGTAATGTTGTACTATTACCTGTTCCTACATTAAACTGTTTTCCTAAGGCTTCGTCTTTCGTTGCCACCAGCAACAACGCTTGAATCACGTCTTCAATATAAACGAAGTCCCTTGATTGGCTCCCATCACCGAACAAAGTGAAAACAGCTGGTTCGCCCGCTAACTGTTTCTTGTAGCGATCGATTAAAATCGAGATAACCCCGCTATAGGGTGAGTTAGGGTTTTGATTTGGCCCAAAAACATTGAAGAAACGAACCGCACTAGTTGGTATATCGTACAAATGGTAGTAATCCAAAGCATACTGTTCCGCAGCAAATTTATCTACGGCATAAGGTGTCAACGGACGAATCACTGACTCTTCTTGTTTTGGCAAAGTCAATTCATCTCCATAGACAGCAGCCGAAGAACTGAAGACTAAACGTTTTAGATTAGGCTGATACTGACGAATCAATTCCAATAATATTAGTACACTTTCAAAATTCACACGGTGTGTTGCAACAGGACGTTCCACAGAATCAGCCACACTTGCAACCGCAGCTAAATGAAAAATATAAGCAAATGAATATTCAGAAAGCAACTGTTCCATTAACACTTTATCTGCTACATCGCCTTCTACGAACTTAATATTGTTTGATGAAATCAAATTTTCTTGTTTTCCCATGGATAAATCATCTACAACAATGATTTTATTTTCTTTACTTAAATAATTTGCTAGCGTAGAACCAATAAATCCGGCTCCGCCAGTGATTAATATGTTGTCCACTTTTTCACCTCAATTAAATGATCCTTTGATTATCCACGTTAAGTTTAACATTAAAAAAAAAATAAAACTATGTAAATTTATTTCGCAATATAAAAATGAACGCAATTATCAATTGCGTTCATTAAAAAAATCTATATCAATTCTTTATCAAATAAATAAATTTATTTTTATTATCCATGATTTTTTTCCAAGAAATAGCAATATAAACTATAAAAACAATAATATACAAAATAACGCTGTTCCAAAGAGATAGATATAAGTTTCCTGTAACAAATGCAATTGTTACAAAAGTTTCAAGTATCTCATTTTTCCACAAACTGATTTTCATGTATCTACTTAACAATAGCTCAGCTACAATACATCTAAAGGCCAAACTACACATGATAAGAACCACTGCTAAAGTCAAATTTCCCATCACAAAAATAATAATTAAAGATGCTATTAAAGTTGTAATAAGGGTTAGGACATTAACAAATAAAATCGTTTTTTCCTGACGTAAAGTTTTCAAATAGGTATTTATTAACAGTGACATTCTTCCTTCATAAATGACGATTGGAAACAAAATACCCATAAATTTTAAACTTTCTGCATATTCTGGAAGCCACATGCTAAGGATATACCTTGCAGGTCCATAAAAAATGAGAATTGAATAAGTCATAGGAACAAATAATCCTCTTAATATTTCATAAAGACTAGGTAATTTCTTTTCATTTGTTCTCCTTAAGAGTGGGAACATGACTACACCTACTGCATTGATAAACGTTAGAAACATATTCGAAATACTCAAGGTAAAGGATAATTTACCAAATACTTCAATAGTCCAGCGACGTTCCACAAAAAAACGAATTGAACCAATAATAAACATACTCGCAATATTAGATAACATTAATTTACTACCCACATTTATATTATCTAATATTTCGGTAAAAATCATCTTATGAGTGATTAGTTTCACCGAAATCATATCTCTAATATGATACATTCCCCATAAAGTCATAATTAATTTCGATAGAATATCCATGATAATCAGCCAATAAAAATTTCTGCCACCTAACAAAAAATAAAAACCGATCATGCAAATATAAATATATCTATCACTTCTTGATAATTGAGCATATTCTTTTATTCTGTTTGTCGATTGTAAAATATACTGTATGAATGTTTTAGCAATCGTAATGACAGAAACAATAGCAGTTAGAAGTAAAATTACTTTTTTGTTCGAACTAGGAACCATTATCATTGTTGCGATAATTACACAACAAGAGATAATCACTTCCATACATATAAGATACCAGTACTGAGAACCTAGGTTCCTTTTGTCTAATTCATCATAATTTTCTCCACCAATTTTCAGATAAATACCATCAACCCAACCAAAATGTAAAAAACCAACGTAAGAGGAATAAAATACATATAATTGCCAATAACTATATTCTTTAACTCCCAATAATTTAGGAACAAATAGATTAAGCAATACAGAAATAGCTAAAGTAACAAAATTGGCTGCCACGGTATAATAGAGATTTTTTATGATCATTTTAGCTTTATTATTCACATATGAAGCTCCTTTAAATATAAAATAGAAAATTTCTACTTTAGCTGTAATTTACCAATTCAACAACCCAATAAATAGTCATTCTTCCTCATTATCCATAACATTATTCACTCCACCCAAGAAGACCCAGAAGACTAGTGGAGAGCTTGTTGTCATAAAGAAAATTTCATTGTGGAATAAGCCAGACAAAGCAAGTGCTAGTACTGCCAGTGCATAGTACAGAAACTCAGTTTGCCTAATATTATTTTTAAATGCATATCTTAACATTCGTATTACATTCTTAAGAAGAAAATACCCTGCTAATACTGCTCCAATAATTCCGGTACAAACAAGAACATTCAAATAAGCATTATGGACTGCTAAATTAGTTTTTGCAAGATACGTATTAGGGAGTTCTTTCTTTGCATAATCATGAATAGATTTTGGTGCTACTCCAAAGAGAGGTCGTGTTTTAAAAATCTCAAATCCACTTTTCCATAGAGTAAATCTCATATTTGAAATATCACCGCTCTGTGCGACGTCCTCTCGTGACAAATTAACTTCATCTTTATTATTTACTTTAGTATGGTTCTTCTTAATACTAATTTCTTGAGTTAATTCTGGTAGTTTACTCATTCCATTTTTTGAAACATCTACTAGAAGAAACATTGCAGAACTCACGACAGCGGCAACTAGAAAACCATAGAATATATTTTTAAATTTTGAAAGTTTTTTATACTTGCCGTAAAAGACTTGAAAAAATGTATAAACTGACGTAAGAGCTAAAAGAACAATTAAACCATTTCTAGAACCCGATAAACCAATATATAAAATTTGTATAATCATATTAATGATTAATAACAAACGCGTAATCCAACTTTTACAAATTTTATTAAACAAGTATACAGAGAATAATATTACTATCGTTGACATTACAGCCGCATAGTTTGGATCAGCATATGCTCCGAACAATCGATTTTCAACAAATCCTAGTCTTAAAGGGTTAGTTTTATTTACTAATGGTGCTATATATGAAAAATTGAATACAAACATCAGTAATGAAACAAATGACATAATGAACCCAAAAGCTACTAAAATTACTTGGAATTTAATAAAAAAACTTTTCCTTACCTCTGAATTTTTTGCTAGACTAAATATTGTTAATAAAAATAACGCTTCCCAACAAAAATTCTTAATATTAGCAAAAAATGCATATTGATAGTTTAACAAAATCGAAATTAAAAAAGCAATTAAAAACAAAACCAAAGAAATATCATAATCGAATTTTTTCTTTTTAGTAATGATTTCAAAAAACTCAGCTAATAAAATCAGACCTCCTACTAATCCAATAACATTAAATAACAAAGAGTCAATAGAGTTAGGCATTAGACTCCAAGCTCCAATTGATCTTAATAAGGTAATTGAATATAGGATTAAAACATATAATTCTTTATGAAAAATTTTTTTATTCACTTGGTTCTCCACTTTAAAATAATCCTCCTCATTTTAAAACAAATAATTTATTAGTCTACTTTTAAATCAAAGATAGATTTATACTTTTTGAAGGATTTCAACGGTATGTTCCAATGACTCTTCTAAATCAAATAAGGGCATCCAGCCCACGTTTTTTATTTTCGTATTATCCAAAATAGCTGTATTTGCTTTCGAAAAGCCTTTGCTTTCAACTTCGTCTGGTAGTTCAAAAATAACCGTTTTCCCACTGATATTTGCTATTTTTTTGGCTAAGTCTTTCAAATACAAATCAAATTTCTCACTTGAAACATTATAAGCTTGGCCACTTTCACCATGTAACAGTAAATATAAAATTGCAGAAACCGCATCTGCTACATACACATATGAAAAATATTGATTTCCTTCACTTTTTAATACAATATCTTCATGATTCACTGCATTTAGAATGAATTGAGAAGAAGCTTTTGTGTCAGAAGCCAACATAGTTGGACCAAATGTTCGACATAAGCGTGGAATGACAATGTCTAAGTCGTATTTTGTAATATATGCTTGGCAAAGTGACTCGCTCACTCGTTTCCCTTCTGGATAGCCAGCGCGTAATGTATTGCAATCAATATAACCACAATATTCTTCATTAAATTTTTCAACGTCTCCACGATTTTCACCATAAATTTCAACCGTCGACAAAAAGAGTGTTCTTTTAACATTGGTTGCTGCTGCATGCTTTAACACCTGATCTGTTCCAGACAGATTCGTCATGATTGTCCCAATTGGATCTGTTGCATATGCCTTTGGATGCGTATTACTTGCCCCATGAATCATATAATCAACCATAAGATCTTCTGGTAAAGGTTCCGTTACGTCACCTTCCACAATCTCAAAAAATGATGAATCCAGATACATTGAAAAGCGAGTCTCAAGTTTTTTACGATTTCTTCCCATTGCAAATATTTTGATTTTCAATCCTAATTGCTGGTTTGCCAACATCAGAGTATCAATTAAAAATGAACCAATCATTCCAGAAGCGCCAATCATTAAAATTGATTGACCATCCAGTTTTTTCAATTCAGGTAAATTGTCAACTACCTTGGCCAAATCAACTTGATACATAGGCTGTTCAACTAATGTCATCATACTCTCTCCTAATCCTTCATTTTTAAATAAGCCTTAAATAACTCCAAGTCATCGGTTGTTGTTAGCTTGATATTTTTATCAGAACCAGCTGCAAAATACAATGTTTCACCAAGATCAACCATCATTGTATTTGTGTATGAGGAATCAGACATTCCAATATTTTCTTCTACTGCACGATTATAAGCTGCTAGCAGTTTACCATATTGATAAGCTTGTGGAGTTGATACTCTTCGTAATGTATTACGGTCCACATATTCAACCGTTGTGTCCTCAGTTTTTTTAATAAAAATTTGTTCATTGTATGGTAATGAAGTCACGCCGTTTCCATATTCCTTACATTTCACAATGACATCAGATAATACAAGTTCATCAACCAGTGGACGGATACCATCGTGAATAATGATCGTATCATCTTCATCAGAATAATCTTTCAAAAACTGCACACCATTGTTGATTGATTCTTGTCCTTTTGAACCACCTGTTATTACCCATTGAACTTTGCTTATATTAAATTCTTTAATATAAGCCCACATCGTTTCTTCCCATCCTGATTTACAAACTACTAAAATGCGATCGATTTGTGGATGCTTCTGAAAAGATTCAAGTGTATAAATAATGATTGGCTTACCTTCAATATTTATAAATTGTTTCGGGATATCTTGTCCCATTCGTTTACCGACTCCGCCGGCAATAATAATTGCTGTAATCATGTCAGTGTTCTCCTTTATTTTTTAATAGGAAATAAGTATCTGCAATAATTGGATGTAAAGAAGTATATTGAGGTAAATTCAAGACGATTAGAGATAAGCTTCCTTCTTCAATTGCTACAATTCTTCTATCATATTCATTTATCAAAGCATTTAATTGCTCAATTTTAGTTTCTTTATCTTTAATGCTTTGCTTTGTATTTTTAATATATAGAATATCTGAAATAGTTATTTCTTTTAGCCTATTCAGTTTTGCTAATCTAATTTGTTTTTTATTAAATACACTCTCTTTCCCATTCTCTTCTCGAATAGCACTCTCTCCATGCTTTCGCCAAGTTCCAGTTACTTGATTTAAATAGTAAAGACTATCGGTTAATACTGCTGTCGACCACATTGTTATATCATGAACTGGAGTAATTGCTGTCTCTTTGTACAAATTGATTTCTGCCATAAAACTTTTTCTAATACCGTAAACCCATCCAGGACGATTAAGATAAACATTTTTCTTGGTAAAAAGAACTTGCATATCTTTAACGTTCCTTATTCTTCTCTTACTGCAAGGATAGGATATACCTCCCTCTTCAATCAGCTCATCGTAATTAGAGATTACAACATTTGCTTTAGGAAATTTTTTAAAAAACTGAACCATATTTTTTATTTTATCTTTCTCCCAAATGTCATCCTGATCTGATGGAAATATTAGCTCGCCACTCGCTTGATTTAATCCTACAAAGAAATTTTCTCTCCATCCAAGATTTCTTTGATTTTTCTCTATTTTCCAATTTTTTAAGGAATATTTACTAATATATTCTTGAACAATTTGTACCGTATTATCGGTAGAACCATCATCTTTCATTATTACTTCATAAAGTGGGTAGCTTTGAACTCTCAATGATTCTAACTGTTCAATAATGTTTCTTTCGCCATTATAAGTAGGCATAATAATTGAGACTTTTGTAATCTCATTCATTGCTAGAATTCACCCCATTAATGTTTTTGTAAATTTTATAATGTGCAGGCACTTGTTGTTCAATTGGTGGCAATTCCATATAGTTGCCGTATAGATTTACTAAATAATTTTCATAGCCTTTTGGCATGTAAGTTTTTTCTCCTTCAAATTCCACTTCTATTTTCTCAGAAAAAGCAGCTTTAGGTAGGAATTCTTTTGTTCCGTGGGTAGACACAACCATCACTCCAGCTGTATTTGAATCACTATACTCACGATTGATTTTTTTAGCATATTTATCTATTTTTTTAGCATAGTAATTTGGTCCACGAAAATCAGCATAGGGCTTAATCATTTTCTTTATTCCTAAATGTTGTTCAGATGGCCTGAATTTTTTCTTTGTTCCCGAGCCTCTAAGCAAGTCTAAAAATTTAATTTTTCTTGTTATTTTTTTTTGTTCTTTTTCATCATCAGGTAGCATATCTATAGGAAAAATATCCAGGAATAATCCATGTTGAACTACTCGAAATTCATCCTTAATAAATGTAGTAGGCAGGTCAATTTTGGCAAATGGATACTGCCAATCTGGTGTTAATTCAAGACAGTTCATTCTGTATTTTTGATTTAGCTCTGAGACGTTAGCGATCAATTTTTCGTAATCTTTTCTCATCATCATCAAATCTAGATCATCATCCCAAGGAATAAAACCTTTATGTCTAACTGCACCTATCATAGATCCACCAGATAAATAGTAAGTAATTCCCAATGTTTCACAAACTCTATTGAACTCCTCTAAGAGTAAAAGAAGTTCTTGATGCACTTCTTCCAATTCCAAAACTTTCTCTTTCATTTGTTAACACGATTCCCTTCTCAATTCAAATATATCTGTTCCATTTGTTTCACTGTATAAGATACGTCATAGGTCTCCAATTCAGAAGTTAATTTGTTATCAAATGGAGATTTCAGAATCTCATCCACCCATTCATGATTGCTTGCAGATAGAGGTACAAATTTAACGTTTGGCGTTACCTTAGTATCCTTCGAAATTTCACTAGACAATACTAATTTTTTTCCAGAGGCTTGTGCTTCTAAACCAACCATTGGTAATCCTTCATATAAAGAGGTCATAACAAAAACATCCATTAAAGATAATAATTCTGGAATGTCATTTCTCTCACCAGTCATAACTACAGAATCTTCAATTTCAAGCTCGTTTATTTTATTCTCCAGTATATTTCTTAGACTTCCTTCACCAATTAATAGTAATTTTGCATTTCTTTTTTCATGCTTGACATCTTTAAAAATATCTAACAAACGTGATTGGTTTTTTTGTTCTTCCAAGCGTCCAATATTTCCAATAATAAAATCAGTTGCTTCAAAACCCATTTGCTTTTTCTTATTTTTTTTTTGCTCGTCAGTAAATCTGTAATCAGAAATTTTTATTCCGTTGTGAATAATGACAAATTTAGAACTACCGAATAAGCTTTCACCTGCTTCTTCACTCACAGCAAGTAAATCAGTAGCATTATTTTTTAACATTTTATCAAGAATAACTCGCAACCCTTTCATAAGAAAATTATTAGATTTTCCATCACTAGTTGCATGACTATGTGCAATTCTTTTTTTTATACCATGAAGTTTTGCTAGTTTCAGATTAATGCCGCCTCCAAAGTATACTTCGTTATGTGCAATATCAAATTTTTCTGTCTTTAAAAGTTTATTAACTTCAAAAAGATATTTAATAATATTTTTTTTAGGATTGGTGACAATAAATATTCTGCCACCAAGTTGTTCAATCTCTTTATTGTAATCAGTTACGCTCTTATAATCATCGTAGATTAAGAAATCGAACTGAATCTTCGAGCGGTCAATCTCACGGTACATATTCATCATAAATGACTCTGCTCCGCCTTTGCCCATCCTCCCTTGAAAATGCAATACTCTTTTACTCATTATGCCTCTCCTTATTTAATAGACCCTCTTCAAAAATGACATCAACCCAGGTAGTTTTACTTCAACAAAGGCACCTATTTTTATAGTCAATAAAAAAAGCGTTATTGGCATATTATATAAAAATTTAGTAACCTTTTTTGCTGTGGAATCTGTCAAAGCAATTGCTTTCGCTTCAATGATCACTGGATCATGCAAGATTTCAACCGCTTCTTGTTTCTTTTCCTGTTTTGTTAAGGTTTCAGTTTCATAAATCGAGAAGATGACCGATGTTGCACCTTTTAGCAACAAAGCAGCCATTCCAGATTTATCTTGATTCTTGGTAATAAAATTAGTTAACTCATAAAATTCTTTGAATGTTGCGAATTTATTTTCTTTATACTGATTAGTGATTCCCTTACCACCTTCAAAATCATACGTATATACAAGCGAAGAATTCATAACCACTTGTTGACAATATTGATAATAATCCAAATTAAATATCCGATCTTCACAACTACTATAATTTTTAAAACGAATTTGATGTTGTTCTAGTATCTCTCGTTTATAACATTTGTTCCAAACAACATACATCAACTGCTTACTCATCAATTCATACATATCATTTAAAAAGCATTGATTATCTTGATAAACAAAATCAGAAACTAGGTATTCTTTTTCAGAAATAATTTCAGTTCCATTCAGTGTTCGAAAAACAAATGAGCTGATAATCAAATCAGTTGCTGGATGAGTAGAAAGTATTTGTTCATAGTTTTTTAGTACATCTTTTTTAGGTGTATCATCTGCATCAAAAAATAGAACATATTCTCCGCGAGCATATACAAGGCCTTCATTGCGAGCAGCTCCAGGGCCTTGATTTTCAGTCGTAATAAAATGAAAATAATCATTGCCTTGAACTAGCTCGCTAATCACTTGTTCAGTAGCGTCTGTTGATCCATCGTTAACAATAATCACTTCATAATCGTTAAATTCCAGTTCCATCAATAAAGAAATGGTATGAGAAATGGTTTTTTCAGCATTATAAACAGGTATGATAATACTAAACTTAGGAGTCTTCATCTTTCCTACACCTTTCACCTTTTATCCATAAATCTTATCTTCTGGAAAATGCAGTTCTGCTAAAGAACAAACAGCTTCTTCATCCACACCTTGAGAAGACATTTTATCGAATAAGATTTTAATTGTTTGTAATAAGATTTTCAAATCCAACAATAATGAGTACTTTTTGATATATAACAAATCAAATCGTAACTTACTATTGTAGTCAGAAACATACTTACCATAGACCTGCGCATAACCAGTGATACCAGCGCGAACATTATGACGTAAATAATAATAAGGATTTTCTTCATTAAATTGATCAACAAAGAATGGTCGTTCTGGGCGTGGTCCCACAATTGACATATCTCCTTTTAAAACATTAAAGATTTGTGGTAACTCATCAAATCTTACGGCACGAATGAATTTACCAACTGGAGTTACACGTGCATCATTGCTTTTAGCAAGGACTGGACCCGATTTGGATTCAGCAGTCACACTCATTGAGCGGAACTTATAAATTGAAAATTCTTTTTGATTTTTTGTGATACGTACTTGTTTATAGATAACAGGACCTGGTGAAGTCACTTTTACCAAAATCGCTGTTAATAACATAAATGGTGACGCTAAAATCAATAAAACCAGTGAAACAACAATATCAAATAATCGTTTGAAAAGTTCATCTTCTGAAGGGATTCTAAAACCAGACGATTCAATAATGCTTTCATCCTCAAAATTCATGATATTTGGATTGATCATGATCAAATTTTCAAATGTTGTATTTAAAAATAATTTTTTCTCTTTTTTTGTCACTAATTGGTAGATTTTAATTTTTTCTTGTTCATCAATTTCGGAAGCCAAGTACACAATATCAATTTCATCAATCAGTTGTTTCGCATGTTCATAGAAATGATCTACAATAACTGCTTCGACTTTATGTTTATTATTTTTCTTTGATTGAAAATTTTGGATAGCTGGTGCAACATCTTTTTCTAAACCAACAATGATCACCTTTTTATCATTGCTGAATTTTAGATAAAGCTTATAAATAAAAATACGATACATACTGATTAAAATGGTTCCGATTATAAAAGAAAGTAAGATGACTAGACGTGGAAAAGCAAACCAGCGTCCAGCAAAAGTGACAATCATAATCCCAAAAGTCATCAATACTTGACCAATAACTGTCACAAAAATAATGTCACTGATCATTCGATTATAAAAGACATAGGCTCCTAATAAAATATTAAGAACGATAAAGATGATCGAAATAAAAATTGCTGAATTTTCAAAGGTTTCAAAGTTACGCATCGGTATTTCTCCTTGAAACTTCAATAAAAAGCTTAAATAAATTGCAACGTTATAAACAATAACATCCATCAAAATAATAAATATTCTGCGAGCGGCGCTCCACTCCCCATTTTTATTCATATATACACTCCTAACCTCAGAATAATGCCTTTATCATCTTACCATAGCAAGGCTTAAAAGCCTAGCGAGTAACCAAAATGTAAAAGAAATTAAAATATTCTAGACAATAAATTATTCTACTTTATATTCTTATTTTTATTTCTAAAATCTATATTCAATGTTTTTATTTTTATAGACATGATAAATAACAAAAAGTGATCAAAGTATTCCATTTCAATACTTTGATCACTTTTAATTTAATCTGGTCTTAAAGAAAAATCACCAATACCTTCTTTAGTCAAATTATCATTATAAAAAGGGTCATGGGCAATGTAAGTTGGCCATTTATCTTGCATTTTTTTGATTTCACCAGCAAACCGTTTTTGTTTTTCCGGTGTATCTTCGTATCCTCTAGATTTCGATTCAAAATGATAAAGTTCTACTTGATGTGCATACACGTTATTACGTCCTAATTCATAGACTTTCAAGCATAAATCGACATCATTAAACGCAACTTCTAATGTTTCATCAAATCCTGAAACGGCATGAAAATCAGTCGCTTTAACCATCATACAAGCCGCAGTAACTGCTAGATAATCAACATCAATCACTAAGCGGCCAAAATAGCCACAGTGTGTTTTATCATAATTATTCAATGCATGACCTGCCACACCACCAATGCCGACGAGGACACCAGCATGTTGTGTTGTTTCATCTGGATAATACAATTTTGCTCCAACACAGCCAATTCGATCAAATTGTGCGTAAGAAACCATTGTCGTCATCCAATCTGGCGCAATAACTTCAGTATCATTATTCAAAAACAAGAAATACTTTCCACTAGCTTTTTCAGCCGCCAGATTATTAATTCGTGAGTAATTAAAAGGAATATCAATTAACTCAACGATGAATCGATCGTTTAAGCGTTCTTTATAGTCTGCAAATAATTCTTGCATTTTTGGATCTGTGCTGCCATTATCAGCAATAATAATTTCATAGTTGGGATACGTTGTCTTCTCAATAATGGAATCAACACAAACTTTTAAATCTTCATAACCATTTTTAGTCGGAATAATTACACTCACTAAGTCTTCATCAATTACGTCATACATGATTTCATAAAAACCTGAGATTCTTCCTGGGCGCACATGTCCTTTGATTCCCCGACGATTCAGTGCATCGGTCAGAGCCTTTACACCAGAATCATAAATATAACTTTTCGCTTCGCCATTGCTTGCTGTAGAACCGGGAATTGTTCGCCAATGATAAAGAATTTTATCAATATGATAAATGTGATCTGCTGGGATTTTTTCTGTCACGCGTAAAACAAGATCATAATCTTGTGAGCCTTCATACCCTTTACGAAAGCCACCTAATTCTTTCACGATACTTGTGCGATAAACACCTAGATGAGAGATATAATTGTTTCCCATCAGTGTATCTGGTGACCAATCAGCTTTAAAATGAGGATCAAAACGATTGCCATCAGAATCGATTTTATCTTCATCACTATAAATCAGATCAAGCTCAGGTCGTTCATTCAACACCTTGGCTACTTCGTAAAGTGCTGAAGGCGGCAATTCATCATCATTATCCAACAAAGCTAAGAATTCCCCAGATGCTAATTCTAAAGCAGAATTAGTGGCTAAGCTGATATGGCCATTTTCTTGTCGAAAGACGACTTTTATTCGCTCGTCTTTTGCTTGATAAGCTTCCAGACATTTACGAATAGCCGGATCTGTTGAAGCGTCATCACTAATGCACAGCTCCCAGTTTTCATAAGTTTGTCCTAGGACGGAATCGATACATTTTTCTAACCATTTGATTTCAACATTATAAACAGGCATAGCAATCGAAATCAACGGACGATATTCTAAGTCAGTAGCAGCTTTGCGTTGTCCTGCTAAATCTACTTTTTCGTGACGAGTAATCCATTCAGCATAATCAACTGAACCAGGTTTTAATTCTAGCTTAACGCGACGGATGGCTTTTTTTAAACCATGTGTTCTTGTGTAATTGATCCCTTTTTTAAGCAAACGTTTTTGTTTTTGCCAAGAGGTCTCAAAACCATCATCAAAAGGATAGTGCCCGTTTAACTTCACTGCGATGCCATTTTGGTGAGCAGTCGTTTGAAAATCTAAAATAGCTCTTCCTTTTAATTTTCCAGATAGTCGAATTTTAAATCCACTTTGTGTTTTGACATCGAGTTCATATAAATGATTAATGTCTAAACGTACTACAGGGGTTGTTTCAATCGAAACTTGGTTCTTTTCTACCTTGACTGAGGGGATTTCTTTGGTTACTTCATCAATTGCCCAGCCAACAATAAGCAAGTCTCCAGTAGCTCGTTCCCGAGTGATCGTATCAATAAATACAGCAATTTCTTTCTTTGTCACTGTCCAGTTACTCCTTTATCAAGTAGGTCCAATGAATTACATTTCAATAATCCAAGTTTGACCATTTTCTGCTATTACTTCAATTAAAAATGTACGTTCTTGTTCACAAAGAATTTGTAATTCGAACCCAGCAGAGACATTTTCCGCAAGATTTTCAGCCTCATTCACTTCTTTGCGATAAATCGGTTTAGCATCGAAAAACGGTGATTGATCTACAGATAAGTGATAAGATAATGCATTTCGATCTACTTGGGAGATTCCCCAACCAGTAATTGTTAAAACTTTCGTTTCTTCATCCCAATGTTTTTCATCAATACATAATGCTAACTCTTTTGCTTGAACTTTTTTCGGTGTTTCTTTTGCTCGACGTATTTTCTTTGATTTAATTGTCCATTCATCGCTATCTAAAAGTGAACAATAACGCGTGGTCGTAGTTTGCAAGTAACGATCAAGCTTAGCATTTTCTTCTCTGATTTGATAATTATCCTTTTCTAAATCAGTTATTTTTCCTGACAATTCTTGTTGAACAGCCATCATTGGTTGAACAGTTTCCAACACTTCTGAGAAAGTTTGGGTAAGCTCTCCAATAAAACGATAGTGGATATTTACCGTTAATTCCTGACCAGCAACATTTTTTACTGCCAATTCTGGTATGCTTTTACCGTCAAACAGATAGCAATCCGTATCTGTTTTTAATGCGGCATTTGACCGAATAAAATCAATTTTTTCTCCCACAACCTCGGCAGTGAATTCAATAAAACTTGGCTGTTTTTCAAAACGGAATAGCACCGTTTCGACGTTTTCAGTAATTGGAAATGTCAAATGTTGATTTTCGCCCGTGTAATTGTTAATGGGAATCTGTTGACTAGTTTCTCCTTCAACCGTTTGTTGGATTAAGTCAAAGACTTTCACGTAATTTGAATTTTGTGGCTGTGCAATTTCAGGTACTGCCTGTTTTTTCAACGAAAAGAAGTATTGATAAACTTCTCCAAATGGACGCATTTTGAAATCATAACGAACCGCTTCTGGCAAATCTTCATAGCGGGAAGAAAGTTCAGTGTCCTCTACCGCCAAGTATAGATAGTCTTCGATGTTGATCATTAAGCCAGCTTTTTCAAACACTTTCTGAAAACCATCATGCGTATAAAACGAATTATGTGTTTCATCTAACAACCCATAAGAAGTCCACGGAAGTTGATTATTAAACAAATCGATCATTACTGAATTATGTGCTAAGTTAGGAAACGTAATTAAAATTTCTCCATCTTCACTCAAAAATTCACTGACTTTTTTTAAAGTTGCACCCGGGTCAACCAAATGCTCCAAAACATCTGCAAACAAAATATAATCAAATGCTTGACCTTCAAAATAGTTCGCCCATTCAAAGCTTTCGATGTCTCCATAGAAACCATCCTGAGCAAATTCACTTACGAAATCGAATAGTTCTTTATCGAGTTCCACAATGCTAACTTCACATTGCTTCGCACCAATCAAATGTTTTGTCAATCGGCCATTTCCTGGGCCAAATTCTAATACTTTGCTACCTGGCTTAATTTGAGCTGCAATCTTTCCTACACTACTTTGCTCATCTAAATCCATTTCAAAATCATATTTCATCTTTTTGACTACCTTCTTCCCATTTGTGATCCAAGATGACAATACCTTCGCCGATATAAGAACCGCTAACAAATAAGTTCATATACTTCGTCTTATAAACTAACGGAACTGTAGCATTTTCTTCAAAAATCGCCACATCAAAATAATATTCACCAGCTAACAAGCCCAGCTTTTCATATTCAAGATAAAAAACATTTTTTCCTTTTTTCCAAGGAATCGTTATATCATCCAATAATGTGTTCAGACCACAAACATAAAAATTATCGACTGTTCGTAACGCAATCCCTAAAACTGGCTTTTTGATTGAATCATCTTTTACATTGTAGGTAACTTTTACGAAGAGTGTCTCACCTTGTTCAATCATATCCACTGGTTTCTTCTCTTTATCAAGCAACTCAGCGCTTAGCACATCCACGATGTCTGGTGCAGCGTGACGTTCAACTTGACTCTTATTACGGTCAACTGTTTTTACTGATTTTTTCTTCAAGAAGTTTTCATAATTTGTCGTAACGTCCATCGTGTCCCCATACTCTACGACTTCACCGTTTTTCAACCAATAACTACGATCACAAAAACGACGAATTGAGCTAATATCGTGAGAAACGAATAAGATCGTTTTTCCAGAATTTTTGATTTCAGTAAATTTTTCCATACATTTCAGTTGAAACTCTAAGTCGCCAACTGCTAAGGCTTCATCAACGATCAAAATATCAGGGTTAACATTGATTGCTACCGCAAATGCCAAACGGACAAACATCCCGCTTGAATAAGTTTTTACTGGTTGATAAATATGATCTCCAATATCAGCAAAATCAATGATATCATCGACCATGCCTTCAATTTCTTCTCGTGAAAAGCCCAACACCATCCCATTTAAAAAGATATTTTCATAGCCAGAATATTCTGGGTTGAATCCAGAACCTAGCTCAAGCAATGCTGAAATTTTCCCATCGATTTCCATTGTACCAGAGGAAGGTGTCAAAACACCGGTAATGATTTTGAGCATCGTCGATTTACCTGAACCATTTTCACCAACAAAACCAATCATCTCGCCTTTTTTAATTTCAATATTAACATTTTTCAATGCATAAAAGACGTCATGATAAGATTTTTTGAAAGGATTCAGTGCCTCACGAAAACGATCACTCGGCTTTGCGTACATATTATATGATTTGGTGATGTTTTCTAATTTAATCGCATATTCTGTCATTTCTATTCTCCTTACAGTACATCTGAAAAATGTGGTTTCAATCTACGGAACACTGCTGAACCAACCACAAAGAATGCTAATGTAACTACCCAAAAGTATAAAGTATACATGCCATGTTCAAAGAACCAGGCTTGACTCAAGAAAGATTCACGATAGCCTTGAACGATATAATAAAGTGGGTTTAATTTCAAAATTTGAACAATTGTCGGGTTAAATTGACTTGGACTCCAAAGAATTGGTAATGTCCACATAATCAATTGCAACAAAATCGTAATGAATTGGACGATATCTGGTAAAAACGGTTGGATAGATGCTGTCAACCAAGTGATACCTGTTAAAAATGCACACATGCAAAACAGATAGTAAATCAATTGTAGCGTCATCACAGTTGGAAAGATTCCATGTCCAATCGTCACAACTAAACCAATCACGATAAAAAAGAGATGGGTATATAAATTAGATAAAATTTTCGTACTTGGTAAGATACGAATGTTGAAAACGACCTTCTTGACTAAATACGTGTACTCTCGAAAGACTAACGTCGTTGAGGTAAATGCATCTGAGAAGAAGAACCAGGGAACCATCCCTGTAATCAGATAAACAATGAATGGATACTTACCATCAGTCATCGCAGCTTTCAAGCCGAAGCCAAAGACTAACCAGTAAATCAACACAGTAAATATTGGGTTGATAAATGCCCACATGATTCCTAAAAAAGAACCAGCATAACGTGATTTAAAGTCATTTAATGAAAACTGAATCAATAATTTTCTGTTCTGATAGATATCTTTCATAAATAAAAACAGATCTTTAAACATTTGTGTTCCTCCAAGCGATTTCTGTTAATTACAATCAACTGCCATTTTACCATATTTTTACTAGCTGACTGCGATATTATTTATTTCTTAATTTTCTATTAAGTAACAAATACTCGAACGTTACTATTCTACAAAAGATAGTTTCTAATTGCAATAAAGCGAGGTATCACTCTATCTCTGATACATAATTATTTTTATAAAAAAGAGGGTGAAACAAAACTGTTTCACCCTCTCTTTGATTACTTATCAATGATGATACTTGCTCATCCGTGAATACTCATTATGATTTTCTTCCGGATGTTCCACTGCTTCATCCGTTATTTCCAATTCATCAGGTACTTGCTGAATTTCTGTCGGCTGGTCAAAACGATGAACGCTCATTCCTAGTAAAAGATAAATAATCGGAAGCCAAGCAAAGGATGTCAACGTATCTTCCATAAAAGATTGTGTCATTATACCAAAGAAAGCCCAAATAAAGGTCAATTGTCCATTTGTTAAATCACCTTTTAATGTTCTTCGGCCAATAAAAATCAGTAACAAAGTAACCACGATGGCTAATCCAATCACTCCATAAAGATTTAAGAGAGAATTATAACTATTATGGTTACCCAAAATTTGGTTTGCTCGTTTCGTATAGAAAAAAGGCTTCATTCCTACCAATACTTGTTGCGTTTTAGTAGCTAAAGTTTGATAAAACTCTGCCCAAATTTCTTCTCTTCCGGTAAAAAGATTCACTTCTTTTGAAGCTGCTGCAAAATATGAAAGTGGCAAAGCAAATACTGCGGTCACCGTATAAATGATGAATGGCGCACGAGTCACACGCATAAATGATTTAGGTAGCAAGTTCAAAAGAACAAAAACAATCAATGCAACTAATGCACCTCTTGATTGACAAACCCAAATCGTAGCGAACGCTGCAACGACCGCTAGCACACTTAGCAATCGAATGTACCACTTTTCAAATGAACTAGCAAAACCACTAACCAAGAAAGCGAGCGTCATCACTGATGCACCTATCGTGTTAGTATTGATCCAAATATCAGAAAGCTTATTCCCTGGCGACCAGATACTTTGCCCTTCCCGAACCGGAATTTCTGTAAAAACACGATAAACCGTCACTGTTAAAATGAACGAAAAGAACAATAAGAAAACAGCTCGGTCTATTTTCCCAAATTCAATCCATTTTAGCGACAATACAAAAGCAATAATCAACGGTATCATCATATCCGTGTAAAACGAAGCACTTCGCGCGTCTCTGAAATATGAAAAGAAGAAAAAGAAGAAAAATCCTATCCCTATAAAGAGAAAATCAATTCCTCTTGCTTTGTAAACATTTAGTAAAAACAAAACGGCTATGCCGCCCAAAATTAATTGCGAACTATTTTCATATAAAAATAGTGCAGTGTTGTTGCTTAGCCCAACGGTCCATATGAAATACAATGAGCCTACTAATAGGAGAAGCCAAGCAACACTCATCTCATTGATCATTTTTCGCAGGATTCTTTGCATTTCTCCACTCTCCTGTACTAGCTTATCTCTTTTGTTTAATTGCATAACTTTGTTATTGCTGACTAATGACTTGTCCATTCACCGGATAATCTACTTCGAATATTCGATAGCCATCATTGTCCGGACCATATAATTGAGTAAATTGAGCCTGATTTAATTCATTGTAGTCTGCTAAAGGTCGCTTGCTCACAACATAACGTATGCCAAATTTTTCGGCATCAGCAAAATTCAACGTCACAGAGAACATATCTGGCCGATCAAGAATGAACGTTGTATCTTCTTTCGCGATAAATGCACGCGTGTGGGCATAACGATTATAGTATTTCTCATAGGTTCCATCAGGATCAATGATTTCCCATGCTTTCATATCTGGATAAAATCGAACCGTATTGAATGATTTTACTCCTAATGTTGGCGTAAAGTTGTATAGTTCATCTTCAGATAGCCACAATTGATCTGGATTTTCATCATTAATTTTTTGAATTTCTTTTGCTAAAGTTTTTTCAAAAATGGCACCCGTTCCTTCAACAATCGGATTGACAAAAAAGCCAGAAGCTATAATTAATGCCGTGAATGAAACATAAAATAATTGTCTTTGACGAAACAAAGCAAATCCTAGCAACAATGTACCTAGTACAACAATCCCTGCAATTTCAATCTCTGAAAAATAATTAATCATTCTAGAAGTGAAAATTGCCACAGCAAACGTTCCAGCGTTAACAACTAATAAAACAACTTTATACCAAGTTGGAATAACATCTTCTCGCCAAACATAAGCAATGAACCAAATGGTTAACAAACAAGCTGCAAAACCAAACGTCGTAAATGCTCGTGATGCTGGAACATAGGAAAGAAGCGTAATTTCAGCTAATCCTTTCGGCAAGCCAATCGTAATCCAAAAAATCGCGAATAGACAAAAAATCATCAATATTCGCCCTAATAATTTCTCCTCACTATTTTTCTTACCAAATAATACAAATGGACTAGCTAAAAGAACTGTTGGAAAGAAATGATAGAAAAAGGCCACTTCTGAATTGTTTGAAAAAGTAATATCTTTAAATGGAATCTTCCAGTTAGTCAAAAAATAAAAGAATTTGCCAAAGGTGAATTTTCCCCCGGTACTGATTCGTTTCCCTGGATACAAGGTTTCTAGTGAAGCCATCAAGGCATCCTTCGAAACGAGCCAAAAATGAACCATGATTCCACCGATGATCGCAATCGCCCCGACAATCAATACAGCATCCAACAAATCCCAAACAATTTTTTTCCTGAAATGGATTAGTAAACCAATAAAATAAAAGACGAGCAAATAACCCAACATTACTTGATGCGCTGGGTAAATGACTAGAATAAATCCTAAGCCAAAAATAACCACCAGTAACATCATCAGGGTTCGCAGCCCTTTGCGATCATGTTGATAGAAGTAGTGATAAAAAGCCACCATCAGACCAATCGTGAAGAAAATCAGATCCCCTACATGTTGCATGAACCACCATTGAACAGCCGGAGCAAAAGTTAGTGCAAGCGAACCAATCAATGATAATCCCTTTCGTTTTTTAGTGATGATCATCAATAATTCAAAAGATAGCAAGAGCATACCGACGATTTTCATTCCCCAATACCAGGATAGCCCTCGATCACGCCCTAGGAAAAAAAATCCCCAGTTAAATGGTTTACCGATAACCGTGATATCTTTCACCGGTGAATTATAAGCAATAATCATATTTTGACCATTTAAGGAATAATCATCATTAACTACAGGATAATCATTTTCTGCTTGCGAAAGATAAAATGGTGTCTGTACCAGCCATTCATCTGAACGAACCTCACGATCTTTGCCAAACAAAACATCTGTTTCTTTTCCATCATCTCGTTGCGAAACGTATTTATCCCACATGCCAATTGAGCTACCATTTAAATTAAGTGTGACAACTATGATGATTGCCAGTAAGCCAAACAAATAGCGGAGCCGAAGTAATGAGTCAAAAATTGTCTGAGGTGCACGACTTGTTTTATGATTACCATGTCGTACACTTCGTGTTTGTTTTTCCATAAAATTCCCCAATTTCTCTTTTGTTTCTCAAATGGCAGAAATAAATTATGCTTTTGCGTTTTCAGCAGCAAGTAGCATCTGCGCCAAAGCTTCTTGCCAAGTTGGAATAGAAAAACCTAAACTTTCTGCTTTTTCTAAACTCATCACAGCATACTGTGGCCGTACGGCTTTTTGTGGGAATTCTGCTGATGTAACTGGTGCCACTTCTACATCAGAATTTTTTAAAATTTCTTTTGCGAATTCATACCAAGAACAACTATTTTCATTTGATAGTTGATAAATGCCATAAGGTGCTTTTTCATTGATAACATACACCATGAATTCAGCTAAGGTACGTGTCCATGTTGGACGACCAAATTGATCGTTAACGATTGTCAAACGGTCATGTGTCTCTGCCAGACGTTGCATAGTAAACACAAAATTATGGCCATAAATACCGAACACCCAAGAAGTCCGAATAATATAGTAATCTTCCAAGATTTCTTGAACAGCCTGTTCACCTAAAAGTTTTGTGCGACCGTACTCATTTAATGGATTTGTTTCATCATCCACTTGATATTCTTCATCTTTTTTCTTTCCATCAAATACATAATCCGTACTGATGTAAACAAGCTTCGCATGAACAGCTTTGGCAGCGAGAGCAACATTTCGTGTACCATCGACGTTGATTTTTTCATCTAATTCTTTGCCCTCATCTTCTGCTTTATCAACTGCAGTATAGGCTGCACAATGAAAAATCACATCCGGTTTTAATTCCGTAATATATTCCATTGTTCCTTTTTCATCTGTAATATCTAATTCCTTGGCATCTGTCGAAACATAAGGCAGATTTTTTTCATCTAGTAGATGGCGCAATTCTGTACCTAATTGACCATTTCCTCCAGTTAATAAAAACATTATTATCGCTCCTTTAATTTTGTTTGAAAAAAGAGACAGGCTAGCGCCTGCCTCACACTTTTATCTCATCAATAATTATTATTGACCATTTTGGGCGTATGCTGCTTCAACGGCTTCTTTTTCTTTTTTCCACCAATCTTCATGTTCTTCATACCACTTGATTGTGTCAGCTAATCCATCACGGAAATTCGTAAATTCTGGCTTCCAGCCAAGTTCTTCACGTAATTTTGTTGAATCAATAGCATAACGTAAATCATGGCCTGCACGGTCTTTCACATGATCATAGGCGTCTTTTGGTTGACCCATCATCTCTAAAATCAATTCCATTACTGTTTTATTATCTTCTTCGCCGTCGGCACCAATCAAATAAGTTTCACCAATTCTACCTTTTGTCAAAACCAACCACACAGCAGAAGAATGATCATTTGTATGAATCCAGTCACGAACGTTCTTTCCATCACCGTATAATTTAGGACGAATGCCACTTAAAACATTTGTGATTTGGCGTGGAATAAATTTTTCGATATGTTGATAAGGACCATAGTTATTTGAACAGTTAGAAATAGTTGCACGTAAACCAAATGAACGTACCCATGCTCTAACTAATAAATCAGAACCTGCTTTAGTTGAAGAATAAGGACTTGAAGGGTTATAAGGTGTTTCAGCCGTAAATTTTTCTCCTGGACCCTCACCATGACCTGGAAGATCTTCAACTAATGGTAAATCACCATAAACTTCATCTGTGGACACATGGTGATAACGTACATCATATTTCCGACAAGCTTCTAATAATGTATACGTACCAATAATGTTTGTTTGAACAAATGGAAATGGATCTTTAAGTGAATTGTCGTTATGCGATTCAGCTGCATAATGAACAACTGCATCTGCTTCTTTAACTAAACGATCAACTAATGGTGCATCCGCAATATCGCCCACTACAAGTTCTACCCGATCACTTGGTAATCCCGCTAAATTTTCTTTGTTTCCTGCATAAGTTAGTTTATCTAAAACAGTTACATGGACTTCCGGATGGTTCTGTACGATATAATGTACAAAATTGGAACCAATAAATCCGGCACCACCTGTTACAATGATATTTTTCATTAAAATGGTTCTCCTTTAAAGTTTAAATTTCGCCATAAACGAATGGATTTTCTGCTTCAAACTCTTTTAACGTTGGATGATTATGATCTTTTTCTGACATGATTGCTTTACTGATGTCAATTGGCCATTCAATAGCTAAATCAGAATCATCAAAAGCGATCCCGCCATCTGCAGCAGCATCATAATAGTTGTCACATTTGTAAAGGAAGTTAACATTTGGCGTCAAAGTGACGAAGCCGTGTGCATATCCTTTAGGAACAAGTAATTGACGATGATTATGTTCAGATAAAATAAATCCATCCCATTGACCATAAGTTGGACTACCCTTACGAATGTCAACAACTACATCTAGTACTGCTCCAGTGACTACACGAATCAATTTTGTTTGTGCAGATTTACCTTTTTGGAAGTGTAAGCCTCGTAACACCCCGGCTTCTGCAGATAAAGAGTGATTATCTTGAACAAAGTCATAAGTCAAACCATGTTCTTCAAATTTTGCTTTTGAATAGCTTTCAGTAAAAAAACCACGGTGATCACCAAAAACATCCATTTCGATAATCTTGACATCTGTTAATTTTGTATCAGTTACTTTCATTTTGTCAGACTCCCTATTCAGCGGCCAAAGCTAATAAATATTGACCGTATTGATTTTTTTTCAATGGTTGCGCTAATGCAAGCAATTGTTCTTTCGTAATGTAGCCCATACGATAAGCAATTTCTTCTAAACAAGCTACTTTTAAATTTTGACGTTTCTCAATTGTTTCAATAAAAGTTGAAGCTTCAAGCAGAGATTCATGTGTGCCTGTATCTAACCAAGCAAATCCGCGCCCCATCAATTCAACAGATAAATTTCCTTTTTCTAAATATGCTTTATTGACATCCGTGATTTCTAATTCTCCACGTTCAGATGGCTTGATGTCTTTTGCAATTGAGATGACATCGTTATCGTAGAAATAAAGACCTGTAACAGCATAGTTTGATTTTGGTTGAGCCGGTTTTTCCTCGATGGATAAAGCATTCATGTTCTCATCAAATTCAACCACACCAAAACGTTCAGGGTCATTTACGTGATACCCAAACACAGTTGCGCCACTTTCTTTTGCTGCAGCGCGTTGCAACATTTTAGATAGACCGCCACCGTAGTAAATATTGTCACCTAAAACTAAGCAGACACTGTCATCACCAATAAATTCTTCACCAATGATAAAAGCTTGTGCTAAACCATCAGGACTTTCTTGAACAGCATACTCAATATGGATTCCCAAGTCATGGCCGTCCCCAAATAGTTCTTCGAAACGAGGTGTATCTTGTGGTGTTGAAATAATCAAGATCTCTTTGATTCCAGCCAACATCAAAGTTGACATTGGATAGTAAATCATTGGTTTGTCGTAAATCGGCATCAACTGTTTTGAAGTTGCCTTTGTCAATGGGTACAAGCGTGTTCCGCTTCCCCCAGCAAGAATAATTCCCTTCATGGCTTTTAAGCGCTCCTTTTTTCAAATTTCACTTTGTTATTATCTCATCAATCTAGAGATTTGTCATGAGCTATTTAGCATTTAATACTTTTTTATTAAACTTGGCGTCGACGCCACTTTCTTTTTAAATAGGATACTAATAGGTGGTATCGCCATGTCAATTTTTGTTGAAAATTAGAATGTGTTTGAATTTCGCTCGCATTCAAGTCGTGACGCCGATATAACGTTAACGGTTCACGGATAAATCCAACCTGATTTCCACCCAATAAACCAATCCACATGTCATGCATAGGCACATCTTCTGGAATGGGTAAGATTTTTGGCTTCAGGTTTGAACGAAAAGCCATACCAGCTCCAATGTAATGACTACGAATAAAATTATTCAACCATCCTTCTTTCGAATGACGATAAGTAAAATAGGAAGGATAAATCGTTTCGAGATTCTCATCCACGATCACCAAGTCCGAAACGACAACTTGTCTTTCCGGATGAGCTGCAAAATCAGCCGTTATCCTTTTTACCTTGTTGTCTAACCAAACATCATCTTGATCAGCCAAAAAAATGATTTCACCATTTGCTTTTTCAATAGCATGGGAAAAATTTTGAATCAGTCCACGTTGAGGTCCCTTTAATAGTTTGATACGTGAATCTTGTTGTGCATATTCCATCAAAATATTCCAAGTGTTGTCAACTGATCCATCATCAGAAATAACTAGCTCATCTGTTGTAGAAAGCTGTCGTAGAATGCTATTTAATTGTTCTCTAAGATATCTTTCGCCATTAAATGTGGCCATGCAAACAGATCGCAAAAATTTACACCTTCCCCATCTCAACATAAGCGCGTAAAGTTAAACGCCAAATTTTTCGATTTTCCACTGTCAAAAATTGTTTAACGCTTCTCAAAAGTAATTGTTTACGATGCTTTTTCCAGTGAATCCGATCATACTCACGATAAAATTTTGTTTCAGCAGCTAAAATCGACTCATATCTGGTTGTCGACACTTTTTCATAATTGAGCACAGATAAGTCATGCTCCAAACGAATAGGCAACACTTCAATTTTTTTGTGCAGCTGATGAACTTTCCAAAAAAACCAATGATCTAAAAAATCTAAAGAAAAAGCAGGATCAAACCCGCCAATTGTTTGTAAAAATGAAATTGAAAAAACTGTTCCCGAATTGATTGCCATCACTCGCTGCTCCGTCATCCCTACCTCAGAAACTGCTTGATAGGTACGATTAACATACTGATCAGCATAGACAGGTGAGATTTGCTTTCCTTGATCAAAGATCATCGGTACAGCGACAACGCAGTCATCTGAAAATTCAAGCTGACGAACTCGTTCTAAATAACTTTCATTTAAAACAGTGTCTTGATCCAATGTAATCAGTTGCTGAACCGTGGGGAGAGCTTGCGACAGTGCATAATTGTAGGCCGCCGCCAATCCCGGATTTTGCGCGTCATGATAATAATTCACTAACCTATTTTCAAACAATAAATGATATTGCTCTGTTAGACTGTTATCAAAAATAACGAGTTGGATATTTTGATCCACCACAGCTTGTGATAACAGAGCAAAAGAAGGTGTTTTTTCTATTGATTGCTGATACAATACAACAACAACTAAACTAGTTGGCTTCATTAGAAGAAACTCCACCCCCACTTATGGAAAAATTTTGCCATGGAAGACATGAAAATTCGAAATAATTTAAAGTTACGATGTGCGCCTTTCCCATATAAATGAACGACTGAATGAGTTGGGGTATACAGCAATTTGTACCCAGCTTGTTCAAACTTCAAACACAAATCATTGTCCTCAAAGTACATAAAGTATCGAGAATCAAAACCTGCGACCTCAGTAAACTTTTCTGTATCGATTACCATAAAACTCCCTGATATCATTCGAACATAACTATTTTTATCAAGTGGAAGATCACGACACTCAAACTTAGCCAAGCGTTTATCAAACATTTTTTTCACCCATTTAAAAGGAATGAATCGCAACATATAATCAAAAACGTCTAGGTGTTCACGAATCAAATATTGAGCAGAACCATCCTCATTTAAAATCTTAGGGGCTAGCATCGCGCATTCGGGATGTTCCATTAGTAATTCAACAACTTCCACGATTGTTTGCTCGTCTACCAAAATATCAGGATTAAAAATAACTGCATAACGATAGTTACTATTCAATAAGTTTTGATTATGTCCATAACCAAATCCACTGTTTTCCTGATGGAAGTTAATGTGTAGATATGGATATTGTAAATACTCCTTCAATTTCGCCTGATATTCAGGTAAGGAATTATTATCAAAAATAACGATCTCAATTGCTGGTTTTTCACCAATCGTTGCAATCAAGGTATCTAATGTACGAAAAATCTTCTGACTATTCGCGGTCACTATACTGATTAGGACCGGCTGTTCTAATTTTTTATTCATCTAATGATGGTCCCATTTCTTCAAATATTTCTGCAGTACTTGCGTACGATATTCTTTATTTCCCAAAAATCGTAAAGTTTTCAAAATAAATTGGTGCTTTTCACCAATCAATCCAATTAACTCCAGTAACAAAATAATCGCAAATAACATTACCAGTACCAGAACAATTGTCCCGACTTGACCAGCATAATTCATGATCATTGCTGTGAAAGAAAACATTAAAGCCATCGCATAAATCGCCAAGACTGCTCCTTTGTGTGTGAAGCCTAGACTCAACAAGCGGTGATGCAAATGTTTTTTATCCGCAGTCGAAAAAGATACCCGATTTGCTTTTCGACGAACGATTGCAAAAAAAGTATCCGTCACTGGAACACCTAAAACAATCAATAAAGAAATTGATGAAACAAACGTTACATTTTTTAACCCTTGTAAAGATAAAACAGCCAACATAAACCCTAAAAATAATGCACCCGTATCCCCCAAATAAATCTTGGCGGGATAAAAATTATACGGAAAGAAGCCGATGATGCTTGCTACTAAACAGAAAATAACGATAGGAATGTACACAGTGGATGAGTGAAGAAAGAAATACCCAATGATTCCAATTGTAATCAATCCAATCAGTGATACTCCTGCAGCTAAACCGTCCAATCCATCAATCAAATTCACCGCATTTGTGATACCGAAAATCCAAAAAATCGTTACTGGAAAGCTTAACCATCCTAGTTCAAAATGACCAAAAAAGGGTAAAGTGAACGAATCGATGTGAATATCTGCTAGAAAGTAGATGACAAGTGAGGCTAGTAAAATTCCGATGCTTTTTTGCTTCGGCGTTAGCTCGAAGCGATCATCTAGCACTCCTGTAATAATAATGATCAACGCTGCTAACAAAATAGGTACAATATAAAATCTTGGAATAATATCATGAAACAAAATCAACGTTGAAATAACAAAAGATATGAAAATCGGCAACCCTCCCGCACTTGGCATCGGTACTTTATTGATTCTTCGCGCGTTCGGTTTATCAACCATTCCTGTTTGGACGGAAATTATTTTAAATATCGGTGTTAAAATCAACGATAATACTATCGTTAGGAAAAATCTAACGACCATACTAAACGAAACAAGCATCTGGACACCTACTTTAACTTGAGAGTTTTCCCGTTATTATAAAACACTATCATTAGTTTACAATAAGTCGAGTAAAAGAACGTAAAATTTTACGCTTTTTTATTAGAAATTTTATTTTTTATTTTTTCAACCCAACGATTGAGTGGTCCTTTTCGACGTGTTGCCTGACTGCCCAATACATATTCTTGGACCACAGCATTGATGATTCCACCAAGAATGACAATGGTTGCAGCAAAATTCAACCACAGCATCAAAACGATGAAACTTCCGATAATTTGATACCCGCTGACGCGTGAAGCAAAGTATTTCGCATAAATTCCAAAAACTTGCGACAACAACATCCAGCCCACTGTAGCAAAGATCGTCCCTGGCAAAATCGTTTTTAATTTCAATTGAGCATTTGGCACGATCAAGTAAATCAAGAACAAAATAACGAATAAAGCAACTAATGTGACAGGCCACTTCAGCGCTTGAAACTGATCGATCAACTGTAGCGGAAACTGAAAAATCGGTTGAATTGCTTCCAGAATCAGGTTACCTAATCCTAAGACAATGGTCACTCCACCTATTGCGACCATAAATAAGACAATAACAACTAATGAAACAAGGCGGACAATCAAAAAATTCTTTCGATTGTCCACACCATAGGCTTTATTCATTGCAATTTGTAATGCATTGATACTTTGACTTGCTGACCAAAGTGCAGCTAAAGCAGAAATTGAAAGCAAGCTGCCAGAACTTTGAGTCAGCAGATCTTTGACTGCAGGGCCAATAAATTGGTAAATCGTTTCAGGCATAACCTCTCGAACATAAGTTAACACTGTATTTGGATCAATATTCAAAAAAGGCAATACATTGCCAAATGCAATAATCAGCGGAAACAACGATAACAATAAATAATAAGCAACAACAACAGAAGTTGTCCCAATTTCAGAATCATTCATTCGATTTTGAGTTGTTTCGATAAATCGCATCAATTCCTTATTTTCTTTAATTTTCTGCCAAATCCCCATTTACTTCCCCTATACTCTTATTATTAGTATGTGCCTTCTTCACCTTGTGAAGTTAAAATTTTCGGACCCTCTTTCGTAATAGCTAAAGTATGTTCATATTGACAAGATAGCCCGCCATCACGTGTATATGCAGTCCAACCATTTGGATCCATTTTCATCTTCCAAGTTCCCGTATTGACCATTGGTTCAATTGTAATAACCATGCCTTCTTTCAATCGAAGACCTTTGCCTGCTTCACCATAATGAGGGACAGCTGGCTCTTCATGAATAGTTGGGCCAACACCATGGCCGATAAAATCGCGTACGACAGATAAGTTTTCAGATTCAACGTAAGTTTGGATTGCATGACCAATATCTCCAATGCGATTGCCAACTTTCGCTTGTTCAATCCCAAGATACAATGCTTTTTTCGTTACTTCCATTAAACGATCGATTTCGGGTGTTGATTCCCCAACAACATAAGCCCAACAAGAATCAGAAATGCCACCTTTTAAATCGATACACATATCGACTTTAACTAAATCACCGCTTTTTAGCGGTTTTTTCCGAGGAAATCCATGACAAATTTCATCGTTGATACTAATACAAGTTGCATATTCATAACCTTCAAAACCGATTTGGGCAGCAATTCCGCCATGACTTTCAATATAATTTCTGACAAAAACTTCAATGTCCCAGCTTGTAACACCAGGCTTGATAAAGTTGCGTAAGTTTTTATGCACGTCTGCCAATAAGGCGCCAGACTCTGCCATTGTTTCAATTTCACGTGCTGATTTTAATGTGATCATTCTCTCGTCTCCTTTTTACAAATCGTTCTCATTTTACCATAGTTATCAACGTTTAGCCAAATTGCAGTAATCATTTTATCGAGTTCCATTTCCTTTTTTTATCATCGTTTGGTATAATTCTTACGTATTAAGTTAAAATCGTTGATAAATTAGGAGGCAAATCATGGCTTTAGCAAAAATCGTTTATGCTAGCATGACCGGCAATACGGAAGAAATTGCTGATATTGTAGCAGAAGCTTTTGAAAATTTAGATATTGATGTAGAAATTAATGAATGTACACAAGTCGATGCAGATGAATTTGAAGATGCAGACATTTGTGTTGTCGCAACCTATACATATGGTGATGGTGAACTACCAGATGAGATCGTTGATTTTTATGAAGATTTAGAAGATGTTGATCTTGAAGGAAAAGTTTATGGTGTTTGTGGTTCTGGTGATACATTCTATGATGAATTTTGTAAATCCGTCGATGACTTTGATGCTGTCTTTGCCAAAACAGGCGCAACAAAAGGGGCAGAAAATGTTAAAGTTGACTTGAATGCCGAAGAAGAAGACATTGAAAATCTTGAAGCCTTTGCTAAAGCACTTGTAGCTAAAGCTGATTCACTCTAGATGCTTCATTTAAACAAAATTAAAAACCGCTAAAAATCGAATAATGATTTTTAGCGGTTTTTAATTTTGTTTAATACTCACTCAAAGCAAAAAATAAAAAGGTCTACCAAACTCTTGGCACACCTTTTCAAAAAAATGATGCAACGATTTTATGTAAATACAATGGACAGTTCAGCGTGGTCCAATACTAATAATCCACCTTGATTGGTTCTTCTTGTACAAGAATGGCATCGATACTGTCTTGAATCAATTTTTCAATTTGAACATCAGTTGGGTGAATAATTCCTGAAGACATCAATGCAGCAATCCCAGTTGCTACGATCCAAGTACCATTATGAAGTGATTCGATTTGTTCATTTGATAAATTTGCATATGCAGCATCTTCTTTGACTGCGTTCGTGAAATAATTATAAGAGAATTCTTGCATCTCTTCTCCTCCGCCATACTCTTCCAAGTATAAAGAACGGTACAATTTTTTCTCACTGTTGGCAAAATGAATATAATTGTATGCTAAGTCAATGATTTTATGCCCCGTATGTTCAACTGGAAAAATTTCATTGCTCAGATAACTATAAATTTGTTCAAATAACTCTTTTTTTAGCTCATCCATATTTTTAAATTCCAAATAAATTGGTTGTGTCGAGCATTTCATTTTACTAGCGATGTTTCTTGCAGTAAATCTTGAAAAACCCTCTGTAGCAACCACTTCATACGCAGCAGCTAAAATTTGCTCTCTGGTAATCGTCTTTTTTCTTGCCATAATTTTTTAATCTCCTCAAAAATTATTTATAACGCTTCCACCTATTGGTTATTTTAATTGTAACACGTTTTTTTTGATATGCAAAATTTGTTTTTTACTCTACATCTACCCTTTTACTACGGTAATAATCTTAATTTCTATTTTTATAAAAATCATGAAACTAAACATTTCCGTTCGCTATTTACCAATTGTTTCTACTATTAATAAATGTTATCATATTACTGGTTATTAAATCAAATAATGAGGGGGAGTAATATACATGTTATCAAATTTTAATAAATATATGGAGAAATATGCACGCCTAATCACTGAAACCGGAATCAATGTTTCAGAAGGTCAAACAGTTGTTTTACAAATCAGCGTTGACCAAGCACCCTTAGCACGCCTGATCACGAAAGAAGCATACCGATTAGGAGCTGCGGAAGTCATCGTACAATGGACAGATGATACTATTCAAAAAGAATTTCTAACTCACGCAGCAACAGATCGCATCGAAAATGTTCCACAATATAAAATCGATCAAACAAATGATTGGGTAGCAAAAGGCGCGAGTCGGATTAGTGTCGTTTCTGCTGCCCCTGACTCTTTAGCTGGCGTCGATGGCGACCGTGTAGCAAGCTACCAAACTGCTGTTGGTAAAGCGATGATGAATTTGCGTAAAGCAACTCAAGCAAATAAAGTTAGCTGGACAGTTGTCGCTGCTGCAGGTAAACAATGGGCAGCTAAAGTTTTTCCTGACTTACCTGAGTCAGAACAAGTGGATGCACTCTGGGATGAAATTTTCAAAACGACTCGCATTTATGAAGATGATCCTGTGCTTGCTTGGAAAAATCATGATGAAAAATTAGCGAAAAAAGCCGATGAATTAAATCAAGAACAATTTACCGCTCTACATTACACGGCGCCGGGAACCGACTTGGTTATTGGTCTACCAAAAAACCATTTATGGGAGGGTGCTGGTAGTTTGAATGCACGCAACGAAAAATTCATGGCAAACATGCCTACCGAAGAAGTCTTTACAGCTCCTGATAGTCGTCGTGTGGATGGATTTATTTCTAGCACTAAACCTTTAAGCTACGCTGGAACTATTATCGAAGGAATGAAATTTACCTTCAAAGACGGAAAAGTCGTTGAGTTTTCTGCTGAAAAAGGTGAAGAAGTTTTAGCAAAACTATTGGATACAGACGAAGGTGCACGTCATTTAGGTGAGGTTGCTCTTGTTCCTGACCCCTCACCAATTTCACAATCTGGAATCATTTTCTTCAACACCTTATTTGATGAGAATGCTTCAAATCACTTGGCACTTGGATCGGCTTACGCATTCAACTTAAAAGGTGGAACAGAAATGACTGAAGAAGAACTAGCAGATGCTGGTTTGAACCGTAGCCAAACTCATGTAGACTTCATGGTTGGCTCAAATAAAATGGCGATTGACGGCATTCGTGAAGATGGCTCAACTGTTCCAATTTTCAGAAATGGTGATTGGGCATAGTTTTCCTAGATTATTCACCTGATAAAAAGCCCCTCTACAGCACTATGTGGAGGAGCTTTTGACACTTTTATCTAAATTTTAGATGCAATTTAGTAAGTTGTAATTAATAGCCTGCTGATTAAAAGCTATTAATTGAAACAGATGGGGAACCTTTTGAACAAAAACACCAACAAAGAAGCTTCTAAACATTGGTTTAGAAGCTTCTTTCTACGTTCCCTGCCGGAATCGAACCAGCAACTAATCCTTAGGAGGGACTTGTTATATCCATTTAACTAAGGGAACTTTTTAACGATTGATTAAAACATAAAAATTACTTTGAACAACTTAAGTCCAACAGAGTTATTGTAGCTGTTTTGATTTTTTCTTGCAAGCCTTCCCCTGATAAAAGACAATATTTCTTGATTTTCCCTCCCAAAAGCAAACTATTCGCCATCTACTACTCGCTGATGCTACACTTAGAATATAAATAAAACTTATGCTTAGGAGGAATTTTTGATGACAGAAGAGCCAAAAGAAAAAATTTATGCGGAACGTTTCGACGCCTCAAAGAAAGATGAAGAAAAAATTTCAAAAGCTGCTATTCAAGAACATAAAGAAGATCACCCTCAATCACCAAGCAAAAAATTCAAATTTAAGAAAAAACCGACTCAGTAGGAACTGATTGTGTCCGTGATAAAACATGAACAAAAAATTTCATAAACAAATGAAAAAGTAAAAAGAGTCAGGCAAAGCGCGTACGCATTTTGCCTGACTCTTTTTCTTTTAGAAATAATCATTTAAAACAGGTTTTTGATCTGGAATCAGTTCCGCCAATTTTTCAACTAACGCTTCTGAACAAGTCAATTTTTCTTGGAAAACCAATTCTTGAACTTTTTTATATCCCATGAATAATTGCGTTACACTTTGGATCGTTCCACTGACTCTTGGTAACATGGAGTTTGTTACTTGCTTGACCCGAACTTCCCCCTCCACTAGGACCACTTCAAAAATACCTTCATTCCATTGTGCATAAGCATCTTCCGTTACTTCAATAGCGAAAGCACCTTGTGTTTTCGGGAACGGATATTCGGTTAAAAATTTAGCTATATCAACAATTCTTCCCATCATATCAGGTGTGATTGTTGTTTTTGCAAAAGGATTTGCAAGTAGTGCATTCAGATTATTCCCAGCATAGCCACAAGCAAACGCAAATGTTTCAAACGCCCCACTATGTGAACCAATAAAGCGAGCAAGTGCTTGAAACGCAGTATGTGTCAAATAACCCCATTCGACAATAGTAAAAATTGGTGTTTCCAAGCGATAAACTAAATACCCTGCCACTGCACCAGACTCATCATAGTATAACGCAAACTGGTGACCTTTCTTTTGGCGGAATTTAAAATCAATCCACCAAGCTTCTCGTGCTACTGCACCACGTTGATTGTCTGCCATTTGGGGATAAATCTCAGCTATTGCTTCTTGGGCTTTGTCAAATGAAGTCCTAACCATTTTTCCCGGTACTTTTTTGACTGCAGGAAAGTCACGGCTAGCTAATTCATAATGAACCTTTTCAAACAATAGTTCATAGCCATAACGACGATAAAAAGGATAAGAAAATGGTGCTAAATAAGACAATGTCACATCTCTTTCTCGACAATCAGTAAGAATTCGCTCCATGATTTGATTGATTCCGCCTTGTCCTCTCGCCTCTGGATATGAAGCAACATAGCCGATTCCAGCCATCAACAGGTCTTTTCCATGAAAAGTAACCGGAAATGGTGTGGCCATCACTTGACTCATCAATTGTTCTTCTTCATTAAAAAAACCATAATTCCACGAGTGTTCTGCGATGGTTTGAAACCGTTCTCGACGTTCAAATGTATCTTCAAAATTAAATGCGTAAGCAGCCAAATCAAACATCTCATCGATTTGTGCACTGCCTAATTCTTTGACCTTTTTATTCATTCTTGCTACTCCTCCTACACAAAAAACTGATTGATGACTTGCTTGAAGTTTTCTTTGCAAACTCCAATCCACGCTCAATCAGTCCATTTACAACTTGCTTTTTCTTTTTGTCATATAATGATAACCTAATAGGTTTCTTCAATCATCGTCAACATTTTTTTGAATTGGCGACGTTTGAAGTACATCAAGATTGTGCCCAAAACCATATCATTTAACTTTTGTAATAAACCGTGCGAAGTCATTTGTTCCGTGTAATGGATTTCACACGAGGAATCATCAATTGGTTTGATTTGATAGTGAACCACAAAATCATTTTTAGTCGTTGATGTCCGAAATTTATAAGACTGGTTTTCAATGACTTCCTCGATTTTGATTCGAGCACGGCTAGATTTAGAAAATACTTTTACATATTCAAAGTTATTTAGCTGTTTACGTGTGATACTTTTCCCCGTTGCTTTACGTACATCAAAAAGAACAGAGTCCATAACTTTATCGTAAAAGAACGATGCCGGAATATTCAATTTTTTCGTAAGTTCCATTAGTTATTTTTCTCCTTTACTTCTTTTTTCTTTCCTTTTTTAAAGAAATAGATACCTAAGCCTAACAAAAACAAGCCTGTAACCATGCTATATAAATCATAACTTTGGGTATTGGGATTTAGACTATACAATAACACTAAAGAACCAATACTACATAAAAATAAGCCATTTTTTATCATTTAAACCATCCTATCTTTCAAACACTTTTATTATACTGCAGTTGCTTGGAAATATAAAACTGTGCCCCAAGGTTGTGCTTTGATCAGCTCTTTCGCTTTTTTAGCGGCTGCTTCCGGATCACTTGCCGTTGTTTCAAACATTAGCTTGATTCCTTGTTTTTCTTTAAATTGGAAACTGATTCCATCTTCGTTGAACCCTTCTAAAAGTTCTTTGATAGCATCTTGTTGCATTGCACTTGCGATTGTAATCATTGATTTATCCTCCTAATATTTACAAAAAAGACTGCTTCCACCTCACTGGAAGCGTCAGCAGTCTATCTTTACTTCATTATAGTTGTTCCCCTGCATTAGGGTCCATTTTGTTTGCTGCAATAACAAATGGTGCCCAGATCAAGAAGGTTACGATCATACATACCAAGGTTACGATTGGCGCACGCCAGTCAGCTCCCGTTGCTAGGAATGATAGTAAGAATGGCGGTACAACCCATGTTACTTGTTGTGATACCGGTGCGACCAGACCTAGGTAAGTTGCTACCCAACCAATTGCTGTCGCAACAACTGGTGCAATCAAGAAAGGAATAAACATGATTGCGTTCAATACGATTGGCAAACCAAACATTACTGGTTCATTGATATTGAAAAGACCAGGTCCAATTGACAGTTTTGCAACTGTTAAATAATCCGCACGTTTTGAGAAAATCAAGATAGCAATCAAGAGAACGATTGTCCCACCTGAACCACCGAACCAAGCGAACGCATCAAATGAACCACGAACCCACATATAAGCTTTGCCGTCTTCAATAGCATCTAAAACTGCTGGTGTCCCTGTTTTTCCGTTGTATCCTTTTTGGAAAATATCGATATTGATCAATTGTGCTTGTCCCCAAATACCTTCTAATACTGGCGCCAATACGTTTGGACCATGAATCCCGAAGAACCAGAAAATTTGCACAAAGATCGTAACGATCAATACAGCACCGATCCCTTGTGATAAACCAAGGAATGGTTCAGCAATGTATTTTTGAACCAAGTCAATAATCAATTGACCATCAGTAAAACGTCCGACAACATAGTTAATAATTGCAATTACATATAAAGCGATTGTTGCTGGCAAAATAGCTGCGAAGGCTTTAGAAACTGCCGGAGGTACTGAATCAGGCATTTTGATCGTAATGTCAGCTAACATCAATTTACAGAAAATAATAACAGAAATGGCACCCATGATCATAACAGTGAAGTAAGCATTTCCATTTAGGTGATTGATATTCAACCATCCCCATAAACCAACAGACAATGTTCCATCTGCTACAGTCGCACCAACACCACTGTTGTTGATTGCTTCTGCTACGTTTGTTGGAACATCCACATTTAGTGCTGCTGATAAGGAAGGACCAAACGAGATCCCTTGAATCAACGTTGCTAAACCTACGATACCACCTGCTAGGTCATTAACGCCATAAGCACGCGCTAAGTTATAGCCCCAAGAAAAGGCAAAAATCAGACCCGCAATAGCTAGTGTTCCGTTCCAAACAAAACCGTTGATCCCAATAATAACATTTAATACTGCATAGAAACCTTTGTCTGCTGCTAAACTATCTGCATAAGTACTAATAAATTGCTGTGGCAAATCACGAATGATTGCATTGATCATTACAGCAACAGACCCTGCCATCGTTGCAGGCATTGTGCCGATAAAAGCGTCACGTAAAGCAACTAAGTGCTTCTGCGCGCCAATTTTAGCGGCAACCGGTAGGATGTGTTTCTCCATCCAAGCTGTTAATCCGTTCATTTTATTGTTCCTCCTATAAGTTTATTTATACAAAGAGTTGCCTCCCTATACCAAATTAAAAAAATCCGTTCAAAATTTTTTCTTCTTCCGTTCAAAAAAGAAGGTGTTGGCGTATAACTTCTTCCGTTCAAAAAAGAAGTGTTACTCATTTCCTAAGCGACGATAAATATCAATAATTTCTTTTGCTAAGTCTGTAAACGCAATTGAAGTCATCAGATGATCTTGACTATGAACCGTTAATAAAGTCACTTGTACATGATTCCCTTGCGCTTCTTGAGTTAACATTTCTGTTTGTGAATGATGTGCTTGGACTAATGATTCTTCAGCATCCGCGATTTTTTGATCTGCTAAGGTAAAATCACCTTTTTTTGCTGCCGCAATTGCTTCCATTGCATCACTTTTTGCGTTCCCACCAAACATGATCAAACCCATGATTGCTTCTAAATTTTGTTGATCTTCCACGTGCGTTTTCCTCCAAATGTCTTAATCAGTTATTTCATTAAACTTTCTGCTTGTTCAAGCACTTTTGCACCATTCATCATACCGTAATCTTGCATGTTGATGACATCCAAAGGAATGCCTTTTGGTGCTAATTTTTGTTCAAATTGGGATTTCATGAAGCGGACTTGAGGTCCTAATAAGAGTACGTCTACATTTTTTGCTTCCAAATTGTTGTCTGCATCTGAAGCTGAAACTGCAAAGATGTCTGCATCGATTCCTTTTTCTTCAGCTGCTTTTTGCATTTTTGTTACAAGTAGGCTTGTGCTCATTCCAGCGGAACAAACTAACATGATCGTTTTTTTCACCATTTTCTTCACTCCTTCTAATTTGTTTTACACTTTATTATAATGCAAGAAGTGTGCCAATAAAAAAAAGGCTAAAATAGCGTTTTCACGCTTTTTAGCCTTCTGTTTCAGTGCGCACACTACTGTTTTTGTGTGCAAATAAGTAATTAGTGTGCCGTACTGTATATATTATTCATTTTTAATTTTATTTTCCAGAAACATCTGTGTAAGATAGGCGATCTCATCTTCCGAGATTTTGATTTGATATTTTCTTTCTAATGGCATTAAATTCGTACGAACCATATCCATCTCCAGTCGATATTTCTTGGCAAAATCAGGAAGCTGCTTAAAGACCCTACTTTCTTCGTTTTTGATAAGAGCATCAATCATAAATGCTAAATGAATCAAGATGCCTGCATCAACACCTGGCTCCACAATGATTGAAATATCTGTTTGAACTTGTTGAACTACCTTTTGCAAGGAATAAATCAGTTCATCCATTGCTGGAATAGATGACAACGAGTCTTTTAACGAATAGACAATCTTATCAATTGGGATTTCATCGTCAGCCATTCGTTTCAATGTGTTTAATTTCTCATCATTGAAAATATCGTATGCCGAAAAGAATGGGATATTTTGATAATCCACATCTACTGTTCCTGCAATTGCTTTGATCTCGTATTCTTCTAAAAGAGCATCGATATGTTTTTTGAAAGATTCTCTTTCTAAAAACTGCATTTGGATCAACTCAACTTTTTGTTGATTGATAACTGGTGCAATTCGTTGGTAAAGCTTCGCGGCTACGCCTTCCCCAGTAAAGCAAGTCACGATAACTGCTTTTTTACGTTGTGTATCCGCCGCATCACCTAACTTGAATTGGTCACGAACAATTGATTCAAAGGATAGTTGGATATTTTGATAAATATCTTCTAAACTTCTTCCAACATTTGCCATTCGGATTGCTTCAATCACAATCATCGTACTTGTCATCGTGATTGCTTTTGTCCGAACACCGGTCTCTTCATAAATCAAATTACTAAATGTGTTTAAGGAACCCATATCAGTTAATAACAGCAAACCATTGCTTAATTGTGCTTGACGAGCTTTCACATAAGTTAAGACTTCTTCATACATCGTTTGAACTTCCATGGCAAGTGGCATATTAAATGCTGCCCCTATGTTCGTTCCAAGCAGTTCTTGTGCCATCTCCAACATACTAGAAGCTGTTTGGCGCCCGTGCATCAATACAAGAACATCCACATTATTTTCTTTGACTCGCTCACTCTCCCCTAAATTAATTGACAAAAACATGCTGATGAAGCCTATTTCATCAAACGGAATCTCCACTTCGCATTCATCTTCAATAATAGTAGACAAATCAATGGCGACTTGGAACTCTTTCTTAAAGTGTTTGCGGATATTATTCAAATCTGGATGAACGATCATGTGACCATCACGTACCCGATCTAAGGTACTTTGTAAATGTAAAGCAAAAGCAAATCGCGCTTTTTCATTATAGATCCGATCCAATCGTTCTTCTGCCACGTCATATAGTTGATTCGTCAACTGCCAAATATCATCTGGCAACAAATCTTTAGGAATATTGCTTTGCGTCAATTCTTCGACATAGGTTTCAAAGTACTCGTCGACATCTTTTGAAATCAGTGCTTCTAAATCAATACTTTCCACACCAGTTTCAGACAAACTAGCTACTTTTTCTTCAATATCATTATAAACTTGCATATTACGTTCAGGATCTTGTGACCAAACAACATCTGCCAATCCCGGCTCAAAGGTTAGGTACTGGCTTTTGCTTTCGATAAAATGATCTAAGCGTTCTGGAAGTTCCTTGATTTTTAACAAGCCCTTTTGAACTTGCAACGAAAGTTCTTCTTTACGAATAATCAATTTTTGCTCGTTATGCGTGCGGTAATGCAGAAATGATTTTGCACAGACCAGTTTTAAATCACGTTTCACTTGGCCGATATTTCCTTCTGCATCATAGAGCATAAACGCTAAAATTGCTTCTCGCTCAATGTCGATTCGTTGATTCAAACGATTCGCCTCTTGTTTAATGAAAAGCGAAATGATTTCATACCGTTCATCCAATGAACGGGAAGCTAAGTTTGGCAAGGTAATTGCCATCGGAATCCGACGATTAAACGTCGTCAAGAAACTTTCAGAAGACTCTGTCGTAGCTCCTATGATTTGCACGGCTGCTTCATGAACTTGTGCACTTTCCCCTAATGGTCGATAGATTCCTTTATCAATAAAAGTGAACAACATTTCTTGTCCTTCTGGTGGAAGGCGATGAATTTCATCAAGGAATAAAATCCCGCCATCTGCTTTTGCAATCAAACCGGGACTATCTTCTGCCGCTCCTGTATAGGCGCCTTTTTTGATCCCAAAAATGTGTCCAAACAATAACTGAGGATTCTGCGCGTAATCTGCACAATTAAATGAAACAAACGGTGCATCGGGTGCCAAAGTTTCAGAGTCCATTGCAAAATGATACATACATTCTGCAAACATCGATTTTCCTGTACCTGTTTCCCCAAAAATAATCGTATGTAAGCCTCTTGGTGGATAGAGAATCGCTGCTTTTGCTTGTTGGATACTCACTTTTAGCGACTCATTTTCTCCTACTAATGTTTCAAATGTCACTTGTGTTGATGAGTCGACATGGACTTCTTCTTTTGCTTCTTTAGACATAGAATAAACCACCGGGCGACCAGCGGTTTTCATAATTTGTCGCTCTTTATATAGATCACTTAAATAACGGCTTGCATTACTTCGATCAATGTGAAGATGTTTAGCTACGTCACTTGCTGTTAAGCCGTGTTGATTGATTGTTAATAAATGGATGATTTCTTTCTTGCGAGCATTCATACAAACCCTCCTTTAGTGAGTTTTCATTGATGCCGTTTTCAACATAATAACACAAAAAGGCGCTTATTTGCGCCTTGCTCCTTTATTTTTTTGCTTTTTTGTTTTCTTCTTGTTCTTGCTTTTTTTGTTTAATTTTTCTGTTTCAGGAAGCATTTTTGTGTGTTTCGAGACTGTTCGATCCGCTTTTTTTAGTGGACGTTCTGTTTTTTCTTCTTTTTCAGCGGGCTCATGATGCAACATCCCACCGTACAAATAGATTTCAGTTATTGTGATGTCCGCCTCACGCGCAATTTTCTTCATATCTCTTAACTGATTGTCTTGAACCAAAGTAATGACTGTACCAGCATTACCCATTCGTCCTGTACGACCTGAACGGTGAAGATATGTTTCGACATTGAACGGCACTTCCGCGTTGATAACATAAGGTAATTTAATAATATCTAAGCCACGAGCAGCCACATCTGTCGTCAACAAAGCTGTTGTTTTACCTGCCTTGAAATAGTCTAGTGCTGCTTTTCGAAGCAATTTGTTTTGGTCTGAAGCTAAACTTCCCACCGTTACACCACGAAACGTTAGTTTTTCTTCCATCAGACCTAATTCACTTAATTGGTTAAAAAAAACTAATCCTTGAAAGCCATCCACATGCATCAAACGGCGCAAGTAGTCATCCTTTTTACGTGCAGGAACACGTAAAAAGTAATGTTGCAGACCCTTTCTTGACTCGTCTTTGTTAGAAACATCTATTACTTGAAGTTGTTTTCCACTAATTTTTTCAAACATTTCCAGCGAGCGATCAGCCGTAGCAGAAAAGAAAGCGAATTGATAATCCACTGGTGCTTGATGCAAGATTTGTTTCACTAATTGAACACTACTTTCATCAAATAACTGATCAGCTTCATCAAATACCATTGTTTGGATTTGATGTGCTTTCAATTTTTTAGCCTTCATCAATTCTAACACGCGCCCGGGTGTTCCTATTAAGATTTCCGGTTTTTTCTTCAGCCCTTCGACTTGTCGTTTCACATTCGCACCACCAAGTAATGATTGAACTTTTAGATCAACTAAGGCTGCCCATGCGCGAGCCACTTCCGTTACTTGGATTGCCAGCTCTTGTGATGAAGTCAAAATAAGTAGACTGCTACCAGCTTGTGGTTGGACATTCAGCAGTAATGGCCAGAGATAAGCTAATGTTTTGCCAGAACCAGTTGGGGAAATGGCTACCAAGCTTTCTTTTTCACGTAATTTTTGAAAAACAGCTTGTTGAATCAAAGAAGGTTCTTCAAATCCTTGACTCGTCCATTTTTCTTGCCATTTTTCGGGAAATGCTTGTATAAATTCATTCATTAAATTTCTTCCTCATTATCTGCATCAAAAGTGATGCCTCCATTTTTTCTTAAGTCATAAACGACTTGATTCACATTTCGTGCTAATTCGACCCATTCTTCATACAATAAGCCCCATGCACGATCTTCACGATGGTTCAATACGTTCGCAAAGTCTTTCGCTTCTTCTACCATTGGATTTTCAGCAACTTGAATTGCTAGATCCACGATTTCTTGGTGATTTCGATCGTGAAATTCTGCTTTCTCAATCGCATTTACACCATTTAAAACTAAAGTTCCTGAATCAAAATAAATTTCAGACGGCATAAATGAATCGCCAATTTTTCCAGGTTGGATTGCAACATCAAAAGAATCATAGCGTAAAATTCCCCAGCCAAGACCATCGACCCCAGTTGAAATTTTTCTTGAAAAATAGTGGACTTCTTTTGGCATACCGAACCAAGCAACTGCCGCATAAACTAAATAAACGCCTAAATCCATCATTGCCCCACCAGAAAAATGAGGAGAGAATATGTTTGGTTCTCCACCATCTAGAACTTGATCATAACGAGAAGAATACTTCATGTAGCTAAAGTTCGCACCAATGATTTCGTCTTTTGAAGGTAAGTGATCTGTAACTTTTTTAAAGCCTTTTTCATGAATATTGCGAGCAGCTTCAAAGAAATACACTTTTTGTTCATTCGCTAGATGAATGATCTCATCCATTTCTTCTGGCGTTGAAAATGCAGGTTTTTCAACGATTACATTTTTACCAGCTAAGATTGCTTGTTTAGCTTGTTCAAAATGAAGACTGTTTGGTGAAGCAATATAAACAGTATCCATATGGGCAATTCCAAAGAATGTTGTTAAGTCTGTCGCAAACTCGATATCCCCCGAATACTTTTCGCCAAATGTTTGGGCTTTTTCCAATTTTCTTGAATAAACTGCTGTTAACTCATATTTTTTCGTACTTAAAGCTGCTTCAACAAATTGATGTGTGATCCAATTCGTCCCAATAATACCTAAATGAATCATTTTCTCGTCCCCTTTTCTTTACTGATTTTCAATCACTGGGTTTTCAAATGGTGCCTCCAAATCAAAAGGAATTCTTTGCTTTAATCGCACACTATTCGCGTTCACCACACAATTATACGTAAGAACTTGAACCCCTGCTGCTTGAGCCGATTGAATAGCCAATGCAAATTCTGGTTGCATTTCTTGATGAATCGTTGAGACTGTTACTTGTTCAAATTGAGCAATAAACAAAACATACGTCAAGTACCCTTCTTTGCGTGCATCGATCAATTCCAAGATATGTTTCAGTCCTCGCGTCGTTGGCGCATCTGGGAATGCTCCGACAGCTAAGTTTTCCAACGTCATCCCTTTAACTTCCACAAAAATTTTTTGATTCGTCGAAGTTTCCAAATAGATATCAAATTTTGAATGATGATACACAACTTCCCGTTTCAAAAAAGTGATTTCTCCTGCCAACTCAGGCAACTGGATAAGCCCATTTAAAATGCCTTCAGCTGCTAATTGATTGGGTAATTGACTATCAATATTGAACCAAACATCTTTTTTCTTCACCGCAATCAAATCATAATCGGTTTTTCTTTTAGGACTTGGCGTGTAAGTCACTGCAACTTGCGCACCTGGAAGAAACACTTCTCTTCCGCGTCCTGTATTCTTGACATGAGCAGTGATGATCTCACCATCTGCTTTTTGACAATAGGCAATAAAACGATTGGGTCGTTCAAGAAAAGAAACGACCTCGACTTGTTGATACTCCACTTGTTGTCACCTGTCTTTCTATCTAGTATCCTATCATAATTTCACTAAAAACACTTGAAAAACCAGTCGAAAGTCTTAGAGAATTTTTATCCTTTTTTCGGTAGAATGAAGGTAAGCATAAAATTGACGATAAACTTTCCCATTCACTTTAGTTAAGAAGGAGCGATTCAATGAAAAAAAGAATTTCGTATCTGATTGGCATGTCGTTGTTAACTTTACTCGGCGGAGTCGCTGTGCAAAAAAGACAACAAAAAAAACAAGAAAAAACAATCGATGCTACGACCTACGTTCGCACGTGGTATTTTCAAGATCATCATCAGCAACCCCATCAACTCACTGTCCTTCCTGAATATACATTAGTTTTGGATCAGCAACCAATCCAAGCGACGATCATCGAATTAAATACCCAAAAATTTGTTGTTCGCGATCAATATGGTTACCACCTCATATTGACAAACCAATCACCAATGACATTTTACGATGAGGCTGAAGATGTTTCATATATTTTGAGTAAAAAAGAGCAATAATTTATTTCAATTTTCTTATCACAAAAATCACTTAGGAAACCAGTTCAAACAATTAAAATGATTTCAATAAATAATCCAGCTGACCAATTTGTGTCAGCTGTTTTTGTTTGGGTAGAAAGCACAAAAATTCCTCATTTTTTCATTTAGAAAAATAGTCATTTTCATTTTTTTTTGTTACACTTACTATTGATGGTTTTTACCATGAAAGGATGATCGAACATGACACCAAATCGAGAGGATTACTTAAAAATCATTTTAGAATTGGGTGGCGATACAACAAAAGTTAATAACAAACAAATCGTATCCAGCCTGGATGTCTCGCCGGCGTCTGTTAGTGAAATGATTTCAAAACTTGTGAAAGAGCAATTAGTTGAACATTCACCTTACCAAGGCGTACAATTAACCACTGCGGGACTTTATAAAGCTAGTAGCTTGATTCGTAAACATCGTTTATGGGAAGTTTTTTTAGTTGAACATTTAGATTATCGTTGGAATGAAGTACATGATGACGCTGAAGTCTTAGAACATGTTACCTCAGAACAACTTGCAGATCGTTTAGAAAACTATTTGAATCATCCTAAGCATTGCCCTCACGGCGGCATTATTCCACAAAAAGAACAAGTCGTTCATGAAGAACGACGCCAAACATTAGAGTCTTACCCACTTGGCACATATATTCGCATTGCGCGTGTATTAGATGAAAAGGAACTACTTGACTACCTTGTAACCATTGATTTAAATATTGATGAAGAATATGAAATCATTGATATCGCAGCTTATGAGGGGCCGATTACGATAAAGAACGAAACCAAACAAATTTCCGTCAGTTTCAAGGCGGCTAGTACCATTTTTGTTGATAAACTATAAAGGAGGACATCTGCATGTCAAATGAAAAAAATGTTTTATTTACGATTTTTGGCGGTACAGGCGATTTAGCACAACGTAAGCTGTACCCTTCATTATTCCGTCTCTATAAAAAGGGGAATTTGAATGAACACTTTGCAGTGATTGGTACCGCGCGTCGTCCTTGGTCAGATGAACACTACCGTGAAGTAGTCAAAGAAACCATCCAATCATTGAATCCAACGGCTGAAGAGGCAGAAGACTTTGCTGACCATTTCTACTATCAATCACATGACGTCAATGATTCTACGCATTACCAAACACTGAAAGAATTGGCAGACAAATTAGATGAGAAATATCAAATCAATGGGAATCGTGTGTACTACCTAGCAATGGCGCCACAATTTTTTGGAACGATCGTTACACATTTGAAATCAGAAAAAATTGTTACTGAAACTGGCTTCAATCGTTTGATTATTGAAAAACCATTTGGTGCAGATTATCAATCTGCTTTTGACTTGAATCAACAAATTCGTCAGGTTTTCCCAGAACAAGACATTTTCCGGATCGATCACTATCTCGGAAAAGAAATGATTCAAAATATTTCAGCCATTCGCTTTGCAAATAATATTTTTGAATCACAATGGAACAACCGCTACATTGATAATATTCAAATCACGTTCGGTGAAAGCCTCGGTGTCGAAGATCGTGGTGGGTATTACGATCACAGCGGTGCATTAAAAGACATGGTGCAAAACCACATTTTACAAGTTGTCGCTTTGTTAGCCATGGAACCACCTGTTGCCTTTTCTGAAAAAGAAATTCGGACAGAAAAAATCAAAGCTTTAAAAGCTGTTCGGATCTATAACGAAGACGAAGTCAAAGAAAATTTTGTTCGTGGACAATATGCAGCAGGAGAATTAGATGGACAAACTTTCAAGGCATATCGTGATGAAGATAAGGTGGATGAACATTCTGAAACAGAAACATTTGTTGCTGGTAAATTCACTATTGATAATTTCCGATGGTCGGGTGTTCCTTTTTATGTCCGAACTGGTAAACGTCTGACGGAAAAAGGAACCCGGATCAACGTGGTCTTCAAACAAGTCCCCGTCAATGTTTTTAAAACTTCTGTCGATGAGGCTTGTGAAGAAACAAACCTTCCACCAAATGTTTTGACCATCTACATTCAACCAACTGAGGGGTTTTCTCTTTCACTTAATGGGAAAGAAGTTGGCCAAGGTTTTGATACTGAACCAATCAAACTTGCCTTTCGAAATAGCGCGGAAATGGTTGAGAACAGTCCTGAAGCTTACGAAAAATTACTTTTAGATTCATTAAATGGTGATGGAACAAACTTTTCACACTGGGAAGAAGTTGCTCAATCTTGGCATATCGTTGATGTGATTCGCAAAACGTGGGATCAGATCCAACCAGATTTCCCTAATTATAAAGCTGGTTCAATGGGACCTGATGAAGCATTTGAACTTCTAGAAAAAGATGGATTTGAATGGATCTGGCAACCAGACCACTGGTACCGTGAGCGTGGAAAATTGAATTAACTAATCAAAAAAACACATTTCTTATCAACTGTTGAGGATAAGAAATGTGTTTTTTTGATTAGTTAGTTTACATAAAAAAGAACTACCCAACCAAATGGGTAGCTCTTTTTTTATTCGAATCCTTCTGCAACAGCTTCTGGATAATTTTCTTCAACGATTTTAGCACAACGTCCGCATAAATGTGGTAATTTTTCATCTACACCAACATCTTTACGAATTTGACGACAACGATCACAAACTTCACCATCTGCTTTTTCGACTAAAATCGCGACATCTTCAAAATCAACTGCTTCAACTGGAACAGCATCTTTTGCAGAGGCAACTTCAAAATAGTCCGGAGAAATAATCAATAATTGTGGAATATCGGCATCTACTGCTATCAATAATTCACGAACTTGTTCATTTGGATAAACAGTTACTTTTGCTTCTAAAGATTTACCGATCAACTTCGCATTTCGCGCTTCTTCCAAAGCTTTCAACACTTTATCACGGAAATCCATAAATGCTTCCCAAGTATCCATTAATTCCTCTTGATTTGAAAATTCTTCATAGCCAGGCAATTCACTCAATTGTACATAGTCTTCTTCTTCTTTTAAGAATGACCAGATTTCTTCTGTTGTATGAGGAATAATTGGTGTTAATAATTTTGTCAATGCTACAGCAGTTTGATAGAAAACAGTTTGCATACAACGACGTTGATAGTCATTTTCTGACTCAATATAAACAACATCTTTGGCAAAATCTAAATAGAAAGCAGATAGATCAACAGTTAAGAAATTCATTACTGTACGATAAATATGCATGAAGTTATATTTTTCATAACCTTCATCACGAATTTCTTTAATCACTTGATTCAAGCGAACAGTCATATATTTATCAACTGAACGTAATTCATCGTAAGAAACTGCATCTTGTTTTGGATCAAAATCTTCTGTATTAGCAATCAAGAAACGCATCGTATTTCTGATTTTGCGGTATACTTCAGCTACTTGACCCAAGATATCCATTGAAACGCGAACATCAGCTTCATAATCAACACTTGAAACCCATAAACGCAGAATATCTGCACCAAATTGTTTGATAACTTTATCAGGAACAATCGTATTTCCTAAAGATTTACTCATCTTGCGTCCTTCACCATCAAGTGTGAAACCTTGAGAAAGAACGGAGCGATATGGTGCTACACCATTGATTGCTACACTTGTTGTAATACTTGAATTGAACCAACCGCGATATTGGTCAGAACCTTCCAAATACATATCCGCTGGAAATGACAATTCTGGACGTTGACGTAAAACTGCTTCGTGCGAAGATCCAGAGTCGAACCAAACATCCATGATATCTGTTTCTTTGGTGAATTCGCCATTTGGTGAGCCAGGATGTGTAAAGCCTGCTGGTAAAAGATCTTTTGCCTCTTTTTCAAACCAAATGATTGAGCCATGCTCTGCAAATAATTTTGCCACATGCTCAATTGTTTCTGGTGTAATGATTGCTTCACCATTTTCCGCATAAAAAATTGGTAATGGTACACCCCAAGCACGTTGACGAGAAATAACCCAGTCACCACGATCACGAATCATATTGTACAAACGAGTCTTACCCCATGGAATAATCCAATTCACATTTTCAACTTCATCCAAAATATTTTGACGGAAGTCATCAATCGATGCAAACCATTGTGGTGTTGCACGATAGATAACTGGTTTTTTTGTACGCCAGTCATGTGGATAGCTATGTGTAAAGAATTCTAATTTTAAGAGCGCACCTTTTTCTTCAAGTAATTCTGTAATCATTGGATTTGCTTTGTCATAAAAAATACCTTCAAAACCTGGTGCTTCATCAGTAAACACACCTTTAGAATCCACCGGTGAAACAACTGGTAATTTATATTTATTCCCCGCAATGTAGTCATCTTCCCCGTGTCCAGGAGCCGTATGAACTAAACCAGTCCCTGCTTCTAATGTTACATGGTCACCTAAGATAACTACAGAGTCACGATCATAAAAAGGATGCTGTGCTGTCATAAATTCCATGTCTTTACCAGAAATTTCCTTCAGTACAGTAACGTTTTCCCAGCCAATTTCAGCTTGAACTTTTTCTAATAGATCTTTTGCTACAACAAATTTGCGTCCATCAGCTTCAACCAAAACATAAACAAAGTTTTCATTTACAGCGATTCCTTGGTTTGCTGGTAAAGTCCATGGAGTTGTTGTCCAAATAACAAATGAAGTATCATCGTCTAAGATTCCTTTGCCATCTTTCACTTTAAAAGCAACAAAGATTGATGGTGATTTTACATCTTTATATTCGATTTCAGCTTCAGCAAGAGAAGATTCACTTGAAGGAGACCAATAAATTGGTTTTAATCCTTTATAGATATACCCTTTTTCTGCCATTTTTCCAAACACACGGATTTGTGCTGCTTCGTATGATGGATCCAATGTTACATATGGATGTTCCCAGTCCCCAGCAACACCTAGACGTTTAAAATCCTCACGTTGTTTGTCGACTTGAGAAAGTGCGTACTCACGACATTTTTCTAAATACTCAGTGATTGGCATTTCTTTACGTTTGATACCTTTATTTGCTAAGACTTGTTCAATTGGCAATCCGTGTGTGTCCCAACCTGGAACGTACGGCGCATGGAACCCAGACATTGATTTTGAGCGAATGATAATGTCTTTACTAATTTTATTCAAAGAGTGACCTAGATGGATATTACCGTTCGCATAGGGAGGCCCATCATGTAGGATAAAACTTGGTTTGCCTTCATTTAATTCTTGTCTTTTCTGGTAGATGCCTACTTCTTCCCACTCTTTTTGCCATTCACCTTCACGGTTAGGCAAGTTCCCACGCATAGGAAATTTTGTTTTTCCTAATTGTAGTGTCTCTTTCATTTTCATAAGAGAACCTCACTCCTTTGATTTTTTTCTAAACGCAAAAAAGCATGTGCATCCCAAAGGGACGAACATGCCGTGGTACCACCCAAATTTAAGTTACAAAAAGCATAACTTCTTCGAGACCAATAACGAGGTCAGCCGTTACTTCTTACTTTTATTTCAGAAATAATTAATGTAGAGGATCTTTCACTTTGGAGGGTCTTGCCAAACTCACACTACCATTGGCTCGCTAAAAAGAATTCAAAGTGCTTTTCTGTTCTACTCGTTTTTGTCAGCAATAACAGAGAGATCAATTTCTCTCGTATCAAATGTTTGAACTGCTGGAGATTCTAATGTTTCTGGTTCTGAGTTTACAACAGGATTATTTTCATTGTCAAGTTGTTTTGCCAAAACTTCTTTGATTACTTCATGACTGTCATTTACATAACTTGAGAATGGTTGTAAAATTTCATCCCACTCAGGACTCTTAACTTGTTCTAATTGTGATTCTAACATCAAACTAATACGTTGATGGAAGACACGTGTGCGTTTTTTCAAATCTTCTGTTTCTGTTGCAAGTTGTTTTGCTTTTTCAGTTGCATCTGTTAAGATTTGACGTGCTTTTTCTTCTGCATCTGTTGTTAGTTGGTGTGCACGTTTTTCAGCGTTAGCAACTAATTCATCTGCTTTATTTTGAGCAGATGTCACAATTACTTCTGATTCTTTGCTTGCACTTGTTTTTACTTTATCAGCTGTGTCCTGTGCAACAATAATCGATTGATTCAATGCATCTTTTAATTCATTGAAGTACTCTAATTTTTCTTCAGAATGTTTAATTGCTTTTTCTAATTCGCGATTTTTAGTTGTTGCTTCCTCGTAGTCGCGAACAACTAAATCTAGAAAATCATCTACTTCATCTTGATTATACCCACGCATTTTCGTTGGGAATGTTTTATTTTGAATATCTAATGGAGTTAAAGCCATGAATAAACCACCTCTTTGTTTTATTTGCGTAATACACCAAATAATACCCTATATTTTTCTTTTTTTGTTTTTCCCTCAAGCTCTTGAATCTGGATTCGTCCATAACCACGAATCGAAACAATATCTAATAATTCAAGAATAAAATCTGGTCGTGTATTTTCCGTCCAGTTCACTTTCACTTTACCAGATTCAATCAATTGTTTCGACCTTTGTCTAGAAATATTATAGATTTCTGAAATGACGCTATCAAGCCGCATCGAAGTAACTGTTCCTCTTTCTTGTGTCCAACTATCTTTTGGCAATAACATTTCTGTATAAGCAATTGGTTCTAAACGAGCCGTTACTTTTCCAATTTTCGTTATTTGGGCAACAACAAAGTGTTCAATCTCTCTTGCAACAAAGATTTGCCATCGTTCACCATCAGAAATAATATCTCCAAAATAAGCACGCTTAATGCCGGTACCTACCAAAGTACCTAATATCTTTCCATGGCTTAAGCTAGCAAACTTACTTGGATAGTGTACCTCGTACAAGCTCACTTCAAAATCGTCTTCAGTAGGTTCGTAATACTCTGGATAAATCAAGCATCGCTTTCTCTCTGCTTGTTCATACCCACCATAAAACGTGAAACGTAACTCACTGTCTTGCCGAATCAAAGTTTCCAAAATATAGGCTTGTCTTGGATCTAAGAAATCAGTTAAGTACGGTGCGTATTGACTTTGTACTTGTTCAATCCAATCACCCACCGAATCAATAAAAGTTCGTTCTTCCGTTCGAAAATGTTGGTAGATATTTTCATCCATGATACTCACCTCCTAAAAACTATAAAAGTGAAACAATAATCATCGTTAGTCCTTGACTAGCTAGATTCAAAACGATAACTGCCACCATGATTGTAAGATCGATTGGTCCAAAACGTAAGTTTAATCGATCAAACAAGCTAAGATAAGGTTCACAGATTCTCGATAAAAATTTCCCAAAAGCCGATTGATACCCGCCAGGAAACCAAGATAACAACGCATAAATAACTAATAAAATAGTATATAGATAAACTGCATCATTAAGTAAATTAAGCAAACGATAAATTAAAATGGTCCTTCCTCCTCTTACAGATCAAAAATATTTGCATCTGCGAATGTTTGAGCAGTTGAACTATCAATTTCCATGCCAGTTGGTGTACAAAGAAAAATTTCATCGCCAACCCGTTTGATATCTCCATCCAATGCGTAAACTGTTCCAGTTAAGAAATCAACAATGCGACGCGCTTGTTTTTCTTCTACTAAATGAAAGTTCACTAATGTTGCTTCACCAGCAATGATTTTTTTTGCAATCATCATTGCTTCTGAATACGCACGTGGTTCCATCACTGTAATTTTATTTGCCAAATTGGTTTTAGGTTCATAAGATTGACGAGCAACTTTTTCTTCTTGTTTTACTGGTCGTGTTGGAGCTTGACGAAGCTCAATTACTTTCTTTTGCTCAACAGTTGGTTTTTCCTCACGTGTCGCGTACTGCGATTGATTGGTAACTGTTTGAGTCGCCTCACGTGTTGATTTGTTAACTGTTGGCTTTAGTGTTTTTTGTGTTTGTGACTGAGTCACCGTTTGTTTTTTTGTTTCAGGAAAATCTGGATACTCGTACTCTTCTTCATCGGCTAATCCGAAAAAATTAGCAATTGCTCCTCTATTTAAAAGTGGCATGACTCTTCCTCCCTTATTTGTCCTTGAATAGTGCTGTACCTACACGGATAAACGTTGCTCCTTCTTGTATCGCAATAGGAAAATCTTGACTCATTCCCATACTTAATTCTTCACACGGTGCATGAGTAAATCCTTGCTGATGAACAAGGTTACGTAAGTCTTCAAGTGTTCCAAATACTTTGTGGATTTGTTCAACAGAAGCATCTTTTGGGGCCATAGTCATCAAGCCAATGACCTTGATTTTTGAATAATTACCTAAAGAATCAACAAATGAAAGTAACTCATCGGGCGCAATTCCATGTTTGGACTCCTCACCTGATACATTTACCTCAATAAAACAAGCCAATTCTTTCTGAACCCTCTTTTGAATTTCTTCTGCTAATTTCAAACTATCCAGCGCATGAAAATAATCAATTTCATTTACAATCAATTTTACCTTCCTACGCTGTAAATTACCAATCAAATGCCATTTTATTTCAGGAAAATTAACTAAATCTTGCTTCTTCTGTAATAATTTGTCCACACGGTTTTCTGCACAATGCAAAACCCCCGCTTCAACAAGTTGTTTGGTTGTATCTGAATCAACTGATTTTGTTACAGCAACTAATTGAACTTCTTTCGGATTTCGATGAACAAGAGCACACGAATCCTGAATTTCTTGCTCAATTTCTTGCAAGTTGTCAGCAATCATGTGCTCTTTCCTCTCCTTTATCGCTTACGACGGAAGAACGGTGGCGTATTTAATTCGTCATCGTCATTCGCTTTTGTTTCTTCACGGCTGAATGTATCAAAATCTTTTTTTTCAACATGATCAAAATTTGATTCTTCAACTTTAGGACGAACATTTTGTTCACGTCTGATATCCCAGTCACCAAAGCTGTTTTCATCTTCAGTCGAAGTCGGTTTTGCTTGGTCCATATCTAAGATAGGTTTTTGAGTTTGTGATTGCATTTGTTGTCTAGCTGGACGGCTAGACTTACGCTCCTTTTTTGACTCATCAATACCTGTTGCAATAACCGTTACGCGGATTTCATCGCCCAATTCTTCATTAATTGATGTACCCAAGATAATGTTTACATCACCTGTAGCAGCATTAGCAACAATATCAGAAGCATCTTGCGCTTCAAATAAAGTCATGTCTAGACCACCAGTAATGTTCAACAATACTTGTTCTGCTCCATCGATGGATGTTTCAAGAAGTGGAGAAGAAATAGCTTTCTTCGTTGCTTCGACAACACGTTCTTCACCGCTAGCAACACCAATTCCCATTAGTGCAGTTCCTTGGTTTTCCATCACTGTTTTAACATCAGCAAAGTCTAAATTGACATAACCTGGTGCAGTGATTAAATCAGAGATACCTTGAACTCCTTGTCGTAAAACATTATCTGCTTCACGGAATGCTTCAAGCATCGGAGTCTTTTTATCAACAACTTCAAGTAAACGATTGTTTGAAATAATCAATAATGTATCAACATTTTCTTTCAAACGAGCGATACCTTCAGCAGCAAAACGTCCTCGTTTAGGTCCTTCAAAAGTAAATGGTCGTGTAACAACACCCACTGTCAAAGCGCCTAATTCTTTGGCAATTCCTGCTACGATTGGTGCAGCACCTGTACCAGTCCCGCCGCCCATTCCAGCAGTGATAAAAATCATATCTGCGCCATCTAAAGCTTCGCGCAATGATTGTTCACTTTCTTCAGCAGCTTTTTGGCCAACTTCTGGTTGAGAACCAGCACCAAGACCACGTGTATATTTAGGGCCTAACTGGATAACAGTTTCAGCCTTTGAATTTTTTAATGCTTGAACGTCTGTGTTGGCTGTGATGAACTCAACACCTTTTACGTTTTCTTCAATCATACGGTTTACAGCATTACCACCGCCGCCACCGACACCGATGACTTTGATAACTGCGCCGTCATTGATATTATTATCAATTGAGAATTCCATGTTTTATTCCTCCCAGGATGAATTAATCAAAAATATTTGTAAAGAAACCTTTGATTTTACTTGTTACGTTTTCACCAGATTTTTTTTCTTCTGGTTCTTCATAAGTTACTTCTTCAGCTGATTCATAAGAGTCATAAGAAGGTGCTTCATGTTCAGTAACTGATACATGCTGAACAGCTGTTTCGCCAGTAACTGCTGATTTAGCAAGTTGATATACCTCGCTTAAGTTTGCTGAGTAATCAACAATACTAATGACGTTTGTAAAGACTGGATTTCTTAGTCCCATATGATTAGGAACATACAGTTTTACGTTAACACCAAAAATTTCTTGTGCTAGTTCAACCACGCCTGGCAAGCTAGCCGCACCACCTGTTAATATGATACCACCAGGTAATTCCAACGCTTCAATTTGATCCAAAGCATCTTTTGCTTTATTAAATATCTGTTCCATACGAGCTGAAATTACTTCTGATAGATAACGTTCATCAACTTTCACAGGTTCTGATTGTCCAATTACATCCACAGGAAATTCTTCGTTTTCTGACGTTCTTTCTGGATATGCATCACCATAATTGATTTTTAATGCTTCTGCATTGTTGAAGGAAGTATTCAAAACGATAGAGATATCTTTAGTGGCAAATTCGCCACCTTCTTGATCTGTGTTTGTAAATTTCAATTGTTTGTCATGCATAACAGCCGTTGTAGTTTGGCCACCACCCATATCAATAACAATCGTTCCAAAATCTTTTTCCCCATCAGAAAGAATCGTTTCCGTTAAAGCTAACGGTGTGATGACTAGTTCGTTGACAATTAGACCTGCTTTTTCGACACATTTTCTGATATTATGAACAATTGTTTTTGGTCCAGTAAATAATAGACCAAACATTTCTAATCGCACACCGATCATTCCTCGAGGATCTCTAATCCCTTCAAAACCATCTACAGTAAAGTCTTGTGGCAAAATTGACACGATCTGACGTTCAGGAGGAATTGAACGAACAAGGGCAGCTGAAGCCACATTTCTGACATCTTCATCGGTGATTTCTTTTGAATCCCCATTTACTGCAATCATTCCTTGGCAATTTTCGACTTCAAGCATATTTGCAGGTAACCCTACGCTGACACCCTTGATTTGAATGCCTGCTTTTTCTTCTGCTTGTCGAACTGCACGTTGAATCGCTTGAACTGTTTTTTCAATATCAACGATGATGCCGCGGTTAATCCCTTCTGATTTTGCGTTTCCTACTCCAATAATATTCATTTGGCTGTCGATATATTCAGCCACGACAACTTTAACAGATGTCGTTCCAATATCAAGGCCTACATACATTCCTGTTTTTGCCATGAATGGGATTCCCTCCTACTTACTATTCCATATACAAGCGAACAACTAACGTTCGTTTTTAAATATACTATATTATAGATATTCACTGCTTTCAATTCTACCATAAATTTATAGTTTTTAGAAAGTAGATTATCACTTTTTAAGGTTGTTTTATTGATTTTCGATTGAACTGCTGGAAGATGGTGTTGACTCATCAGCTTGTTGGCTGGACTCACTTGACTCTCCGGACTCTATTTCTGTTGATGTATCAGTATTTTGAGTTCCTTTTTCATCAGTAGAGGTTTCTGCTTGCTCTTCTTCACTATTTGAGTATGGATAAGAAAAAATTCCAACCTCCATATCAATCACACCATTTTCTTTCATTTCTTTGGCAACTTGTGGATAATATTTCATTTGGCTAGCTAGATTCGTAATATTCACAAGTACTTGATTACCATCGTTCATATTCATCTGAAGTAAGTTTTCATTACTTTCTGTAGGTGCATACTTGATCTCTGAAATAGCTTTTTGTAGTTCGGCAGAAAGTTGATTATATTGCTTTACCAATGCCTTGATTTTTGCATCACTTTTAAATCCTTCAAGAATCGGTAAATTTTTTGTCGGATTATCCACTTTTTGATCTAAAACAATGCCATTCTCAAGTACTGGATAATATTTGTTTTCCGTAGCAATCAGTGCAATATCTTTATATTCTGTGATAGCTAATTCAAATTGATTAATCGAATGGAAACTGATTTTTGCTGTTTTCACTCGAGGCTGTTCGGTTTTCAATTCTTTGACGTATCGATCCTTGTCCCAATATTGTGTCCACAAATTGTCGCCAATCCTTAATTTTGATTCAGTAATGACCGTTTCACTAGGAATGAGCTCATTTCCGGTTACTGCGACTGCTTCTAGCTTACTATACGGAGAAATATAATAAATCAAAAATAACAATGGGATTCCTAAGATCGTAATAATCAATGATAATCTACGCGTCAAAACTTTGTTGCGCTGGTTTTTTAAATTAGGCAATCGATTTAAGAAGGAACCGTTATATGGTCCTGTCTGTTTATTTGATTCTTCTGGTTCTCTTAAAAATGCTGGAAGTTCATCCACCTCAACCTTGTCGGACGAAGCTTCTAACTGTTTTTCTTGATTCTCATCAGAATCATCTGAATGATTGCGAAGATCGTTTTCTTTTTTGTGATGTTCAGCTAAATATTTTTGGTTGGCCTTTTGCCACGGAGTTAATTCATCCTGGTTATCAGATGATTTCGGTAAATCATTTGGTTCTTTCTTTTTACTCACTAAGACCACCACCTTTTACTTTTTAATAACAGTTTGAACTAGTTCATATAAACGCTCAGATGCATCAGGCATTCCTTGTTCTTTTGAAGCTTTGGACATTTGTTGCTGCACAGTTTCATTTTTCATGATTGCAGTGATTGCTTTTTCTAAAGATTCTCCTGTTAACTCACTATCTGCAATCATTTTTGCGGCACCTGCGTTCACTAAACTTTGCGCATTCTTCGTTTGATGGTCATTGGTAACGTAAGGGCTTGGAATCAATATTGCTGGTAATCCTAGTGCTGTAAATTCAGCAATAGAAGTTGCCCCAGCTCTTCCTACAAGTAAATCACTATTTGCCATCACTTCAGCCATTTGTCGAATATATGGCTGGATACTAACATTGTTTTGCTTGGTAACATCGACTTGATTTTTTATTTGTTCATAGTAACGATCACCCGAAGCATATAGTACTTGATAACTATCATCATCAAAATTTTGTAGAAAATCCATTACTGCTTCATTTAACTTCAGAGCGCCTTGGCTTCCGCCAAAAATCAGAACCGTTTTTTTGTCTGTCGCTAATCCAAAATCGGCTAAAATAGACGATTTTGGTGTATCAGCAACTTCTTGTGCTCGGGGATTACCAATCAAACTTGATTTTTCTTCTGGAAAAAACTGTGCTGCATCTTGGAAAGAAAGAGCGATCTTATTGACATAACGACTAAGAAATTTGTTCGTAATTCCTGGAACGCTATTTTGTTCATGAATGATTGTTGGAATGTTCAACTTTGCCGCAGCATATACAACAGCACCTGAAACATATCCACCTGTTCCAATCACCACATCTGGTTGAAAATCTTTCAAGATTTTTTTTGCTTGGCGAATACTTTTCAAAAAGAGTTGGATTGTTTTAACATTATCAAATGACAATTTTCGTTTGAATCCTTGAATTTCTAAAGTATGAAAAGGAATACCAGTCTCTGGAACAATTTTATTTTCTAATCCTCGATTTGCCCCGACATACATAAACTCAGCATCTTGATCTTGAGACTTCACATAATTAACAAAGGCTAATGCTGGATAGATATGACCACCTGTTCCGCCGCCTGTAACCAAAATTTTCATTTTTATCGCTCGTTTCTTTTCTATTTTAATTTATTGACAGCTTCCATGAAGCGTACACCACGAATCTCGAAGTTAGGATATTGATCCCAACTTGCATTAGCTGGAGATAACAAAACAACGTCCCCTTCAGCGCTTAACTCTAATGCAAGTGGCACAGCTGTCTCAACATTTTCTGTTATTTCAATCACTTGAATACCAGCCTTTTGACCAGCTTTAACTAGTTTATTTTTCGTTTCACCAAACGCAATCAATGCTTTTAGATTTTTAAGAGAAGGAACTAGTTCATCAAAACTATTGCCTCGATCCAATCCACCAGCTAATAAAATCATTTTTTCTGGAACAAAACCACTTAGTGCCATTTCCGTTGCTAAGATATTTGTTGCTTTAGAATCATTATAAAATTTTCTTCCATGGATTTCTCCTACATATTGGGTACGATGAGGTACACCATGGAACAAATGTAGTGTTTGCTTAATTGCTTCTGTCGAGACATCATATAGTTTAGCAACCGTAATTGCCGCCAAAGCATTTTCAATGTTGTGCGCGCCAGGAACACCCAAATCTGAAGCATCCATAATTTTTTCTTGATTATAGTAAATGATACCATCTGCACAATATGCACCTTGTTCTAGCACTTCTGTTGTTGAAAAAGGAAGGACCTGTGCTTGAGTTGTTTGAGCCAACATTCGTAGTTCTTCTTGGTTCCAATTCAAAATTAGATAATCTTCCGTTGTCATATTTTTTTGAATTTCCCATTTTGCTTTTACATACTCTTCACGTGTTCCATGATAGTCGATATGAGCTTCATAAATATTTGTAATAACTGCTATATTAGGATGAAAATCTGTAATGCCCATTAATTGGAAACTTGACAATTCCATAACGATTTTATCGTCTGCTTGTGCTTCCTGGGCTACACTGCTTGCTGGATAGCCAATATTTCCAGCTAGGCGAGCCATTCCTTTACTTTCTCCTGCATTTAACAATAATCCTGTCATTGTTGTTGTTGTTGTTTTTCCATTCGTTCCAGTGATACCAATAATTGGACATTCCGCTACCTCGTAAGCTAACTCAACTTCCGTAATTACCGGAATACCCATTTCTTGTGCCTTCGCTACCAATGGATGGTTATATGGAATGCCAGGATTTTTTACCATTACAGAAAAATCTTCATCTAATAGTTCAATTGGGTGACTTCCTGTAACCACTTTAATTCCTAAAGCTAATAAATCTTGTGCATCTGGATTTTCATCGAAAGGTTTTCCGTCATTAACGGTGACAAGTGCGCCCAATTCATGTAACAATTTGGCCGCACTAAATCCGCTTTTTGCAAGTCCTAAGACTAGAACTTTTTTATTTTCATATGTTGTGATTTTTTTCATTTTCTGTCATCTCCTACCAAACAAGCCATAATGTAATGAGTGAAGTTGCTACACTAACTAACCAAAAAACAGTATCAATTTTCCATTCGGACCAACCACTCATTTCAAAGTGGTGATGAATTGGTGACATTTTGAAAATTCGTTTCCCGGTTAACTTAAATGAAGTTACTTGTAACATTACACTTGCTGTTTCCATAACATAAATCAAGCCAACTAATAACAACGTCCATTCTTGATTTAGCATCATTGAGATTGCTGCTAACAAACCACCTAAGGCTAAAGAACCCACATCCCCCATAAAAATTTTCGCAGGTTTGTGATTGTAAGCAAAGAAACCAATCAGACCGCCAACAACACTTAAGCAAATAATCAAAACATCTAGTTGATTTTGATGCCAAGCAATAAGAGCATATGTTGCAAAAGAAATTGTTCCTAATCCTGCAACTAAACCATCAATTCCATCTGTTAAATTGACTGCATTTGAAAAACCAACTAACCAGAAAATCGCGAATAAACCATAGAAAATCCCTAAACTGATTTCTAATCCAAAAAAGTTAAGTACACCTGGATACCCTTCTGAACGATAAACAAGATAAAAAGCTACCCCACCAATAATTTGACCAATCAATTTTTGTATGGAATTTAATCCCATATTTCTTTTTTTAAAAACTTTAATAAAATCATCTAAAAACCCAATCGCACCATATAACGCTAGAACGAATAACAATATAAAAAGTATTGGTGTTAGCTGATTTTGCCACGCTCCTACCCAAATACCAGTTAAAATTGCTGCAATCAGGAACACTAAGCCACCCATTGTTGGAGTCCCGGCCTTGATATTATGCCATTTAGGTCCTTCTTCACGAATCGCCTGTCCTTGTTTTTTCATTTGAAAGTAACCAATAAACAATGGCATTACTGCAACTGTCATTGCACAGCTACTCACAATGGGGATTAATGCTTGTGTCCATTCCATGCTTTTTTCTCTCCTATTTCTTTTCTTACTCTTTTAAAGTAAAGTGTAATTTTTTATCTGTAATTTTTTCATACGGTGCAAGACTTTGCTTGGTGCAATAGCCATCACCATCAAAAGTAACTTCGATGCCAAGAATTTTGCCTAATTTCATGATATCAGCTTTTGACCAACCAGTAACATCGGGCATTAGCTCATCGCCACCTGTTTGTAGAATCAATTTTTCTCCCAAAATGAGTTTATCACCGTTGAAAGTTGATTGTTTGATAACTTTCTTTCCATTACCAATCACTACTGGCTGTAAGCCACTTTTTTGTGCGTCGGCTGCAGCAACGTCTGAATCTAAATTGCGGTAATCAGCAACCACTACTTTTTCTGTCTGATCTGTCTTTTCTTTAGTCTCGCCTTCTGTTTCTTTGAAGTCCATTGCTCGTTTCATCAACGGGTTAGCAATTTTTGCCAAGGCCATTCGATCGTAAGTTTTTGGATGTTTCATTGTTAAATAAAGAACGTATTCAGGATCTTCTGAAGGAACCATTTCAACGATTGAATAAAGATAAGAAGTATCTCCTACTTGATAACCGCCAGAATCAGAGGCAATTTGTGCTGTACCAGTTTTTGCTGATACATTATATCCTGGTACGGAATAAACGCCATAGGCACTTCCATAATTTTCACTTTCAACAACATCACGCATATATTCACGTACTTTTTCTGTTGTTTCTTTTGAATAAGGTTGTCCTAATACTTCTGTTTGAGTTGTTCGCTCTTCTCCTGTTTGTGGATCAACGATTTTACTGATGAATCTAGGTTGAAGCATCGTTCCATTGTTAGCAATTGAAGAAAATGCCTTCATCATTTGGAAGTTAGTTACACCAATTGCTTGTCCATATGCACTCATTGCACGGTCAACAATATTTTCTGTTGGTAATGTACCTGCGTTTTCATCATCTAATCCAGAGTGAGTACTTTGACCAAAGCCAAGTTTTTGAAGATAGTTATACCAACGTCCACCTAGTCTTTGTTCTAAAATAACCATCCCAACGTTACTTGACCAAGAAAGAGCTTGACGCATCGTCAATACACCTTTTTCTCCAAAGTCATGGTCGTTGATGGTTGCATCTGCTACATCGATTTTTCCAGAAACAAATGTTTCGTTTTCGTTATATTCGCCTTCCTCAATAGCCGCAGCAGTGGTAAAGACTTTCATTGTCGAACCAGGCTCATAACGATCTTGAACTAAGAAATTACGCCAAACAGCATTTTCGTCTTTCAATCCCTCCATTGTTTCAGGGTTAAAGGTTGGACGTTGACCCATTGCTACGATTTCACCAGTTTTTGCTTCCATTAAAACAGCAGTCAGCTCTTCAGGTTGGTATTCTTGATTAACTTGATCCATCAATGTTTCTAAATAACTTTGTAATCTACTATCTAGAGTGGTGTAGATATCTTGCCCATCTTTAGAAGCAACCTCATCAGCAACAGTTCCTGGTAAAGGGTTTTGATATTTATCTTTTTGATAAACAATCTTCCCGTCTTTCCCAGTTAAAATGTCATTATAAGCTGATTCTAGCCCCAAACTACCGACTAACCCATCGCCTTCTTTATTAGGAATTGCAAATCCGATAAAATGGGAAGAAAAGATACCATTTGGATACATACGCGATTTGTGAGCATCAAAGTAAAGACCAGCTAACCCTGCCTCTTTCATTTGTGCCTCAATCGTCTGCTTTGTTTCCTGAGTGATATTCTGTCCGTAATTTCCAAATTCAACTTGATATAGCTCATTATCTGCTCCATTTTTCAAAATTTTAAGTGCCGCACTTTTCTTAATTGATAAATTATCACTTAAAATTGTTGCGATTTTATTAAAATCTTTTTCTTGAGCATAAAGTTTTTTATTTTCAGATGTATATGTTTTTGAAAGAATCGCTTTGATGGAATAAGAGGTCGCATCTTCAGCAATTGCAACACCATTTCGGTCATAAATTGTGCCCCGTTTCGCCTGCACAACTTCACTACCTCTGTAAAGTTGTTCTGTTTTTTCAGATAACGAAGTACCAGCCACATGACCACCTATTATAATGTACGAGAAACGGACGGCAAATAAAAAGAACAACCCAATACTCGTAGCAAATAAAATGATACCTACTTTTTTGCGATTGTTCATCGGATTTTGATTTTTCTTTTCCATAAACCGCCGAAATTTATTTTTAAGACTCATTTACTTCACTTTCCTTAAATTGTCATCATTAATGGACAATCCTTTTTCTTCTGCGATTTGTTTTACGCGTTCTGTACGCGAAAGTTCATTCTTTTCTTGTTCTAAAGTTGTTTTTTCTGTTTTCTTTTCAGTAATATCCGCTTGAATTGAAGTAATAGCTTGCTCTGCACCGCTAATATTAGTTCTTAACATAATTGTTAAGACAGACAAAGAAATTAACGCAACAATCAGGCCACTGATAACTAATTTTTCTAAATTAGAGATTCGTTTCAACCGTCTAGCTGGTGATTGAGGTAGAACAATCTCTTGATTAGAATCTGGCAGTTGTTCAGCTTGATCCACCATGTCAGGGAAATCATATGGATATTCATGTGCTCTCTTTAGTTCTGCCATTGTTCTACTCCTCTTTCACTCGTATTTTTTCCGCAATTCGCAGTTTTGCACTACGTGAACGATTATTTTCAGCTAATTCTTCTTCAGATGGAAGAATTGGCTTTCTGGTGATTACTTTTAGTTCTGGTTGAAACTCATCAGGAACAACCGGTAATCCCGGTGGTAGATCTTTCACTGTACTGTATTCCTTAAATAAGCTTTTAACAATTCGATCTTCTAATGAATGGAACGTAATCGCACTGATTCGACCATTTAATTTCAATAGTTTGATTGCTTGTTCCAAAGAAGTTTCCTCTGCTCCAAGTTCATCATTTACCGCAATTCGTACTGCTTGGAAAATTCTTTTTGCAGGATGGCCACCTTTTCTTCTAGCAGGAGCTGGAATCACACGTTTGATGATTTCAACTAATTCACCAGTTGTTTCGATTGGTTTTTCTTTTCGTACTCGCTCGATTTCACGAGCGATTTGTTTCGAAAATTTTTCTTCACCATAACGAAAGAAAATTTTTACCAGTTCTTGATAAGAATATTCATTGATAACATTAAAAGCAGAAATTGGTGCTGACTGATCCATCCGCATATCTAATGGTGCATCTTGGTGGTAGCTAAACCCACGTTCTGCCTCATCTAATTGAGGTGAAGAAACACCTAAGTCATACAAGATTCCATCGACTTCTGTCACTTCTCGTTCAGCCAACTGGAGTTCTAACTCTCTAAAATTGGCTTTGATAAAAGTAACCATTCCTTTTTCAACATATGGCGCTAACCGTTGTTTTGCATGATCAATTGCCTTTTGATCCTGATCAAAAGCATAAAGATGCCCATCGGTGTTCAATTGGCTTAGTAAATATTCACTATGTCCGGCACCGCCTAAAGTACAGTCTACATAAATTCCATTTGGTTTAACATTCAAACCATCTACGGTTTCCTTCAACATGACTGTATAGTGTTGAAATGTCTCAGTCATTGGTCAGCCTCTTCCTATTCTATAGTCCAAAATCAATCATATTTTCAGCAATCTCATCGAAGTTACTTTCAGCTTCATCAGAAAATGTTTGCCAACGTGTTTCGTCCCAAATTTCGATTCGATTTGAAACACCAATCACTACGCATTCCTTTTCTAAACTTGCATGACTTCTCAAAGTGCTGGGAATGTTGATACGACCTTGTTTATCAAGTTCGCATTCAGTGGCAGCCGAGTAAAAAAACCGCACAAAAGTACGTGCATCTTTTTTGGTCAACGGCATTTCGCTAAGCTTATCTTCTAAGTTTTCCCACTCGCTCAATGGATAGCCAAAAAGACAGCCATCTAAACCACGAGTTAGTACGAACTTTTCACCAAGCTCGTCACGAAGTTTTGAAGGCACGATCAGACGACCTTTTGTATCAATATTATGCCGATATTCGCCCATAAACATTGAAACTACCCCCATTCCTCCACTAACTAAAATTAGTCTACCACAATCCCCCACTTTCTACCACCTTTTCTGGAAAATCTGAGACGAACTTTTTTTACATTAACTATTTTTTAAAAAATCAAGCTGTGAAAAATCTTTTAAAAGACTCTTCACAGCTTTTTTGACGTTATAAATAACTCACAATGTTAAACACAATGAGCACTAAATACAAAATGATCGTTAATAAAAAAGTTAACCGCCACGTCATTTTCAGATAACGAGAATAAACAATTTCTTCATAATAGTATGCCTGAAAAACTGCAATACAAATTCCTAAAAGTAATACAGAAATAATAAAAAAGGGTAAAACCGAAATGGTTCCCATATTTCTTGAAAGTTCATGCATTCCTCCCCATAGGAATGGGATAGCCAAATCAGGAGCTTTTAAATTAAAGCGGCGATTTAATGCAAAGATTCGCACTAAAAATTGGCAACCAAATAAAACGATTGCCGGAAAGATATACCAAAATAAGACTATTGGCGTAAAAGTACCCATGTGATGAAAACTCCTTCTTTCTAATTGCTCTAAGTATACTGCAAATACTTTACACAACTATTTCATTTTATTTAATTTATTGTGATTATCATTTTTAGATGACCACTTTTGTTTCTTGTTTATTACAGTCAGATTGTTTTTAGACAACTAGCTAATCATTTGACAGCGGTCATTAAACAACATCTAAAAAAGAGCTTATCATAATTTTTCAGTCTGAACCACCGTTTTAAAAAAGACATTCTTAAATATTTTATTTTTAATATGAAGAAATTTACTTCGTAACTTGAACAAAAACATAAAAGGTTGTACACTATTGCTAATGAATCTAACTTAAGGATGAACGCGATGAATAATAAAAAGCAAACAAGTACTTTTTCTAAAGTAACAAAAGTAGTCATTTGGACAATGTTAATTTTAACTGTTGGTTCAGTCGTACTAACCGCTGTCATGAGCGTACTATAAAAAAGCGTTGGCTATCTCTTATTTCTAAGAGATAGCCAACGCTTTTTTAATTGTGATTTTTTTTTGCCATTTTCAATAACTCTTTCGCATGCTCAATCGTTAATGGCGTAATTTCACTTCCAGCTAACATCCGAGCAATTTCTTCAATCCTTTGTGGTTCAGCAAGCTCTGAAACTGAAGTTTGTGTTCGACCCGCAATAACATCTTTCACAATGTAGTATTGGTAATCCGCAACTGCGGCAACTTGTGGAAGATGTGTGATACACAAAACTTGAGAGTACTTTGATATTTGGGCAATTTTATCTGCAATTGCTTGCGCAACTCGACCACTGACGCCAGTATCCACTTCGTCAAAAATAATACTTGTCACACCTTGTTCCGAAGAAAAAATCGTTTTTAACGCTAATAGCATTCGCGATAATTCTCCTCCAGAAGCAACTTTTACTAAAGGTTTTAATGGTTCACCAGGATTTGTCGTTATGTAAAATTCAACTTGATCAAATCCATTTTGGTCAAAAATTGTTTCTTCTTGTGTAAAACGAACTTCAAATTCTGTGTTTTCCATGTACAACCCTTTTAGTTCTTGTAAAATTGACGCCTCAAGTTCTTTAGCAATTTTTTGTCGTTGCTCACGCAGAATCATCGCTTGCTGATGAAGTTCTGTTGTCTTTTCTTCGAGTTCTTTTTTCATTTTCTCTAACTGACCCTCAGAAAAATCAGAGTCACCTAACTCTTTGGTAATTTCCTCATAGTAAGACAAGATAGCTTCAATCGACTCGCCATATTTTCGTTTCAATTGACGGATTACTTCTAATCGTTGATTTACCTCTTCCAAACGATTGTCATCAAGTTCCAAATGATCAATTTGGCGACTCATATCTCCTACTGCATCTTGTAACAGATAGTAAGCATTTTGAATATTATCAAAAATCGCTTCATACTCTGGATCTAAATGCGCAATCCCCTGCATTTCTGAAACCGCTCGTCCAATACCGTCAACGCTACTTTGCTCACCATTATCTAGCGCACTATATCCAGCGTTCAAGCTATCTACGATTTTCTGATAATTACTTAATTTGTCACGCTCTTCAACCAATCGCTCTTCTTCACCTAATTGAAGTTTAGCTGCTGCAATCTCTTCTTGCTGAAAGTGAAGCATGTCCATCCGTTGAACAAAAGACTTCTCATTTTGTTGAACTTTACGAACTTTTGCTTCTAACGTTCGATAATTTCGATATAATTTTTGATATAATTTTTTCTTTTGTTGGAAAGCTGCATCACCAAACTGATCCAGTAAGATTAGATGTGATTCAGGTTGCAACAATTCCTGATGTTCATTTTGTCCTTGAATATCAACTAAAAAAGCACCAATTCGTCGCAAATTCGCCAAAGTCACAATGTGTCCATTGACACGACAAATATTTTTTCCTGTCAATGCCATATCTCGTCGAACAATTAAGTTATCCTCATCTGATTCAATTCCTAACTCTTCCATTAGATCAGAAAAACCTGGCTGTTTAGGTAACTCGAACAGTCCTTCAAGAATACACTTGTCTGCGCCCTGACGAATATAATCACTTGAACCACGACCACCTGCTAGTAATCCTAAAGCATCAATAATGATTGATTTTCCAGCTCCCGTTTCACCAGTCAGTGCCGTCATCCCTTCGTGAAAAGACAATTGCAACTCCGGAATAATTGCAAAGTTGGTAATACTAATTTCTTGTAACACAGCAATCACCCCTTAATTACAAGTAATGTAAGAAATCTTTTTTTAATGAGACTGCATCTTCTTCTGTACGTGTAATCATCAAAACATTGTCATCATCATTGATAATCGAAAACAGTTCCTTCTTGTAACATTTATCAATTAGATTCGCTGCTGCAGAAGCATTTCCAGGTAAAGTTTTCAAAATAACAAATTTTTCCATTTGATCCACTGCGACAAAAGCATCTTTTAAAATTTTTTCTAATTTTGTTTGAACATCTTCGCTTGTTTCTGCTGGCAAACTATACCGGTAGCCACCATCAGAAGCGGGAACTTTAATCAACTTTAGTTCTTTAATATCCCGAGAAATTGTGGCTTGAGTTACAGAAATTCCTTTGTTTTTCAAAATTTCGACAAACTCTTCTTGTTTCCGGATATCACGCTCGCTCAATAATCGAGTAATCAAACGGTGTCGATCTTTTTTTCTCATTGCTTTTCGCTCCTTAGCTCATTCTTCTTGTTAATGATAGCTTATTTTTTCGGCTTAAGAAAGAAGAAATCTGCAAACCGCTTACTTTTGTTCAAATTGTTCATGCGCATTGGTGACAACTGCTGAAATATCAATTGTCGGGCTCATAGTTCCTTTACCAGAAACTTTTTGGAGATGTGCTAGAAATTCAATATTTCCTTCGCCACCTGTAATTGGTGAAAAACTCAATTCTAAGACATCATAGCCACTCTCCATTGCAAAAGCTAAGGTATCTTCTATTACTTTTTGATGTGTCTGAGCATTCCGGACAATCCCATTTTTCCCTACTGCTTCTCTCCCAGCTTCAAATTGAGGTTTGATCAACGTAACTACTTCTCCGTGATCTGCCAAAATCGCATGTAACGGTGGCAACATTAGTTTGAGTGAAATAAAAGATACATCAATCACTGCTACCTCTGGTACACCTTGTTCGAAGTCTTCTGGTTTTGAATAGCGGAAGTTAACACGTTCCATCACAACTACTCGTGGATCTTGACGAATTTTCCAAGCAAGTTGATTGTAGCCAACATCTAAGGCATAGCTCATCTTTGCCCCGTTTTGTAACGCTGCATCAGTGAATCCTCCTGTAGAAGCACCAATATCTAATAACACTTTATCTTGAACAGTCAGGTCAAAAACTTTTAACGCTTTTTCTAGCTTAAGGCCCCCACGAGAAACATAGGGCAATTTTTTCCCCTTGATTTTCAGTTCATTCGTAACAGGAATCTTTTCCCCCGGTTTGTCAAAACGTTCATTTTTTTCGTTATAAATCAAACCAGCCATAACCGAGCGTTTTGCTTGTTCTCTGGTTTCAAATAGTCCTTGTTTAACGGCTAAAACGTCTACACGTTCTTTTTCCATTTTTTTCCTCATTTCTCTATATCAAATTGTTTAATTAATTGACGTAGCAGATCACCATCAAACACTAAAACATCTTTTTCCAACTGTGTAACTAATTCCTTTGCTTGTTGGATTTCGTTTGCTAAAGCTTCATACGTTTTTTCAATTCCTAACAAACGTGGATACGTATTTTTTCCTTCTTGCGCATCCTTGCCAGCAGTTTTACCTAATTTTTCGGTTGTGCTCACCACATCTAATAAATCATCCCGTATTTGAAAAGCAAGGCCAAGATGTCCAGCCAATTTTTGTAAACAAAGTAGAACTTCTTCAGGTTGATTGGCTAAAACACCACCTGCTAACAACGCATAACGAATCAAACGACCCGTTTTTCGTTCATGGACAAAGGCAAGTTCGTCTATAGTCAATTCTTGCTTTTCACCTAAAATATCTGCCGTTTGTCCAGCAACCATTCCTTGAGCTCCACTACTACTTGCCAATTGTTGAATAAGCAATAATTTTTTCGAAGGTTCTAGTTGTGTCAAACTAATCAATTGAAAGGCACCCGTCAACAGGCCATCGCCAGCCAAAATAGCAATTGCTTCACCAAAAATTTTATGGTTTGTTGGTTTTCCTCTACGTAGATCATCATTATCCATTGCAGGTAGATCATCATGGATCAATGAATACGTATGGACCATTTCAAGAGCACCTGCTACTTGATACATCGGAGTGGTCAATGTTTCGCCAAAAGAATTTATTGCTGCTAAAAGCAGTAATGGTCTAATTCGCTTCCCACCAGCATTAATCGAATAAAGCATACTTTCTTTCAGCGTTTCATCACTTGTATATTCCATTAAAAATTGGGTGATTTCTTGTTCAACTATCGGCAAATTAGTTGCTGTAAATTTGGTTAATTGCATCAAGCTTCCTCGCTCTCACCAAAAACGACTTCTTCCTCTGTTTCAGTCATCATTTTAGTCAAAGTTTCTTCTGCTTTTGCTAATGTATCTTGACATTGCTTACTTAGCTCCATCCCGCGTTTAAATGCATCCAATGCTTTTTCCAGTGGGACATCGCCTTGTTCTAATTGTACGACGATTTTTTCTAATTCTTGCAATGATTCTTCAAATGTTGGATTTTCCATCGGTTATTCTCCTTCTTCGATTTCTTGGACTTTTGTAATAACTCGCCCATCTTGATAGTGAACAGTCAGTAGTTCTCCTTGTTGGACCTCTGTCACACTCTTAGCTACTTGATTAGTAGGTAATGTCGTATAGCTATACCCTCGCCCCATGATTTTCAGCGGACTTAGTAAATCAAGTAATTGAACAGCTGTTTGAAAATGATTTTTTTGTTGTTGCATATATTGTTCCATTTTTTCTTTCAAACGTTGCTGTAGATAATCTGTTTCTTGTTTAGCTGTTTTTATCCGATAATCAGGAGCTACCTGTTCGAGTTGGTGATTAAGAGAAATAACTTGCTTTTCCTTTTCATAATACACTTGTTGTGCAGCTTGTTGTAACCGTTGCTTGAAGTGGTCTAACTTAATCGTTTGTCCCTCATATAGTCGTTCTGGTTGCCTGAAGACATAAGACTGCTTCAAATGTTCAAAACGTTGTTGCTTCGTTTGGATTTGACGCGAAAAAGCCTGCTCTAAACGGGCTTGGCGTTCATTGATTTTCAACAAAACTTCTGATAATACCGGCACCGCTAATTCAGCCGCTGCCGTTGGTGTAGCAGCACGCACATCCGCAACTAAGTCAGCAATTGTTGTATCTGTTTCGTGTCCGACAGAAGAGATAATTGGCGTATTTGCCGCATAGATTGCCCTAGCAACCCGTTCTTCATTAAAAGGCCAAAGATCTTCAATCGATCCCCCGCCCCGGCCAATAATCATCGTATCAAAATTCCCCAGAGCTTCCACTCGTCCAATATTTTTCACCACATCGTCTGCTGCTTGGTTTCCTTGAACCACAGTAGGAAACAATACTAACTGAGCAATTGGATAACGCCTCTTTACCGTCGTAATGATATCTCGAATAACTGCACCACTAGGACTAGTTAGGACAGCAATTCGTTTAGGAAAACGCGGTAATGGTTTTTTTGGTCCTTGGAACAGACCTTCTTTCATCAACTTATCTTTTCTTTCTTCTAACGCTTGATACAACGCACCGATACCATCTGGTTCCATATGCTCCACATAGATTTGATAAGAGCCACCAGCTTCATAAAGTGAAATTCGACCGACAACGAGAACTTTCATTCCTTCCTTTGGTTGAAATTTCAGTTTTTGAAACGCGCCTTTAAACATAATTGCCGAGATTTTTGCATGATCGTCTTTCAAGCTGAAGTATTGATGTGCGTTTGCCCGCAGGCGAAAGTTAGAAATTTCACCAGTCAGATATACTCGTTCCAAATAAGGATCTAAATCAAACTTTCTTTTTAGATATTTAGTCAACGAGGTTACTGTTAAATATTCTTGTGCCATTTATTCACCTGCTCCAAAAGCTTTGGCAGACTTAACTGTTTGATACATCAGCATCGTGATCGTCATGGGTCCAACCCCTCGAGGTACTGGCGTAATATAGCTTGCTAACGGCTCAACTTCATCAAATTTGACATCTCCAATTAGCTTGCCTGCTTCATTTCGATTCATCCCTACATCAATCACTACTGCCCCAGGTTTAATAAATTCTTTTGTTACAAAATGACCGCGTCCAATCGCAACAACTAAAATATCCGCTTCGCGAGCAAGCGCTGGTAAGTCTTTTGTTTTTGAATGCGCAATGGTGACTGTCGCATCTGCCATCAATAATAGCTGCCCCATTGGTTTACCAACAATATTGCTGCGCCCAATCACTACTGCACGCTTTCCAGCAGGATCAATTGAATAAGCTTCAAACATTTTCATGATCCCATATGGTGTGCAGGGGATCATATCTGGATCACCAGCAAATAAACGTCCAAGGTTCATCGGATGGAAGCCATCGACATCTTTTTCAGGTTGGATTGCCAATAATACTTTTTCTTCGTTGATATGTTTTGGTAAAGGTAATTGTACTAAGATTCCATGGAACAATGGATCTTGATTATATTTTTCAATTTCTAAAAGTAATTCTTCTTCAGAAATGGTTTCTGGATAACGTTCTACTTTTGAGTGGATACCAATTTCTTTTGCAACACGTTCTTTATTTCGAACATAAACTTGACTCGCTTGGTTTTCTCCCACTAATAAAACGACTAGGCCAGGATGGATACCAACTTCATTGAGTTCATGCACTTTTTCGGCAATTTCTGTTTGCATTTTTTCTGCTAATTCTTTTCCATTGATTGTGACTGCCATATAACCACTCCCTGAACTTTTTGTCTTTTTATTCTACCATATAATTTGATTACCCAATAACAATGATTTTTATTTCTCAAAAAAAAGCTAGGGCCTATGCCCCAGCTTCCATTTCATTTAAAATATTGGATAATACGCCGTTTACGAATTTACGTGAACGATCGTCACTAAATGTTTTCGTTAACTCTATTGCTTCATTTAAGGCAACTGGAGCAGGCACATCTGTCACATATTTCATTTCAAAAATTGCAATACGCAAAATCACTAAATCCATTTTTGAAATTCGATTGATACGCCAATTATTTTTCAAATGTTTTTCAATCGTTTGATCTAATTCATCTTTCTTCGCACACACACCACCAACTAGTGTGTCCAGATAAACCGGAACAAACTCCGATTCTTCTTCATTGATCAAGTCACGCTGATCTAACTCAATGGCATGCATGATTGCGTCTTCTTTTGTTAAATCTGCATTGAAATCTAGTGGAAACAGTGCTTGCAACGCCATTTCACGAATCTTATGTCTCGATATTTCTTTATTCATTTTCGTCCTCATCGTCTTCAAAAAGTTCTTCCAGTACGGGTTGTTCTAATTTTTCAGGTACCACTGCTACCACGTGAACATTCACTTCAGCTAAAGCAATGTCTGTCATAAATAAAACTTGTTGGACTACACGCTCTTGCATATCCATCGCTACTTTAGGAACAGATACTCCATATTCTAAATAGCAATAAATATCCACTTTCAAGCCATCTTCTTCATTTGCAAGATAGACACCTTTACCATGAGCTGCACGACCTAATAATTCAGTCACATTGCTAGCAAAAGTACCACGCATGCCATAGACACCTTCTACTTTAGATGCTGCAATCCCAATAATTACTTCAATTACTTCAGGAGCAATAACAATTTCTCCTAAGTCTTGATTTGCGTTTAAGACAAGATTTTTTTCATCTGCCATTTTTCTTCCTCCTTTTACCTAAGCACGAGATACATATGAACCGTCTCCGGTATTAACAATCAGTTTATCTCCTTGGTTCACAAAGAAAGGTACATTAACCGTTAACCCAGTTTCCATAATTGCTGGTTTCGTCCCACCAGAAGATGTGTCTCCCTTGATGTTTGGATCTGTTTCAGCAACCTCAAGGATAACTGTATTGGGTAACTCAAGACCTAAAATTTCTGCGTCGTACATGATAATGTTAACTTCCATATTTTCCAAAATATACTTCAATTCATCTTTAATCTGTTCTTCAGGAATTTCAATTTGTTCATAAGTTTCTAAATCCATGAACACATGGCTTCCTGCACTTTCATAAAGATATTGCATTTTTCGATTGCTGATTTGAGCCTTTGCTACTTTTTCACCAGCACGAAAAGTTTTTTCCTGTACGCCGCCTGTACGCAAGTTTTTTAATTTTGAACGAACAAATGCAGCGCCTTTTCCTGGTTTGACATGTTGGAACTCAATTACCCGCCAAATTCCACCATCCACTTCAATTGTTAATCCTGTTTTGAAATCATTTACAGAAATCATAAATAGCCTCCTAATTCTTTACGGAGAAAAACTCCCAGCTCTGCTATCTTCTACATGCGTAAAAGTCCTTCTATAGTGTATCACTAAATCTAGCTATTTTCTATAACAAAAGTCGGTGCGTTAAACAGGAAAAGAAATTTTTAAACATCAGGTGAAACTATAGAATAATCAATTCTTTTGGCGAATGAGTCAACACTCGATTCCCCTCTTTTGTGATTAGCAAATCATCTTCAATCCGCACGCCACCAATTCCTGGTAAGTAAATTCCTGGTTCATCTGTGATGACATTTCCAGGAACAAATTGTTTTTCTGCCCGAGCAGAAACATTCGGACCTTCATGGATTTCTAACCCGATACCATGACCAGTTGAATGACCAAACGCTTCGCCGTATCCTTGTTTTGTAATGTAGTCACGAGCTACTGCATCTAATTGGATTCCTGTTAATCCAGGTTTAGCTGCATCTAAGACTGCTAACTGTGCATCTAGTACGATTTGATAGATTTCTTTTAATTTCTCGCCAGGATCACCAATGGCAAATGTTCGAGTCATATCAGAAACATACCCTTGATAATAACAACCAAAGTCTAGTGTGATCAAGTCACCTTGTTCAATTACTTTGTCACTTGCTACACCATGAGGCATAGCTGAGCGCAAACCACTAGCAACAATCGTATCAAAAGAAACACTTGTTGCACCTAACGAACGCATGTAGAAATCCACTTGATTTGCTACTTCGATTTCAGTCATTCCCGGGCGAATCATCTTTAGAATATGATCATAAGCCATATCGGCAATGCTACATGCTTTTTCAATGATTGAGATTTCTTCTTCATCTTTTACTTCACGTAATTCTTCAATCATTCCACTAACTGGAATCAATTCTGCATTGATAATTTCTTCTAACACTGAGTATTCTAGGAAAGATACCGTTGTTTCTTCAAACGCTAAAGCATTTAGGTTTTCTCTCTTTACTAAATCAGCCACTTCATCAAAAATCGGGCCAACATTTTTTATAATTTCAAAGCCTTGTGCTTGGCTAGCAGCTTGTTCTGTGTAACGAAAATCTGTAATAAAGAACGCTTTGTCCAATGTGATAACTGCTAAACCAGTAGTGCCTGTGAAATTGGTCAAGTAACGAAGGTTATAGGGACTTGTAACTAAAAATGAATCTAAATTTTCTGCTTGCATTTTTTTGCGGAGTTTTTCAACACGTACCATCATCAATAAAATCCTTCTTTCTTTACTTTCTTTTTTCTATTATAGCAAATTATTATTGTTTCTCGTACGAATATGAATGAAAAAAATTTGTTAACTTTCTTTCCCTAAGAAAAAGAAAAAAGAACTTGCTTAGCAAATGCTAGACAAATTCTTTTGCAACAAAAAGTAATCACTTACTTGCTTTGTTTATTTAAAAGCTTATGCTTTTTTTCCAAAGAAAAATGAAACAACTGCAACTAAAATAACTGCACCTAAAATTGAAGGTACAATCGCCATACCCGCAGCGCTTGGTCCCCAATTGCCAAAAATCGCTTGACCAATGCTTGAACCAATCAATCCTGCGATGATATTTGTAATGCAGCCCATTGAATTTCCTCTATTTGTGATGGCGCCCGCAATTGCTCCAATGATTGCGCCAACGATCAATGTCCATAACCAACCCATAATCTAACCTCCTTCTTTACAAAATAATTTTATCATACTGATTTTCTTACAAGCAAATGATTGGATTTTACTGTGCAGATGATAGCAAAAAAACGAGTGATTTTTCTGTTAAGAAAAATCACTCGTTTTTTTATTTTCGTTTAAAAATGTTCTTAACGCCTCTCTTAACAACATCCAATAAACTCAAAGATTTAACCATATGATCAGGATCTACGTAGTTACGGATGGCTCTCAAAACAACTTTTGGTTTCTTTGCTGAAAAAGAATACGTTCCATTTCGTTTTGTTTGAATGGCAAAACGAGGAATCCATTTTCCTTTGAACATCACAGAAGCAATGACATAATCTACTTCCTCCCAAGGAATCTGAACAAACTTACGCGCATCTCTTTCATTGTAAAATTCAAACCCTTTGTCACCAATCATGATTTTCCCATATTCGGTAATTCCTAAATAAGAAGTAGCATTGACTGTTAAATCGACTTTTGTATTGATTGATTGTACCATGCTAATATTTACTCCATTCAAGTTATTCTCTGCTTTATCATAACAAAGCGTTCTTCTCTATCATTATAATTATAGACATTTCTAAAAAATAAAGCAACGCAGAATGAAATCACCAAACTTGTCAATTTTTTGAGAAAAATTCGCTAAAACTATCAAAAAATTCAATAAGTTCTTTTTCTGTTATTACTTGAAAATCTGGTTGCTCAGCACTCAAACTTGCTGTACAGATACATCCATTAAGAAAAACAAATGGATGAAGATAGACTTCCTGAATAACTGTGTCTTTTAGTTCACTATTATTGTAAATCAATTCTGTTGCCGGTGAAGAGTACCAGTCTTCGTTATATAATTTACTGATTGCTTCTTTGGCAGTCCAAAAAACCACTTTTAAAAAATCATCTTTAGTAACTTGAATTTTTTCTTTTTTTGAAAAGGATTCATCTATGATTATCTCGTCAATATTCGATTCTATTTCACAGTCGACGCCGATATTTTCATTTGAAATGCCGACACTCACCAATCCATTTGTATGAGAAATTGAAATCTGACAATCTGTCTCTTGCAAATAAGGCTTGCCATTGACACCTCTACTGATTTCACCTACTATTTTTTTATTTGCTAAACAAAGTAATACATAGGCTAACGCCGAACGGTATTGATCTTCTTTTCTATAAAAATGACAGACATAATCATATCGCATAGGTGCAACGACTCTTACAAAAGTCATTACTTCTTCAAACAACATGGTATTAATTGGAGCAATCAATATGCGTTTCATTTTTCAGAGTCTCCTATGGGAGTAAGTTGAAGAAGCTTTTTGATGATCGAAGCAGTCTCTTCCTCAACAAATAAATAATCATGTCTTGAAAAGACATCGATGATACGATTATTACTAAATAGTTGATCGATTTGTTCATCACTTAAAGGACGTTCTTCAACCATACTCCGTATAAAAATAGTTGGCACTGTCAATGCTTTAGGTTTATAGTGAACTAAATCTTGAAACACCTCATGGTTATTTTTAATTAAGCGTTCTGTTGTAATATTTTTTTGATCTTTATTTTTAAAAATGTGGGTTTCTTCAAAATATTTGCGATAATAGCCAGTTTTTTCTCTTGTTCGTGCCAAATCAATATCTTCTTGGCTTAAATAGAATGGCGAATCTAAAATAATCAACTCAGTAACTTCTTTATGATTTTTATTTTCCATCATTTGGTGACAAATTTCACTTGCAACCACACCACCGTAGCTCCATCCCATCAGTTTAATCTGACCGATCTTTTTTTCTGGAATAAAGGTTGCAATAAGTTCACTGTAGTACTTGGCAATGTTTTCAATTCCATCAATTCGTTCGTCTGAGGTAAGTAAGTTATGAGGTTCAATGACATAGATAGGAAAATCTGGCGCAATAATTTTTTCAAACAAAGGGCGATAGACATCACTACCTGTATTTCCTGAATGAACAATGAATAGGCCCGGATTATCCTTCATTTCAGCTGTTCTAGGTACAAAGGTATAAATCGATTGAAAATTATTTTCCTTTACTAATAATTTAGCCATATCACTGAGCTTACTTTGTTTATGCAATTCAACAAAGTTCACTTTTTGATTTCTATCTTGTAAAATTTTCACGCCTAATTCCATGATTTGTAAGGAACTAGCACCTAATTTTTTAAAGTCGCTTTCAAAACTAATGTTTTCTTCGTCTATATTTAAAATCTGTGCCCAAGCTGTTGTTAAATATGCTTCGATAGTTGCTTGGTTCGTACTAATGTGACGTTGAATGTCCCTGTCTACTCGTTCTGATAGCTCAGAAAAAAGTTGATTTTCGTCTGTTTTTCCATTGCCGTTAAGTGGTAACGAGTCTATTTGAATCAATCTAGTAGGTATCATCACATCAGATAAATATTGATTCAGTTGCTCAAGTATCAATTGTTCATTCTCACATTTTTCACTAGTAATCCAACAGTAAATACGATTCTTTCTGACGGTTACATAACTTTGTTGGAGCTGAGGAAGAACCTTTTGTAAAGCTTCTTCAATTTCTGCTAAGTCAATTCGTACACCATTTATTTTGTATTGTCGGTCGCGTCTACCAAGATAGTCGATTTCACCTGATGGTAAGATTCGTGCAAAGTCTCCTGTACGGTATCCTCTAACTTTTTCATTATTTGAATTTTCTACAGTTATAAATGTTTTTGAAGTAGCATCTGGATTAAAATAATAGCCTTTTGCAACTTGTGGACCATAAATAAAGAGCTCACCAACCTCTCCTATAGCAAGGGATTCATTCTTTTCCCCTAATATCAATGCGTTCATCCGATAGACTGGCTTACCAATCGTGATTTTTTTATCCGTAGATTTCATTTCTTTAATAGTTGCAGCCCCGCATTCAGTATTCCCATAAACATTGAAAATTTTATATGATACCTTACTTAAATCGATATTAGGGAATCTTTGACCTGAAAAAGTTAATATTCTTAAGCTAGGAATCGTCATGCGCTTAACTATTTGTTCCCCAATCACTGCTGTAGTGTTCATAAATGTAATTGAATGTTTGACTAAGTACGCTTCTAGCATATTTAAATCATGACGAATCTGCTCATTCACTACATAAAGTGTGGCACCAGAGTAAAGTGTCGAAAAAAGTTCAATATAACTGATTGCAAATGAATAAGGTGTATATGCTGCTACTCTATCCTTTATACTAATTTCAAATTCATTTTTTTCCCAAATCACTGTATTCATCACATTTTCTCTAGGAATCTCTACAGCTTTTGGGATTCCTGTAGAACCAGACGTAAAATAAATTGCCCAAGCATTGGTGTTTTTTATTTTATTTTGGTCAATTTTTTGGACATGATAGTTTCCGTTTTTTATAGAAATAATTGCTGTTGCTTGCGCTGTTTCAATCATTTGATTAAGTCGTTCTTTAGGTTGGGTGATATCTTGTGGGATAAAAGTCACAGACATTTTTGTTAATGCCAAGACTATAATCGGAAAGTAAACACCTCTTGTTACCTGAAGTGCGACACATTGATCTTCAAGTTGATATTCTTTTAGTAATCGAATCGTCGCTTCTATTTTTTCTTTCATTTCAAGATAAGTAAACTCATTTTCATCATCAACCAAGGCGATTTGATTGGGTATTGTATCTGCATAATCAAATATTTGTTCTAAAAAATCCTTTGATTCGGCCATCATCTATTTCCTCCTACTCGTTCGATCTTAACAAAAAATAGTTTTGGAGCTGATTTTCCCTGATTAGCTTCCGGTATTCATTATCATTTCTAAAATACGTGGATTTTTCACATCAAATTCTGTTTCAGCAAAATAATAATTGATTTGTGCTACTAGATTAGGTGCATTAGGATCTAGTTGTAGCGCAAAAGCCACTTTCGATTTTTCACTGTCAGAAATCGTATTACTTGCGTTCATCAGCGCGGCAGCAATAAACGCTTCATCTGCATCAACATTATTACTTTTGGCTAACTCTAAAGAATGATTTGTCCTGTCAAATATCTTTTCAAATTCGCAAATAATTTCATTTAGAAAATATTTTTTTCGTATTTCTGGTGTAATTTCGACAGTTTCTTCATTCGTTAGTGTATTCCGGTCTAAAAATGGAAAAGTTTGATTCTGTATATAATATCCGTAGCTTCTTCTCAAAAATGGATGGATCACATATAAATCTGATTGCCATAGCCATTCTAGAAAGTACTTGCAACCTTCGTCTAATGATTGTTCAAGTGCTTTTAATAATCCCGTCAAATATGGTGGTTTGCCATTTCGATCCCAATGTATTTTGTCAGCTATAAAAACGATTTTTACTAATGAAGAAGCCTCATCGATACAAGTCGTATGGTAAAGTATGGCATTCAATATTTCTGGATCTTCAATTTGAAATAAATTTCGAGCAAAAAATTCTCCTTGTTTTGCATGAACAAGCATTGGAACCATTTTTTCTTCTTCAAAAAGCGGAATATGATAAAGCTGGGCTATTTCAACTCGATCACTATCAGGAATAGCTCCCCCTAAATCATGGAGAACACCTGCGATAAAAGCACGTTTAGCATCCACTTCATATTTTTTTGCTAACTCATATGAAACTTTCCCCACGCCAATTGCGTGGAGAAAGTTTTCTGTCACTGGGCTCAAAAAACTTCTTTCTTTCATAGTTATTTTAGCTCCTCAGTCAGTAACCCATATTTTTCATATCTAACTTCCCGTTGAATTTTATTCTCTTCATCAACCAAGACAACGTATGGTTTGGCTTCTTTTGCCTCATTGATTTCTAGCTGACAGTAACTCATAATGATTATTTTATCTCCTACAGATACACATCTTGCTGCTGCACCATTCAAACAAATCATTCCTGAATCTCTTGGTCCTGCAATCACATATGTCTCAAATCTTTCACCATTATCAACATCTGCAATTTGTACTTTTTCATATTCAAAAATATGACTGGCTTCCATCAAGGCTTCATCAATCGTTATACTTCCTACATAATCAAGCTCTGCTTGTGTGACTTTAGCTCGATGGATTTTTCCTTTTAACATTTCAACTAACATTTAATTTTCCTCCTGAAAAATATCTTTTATTTGAATCATTGGCTCTTCAATTATTAAGTGAACGATTCTTTGATAAACAGTTATAAATAATTTTATTTGATCGGGTTGGAACAAATCTTTAGCATAATTGAAATCTAATGTTTGTCCCCAAACAAAGAGTGTTAAGTCGCTAAAAGCATCTTTTTGGGCTTGTTGGTTCATTTCTTTTATACCTTCAAATAATTTAGAATGACTCAATGCTTCTCCCTTAAATCCTTGGATTCCAAAATATAGTGTATTTCCACTTAATTGAATATTGTTTTCTTCTAGCATTTGTTCAAGTGGAATATCCTGATTATTTTGTGCTAAGACAACTTTTTCATTTATTTTATTTATAAACTCTATGAATGTGTCGTTCTCTTCTATATGAATTTGCAACAACAACTGATTGACGAATAAACCAATCAAACGATCGACTCCAGCAACATTTCGATTGAGTGTAGGAATGACAATAGCAAGTGTTGATTGCTTAGTGACTTTTGCACACATTAAGTAAAAAACACCTAACAAAATATTGTGCATCGTTAAATCATTTGTTTTAATCAAATGTTGAAGTTTTTCATATTGTTTATCATCAATATAGAAATACTCATCTGCACCAGCTACTTGACGCTTTGGAGAAGTAGCCTTCTCAGATAAATACACGCCTTCAAAGTCCTCCAATTCTTTTTTCCAATAATCTAGCTGTTGTTGTTTCTGATCACTATTTAAGAAATTATACTGACAAATGGAATAATCCTTGTATTGATAAGGCAGTTGTTCCAATTCTTTTTTGTCATAAAATGCTTCAATTTCTTTTAAAAATAGAGAAGTAGACCAGCCATCAAACGCCACGTGATCAATCACACAACAAAATTCCTCATTTGTTATATTTACTTTGATCGGAATTTCCTGGCTTAAATCAAATTCGTGATCAAAGTAACTTTCTACGTCAATTTCATCTGAAGTTACTATTAGTTTTTGCTCATCTACAACTTGGTAGTCTTTATAAATTTTGGTTCTAAGAACTTCATGTCGCTCAACTACTGCCACTACGGCTGCTGCTACTCGTGCTGGAACAATGTTTTCTTTCAATTTAAATCTAATTTTGATATTTCTATAAGAATTTTTGGGTGCTCTTTGATATAGCTGCTGAGCATACGACAATTTTTGCTCTTTGACATCATCAATGTGTTGCTTTGTTACTTCCAGATGATCTTCGCTCGATACCTGAGAGTGCCTGTTTTGATCAATAATTTGTGCAATTTTTTCAATCGTTTTGTTTTTGAATACCTGATTGATTGTTAGTTTATAGCCCAACTTCGCTTTTATTAAACTAATCAATTTAATTACCTTAATTGAATCACCGCCAATGCTAAAGAAACTTTCTAAGATTGAAATGTTTCTTGTTTCAAGTTCTAAAACTTCACAAACGATGTTTAGTACGCTATCTTCCACCAGATTTCTTGGTGCTACGAATTTCACGTGATTATCATAGGTAATGACTGGTAGGGCGTGTCGATCTATTTTTCCATTAATCGTTAAAGGAAATTCTTTTACAAATTGATACCCAGACGGCATCATGTAGTCTGTCAAATGCTTCGCAAGTACATCTTCAATCGTTTTACGTTCGATTTCTTGTTCTCCTTGATAATAAACACCAAGATATTTACTATCTGATTTTCCTAAAGCTAAAGCGAGTACCTGCTTAACACCTGGGACTTTTAACATCGCCGCTTCAATTTCACCCAGTTCTATACGAAATCCCCTTATCTTCACTTGGAAATCATTACGACCAATTAATTCATATTCTTGATTCAATAATCTTCGAACGACATCACCCGTTTTATAGATCCTGGCATATTCTGGTGAATCAGAGGCATTATAAGGATTTTCGATAAAGCTAGCTTTTGTTAAGCTTTCTTGCCCATAATATCCCGCTGAAAGTTGTGGTCCGCCTACATATAATTCTCCGGGTGCGCCATCTGGTAACAATCTCAATTGTTCATCTAAAATATAATGTGCATACTGAGGAAAAGGTGTACCTATATTTGAATAGTTGTCTTCTACTTTTTTCATTGACGTCCACACAGTTCCCTCTGTTGGCCCATAAATATTAATCAGGGTGATTGTTTTGAAGCGTTCAGCAAACGAAGCATTCATTTTTTCGCCACCTACTAAAATAGTCGTGAGCGCACTTTCTAAAATCTCTTCATCATTTTCTTGGAACAAATAGCTAATTTTTCCTGGTGTAGATTGTAATGTCGTGACTCGATTATGCTTCATAAACGTAAGGAAATCTTCTGGCTGTCCCGTAAATAAATGAACTGATTTTCCTCGCAAAATTTGACCAAAGACTTCTGTTCCAAAAATGTCGAACACAGGCTCAGCGATGCAACCAAATTCAATATCAGTCGTTCCATTTCTTTCTATCGAAGCAATCATGTTAGCCAAATAGCAAATAAAATTACGATGTTCGACCATTACACCTTTTGGTTTTCCAGTTGTTCCTGAAGTAAAAATAATATAGGCCAAATCTTGTGGCAGAATCTCTACATTAGGATTGCTATCAATTAAAGAGAACTCTTGTTGCATGAATTCTTCAGTAATTGTCAATTTTGCCTCGACTTGCCTTTGAATATAAGCAATTCGTTCACTTGGATAGGACGTGGACATTGGCACATAGACCGCGCCTGCTTTCAAAATGCCTAGCATCGCAATAATTATCTTTTCTGACTTAGGCAACAACAATGGAATCTTGTCACCAACTTTGACGTCATACCTTTTAATTAGTGTGTGCGCTAAACGGTTAGCCTGCTTATTTATTTCGTCAAATAAGTAACTACGCTGATTAAAGTTGATTGCTATATTTTTTGGTGTTTTTAGAACTTGTCTTTCAAAAACTTCAACGATTGTTTTTTGTGGATATTCAGCAAAACCAAATTCTGGTGCTTTTTTAACATAGTTAAAATGTTCTGATCCCTCCATAATTTGCTCAATCAAATAATGCATCAGTTGAAACAGCCGGTCGATCGTATGATCAGTAAATAATTCGGCTGCATATTTTATACGGAAATTCAGTTCCTTTTCTGTCTCATAAACAACAATCGTTAATGGGTAGTCTAGTTTTTCCACACCATTTGTCTTTGTAATACGAAGGCGATCATCCTTGCCATTATCTTTTGGCACTGGATAATTTTCATAAATAAAGAGTGTGTCAAACAATCGATCGCCATTTTTTTGTAATTCAGAGAGATTGACATGCCCATTTGTCATCCCTTCATTATTGATATCCTGAAGTTGGTGTAATTCCTTGATAATGTTTTCTTCAGAATGTTTAAATTGGATAGGCAAGGTTTGGATATAAAGACCTACGCTATTTTCAACACCAGCTATCGGTAAGTTTCTTCCTGCATTCACTACACCAACAGTCGTTTCTTTTATTCCACCATAAATGCTTAATACCTTATGCCAGACATATTGCATCATGATATTAGTTGTTATTTCATGGTTCGTTAAAAAATCATGTAGATTTTCTTGTTCATTTTTCGATAATTTGAATACCTTGTCCTTTGGTTTCTCAATCCGATTGAATGTTTCAAGTTTCGTTTCTCGCATGCCCTCTTTAAATATGCCAGAAAGGTCTGGATGTAACACTTCGTTAAGATATTTTTCCCAATAGGCTTTATCTTCATTGTTATGATCCACTAAATAAGATTGTGCTTCAATGTAAGCTTTGTCTTCTATGATATGGATGGGCTGTCTCTTAGTTAAAGCATGATAGATCGTATGAACCTCATTTAACAATACTGGGTTGGACCAACCATCAAGTATCGCATGATGATTCGTTAAAACACAGACATAATGTGTCGGATTCATTTTTATTAACCTAATCCTAAAAAGATTACCTTCTTGTAAAGAAAAAGGAATCTCTCTTTCTTTTCTAACCACGTCTTCAACTGTTTCGTTTTCCAGATAGTCAAAATCAAGTTGACCTTGTTTGGCAATAACTTGTAAAATCTCACCATATTCCGCATTTAACGATAGACGCAAACTAGGATATTTTTTTTGTGCATAAGACCAAGCTTTCTTGTAATTAGCCACATCGATTTCCTGTTCATATTCGAAAATAAACGAACATATATAGGCATCATCTTTCGTTAAGTTGTTTAAACTTTGATAGACAAAACCTTTTTGTAAGGAATTAGCAGCTAAAACTGTCTCTAGCTCCTGTGTAGCTTGCAGTTTATCCAGATTTTGTTGAGTAGTAACCTCTTGAATATCTTCAACAGTCAAATAGGTTCGACCGATTTGTTCAAGTTCAGAAATGAGCTTCTTAAGTTCTTTTTCATAATCGGAAATAATCTCAGTTAATCCAGTAATAAATCCGCTAAATTCTAATGTCAATTTTTCTTGAGAGATTGCACTATTGACCGTTAGAACATCATTGAAAGCTACATCTGTAAGCTTCCCTAATTCAGCGGGAATAATGGACCAATCCTTATTTTCCCCTGTATCAATTTGTCCTAGATAATTAAACATGATCGACGGAAGATCTTTTGAATGAATCCCTCTGCTTGCTACATAACTTACACCATGATCTTTTATTTTACGTCCAAATGTTTTTGTTTTAAGCAGATCAACAGAAATCACTTGTGGATATATTGTAGTGAACCAACCTACTGTTCTTTGAATATTCAAATCGTTCATTATCTCTTCACGCCCATGAGATTCTACTTTTACACTCATGCAATCTTTTTGATTTACGTTTTTTAACGTTCGAGCCAAAACCGTCAATAAAAGATCATTCATATTCGTATTGAAAACTTGATTTACCTCGTTTAGCAGCTTTTTCGTCTCACTAGCTTCAATAGTTAGTTTCATGCTGTGGTATTTATCTCCACATCTATATGTTTCAACAGAAAAGTCATCCACTTCAGCAGTATCTTTTTCTGACGCCATCGAACTAACTACTTCGGTCCATTGGCGATAGCTGGTCTGTTTCTTTATCAAACTTTTCCCTTCGTAAAGTTCTTTTAAATCAGAGGCAATGATTTGCCAAGAAACACTATCGATCACTAGATGATGACAAATAATGATCAAGCTCTTTTCTTTTATTGCAAAACGATACAACTTCCCATCTAGTTGAAAACTTTGCTGAATTCTATTAAGTTCATCCGTACTGTTCACAAATGAAACATCCACCGTTGAAATAGGTGAATCATATAGCTGAATACCATCTTTGAACGTTAAGCGCAATGCATCATGATAATTTACCAATTTAACAAGCGCACTTTTCAATTTATCAAGAACTACATTTTCTGGTAATTGAAGAGCAAACGCCTGATTAAAGTGAGAGGAGTGATATTCTTCAAAGAACCATTTTTGGATAGGAAGTAATTTGACTTCCCCTGTTAGCTCTCCTTCTTCAGCTCTGATTTGAACCTCGTCAGCTTCATCAATCAGTAGGGCGATTCCTTTAATTGTTTTAGCGTCAAAAATCTGTTTAATTGAAATTGTTTTATCTAATTTTTGTTTTAGACGATTGCTCAATTGAATGGCTTTGATTGAATCACCACCTAAATTGAAGAAATTATCTAATATACTAATTTTTACTTGCTCGCGACCTAATAATTCAGAAAAAATCGATTGTATTTCTAACTCAGTTTCATTTCTAGGACCTACAAAATCTTCAAGAGCTACATTCGAAGTTGGCAAAGAGCTACGATCTAGTTTTCCGTTGATCGTTAAAGGAAATTTTTTCATGTGTGTATAGATTTTAGGAACCATGTAATCAGGAAGTTTTGCCTTCAGCGCTTCTTTCAAAAAGTCTGGTGAAAGTTCTTTTGGACTCAAATAATAAGCAATCAACTGATCCGTTTTATTTACTACGATTGCTTGTTGGATACCATCTATTTCTGTCAGTTGTTTCTCTATTTCACTAAGTTCGATTCTCAAACCATGAATTTTTACCTGAAAATCATTTCGACCTAAATAATCGATTTCTCCTTGATTATTAACTCGGACAAGATCACCTGTGCGATAAATCCTTCCAACTTTTGGATGGTCGAAGAATTTCTCATTCGTTAGTTCTGCTTGATTTAAATAACCTCGTGCTAATTGAACACCACCAATAGCTAATTCACCAATTGCACCTGCTGGCAATAGTTGATTATTTATTCCTAGCACGTAACAATTTGTATTAGCTACAGGTTCTCCTATAAGAATCTTATTGATATTGACAGGATTACAATCATAGGCTGTGACGTCAATACTTGCTTCTGTCGGCCCATATAAGTTGTATAAATTTGCGTTTGGAATCATTTTTTTAAATCGCTGAACACTTGCTAAACTTAACGCCTCACCAGAGCAAAAAACATATTTTAGTGAAGACATATCAACTTGATCAGGCACAACACTGTAAGTTTCTACAGTATCTAAGAAAGCATCCAGCATACTAGGAACAAAGTGAACGACAGTAATCTGTTTGCTTTTAATCTCATTTGCAAGATACAGTGGATCCTTATGTCCATTTTCTTTTGCAAAAACAATTCTTGCACCTGTCAAAACTGCCCAAATTTGTTCCCAAACAGATACGTCAAAAACATAATTCGTCTTTTGATAAATCTTATCTTCTTTATCGATTGGATAAGTTTCATTCATCCATTGAATTCGGTTACTCAATCCTGCATGTTCAATCATTACGCCTTTCGGTTTACCTGTCGTTCCTGAGGTGAAAATGATATAAGCTAACTCATTGAGTGTTGGCCTCATTTTTATCGAAGATTGATTCCCAGCAAAAAAGCCCGCAAACGACTGAGTTACCACTAATTTACAATTTAATTGTTTAAGAATATAGTTTTTTCTTTCTTCAGGAAATTCAGGAGAAATTGGGACATAAGCACAGCCCGCCTTTAATACTCCCCAAATAGCAATTGCCATTTTTTCATTCCGCTCTAGAATTAGTGGTACCTTATCCCCACGCTTGACCCCATTATCCAATAAATAATTTGCGAATTGATTCGTCAATAAATCGAACTCTTCATAAGTAATCTTTTTATCTTGATATTCAATTGCAATTGCTTTTGGTGTTCTGATAACTTGATCGGCAAAAAGATCAACAACAGTCTTTTGAGGATACTCTTTTTTCACTCCTAGTGAAGTTTTTTCTGGTAAAGTTATAGTCGCTACTTTTACGATGTCATTTTCGATTACTTGTTCAATCAAAGCGATATAACTATCAAGCATAGATTGGATCGTATCTTCACAATAGATATCTGTGCAATAATTAAAGTTGATAAACCCATTTTCTACTAACACAGACAAATCATATTTGGCAGTTTCTATCTTTAATCCTTCATTACAATTCATAAACAAATCATTTTTTATTAAGTTAACTGGAGCAAAATTTTGGACACTAAATAGAACTTGAAAAATCGGATTTCTCGAAGTATCTTGTGCAACATTCAACATTTTTACAATCTGTTCAAAAGGAATATCTTGATTATTTTGAAGCTCCACGACTGCTTCGTTATTTTGTAAAAATAGTTCACTTAGACTAAGATCATTTGTCATTTTTGTCCTGATAGGTAATGTGTTGATGAAGAAACCAATCAAATCTTCAGTACCTTCGATGTGTCGATTAGCAAAAGGAGTTCCTACGACTACTTCTTGTTGATAACTATATTGAGAAAGTACAATATCCAATAAAGTCAACATAACTGTATAAAGACTTACTCCATATTTTTTAGCTATATCTTCTAGCGAGTTTTGCCATTCTGCCTTGAATACAGTTTTGACATCCGCCCCTTTATATGAGAATTCTTTTGGTCGTTTAAAGTCAGCTGGTAAATTCAATGGCTCATAGGATGACAAATATTCCTTCCAGTATTCCTTTTGTTTATCTAGTTGTTTCTCTGTTAAATTCTCTCTTTGCCAATGAGCATAATCCTTATATTGATTTTGTAATGAGGGTAATTCATTGTCATGATATAAATCATTTAACTCTTTTAATAAGATTTCTGTAGACCAACCATCAAAAGCAATATGATGGATACTAATCATCAGCTGATCATGGTAAATATTTACTCTTATTGGTATTTCTTTTTCTAAGTCGAATCGTTGTTCCACAAACTCTTTGGCATCAATTTTTTGATGTAAGATTTTAAGCTTTTCTGGTTGGATCACTTGATAGCCATCAATAATCAAAGTGCGTAACACTTCATGTCTTTCAACTATCTTTATCAGAACCTCTTCTATTTTCTTCCTTGATACATGTGGTCTTAAAGTTAAGATAATAGGAACATTGTAAGCACTACTACCTTCTTCAAATTGATCGATAAACCACAATCGTTCTTGTGCAAAAGATAATTCAATTTTTTCTGTTGCTTTTACCTGATAATTCTGAAGTTGTTTTTTTCTTGGTTCCATTTTTGCCATTGAAAAAATAGTTTTTGCTTGTAGGATTTGTTTGACTTGTAGATTTATTTTATTTGATAATTTCAACGCTAGGATTGAATTACCACCTAGTTTATAAAAATCATCCCTGATAGAAACTTTTTCTCTATTCAATAACTCACAAACGGCATTAGCTATTTCAATTTCTCTTGGAGTTTTAGGAGAAACAAATTCTTGTTGATCAAAAATAGGATCAGGTAATTGCTTTGTATCTACTTTTCCATTGATAGTTAATGGAATCGTTTCTAATTTTATATATTTATTTGGCACCATATAGTCTGGTAAAACATTTTCTAAGGAAGAAGCAAATTCGCCCGTATAATAAACGATGATATTAGATTCTTTAACAACGGCTACACATTGTTTAACAGATGCTATTTCTAACATACGAGACTCTATCTCTTGCAACTCAATTCGATAACCACGTAATTTAACTTGAAAATCATTTCGTCCAATATAAACAAAGTCTCCAGTTGGTAGCTGTTTGACTAGATCTCCAGTCTTGTATAGTTTTCCTTTTTCTGGATGTAAAATAAAAGCTTGCTTTGTTCTTTCATCGTCCTTAAAATAACCTCTCGCTAAACCATCTCCTCCAATATAAAGTTCTCCTATAGCATTATATGGAAGTTGTCTTAAGTTTTCATCAAGTACCCATGCGGTAACATTTTTTAAAGATTGCCCAATATTTCGATTATCCATCCCTTGCTCATAGAATTTTATCGTTGCACAGATGGTTGTTTCAGTTGGTCCGTAAGCATTGACTATTGTTGTCCCATTTTTATCATAAGCTTCATAGATTTCTTTTGGTGTCGTTTCGCCTGCAACAATCAATGTTTTTAGGTCTAATAGATCCTCTCCATTTAAGATAGCAGGTGGTAATGTAGCTAAGTCAATTTCATTTACAGTGACAAAATTTTTCAGATTTTGATAATCGGTTCTAATTTCTTGATCCAGTAGATAAGTTGTAGCTCCGGCTAATAATGTGTAAAACAATTCAAAGACAGATGCATCAAACACAAAATTTGAAAAATGGACAGCTTTCGTTTCTTTCGTAATTTCGTATAATTCGATCTGATTACAAATAGTATTGATGACATTTCGATGCTCGATCATTACGCCTTTAGGAAGCCCTGTTGTACCAGAAGTAAATATGATGTAAGCAAGGCTCCTATTCGTTAACTGAAGATCTGGATTTTCCACATTATGAGAAGAAACTGTAAATTCATCTGTGATGATCAATGGTGCATTTGTTTTTTCAACAATATAATCGATCCGTTCTTGAGGATATTCTGTGCTTAATGGCACATAACAAGCACCTGCTTTTAAAATACCTAGTATGGCAATCACATACTTTTCAGATCGTTCCATCAGGATCGGTATACAAGTTTCTGGTTTTATTCCATGCTTCTCAATCAATGTATGCGCAAATTGATTGGCGTTTCGATTAAGCTCCGCATAAGTTAATTGTTTATCTTTATATACAATTGCTAGGCCATTTGAATTTGTTTCCACCTGCTTTTCAAATAACTGGTGAATCAACTTATGTGGATATTCTTTTTCCACTTTTTTCGCACTATTTTCCGTTAACGTAAGTTCAGCAATTAATTGGTCAGGCTCATCAACGATTTCTTGTAGAATTCGTTCATACGTTTTGGCAATATCTGCAATTGTTTCTTGTTTAAATAAACTTGTAGCATACGTAAAATCGATTGCGTTATCTCTATGCATCATTGAAAAATCAAATTTAGTACTATCCAAATCTAATGCTTCATTGATTTCACGATACACATCTTTATAGGACAATACATCAGAGACATCTTGAAAACCAAACATAATTTGAAAAATTGGATTTTTTGATAAATCTGCTGTAATATTCAGCTCATTTACTATACTTTCAAATGGTAGATCTTGATATTTTTGTGCACTAATTACTTGTTCGCTATTCAAGTGAATGAACTCATTAATTTTCAATTCAGGATCTACCTTTGCATTCAAAGCTAATGTATTCACGAAAAAGCCAATCAAATCTTCTGTTCCTTTGATATGGCGGTTAGCAATTGGCGTGCCAACGACTACATTTTTTTGATTACTATAAATTGAGAGCAAGATCATAAATGCACTTAAAGTGACAGAAAATAAACTTGTATTTTCTCTTTGGGCGAGCTCTTTTAGTTTAATAATTAGTTCCTCATTCAACATATATGTGTATTCTTTTCCTCGATAGTCAAATTCTCGAGGTCGAGAAAAATCTGTAGGGAAATCTAATTCTTCATAGTCTGCCAACTGCTTGACCCAATACTCTTTTTGCTCTTTTAATGCATCGTTCGTTTGTACTTTCCTTTGCCAATTTGCGAAATCTTTGTATTGTAAGTTCATTTCTGGTAGTTTTTCACCACGATATAACTTAGCTATCTCATCTAATAACAAATTTGTAGACCAGCCATCAAAAGCAATATGATGAATATTAAAGGTCAAGACATTCTGATATATATTCACTCGTATTGGTATTTCTCGAGTCAAGTCAAACTTATAAGCAAAATATTCCTTATTTTTAATCGGTTGGTGCGTAATTTCAACTTCCGTGTGAAGCACTTTTTGATGGAAATCAACAATCACTGTTCTCAAGATTTCATGACGTTGAACTACTTCTTGAATAGCTGATTCTAGCTTTTGTAAATTGATCTTTGGATTTAAAGTAGTAACTATTGGTATATTATAAGCTTGTGTTCCTTCTTCTAACTGATCGATATAAAAAAGTCGTTCCTGAGCATAAGATAACTCTTGCGCTTCTTCATTAGGAAAATCTTGTTTCTCAATTTTTAAGTTTTTAACTGTTAGCTTCGCAAGGTTGCGAATCGTCTTATGCTCAAAGATTTCTTTTACAGGTAAATCAATTAGATTTGCTAATGAAATAGCCGCAATAGAATTTCCGCCCATTCTGAAAAAGTCGGTGCATACCGAAGCTCTTGGTATAGCTAACACTTCACAAAATGCTTGAGCAATTTCCACTTCTCTATCTGTATTTGGTTCAACATATTCTTCTTCGAACTGTGGCGCTGGTAGCTTGCTAATGTCTATTTTTCCATTAATGGTTAAAGGTAGATCAGAAATTCGGATATACGCTACTGGAACCATATAATCTGGAAGCTTTTGACTAACTTTTCTTCTCAATCGCATGGTGTCCAATACTTCATCGGCAGTATAGTAAGCAATCAAATTTTCTTTGTTGACTACTATTGCAACTTGCTTGATCTTTTTAATCGTCTTTAATTGTTTTTCAATTTCTGGCAACTCAATTCTGAATCCCCGAATCTTGATTTGTTGGTCTTTTCGACCGTAGTATTGATACGATCCATCTTCCAATTGACGAACAAGATCTCCAGTGTTATATAAAATTCCTGTTCCAAAAGGGTTCATGATATACCGTTGGCTTGTTTCTTCTAATTGATTAAGGTAGCCTCTAGTTACTTGATTCCCCCCTATATAGAGATTACCTACAGCTCCTGCCGGAAGTAAGTTTTGATCATCATCTAATACATAAGGTTTTACTCCACCAATCGGCTTCCCAATAGAAAGGTTCTTCGTATCATTATTTACAAAACTTAGAACAGTCGTTTCCGTTGGCCCATAACAATTATTTATTTGTATGCCTGTTTTGGCATATTTTTCAATCACCTCTAAGGTAATGGACTCACCACCACAATGAATAACTTTCATACTTGGAACTAAATTAAGATCGATCTTTCCAGCTAACGATGGTGTCATACCGATTGCCTCTACATGATAATGATTTAAGGTTTTAATAAAACGATCAATATCATAAATTAGATCTGTATCAAGCATCACGACACTTTCGCCCATCGTAAATGGACGTATCAAATCATGGATAGATGCATCAAACACATATTCAAAGAAGGCGCCATTAATCCTCCCTGTTTTCATTCCTGAATGTTCCATTTTTGGAACTTCTACCACAAAATTACTTAAATTCCCATGTTCGACCATTACGCCTTTAGGCTTTCCAGTAGTTCCAGAGGTAAAAATGATATAAGCTAAATCATTTGCATTTATGCTTTGATTTGGACGAGCTGTATTATTAGGAAAGTCTTGATGCATAAATTGATCATCAATGATGAAGCTTGATTTACAGGTTTCCACAATGTAATCAATACGCTCCTGTGGATATTTTGGACTAATTGGAACATAAGCAGCTCCTGTTTTTAAAACAGCTAAAATAGCAATAATCATTTTTTCAGATCGTTGAAGCAATAAAGGAATTTTTTGTTCCGAACAGACGTGATACTCACTGAGCAAGTAGTTCGCTACTCGGTTCACTTCATTATCTAATTCTAGATAGGTCAATGATTTGTTCTCAAACTGCAGTGCAATGCTTTCCGGATGGATGTCGACTTGTTCTTCTATCAAATGAATGACATTTGGTTTAGACGAAAATTGGGTATGTTGAATTAGTTTTTCTTGCTCTTCTTTGGAAACAAGAGACAAATCTTTTAACCGTTTATTTTCAGAATGCAAGTACGATCCTAATAATCTGAAAAATTGCTTACCTAATTTAGCAATTGTGGTTTTTTTGAAAAGAGAAGTGTCATAATTCAGGTATAAAGACATCGTTGAGTCATGATCTTCTACTTCAAACGTCAAATGAAATTTTGACGCTGAAGTTTTATACTCATTTCTTTTGGCTTCACCAGCGAAATACTCTTGAGAATTTCTTTGTTGATAAACATACATACAATCAAAAAATGGATTTCTTCCATCAGTTGCTACATTTAGATCCTTTGCAATTTGTTCAAACTGATAGTTTTGATTTGAAACTGCAGATAGAATATTTTCATTCATTCTTTTTAGAAATTCAACTGTACTTTGATTCTGATCGATTGTTACTCTGATTGGTAGCGTATTAACAAACATCCCTAACATTTGTTCAGTTTTCTCATGCACTCTACCATTAGCAACTGTGCCGAGGACAAAGTCATTTGAATAGTAGATTTTAGATAGTAAATAACTAATCGTCGAAAATAGAACAACATATTCACTCACTTTATTCTCTTTCGAAAATGTTCTTAATTCACGCAATAATATTTCATCAAAAACAAACAATTCTGTTTGCCCAACGGATAACAAATCTTTTTGATAATGATAATCGGTTGCCAACTCTAATCTTTGATACCCATCTAAATAATTTTTCCACCACTTAGCTTCATCAGAAACCTCTAGTTGATTAAACCAATTGCTGTAATCTTTATAATGGTATGCAGGAGTTGAAAGATGTTTATTTTCATAAGCTTTTGATAATTCGCTATAAAAAATGTCTTCACTAGTTCCGTCAGTAATAATGTGATGCTTATCTATAAATAAAGAATCATGACTGTCTCCTCTTAGCAAGCGGATGCGCATCGTATGACCTTTTTCTAAATCAAAAGGTGTGACTAACGACTCGAAATGTGAGGTAAAAGGTATGAGCTTAAAATCTACTATTCCTTCAGGCATTATCTCCTGCATATATTTTCCATCTTTTGTGAAAAAACGTGTTCTTAATGTTTCATGTTTGCTCACAACCAAAGAAAACGCTTTCTTTAATCTGTCAACGTCTACATGCCCGTCAAAATCTAGAATCGTTTGTTCATTATATTTCGTTTGTATTTTATCTAGTTGATAAAATACAAACATTCTTCTTTGCGCGGGGCTCATCAAAGTTTCTGTCACATTTATGGCTACGAGTGGCAATTCTTTCACTGACTTTTCATTACTCATAATAGCTGCTAATTCTTGGATGCTTTCAGTACTCAAAATCAATTTTGTAGTTATTTTTTTATTGGTTTTTTCCATTACCTGATTCGATAATTTGATTGCTTGCAATGAAGTGCCACCAAGCTCGAAAAAGTTATCTCGTACACTCACTTTTTCTATTTTCAATAATTTTTCAATTAGATCCACTAGTATTTTTTCATCGTAACTGGCAGGTGCTACAAATTTTTTTCTGCCAAGATTTACTTCTGGTAATTTTTTTCTATCTAATTTTCCATTGTCGTTCAAAGGTAGCTTCTCAAGCCAAATGTACATATGGGGTTGCATATACTCAGGTACACCCATATTAACGACTTTTTTTATTTGCTGTTCATCGATTCGATGGTCACTTACATAATAAGCAAGGATAAACTGGTCCTTATAACCTATTACTACCGAATTGCTGATACCTTCTACTTTGTTGATCTGAGCCTCGATTTCCCCTGGCTCAGTTCTAATCCCATTAATGTTTAATTGGAAATCATTTCTCCCTACAAATTCATACTCATTATCAGGCAATCTTTTCACTAAATCACCAGTTTTACATAATTTTCCTTTACCAAACGGATTTGTTACAAAATGTTTTTTGGTTTCTTCATCTAAGTTTAAATATCCTTTGGCTAATTGATCTCCTACCACACAAATTTCACCGATTTCACCGATCTCTACTTCATGAAATGAATCATCTAATACATAAGTAGTCATATTAGTTAACGTAGAACCAATGTTATTGATATCTTTTAGTGAATTAATAACTTTTGCAGTTACAGAATGAAATTCTGATTGTCCATATACATTAATAAGTTTCACATTGTTTGTTTTCGCATTTTTGACAAGATTTGGTGACAATTTTTCTCCTGCCACAGCGACAGTTTTTAAATGAGATAACTTTGAAAAATCTAAACTGTCTGCAAGTGACGGCGTGCTTTGAAAATAATTGATTCTTTTTTCGTCAATATATTGTGAAAATTTATTAATATCTTCTAGACAATCTGGTTCAGAGATAATTAGTTTGTGTCCGTTAAATAGGGCTGTATAGATTTGTGTTGTTGCAACTGAAAAAACATAGTTAACCAAAAACAGCATATTAAGTGGAGCAACTGTATCTATAGCTAAAAATTCAGTGTATGCCCTAATATGATTTAACACACTTTTATGTGTATGAACTACCCCTTTTGGATTTCCCGTCGTTCCAGAAGTATACACCAAGTATGCTCGTTCGTTTTCAGGTATTGTGATGTCTAGATTAGTTGGATGGTATTCAAATTTTTGGCTCATAAATTCGTCGTCAATAAGCAGTTTTGCCTTTGTTTGTTTTCGTACAAAATCAATTCGTGTTTCTGGATATTGCTTGGATAAGCCAGTATACGCTGCACCCGCTTTCAAAACTGCGAGCATAGCAATAACGATTTTCTCGTTTCGTTCCAACAATAAAGGAATAATGTCGCCGACTTTGATTTTTTCTTCAGTTACTAAGTAATGGGCTACAGTATTCGCTTTTTCATTTAACTCTTGATAACTCAATGACTCATCCTTAAATTCAACAGCTATGGCATTGGGACTTTTTACAACTTGTTTTTCAAACATTTTGACTAAATTATCAGTCATAATAACGCTACCTCCCTAAAAAAAATAGTCTGAAGCTCAAAATGAGCTCAGACTATCTGATTCTTTTTTTACATCAATCCGATTAAGTGGAAGACAATACCAACCACGAATAATCCAAGGATAATGATGATAGGTGATACTTTTTTCTTAAGTAACCACATACAGAACAATGTTAAACATAGAGCAGCAAGACCAGGGATCAAGCTGTCTAAGTTGTCTTGTAATGTAGTAACTTTAGAAGAAGTTAAAGATAAACCTGCTGCTTGTTGTTCCAAAGCAGATTTAATTCCTTCAGCACCAGCAGGTAATTTGTCCCACTCGATGTATGCACCTTTATCAAGTTTTACAGTTGAAACTGTAGGTGCAAAGCTGATTGATACCCAGCGGTTAACTAACGAACCTAAGATAAACATACCTAAGATTGAAGCACCTTTAGTGATATCTTGTAGTAATCCACCAGATAAATCTTCAGTGATTTTTGAACCAGCTTTGTAGCCAAATTCTTGTGTATACCACATGAAAGCCATACGAATAATATTCCAACCTAGGAAGTAAATGATTGGTCCTAAGATGTTACCACTCATTGCAAGAGAAGCTGCTAATGCACCAAGAATTGGTTTTACTGTGAACCAGAAAACTGGATCTCCGATACCAGCTAAAGGTCCCATCATACCAACTTTAACCCCTTGAATTGTTACATCATCAACAGGTGCGCCATTTGCACGTTCTTCTTCAAGTGCCAATGTAACCCCTAAAATTGGTGAAGCTACATATGGGTGTGTATTAAAGAACTCTAAATGACGTTCTAATGCAGCTGCACGGTCTTCTTTTGTTTTATATAATTTTTTGATTGCTGGAATCATTGAGAAAGCCCAGCCACCATTTTGCATACGTTCGTAGTTCCATGATCCTTGGATGAAAGTTGAACGCCACCAAACAGAAATACGATCTTTTTTCGATAATTGAATTCTTTCTTCTGCCATTTTCGTGTACGCCTCCTTTAGTAGTTATCTATGATATCGCCTAGTGGGTCACCAGTATTTGAGCTACCACCATTACCTGAGCCGCCACCTTGTTTAGATAGAGCTAAGTAGATAAGAGCAAGAGCTACACCGATTGCACCAAGTCCGATAAGAGTGATTTCAGAAACAGTTGCTAATACGAAACCAATTGCGAAGAATGGCCATACTTCTTTTGTAGCCATCATGTTGATAACCATTGCATAACCAACAGCTACAACCATACCACCACCGATTGCTAATCCATCTGTCAACCAAACTGGCATAGATTCAAGTAACCCTTTCACAGGTCCTTCACCGATTGCCAAGATCAAAGCAGCTGGAATTGCAATACGTACACCTTGCATACAAATTGCAATGATGTGCCATAATTCAACTTTTCTGAAGTTACCTTCTTTCGCAGCAGCATCCATCAAGTGAACGAAAGCTGTTGCGATTGTACGACAGATGATTGTTAATAATAGACCAGCAACAGCTAGAGGTACAGCGATCGCGATAGCTGAAGAAACTCCAGCTCTTCCTTGACCACCTAATACTAAAATAATTGCAGATGCAACAGATGCTAAAGCAGCATCGGGAGCTACAGCAGCGCCGATATTTGCCCAACCAAGAGCGATCATTTGTAAAGTACCACCTAAAATAAGGCAAGGTATTAAGTTCCCAGTAACTAAGCCGATTAACGTACATGCGATTACTGGTTGATGGAAATGAAATTCATCAAGAATTCCTTCCATACCAGCTAAAAATGCTACGATAACGACTAATATCATTTGAATAAAGTTTAATTCCATGATGTTAAGCCTCCATTTTTCTCTGATAGTTAAAACTATGTTTGTTTATTATTTTTTGTTTAATTCTTCTTGTGCTTTTTTCAAAATTTCATCCATATTTCCTTTTGAATCATTTGGTACTTTACGTACATCAAATTTGACGCCAGCGTCTTCAAGTTTACGGAAAGTATCAATGTCAGCTTGACTGAATGCCAAGACTTTATTTGGTTGCACTTTACCTGGTGAATGAGCCATAGAACCAACGTTAACTGTTTCTAATGGTACGCCACCTTCAACCGCTCTTAACACATCTTGAGGGTTTTCGAATAAAAGTAAAGCACGTTGTCCACCAAAGTGTTGGTCATCTTTAGCTAGCTTGATCATTTGTTCAATTGGAACAACATGTGCTTTTACACCTGGAGGAGCAGCTTGTTGAATCAATTTTTTACGAAGTTCATCTTTAGCTACTGCATCAGAAACAACAATAATACGAGTTGGATTTGTTGTTTTTGTCCAAGCTGTCGCAACTTGCCCATGAAGCAAACGTGAATCGATACGAGCTAAAACATAGCTGAATTTACCTGGAGTTCCAGATACAGATTGTTGTACTTCAGCTTTTGGTGCTTCTTCTGGTTCTAACTCTTCTGGTTTAACCTTCACACCTTCTTTTGCAGTTTCAATGATATGTGCTGCAATTTCTTGCGCAGATTCCATTGAAAAACGAGAAGCATATGCTTCAATTAACATTGGCAAGTTCAAACCACTGACGATTGCCCATTTGTCTTTGTGTTCTTCAAACAAAGTATTTGCTTGATTGAATGGAGTACCACCCCATAAATCAACTAAGAATAATACTTCGTCTTGATTGTCAAAAGAAGCAATTGCCTCTTCTAACTTGGCTCTCAAGTCATCTGGACCTTCGCTTGGTTTCAAAATAACTGCTTTAACGTTTTCTTGTTCGCCAAAGATCATTGAACCAGACTGTAAGATTCCTTCAGCAAACTGTCCGTGACTTGCTAGGATAATTCCTACCATACTTATACCTCCTATTTCTTTTTGTTGTAACAAAAATCAAAATTAAAAATAATTGCTAACCATTACAACAGATTATTTGACCGACCACAACATCCAACTATGCCTTTTTTGCTTTTGCTAGTAGCTCCCTTAAAAGAACCTTTCTGTCTGCAGGTACTTTGCGAATCTCTAATTCCACTTTTTGACTATCCAAATAGTTAAAAGCTTCTATATCGCGTTGGTTTACTGAAACAAAATTAGTAATCATTGTTTTGCCATCAGTAAAACTCATGCCGCCAATATTTAGTGAATTCAGTTGCACACCACAGCGGACAATTGCTTCTACATCTTGAGGGTTTGTGAATAACAGCATGACTTTCGCATTTGCTAATAATCCACTTTGATAAACTTGGATCATCTTTTGAACAGTTATCACGTTCGCATGAATTCCTGGTGGTGCTGCTTCTTTTAACAGAAACTTTCTCAAATCGTCTTTTGCCACCATATCGCTGACTACAATGATTCGTTCAACACCAGTCGATTTTGACCAAGCCGTCGCAACTTGTCCGTGGATTAAACGATCATCTATACGCGCTAATCGAATATCCATCTTCAAAACTCCTTTTTTCAAACTACTTCACAGAAACCCCTATCATTTCTGTGAAAGCAACCAATTCCTAGCACACTTATATAAAAGCAAGAAGCGTGCCAACTTTTAAGTGATACACTACTGGTTCTTTAAGCTTTTTTAAACAATACACAAAAAGGATACACTTATATAGTGTATCCTTTTTGTGTATTGTTTATTGAGTGTATCACACTTTAGCCAACTGATTATGGATTAAACGTAAAATATAATAGCTTTCAACCAAAGGAATCTTTAAGTTCACTCTTTCCTCTAATGGAACAATCGAACTTTGAAGCATTGTGTAAAACGGATCTTGAACCGTTTGATCCAATTCTGCTTTATCGGCAGTCAATGGTTCATTTAATACGATTCGTTCAATCATCCCAGCTGTGTGCATGACCAAATTGATTTTAAAGCCATATTCTTTGCTAGCTAATCCAATACTTTCTGTCACATGTTCAGCAAAATTCCAAATAGGATCGATCAGTTTTCTTCCATTAATAAAAGTAAAGTTATCTGATATAAAGTCCACACATGTTTCTTTCGCCGTTTCTTCGGTTAAAGAAACCTCTGGCGCGTCTTCTAAATCCGCTTCAAGTAACAGTTGGTCTAAAATCAACTCGATATTTTGATCAATAAAGCGCTCAAGTGGAATAAAGGGTGCCGCAATTTTAGGATCAGTGATTCCTGTAGTAGCAATCACTTGATATTCTGATTGAATACGTGGCAGTTCTTTTTCTAATTCAACAATGGATAAAGCTAAAACTGTTATCTCTGCTTCTTGTCGTTTACTTACCGCTCGTTCAATCAATTCCTTGATTCTCTTTGCCGTCCCTTCTCCCGAAGCACAAATAGCTAAAATTGCTTTTTGCTCTTGAGCTGGCTTTTCACTAGCTGGTGCAGGAGAAACAGCCGCGTAACCACGAAAGTTTTTTAAGGAATCATAAAGTGTATCTAGATCTGTTCCTAAAACAGAGACTTTTCGAACAGTTTCTAAAACTAACGACGTCGTCACCATATCAACTGTTCGAATTGGAATTCCTGTCTCTCGCTGAATTTGAGTATTGAACGAGGCCAACGAGCCCATATCAACTAACAGAATAACGCCACTACCTTCATCAACCTCTTGAACCTTTCGTTCAATTCGGCTAAGAGCCGTTTTAGGATCCATATCCAACGGCATATCAACTGCTCGAACATTTTCAACATCTAAAAGTTGTTTTACTACTTGAACCATGCTACTAGCTGTGCTATTTCCGTGAGCTGCAACCACAACGCCGATTCGGCCAGTTGCTTGATTTGCTCGTAAAGACACTAATAAGACTGTCAAGTAATAATCTTCACTTTCTGGAATACGAACTTGAAAGTATTCTTCAATATATTTACGGACTTCTTTTGCAACTGCATACTCTTCGGGAAAATCAAATGTCATTTCTCGAATGTTATCATTCGTGTGTCGTTCTTCCCCTAAATTGATTTTTTTCAAAAATGAACTGATATGCAAACTCATCGCATAAATAAAATTCTGTTGAAATTCATAAGGCAAAGAATTCTTAACCATACTATAAATTTGATGTGTTACTTCAATTACTTTAGGATCAACAAATTCAGCCAATTTGTTGTCAGCATTAAAAGAAAATCCATGATCTTTATAAAAAGATTTCAAATGAATATTGATATCTGTCGAAATAAAATGGTTGATTGCCTCTTGATCTAAGCCATCAGATTTCAACAAAGCCGCTTTATCTCCAATAATATCGTATAAGTTATAAGGCAATTCATACGAATCTGATTGGATTTTCATTATGTCATCATTTGGTATGATTGTTAATTTGGGCTCTAGAATTTTTGATAGCTCTGCCATTGCTACGCGGTTGCTAGCTAGCTGAATTAGCCCACTTCGAATTCCTTCTGTTAAATCACTAACGGTAATCGAAATTTCGGGTGAGTTCATATGATTTAGAAATCCACGTGCGCAAATCAGTTGGATATTTGATTTCAATTGTCCAATATTCCCATAAGTAACACTACCAATTAAGGCTTTGGCAACATCTTCCGTCAGAGAAATTTTTCGTTGGATCCGATTCGCTTCATGAGCAATCATGATCTTTACCAAATCGACTTTTTCATTAGCAGGTCGCTTTTCGAAAGACGGTAGTTGAATGTTGATTGGAATCCGTCTAACAAAAGTTTCCAACAAGGAAGAGCCGGGGTCTTCTGTCGTTGCACCAACGATACGGACGTTTGCTTCATGTGATTTCGTCGTCTCACCCAATCGGCTATAAGTTCCATGATCCATAAAATAAAAGATCATTTCTTGTCCTTCTGGCGGTAAACGATGAATTTCATCTAGAAAGAGCATCCCACCGTCTGCTTGGTCAATAATCCCCATTTTTTCTTCAGTTGCACCAGTAAATGCGCCTTTTGTATACCCAAAAAGATGACTCATCAATAATTCTGGATTATTTGCATAATCGGCACAATTGAACACAATCAATTCTTTTTCTTCATCAATGACATGATTTGCTTTGGCAAAATGAAACATTGCATGTGCAAAATAGGTTTTCCCAGAGCCAGTTGGCCCCGTAATCAAACAATTTAACCCTCTAGGTGGGTACAAGATGGCAGCTTTTGCCTGTTCAACAGCATTTTTCATACTGCCATTTTCACCAATAATTTTGGAAAAAATATCTTTTGTATCAATAGAAACGATTGGTTCCTCAATTGGTAGAACATCCTCTTTGTAACTAACGACATGCTTGCTTTCAGGTTTTTGATATACATCTGCCTTTTGATATATGTAACGGACTGGTCTGCCATCGGACTTGATTAATTTTCCTTCACGAACTAACTGGTTTAAATCTTTACTACTATTTGTTCGTTGAATTCCTAGTATTTCAGCAATTTCTTGAGTAGTTATTCCTCGATCAGCTTCTGCTTTTGTTAAATGAGCGGTTTTTTCTTTGACATAGAGATAAATTCGGTCAATACGCTTTGTCAATTGATACGCCCCTTCCTGTGTTTCAAAATTTCCTGCTACACTATTTTTCTTACTATTATATATAGAATATATATAGAATAAACATAACTAAAAATAGCTAACTACAAAACATAATACTATGGATTTCTAGAGGATTCGTCAATACCTTATGCTTTTTTTAAAATAAAAGAAACATTTGTTAAACAAGCACTTACTTTTACAAACCATTGTTCTTTTTTCATTTAAAAAACTTATTTTAAAAATAACTAAAGCTATCATTTTTATTTTTAGTATTTTTTATTAAGCTTAACTTGCAACACAACAAAAATTTTGGAGGTTTAGAAAATGAAAAGAAATCTGTTCTTTACAGTCACTTCACTTGTATTATTTAGTACCGCACTTGCAACGTTTTCACCAATCAGTTACGCGAATGAAAATGTGCCACAGCAAGAACAAACAATCAAAGTAAGTAACTATTTCACTGACATACTCGCTCCTTTAAAAGGAAATAAAATTGATTCCAAGATAACAACAGAACCCACTCAAGCAATCACGATCAATGATCCAGCTTTTGAAACCAAACTAAAAGAAATATTTCATTTGACCGCCGACGAATCACTCACATCGCAACATATGGAAAGCCTAGTTACCTTAGATATTTCTGGGTTGAGCATCAAAGATATTACCGGAATTGAATTCGCATTGAACCTAACAGACTTTCGTTTGAACAATAACTTAGTGACAGATTTAACCCCCATTCAAAATCTCACAAAATTAAGAATCATCGGTGCGACTAACAACAGGATTTCCTCCATTGATACTATGAATCATTTGCCAGCATTAGAGCAATTGGCATTAAGCAATAATCAGTTAACTTCTCTCGATGGTGTAAGCAAGTTCCCAACAATCAAGCAACTTTGGGTCGATAACAACCAACTCTCATCATTGGTTGATCTCTATTACATAAATGATTTACGTATGATTAATTTTAACTTTAACAACATCATCGACCTCGCACCTTTAAAAAAACATACAAAACTTCAAGGAATTTATGGCGCTGAAAATAAGATTCAGCGTGTTGACACTCAACTTGATTTTCCTAATTTAATTGCTCTAGAGCTAAGTGAAAATCGACTTAGCTTACCTGATAATAATTTTATCCAAATTGAAAATCTAAGAAAAATCGCTGAATTCAAAAATCTCCAATAGCTCGGTCTATCAAATAATGAACTCAACGATCTTAGTCCACTCGTTGAATTGCCAAACTTGAAACAACTGACTCTTTCAGGAAATGAATTGACTAGCTTAGAAGTATTAGAAGATGTACCTAGTCTTCAGAAAGTTGTCGCTTTAAATCAAACTATTTTTGGATCAAATACTTGGATCAACCATAAAACGCCTTTAAAACTCCGAACAATTCACGGTGAAAGACCGAACGTCACTTTTAATCAACCAGGAACTTACGATGGGACAAATATTTCATGGCTAGAAGCTGGAACAAATAATCTTTCTTGGTCTTTCAGCAATGCTAATTCAAGTGAGCAATTTTCTGGTACATATATTCAATATGCGGCTCCAGATTGGAATAATCCAGCCACACCAAGAAACCTCAAGGTGGAAAAATATGAACATTTTGGTACGATACTCAGTTGGGATGCTTCAACAGATGACTCTGGTATTCGTCACTATGAATATTATCGCGATGGTCGATTAATAACGACTACGACTGAAACTTCTTATTGTGATTATCAAATCAATGGTCCTGGACAGTGGAAAATCAAAATTCGTGCAGTAGATTTCACAGGTAAAACTTCTGATTACTCAGAAGAACTTCTCTTTTCACGTTGGTTCTAAAAAATAATAAAACGAGTGTGATTACCTCCACACTCGTTTTATTATTTTAGCAGTTACTTTTTAAAAACTTACTCATTCTTCTACCAACCTGCAAAGTAACCAATGACCACTTGCATCAACCGTCCAAACCAAACACTTACCAACAGGCAGGCAACCAGCCCAAATAAGACTTCAGCTACAAACAACAACACCTGCAGCAATGGATGCCCGTTTAGATTCACTAATCTTCCCTTCATTAAAAGCCCCTCTTTTGTCCTGTGACTTATTCACTCCCCCATCTTTCCTTCACGATACAATGTATCTCAACCATTTACTATAGACAAAATTTACAAACTGTTTGGTTCCGCTTTCTTTCTATTCGTTCTTTCCATTATTTTTTTCTTCTTGGCTCTGGCAACTTCTTTGAAAAATCCGTGCGCCCTAACAAAAAATCTAAATTTGTCTCAAAAAAATCAGCAAGTTCAATCAAAATGTATAGTGGAACTTCTCGCTCACCTCGCTCATATTTTGAATAGACAGAATAATCACAGTGAAGATGTTCAGCTAATTTTCGAATCGTTAGCTGATGCTGCTTGCGTAAATAATATAATCTCTTCATAATGAAATCCTTTTTGTTAATTATATACTGCGCTTTTCTCAATCGGTCAATTGTGGACAAAAAGACCACTTTTTTCAGTATGTCAGAAAACAAAACCATTTGAAGTAGTTGATTGAAACTTTCTCTTCTTCCTTCTTCATTTTTTTACAACTGCTGTGTTTCGTTATTATCCCTTTTATTGCGAAAGAAAAATGAACATGCTATTCTTAAAATTGATACCAATACACCACTATTTTCGGAAGGTGATCGAATGATTCCTAAGTATGAACAAATCAAACAAGACTTACTAACTGAAATCAAAACGAATAAATTTGTTCCTGGCGATAAATTTTATTCAGAAGCTGCGATTAAGAAAAGATATGCTGTCAGCTCAATCACGGCAGTTAAAGCACTTAATGAATTAACGAATGCTGGCTACCTCTACCGGATTCAGGGAAAAGGAACCTTCATTTCAAGATCAAAAATAGCAGAGACTGTCAAATTCTCAGATCTCGAACGTAATTCTTTTGATAAAGAACATGTCACTGTTTTATCCATCGAAGAAAAACATGATGCTAAGATTCTGCATGAATTGAAATTAGCTAGTAATGAAACATATTATAAAATTAAACGCGTTCGTTACTTTGATGATATACCTTTCTTGGTTCATCTTACTCATTTACCAAAAAAACTGATGAAACAACCACTTACAGATGATTTATCAGCCTACACCAGTGTCTACGAACAAATCCGCTTAGATTTCGGCATTGATCTTTTTTCCTTAGCATCTGTTGAAACAAATGAAATTGTGTTTCCCGATGATCCCGAATTACTTCGTTTGTTAAATCTAAGTTTTCGAGAACCTGCCGTTAAACAGGTCAAACATTCTTATTTGCCAGATAAAAGTGTTGCAGAATACATTATTAGTTACAAGCATTGGAAATATTTCAAAACAAAAATAGAAGTAGAAGCTAAATAAGCCACTACTCCTATTGAAAATTAAATTCTATTTATCCTTCACAAATATAAAATCATTTAAATAACTAACTTCTGTTACCTAAGGGAGCATTGATACTTTCTTAGGTAAATTACTTTCCACTAGCACTCGTACTTCGTAAGCAGCAAGGACGATCGTTTGACCGGCGCTTTTCTTTGTTTCAACATCGATACACGGATGATTCAACTTGATTTTTTGCTGGTTCGTTGAAAAGTTCATCAAGAAATGGTAAGTTTCTCTGCCATTCGTCCGACTTTGAACTGAAACATCAGTCAGGGGCTCATTTACTAACGGATTTTCTAATTGAAGTTCCGTAATCAGCTCTTTGTAAAAAACCCGTAAAAAATCGACTCCTGTTCGTGCTGCGAAATAATAGGTAGTGCCTTTTTCAACATTATTTTTAGTAAGTGCCGGCGTGCCTGCATAAAAATCCTCGCTATATTCACCACAAACAACTGCAGACGTTTTTTCGATTATGTTGCAATAGTCTTTGATGCGATACAAATTTCCAGCATAAAGTATTTGATTGCTTTCCTCTGGATAAAGCATTTCTAATTCTTTCGGAATAAGCCCAAAAAGATTTTGTAACGTTTCAGGCCATTCGCCTAAATGAAGCACATCATTCTCATTCACTACACCAGTGAAATAACTTGCAATCAAGCATCCGCCTTCTCTAACGTATGTGTCAAGATGAGCCATCGTTTTTTTCGTCATCAAATAAAGCATAGGCGCCACAACCAGATCGTAATTCGTAAGATCGTCATCCGGGTGTAAGATATCTACGGCGATGTCTTGTTCCCAAAAGACTTGATAATGTTCCTGCAATGTCTGCGGATAACGCCTTGAAGGACGCCCAAATCCACCACCACGTTTTAAAGCCCAATTGCTTTCCCAATCAAACAGAATCGCTACTCTTGCTTTTTTATCGAGCCCCTTTATAGGAGTAAGCGAACGTAAACGATGACCATAGGTGGCTACCTCTTGATAGACACGATTCTCCTGTGAATTATCATGCCCGACCACAGCTCCATGGAATTTTTCAGAGTTAGCTAACGATTGACGCCATTGAAAATACAATGTACTGTCTGAACCATGCGCGAGTTGTTGCATAGCACTTAGTATATGAACTCCTGGTCGTTTCGATTTGTTGTATTGATGCCAATTCACGACGCTAGGTGTTGATTCCATCACTAAAAATGGTTGCTTTTTCAACGAACGAAATTGATCATGAGCATACGCCGACTTCATTGCGGTTTGTACAAGTGATTCATAGTTATTATGCCAGTCAGGATAACTATCCCAGCTTACAATATCAACAGCTTGTGCAAATTTATGATAATCAAGTCCTTCTAAAGGAAAAAAATCATGTTGATCATGTCCTTCTGCCATAAAATTCGTCGTGACGGGAATGTCCGGTGTAATTTCTCGAATAGGTTCAATTTCCGATAAAAAGAAATCAATAGTTCGTTGTGTAACAAAACGTTTCCAATCAAGATCCATTCCATGAACTTTTGTTTCTCCTAAAGGGGAGGGTGGTACTACTTGTGACCATTCGGAATAACGATTACTCCAAAAAGTCATCCACCAAGCACGATTAATAGCATCTAATGTCTGATATTTTTCTTTTAACCAATCCCGCCAAGCTTTTGCACACAAATCACAAAAACATTCACCGGAATATTCATTGCTGATGTGCCATAAAATAAGAGAAGGTCGTTTTCCATAGCGTTGTGCAAGAAGTCTGTTCATTGCTTGAACTTTTTTACGATAGATTGGTGACGTGTAGCAATGATTATGTCTAAAACCATGATGATGTTTTTGTCCATAAGCATTTGTCCGATTAACTTCTGGATATTTTTCGCTTAACCATTGTGGGCGTCCACCACTTGGCGTAGCGAGGATAACATTTCCGTCCATTGCTTCCATTTGATCAAAGACCTTATCCAACCATTCAAAGTGATACTCACCTTCGCGTGGCTCTAAACTACTCCATGAAAAAATACCAACAGTAACCGTATTTATATTCGCTTTCTTCATTAATTCTAAGTCTTTTGCTAAGATTTCAGGATGATCTAGCCATTGTTCTGGATTATAATCCCCGCCATGTAGAATACTTTCTCCAGCTACTATTCGTTTCATTTTTTCGCCTCTTCCACTGCTTTGATATGATAGATTACGGATTGGAAGTCTCCTCCCACTTGATAAGTTCCATGATTGGCACCATTAAACGCATATGGTTTTCTGATGCCTACTGCTTCTAAAAATTTCCCGCTAAGCTGTTCTTCTCCTACTTGATAAGTCAGAGCAGGAGTTAAGTGCGTAATTTTTAGAAATTCTTGCGCACTTGGGTTCGCCTGAGCGAGTTTTTGATAATAGCCAACAATAGCTTCTGTCTTTTCTTGATTGATGACACCCCAACACACTTGATTGGGAGTTGGATAGGTAGGTAGAAATTGGATAAATTGACCAGAGGTGAGCAAGGATCGATGTCTTTTATAAAAGGCAATCGTCGTTTTAATTTGCTCTTTTTCTTTTGCTGATAATTGTTGCAAATCTAATTCGTATCCTAACGGTCCAAAGATAGCTACATCTTGTCTAAATTTTAATGAGATTTCACGTAATATTTGGTGATTTGGACTGGCAGACACATGATTACTAAAGCTAGACAATGGATAGCCTAATAATGTGCCACTTTGAATGGTTAATCGTTCCACGGCATCACTATCATCACTTGGCCAAATTTGTGGACTATAAAATAATATTCCCAAATCATAACGTCCGCCTCCACCTGCACATCCTTCAATCAAAATATTGGGAAAATCTGTCAAAATTTTGGTATATAGCTCATACACACCTAAGATATATCGGTGGAAAAACTCACCTTGGTTACGCGAAGTATCTGCCAAATAATTTGAATAAGCTTCTGTAATATTTCGATTCATGTCCCATTTGATATAATCTAAGTTTGTTGCCTGTATGATTTTCTTCATTTGAGTATAAATAGCATCGACTACTTGCGGATTTGCAAAGTCGAGAACATATTGACCTCTTCCCATCGAAAAACGTTCATAAGGATGTTTGACGACCCATTCTGGATGTTTCTTATATAAATCACTGTCTGGAGAAATCATCTCGGGTTCAAACCAAATTCCTAATTGCAAATCCATTTGATGGATCTTTTGTGAAAATGCCGTTATTCCATTTGGAAACTTGCGTTTATCAACATACCAATCTCCAAGAGAGGACCGATCACTATCTCTTTTACCAAACCAACCATCATCAATCACAAAGCATTCCATTCCAAGTTCTTTTCCAGACCGAGCGAGTTCGAGTAATTTTTCTTCGTCAAATTCAAAATAAGTAGCTTCCCAATTATTAAAGACAATGGGCCGCACTGTGTGTTGCCATTTTGGATCAATAATATGACTTTCAACAAACGATCCCATCGCTGTACTTAAGCCATTCGTTCCTTGATCAGAAAATAATAACACCGCTTCTGGTGTAACAAATCGTTCATTTATAGCCAATTCCCAACTAAAATGCGCTGGGTGGATCCCCAACATTCCACGAGTATGTTGCCATTCATCAACTTCTGCCTGTGCTAGAAAATTTCCTGAATAAATAAAATTCATCGCATAAACGTCTCCATTGTCGAGACCGGCTTCTTCATGCACAAAAGCTACGAACGGATTGTGCTGATGACTGCTGGCACCTTTCAATGAACCAATTGCTACTGTTCCTTGTTCCAACTTTCTTCTTTTTTCATGTCGCTCTTTCAGCCATGCCCCTGAAAGGTGCGTAAACGCATAATTTGAAGTAGGCAAATGCAATACACCGGAAAGCATTTTATCAATTGTAACGATTTTGTTTCCTTTATTGATTAATTCTTGATTTTGCACAATAACTGGACTATCTTCAAAAATCGTATAATTCAGTATCAAGATTAACTCTCGTTCCTGATCCTCCAAGATTAGCTGAAGCGTCTGAGCATTCTCCCCATAAGTTGCGGGAACAGCCAAATTTCTAGGTTTACTTGTTTGAATTTGATTAGAACAAAAAGAAAAGTCAGTATAAAGAGGATTTCCCTGACAAGTTAATTCAATCGCTCCTTCTTTAAAATCGGTTGTTCCATATACAGGATAGGCTTGAAAGTGATCCGTCAAAGTAAAATCTCTTCCATCTCTAAAGTATTTGACTGTTCCAGCCGATTTATTTTCTTTTTTCGTAAAATAATCGAGTTCTGTTTTCGTAAGCTTTCCTAAAGCTTTTCCGTAGTAAAGCTGCTCAATTTGCCCGTTTTCCATCACATGCAGAATATAGCTAATTGCTTCATTATGTAGATGGAATAAGCGATCGTCCAATTGTTCAATCATCTGTCAACACCCTTGTCATCCGTTAATTATTTTGTACAATCATCTCAAGATATTGCATTCTTTTTTTCGCACTTTTGTTATAAATAAGTTTATATATTGGTAATGTGAACAATAAACTCAACTGACTTTTCATCTGTTTCAGCTCATTCGTTTCTGAATAGCTCACAAAGTTTGTTCCATTTTCGGTTGTATGAATCTGATAAGTTTGAAGAATTTTTCCATGAGCATGTTGGGTAATCAATTCCAATTTTTTATTGGGAATAATCGTCCCAATTTCAATAGTGCTTTTTACCACTTGCTTATTCACCTTTGTTTGTAAGTATGAATGCACTCGTGTACCTGATTCGATTGTTTCAATCGAATCATTTTTGGACTGAAAATAGCGGAGCTGTTCATTCAGTAAAGCTGAAAAAAAATCAGTAACCTGAGATTGCAATTTCCACTGGTAAGTTAACGTATCTAATCGCATCATTTCACCTACTTAATCAGTTGTTATTGTTTTATCTACATGAATAGCTTCATCCATTTCTACGTCTTTTATTTCTTTTTCTTCACGTAGATATTCATTATCCATTGCCATCAAAAATGGAATCCAAATAGCGGTCATCACAATAACTGTTACAAATTGCAAGATTGCGCCTCTAATCGACCCTGTCCCTAACCAACCAGATAAGATGATGGGAGTTGTCCAGACGACAGTCGCACCTGTTGGTCTTGGTACAAGTCCAGAATAAATCGCAAAATATGAAATAATCGTGGAAACCATTGGTGCAAGTACCCATGGAATGAAAGCCAATGGGTTCATAACCACAGGCAATCCAAATGTCATCGGCTCGGAAACGTTAAAAATAGCGGGTGCGATAATTGTTTTCATTGTTTTCTTCATCCGAATTGATTTTGCAATAAAAAATGCCATAGCAATGGAAACACCTAGCTGCATTCCTTGATTTACGAATACACCCATAAATGTAGTGTTGATAATATGTGGTAATTCAGTTGCTCCTGCTTTATATGCTTCATAATTTTCAATGGCCAAAGCACTCATAATTGGATCAATGATAGCATTGACCACCAATGTTCCATGAATACCAAACCACCAGAAAAACTGTGTGAAAAATACTGCAACTAATACAGCCGGTAGCGTTCCGCCTAATCCCATCAAAGGTTGTTGTAAGATTTGGTAGATAAAGTCGACAGCATTTCCCCATTCGGTAAACGTAAAGAGGTAACGAATTAAATTAAATAAGAACAAAGGGACAGCACCGGGAATAATGGCAACAAACGATTCTGCAATCATCGGAGGAACCGAATCTGGCATTTTAATGGTAAAACCGGAACGACTAATTCTTGAATAAATTTCTGTAGCAATAATCGCGGTCAAAATTCCGACAAACATCCCTTCAGCGCCCAGTTTAGATACTGGAATAAACGAACCTGCCACATCATCTGTACCAAAAGGCAATAACATAATAAAACAAGAAAGTGAAATGGCTCCTGCAAATACTTGCGGTTGTTTATAATGACCAGCCAATTGATAGCCAATCCCGTAAACAATAAATACAGCAGAAATACTCATAGTTGCATTTCCAACTGGGCCAAAAAAATCATTCAAAAATGCATTAAAACTATCCGGTAAATACTGAGCAAAAGCAAATGTTGTTGGGATATTTTGAATAATAATCATAATTGAAGCAAACATTGTAGCTGGAAATGCCATCATAAAACCATCGCGCAAACTAAGTAGATATTTGTTATTGGCAATCAATGTTGCTGCTGGCACCATTTTTTCTGCTAACTTGTCAACAAATTTCATTTTAGAACCCCTTTTCTTTTTTCTTTTTTGTAAACGTTTACCAAAAACAGTATATCTGTTTAGTTAACGTTTACACAAGTGCAAAATAAAAAAAGATTCAGATTTTCGAATCTTTTTTTACAAGTTTTACAAGGAGTCTCTTAAAATCAATTCACTACTACAGATAACACGAATCGGCATGGTTCGTTCTTCAAGCATCCTTTCTTTTGCTAATCTGACCGCCATACGTCCCATTTCCTCTGGATTTGCTTTGACACTCGACAAGCTAGGTGTCATGAATTTTGCCATTTCAATATCATCAAAGCTAGCGACCGCAATATCCTCCGGTATTTTCAAATTTGCTTCATTAATTGCTTTGTAAAGCCCTAAAGCCATTGGATCACTTGCAACTATTACTGCTGTCGGACGTGGATCGCTTGCTAACAATTTTTTGCCTAAAGCTAATCCTTCTTCTGGCCCCCAACTTCCTTGATATATTTGACTATATTTTTCAAGATTATTTAACCGCATCCATGTTTTATAGGCAGTAGCACGTACTTCATCTTTGCTTGTCTGCACCTGTCCTTCACTGTCCACTTTCGTACTAAGTCCACCCACAAATGAAATATTTCGATGTTTTTTCTCATACATAGTGTCAAGCAAACTAGCCGTTTTTTGTGCAAAATCTGTTTGGATGCAATCAAAAGGTTGAGTATTGGAATAATTGTCGACTAAAATGATGTTCTTATTAAACAAAGCTAACCGTTTTGTGGCTTCTTCAGTCATTTCTCCAATGACAATGACTGCACCATATTTTTTCAATTGATCCCAATCTTTATTTTTATCCCTCATATAAAAAGCTTTGACTGTACGGAAGCGCCATCTTGCTGCTTCTTTTTCAATTCCTTTTCGTATTTGTCCAAAATAAGGATCTTCCTGTTCGTCAGCTTCTTTATGTCGAACAATTAAAGCAATTGTTAATTGATCCCCTTTGTTGCGCCCGCCTTTTTGATTTTTCTTAGGTGAGTAATCTAATTGATTCGCGATTTCCAACACTCGAACACGGGTATTTTCATTGATGCTAAACGTCGCATCTTTATTTAAAATCCTTGAGACACTCGCTGCAGAAACACCAGCCAATTTTGCAATATCCCGAATCGACGTCATATATTCCACACTCCTCCATACATCTGTTTAGTAAACAGTTTATCATAAAAACGATTTCATTCAATACTAAAATTGTCTGTTGAACATCTGTCAAATTTAGAGTGGTAATCAAAAATTCTATAGATTTATCTAAACAAAAAAAAGCTCCATCCCTTGTTAAGCAAGGGATGGAGCTAGCCATTTATTAAGCTTCTTGAGCAACTGGATAAACAGATACTTGTTTTTTGTCGCGGCCTTTACGTTCGAAACGTACTACGCCATCAACTTTAGCAAATAAAGTGTCGTCTCCACCAATACCCACGTTTACACCTGGATAGATTTTTGTACCGCGTTGACGGTAAAGAATTGATCCACCTGTAACAGTTTGTCCATCAGCACGTTTAGCACCTAAACGTTTTGATTCTGAGTCACGGCCGTTAGATGTAGAACCGCCACCTTTTTTATGGGCAAATAATTGAAGATTCATAGATAATAACATAGTCTGCACCTCCTATTTATCAGTAATTGTTTTAATTTGGATATATTCTGAATTATCAGCTTCTATGGATTGTAAACCTAGCAAAAGATTTTCCAATAGAATTTCGGCAATATTCGTTTGTTCCTGTGTCATGATTGAGCTAACTTCGGTATAAAGATACCCGCCATCTTCTTCATTCACGTCAACAATCGGATCAAAACCAGCTAATGAAGCAATCCCGTTGACTGTGCTGATTGCTAATGCAGAAACACCTGCACATACAATGTCACTTCCATAAGGACCTGCATCAGCATGCCCTGTCAAAGTAAATGAAACGATTTGACCAGCGTCATTTCGCTTAAATGTTCCTTTGATCATCATTCAGGCCTTCTTTCTCAAACACTAATTAAGCGTTGATTGCGTCGATAACCACTTTTGTGTATGGTTGACGGTGACCTTGTTTGCGGTGTGAATGTTTTTTAGGTTTGTATTTGAAAGTAACGACTTTCTTTTGTTTGCCGTGTTTTTCAACAGTTCCTTCAACAGTTGCACCGTTGATTGTTGGAGCGCCTACTTTTGTAGATTCGCCACCTACTAAGATAACTTCGTCAAAGACAACTTTTTCACCTGCTTCAACGTCAAGTTTTTCAACGTAGATTGCTTGACCAACTTCAACTTTTACTTGTTTACCACCAGTTTTAATAATTGCGTACATGCTATAAAGCACCTCCTTATTTTATACTTAGACTCGCCATCCTAAGTGACAGCTAAGCTGTGCTTACTACTTACTCTGTGCGGTTGTAGCTGTGGAGTCCACAATTACAACGTTACTAGCTTAACAAAATAAATACAATTCGTCAACTATAATTTCTGTTCACACGCACCTATTTTAGTCGCAATTTTCAGGCACTCACTTTATACTAAAAAGAGGAAAATGAAAAACGAAAGTAGATGAATCTATGAACTATCCTACTGAATTGATCAAAGAAGCAAAACAACGAATGAATAATCGACCCGTTGAAGGGTTCGTCGCAGGACAGGGTCCTCTTGAACCAAAAATAATGTTTGTTGGTGAAGCGCCTGGAAAAAACGAAGTTGAGAATCACATTCCTTTTAGTGGACAAGCTGGAAAAGAGTTGATGACTTGTCTTGAAAAATTAAGTTTAACTAGAGCAGATGTTTATATTACTAGTGCTGTTCGTAGCCGTCCTTATAGTACTGTTGAACGAGTAAATAAACGTACCAAGCAAGAAGAAATCGTTTATCCAAATCGAACGCCTACTAAAGCTGAAGTTTTTGCTCACGCACCAATTCTGGATTATGAAATTGCAACAATCAAACCTGAATTGATTGCTACTTTAGGAAATATTGGTCTTCAACGTTTGCTCGGAAAAGACTATACTGTTTCAAGAAATCATGGGCAATTATACGTGGGACCTATTTTAGAGTTGAACAAGCAAAAAACACAATACGAATGGTCAAAAAACACTTATCGTCTTCTTCCTTTATTCCATCCTGCTGCTATTTTTTACAATCGTTCTTTAACTCCACTTATTGAGCATGATTGGGAAACATTAAAGACACTCATCGACGAGACAAAAAAAGGAAACCCTGAGTAATTTCAGGTTTCCTTTTTTATTTTAAGTTGAAGTTTTTTCTTTTTTATTGATTCGTTTCATAGCGTGCATGCAATGCAGATAAGGCGTGTGCTACAGTTTGATGTTGTTCCGTGCCGTCTCCTTGCCATAAATGCTTCATATAATTTTCTACTTCTGGTTGCAGCGAAGTATAAATGACTAGTTGCCCTCTCTTGTCAGCATTCGCTTGAAATTCATCAAAAACAGACAGCGCAGTCAAGTCAATACTCGGAACCCCACGCATCGAAAAGATAATACCATCTTGGTCACTCAACTCAGCTAATTTTGATTTTAATTTTTCTGACGACATGAAAAACAATGGGCCACTGATGTAAACAACTGTCCAATCTTTTAATTTTTCAGTTTCAGGTAAATCCATTCGTTTCCAATCGATGGTTTCTAGTGAAATCGTAATCGCTGCACTTTTCATAACAAAGAAAATGCACCCACCGATAATTCCAATGACAATCGCAATACTTAAATCAAAAATAACCGTACAAATCATTGTTAGGATAAATAGAAGAATAGACGTCCAATATTTTTTTGAAAACAACTCACGGATTGTCTCCCATTCATTCATCCGCCAAGCAGTAACAATCAAAACACCTGCCAATGCAGGCATTGGAATTTGTGACATCACTGGTGCAAAAACAAGCATAGATAAAAATAAAACACCCGCATGAATGATTCCAGCTAATCGCGTTTGAGCACCTGATTTAATTGCCACACTTGTTCGTGCGATTGCTGCTGTCGCAGGAATTCCACCAAAGAAAGGTAATAATAAATTACCGATTCCTTGCGCTACTAATTCTTGATTACTATCTAATGGCTTGTTAGCCATCCTACCAGCAGATGCTCCGCATAATAAGCTCTCTACCATTCCTAAAAGCGCAATACTTACTGCTGGAACCGCTACTTGTTGGATATCTGCCATCTGGAAATCGCTTAAAACTAAACGATTACTACTAATTATTGTTTGCGGAATCTTACCCACTGTTGCCACTGGCAAATGAAAAATCAACATAGCGCCAGTTGCCAGAATAATTGCTAAAAGCGAGCTTGGCATTTTTTGTGCCCAACTTTTCGGATAAAAAGTCATCCCTAGAATCACTAAACTCCCCATGAACAAGGCACTCCAATTAACCGTAAAGCCTAACGACTGATAACTGCTTAATTTTTCAATCACATTTGCTCCTTGTGAATGTACACCAAATAAATTATCCACTTGTCCCAATGCAATAATGATCGCAATTCCTGACGTAAAACCGGTAATTACCGGTGCTGGAATAAAAGAGGTCAATGTTCCTAATCGAAAAATTCCAGCAATCAACAAGAAAATTCCAGCTAAGAAAGTCGCTAGTAACACCCCATGAATTCCTTGCGTCGCTACAATAGACATTAGTATTGCTGCCATTGCACCAGTTGGTCCAGAAATTTGATAAAAACCACCTGACAATCCACCAATGATAACACCTGCTAAAATTGCAGTAATCAGCCCTGCCGCGGCATCAGCACCACTCGAAACTCCAAACGCTAACGCAAGAGGCAGAGCAACTGCTGCAACTGTTACACCTGCCAACAAATCTTTTTGAAACTTTGCTAAATCGTACCCTGAAAATTCTTTTTTTAACAACAAACGATAATTTTTGAACAACCTACAAACTCCTTTTCATGAAAATTTCTTAAAATACAATCATTAGAATAGCATAAGTTTAGTCTAAAAGTAAGAACATTCACAAAGTCCTTTATTATTCATCAGCTTTTCTATTCCTATGACTAAAAAATTGTAAGAAAACTAATTAGAAAAAATAGAGCAAGAGAACGACCAACAAACTTCTTTGTTGATTGTCCTCTTGTTGATTTCAATTTTTTACTCAATTGTTTGCCTTTTGCTGTGAAAAAGTCAGCTAGTCAATAATTCGTTGATTTTATTTAAGGTTTTTCAATTACGGACAGTGAAGGACTCATCGAGTTTTATCAATTTTGTTTCTAATTTAGAATTCCGACTACTCTGCGCGCTCAAAAAATAAATTTCTCTTTTTCCAACAAAAACTTTATCTTCCGCTAGAAACTCCTCAGCCAGTTTTTCTACAACAGATACATCGACTTCGTTATTGCCATGAAAATACACGTGCTCGACCGCTGGCAACTGCTTACTCACTGTCTGGATTTCAACTGCTGTAAATGGAAAATCAGCTAAAATAGTCGCTAATTCCTCAGCTATCCGTAAAACAATGTTGCTCTTCAAACCAAATCGTTCAACAAAAGCTTGGACAAGTTCAATCTTAAACATTGTTTCTTGTTTATTTGAGTACTCCTTCTTACTCATTCTCCCTCTGTTTAACCAAATGAAGGATGGGATAATTTTTTCCAAAACCATCTGTTTCATCTTCTGAAGCAATTGTAAATCCATGTTTCAAATAAAATGCTTTGGCGTTTTTATTTTGTGCATTTACGTCTATTTTTTGAATATTTTTATTTTCTAGTAACCAACTCAACACTTTACTGCCAAATTTCTTTCCAATAAATTCTGGATCGAGAAATAGCATCGCTAACTCTTCATCCTGTGTACCGCTGAATCCTATCAACTGTTCATCCTCGTACCACAATAGTAATTCCACAGCATCCAAGTAATTTGGAATAGCTGCTTTATAAAATTCAAGATCTTTTTGTGATAAAAAATCATGTGTTTTTTTTACTGATTTTTCCCAAACTTCTAACACTTTAGTGTAATCATCTGGCACAGCTTTTTTATACTTCAACATATTTTTTCTCCTTATTTTAATAATATTTTTTGGTATTCTGAATGGATTATTTTTGTATCTATTTTCTCAAAGACATCTAGCTATTTGTTAATAATACGAATTATTTTCCGCTAAATTCTTATCTATTTTGAAGTATCAAATAAACATATAAAAAAAGCTAGCTAACCCAACTTTTTCTAACTTTAACTGAGTAAAAATTTTTTTGCCACAAGTTTGGCACAACAATAAAGAAAAACCGTTAGAAACAAACGTTTCTAACGGTTTTTCTACGTCACAGGAGGGATTCGAACCCCCGACCGTCCGCTTAGAAGGCGGATGCTCTATCCAGCTGAGCTACTATGACCTCACATGTTCATTACATGAATTAGCGCAACAAGGTAATTATAGAGAAACAAAAAGATTCTGTCAATAAGAATTCAGTTATTTAATTACAAAAATTTTTTTTTAAAATTAACGAAATCATAAAACCCAAATTAAACTTTTTTTCTACCGATCTTTTTATGAAGAATCACATTCGAGAATTAGCTAAACTATTTTCATAAAAAGGCTGGGAATTCAACTGCCCAGCCAAGTAATTCTTTTATTTTAACACCAACAGTTTCTTAACTTTTATCGCTTATTCACCTTTGGTTAAGAAGACATCATCGGATTCTTTAGTAATCAGAATTACCCCATCACCCAATGGCAAGATGCTCGATGTTAGTTCCGGATGATTCATGACGACTTTTAGAAACTCATTTAACTTACGATGAATTGCTCGTTTTCCTCTTGGAATTTCTTCATCAGGTAGTAAAATTGTGCCACCTTGAAAAATATCATCTACCATCAGAACGCCACCTTTTCTTAATAGACGCAAGCATTCCGGAAGAAATTCAATATATTTTGACTTTGCACTATCCATAAAAATGAAATCGTATGGACCCGTCAATGTTGGTAGAATTTCGGCTGCTTGTCCCTCAAGCAACGTTACTTTTTCCGTCAAACCAAGACGTTCATAATTTTTTTTTGCTTTTTCAATCATCACATCAAAGCGATCAATCGTTGTGACATGGCCTACTTCACTAATAGAAGTTGCCATCAAACTAGATGAGAAGCCAATGGCAGCACCAATTTCTAATATATTTTCTGGTTTCATTTGACCAAGGAAAAATTTCAAAAAGAGTACCGTTTCATGAGGAATAACAGGAACGCCTGCCTCATGCGCCTCTTCTTCAAGCTGTCCTAACTCACCAGGTAATTTTTTTTGTTGTGTTCGCATAAAATCCAGTAATTCTTCCTTGATAACTGGACGATGCATCATTTCATTGCGCATACTTCTCCTCCTCTTTCCAACATTATACTTAGAACAAATTTATTGTACAAGTTACTAAAAGTTTTCTAGGCAAAAAAAGTTCGACAGAAATTCTGTCGAACGAAGTTCTTTATCAAATGATTCTACAATTTTTCTTTTTTCGAAATTCATCTATCGTGTTCCATGTCGTAGCTGCAGTTAAACAAATTGCCACGCCCCAAAATAAAAAATTCATTTTTGAGAAACTGTCTTTAGACAATAAAGCACCTATATAAGGAATTTGAAAAACTGGTTTTCCGATCACACTCCGTGGTTTTATCCTGCCTGATTCGACTTGTGTTTGTGTATCTGCTTTTGTATAAAAATATTCTTGGTTATCACCTACCGCAATCACACGCCGAGTTTTCACTCGCTCACCAGAATTTTCATAATAAGTGATCACATCACCAACTAAAATATCTTCCGCATTTTGTGGTCGCACATAGACGACGCTTCCATTTGAATACAACGGAGCCATATCTTTATCATTGATGATTTGTGGCGTCAAACCAAATAAATGTGGCAATAAAACAACGCACAAGATAATGGCTAAAAATAGAATCAATATGGTCGAGCCAACAAGAGTTATTTTTTTGTTAAAAGGCACCGTTTTCCACCTCATTTTTCTAATTTACTTAAGCAACAATATAATAACATAAAATTTAATCTATTTTTCTTTTTTATTAGAAAAATGATATTTAAAGCTTATAATTTTCCTTATTTTCTTAATTAAATATCGATTTATGTGTTATAAAAGCATTGACTACAAATAAAAAAAAGTTTAACCTAAATGTACTTCAATCAGAAAGGACCGCTACATATGATTCCTTTAAATAACACATATAATAAAAAAGATTTTTTTTCAACAAAAATGAAATGGTTTTCCATAATAATATTATCCTTGTTATTTTTGTTTAGCATTAGCTATTTCTTCTATTTTATCCTTTCGCCAGCAGATAGTGATAAAACAAAAGAAATCCAACAAGCTTGGGATTTTTATTCAAAAGATGACCCTGAAACCCGCTACAATAGTGATTATTTGGAGAAAGTCCCACAAGTTTCTAAAAATGAAACGTTCGTGATGGAGACTACCTTAACAAGAAAACTCGACCAAGCGAATATTTTGTTAAAAGGAAATCATCAATGGATCAAAGTTCAATTAGATCAACAAGTTCTTTATGAACGAGCGGGCGACGCGACTAGCAAAAACCCTGGTTTATCATTAGCGGTCATTGATTTACCCGATAATTATGCTGGAAAGAAATTATCCATTGAAGTTACCTCTCCTTACGTAAATTTTGCGGGAATCCCACCAAAGGTTTATATTGGCACAGCCTCTTCAATGGTCACTTTCATCTTTTCTAAATCAGTCCCACAATTTTTGACTATGATTATTGCAATTTTATTAGCAGTTGGAACATTGATTATGGCGATTTATATCATGTACAAGCAGCAGCGGCTTGATCTTTCTTTGATCTTTTTAAGTTGCTTTGCATTAGTTGTTGGCTTTAGCGCAATGTCTGAAGATATTTTGAGTGGGTTGTTATTTGATCCAATCGTTCACTCTACTCTTTCGCATCTTTTTACCGTTATAAGTGCATTACTCCTGATTTCTTATTATGCGTTGCGCATGGAACGTTATCAACGACTGTTTGGCATTTGGTGCCTTCTTCAGATTTTCTTCTCTTTCTTGCCAATTTTATATGCGCTCTTCACACCAGAAGAGCTTCCTGAGATGATGCAATGGATCAGTATCATTCGAGTTTTCAGCACATTGGTAACTTCACTTGCCTGTATTGGTGAAGCATATCATGGAAATCGCTTTTTCGTTTCCTGTACGCCTTGGATCATTCTGATTGCAATTAGTCACTGCTACTTATTTATTCAAAGTACTTTGGGGAATTATGTCAGCACACTTAACTGGTCGACAATCCTTTACATGATTATTTTGTTAGTCATTGTGATTGACAATATTTCAGAACATATTCGTGCCGTAGATCAAAATATTCGAGAAGCGAATTTTTTGAAAACCAAAACAGATCTTCTTGAAGCACACTATGAATCTTTACGCACACATATGAAAGAAATCAGTACCCTTCGTTTAGACTTTTTAGATCGAATGACAACGATTCAAGCGATGCTACAAACCAGTCAACCAGAACAAGCAGAAAATTATCTGAATGAACTACTTGATGAAGCACAAAAGTTTGAAATCATGACTTCCCTATCGGGACATTCATTGACAAATTTGATTTTGGCACGTTACCAAGAAATCGCAAACAAACAAAGTATTGAGATCCACTTTAATGCCGAACTTCCAAGTGATCTATTTGTTCACGATGACGATTTGACCCAGTTATTGATTCATATCTTGGAGCATTCTTTCAGAGAATCGCATGCAATCGAAAATCCATTACAACGAAAGATTTTTCTTTCGATGCGTGTCAATGATGATGATTTAATTATTCATTGTGAACACAACGCACATTATGATACAAATATTTTTGATCGTGGAATAACAACTGAATTAGAAAGTCAAGAACGCTTTGATTTAATGATGATAAAACTTGTTACTGATAAGTATTCTGGTAAATTGACTCAAGAAAAAGATGAAATTTTTGATCGAGTGACGATTCAACTTTCTCGCATTTAAAAAATGCTAAAAAAAGCTTCCGGAAACAGGTTCCGGAAGCTTTTTTCTTATCGATTTGATCACTCTTTTAATAAAGTAATGAAAGCAAGTCTTCTGACTCGATTGCCCCAAAGTATTTTTTGACGTCGATTGCATCGACTGTTTTTTCTAATGAAGATTTCTCATATTTTTGACCAATCAACGCATGTTCAACATCAGCGATATTCCCTAAACCAAAAAAATCACCATAGATTTTTGCATCATCAATCAATCCATCAGCAACATCCAGATGAACTTCAATTGAACCAATTGGAAAACGTTTTTGACGTGAAAAATTGAAATCAGGTGATTTACCATAGTTCCAATTCCAATTTCTGTAATAGTCTTCAGAAATTTGATTGATTTTTTCCCAATCTGCTTCGGTTAATTGATATTCTTTAATGTCGGCTTCAGACTCCACACCAAAAATTTTCAACAAGATTTCTTGACGAAACTCTTCTGTAGTCATTCCTTGTTTCTCTTTTGGCAAGAATGGTTTGATATTTGTTACGCGTGAACGAATAGATTTGATTCCTTTTGATTCAATTTTGTCTTTTTTCACTTTCAAAGCATTAACAACTTCATTGATATCAGAGTCAAACATAATCGTCCCATGGGCGAACATTCTACCACTTGTTGCATACATTGCGTTCCCAGAAAACTTCATTCCATCAATCACTAAGTCATTTCGTCCTTTTAACTCGGCGCCTGTAACACCTAATTCATGAAGTGCTTGAATGATCGGTTGTGTAACTTTTGCAAAATCGCGGAAAGAATTTCCATCATCAGGCATGATAAAACTAAAATTCAAATTACCAAGATCGTGATAGACAGCTCCTCCACCACTTAATCGGCGAACCACATGGATTCCCTGTTCTTCAACATAGTCCCGATTGATTTCTTCAATCGTATTTTGATTGCGTCCGATAATGATCGAAGGTTCATTGATATAAAAAAGTAGAATCGGTTCATCCAATGGCATTTCTTGTAATAAAAATTGTTCAATTGCTAAATTTACTCTTGGGTCGTGGTTTTCATTCGGTACAAAAATCATGGTCGTCCTCCTAGATTTCAAATACTTTATCAACAGCTGCCAATTCAACGATCACATCTGGACCAGCAGCTTTTTGTGCTTCATTTCTTAGTTGTTCCAAATCGCCAAATTGAGGTAAATGTGTCAAAACAAGTTTTTTCACTTGTGCTGCTTGTGCCAATTCGCCAGACTCTTTTGACGTAAAATGCGCATGATGCCGTTCATTTCCTTCAAATAAATAAGTGTCTGCTAAAAATAAATCAGCTTCTCGTGCAAACGGAATAAAACTTTCCAAATAACCAGAGTCCCCAGTGAACACGAATACTTTTCCAGTAGCTTCCTCTACGATTCGCATCGCATAGCATGGAACTGGATGGATCGTCTTCATAAAAGTAATGAGAAACGGTCCCACTTTTAATTCTTCTGGTTCATAATAAGCCATTCCTTTTGAGACATTTGGCATACTTAATTCGGCAAAATGAAAAGCATCTTCTGTATGACCATAAATCGGTAATACTGCCTCTGGGTCTTTTTCAGGATGAAGTTGCCAATAGTACTGCAACACACCTAAATCTGCAATATGATCATGATGATAATGACTCAAGATCACCGCATCCAACTCCAGCGGTTCAAGATGTTCTTCCAGTTTGACTAACGTTGCACTTCCTGCATCAATTAGTAAATGGAACTTGTCAGATTGTAATAAATAACCGGTTGTTCCTTGATTTTGATAAGGATAGGCACCTAAACAGCCCAAAACCGTTAGTTTCATCGTACATTCCTCCTCAAAAACTTATCCTACCACAAAAGTAATCTTTTCGATGAATAAACTGCTTACACCTGTGCAAAATATTCTGCAGGCGTGCCTTTTTCATTTCTTGCATGATCATAAAATCCAGCGGCAGTTACGTTAACATAAGCAATGACCCATAATAATCCAAAGACCAACGCCAACGCCCCTAAAATATACCAACCAACGAATGACAACTGCAATAAAATATAAGTGATCCAACGATCCTTCATCAAATACCAAGCATATCGAAGAGCTTGCATCACCGTTAATTCTGGATAATCAAATTTTGCCCAGACAGCAAACTGAAATAAGCCACCCACGATGTTCATTACGATAACTGAGACAAAAAGTAACAGTAACATGCCAAGAATGACACCAAAATCAAAAAAACCGTTCTCCGTCACACTAACTGCTACTGTTCCAGATGAATTTAAAATCAGATTGGCATATGAACGAACACCAGACATTAAGATTGTCGGTAAAAAAATCAATGAATTAATCAACCAATTGACTACAGTATTCAATAAATGGATCAGCAACAATGGTACAAAGTATTCCTTTTGAAAAACAACTAATAATAGATTGATTTTTGCCTTCCCACCACGCATCACAAACAAAGCAATATACAAAAGCGAATAAGTAAATGCAAATAGTAAAAAGTTATCTAGCAAAAAGCCGAGAATATTTTCTTGCGAACTCTCAGGAGCAAAAGAAGTAATATTCCCAAAAATCATATCAATGATACCTGAGATCAAGCCAGCCAAGAAGATTAACCCAGCATTAATGCCCCACTGTTCTTTTAACGCTGTACGCGCCTGCGCACGATAGTCTGAGATACTTACTGTTTTATCCATCGATTAATAGCTCCGAATCTTTTCAACAGTTTCATGATCGAGACGTTTGACTAATTCAGTCACCAATTTGACTGTATTTAAATAGTCATCTTCATGAATAACTGACGTATGGGAATGTAAATAGCGAACCGGAACAGTGATTGCAACGGAAGGAACACCATCTCTTGTTAAATGCATTTGACCTGCATCTGTTCCACCACCAGTAATGACTGTGTATTGGAAAGGGATTTCCAGTTCTTCTGCCACATCGATCACAAAGTTCAATAATTTTTTATGTGGAATCATTGACGCATCAAAAATCAAGATTTGTGGTCCTTTTCCTAAAATAGAATCTGCTTCTTTCGGTGTCATTCCTGGTGTATCACCAGCTGTTCCCGTGTCTAATGCAAAAGCAATATCTGGATTCACCAAATGAGTACTTGTTCGTGCACCACGTAAGCCAACTTCTTCTTGAACATCACTCCCCGCAAATAAAACATTCGGATGCCCTTCTTTAGCTAAGTTCTCTAAAACACGTAAAGAAACAGCTGTGCCGATTCGGTTATCCCAAGCTTTAGCTAATAAAAATTTGCCACCATTCAATCGTTTATATTCAATATAAGGTGTAATCATATCTCCAGGTCGAATGCCCCACTCTTTGGCTTCCTTGTCACTGGTTGCACCAATATCAATAAACATATCTTTGATGTCATATGGTTTATTTCTAACTGCGGGGGTTAAAACGTGGGGCGGTTTTGAACCAATCACACCGTGGATCACATCCCCTGCTTGCGTTTTGATTTCAACTTGTTGTGCAAGCATGACTTGTCCCCACCAGCCACCAAGTGTTTGAAACTCTAGGAACCCTTTTTCTGTAATTTTTGTAACCATGAACCCTACTTCATCCATATGACCAGAAATAAATACTTTTGGCCCCCCACCAGCACCATGTTTTGCAATGACACTTCCTAAGCCGTCAAAGAAAATATCATCTGCAAATGATTGCGCGTATTCTTTGAAGACTTCACGCACTTCTTCTTCATTTCCAGGGACACCTTTAGCAGATGTCAATTTAATTAGTAATTCTTCTTCCTTTTTATCCAAATTCGTTCCCTCTTTTCTTATTTAGTAAACTAAATTATACCATTTCTCTATAAGAATGGAGAAAAAGGTTTTCAAGAAAATCGTACAAAAAAGAAAAAGGGGCATGACAATAGTCTTGTCAAACCTCCTTTTTTGTTCAAGAAGTAACTCCTTCAAAATAAATCTGAATTTCACAAAAAAATTGAGAAGCAAACTTCGAAAATCCATTCTTGTTTATTGAAGCTAGGCACTTCGTTCGCCACCTTACTCATGGTGTTATACAAACAACCTCTTCAACAACAAGTATTTTTTTCTAAACACGAGTAGCAATTTTTAGAAAAAGCATTTCTTGTTGCTTGGAGCTGAACGCTTGGTGCCACAACCTTTTTACAATACTTAATAATGAAACTCCATTAGTTTAACTTATCTGGTTCTTTTTGTTGCCACTCTTTACTATAAAAAGCATTATCCAACTTGTAATGGGTTGGCGCTTGCTTTTCTGCTAAAAACGGTGCAATTTTTTGGTCGGCAGCTAGCCAACCTTGCCAACCTAAATGAATCGTGTCTTCCATAAAGTAGGGTGTATTTGCTTGTTTGGTTAGATCAACAATTTGTCTAAATCCTTGACTGGTTAATTGGAATTTCACTTTTTTCGCAAATTGTTGTAACATCTCTTGAGACAATCCAGTGTAAGCACTCCATTTTTCATTCACCGGTGGAATGATAAACAGCACTTGCATTTTTTGTTTAGCAAGTTGTTCCAAGACTAACTGAAAATCAGAAAATTCTGGTGAATAACAATAATCCCAATTTGTCTGTGACTGCTTTAATTTTTCAATTTCTGGACGCACTCGACGCGTATAAAATTCATTTTTTAGTCCATATGGATTATTGTTCGTTGATTTTTTTCCAATTTTAGTGGCTAATTTTTTCAATTGTGCATCTTGATACACTTCTGGTAATTGTCCAGTTGCCTGATCAATTCGTTTTTGTTTTCCAACTAGACCAATTGGACTAAATAATTCGTCTTCTCTTTTCAATAGTTGCCAAGCAGGATAAAGTTTCTTACGATTTTTCTCAGTAGGTAGCCGACCTGCTTTGATTTCTTGGAGCAATTCTGTCAGCGTTTGATTTTCTGTTACTTTAGGAAAGCTTAACAATCGACGAGCGACATAGCGATCAGCTGGTGTCACCTTTTTCAATCCAAAAAGCCAATCATAGGTTTGTAACTCTGAATAATACATATTGAAGTAATCTTTACTTACACCATTCTTAACAAACCATTGAGGAGAGATAATAAAAACTGCTTTCTTCCCTTTCAAACGACTTCCGGCAGATTGCATCAACATAAATTGACTAAATGATTGGGTACCTGGTGCGCCTAATAAAAAGGGCTCATAGTCACGATGATATTTTTTTGCTAAAACACTAGGATGAAAAGGACTGATTCGACTCAATTCACTTGAACCAAAAAAGGGGACATATTTTTCTTCGGCTAACGCTTCGTTTTTGATAGCATCTCCCTTCAATAAATTACCAGACATTGAACTAGCTGCTTCATGAATAACTTTTGGATCATGTACATTCACACGAAAGGGCGAGATAAATAAGAAAACTAATAATGCGATTGCCAAAACAACTGGTCCAAATATAGCAAAAAGTTTCTTTTTCATCATTAATCCTTTAAGTTTTCTACTTGTGCAATAATCTTATTTGGAGTCGCCCACTCTTCCCGTACAAATTCAGAAACGGGTACTTGAATTCCTAACTCGCCATCTAATTCTACTAATAGCTGAACAGTTGCAAGTGAGTCAAGTAATCCTTCATCAAATAAATTCATATCACGATTGTTTCGAACCTCATCTGTCCCTGTAATATCTGTTAAAATTGTTAAAATTTGTTCTCCCATGTTTATTCTCTCCTTTTAATAAATGTCATTTTCATTTTTTCAATCAAAGATCAAGCAAAAAGTAAGGTATTTAAAATTCCTGAAAAAATCAATAAACCAAAACAGATTGCCTGAAATGTCAAGAAGACTGCAAATGCGTGTGTCAACTTGTTTGCAGGTAACTGACCTTTGTGCTTGCGCTTGAAACGAATCCACGCGTCGGTTAGGCAAATCAAAGTTGCATGGTAAATCCCATAAGCAATGTAAAACCAAGTTAACCCATGCCAGACACCCATGATTAGAAATAGCACAAAGTATCCAACATTAGAGGCGACGATTTTACTTTTAAAAACTTTATTCTTCATCAAGAAAAACATCAGGCGCATATAAATATAATCTCTAAACCAAAAAGATAACGTCATGTGCCAACGATTCCAAAACTCTTTGATATTCCAAGATAAAAACGGTTTGTTAAAGTTGATTGGTGTTTCATAGCCCATAAGATAACTCGTACCAATCGCAAACAAACTGTACCCAGCAAAATCAAAGAATAGGTACAAACTATAGATATACATGTAACCAAGTAACGCCCACGAAATCCCGCCATTATGAATCACCATATGTTTCAACTCTGGTTCGAGGATTTGCCCTAAGTAATACCCAATAATAAATTTGTAAAGAAAACCAACAAAAATGTTTTGGACACCTTTTCCTAACAGTTCAACATACTTTTCAACATTTGGTGCTTGCAATTCGTCTTTTTCAAATCGACGATAGCGGTCGATTGGTCCTGATGAAATAGTTGGAAAAAAAAGCAAAAATTGAATATAACGTAGCGGATGATACTCTTTGATCATGCCATCGCGAATTTCCATAATCATCTGAACGGATTTAAAAGTTAGATATGAAATCCCTAAAAATCCGATGAATGAAATTGGTTTGTTTGTCAGTAATGGCATGATTTTAGTAATCGTCAAAGGTGCAATTGCCAAAAATACTGCCAAGTAAAACCAACCTGTTTCATTCTTTTTCTGTCGATAGTTGAAATAAAGCCACACTAAAACGACTTGCCAGATAACATAGCCAAACAAAGCCACTCCTTGCCGCCAATCTGCCCCACCAAAGCTAATGAATAAGAAAAAGAAAGTGACAATTGCTTGATAAATCGGTAATCGCTTGTTCCGCACGAGTAAAGAAAAAATGATCGGTGCTAATGCCACCAACAATAGCAAAAAGTAGAGTGGTTGCGCATAAGGAATCATGTGAGGGATCGTCATGTTGGATTCACCTCAGCAAGTAATTTCTTACGATCGATTTTATCGTTTGGTGTTTGTGGCAATTGTTCAAGATAGTTGATTTTTTGTGGAATCATGTACTCCATCACCGATTTTCCTAGCTCTTGCTTGATAGCTTTCGTCAACTGAAACGATGGCTCGATTTCTTGTTCTAAAACGATGAACGCTACCAACTGCTGAACCTTGGCTCCTTGATATTTAGGTACCACTACTGCTTGTTTAATAGTTGGATTCATTCCTAAATAATGTTCAATGTCACCAAGTTCAATTCGATAACCATGTAACTTGACTTGAAAATCCAAACGGCCTTCATATAAAAGCATGCCATCTGCAGTCAAACTTCCTGCATCGCCTGTTCGGTAGCTTGCCTGATTTTCATATTCAAAGAATGCTGCTTCCGTTTTTTCTGGGTTATTCAAATAACCTTTTGAAACGCTCGGCCCTGAAATAATGATTTCACCTGTTTCTCCAACTGTACAAGGCTGATCTTCTGCAAAAATCGTAACTTTTGTATCTGATTTCACTTTTCCAATTGGAATCCGTTCATACATATCCAACACCGCTTGCGTAACTTGAACACTGGAAATCGCAACTGTAGCTTCAGTTGGACCATAGGTGTTGTAAATTGCTGCGCTTGGGAATCGTTTCAATAACTCTTGCGCTGTTTTTTTCGTCAGCTCTTCTCCACAAAAAATAAATTGCTTCAACTCAGGAACATGCTGTTCATCAAATTGCGGTTCCATCAAACAAATATCCATGAAGGAGGGTGTCGAAACCCATGTTTCCAATTTTAACTGTGGCAAAGTCTGGAATAATTGCTTGAAATCTTGAATAATTGCTTTTGCCAATGGAACAAGTATTCCGCCAGAAACCAATGCAGGATAAATGGAGAAGACTGATAAATCAAATGAAAAGGGTGCTTGTGCTAAAAAACGCATGCCAGGATGGATAGTAAAATCAGTTAATGTCCATTCCACAAAACTTTTTAAATTATCGTGACTGATTTGAACGCCTTTTGGCTGTCCCGTTGTTCCTGAAGTAAAAATAATATAAAAGTTTTCTGTCATTTCTACTGGATGACTAGGCTGAAATGAAACTTTTTCCTCAACAATAGAAACAAACTCTTTTTTTGTTAAAACTGGCTGTTGATTCAACACTTCTGGCCACTCACCTAAACCTACAACCAAGGTCGGTTGCGCCACCATTAAAATGGCTTCGATTCGTTCTTGGGGTGTCTGCTCTTCAATTGGCAAATACGCGTGTCCCGCTTTGACAGCTCCTAAAAAAGCAACCAGCATTTCAAATTCTAAATTACCAAATACGACGATTGGTTCTCTATCATCTATATTGACTTCCAAATAATGTGCAAATGCATCAGATGCTGCTTTCAATTTTCCATATGTGTACTCTTCATGCGCTGTGCGATAAGCCACGCGTTCAGGCTCAGTTATGCCCCAGCGATCGATTGCTTCAATGATTGTGCTAACGTTCATGATGTCCCTCCTAAAACTCATTGTAGATAAAGGATCCTCCTTGGATATTTTTATAGTGATACAAATAAATCAATGCAAGGAATATCAAACCATAAAAAAGGGTGCGAATGAAAAATTTCCCCCAATAATTAACTTGAGGTTGTGCCCACCACTTCTTCATCAAAACACCTCCATATCAAACTTCTACAGAAATTTTAACGATTTTTCGTCTAAGGGAACATCTATCTAGCTTACGATAAGCGATTTCAGGCTAACACTTTTGTCACAAGATTGAAAAATAAGGATTCTGTACAAAGAAATAAATAGCAATTGACAGCAATTTTTTCATTTACTTCAAAAAAATTTAATTTTTGTCTAAATTTATTTTTGTCATTTCCCACACGAACAGTTTTTTCCTCTTCTTCTGTTCGTCGAGCAAAAAACAGCACTCCTACCGACTGTCCATCGATAAAAGTGCTGTGAGATTCGTTTTATATTTTATTCTTTGATAATTCGATAGTACCAACGACAAGTAATCACATAGAGCAACATATAGACAACTACTAACAATCCACAGACAAGATAGGCAAGCCAGTAATCCGCCGTCTTAATATATTGAGCGAAGACATTGATTGCAAAAACAGCATGTAAAATACCTAAAATCATTGATGGGAAAAAAGTAATCGCATTTTGACCATAGATCATCAAACTTACTCTTTTTTGTGGAATACCTAATTTCGTAAGTAAATGATAATTACCTTTTTCTTCCTCCGCTTCTGCTAACTGCCGGACCATTAAGATACTACCAGTCGTAATAACAACAATCATCCCAACAAATAGCGAAACAAACGTGTAACTACCCGTTTGACGATAAACTGAACGCATCTGTGGATACCTTGCTGTAAAATTCAAGCGCGCGGACTGCCCTGTTTCTTTACTTGTATCAGTAAAATCTTCCGTTGAACTATCCTCAAATCCCTCGTCATCTTCTGTCGTTTTTGCAACGATTTCTCCAGACAATTTTTGCTGCTCGATCTCATATTGATACTCAACAGAATGATTCCAATTAATTTCAACTTTCCGATCCAAAATCTCATTGATTGCTTCATTATTTCCACCAGTTACATTCCAATGAACAACTTGATACGCTGCGCCTTGCGTTGCTTGATAAATTTTTTCACTGACAATTAGCGTTGGGCCACTATAGCGCATCATGCTTTCACCTAGCATGTCCGGACGAATCGATTGGATTTTCAAAGCCGTTTGATTCGGTAGATAGATTCTTTTCCCGTAAATCGAGATATTTCTCACTAAAGACTGGATCTCATCCAATAATATAGTGTGGTTATCTGACTTCAACTGGATCTTTGGTAATCGAGGATTCATTTTTCGGAAGTTTTGATATTCTTTTTCTGTAATTAAATTTACCAATTGAAACTCTTGCCCGTCTTCTACCTGCCCTAAACGAAAATCATGTACACTTCCAACTACTTTATAGTTCAAAACCATTTCTTGGGTAATTTTTTGCTTTTCTTTGGCCAAAATCGGCGCAATAAACTCCGCTGTCTGAGCGTCCAATTGATAATCTGTTGCATTCTCAATATCCGTTGTATGAATAACTAAGGTAGCTAAAGAAGTTACACCACCAATAGTTGCTAAAGAAACACCTAAGATCAATGTAATCAAGGAACTTGTTCGCCACCCCTTCATCAAATGAATCTGTGTATTGCCAATCATCAACAAATTGATTCCACGGTAACCAACCCTCCATTTGCTCAAACTATTCAGTAAGAAACGTAATGAAAAACAGAAAAAGAGATACGTTCCAATCACACATAATAAAAAAATTAAAAATGGATAACTAAAAATCAAGCCAAACTGAGCACCATTTTCTACTAACCACGTTAAATACTCGCGAAAATGAATTGCGCCAAAATAACCGCTTGTCAATAGAAACAATCCGATGATGCCCAGCAAACGGTGTCTGGTTCGTAAACGCATTTTTTTACTAACTACTCGCTCTGCATTTCCAAAACTTTGGATCATTGGGTAACGCCAAATTTTCCAAGTAGAGTGCACCGATACAATCAAAATAATCAGAAAAAATACAACCAATGTATCAACGATGGACGACCAAGCAACAAAAAATGGACTATCGATTTGCATTCGCATCATTCGAACTAAAATCATTTGAAAAAGTTTTGAAAAAACAATCCCTAACAAAATACCTGTCACACAAGAGAATAGACCAATCACCATCGTCTCAATCAGATAGATCGAAGAAATTTGAAACTTACTTACCCCAAACAATTGATAGATACCAATTTCTTTTTCACGACGATTTAGAAAAAAACGATTCGCACTATAAACAAAAAATAGTAACACCAACGTAATCATAAACGTTCCAAAACCGAGTGCACCATCAATCGATCCGTCTTGACTCGCACGGCGAACTAACGATTGATCGTACGTCATCGAATTAAAAGAATAGTAAATCATGACTGAAAAAGTCAGACTAAAAAAATAAATCAAGTACCCCCGCGACTGTCTAAATAAACTTCTGGCAGCCAACTTATAAAGCATTGATCTTGCCACCTCCCCCGATTGTCGCTTGCATATCGATCACTTTTTCAAAAAATTCACTTCGCGAGCCGCGACGAACAACTTCAGAAAAAATCACACCATCTTTGATAAATAAAATGCGATTACAATAACTTGCGGTATAAGGATCATGAGTTACCATTAACACAGTTGCCTTTTCTTTTTGATTCATCAATGTTAAATAATTTAATAATTCTGTTGCTGACTTTGAATCAAGTGAGCCTGTTGGTTCATCTGCAAAAATAACTTTTGGATGAACAACTAAGGCACGTGCCGCCGCAATTCGTTGACGTTGCCCGACCGATAATTCATCTGGATAGCGTTTCATGATTTCTTCAATGTCTAGCAATTGTGCAACATGTAAGACACGCCGCTCCATTTCTTCTTTTGGCATCCGTTCCACTGCTAAAGGCAATAAAATATTATCTTTGGCATTCAATGTATCAACTAAGTTAAACTCCTGAAAAATAAAACCTAATTGCTTTCGTCTAAAATCACTAAGCTGACTACTCTTCATTTTAGTGATTTCTTTTCCTTCAATCGTGACACTTCCCATAGTTGGCAAACTGATCGTCGATAAGATATTCATCAAAGTTGTTTTCCCTGCACCACTTGGACCCATAATTCCTACGAATTCTCCTTCGTCCACAGTAAAAGAAAGATTGTCTAGTACTTTGACGGGCGCTAATTTATTTCCATAAATTTTACTGAGATGCTTCACCTCAATCATTCGTTCCATATGTTTGCCCTCCTAAAATATTCCTCACTACTTTTATTATACTTGCATCGTAGCATAGTCTTTTGTTTTTTTCTCTTTAGTTTTTGTCACTTTGAGTAAAAAAAATGTTTTTTTATTTTTTTTTTGCTTTTTTTATTCATTTTATAAATCCTGTGTTTGCACGTTTTCACTTTTTTTCACAAAGGAATATACACCATATATGGTATATTCACTTGTTTATACATCAAATAACCCCCTACATATAGTTGCCCGTTTTATTAATTTGTTTTATGATAGACAAGAAGAATTTAGTAGGAGTTGAGAAGATGAAGGTAAACTATAAAGAAATGCCAGCCAACGAAGTACAATCACCCACAATCAAAATCATTAAACGTGATGGTCGTCACGTCGACTTTGATGAACAAAAAATCAATGAAGCATTAGTCAAAGCTGAGAAGAAAATTCATGGCTCTTTGTCTCCCCTTGCCTATGAACGGATTCAGTCAATCGTTGACTTAGTTGTCGCCGAAATCAAGAGCCGTTTTGTTGAAAATGTCAAAATCTATGAAGTTCAAAATATCGTTGAGCACATTCTACTTGAAAAAAATGAATATGAACTTGCTGAAGAATATATCCGTTATCGTACACGACGTGATTTTGAACGTAGCAAAGCAACTGATATCAACTTTTCCATTGAAAAATTGATCAACAAGGATCAAACAGTTGTCAATGAAAATGCGAATAAAGACAGTAATGTTTTTAATACGCAACGTGATCTGACTGCTGGAATCGTTGGTAAGTCAATTGGTTTGAAAATGTTACCTCCTCATATTGCCAATGCCCATCAAAAAGGCGATATCCATTATCATGATTTAGACTATCATCCATATACACCAATGACCAATTGTTGTTTGATTGACTTTAAAGGCATGTTAAATAATGGTTTTAAAATTGGGAATGCTGAAGTTGAATCACCAAAATCGATTCAAACAGCAACTGCCCAAATCTCACAAATCATCGCCAATGTAGCTTCTAGTCAGTATGGTGGTTGTTCGGCTGATCGCACAGATGAACTACTTGCGCCATTTGCTGAATTAAATTATCAAAAACATTTAAAAGATGCACAAGAATGGGTCGAAACAACAGAACGACAAGAAGCTTACGCCAAAGCAAAAACAAAAAAAGATATCTTTGATGCAATGCAAAGTTTAGAATATGAAATCAATACCTTGTTTACCTCTAATGGACAAACACCTTTCACCTCTCTTGGCTTTGGACTTGGTGAAAATTGGTTTGAACGTGAAATTCAAAAGGCTATTTTACAAATTCGAATCAATGGACTTGGAAGCGAAAAACGAACAGCCATTTTTCCAAAACTCATTTTTACACTCAAAGCTGGCGTGAATCTTGCGCCAACGGATCCAAACTATGATATTAAAGAATTAGCTTTGGAATGTGCAACCAAACGGATGTACCCAGATATTTTAAATTATGACAAAATCGTTGAACTAACAGGTAGTTTCAAAGTCCCAATGGGTTGTCGCTCATTCTTACAAGGATGGAAAGACGAAAATGGAACAGAAATCAATGTGGGGCGCATGAATCTAGGTGTAGTCACGCTAAACTTACCTCGAATTGCAATGGAAGCAAAAGGAAGTCAAGAAAAGTTTTGGCAACTATTAGCTGATCGTCTTGAAATCATGAAGGATGCCTTGGTTTATCGCGTAGAACGTTGTAAAGAAGCTATCCCTGCAAATGCGCCAATTCTATATATGTACGGGGCTTTCGGTAAACGTCTTTCACGTACAGATGCTGTGGATGAACTCTTTAAAAATCGTCGGGCAACTGTGTCCCTTGGCTACATTGGATTGTATGAAGTAGCCTCTGCTTTTTACGGTGGCGAATGGGAAACAAATCCGGAAGCAAAAGAATTCACTTTAGCTATTCTTAAAAAGTTAAAAGCCAATGCAGATCATTGGGGCGATGAATATGGTTATCACTTTAGTGTCTATTCAACACCAAGTGAAAGTTTGACCGATCGTTTCTGTCGTTTAGATACGGAAAAATTTGGTCTCGTCGATAATATTACAGATAAAGAATATTACACAAATAGTTTCCATTATGATGTTCGCAAAAATCCAACACCTTTTGAAAAACTTGATTTTGAAAAAGATTACCCACAATATTGTTCTGGTGGGTTCATCCACTACTGTGAGTATCCAATGTTGCAACAAAATCCAAAAGCATTGGAAGCTGTTTGGGATTTTGCTTATGACAAAGTTGGCTATCTTGGAACAAACACACCAATTGATCATTGCTATGAATGTGGTTTTGAAGGTGATTTTACCCCAACAGAACGTGGCTTTGAATGTCCTGAATGTGGTAACCATGATCCAAAAACTTGTGACGTAGTGAAACGGACTTGTGGTTATTTGGGTAATCCTCAAGCTCGCCCAATGGTTCATGGACGTCATAAAGAAATTTCTTCTCGTGTAAAACACATGAAGTAATCCACTAACTTAGTGTAAAACTGAAAGTTGTGATAAAAGTCAAATTACTTTTTGTCACAACTTTTTTGATAAGCACTTTTCTACTAACACTTAAACTGCTTTGTTAGCTAGAGTACAAGAACTTATATTATAGGAGAAAGAAGTGTTTTGATGAGAAATCCAAAACCAAAAGAATGGTTAGCTGAAGAGTATAGTCAAAATTATATTGCTGACTATAAAGCATTTAATTTTGTCGATGGTGAGGGCGTCCGGAATAGTTTGTACGTCAGTGGTTGCCTATTTGCTTGCGAAGGTTGTTTCAATAAAGCAGCTCAAAATTTCCACTATGGGAAACCATTCACTCAAGAACTAGAAGAAAAAATAATTGAAGATCTACGCCATGATTATGTTCAAGGTTTGACTCTGCTTGGTGGTGAACCTTTTTTGAATACAGATGTTTGTTTGCAAGTTGTTCGCCGAATCCGTCAAGAGTTTGGTCATGCGAAAGATATCTGGTCTTGGACTGGTTATACGTTTGATGAATTGTTACAAGATTCTGAAGACAAGTTAGCTTTGTTAGCAGAAATTGATATCTTAGTCGATGGTCGTTTCGATCTTTCTAAACGTGACTTGAAGCTACAATTTCGTGGAAGCAGTAACCAACGAATTGTCGATGTTCAAAAATCTTTAGCACAAAAGAAAGTAGTTATCTGGGAAAAATGTTTCGATGCTACTCAAACATACGAACAGATCAAAAAACAAGACCTAATCTAACAAAAAGAACACCCGCTACTAAAATTGATCATTCAATCAATTCTGGTAGTGGGTTTTTGTTTTTCTAAATTGAATCTTTAAAAAATATTTTCTGAAAGATAAATTCTGAAAGGTACTGAATCAGTCCTTCCCAATTTTTTTCATCATAAATATTATTAAAATAAAATCGTTCTGCCTTTACCTCTACACCTTCGTAAACATCAGAAATAATCAAGTCTGCTTCTTCTGGATCTTCGACAATTCGTAAAATATCCGCATTAAAAACTTCTTGGATACCATTCTTAATCAAATAACCATTACCAATTGCTCCATTATTCATCACAAATACCTTGACGTGAGGTGTTGATGTATTCAAATCATAAATATAAAAAAGCAAGTGAGCCAGTTGTTCACTCGCTAATGTGGATAATTGTGTAAATTCCTGATAGCTGGTAATGAAATGTATTAGTTTATGCCGAAAAAGTTCAAAATTGCGATTTTCCTTAACTATTCGTTCATTTTTCTGAATCGAATTTTCAAAATATTCGTCTACTTCCATGTGAATATGTTTACAGTAAATAAGAAAACATAGCAATAAGTAATAAGATTCATCATACATTTCTTTCCGATACTCAAAGCCAAACTGTTGATGAAAATCATTTAATATATTCTCTGTCAATCGAGCAACTGTTAATGCTGATTGCTGATAATCTTTGACAATTTTTCGTCTCATTTCTGGTGTATCAACATCAAAAACCAATCCTCGAATAAAAAAACTCAAAGCCATTGACTCTTTTACTAATGTAGCTTCATCTACTCGGAATCCCCCTAAATTCAAAAGGTTTTCGCCACGATAAAAAAATTGAATATCTACCAGATATTCTTCTGGTACATCTAACTCTTTTTTTCGATTGGTAATCCGAAAACAAGTAATTGCCTGTATCATTCTGATTTTCATTTTTTGTGAGAAAGTCAGATTTTTCTTGATTCCCATATTCTTCTTCAAGTACTCAATATCTAGAAATTCTGGAAGTACACGCGGTGAAAACGGATTTTCTGTACTCGTTTTAAAAACATTCCAGTAAATCAGATAACAGAAGTAGCGAATACCAAATTCACTACCTTCTAAATTACCAAATTCACTTAAATAAATCGTTCCATCAAATTTTTTTAAAATCAATTTGATCATTGATAAGCTTTTATAAACATGTGGTGTACTGAGATTCAAGTCAATTGATAATTGATCCACCGATAAGTAACTTTTAGAAAAAAGTGCTGTTAAGACTTGGAAAAGTGAACTTTCTTTGATATATAAAATTCTTAGTTGATCAATCGTGTACCCAATCGTATATTCAATTGAACGCGTGATCATTAGATTACCAAACGAATTGTATTGGATCATCACACCCATTTGGAAAATCGTCTGCAAATCATTTTCTAACTCATTCATATAGCGTCTAAATGTCGTTTTGCTCAAGAAAAACTCGTTCATTATTTCTTCTTCTGTTCGACCATTCTTAGAAAAGAGTAAAAATTTATAGATTGCTAGTTTTCCTTCATTTTTTTTATTCAAAAAAAGCTCATACATGTTTATCTCCTCCAAGTACCATTTATTCTAACAATTCTCAAGTAAAGTTTTCCTCGATAATTGTTAATATCCGGGCAGAAGAGTGCCCGTCTCCATACGGGTTTTTAGCTGTTGCCATTTCATCATATGCTTGTGGATCTAAGATCAACTTTTCTGTTTCTAGTAAAACATTCTCTGTCTCAGTTCCTATGATTTTTAAAGTACCCGCAGCCACTCCTTCTGGGCGTTCCGTTTCTTGGCGTAAAACTAAAACAGGTTTCTGTAATGAAGGAGCTTCTTCTTGTACACCACCTGAGTCTGTTAGAATCAAATAACTTCTAGCAGCTAAATTATGAAAATCAACCATGTTCAATGGTTCGATGAGATGCACTCGTTCCACATCAGCTAAATATTGCTCAGCGATTGACTGAACTTTTGGACTAAGATGTACAGGAAACACCACTTCAAACTCAGGATGGCGTTCTACTAATTGTTTGATTGCTAGAAAAACGTTGACCATCGGTTGTCCTTGATTTTCTCTGCGATGCATCGTCAATAAAATAAACTTATGATCTGTATTTAACTTTGTTAAGATTTCGTGGGTATAGTCTGGTGTAATAGAGTAGCTCAAAGCATCAATCACTGTATTTCCTGTAACAAAAATACGATCAGCTCGATGATTTTCTTTTAGCAAATTTTCTTTACTTACATTTGTTGGAGTAAAATAAAAATCACTTAACACATCGGTTAGTTGGCGATTCATTTCTTCAGGAAACGGACTATATTTATCCCAAGTTCTCAAGCCGGCTTCTACATGCCCAATTGGGATTTGATGATAAAAAGCAGACAAGCTAGCGGCAAAAGTCGTTGTTGTATCACCATGGACTAAAATGATATCCGGTTGTTCTATCATTAGTATACTGTCTAATTCAGTAATAATTCCAATAGTTATATCTGCTAATGTCTGATTTTTATTCATCAGAGCTAAATCATAATCTGGTTTTACTTCAAATACTGATAAAACTTGATCCAACATTTCCCGGTGTTGCCCAGTAACAACAGTAATTCCTTTAAATTTTTCTTGATGCTTTTCGATTTCTTTTACAATTGGTAACATTTTGATTGCTTCGGGACGTGTACCAAAAACGGTCATGATTTTAATCAAATTTAACTTCCTTTCTAAATTGACAAATAAAAAAAGCCTAGTAGTAAAACAACTACTACAAGAAATTCTAAGTTTTTTATCCATTTTTTCTTCATTCAGCAGCCTCCTCTTTTGTTCGATCGAATGTTGCCTTATGAACTGTTTTATTCCATTTATTTTGTGGTTTGAACCATGTACAAAATCCTACTAGCTGGGCAGCCATGTAAGTAATTGAATTATAAATAAAGGCAATAACTAAGCGGATGAAAAAAATAATTTTTTTGATGATTCCCTTTTCATCTGCAAAATATTCTTTTGCTTCTTCAGAAAAATAGACGATTGGGATAATCAAGAAATTCAATGCTTCAATGCTCAACCAGAATGTTAATAGCGAAAATAAATTTGGCAAGTATTCTAAAATTCGTTTGTCAATCAAACTTAAAAATAAAATCACTAGCATTGCTACCGGTCTCACCATAGAATAAGAATAAAAAAGTGTTTCTACTTTACTTAAGAGTTCAGTTAAACTTTTTGATTTGAAAAGTGAAAGAATCTGTCGCCAAGTTGTTGTAAATGCAACATACCAGTGTCCTTGTGCCCATCGTGTTCGTTGATGATGGCTTGCAATCAAGGAGTCAGGCTTTTCATCGTGAACAACCGCAAAGTGATTCCAACCGCTGCGTTTCCCGGCAATCGAAAGTTCAACTTGTAATTCAAAATCCTCCGTATAGCTTCGCGGATTCCACCCATGTTCTGCTAAATAATTGGTATCAAGAATAAACCCTGTCCCGCCAATAGCTGCATTCCATCCTAATAAATAGTTTGCTGCTTGAACAGCACGATTTGTAATAAAATACACTGCAGCGTAGCCAGAAGCTGTAATCGAAGAACGAACGTTTTTCATGCCTAAATATCCTTGAATAACAGTTAATTCTGGATAAGCTATAATCTGTGAATTCATTTCTCTTAAGTAATTTGGATCAACAATATTATCGGCATCAATAAATGCAATGTAATCATAAGATTTCCAATGGTTTGTTTCTACATATCGAGCAATTGCATGTGGCTTACCTCGTGGATCTTCTGGTCCAGAAACATTTTCAAAAACAGTTGCTCGTGGATAAGATTGGACGACATCAATCGTTTGATCTGTACAGTTGTCCGCAATCACTACGATATCAAATAATTTTGGGTCATAATTCTGATCTACTAAGCTTTTGACCGTAGGACCAATCACAGCTTCTTCATTATGAGCAGGTACGACGAAGACAAATCTCTTTTGATCTAGTACTAATTTATAGTCACGTCTTGGTTTTTTTAACCCGAAAATGGAGAGCGTGGTAAAATAAATCAAGTTGGCAAAAACAATAATGACCATGAAAATTGCTAGCCATTTCATTGGTAAAAACGCATAATTTGGTAGGTTAAACATTCTTTCTCCTCTTTCTTTTCATAGAAAAAGAGTTGTGACAAACGTCTTGTCGCAACTCTGCGAATAAATCTTTTTATTCATTTTATTAGCTAAAACTGTGAACAGTCATTGCTCTACATCGACACATAAAATCCTTTTTATCCACATGCTTACTTATTTCATATACTGAATCTCTATAAACATTTGCTTGTTTCAGCAAGAAATAGAGCAAGACAATTCAAAAATAAGGAAATATTTTTGAATTGTCCGGCTTACTTCTACTATATGGTTACTTCAATTAGTCTTAAAATAACTATACTAGTGGATGTGTGAAAACTTCAGTTCCATCTTCTGTTATTAAGGAAATCGTATAATCATATTGACTTTGATCACGGAATTCGATTGGGATGATTGCTTGGAATGTATCATCATCAGCAACACCGGTCGGAACTCCCCATGAATCTGGTGCAGCTTCGAGTTCTGCTTTTTGATAGACTTCTTGACCTTTTTTGTCAGTAATCTGTAATTTTTTAGTTGTGCCTTGATGCGCAACGTTCATGAAGTAACCATCAAAAACTAATTGATCTTCATCATTCCAATATTTATTAAACAAATGAACTTCTTCTGTCTCACTTGAAGTTGACACATTGAAACCTGGAGTGTTATTGATGACACCCGGTTTGATGGTATTTTGTTTTAACGTTACTTGTTCTAAATCATTGAAATCATTATGGATAGGACCCATTCGTGTCATTTGTGGTTTGATTTGTAATGGTAATTCGTCCATTACTTGTCCATCAATTGTCACGCGCATACCAATCGTGTAATTTCCAGCTACTAATTCACCTAATACATCATTGTCGACAATGACTTGATACCCATTGTATCTCGCTGGGTCGTACCAGTTATGGTTAGCTGCTGGCATTTCTTTGACGATTTTACCTGATTCATCGTAGATTAATCCTTGTTTTTGAATATGAGAAGCATCAGATAAATCCCAATCTTCATTGTCAATCTTCCCTTCAAAAACTAGACCATAATTACGCCAATACCCCTTGTCAAATTCAGAAATCGTAGGATGTTTGATGGATTGAACGACTTGTTCAACTGTTTTACTTGATTTATCTTCTTTACCTGCTTGATGACCAACGACTTGGACGGCTACTTTGTCTCCTTCATTTAAGGTCGTGCCTTCTGGTAAGTCCATGCTGAATTCTTTACCGGCTTCCACTTTGATCGTTCCGATTTCTTTGTCGTTCAGTGTCGCTTTTAATTCATACGTGCGTCCTGCTTCAACATCTTGTTCGTTTACGTTCCCTGTCAATTTTGTATCTGTTGTTTTGACTTCGTTCAACGTTGGCGCATTTACTTGCCAGTCTGACCAGTTGGTTCCATCAACTACAGTTTGTTTCGCTTGTTCACTCACTTTGTCTTCTTTACCTGCTTGATGACCAACAACTTGGACGGCTACTTTGTCTCCTTCGTTTAAGGTCGTGCCTTCTGGTAAGTCCATGCTGAATTCTTTGCCGGCTTCCACTTTGATCGTTCCGATTTCTTTGTCGTTCAGTGTCGCTTTTAGTTCATACGTGCGTCCTGCTTCAACATCTTGTTCGTTTACGTTCCCTGTCAATTTTGTATCTGTTGTTTTGACTTCGTTCAACGTTGGCGCATTTACTTGCCAGTCTGACCAGTTGGTTCCATCAACTACAGTTTGTTTCGCTTGTTCACTCACTTTGTCTTCTTTACCTGCTTGATGACCAATGACTTGGACGGCTACTTTGTCTCCTTCGTTTAAGGTCGTGCCTTCTGGTAAGTCCATGCTGAATTCTTTGCCAGCTTCCACTTTGATTGTTCCGATTTCTTTGTCGTTCAGTGTCGCTTTTAGTTCATACGTGCGTCCTGCTTCAACATCTTGTTCGTTTACGTTCCCTGTTAATTTTGTATCTGTTGTTTTGACTTCGTTCAACGTTGGCGCATTTACTTGCCAGTCTGACCAGTTAGTATTATCAACGATCTTCCATTGATCTACTTGACTGACTTTGTCCTTCTCGCCATCTTCATGTCCGATGACTTTTGCTGTTAAGACATCATTTTCTTTTAATGGCTTATCTAAAGAGATATCTAATTGAGCTCCTGATGTTGAAATAGCTTTAGTTGCTATCTTTTCACCATTCAATGTAAGTTCCATATCATAGCTACGACCATTGAAACGGTTTTGCGATGGGATTTCGACAACAACAGAGGTATCACCTTCTGTCGTTTCACGATCGATTTTAGGTGCATTTACTTGCCAATTCTCCCAAGTATTTTCTGATTCTTGGTTTTCCTTAACAACAGTTTTCACATGTGCACTTTCTTTAGGGATGACCGTTCCGTTACTTCCTTCGATTGGCTCATTTCCAATAATGTAAGCTTCGATTGTTTGTCCTTTAACTAGCTCGTCACCGAAAATCGGTGCACGATATTCATTACTTTCACCGTCATAATCATGACTATACACTTCTTTACCATCAACCAATACTTTCACAGTATAGTAACGATTTTTTTGTAAGTTTTGATTAGGTAGCAATCCACTGATTAATGTTTCTTCGTCATACGCATCATTGATAGTTGGTGCTACCACTTTCCATTGGTCCCAAGGAATAGAATCTTTCCCAACTGTGTAACGTGTCGCACTAGATTCTTTACGATCTTTCACACCATTTCCATTAGGTTGTGTTTCATTTCCAACTACATAGGCTGAAATCGTATCGCCATTTTTTAAACCATATCCAGATAAATCAGCATCCCAATTGCCGGTCGCATCCATTTGGATATTTGATTTGATCGTAGAACTTCCTTTTTTTAAGGTAACGCTATATTCTGTCTCATGTTCATTACTTATATCTTGCTTTCCATTACCAGAAAAATGCTCATCATCTTCAGTTTTCAAAGAAGTAGGTTCTACGGGATCCTCAATCCATGAACCACGTTCAAATGGATTGCCATCTCCCCATAAGCCCCATTGATCTAAAATTGTTTCTGAACCGCCCCAGTTCCATCCTAATCCCCAGTCAGCAGAAGCAGAGTTGACAGAAAAACGATACATTGATTTTCTTTCAACTACTTTTTCAGTATCTGTATGCCATTTACCTAAATCAATTCGTAAATCAACATTTTGATAAGCGGTGATACTTGCAATTGCTTTTTCAGTTTTCAAAACGATTGCTTGTAGATCCTGATCGTAGTATGCAGTTTCTTGGCTATAAAGATTACCTAAACTTGGTTTCTTTTCCCAAATATCTTCAATATCGCGACGATGTGTCCCAATTCCACTGGTTGGATTCGTTTTTACTTCTCCGTGGATATATTGTTTATAATTAGGTGTGCTGAAAAACTCAGAAGCAATCTCGGGATCGATTTTAATCACAGTTTTTGTTTGTGTACCGATACCCACTTGTAACATTGATTTTGAGCCAGTAGAGATATTTAACATTCCTCCACCAGTAATCGTCACATTATTGATATAGTTCTTATATCCAGTGCCGACACTAATTCGTGGTGATACTTCAGTTGCATTTTGTTTTGTAGTCAATCCATCTGTAGGAATGGTATTGCTGGTTTCTTGTGCATTGATCTGAGTTGGCAAGATCAATGCTGAAAATAATAGTCCAGCAATCAATGCTTTTCTTTTTTTATGTTTGAACATTTTCATTTTTTACCTTCTTTCCTTTTGCTAAGACATATTTTATCTTCATTTCTTTTTGATAATTATTTTAATTCATAGAAAATCAACACAAAAAAAAATAATTCATTTTTTAGTACATAGCAGAAATACTGCTAACAAGTGACTAAGCCTAGTCTTTCAGCTAATTAATTCATCAAAATGTACTAATTCTTGACAATCTATCCATTCAAAACAGCTTTCCTGAAAAAAACGGGTCAAACGTCGATCGACCATTTCAATCGTTGAATAACTTCGAGGTAACGCAATTTTTTTATACAATTCTTCTTGTGTGTTTTTTCTTTTCACTTTCACACAATAAATGGTTATATCTGGTAAAAAATAAGACACTTGCCTTTCGCTTGCTTGTGATTTGACCCATTTGTAATCTTGAAGATCCATGATTGTATCAAACTTATGATTAAAGAGGTATGCCACTTCTTCTTCATCTTTTTTCAATACAATCTCAATTTCATTATTTAAATATGTTGTTACATTCCCATAAGCTGGTCGTGTATCAAATAAAATATATTTATTACATCCGTCAATTTCTGCCACAAAACATTGGAGATCAATGACTTGCACTTGGACTCCCCCCTTTTTTCGAAAGTATACTAGGAAATCATTTCTCGTATTATTTTTTACCTATCTATTTTTTGACAAAAATAGATAAAATGAAGTAAATATCTACCCGCAGTACGCGTGTTTTTTTCGTTCCAACCTCTTTCGTAATTGACACTGACTAAAGTCATCAACAAAAAAACAAGGAACCTTTTAATAATCAAAAAGGTTCCTTGTTTTATTCAGTATATTCAGTAGGTCATCAAATAACAGGTTGCTTTGGCCAAGCGTCTTGATACGGATGCCCAGTTAATTCTTCTACGACATTTTTTGCTTCTGGTGTAACTGTTTCTTTCAATCCGCCTTCTTCTAAGCGATCGATTTCTTGTTTCAATACTTCGTGTGTTTCACGATTCAATTTGAATGTTAGTGCCATCACTAACGCGCAAGAAATCAATATAACAGGGGCAATAAAGAAAATCAATGCGATTCCCGTTTGAATATGATGTGGTGTATTCGTAAAGTTCGTCATCGTTTTTGAATCAAAGCCAATTTCTGCTAATAAAATCCCAGCAATCCAAGAAGCGAATGCACCCGTTGATTTTCTAAAGAACGTCATCACTGCTGCATAGATGCCCGCGCGATCGCCTCGTGTCATCATGCGGTCAACATCTGGAATAAATGGAAAAACATTCCATGGTGTAAATTCTAAAATTGCGCGCGCACATTGATAAAAAACTGAAATGATTACTAAGACCCAAAAAGCATTTTGGATATGGAGTGCCCATGTTAAGAAATAACCAACCATAGTAATGATGATCGTGATGTAGCTAAGTGTAAACAAATAGCGAGGTCCATGTGTCAACATCAATCGTGCAGCCACTAATGTTGCAACGATACCAAAAATAGAAAGTGCTTGGAGTGTCCAAGGTGTATCTTCTTTCACACCATGAATACAACAAATAATAAAAGTTGGTAGCAAAGTAGAATAAAAATCTTTTCCGGTAAATGACAATAAATAAATACCTAGATGTTGGCGAAATGCACGATTCTTAAAGGTTGAAAAATAATCTTTGACTGTTTTTTTCACGAATTCACCTAAAGATAATTTTGGCTGGCTCTCTAACTCTGCTAAAAATTCTGGTGTCAACGGACGTTCCCAAGTAGTTCGGTAAGAAACAAAAATAGCGACAACAAAAATCACCGTCCAAATGATTCCAGTAATAAGATAGGCATTCGGATTTTTCATGTGCTGCAACGCTGCTAACACTAAGAAAACAAGCGCTGTCCCAGTGGCAGAAATAAACATGCGTGAACTAGATAAAATCGTACGGAGGTTGTAATCAGTGGTCATTTCCGTTGGCAAAGTTTCCCATGGGATCAAAACCATAGCAATTGCAAGTTCGATGGCTACATAAATCACTAGATAATAAACCCAGCTATCTGCTTGAACCCAGAATAATGGAAATAAAACTGTGAACAAAATTCCGCCTAGTAGAATAAAGAAATGACGTCGGCCAAAGTGTTGACCTAATTTTGTTCGATAAAAGCCATCCGTGATTGCACCAAAGAATAAGGAAAACACCGCGTCAATAATTCGACCAATCCCTGTGATTGCTCCAGCAAACGCCGGATTGATTCCTTGGCTCAACACGAAAGCAAAAATGACTCCTGAAACGATATTATTCCAACCGCCGCCCATCAAATCAGTCAATCCATAAGCCACTCCACGACCAATTGTAATCTTTTTAGGTTGGTAAACCCACTGTTTTTTCTTATCCATTTCTCTTCATCCACCTTCCGTCAGCTTTCAAAAAAACCAAAATATTCATGCGCATTGTCAAAACAAATATCTTTGACGATTTGTCCCAAATATTCATTATCATCAGGTAAACGACCTTGATCGACCCACTCACCTAGGAGCTGACATAATACGCGACGGAAATATTCATGACGTGGATAACTCAAGAAGCTGCGAGAATCAGTCAACATTCCAGTAAAATTAGCCAATAAACTTTGTTGCGCCATAATGGTTAATTGATTGCGCATTCCTTCACAAGTATCGTTAAACCACCACGCACAACCAAGTTGAAGTTTTTGAATGATTTCCCCTTGGAAACTTTGCATAGCAGTTGCTAGTGGTAACCAGTCATTTGGATTCAGCGAGTATAAAATCGTTTTTGGTAACTGGTTTGCTTCTTCAACTTCTGCAAATAATTTTACGATATTTTTTGTCAGTCCACTTTGATCTCCCATCGAGTCACCACCAACATTGATTCCGATTTCTCGTTTCATTTTCGTTGAATCATTTCGAAAGGCGTTCATGTGCATTTGCATCGTCCATTGACGTTGATAGTATTCTCCCATCAAATGTTTTTGGATTGCTGTTGTAAATTGAGCAACTTCAGTTCTTGTAAAGTTCGTTTCTCCAGTTAATGCACGTGCTAAAATGACATCTAATTCTTCTTCTGTTGCTGAAGCATATACAAATGTATTTAATCCTTGATCTGCTAAACGTCCGCCCATTTTATGGAAAAAGTCGATTCTTCTTGATAAAGCAGTTGTTAAATCTGAAAATGTGTGAATTGGTATCTGGGCGCTTACACCTAATTTATCTAAGTATTCACGATATTCTTCTGTAGTAATTGCCCAAGTGTTGTCAGGACGAAAAGTTGGCAATACTTTAAAAGAATTATGTTCTTGTGCCAATTTTGCATGATACTTCAAGTCGTCAGCAGGATCATCGGTCGTGCAAATTGCCTTGACTTTCATCATTTTTAATAATTCTTTTGGACGATATGCGTCTGTTTGAATTTTTTCATTTGCTTGTCGCCAAATCTCTGGTGCATTCTTTTGATTAATGATCAAGTCAATCGAAAAATATCGACGTAATTCTAAATGCGACCATTCGTAAATTGGGTTACCGACTGCCTTCTCAATTGTTTTAACAAATGCCAAAAATTTTTCATAATCATCCCCGTCGCCACTAATCAGTTCTTCAGCCACACCATTTGCTCGCAACAAGCGCCATTTATAATGATCGCCTGCTCCTTTGTCATTGAGCCAGACTTGAGTTAAATTTTCATACTGTTGATTTTCAAAAATAGCTTTTGGCTCTAAATGGCAGTGATAATCAATAATTGGTTCCTCTTTGGCATATTGATGGAATAACTTGCGTCCTACTTCATTTGTTAATAAAAAATTTTCATCTAAAAACATAGTTAAGCGCTTCCTTCTTTTTATTTTTTATTCAGAGGCTGAACTTGAAACTTGCTCAACCTCCTTCATTGTTACTGTTGAAATGAATCGTTTAGAATTATTTCTGTTGCTCTTTTTCTAAAGCTTCCCAAATGCCATTCAAATACATCGCTCCAAGTGCCCGATCGTATAAGCCATAACCTGGCCGTCCCGTTTCTCCCCAGATCATGCGTCCATGGTCAGGACGGATATAGCCAGTAAACCCGTTATCATACATTGCTTTTAAAATTTGATACATATCTAATGAACCATATTCTGACTTATGTGGTGCTTCATAGAAATCTTTTCCTTGAATAAATTTAATGTTACGAACATGTGCAAACGGAATTCGATCTCGTTGACAAAACTCTGCCATGATTTCATAAACATTATTTGCTGGATCTTCTGCAATGCTGCCTGTACATAACGTAATCCCATTTGCTGGGCTATCCACTACCCGACAAATCCAGTCCAAGTCCTCCCGATTTTTCACGATTCGTGGTAAGCCAAAAATCGAATAAGGTGGATCATCTGGATGAACAGCCATTTTTATTCCAACTTCTTCACAAGTTGGGATAATTGCTTTCAAGAAATAGGCAAAGTTTTCACGCAATTTTGTTTCATCCACCTCTTTATAAGCTCGCAGTAATTCTTTTACTTTGGCCAACCGTTCTGGTTCCCAACCGGGTAATTCAAAATCATTGCTTGAATTTTCCACTTTTTTTATGATTTCCTCAGGATCTTCTGGAATGTCTGCTGCGATATATGCTAATGTTGAAGAGCCATCTGGCAAGCGATAATCAAGATCTGATTTTACCCAGTCAAAAACCGGCATGAAATTATAGCAGATTACTTCAATACCGAATTCAGCTAAATTACGAATCGTTTGTTGGTAATTTGCAATATATTTGTCTCTACTTGGTAAACCAATCTTGATATCATCATGAACATTCACACTTTCAATTACCTTTAATGTTAATCCTGCTGCTTCAATTTCTTCTTTCAATGCTTTGATTCGTTCTTTCGGCCATACATCTCCAACGGGGATATCCATAAGCGTTCCCACAATGCCTTTCATCGCTGGAATTTGGCGAATCTCTTCTAATGTAATTTTTTCTTCTTGTGAACCATACCATCTAAACGTCATTTCCATGATTATCTTCCTCCGAAATTTGTTAAGTAGGTACGAATCGTTTTTCTCACTGCTCCAGGACCTACTAACATTTCTGCTACGATTTGTTCGATTTTTTCACCAAGTCCAACTTCATATAAATTTGACCCAAAAATAGTTTCATTGGCTAGAATAGTTGCAACACTGTGATGGATCACTTCCGCAGATTGTTCACCTAAATGAAGACTTCTTAGTTGCTCCTGTAATTCAGGTAATAGTGGGTCAGAGCTTGGTACAAATGTATTTCCTTCATCATCAATTGCTAACAAATAACGCAACCAAGCAGCAATCGCTACTGGAATAAATACAAGTGATTGTGTAGCTGATCTCTCTGCATACTTTTTAATTGTTTCGCCAAACCGAATCGCTACTTTTTGGGAAGTATCACTTGCAATTCGTTGTGGTGTATCTGGAATATTGGGATTAGGCAAACGTTTTTCAATCACCTCATCAATAAATTCTTTGGGATCAATTATTTTTGGATCTTCTACTACTGGTAAGCCTTCTTGATACCCAATGGCTTTGATTAATCCCACAATTTCTTCATCTTCCATCTCAGCTGCAATTGATTGATAACCAAGTAAACAACCAGTGATGGCCATAGCCGTATGAAGTGGATTCAAACAAGTGGTGACTTTCATCACATCTGCTTTATCAACAATCTCTTGACTTGTAAGGATAACGCCCGCCTTTTCTAAAGCAGGACGTCCATTCGGAAAGTAGTCTTCGAGCACTAAATAATGGACAACTTCGGTATTCACAAACGGTGCGATATTCGTATGTTTTTCTGTATGGATCATTTCCATATCAACAAAACCGAGTTTCTCAAGTTCCGTCTGTACAACTTTTGCAGGGTTTGGTGTAATACGATCAATCATGCTCCAAGGAAAAGCTACTTTTTCAGAATCAGTTAAATACTCGATAAATGCTTGAGATACAAAGCCTTTTTCTCGCCATCCTTGTGCAATTGTCAGCACACTATTTTGGAATCGCTTTCCATTTTGTGAAAAATTGTCCGTGGAAATCATGGCAATTGGTAATTTTCCCGCTAAAAATCGTTTGTGTAATAAAGCCGTCACAATACTTATCGTATGTTGCGGAGCTTCAAGGCCATTTTGAATATCCGCTTCTACTACAGGAAAAAAATTCCCAGCAGCATCTTTCAAGTGATACCCTTTTTCGGTAATCGTAAAGGTCGTAAACTTTAGGGCCGGATTTTCAAAATATTGAACGACTTGTGCAAAACTTTCTTTCTCACTAGGATGACAAAAGAAAGCATCTGCTGTCGCAGCTAAAAGCTTCTTATCTAAGGTCCCATCATCATGCATGATAACTTCTACTACATCACTATGAAACGGTTTGTAAGCCTTATCAATTACTTGTTTATCGAAAGTTTCACAAACAACAATACCAGCAGTTAATTCTTTTGCATCAGCTAATCGCTGTGCAATTTCTGCATGAAATCCACGATATAAATTTCCACCACCAAAATGAAGCCACACTGGCGATTTTTTTCCTTTTTTCTTAACTTCATCAACATCATAAGTAGGAATAGCGATGCCAACTTGTTTTAATTCCGTTACTGATTTTTGCCAACCTTTTAAGTCAATCACAGAATCCCTCCTAAAACTGATATATCAGTTAATTTGATACTTGCATTATATTCGCCAATTTTGGCTTTGTCAATACGTCAATTTTATTTTTTTCACCTTACTAATAAAAAAAATAGCAAATACTAATATATCAGAATAACTCAAATAAGAGAAAGCACCTCGCAGATAGTGTGCTTTCTCTTATTTATAATCAATCATTCATTCCCATAAAGGCAAAACTATATTTTCATAGGTCATAGGATCCAAGTTAGTGAGTGTTATCCCTAACAACCGAATGCCTTTCTCGACACCAAGAATTTCTTCCCAAATCAAACTGGCCTGATAATAAAGTGCCTCTTTTTTATAAATGTATTCTGGTAAGGTTATCCGTTTCGTAATTGTTGAATAATCAGTATAGCGAACTTTTAATACGACTGTTTTCCCGTGTTTTTGGACTTTTCTCAGTGCTTCTTCTACTTTCTCTGCTAGCTGTCGAAGCTGTGCTAAGACAGCTTCTTCTGTCTGGAGTGGCTGACCATAGGTATGTTCTTTGCCAACTGATTTTCGCTCTCGCGTAACATTTACAGGCGAATCATGAATCCCACGAACCTTTCGATAAAGGGAATACCCCATTTTCCCAAAATTTTGAATCAATTGCATTTCACTCATCTCATATAAATCTGCACCTGTAAAAACTCCTAGCTCATTCATTTTTGGCACTGTTTTTTTTCCAACTCCATGAAACTTTTCTATTGGTAATTTTTTTAGAAAAGAGACAGCCTCTTGAGGTGTCACCACAGTAATTCCACGTGGTTTTTGAAAATCAGAAGCCAGTTTTGCCAGAAATTTATTATAGCTAACTCCTGCCGAACAAGTTAGATGAACTGCTTCCCAGATATCTGCTTGAATCATTCGAGCAATTTTAATTGCTGATTTACAATTCACTTTGTTTTCTGTCACATCTAGATACGCTTCATCGATACTAACTGGCTCGATGACTTCAGTGTATCTCCGAAAAACTTCACGAACAACTTGAGATACTTCCGAATATTTTTGATGATCACCAGGTTTAAAAATGGCTGTTGGACACAATTCAAATGCTTTTTGTGCGCTCATCGCTGAATGAATCCCATATTGTCTCGCTTCGTAATTTGCCGTTGTCACGACACCTCGACCACCAGTATCACTGGGATGGCGAGCAATCACTAATGGGTGCCCTCTAAATTCTGGATGATCGCGTTCTTCAACCGAGGCGAAAAAAGCATCCATGTCGATATGGATGATCTTTCTTGATGTATCATTATGTAAAGGAAACTGTAGTTCCATTGGTATTCACCTCGATCTTATTCTCATTGTTATTATAGTCGAACTTTTGTTCCCTATCAAGCTATTCTAATTTAACTTTGAGGTTTTAAAAAATGTATGATCATTGATAAATGGGTATGCCATTCGTTTTGCATAATCATAAGATAGTTCGACTTATTCAACAAAAAATCGTCCGTGTATTTTGTTTCATGTAAAAAAATATCTATTTTTAAAATTGAATTTCTTCTACACGAATCGTTTTCATATGTACACTAAGTCACCATTCAAAAAAGGAGCAAAACATGGTTCTGTTTCGCTCCTTAAGCTTTTGTGTATTGGTTATTGAATTTGCTACTATTCATCTAATTCATGAAATTGTCGATAAACTTCTTGCTTTTTCAGGTGATTTGCCGCAGCTATTTTCTTAATAGCAGCATTTGGCTTCTCACCAGTTGCAATCAAGGCTTCTACTTGTTCTCTCAAAGAGATTTGAATAACTTCCTCTGCTTCAGTCAAACTACCATCGTCGCCAGCGACCATCAAGCAACATTCACCTTTGATTTGATTTTCTTTTAGATACATTAATAGTTCGTCTACATCTCCACGTAGATATTCTTCATGAATTTTAGTTAGTTCCCGACATAACACCACTTGACGATTTCCAAGTACCACGCGTATATTTTCAAGTGTAGCACTTACACGATAAGGTGATTCATAAAAAATAAGTGTTGCTGTTTGAGGCTTTAATTGCATCAATATTTCTTTTTGTTCCTTCTTTTTTCTTGGTAAAAACCCATAAAATAAAAACGGTTGTGGTTCGAGACCAGAAGCAATCAAAGCAGTAATACCTGCTGTAGGGCCGGGTACTGATACGACTGGGATTCCTTCTGCAATACATGCAACAACTAATTCATGACCAGGATCACTAATAGAAGGCATTCCCGCGTCACTTACTTGGGCAATGCTTTGTCCTGTTTTTAATTGTTCAAGTAAGTATGGAATTCTTTCTTTGTAGTTATGTTCATGCAAACTTTTCTGTGGTGTTTCTACCTCAAAATGATTTAATAATTTTTGTGTATTACGTGTATCTTCACTTGCTATCAAGTCTGCTTCTTGTAACAGACGAACACTTCGGTAAGTCATATCTTCAAGGTTACCAATCGGTGTGGGAACAAGATATAAAGTTCCTATACCTGAATGATCCTTAAAACTTTTTTGGTTATACATTTCCTGCCTCCTTAATAAAAAAGAGCGAAGACACAAGTCGACTGACTCACATCTTTGCCCTAACATAGATAAATTTTAAATATTACCGTCCACTTTCACGATAAATAACTTCCAAGCAAAACGCACACGGCTCATCATTTTCGCGACGTGAACCGTATAAGTCATAACAAACATGAAAACCTTCTTCATAAATTTTTTCTAAATTCATCCGGGATTTCGATAATTCTTGTTTGACACTTTCAGCGGGTGCTTCGGCTACTTGATTCAGCTCACGCAAATGTTCACGCAGACGTTGGTTTTCCATCTCAAGCGTGGTATTTTTTTCGACGATTTCATGAAGTGCATGCTTCATTTCTACTAATTCAGTTAAGGTATTTCGTAATTCTGATTCTAGCTGGTTTAAACCGTCATATAAAGATCGCTTATCCATTCATCTCACCTACTTGAATGAAGTCTTTTAGTTCATCCCATTCATACTCCACTGGATTTTCTCGTCCCGTCAACCGAACTTTTACCATTCGGCTAAGTAGATTTAATCCTACGACTTTCCCTTTACCATCAGGTGTTTCAATCATTTTCCCAAAGTCAGGGAGTTCTTTTTTTGCTGCCTCGTACTCTGCGCTCTCATATTGCAGACAACACATCAAACGTCCACATAAGCCAGAAATTTTTGTTGGATTCAAAGAAAGACCTTGATCTTTCGCCATCTTGATCGAAACCGGTACAAAATCTCCTAAAAATGTCGAACAGCATAATGGTCGACCACAGGGCCCAATTCCACCAATAATTTTTGCTTCATCACGGACACCAATTTGGCGTAACTCGATCCTAGTCCGAAAAATACTTGCTAACTCTTTCACCAAATCCCGAAAGTCAATTCGTCCATCAGCAGTAAAAGAAAAAATCATTTTGCTGCGATCAAAAGTATACTCCACTTTCACGATTTTCATTTCTAGTTCATGTTCACGTGCTTTTTGTTTAGCGATTTTCAGCGCTTCGGTAGCATCTTGTTGATTTTTTTGTTCTTTTGCTAGCTCGGTAGCCGAAGCTTTATGCAAAATTGGTTTGACTTCTTCTGGTAAATCTTGGGAATCAAGTTCTCGTTTGGGAATGGCAACTGTTGCAATATGTAAGGTTTGTTGAGATTCGACTAACACCTTATCATTATAAAAATATTCAGAATCCCCTGGCGCAAAATAATAGATATGCCCAGCATCTCTATAACGGACGCCTACTACTTCTACCATTTCCAACCTCCTTGGTTACTCAGCTATAATTAAAAATCGTTTGTAAAACGAACTGTTCAGCTACTGCTTGAAAACTCACGTTACTACGCAATTTTTGTTCAGCAACTAAAATGCGTTCAATGATTTGATTGGCTTTTTTTGTTTTGCTTGATTCTTCAGTAGCAATTGCTTGCTTTTGTGCTTCTTGGAAATAAAATAACAGAATTGAAAGTGCCATAAACTGTTGATTTTTTTCCTTAAATACTTTAGTCAATTTCTTTTGGACATAGATAAATGCTTGAGGATCTTGCTTTTGTAGATAAGTGAACCACTGATAAATCGAGTCCTTAGCCTCATTAAACCATTCATCTTCTGAGATTTCAACTGCTTTTCGTAAACTGTTGGTTAAGAATGCTAAAAGTTTCGCTTTTTCCAATGGAATTTGTTCTTCCTGTAATTTGTGAATTAAAACTTCTTTTGAAAGTTCTTGAAAATGTAAAACTTGGCAACGTGATTGAATCGTTGGTAAAATCCGACCAATCGCATCCGTTTCTAAAATTGCTAGAAAATCACCCGGTGGCTCTTCTAAAAATTTAAGTAGACTATTTGCCGCGCTAACGTTCATTTTCTCTGCTTCCTTGATCAAGAAAACTTTCTTTTTTGATTCATAGCCACTTCGACTAAATTCTGTTTGTAAACGACGAATTTGATCGACCTTGATTGTTTGCCCTTCAGGTTCGATCACTAATACATCTGGATGTTCATTATTTTGAATTCGCTGGCAGTTATTGCAAATACCACAAGGCCGGTTATCTACTAAGTGTGTACAAAATAGATGTTGGGCCAACCAAATACCCATTTCATATTTACCCGTTCCTTTTTCGCCCTCAAAAAGATAAGCATGAGCGAGACGCCCATGCTCAAAACTTCGTTGAAGTTGTTGATAAACGAAATGTTGCATTTGAGCCAGTTTTACTAACTCTTCTTGTTTCATAGCTCCTCCTAAAAGTGATGGAATCCTTCGACAGGTAAAACAAAGACTGTTGCTCCGCCAACTTCCACCTCTACTGGGTAAGGAACACCACCATCCATAGAAATATCCAACGTAACTGGTGTTGAAACAAATTGTTTACGAGATTCACAAGTCTTTTTGATAATTTCAAGTGCTTCGTCTACTCGTTCATCCTCAATCCCTACAATAAATGTGCTATTGCCGGCTTTTAAAAAGCCACCAGTTGAAGATAATTTTGTTGCGCGAATATTGGCATCAATCAGTTCATTCGATAAACGGTTACTATCTTTATCTTGGATAATAGCTAAAATAATTTTCATACACAGTCACCTTCCTAATTTTCAAAAAATTGTGGATATTTATCAATAATGGCATAATAACTAGCCTGAAGAACTTCTTCAAAACTTAATCTTGCATCAATTTTATGAATACGTTCTGGGTATTCTTCTGCAAGTTTTAGATACGCATGACGAACTCGTTGATGAAACTCAAGTCCCTCAGAATCTAATCGATCAATTTGATTCTGACGATTTTTTTGGATACGACGCAATCCTGTATCAGAATCAACATCCAGATATAGAGTAAAATCAGGTGTCAATCCTTCAGTCGCGAACTCATTCAAGCGAGCAATTTCGCGCATTCCAATACGTCGTCCAGCTCCTTGATAGGCAAGTGAACTATCCACAAAACGATCACAAAGAACAATGTTACCTTCTTCTAAAGCTGGCAAAATCTTTTCAATTAGATGTTGTCTTCTAGCCGCTGCATAGAGAAGTGCTTCTGTTCGTTCATCCATTCGTTCGTTTTTAGGATCAAGAATAACTTGGCGAATTTCTTCCGCAATTGGAATGCCACCAGGTTCTCTTGTTTGAATCATTTCTGTTTTTGCGACTTTTTTCAATAGAGGAAATAATTCCTTCAAGATACTTGTTTTTCCAGCACCATCTGGTCCCTCAATTGTAATAAATAGTCCGTTCACATTTTTGCCTCCATCTCTCGTACTACATCTTCATTGTAGCTGAAATTCAAATTATTTCAAAAAATTACAGCTCACGCCGTCCTTCTACTGCTTTTAACAACGTAACTTCATCTGCATACTCGATATCTGAACCAACAGATAATCCATGTGCTAGTCGAGTAACTTTGATACCAGCAGGTTTGATCAAACGAGATAGATACATCGCAGTTGCTTCACCTTCCGTTGTTGCGTTTGTTGCTATGATGACTTCTTTTACTTCATCGTTATGCAGGCGTTGCAATAAAGAGGAAATATTGATGTCTTCTGGTCCAGTTCCTTCAGTTGGCGATAACACACCATGAAGAACATGATATAAACCATGATACTCGCGCATTTTTTCCATTGCCATCACATCTTTTGGTTCTTCGACTACTAAAATAATACTACGGTCGCGTGACGGATCTTTACAAATTTCGCAAGGGTCTTCTTCAGTAATGTTTCCGCAAATGCTACAAAAGTGCAAATCACGTTTGACACTTAACAACGATTTGGCAAATTCATTGACTACTTCATCTTTCATATCGATTGTAAAAAATGCTAAACGTGTAGCTGTTTTTTGACCAATCCCAGGAAGTTTCATATAGCTGTCGATCAGTTTGGCAATTGGTTCTGGATATTGCATAATCATTACTCCTTCACGAAAAATTAGAATCCAGGCATTCCTTTGGTATATTTACCCATTGTTTTTTCAGTTTCTGTGTCAATTTTCGTTAAGGCATCATTGATAGCCATCACTAACAAGTCTTGCAACATTTCTGGATCCTCTGGGTCTAGGATTTCTGGTTTGATTTCAACGTCTTTCATACGTCGATCCCCAGTGAAAGCAACTTTAACTAATTCATTTGTAGCCACTCCTGTAAATTCTTTTTCGTTCAACGCATCTTGTGCCTGAACCATTTCTTTTTGCATTTTTTGCACTTGTTTCATCATGCCTTGCATATTTCCCATTCCACGCATCATTGTACATCTCTCCTTTGAATTTTAATCATCAATAATTGTTACTGAATCTGTTCCAAAAAGCTCCTCTGCTTTTGTTACCACAGTTTCCGTTGTTTCTGGTTCTTGTGGGATCAGTTCGATTTCTTCTTCATCTGTTTCTGGAACAAAAGAATTCATCTGACCATTGTCTTTACTTTGGATCAAATAATTCTTACGCAATTCTGGCCAGCTTTCTCGTGTGATATACACAGTATCTGGTGCATAATCATGAATCATTCGACTCAAATTATTGTGGATTGCTAATTGTAACTCATCGTCATTTGTCGCTCGTTGACAAACGATTTCGTAGTCGAAAGCAATGACCATACTTTTTGGTCCAGCTGCCACTGGTTCGCTTGCTTTCAACATTGCTCGTTGTGTAACCGACAAGCTCATCAATAAATCATCCCAAACTTCTTTGACCTGATTCAGATCTTGACGCGTTGCTTCTTTTAATACTTGATACACTCGTTCAGTCGGTACACGATAAGAACTCGCTTGTTTTTTATGCACGGCTTGTGGCACAGTTTGACTATTACTGGCTGTACCATGATTCTTTTTGAGTTCTTTTAATTCTTTTTTCAACGTGGAAACTTCTTGCTGAAGCTTCTCGACAGCTTGGCTTTCGGCTGGTTCTCCCTGAGACAATGGGCTCAGGCTTGTTGCTGGTTGTTTTTGCGCTAACTTAACAGTTGCGACTTCCAAATAAATCGTAGCGCTATTGGTAAAACGAATTTCATTTTGTGTTTCACTTAATATTTTGATCATTTGGAAAAGCTGCTCTGCTTTTATTTCTTGTGAAAGACTAACAAAAGTTGTAGTTAACTGACTTGTTTTCTCTGTCACTAATTGAGGTGCTTGCTGATACATCAACAAATCACGACAATATTGCAATAGATCCTCTAAAAAGCGACGGGCTTCTTTCCCTGCAGCTAACATCTGTTCCAAAGCATTCAATGCTTGCGCAACATTCTGTTCGACACAAGCACTTAAATAATCATCCATCATTTCATATGTTAAGCTACCAGTCACCTGCATTGCATCGTTTAGCGTAATCGTCCCTTCACTAAAGGAAATTGCTTGGTCTAAAATGCTTAAGGCATCACGCATTCCACCTTCAGCTGAGCGTGCGATGACGCCTAATGCTTGCTCTTCATAAGAAATATTTGATTCATTTAAAATAAATTCCAAATGCTCAATAATATCAGATGCATTGATTCGCTTAAAATCAAATCGTTGTGTACGAGAAATAATCGTTGCAGGGATTTTATATGGTTCTGTCGTTGCCAAAATAAAAATGACACTTTCTTTTGGCTCTTCCAGTGTTTTTAATAACGCATTAAAAGCCCCTGTCGAAAGCATATGGACTTCATCAATAATATAAACTTTATAAGTTGCCTTCGTAGGTGCGTAGTTGGCGCGATCTCGAATAAAACGGATTTCTTCCACACCATTATTACTTGCAGCATCGATTTCAATTACATCTTCTTGTGTTCCAGCTGTAATTGATCGACACATCTCACATTCATTACAAGGTTCACCATCTCGACTGTTCGGGCAATTGATTGCTTTGGCAAAAATTTTTGCTGCACTCGTCTTACCAGTTCCACGAGGTCCAGTAAATAAATACGCATGAGATGTTTTATGGGAAACGATAGCATTTTTCAATGTCTGTGTAACAGCTTTTTGGCCTACAATGTCATCGAAGCGTTGTGAACGCCAGACACGGTAAAGTGCTTGGTATGCCATATAGATCCCCCTCTTAAAAAAATTCACTATTATTTATTATACGTGATTTTATTAAAAAAAACTACTCTACTCATCGGCTTTTTCCAAGAGAAAACGTTCATTCCCGCAAAAGTTCTTTAAGACTTTTGGCTGACAGCATTTTCATTTCCCTATGGTATAATAAAGAAAATAATTTAAGCTGTTTCTTTAGCTATTTATCTAAGGAGGAATTTTTTATGGGATTAATTAAAGCTGCAACAAGTTCGGTTGGTGGTGGATTAGCTGATCAATGGCTTGAAGTCATCGAACCAGATAATATGAGTGACACAACTGTTATGACAAAAGGTGTCAAAGTTCGTAAAGATGACAAAAGTGGGTCAAATCGGAAAGGAACAGAAGATGTTCTAACCGATGGAACAGTTGTTCATGTCTATCCAAATATGATGATGCTCCTTGTTGACGGTGGAAAAATTATTGATTACACAGCTGAAGAAGGCTACTACACTATCAAAAATGATGCTGCACCTTCTATGTTTAATGGCTCATTAAAAGATGCAATTAGTGAAACATTCAGTCGCTTTAAATTTGGTGGCGTCACACCACAAAAACAACAAGTCTTCTATATTAATTTACAAGAGCTAAAAGGAATCAAATTTGGAACAACTTCACCATTAAACTATTTTGATAATTTTTATAATGCCGAATTATTTTTACGTGCGCATGGTGCTTACTCTATCCACATCACGGATCCAATTTTATTTTACACAAATGCCATTCCAAAAAATAAAACGCAAGTAGAAATTGCCGATATCAATGAACAGTATCTAGCAGAGTTTTTAACTGCTTTACAATCGGCGATCAACCAAATGTCAGCAGATGGTCAACGAATTTCTTACGTACCATCAAAAAGTTTGGAATTAAGTAAATACATGGCTTCTGCTTTAGATGATTCATGGCGTGAACTACGTGGAATGGAAATCGTTTCTGTAGCAGTCGCAAGTATTTCTTATACCGATGATTCTGTCAAACTAATCAACATGCGAAATGAAGGTGCTATGCTTGGGGACCCAAGTGTTCGCGAGGGCTATGTTCAAGGTTCGATTGCTCGTGGGATGGAAGCTGCTGGGAAAAATGAAGGCGGCGCAATGACTGGTTTTATGGGTGTTGGTATGGGAATGAATGCTAACAGTGCCTACCTTGCTCAAGCTGCACAAAATAATCAAGAACAAATGAAGCAACAGCAAGCAGAAAAACAAAACCAGCAAGCTGCAACAGGAAATGCTGATACTTGGACTTGCCCCGTTTGCGGCACGGAAAATACTGGGAAGTTCTGTTCTAACTGTGGCACAGCTAAGCCTGCCCCTGCTGCACAACCAAAGCTAGAGATGAAATGCAGTGAATGTGGTGAAATTGTTGATCTTTCCAATGGTATTCCAAAATTCTGTCCTCATTGTGGCAAGCCGTTTAAAGGAGTACCTTTGGACTAAAGGAAAGGGTGTAGCCAATGGATGTCATTACACATAAATGTCCAAACTGCGGCGGTCCTTTAACTTTTGATCCTAAAGACCAAAAATTTCATTGTGACTACTGCCTGAGCATATTTACAGAAGAAGAAGTGAGCCTTTACGAACAACAGCAAAAAGAAGCTCGCAATATTGGTTCAGCATCTGATACAGCTAATGAACCAAAAAATACAACTGGTGACTTTACCTTCACGGCACAAGAACAACTAGATAAAATGGATGACACTGAACGTCAAGCTTACGATGAAGCTGTTGGTACTACCGAGGCAATTGATCAAGAAGCAAAAGAAAAAGCTCCCGCTATGGAACTATTTCTTTGTCCAAGCTGCGGGGCTGAAATCGTGACTGATGCAACAACAGCCGCGACGTATTGCTACTATTGCCATAATCCAGTTGTTTTGTCAGGACGCTTGAGTGGTGAGTTTTTACCAAATAAAGTTCTTCCTTTTGCAATCGAAAAAGAGGAAGCAACTAAACAATTTTTAGCTTGGACAAAGAAAAAATGGTTTATTCCTAAAGCATTCTTTAATTCTGAACAAATCGACAAACTAACTGGTGTTTATTTTCCTTACTGGTCAACGGATGCCGAATTAGAAGGAGATTTTCAAGCAAATGGAACTGTCTTACGAGTCTGGCGCGTCGGCGATATTGAGTATACCGAGACAAAACAATTTGCTGTCCACCGTGAAGGAAAACTTTCTTTTAAAGAATTAGTCAAGAATGCTTTATCTAAAAATACTCAACAAAAAATGGTCGAAGGTGTCCAACCTTTCCCACTGAATAAAGCAATCGACTTTAAAAACCAATATCTCGCTGGCTTTCAAGCAGAAAAACGCGATATCGAATATCAAGCGATTCGCTCAGAAGTTGAAGCAGAGTTAAAAGAGTACTCCGAAAAACTTTTACGCGAAACAGCCGCTGGTTACACAACTTTAACTGGCGTTCGTAGTTCTGTTGCGATCAACGATCAGAAAAATAATTATTTATTACTTCCGGTCTGGTTGGTAACCTATCGTAGTCGTGATTCAAAAAAAGTTTACTATTATGCAATGAATGGTCAAACTGGGAAAGTTAGTGGTGTCCTACCTGTCAGCAAAAAGAAATTGGGTCTTACATCACTTGGTATCTTTACTATTACTGCTATTTTGTTGATGATTGTGGGGTATTTGATATGAAAAAACAACTTTCAATTTTCTTTTTCGTTTTAATTGGCTGTTTTTTCCCGCTCATTGCGCACGCTGAAACCCCAACGGTCAATGATGAAGCTGGCTTGTTTACAGCAGAACAAATTCAATCATTAGAAAATCAAGCGAAGCCAATCAACGAAAAAATCAAAGGTGAAGTCTTAATCGTCACAACAACAAATAACTCTGATGAGCCACGAGACTTTACAGATGATTACTTGAGAGAGGCGGTTGGGAATAATGAAAATGGTTCTGCCCTATTGTTAGATATGGGACAAAGAGAAATTTACATTTCGACCTCAGGTAACATGATTGATTATTTAGATGATAATCGGATTAAATCAACGCTTGATGAAGTTTATAATGGCATGTCCGATCAAAATTACTATCAAGCTGCGACTGCTTATCTCACTAAAGTTGCCGATTATGTCGAAGCAGGTGTTCCAGGTGGCCACTATCGAGTAGATGAAGAAACCGGAAAAATCACTCGTTACAAAGTCTTGACTCCTGTCGAGATTACACTTGCTCTTATTGTTGCTTTGGTATTAAGCCTTGTCTTTTACTTTGTAACAGTTTCTAAATATCAATTAAAATTTGGTTCCTACAAATATCCTTATCGTGAAAATTCAAGCATCAAATTAACGGATAAAACTGATCGTTTAACAAATTCTTTTGTCACTACTAGACGAATCCCTAAAAGCCCACCACCTGGAAGTGGCGGTGGTGGCGGAAGCACAACCCATTCAAGTGGTGGTGGTACTTTTGGCGGTGGTGGAAGAAGCTTTTGATTTATTATCCGCCAAAGAAAAACTCCTCAAAATCGAATCGATCTTGAGGAGTTTTTTTAGTTGAAGTTAGCCGTACTCACACATTGTGCAGCCAACTGATTTTTCCAAATAACTAATGCAGCTTTCGTAGTATGAATCGTCTCAGACGCAAGCAAAACTTCGTAACCTTTTAACTGTTCGAGAAAAACGTGTCTCACTGTCGCCTGTTTTTCCAACAAGCTACCATTAATCCCCAAACAAAATCCTGAGGTTAACTTCATTTTGTCTGCTAGTTGGATAACCTGAGTGGCTAATAATTCACCCGTTTGTTTTAGTAATTCTGACACACGAATATCATCTTGTTCGTAGCTTGAACAAAATGCTGCTACGCTAGCAATTTCGCCCTTCTTTTTTTGATAAATTATTTTTACCAAACTCATCACATCCTCCGCACCAAAAAAAGCCAATAAATCGTTAGCAAAAGGTGACAATGTTTTTCCTTCATCAAACTCTGCTAGAACTAATTTAATCGCAGCAATTGCTAAGTGATAAGCAGAACCTTCGTCCCCCAATAATTGTCCCCAGCCACCTACACGATACCATTGGTTTTCTTTCAGTCCAAAAAAAGCTGAACCTGTCCCCGCAATTGCTAAAATACCTGGTTGAAAGCCCAACTTAGCTAAATAACTGAACTGTGCATCATTATATAAATAAACAGGATAATCAAAGTAAGTTAACTCTTTCTGAAATTTTTCTCGTAACCCACCACCATCAATACCGGCAATGCCTAACGCAATCAATTGACAATCTACTCTTCCCAATCTGATTAGCAATTCATTCATTGCTCGAAAAATATTCTTTTTTGCTTGCTCATAAGAAACAAGTAGGTTTCCAAAACCCTCGATTGTCTCTCCCAAAACATTTCCTTCTAAATCATAAGCAATCGCATGCGTTTTTGTACCTCCACAATCAATCCCAATGACGTACTTCATCGTTTCTCCTACTCTACTTTTTGTGACTTTCTTCTTGCCTCTCTTTGTTCAGCAATAAATGCTTTATACCAATAAAAACTATCTTTTTTATAACGATCATAGGAGCCATTTCCCTGATTATCTGCTTCAACGAAAATAACGCCGTAACGTTTTTCCATTTCGCAGCTCCCCGCTGAGACAATGTCAATGATTCCCCAAGCAAAGTATGCTAGAACATTTACTCCTAGTTGTTCTGCCTCTAAAATTTGTTGAAAATGCTGCTTAAAATACTCGATACGATACGCATCATGGATACCATCAGCTTCTTTCACATCTCTTGCACCCAATCCATTTTCAGCTATCATTACAGGTTTTTGATAACGATCGTAAACTTTTAGCAGGGTGGTCTTCAATCCAATTGGATCAATTTGCCAGCCCCATTCACTTGCTTTTAAATAAGGATTTTTTGTCGTCGCTACCAAATTTCCAGCCGTTTGCTGTTGACTTTCCTCTACTGAACTAATACTCGAAGAATAGTAAGAGAAAGAGACAAAATCACAAGTATTTTCTTTTAAAAGCTGGCGATCTGCTTCACTGATTTCAAAATCGACGTCGTGCTCTAAGAAAAATTTATTCATATAATAAGGATATTCTCCTCTAGCTAAGACATCCATACAAAACCATTGATTGATTTGTTCATCTAAAACTAATTGTAAATTATCCTCAGGTTTTGGTGTTAATGGATAGTAGCAAAAACAAGAAATCATTGCACCAAATTGACCTTTGACTTTCATTTTTTTCCCTAGAGCAATAGCTTGTGCACTAGCAATAAACTGATGATGTAAACTTAAAAAGATATCATTGTACGCATATGCATCCTTTTCTGGTTTCAATAATCCTGTACCATTATAAGGACTGAAATACCCTGCATTGATTTCATTGAAGGGTAAATAATAATCAATCAACTCACCCCAGTGATTAAAAATAACTGTGACTAATTTCAAATAATGGTCAATTGTCTTACGGTTTTTCCATCCACCTTGTTCTGTTACTAAATGAAGTGGCAATGCATAGTGATTAATTGTCAAAAAAATTTTTATTTTTTTGTTGATTAACTCTTTAAAAATAGCATCGTAATACTTTATTCCGTCCTCATTAGGAATTTCTTCATCTCCGTTTGGGAATAGGCGTGACCAACTAATTGATAATCGGTAAACATCCAGGCCTAACTCATTGAGTAACGCTAAGTCTTCAGTTGTCCGAACCTCTCCGTTGGATCCTTTTCTGAACGGATAAAAAATTTGATTCTCCTCCACCGCTTGTTCAACAGTCTTCTTGGTTAATAATCGAGTAGCTACTGTCGCATTCGATGTTTTTTCTAAATAAGGTCGACAGTCTTGAGTATCTATCCCTCGTTTTTTGTAATCGCCTTCATATTGACTAGCAGCAGTAGCTCCGCCCCATAAAATTTTTGTCATTTTCCTCCTCCTTTGTATTCGCTTTTATCATACCATCTAAGAAATGCGTTTTCAAACATATAAAAAAATAAAGAAATTTCAATTCCAATAAGAAACAAAATTACAAAAAAATAAAAAATATATTGATTTTTAATTTCTTAACTGTATACTAAAAAAGAAGAGATCCGTAACTGCTCTTTTTTGTTACTATATTTTGTAAGCGTTTAATTTTTTTGTTGAGAGGAGGTATTTTTATGCAAAAAGAAACGAATGGACCATCGCACATTCACTTTGGTGTGAAAACAGCTGGATTGCTTTTGCTTGCTTGTATTTTTGGTGGTATTTTTATTCCTTATTTATTTTACTTGGCAAACTGGAGTATCAATCTTGGTGTTATGCTTTTTTTACCCATTAGTTTAGCGACAGTTTTAGCGATGAATCCATATTTCATCCAAACAAAACGAGGATTTTGTAAGGGCTTTTTTATCACTTTTGGTATCTCATTAATTATTTTAGAAATTTTAGCATACATTTGGATCTATCAAGGAATTATTTTTTAATTGACTTTACTTAAAGGAGTGTAAACTATGTTAACAGCTTTCACTAATTTTATTGAGTTACATCTAGCTGGACCAATGGCAAAAATTGCTAATCAACGACACTTACGAGCAATTCGTGACGGGATTATTGCAACGTTACCTTTGATTATTGTTGGTTCTTTCTTTTTGATCATCGCCTTCCCACCCCTACCACAATCATGGGGCATTTATCAGTTTTTATCTTCTAATGCCGCAACAATTTTATTACCTTATCGTATGACCATGTACATCATGTCACTTTATGCAACATTTGGAATTGGTGCTAGCCTTTCAAAAACTTACAACTTAGATGTTGTTTCTGGCGGAATTCTGTCAACCATCGCTTTTCTATTAACTTTTGTACCTGTAAATATTCCTTTAGAGGCTGCAGAAGCTGCTGGAACTTCTGGTTTTGTTTTGCCAATGGCAAATCTTGGCGGTGGTGGTATGTTTGTCGGTATCATCACGTCGATTTTTGCTGTTGAGGTCTATCGTTTAACAGACAAATCCAAATTCAAAATCACTATGCCAGATCAAGTGCCACCTGCAGTAGCTCGTTCCTTTGAATCATTAACGCCAACATTAATCGTTATCCTAGTGATTTCTACTATCAGTTATTACATTGGCTTTGATTGGCATTCAGCTGTTTCGAAAATCGTTAGTCCTTTGATCAGTGCGACCGATACACTTCCAAGTGTACTTCTATTGATCTTTATGATCACTTTCTTCTGGGCTTTCGGGATTCATGGTGTTTCAATTATTGGCTCACTAGCACGTCCTTTATGGTTACAAATCTTAGAAGCTAACACTACGGCAGCAGCTGCTGGTGAAACTTTACCAAATATCGCGGCTGAACCTTTTTACCAATGGTTTATCTGGATTGGTGGATCTGGTTGTACAATTGGACTCGCTATCTTGCTCGCCTTTACTGCCAAATCTAAGTATGCTTCAAAACTAGGAAAAGCAATTATTACACCGTCGATTTTCAACATCAATGAACCAGTTATTTTTGGTGTGCCAATCGTGTTGAATCCAACGTTAATTATTCCATTCATTTTAACTCCGATGGCTTGTGCCACTATTGCTTGGTTCGCAACTAGATTAGGATTTGTAAGTGCAGTTACAATCACTGCTCCTTGGACTTTACCTGGTCCAATTGGAGCATATCTTGCAACTGGTGGCGACTGGCGTGCAGCAGTTTTAAATTGCCTATTGATTGTTTTATCAGTCGTAATGTACTATCCATTTGTGAAAATTTATGACAAAAATGAACTGGCAAAAGAACATGCTCTAGAACAAGAAAAAAGTGAAGCTGAAGAATTAGTTTCAACAACCGTTGTTGAAAGCAAATAATAAGTCAAATAACTACGTTAGCAACAATAAAAAGGGGAAGACAACTAATTGTCTTCCCCTTTTTATTGTTGTATAAACTAGGGTATGTTCCTAACAACAATTTAAATAGTGATTTTTAGAGTATTATTGCTTGAAACTAAATGAGTTGTGGCACAACCTTTTCCTCGGTGTTCTCCAAGCATCTCCTCGATATAGCTTACATTCATTTCAAAACATGAAAAACTATTTTGAATGCTTGCTCACTATCTATTCGGAGCTAAACGCTTGGAATCACAACCTTTTTAAAAAATAATATTATCTTCCAGCAGTTCCATATTCGTAATGATCAGATGATGATCCTGAACCGCAATGATACCCTTATCTTTTAATTGTTTCAAAATACGACTAACACTACTTGCCGTTGAAATACCACAAAACTTAGCAATTTCTTCATTCGTAATTGGAAAATCAATCAATAAGCCTTCCGGTGTTCGCACACCAAACATGTCATACAATTCATATAATTGTGTACAAACTGCGCCCAATTTCCCATTTAGTAGCATTTGTTGCATTTTTTTCATGACACTCAATAAGCGAAAACGATAAAATTCTTTTACATGATGCTGCAAATCAGGATTATTGTTGATGTCCTCCCAAAACTTCACCCGATTCACACGATAAAATTCCGCATACTCTGATTCAACTCGAATATTGTACGGTGAATCAATAAATTGTGAATATTCATCTTTAATTAGAGATACCACTTCTAAATCATTGACATATCTTAGATTGAATTCTCTTCCGTCATTGGAGATCACGCTCGCTTTCACGATTCCCTCTTTTAAGATATAAGTGTAACAATCTTCGACACCTTCAAACGTTAAATACTTGTGATACCCCTTTCGTATAATTGGAATATTTTTACTCGTTACATACTCCGCTAGTGCTCTGTTATCCAATCATGCTCCCCCATCCAAACATTTATCTAAAAAAATAATACAAGATTTCCAAGATTTTTAAAGTTCATAGGTATTTTACTAATGATAGTAACATTTGTTAAGTACCTTTTTGTATAACCAAGTTCATTTTCTTCATTTTTTTTCTTCGCTATACTCCGTATGTAAAAAAAATTACTGAATCGAGGTCAAAAAAAATGCAATTTTGGATGAACACTATTATTAACCGATTAGAAACAGCTTACCGCACAAGATTTGATATGAAAGCTTCGTTAGTTTTCCTAAATGATGCTTATCAAAACTCAATTGAGTTGATTAAATCTGTCGAAGAAACACCAGATGAAGAATGTCAAGAATTCTTACAATTATTTATGGAAACACGTGATTTATTTATCCAACAACTTGTGGATCGCTATCCATCGAATTATCACGATGTTGAAGTTCAAATCGAAAAATTAAAAGCATATTCATATGTACATTAAGGGGAATTAGCAAAACAAATGGAAGACAAATTATTCAACAAACATTTTATTGGTATCACACTTATTAACTTTATTGTTTATCTCGTTTATTATTTATTGATGGTCATTATCGCAGTTATCGCTCAGGACAGCTTACACGCTAGCTTAAGCCAAGCTGGATTTGCTTCTGGTATTTATATCATTGGTACTTTGCTTGCTCGTTTATTGATGGGGAAACAACTTGAATTGATTGGCCGGAAAATGACTTTACAAGGTGGTGCAATTTTTTATCTGTTGACTACCATCGCTTATCTTTACATGCCTTCCATCGGAATTCTTTACCTTGTTCGTTTTTTAAATGGTTTTGGTTATGGAACAGTATCAACTGCAACAAACGCAATTGTGACGGCCTATATTCCAATGGACAAAAAAGGGGAAGGAATCAATTATTATGGTTTAAGCACTAGCTTGGCCGCTGCAATTGGACCATTTTTAGGAATGATCTTGTTGAATATGACTGATTTTCATTTCATTATTTGGTTCACGATTATCTTGGTTTTCTTAGTCACTATCGCTTGTCTCTTCTTCCCAGTCAAAAATATTGTGTTGTCAACTGAACAAAAAGAACAATTGACTTCATGGACAGTTGATAGCTTCATCGAGAAAAAGGCGTTGTTTATTACAGGAATTGCCTTTTTGATGGGCTTGTCTTACTCTAGTGTCTTGTCCTTTTTATCTTCTTATACGCAAGTGATCCATCTAGTTAGCGCTGGTTCATTCTTCTTTGTTGTCTATGCCTTGGTGATCACCTTTACTCGCCCGTTGACAGGTCGCATTTTTGATGCGAAAGGTGAGCAATATGTTATGTACCCTAGTTATCTTTTCTTAACTGCTGGTTTATTTTTACTTAGTGCAACAACGAATAGTTTCATGTTGCTTCTTGCAGGAGCCTTCGTCGGACTTGGTTATGGAACATTTATGTCTAACGGACAAGCAGTTTGTTTAAAAATCGTTCGTGAACATCGAATCAGTATTGCATTATCTACTTACTTCATCGGATTAGATTTGGGATTAGGCGTCGGTCCTTATATTATGGGTACCTTGAAATCATTCACTTCATTCAGAGGACTATACATTATTTCTGGAATCATCCCATTGATTTGTACCTTCCTTTATTTCGTCAATAAACGGAAAAAGAAAGCTGTAGAAGAAGTCTCTAGTTTTTAAAAAGGCATTAATAATCGTATGAGGAAAATGCTTGTATTGAGAAAAAACATTTTTTAAACTCTTGTTTTCTCACTATTTAATAAATTAAAAATAAAAAACGAGACAAGGAATAGTATTCCTTGTCTCGTTTTTTATCTAACTAGTTTGCTTACTCTACTCACTTATTTTCTTGAGATGTTCTTCCTTAAGCGAATAATAGTTTTCCATTTGTTTTTGCCACTTCTCTTTATCAGCCCGATTGACTTCACGAATCACTTTTGCTGGGTTTCCACCAACGATCGTATGATCTGGTACATCTTTGGTAACGACTGCACCCGCAGCAATAATCGAATCATTACCAATCGTTATCCCTGGTAGCAGCACACTGTTTCCGCCAATCCAAACATTATTTCCCACAGTAATCGGTAAACCAAATTCTAAATCAGTTATACGAATATCCGCATCTGTTGGGTGACCTGCGGTAAAGAAACTGACTCGCGGTCCCACCATGACATTATCCCCAATTTTTATTTTATTCACATCTAGAAAGATGCAATCCATGTTTGCGTAAAAATTTTCGCCAATTTCCACATGGCGACCATAGTCGACATGAAGTGGTGGGTTAACATAAATATGTTCACCCGTTTTGCCAAAGAGTTCTTTTTCCAACGCCACGATTTTTCTTGTTTCATCAATAGGTAATTGATTGATTTTTTGTGCTAGCTTTTGTCCATTAATCGAGCGATTTTCCGGAAAAATACCTGATGCTTGATAAAGTTCACCAGCTAACATTTGCTCGTAATCAAAATCTTTTACCATTCGCATCCCCACCTTTTTTATTCGTAATCAGTCAACCAAATCTGTCGTTAATTCAATCAAATTTCCTTCTGGATCTTGGATTACTGCCTCATAGTAGCCATCTCCTGTTGTTCGCGGTCCACTCAGTAAAGGATAACCATCTTGGACAAGCTGGTCAGTGAAACGGTCCACCTCTTGTTTCGTCCCTACCGCCATCGCTAAGTGTGCATACCCTAGATGATCTGTGACTCGATTTGCTAGATGCGGTTTCGTTGTCAATTCTAAGCGACTTCCTGAATCAAAACTTAAAAAGTAAGATTGAAATTGTGTTTTTGGATTACGATAGCGTTCACTGCTTGTTGCATGAAAATATTTTTCGTAAAACGTTCTCATTTTTTCCAAATCTTTCGTCCAAATAGCTAAATGTTCAATGTGCATTCCTCTTCATCTCCTAAAACCAGTCATTTTTAACCTATTTGTTTCTGCTATTTTACTCGTCTTCACTTTATCAAATTCCTTTTCGGTGCAACCAAAATGAATAGATCGTTGGGATCAAAATAACAATCACAATAATTGGTAGCATCAAAAATTCCCATGAAACAAGACCTGCAAGTAACATCACAATACCACCTGCGATAAATATTTTGGCCCCAAGTCGATTTGTTTGTACCCAATTTTTTTCACTGCTCAATGTCCAAGGTAAACGAATACCCACTGTATAATTTTGTGGGACAGCAGTTAAAATCACTCCTGAAAAAATAAAGATGACCCCGATAAATGCGGCAGGGCTAATTTTCATCAACCATGTTACCTGATTACCTAAAGCATAACTGATCGTTAACGCTTGAACAAAAAGGGCAATCAGTGGAATGATTCCTAAAACACCATAAATAATCCAGCGTTTTGTCACCTTTTGCTTTGGATCATTCAACACAAAAAAGGCAACTAATAATTGTACACCCGCGAGAAGAAGTGGTAAGCCAATCAATGCAAATTCTTTTGAACTCCAACCATTCGCTTGCCAATTCAAATCAAAATGTGTGGCAACTTGATTTGGAATTTCTTTCCAAAAAATGGCACTTGCCACAAGCGGTAGCAGGGTAATAATCACCGAGATTGCAATTGCTCCACGATATTTTTTCATTTCAGAACACGTCCTTTTTCCTCTTAATTATTGTAAGGGATTCTGTTGATTCTTCCTCTTTCTAAGTGTACCTGTTCCCGGGCAAACTGCCAACTTTTTGTCTGGATTATCCGAAAAAGGATAGATTTTTTGGTAAAAAAAAGAGCGAAGCTTAGTTTCTTTCGCTCTTTACCTAAAAAGTCATTCACGTTACCAACTTCATCTCTTCTTAAATATGATGGGTTTTCTTAAAAGATAGTTGGTACCAGTCCACCATCCATACGTAAAGCTTCTCCAGAAAAACCACCTGCAATCGGACTAGACACATACGCTACAAATGAACCAATTTCTTCTGGACGTATCAATCGTTGAATTTGCGACAATGGGCGATGATGTTTCATAAAATCTTGCTCTTTTTGTTCTTGAGTGAATCCTTTTTCTGCATACATTTCATCTAACATCTCTTGGACACCTTCTGTCAGTGTCGATCCCGGCATCACTGTATTAACAGTTACTTTTGTTCCAACTGTCAGTTTTGACAAACTTTTTGCTAATGACAGATTCATCGTTTTTGTCATACTGTATTGTGGCATTTCCCCTGAAGGCATGATTGCTTCTTCACTAGCAATAAAAATGATCCGCCCAAAATTTTGCGTTAACATTTTTGGCAAATAATATCGTGCCAACTTATTGCCAACCATAACATTCGTATCGATAAATTGTTGCCAAACCTCATCCGTAATTTCAAAATAATCCATTGGTTTAAAAATCCCCATGTTATTCACTAAAATATCAATTTCTGGAAATTCAGTAAATAAGGAATCTAATGCTTGACCGTCAGTTAGATCATGCGCTGCTCCCTGCACTGAAGTTTCCTCGTAACGTTCTTGTAGCTCCTTAACTACCTCATTAACTACTTTAGGATTTCGACCATTAATGATCACATTAGCACCTTCTTGAGCAAGTGCATTCGCGATTGCTTTACCAATTCCTTTCGTTGAACCTGTAATAAGTGCCGTTTTATTTTTTAATTTTAAATCCATGTTATTTCCTCCTTCAATCGTTAAAAGTCTATACTGTTTCTTTCATTCGAACTTTTACTCCTTTTGTTCGTAAAGTATCAACGTGCTGTTCCCCCCAGCTACACAAATTATCAAGAACCTCACTCAATGTTTTTCCGTACTCATTTAATGAATATTCAACTTTTGGTGGCACTTGATTATAAACTTTGCGATCTACAATACCAGCTTCTTCTAATTCTCTTAATTGTTGAATCAACATTTTTTGACTAATTCCAGTGATCTGTCTTTTTAATTCACTCGTCCGTAAACATCCATGTCTTAAATTACATAAAATAATTGGTTTCCACTTCCCACCAATCACATCCATAGTTGCTTCAACACCAATATTATAAATTTTTTCTTCCATTATTCGTTCCTTTCCCCTTATATAATCAATAGTTACTAAAAGGTTACTATATAACTTTAAAGTAGGTACTATACACAACACCACCACAATTATATACTAAACACCAAGAATAACAAGGAGGAACAAACAAATGATTCAATCGCTATCAGATAAAGTAGTTCTTAACAATGGTCAAAAAATTCCCGGATTAGGATTAGGTGTTTTTCAAATTCCCAATGAAAAAGTAACCGAAGTGGTGAAACAAGGGATTATTAACGGTTATCGTCTCATCGACACAGCTCAAATTTATGGAAATGAAGAAGGGACAGGAAAGGGAATTAAAGAAGGGTTAGCCGCAACGGGCCTAACTCGTGAAGATTTATTTATTACTTCCAAAATTTGGAACGCTCATCTTTCACAAGAAGAGGCACTGGAATCTTTCAATGAAACATTGACTAAGTTGCAATTAGACTATTTAGATTTATTTTTGATCCATTGGCCAGGGAAACACGCGTTCAAAGATTCTTGGTTAGCTTTAGAAAAATTGTATGATGCTGGAAAAATCAAATCGATTGGCGTAAGCAATTTTGAAGTGCATCATTTAGAAGAATTAGCCACATTTTCTAAACTCACTCCTGCTCTAAACCAAATTGAGCTTCATCCAAAATTGGCACAGCATGAATTGCGTGCATATGGCGAACAACATAATATCAAGATTCAAGCATGGTCTCCTTTGATGCAAGGTCAACTATTAACTCATCCATTAATTACGGAAATTGCTGCTAAGCATCAAAAAACACCAGCACAAATCATCTTACGTTGGGACATTCAGCAACAGATTCTTTTAGTCGTTAAATCTGTTCATGAAGAACGAATGCGCAGCAACGCTGACATATTTGATTTTCAATTGGATGATCAAGATATGGAAAAATTGAATGCTTTGAATGAAGGTCTTCGCAGTGGCCCTAATCCCGATGAATTTGATTTTTAATAAAAGAACAACTTAGTTCATCTATTAAAATCACCAGTTCTTACTGGTGATTTGTTCTTTGATAGAAGCCATCCATTCATCGATGATTTACAAAAAAGAGCTATGACAAGATTTTTGTCATAGCTCTTTTACGTAAATAAGTTTAAGTATCTGCTTGTCACTCTTTTATTTCAGCAACTCTTTCATTCCATAAACACCCAAGTCATAAATTCGCACAGCTGTATCTGAACCTTGTGTAGGTTTGTCCACACTTACTTTTACATATCGTGCTTGTTCGACAGCAAAGGTATTGATACTATTTTTTTTCGTATTATTGATCGTTCGTGATACTTTCTTATACTCTTTTCCATCTTGACTTACTTCGATTGTATAAGCTTTTGTATTCATATCTGCACTCTCGCCACCCGCTTCGGCATGTGCGAATCGAACTTCACTAACTGTTTGGCTAGCACCAAGGTCGACAATGATTTCATGGGGAGGTGTTCCTGTTGCACACCATTTTGTTTTCAAGTTTCCATCAACTGCAAATTCAGGTGCTTCCGAATCATTGGTAAAGGAGGAAGCATCTGTTTTCGCATTTAACGATAACAACGCCAATTCGTCAGGGACCTTTTGACTAATCGTAATCAAGCCCTCTATCTCAACCGGTGTTTTTCCTTCTTCATTTTCTGCAGTCAGTTTTACTTTATATACACCTTCTTTTTCATAAGTAACCACTGGTGCATCATCCGTACTCGTTTCAATATCGCCACCTTCAAACACCCAAGTTACTTTGTCCGTATTAGAAGAAGATGTATTTGTAAACCTAATTTGTTCCCCAGGAGCCGCTAATGTTTTAGAAGCAGTAAAACTCGCTTTTGGTAATGTATTATCTGGCCATTCAAACGAAATCGGATCTGATGCCTTTCCTTGATTTCCAAGAGCATCAACGGGGACGATTTCCAAGTTTGTTTGCTGCGTGTTCTTTTGTCTTTCTAATCCGTTGATGTAATGGGTCGTTGCAGGCGTAGCACCTAAGAAAGAGCGAGTATCGTCTTTATTTATTCGATAAATTTCATAATGATCCGCTTGACTTTCTTTGCTATCCCACACTAAACGAATTCCCGCATAATTACTTTCTTCTTCATCAAACACGACGTCTTCTACTTCAGCATTTGCAACAATCAATTTTTCTGTGGAAGGTGAGTCAGTCATTGCAAGCTGCCCTAAATGTAATTCATAAGTATCATTTGTTTTTTCTGAAGTTATTTTATAGGAAAGGGAAGTGATGGTTTTTCCTGCAAATTTTTCTAATGAATAGTTCAAAGTAGTCCACTCATTTCCTACTTTTTCACTTGGTTCAATCGTTTCTGTACCTCCGTCTTCAAATGCCAAAACAACAGCTAGGTTGGTCGTATCTGATGCTTTCGCAGTTGTAGTTATTTCTGAATCTTTCGTGACTGTTGTTTCCATTCGATAAAGTTTCACTTGACTAGTAGCATTTTTAGTCATATTTCCTCTAAATAGTAAGGAATTTCCTCCATTGAAAGCCTCAGCATAATCCATCCTAATTGATAAATCATTGTTCTTGTCATGTTCCATTATCCAACGATACGTCGGCATAATATCTTGCATGCTTCGATTATTCCAATCTAAACTTGATACCTTTTGGCCTTTAATGAAATAATTATACCCATTCCCTGTATTGAAATTCGTTACAAAAGGCAAAGAAGTGATAGCTGTTTGCTCCAACGCATACGTTGAAATTCCCGGCCAATCTTGCCCTTCTAACGCGCTAGTTTGAGTGGGATCTCCTTTGTCATTGACCCAAAAACGTTCTTCCCGATTTTGAAAATCATCTGGATCACTCGCAGAACTGTATGTCCAACTAGGAACATATAATCCTAAAGAAGTATATGGAACACCCTTATCATCCACAAATAAATCCCAATCAACTGGCGTAGCGTACCCTTTTTCTTGAACATCAATTCCTGCAAATAAATCATAAGGGTCGATCCCTAATTCATTTGCTTTTTCCTTAGATGCTTTCAAAAGTTCCTTACTTGCCAATTGCTCCGTATTCCACCAGAAATTCAGAAACATGCTATCCGCTACTGGATTCATGTTTGCATCTACTAAATAAGCTTGGTTTTGATCAGTCAAAGCATTTTGCCAATCCATTTTTCCTTCAGACGTCATCGAATCATACCACATGATAGCTAAATCAGCTTGTTTCTTCTTAAATTCTTTGATAAATTCTTGCATCAAATCGGCGTGTTCTTTGGTTAATCCGCCCGCATTATCTGCTGTTTGCTCCTTTTTATTTTCTTTAGCCTCATCAAAGCTAGTTACAACTGTATCTGTTTCTTGGTTAATGAACCAGCCGTCAAACCCATAACTTTGAGCAACTTCAATCAGCTTGTCAACTAAAGGAAATGTACCATCGGCATCTTTTTTCAAGAAAGTATCTAGCCATTCGATTTTCCCACCATGCGCAGTTTGTGGAAAGAACACAGTTCCCAACACTGGCACACCATTTTTATGCGCTGCGTCAGTCACATCTGGGCTAGGAGGAACGATGATTCCTTCACCAGATGAACCACCCCAGTAAACAAGTTGGTCGATATATTGCCAGTTAGAAAAAACATTCGCGTCAAATGTGTTGATTCCTCGTGGTGCATTGCCGCTGGTACTACTGTTCATAATGGACAAAGCCACTACTTTCATCTCTGAATTTTGTGTGTTGTTTGAAGGAATCAATTTTGTTTTATCTACTCGTGTTGCCAATGGTACAGTACTAACATTGTATTTTGCATCCTCGTCTTTTGAAAAATCCCATTGCAATAATTCTTCTGGAAACCAATAAGAAGATTCTGGTTGATTCGTCATACCTCGATCAACTTTTGCTTCTTCCGTTTCCTGATAGTCAATCGAATTTGACTCTGCATTATTTTCGACACCGCACCCTGAGACACCAACTATCCCGAATACCAACAACAATCCTACTCCACTTTTAACCCAACAATTCACCCATGATTCCTCCTATCATTTTTTTATCCTTCTAAAATGATAGCGCTTACTTAAAAAGAAGTACATGAACAAACTATAGAAATATGAATACAAAATATAGATTCAACTCATTTTATCATTACAGTTTTTTATTTGTTTGCAACGAATCCATCCGACTATGTCAAACCAAGAATAAAAAATCTGTAAAAAAACAGACCCCACCCGAAGATGAGATCTGCCAAATATTGCGTAAACAATAATTTGATTATTCTGCAGCGTTTGCGTCTTTGAGACCGTATTTTTTGTTGAAACGGTCCACACGTCCGTCTGCTTGTGTGAATTTTTGACGTCCAGTGTAGAATGGATGTGAGTCAGAAGTTACTTCGACACGGATGACTGGGTATGTATTACCGTCTTCCCATTCAACTGTTTCTTGTGAAGTTTTTGTTGAACCTGACAAGAATTTAAAACCAGTTGTTGAATCCATGAATACTACTGGATGGTAATCTGGATGAATGTTTGCTTTCATAGTTTTTTCGCTCCTTTGCCCTGCTTCATTTGCTGAACCAGAGTTAATTTGTCGATTTACAACAGTAACATCTTATCATGTTTCATTCAAGGTTGCAATTATCTTTTTTGATTTCTTATTTGATTTTTCTTGCCAAAGGAAACATCTTGAAACTCCGCAAAAAACTGCTGGTTGTTTTTTGTTTTCCGCAAGAAACGAATCAATTGCTCCGTGTATTCTAAAGAATCACCAATCATATTTTTACGTAATTTCCAAATTTCTTCTAATTGTGTACTTGGAATTAGCAATTCTTCTTTACGCGTTCCTGATTTTTTGATGTCGATTGCTGGGAAGATTCTTCTTTCTGCTAATTCACGTGACAATTGAAGTTCAAGATTTCCCGTTCCTTTGAACTCTTCGTAGATGACATCATCCATTCGACTGCCCGTATCTACCAGAGCAGTTGCTAGGATTGTTAAGCTCCCACCTTCTTCGATATTACGTGCTGCTCCAAAAAATTTCTTTGGTTTATACAACGCAGCTGGGTCAATTCCTCCACTTAAGGTTCTACCACTTGGCGGAACCACTAAGTTATAGGCTCTAGCAAGTCGTGTTATACTGTCCATTAAAATAACAACGTCTCGTTTATCTTCAACCAACCGCATTGCACGTTCTAAGACTAATTCTGCGACACGTGTATGATTTTGTGGTTGCAAATCAAATGTTGAAGATACCACATCTCCTTTTACGCTACGTTCTAAGTCAGTCACTTCTTCCGGTCGTTCATCAATTAATAAAACAATCAATTCAACATCAGGATAGTTCTCCGTGATGCCATTAGCAATTTCTTTTAAGACCGTTGTTTTTCCTGCTTTTGGTGGCGCAACGATTAGCCCACGTTGGCCAAAACCGACAGGAGAAAAAATATCAATCATTCGTGTGGATAATCGATTAGTGGTTGTTTCTAATGTTAACTGTTCTTGTGGGTAAAGAGGTGTTAATGCCGGAAAATGAGGTCGTTCTTTTGCTTCTTCTGGATCTTTTCCATTGACACTTTCGACATGCATCAATCCATAATAACGTTCTGATTCTTTTGGTGGGCGGGCTTTTCCAGCAACTTTATCCCCATTTCGCAAACCGAAACGGCGTATCTGTGAAGCGGAAATATAGATGTCTTCTACACTTGGACCATAATTGATTGGACGTAAAAATCCATACCCATCTTGTCCTACGATATCTAAAATTCCTTCCATATAATAGAACCCTTGCTTTTCTGCTTGCGCACGAATCACAGAGAGAGAGAGTTCCTTTTTATTCATTTTACTGTAATAAGGAATTTTAAAATCCTTGGCATAGCTATAAATTTCTTTTAATGTTTTATTTTCTAGCTCCGCCATTGTCAAATAGTCGCTCATTCAGCCTCCACTTCCTCAATCATTTCAATTGATGCACCTAACGCGGTTAGTTTTTCGATAATGTGATCATATCCACGTAGAATATATTCGATATTATAGATTGTTGTCGTTCCTTCTGCTAGCAATCCAGCAATAACTAAACAAGCCCCTGCACGAAGATCCGATGCTACGACTTCTGCACCATGTAACTTACTTGGACCATTGACAATGATCATGTTTCCTTCAACTGAAATATCTGCACCCATTCGCGCTAACTCTGGTACGTGATTGACGCGTTTCGCATAAATCGTGTCGATAATTTCTGCAGTGCCAGATGTCATTAATAACAATGGAGTCAAAGGTTGTTGCAAGTCTGTCGCAAAACCTGGATATGGATAAGTCATCACATTCACTGCTTTCAAATCAGTCGATGGATAAACTTCGATTTCATCTTCGCTGATTTTCATTTTGACACCAATTTCTTGTAACTTAGCAATGAAGCTTTCGAGATGTTCAAAAATAACGTTTTTTACTTTTATTCCATTCCCAGCAGCTGCTGCAAGAGCTAAGTATGTTCCCGCTTCGATTCGGTCAGGAATCATGAAATGACGACAACCATGTAATTCTTCGACACCATCAATACGGATAATGTCCGTACCCGCGCCGCGTACTTTTGCTCCCATGTTGTTCAATAACGTCGCAACATCAATAATTTCTGGTTCACGAGCCGCATTTTCAATGATTGTTTGCCCTTTTGCTTTTACTGCCGCAAGCATGATATTGATTGTTGCGCCTACGGAGACTACATCCATGAAAATTCGATTTCCTTGCATTTGGTCATTTTTAGTTCGCAAATACATCGCGCCATGCTCATTCGTAACTTGTACACCGAGCGCCTCGAATCCTTTAACATGTAAATCAATTGGTCGTGGGCCTAAATAACAGCCACCAGGTAAACCAACTACAGCTTCACCAAATTTTCCTAATAATGTTCCCATAAAATAGTACGATGCACGTAAACTATTGATTTTTCCATTTGGCATTGGCACAGATACGATTTCTGTTGGATCAATTTCTAATACGTTATTTGAAAAAGTAATCTTTGCACCCATAATTTCTAAAATTTCAATTAACGAATGAACATCCTGAATATCAGGGACACCTTCTAAAATCACTGGGGAATTTGCTAAAATAGCTGCTGGAATCAATGCCACTGCACTATTTTTTGCCCCACTAATCGTTACTTCACCTGTTAGTGAACGGCCACCATTGATAACGATTTTCTTCATAAAATCCACCTATTCTTAATTTATTCATACTCGTTAATTTTACCATAGACTGTCATTTTTCAAAAGCTTGGGACTGTACCAGTACATAAACAACTTTTTTTGTCCTTTTCAACCGCTTTTTTCACAAAAAAAAAAGACTGAAAAATAAGTTTTCAGTCTGCTTTCTATTTGGCAATTTAAACTACTATTCTCGAACATTCTTTAAATAGCCAAAGACTTGATTCATTTTGTCACTTGACGATGGATTTGATAAACAGCCCCGATCATGCCTGCATCATTTTTTAATTTGGCTGGGCGAACAGCAGCAATCGTTTTATCTTTAAGGTAATGAATTGATTGATGTCGATCCATCAGTTCTTCCAAACGTTTTTGAAAGCGCTGATTAAATTGCTCATTTGAACTGATTCCTCCACCGAATAAAATCAGTTCTGGATCAAAGCAGCTAATTAGATTCAACATTCCCACAGCCAAATCTGTTAAAAATTGTTCTACTGTGTTGATTGCTAATGCTTCACCTTCTGCCTCTTTTTGGAAAATTTCTCGAGCATCTAAAAGCATCGTTGCAGCTACATCTGACTTTTTTTGGCTCAAATTATATTGATAGCAAAGTCCGCCAACAGTTGCTGCTCGCTTGTTCCATGAAACTTCTTCAATATCGCCTTCTGCTGGTAATTGATCAATGATACTCCAGCCAAATTCACCGGCCATGCCGTGAGCGCCTCGAAAAACTTCCCCATTGAGTACGATTCCGCCACCAATACCGGTTCCCAAAACAATACATAAATAATTTTCCAAGCCTTGTGCATTCCCAATCCAATGTTCGGCAATCGCTGCAGCATTAGCATCATTTTCGACAGAAACGGGTAAGCCAGTCAGTCGTTCTAGTTCCAGTTTGATATTAGCCCCATAAAAAGGTCTAATTGCACCAGCTGTAAGCATGAATCCATCTTTTTGGATAATTCCTGGTGCACTAATGCCAATTCCCTCAATTTTTTCATATCGTTTCTGAGCATCTTTCACGATTCCATCTAGCTCAACCAAAAAATCTGCCAACTGATAATTTGTCGGAATGACTGATTTTTCTAAAATAGTTCCAGTTTCATCTAGAACACCATATTTCACAGTTGTTCCACCAATATCAAATCCTACATACATATGATCAACTTCCCTCTTCTAAATTCTCGTACGAATGAAAAACGTTCAATAATAACTTTGCTTTGATAAAAATGACTGTACCGATTCCCAAAAAGAGCCATACAAATAATAAACTTGGCAAATAAAGAGGAACCAGTATCCCTCCACCAATTGTTATAAAAAATAATAGGATACTAACCGGTAAATGTTTTAGTGATAAGGCGAACGCATTGATCGCTGTTCCTGATAAATTATTTTCAAAACGAGCGATTAACGGAAACAAATATAGTCCCATCAGAACAAGCAATGTGATCAATGACATTACTAAATAATAGGCGATTTTATTTCCAAGCAATAAAGGTTGGATAAAAGGTAGCAGGAAAAAACTCCCCCCACTTACGCCCAGAATCAGCATCCACATTTTCGTTGCCAAAACAAAATTTTGTTTAAACTGATGACCATATTCTTTATACAAAACGCCTTCTTTATGATCAACCATTTTGTAAGCAGTTCCATAAGCGCTAGCTATTGCCGCACCAATTGTGATTACCGGTAAACAGGAAAGTAAAAAAATAATCGTTAGTAATAGCACTTGATAAATTCGTTGCATTCCTTCGTAAATTTTACCTTCCGTACTAAAAATCTTTTGCATTTTTTTACCTCCTAAATGATCCTGTTCACACAAATGAAAAAGGTTGTCTCAACTAGAAACCTTTTTCATTGCTCCAATTTTAGCTTTTCGCCACAAGCTAATTCAGTCATTTTGCTTCCACTAAAAATCATTACACTCATTTTGATTTTTTGAACGTTTTTAGCCGTCATTCACCTAGCTTACCTCAAACTATTTGAACAATCTCTGCTAGTTTCGTAGGTGTTCGCAGATACATTTTTTCAAAAAGAAGTTGAACTTCTCGAAAATTTGATGAATCTATTTTTGAGAAGTTCTTTTTTACTTAAGTCTTCTTTTTTGGTTTAGAGATTACATAGCTAATTTTTCTTTATTCTCTTGAATTTTCTCATTACGAACTTTATTCACATCATCGATTTTATTTTCTTCCTGGAATGTTTTGTACTTAGCTAATAAATCATCTAATTCTTTTTCATCTTTGGCACGTAGCATACCAACTAGTGTTGTACTCCAGTTCGTTTGGATAGCACTTAAGGCACGTGCTTCTTGACTACCTGCATCTGGTCCAATGTTTTCCGTTAAGAATTGAGAAGTTAATTTGCCTTCTCCCCATTGCTGCATTTGTTTTACAGCATCAACGTAAGAATCATCGTTCATAGCTTTAAAACGGTCATGACCAAATTGAATGAATTCACCCATTCGATAGTCCAATTGCCATTTTTCTGGATCTTCTTGTTGAATTTTTCGTGCTTCATCTGTCCATTGCACTTTATCGCCATCTTTTGTATACGTTTCGCCCTCGACCCCAAAGTTCGTTAACATTTGTCCTTCATCACTTAGCAAATAAGTAAATAATTGAATTGCTTTTGCAGGATCTTGGCAATTTTTACCAATATAGTTGATCATCCAACCAGAGATACCCGCTTGTGTTAACGTTGGATCATTCCCTTTGGTGCTTTGAATTCCGTCAACTGCAATGTACTCCGAATCAGGATTAGCCGCTTTGAAGGTTTGGAGCGGGATACCTTGATTAACAAATGAACCGATCATCACAGCACCATATTTGCCAGTTTGTAACTTTTCTTTGAATTTATCACCATCATCTGTAAACGTATCATCTGAAATATTTCCATCTTCATGAACTTGACGAAATGCTTTGACCCATTTGATGTAATCTTCATCTAAATTACGATCATAGTAATCATCCCCATCCGTATAAGGAACACCTAACATATCTTGAACCACACTATCCATTGAACCATTTGACGAACCATCTTTGGCAAAGTCATTGAACCCAAATGGGATCAGTTCAGGAAACTGTTCTTTGATTTTCTTCATTCCAGCAACAAAACCATCTGGTGTAGTGAAATCTGGTTTGCCAATTGCTTCATAGACATCTTTTCGAATAATGAATGCATCCCGGGCAAAGATGTCGCCACTGTCAAAATCTTTTTGAACATTTGAATAGTCTGGATAACCATAGGATTTTCCATCTGAAAGTTTATACCAGTTTAATGTTTCTTGACGTGCCACCTGATTGAAATACGGATCATACGTTTCTGCTAAGTCTTGTAATGGAAGCGCCCAAGAATTGGCTTTTCTAGCTACTTGTGAATTTGAATCAAAGACAGTCACGATATCTGGCATGTCTCCACCAGCAAAATAAGTATTTAATTTTGTATCATCACCTGTGATGAATTTAATATCAATATTCAAGTCTTCTTTTACTTTTTTCGTTACCATATCTTTTCCAAATTCAGTGTTCCACCAATCGGCATTAACATACCAAGTTAATTTTGTTGTTTCTTCTTTTTTATCTAATTTCCAAGCAGGTGTATCTTTCTCTGGTGTATAACGATCTTCAATTGATGGAAGCTCCACTTTTTTATTTGCTGATGCTTCTTCTTTGCTATTGCCACAAGCACCTAAAGCTAGTAACACCGTACTCGTTAATGCCAACATACCAACAACTTTTTTCTTTGAGACTCCAAACATTAATTATTCCTCCTATTCTTTGACTGCCCCAAGCATCATGCCTGAGATAAAATGTTTTTGTAGCAATGGATAGATGATTAAAATTGGAACGGTCGTAACAACGATCGTTGCCAACTGTACTCCTTTAGATGTGGTACTGATTTCAACAGCAGCATTTAAGCCTTGTTGCGAAGCTGCCTGAGATTGCGTAATGATTTCATAAAGCTTCATTTGTAGTGGATACAGTGCTTTGTCCGTCACATACAGTTTTGCTGTCATAAAATCATTCCATTGCCAGACACCGTGAAAGAGTGCAATTGTTGCAAGTGCTGGCTTTGATAATGGCACAAATATTTTTAAGAAAACACCCCAATCACTTGCACCATCAATTTTTGCTGACTCTTCTAGTGAAGTTGGCACATCACGGAAAAAATTCATTAGAATAATAACATCGTAGTAAGATAACAATGCTGGGATAATATAAACCCAAAAAGTATTCAACAAGCCTAAAGATTTAATCAATAAATAGGTTGGGATCATCCCCCCAGAGAAAAACATCGTAATAATTCCCATTGTCGAATAAAGATTACGACCTTTTAAATTACGTTTAGACAAAGCATAGGCCATAATTGCACAAAAAGCCGTATGTGCTAATACACCAAGAACCGTCTTTCCAATTGAGATAATCAATGCCTGCCACAAGGAAGAATCACCAAGGACTTTGCGATAGTTATCCATCGAGATCTCCGAAGGCCAAAAGACAAAATCTCCTTTTGCCAAAGCATCACTTGAAGCAAAAGAGGAAGCAACAATGTTCCAAACGGGGACGATAATCATGATTGTGAAAACTAGTAAAAGTAACACATTAACAAAATTAAAGATTTTACTGTCTTTGTCTTGTACGACATTACTCTTGGGTTTTGATAAGGATAATTTTCTTTTTTCCAACATTTTTACTCCTTTCTTATAAAACTGACTGATTATCGTTTAATTTCTTAGTAATGATATTCGTTGCAACTAGCAAAATAACTGAAATGATTGAAATCCCTAATCCAACAGCCGTTGCGTAAGAAAAATCCCCCTGCATCAAACCAACGCGATAAACATACGAATTGATTACTTCTGCTTTAGGTTGGTTTTGTGAGTTCATTAAAACCAATGTCTGGTCTAAATTCGAATTAAATAAACCGCTTACACTAAGGATCAAGTTTAACGAAATAATATTTCGAATCATTGGAATCGTAATACTCCATATTTGACGCATTCGAGTGGCGCCATCCATTTTTGCTGCTTCATAATATGTGGGATCAATTCGTGACATCGTCGCAAGGTACAAAATCGTTCCCCACCCGGCTTCTTTCCAAACATCAGATAAAGAAGCGATCCACCAGTATTTTCCCGCATCTAACATATGGTTTTGTTTCGCTTGGATACCAATAAAATTCAAAAGCTCATTGATCATTCCGTTGGAAGAAAACCAAGTAATCAACATTCCTCCGAGTATGATCCAAGAAAGAAAGTGTGGTAAGTAAGAAATCGTTTGGATCGTCCGTTTAAAGACGCTATCTCTTAATTCATAAATCATCACTGCTATAATAATCGGTAAGACAAAACCAAAAGCTAGTTTTAAGCCACTGATTCCTAACGTATTGACTACTGATTGCCAGAAATATTTATCTGCCATAATAATTTTAAAGTTTTCAAGACCCACCCATTGTGCACTTTCAATCGTATCAATCACTGTATAATTTTTAAAAGCAATCACTAATCCGTAGATGGGAATAAAGCTGAATATAATCATGTAGACAATACCTGGAATCGCCATCGATTGTAGTTGCCACTGACGGCCAAAATTTCGAAACCATTTCTTAATACGAACGCCCAGTGCTGGTTTTATTTTTGCTTCCAACTGATTTTCCTCCTCATTGTTTTTCCTTTTCAATTTATTACGCTAACTTTTGCATTTTTTACGCAACTCCTTCGCTGTTTCTCTGGGAATCAACTGGCAGTCTAGGCTTTTATTCTCACCAGTTTTTTGGTTATCAATCAAATGTAGTAGTTCAATAACTGCTTGACGTCCCTGCTCACGAATGGGATTTTGAATCGTCGATATCTTTGGGTTGAAATAGCGGAGTAATTCGATATCATCGAACCCAATCACACTAAAATCTTCTGGAACTGACATCGCTAAACTTTCAATTGCTTTGATCACGCCGATTGCACTCAAATCATTCCCAGCAATCCATGCTGTGGGCCAGCTATTTTTTTCTTGCGTGTTTAAGTACTGTGTCATATTGTTAAAGCTAGCTTTTTCTTCAAATAAACCCGGGATGATCCATTGTTCGTTAATCACCAAGCCAGCTTCATTCATTGTCTCTTCAAAGCCTAAATAACGTTCGTCACTATCATAGACACCTGGATGTCCAGGTAAAAAACCAATTTTTTGATGTCCTTTTTCAATTAAATGCTGTGTCGCTAATTTCCCAGCCTTTCGAGAAGAAAAGACCACACTACTGATACTTTGGTCCTCAATTTCTCGATCCATAAAAACTGCTTTGATCCCTTCTGACTGAATCGTACCTAGTGCTTCATCATCAATCAGGTCTTCAAATCCGATAAACCCATCAACCATATTTCCTAACAGATGCGAACTGAGCACTTTTTTGTCAGAAGAAATGATCACATTCACACCATACTGATGTTTTTCTGCTTCCTTCACGATTGCTTCAATCAATGTACTAAAGTAAGGACCGATAATCGTATGCGTATAAAAACCGATCATATTCGTGTGCTTCGCTTTTAGATTTTTGCCAAATAAGTTCGGTGTATAATGCAGTTTTTTAGCCGCAGTCAGGACTTTTTCTTTTGTTTTTGGCGTTACCACGTCCACATTATTCAATGCTTTTGAAACAGTCGCAATCGAGACATTTGCTTCTTGAGCAACTTCACGAATAGTTATTCGTTCTTTCATAACTCCCTCCAAATAAAAACGTTTTTATTTTTCTTAAATAAGTAAAGAAGTCTTTTTTACATTCACATCATAAATAAAAACGTTTTCAAAAACAATAACTTGTCCAATTGATGGTTTTCGTTTCTCTCTTTTGAAAAAAAAGTCATAGTGGTACAAGCTGTACCACTATGACATTTAGGTTAAGAAAAATCGACTTTCTGCCACAATATTTGCTACACTTTCCCCTAAAAATAAACGAAATCCTCCTGATTCAATCGTTCTCTTTAAATCTACATGGCTATAGGCCAATTCAACTGGTGAAACTACAAACTCAACTTTCTTTGTTTCACCTGCAGCTAGTTCGATTTTTTTCCACTTCAAAAGTTCGATTTTTGGTCGAATAACTTCGGTAACCTCATCTTGAAAGTAAAGTTGTGGTAATGCCCACCCTTTGATCTGAGAAATGTTCATAACTTCAAAACTTACTGTCAGTTCTTCCTCTTTCGCCAACGTGTCATTTGAAAGGATAAAATTCTTATATTGAAACTCACTATAAGACAGCCCATGACCGAAACAGTACAGTGGCTGATTCTCTTCATCCATGTAGCGCGAAATATATTTTTCCTGATAATTTTCCTTTGTTTGAGGTCGTCCAGTCGACATTTCTTGATAAGAATAAGGTAGTTGCCCGACACTACGAGGAAAACTCATTGGTAGATGTGCTGTAAAATTTTCTGCTCCACTGAGAAGCATCGCCAATGCCTCTCCTGTTTGGTTACCTAAAAACCAAGCAGAAACAACTGCATCTACTTTTTCAACAACGTCCGTCAAAACCAATGGTCGTCCACTAAAAGTCACTAAAATCTTATCAATCTCATATGTCGCTAATAAATCGATCAGTTCGAGTTCTATCGCTTTTAATTTTAAATCGGCACGACTTGCAGCCTCACCTGATTCTTCGCTCTTCTCCCCAACTGCGATGATCACTTTATCAGTCGTTCGAATTGCTTGCTCGATTGCTTTTTTGTCAAGCTGGTCAGTCACTGAAATATGCTGGAGTTCCGAAAATTGCTGTTTGACCCCATCAACAAACGAAAGGGCATTTTTTGAATCACCAATCCATGACCATGCACCAAGCACATCTTGTGTTGTTGCTTTCGTGCCGATCAATAAAATTTTTTCTGTTTTTTCTAAAGGTAGGACGCCATTATTTTTCAAAAGAACAGCAGAATTAATAGCTGCTTGATAACTTAATTTTTTTAATTCAGATAAATTAGTGGTAACATCCAACCCGCGGTATGGATTTTCAAATAAGCCTAACTCGTTCTTCAACGTCAAGATACGCCAAACTGCTTCATCTAAATTTTTTAATTGCTCGTTTGTTTCAATCATTTCCGCAAGCTCATTTAAATAACAACCCGTCATCATATCTATATCGACGGTTGCCTCAAAGGCTTTCTTTGCTGCTTCATGTAGATTTTCAGCTACACGATGATTCTTCAACTCAGCAATTGCTGCTCAATCTGAAATTACGACACCATCAAACCCCAATTCATCTCGCAAAACTCCTTTGATCAGTTCTCGATTTCCCGTTACAGGTACCCCATGTAAGCTATTGAATGATGTCATAACCATTTTTACACCATTCGTAATGGCTCCTTCAAAAGCAGGCAGATAGTTTTGATGCAACTCAACATCAGAAAAATCTACAGTGTTATAATCCCGACCACCTTCAGCAGCGCCGTAGCCGATGAAATGCTTCACACAAGCCGCTATATGATATGGTTCTGTTGCCAAATCTGTTCCTTGGTACCCTTTGACATAAGCTTTTGTTAACGTGCGAGAAAGTCTCGGATCTTCACCATTACTTTCTAACACGCGTCCCCAACGGGGATCTTTGACATAATCTGCCATCGGAGAAAAAGTGACGTGAATGCCTTCACTGGCTGCTTCTGCGGCGGATGCTTTTGCTACTTTTTCAATTAATTCAGGATCAAAACTACTAGCTAATGCTAACGGAATCGGAAAAATCGTTTCATAACCATGAATAACATCTGCCATAAACAATAAAGGAATCTGATGTGGACTATGTGCTAAATAATCTTCTTGAATTTTTCTAACTTCTGTTCCTCGATGGGTACCTAAAATAGACCCTACTTGATAAAGCTGGTCTGTCCCCATTGACCACTCCACCATTGGACCAGTAATTTCTCCTTGATTCCCAAAGAAATTAGGTGTTATTTGAACCAACTGACCAATTTTTTCAGCTAAACTTAACTTGTCCATTACTTTTCTTAGTTCGTGAGTGTCCATGACATACTCCTTCTATTGATGTTCTTGAATCAATTTTTGATACCAAGCAAAAGAATCTTTTTTCAAACGAGTTAAACGCCCATTGCCTTCATTGTCTTTGTCCACATAAATCATACCGTAGCGTTTTTCCATTTCACCAGAACCAAAGCTGACTAAGTCAATGATTCCCCAAGGTGTATACCCAAGTAAATCCACCCCATCGACATGTACAGCCAGATTCATTTGGTCAATGTGTTTTTGCAAATAGTCAATCCGATACGTATCATGGACTTGCCCATCCTCTAATTGGTCGTAGGCCCCGAAACCATTTTCAACAATGAAAAGAGGTAAATTATAACGTTCGTATACAACATTCAAAATATAACGCAACCCAACTGGATCAATTTGCCAACCCCAATCACTTGCCTGAACATAAGGATTTCGAACTATTTTTGCTTCTGGAAAATCAGTAATGTTTTCTCCATCAATTTCTGGTAAAGTCGTTACTGCACCAGACATATAATAGCTAAAGCCAATATAATCAACTGTTCCTTCTTTCAACGCTTGTAATTCCTCATCGGTAATTTCGATTTGATACCCTTTTTCTTCCCAATATTTTTTGGCATAAGTAGGAATAATACCACGAGCATGAATATCAGAATAAAAGAAGCGACGCTCCATTACTTTGACGGACGCCATTAAATCTTCTGGGTTGCAAGAGTATGGATAAACAGGAACGTAAGCCATCATACAGCCAATTTGAAACTCCGGATTAATTTTATGTCCTAATCGAACCACTTTGGCACTGGCAATCAATTCATTTAAACCAGCTTGAAAAGTTAATTCTTCTTTATTTTCATCCACCTGAAAAAGCATGGCAGAATTGGTCCAAGTGTGTAGCTCATGTTGCCCGTCTGCCTGATTATTGATTTCGTTAAAGGTCATCCAATACTTCACTTTTTTCTGGTAACGCGTCATGACTGTTTCCGCATAATGAACAAAAAAATCAATTAACTTTTTGTTTTTGAATCCACCATATACTTCATGTAAATGATAAGGAATTTCAAAATGTGATAAAGTAATCACCGGTTCAATCCCATTTCTCAATAATTCATCAAACAAATCATCATAAAATTGTAACCCTGCTTCATTAGGTTCTTCCTCATCTCCATTCGGAAAAATTCTTGTCCAATTGATCGATGTCCGAAACACGTTTAATCCTAATTCTTTAAACAAAGAAATATCTTCTTTGTAACGATGATAAAAGTCAATTGCTTCATGATTGGGATAATTCTTACCAAGTTTCACACCCTTCGTAATTTCTCGTGCAACACCATTGGCGCCAGCTGTCATCACATCAGCAATACTGATCCCTTTACCGTCAACGTTCCAAGCACCCTCGATTTGATGAGCTGCTACTGCGCCACCCCATAAAAAATCTTTTGGAAATTTATTTGTCATTATTGGTCACCTCAATTATTTAATGCCCTCAGTATAATTAGGAAGTCAGCCTTACTCAATGCTTATACGGAATTCCGGCATAAAATCCAATAAATAGAAAAAAACACCATCATGGTACGCTATGTACCAAAACGGTGTTTCCTAAAACGCCATGTACCTAAAAATAGTGAAATTTTTTAGTCAAATTGTTGAAGACGATCTGCAAGTTGTTCAATCAAAAAAATACAAGGTATCTGACTGGTCAAATCTTCATGTTTTTTTACTCGACGAACATCCACGTGATAATCCAGCACATAATCAGACATTCGACTCAAGGTCGAATTGATATCTGAAGTAATCGCAATCGTCAAACAATCATCTTGATTCCGGAAGCCATTCACTACTTCCACTACTTCATTTGTCATTCCTGAAACAGATAAGGTCACTAGCACATTGTCACTCGTATTTTGCAGTTTTGATTTAATTGGATAAGTTGGGTCAATCAATGGGTAACTGTTGTACCCCATCAAAGCAAAACGGCGGGCTGCGTATTCACAAATCGAACCCGATGCGCCCATACCAAAAAAAATAATATTCTCACAATATTGGATTTTCTCCACAACTTGATTTAATTTACTTTCAATATCTTTGCGAAAACTATCACGGCTCAAAATTGTCAAAGCTGCATTAAAGTCCTCTCCTTCTATCACACTTGTGCTAAACTGACTGCGGAATTCAGTATAACTTTCATACCCCAGCTTACGAATCAAACGCATTACCGAAGATGCTGAAGTATGCGATTCTTGCGCAATATCTCGTACGCGCATATACGGAACTTTATCCACATTGCTACTCATATAATGATAAATTGCTTGATCAGTATCAGACAAAGCATTAAAATCAATATTCCCAAAAAAACTCATTTGTTCTCCCCCTAGTTGCAGCTCAATTCAAATTTGCCCACTTATTTCTATTTTTATCAAAAAAGCGGTTACAAAACTTATTCTAGAACAAAATAACTCATAATAGCTAGCAAATCAAGTAAGGGATTTTTTCAAATGATCGACAACAAAACTCTCCAGTTCTTTTGCTAAGCAAGTCAAAAAAAGCTGAGACCTTTTAGATGAATCTAGCTTTAGCTTTTAATTAATTGAAAAAACTTTCTCTGACATCAGCTCTTCATTGTCAAATCTGGAGAAACAAACATTTTTAGCAGACAAAAAAAGGGTGAGACAAAACAAATCTGTTTTGTCTCACCCTTTTCATCAGTCAACAAAGGAAGTAATTAAGCTTTGTTTGCTGAACCGAACCAGTCAATATGAGATTCTGCATCTTTAACGATTGCAGCTTTACCTGGTGCTAATAATTTACGAGGGTCAAATCCTTTACCTTCGCGGTCTTTACCAGCTTCGATATATTCACGAGTAGCAGCAGCAAATGATAATTGGAATTCAGTATTAACATTAACTTTTGAGATACCCATTGAGATAGCTTTTTCGATTTGGTCTTGAGGAATACCTGATCCGCCGTGTAATACTAAAGGCATATCTGGACCTACAGCATCAGCGATTGCTTGTAAGTGATCAAATGCTAATCCGTTCCAGTTTTCTGGGTATTGACCGTGGATGTTACCGATACCACATGCTAAGTAGTCGATACCTGTAGCAACCATTTGTTTACATTCTTCAATGTCAGCTAATTCGCCGTTACCGATGATTCCGTCTTCTTCTCCGCCGATTGAACCAACTTCACATTCTACAGAGATTCCTTTAGCGTGAGCTCTTTCAACAACGTCTTTAGCTAATTTCAAGTTTTCTTCGAATGGTAAATGAGAACCATCGAACATAACTGAAGTATAGCCGATTTCGATACATTCTAAAGCTGCATCGTAGTCACCATGGTCTAAATGGATAGCAACTGGAACAGTGATGTTCATTGCTTCAACTAAATCAGTGATTAAATCTTTACATACTTTGTAACCACCCATGTATTTAGCTGCACCCATTGAAGTTTGGATAAGTACTGGTGCTTGTTTAGCTTCAGCTGCTTCAAGAATAGCTTGAGTCCATTCTAAGTTGTTTGTGTTGAATCCGCCGACAGCGTAACCGCCTTTACGAGCAGCTTTTAAAAATTCAGCTCCTGATACTACTGGCATAATAAAATTCCTCCTAAGTTTTGTAAAAACTAAATTTGTTAAGACAATTCTTAACCAACGACCTTATTTTACCAAACATTGTGGTACTTTTCTACTAAAATCACCGAAAATGAAAATTTTCAACAAGTTTTTTGTAAAAAAGAAACACAATCACAGATCATAACTAGACAAAAATACCGTTTTATTATGTTTTTCTTCCCCATTTAATAACAAAAGAACAAATAGAAAAAATCATTCTTTTTTCATAAATCCTCATTTGCTTCACTTAATCCCTACTTCCGACTCTTTCCGCAAAAAAACAGAGTAGTTTATAAAAGCTACTCTGTTTGATCTGTTTTTTATTTTGATTCGCGATCAGTTAACGCAGCACCAACAAATGCTTTAATAAGTTTTTGTGGACGATTTGGTCGTGAAATCAACTCTGGATGGAATTGGCAACCAACAAAGAATTTCTTCTCAGGAATTTCAACGATTTCAACCAAGCGATTGTCTGGTGAAACACCAGAGAAGACCAATCCTTGTTCTTCAAACATTTCACGGTATTGGTTGTTGAATTCATAACGGTGACGGTGACGTTCTTGAACGACATCTGCCTCTTCATACGCTGTTGCTGTTTTCGTTCCTTTTTTGATTTTACATGGATATAAGCCCAAACGAAGTGTTCCACCAAGGTTCTCAACGTTTTCTTGATCAGCCATCAAATCAATGATGTTGTTTTGTGCATCAGGATTTGTTTCAGCTGAAGCCGCGTCAGGAAGACCGACGACGTTACGTGCAAATTCAACGCAAGCCATTTGCATCCCCAAGCAAATACCTAAAAATGGAATATCATTTTCTCTGGCAAAACGGATTGCTTCAATTTTCCCTTCAACACCGCGGTCACCAAATCCACCAGGAACTAAGATTCCGTCAGCATCTTTCAAGCGTTCTGCAACATTTTCTTCTGTTAATTCTTGTGCCTTGATCCAATCCAATTCAATATCCGCATCATAAGCAAATCCTGAATGTTTCAATGCTTCTACCACTGAGATATAAGCATCAGGTAGCTCAACATATTTACCAACTAAAGCAATACGCACTTTTTTCTTCAAGTTCAAGACACGTTCTTCTAGTTCTTTCCATTCCGTCATGTTTGCTTCTGGTGTTTCAAGTTTCAAGTGCTCGCAAACAATTCGATCCATTCCTTGTTTTTGTAACAATAATGGAATGGAATATAAAGTGTCTACATCAGGTGATTCAATCACTGCTTCTGGTTCAACGTCACAAAATTGTGCTAATTTATTTTTTACGCTTTGTGAAACAGGTTGCTCCGTACGAACAACTAAAATATTTGGTTGGATTCCCAAACCACGTAATTCTTTCACACTGTGCTGTGTTGGTTTTGTTTTCATTTCACCGGCAGCTTTTAAATAAGGAATCAATGTTGTATGCACATACATTACGTTGTCTGCACCAACATCTGCTTTCATTTGGCGCAAAGCTTCCAAAAATGGTAATGATTCGATATCGCCCACTGTTCCGCCAACTTCAGTGATGATCACATCAGAGTCCGTTAATTTTGCGGCACGCATGATTTTTTCTTTGATTTCGTTTGTGATATGTGGAATCACTTGGACAGTTGCCCCTAGGTACTCCCCTTTACGTTCTTTACGCAATACTTCAGAATAGATTTTTCCTGTGGTAACGTTGGAGTATTTGTTCAAATTGATATCGATAAAACGTTCATAGTGACCTAAGTCTAAGTCTGTTTCCGCACCATCATCTGTTACAAATACTTCTCCATGTTGATAAGGACTCATTGTTCCTGGATCAACATTGATGTACGGGTCAAATTTTTGGATAGTTACCTTTAGGCCACGATTTTTCAACAAGCGACCCAATGAAGCTGCTACGATTCCTTTACCAATCGAAGATACAACGCCGCCAGTTACAAAAATGTATTTTGTCATAAATTCAAAAACTCCTTCTTGTTTTATCTGCAGGAAAAGTCCCAGAAAAAAAATAAAGAAAGCTCCCTATTCTTCTAACAAGAATAGGGAGCTGAAATTTCTGTAAACTTCTGACCCTTCAAAAGGGTGCCCAAGGAGTATAATACAAGCTCCAGAATCGAAAGTCAAGACATCAATTTGATGATGGCGATTTCAAAAAAATTGTTGGTGCTGGGTGCATTCTAGACAATATAGCAAAACTTCAGTTAGAATATTTCAACAATTTTTTTCTTAATTTGTCCTAGAAAAATAAACTTGCGGGAAGCAAAAAACAAGGAGTAAAGAAAAAACACAGAAGACAAAAGAATGTCTTCTGTGTTTGCTGCTTTTTCGAATTAATAAAGTTCTAAATATTGTTCTCTTTCCCACTCAGAAACTGTTTGACGGAAAGCTGCCCATTCCAAGCGTTTCGCTTCAACAAAGTTTGAGAAGATGTGTTGACCTAGTGCATCAATCATTACTTCGTCTTTACGTAATTCTTTAATTGCATTGTGGATTGTTGAAGGTAAATCTTGGATTTGTGCGGCTTCACGTTCTTCTTCATTCATCACATAGATATTACGGTCAACTGCGTCTGGTGGTGTCAATTCATGACGGATACCGTCTAATCCAGCCTGTAATAATACAGCCATTGCCAAGTAAGGATTTGCAGATGGATCAACTGAACGTAATTCTAAACGAGTGGATACACCACGCGATTCAGGAACTCGGACTAATGGTGAACGATTATGTCCACTCCATGCAACGTAAACAGGTGCTTCATATCCAGGAACTAGGCGTTTGTATGAGTTCACTGTTGGGTTACAAACAGCTGTGTAAGCACGCGCATGATGCAACAATCCACCTAAAAAGTGATAAGCTGTTTGGCTTAATTCTAATTCACCATCTTTATCATAAAAAGCGTTGCCGTCCTCATTGAACAAGGACATATTACAATGCATCCCTGAACCATTGATTCCATATAATGGTTTTGGCATGAAGGTTGCGTGTAGGCCATGTTTTCTAGCAATTGTTTTGACAACTAGTTTGAATGTTTGAATATTGTCACAAGCATCTACGACATCTGCATATTTAAAGTCAATCTCATGTTGTCCTGGCGCAACTTCATGGTGAGAAGCTTCGACTTCAAACCCTAAACTTTCCAGTTCCAAAACGATATCTCGACGACAATTTTCACCTAAATCCGTTGGGGCAAAATCAAAGTAACCACCTTTATCATTTAGTGTCGTAGTAATTCCGCCATCTTCATCAAGTTTGAATAAGAAAAATTCAGGTTCTGGACCTAAATTGAAAGAGGTAAAACCAAGTTCTTTCATATCTGACAACGCACGTTTTAAGTTTCCACGAGGGTCGCCAGCAAATGGTGTTCCATCTGGATTGTAAATATCACAAATTAAACGTGCAACTTTTCCATGCGCACTCTCCCATGGGAAAATCATCCAAGTTGAAAGATCTGGATACAAATACATATCGCTTTCTTCAATTCGAACAAATCCTTCGATCGAAGAACCATCAAACATCATTTTATTTTCTAAGACCTTGTCGATTTGACTTACTGGAACTTCAACATTTTTGATTGTTCCTAAAATATCTGTGAACATTAGACGTAAAAAGCGTACGTTTTCTTCCTCAATAATTCGTTTGATTTCTTCGCCAGTGATTTGTTTCTTTACCATGGTATCCCTCTTTCTCTTTCATTTTTGTTTTTTATTTTATTCAGTCATAGAATTGATGTTGCATTCCTTGCGACTGATAGTGCCCCGTTTTACTTAGTCCACCTTGTGACAGCATTTCATCACGAAAGATTTGACGGACATCATGATCGGTCAATGGTCGTTTTTTCTTGGCTTCTTTTTTCTTCGCCTGCGCCATTTCATATACCCGCTTGATTCCTGCCATATTCAGACCATCCGAAAGATAATCTTTGATTTCCAACAATGTATCAATATCATTTAACGAATACATACGACGATTTCCTTCGCTACGTTCAGGATGAACAAGTTCTTGCTCTTCGTAATAACGAATCTGTCTCGCAGTTAAATCAGTCAATTTCATAACTGTACCAATTGGAAAAACTGACATTGAGCGCCGTAATTCCTTTTCTCCCATCAGACGTCTCCTTTCGTTTTCTAAGTTGAGAAAAGTGTACCAATTTATTTTTTACTTGTCAACGATTCATGTAAGGTTTTCTAACATGAAAGATAAAATTTTTTTCTGTACAAAAAAAATGAGCTCTTTCTTTGCTAGAAAAAGCGCATCATTTGATTATTTATTGATGATAAACAGCATTCACCGCGTGAGAAACTGCAATTTTTACGTGTTCAAAGGTCAATCCACCTTGAATATACAGAGCATAAGGTTCTCTCAAAGGACCATCAGCACTTAATTCGATACTCGCACCTTGGACAAAAGTACCTGCTGCCATAATAATATCATCTTCATATCCAGCCATGTATGAGGGGATCGGTGCAACAAATGAATCGATTGGTGAAAATTTTTGGATTGCTTGGCAAAAGGTGACCATGGCTTTTGCATTTTCCATTTCAACTAATTGGATCAAATCCGTTCGTGGCTCGTCCCAACGTGGTGTCGAACGCAGTTGATAACTTTCCAATAAAGCGGCTGTAAAGACTGCACCTTGAATCGCTTGACTAACTACGTGTGGTGCTAGGAAAAAACCTTGTAACATATCGTAAACATTTCCCAACATTGCGCCACCTTCTGCACCAACACCTGGTGTAGTCAAACGATAAGCTGCACGTTCAACAAACTCTTTTTTTCCAGCAATATAACCACCTGTTTTTGCAATTCCACCACCAGGATTCTTGATCAATGACCCAGCAATGAGATCCGCACCAATTTGAGTTGGCTCCATTAATTCAGCAAATTCTCCATAACAATTATCGACAAAAATAACCACATTTGGATCAATTTCATGTACAAAAGTGCACATCTCTTTGATCTTTTCAATCGTAAAAGATGGACGCGTAGCATATCCTCGCGAACGTTGAATCGCAACCACTTTTGTTTTGCTTGTCATTTTTTTTCGCACTTGTTCAAAGTCTACTTCTCCATTTGCTTGCAAGTCAACATGGTCATATCCAATTCCGTATTCTTTAAACGAACCAATCCCGCTGCCGGCAACACCGATGACTTCCAACAAAGTATCATAAGGAGTTCCTGTAATATAAAGTAAATCATCACCTGGACGTAGCACCCCAAAAAGCGCTGTCGCAATTGCGTGTGTGCCTGAAACGATTTGGGGACGAACAAGCGCTGCTTCTGCTCCAAACACTTGAGCATACACAGCTTCCAGAACATCGCGACCTAAATCATCATTTCCATAACCAGTTGATGGCAAGAAATGTGTCTCTGATACTTGTTGGTCTCGAAATGCTGCTAACACTTTTGCCTGATTCGTTAATGCTACTTCTCGAACCTCAGCTAATCGCTTAGCAACCTTTTGATCCACCTCATCTATTTTTTCAACTAATTCAGGCGCTAACTCAGCTGTCCAACTCATCTGTCATTCTCCTTATCCATTTCGAAGTACTCTTTGCAAATCCTCTGACTTCATAGCTATTCTTTTCTTCAATAAATTCTTCACTTAACACCAAGGTTTGTCGCTTGATTTCACTTAGCTGTTGTCCTGCATCACTTGGCAACAAAAGTGTATAGGGAGTCAATAGTTCCATGATTTCTCGTTTGATTGCTTCTGTCAATTCTTGTTTTCCCGACTGACTTTTGGCTGATATCAAACGATTCGGGAACAATGTGGGTGTAAAGGTTCCACGATTAACTTGGTCTGCTTTATTATAAATGGTCAAGATTGGTATGTCTTTCATCTTAAGTTCATCCATTAACTTCAGAACCGTTTGTTCCTGTAAAATTCGTTCAGGTGCACTAGCATCCACGACATGTAGAAGTAAATCCATATTTTGACTTTCTTCTAAAGTTGAATGAAATGCATCAATCAGCTGGGTTGGCAAATCTTGAATAAAACCAACAGTATCTGTCATTGTCACTTCAAATCCTTCAGGAAAATGCCATTTTTTCGTCAATGGATCAAGTGTTGCAAATAACTGATCCTTTGAATACGTATCTGCTTGGGTCAATAGATTTAAAATCGTTGATTTTCCAGCATTCGTGTAACCAATCAGACCAATTTGAAAAATCTCATTATTTTTTCGCTGTTGCCGATTACGCTCGCGATGTGCTTCAACTTCTTTCAGTTCACGTTTGACTGCATAGATTTTGTTGCGAATATGGCGACGATCCGTTTCCAGTTTTGTTTCACCAGGCCCTCTTGTTCCAATTCCCCCGCCTAAACGAGACAAAGTCTTCCCTTGCCCCACCAATCGTGGCAACAAATATTCAAGCTGTGCCAGCTCTACTTGCAGTTTGCCTTCTCTTGAACGTGCGCGCATCGCAAAAATATCTAAAATCAATTGTACTCGGTCGATAACCGGTAATCCTACGGTATCCGAAATGATTTGACTTTGTCGTGGCGTTAGCTCATGGTTAAAAATGATTAAATCTGCTTCATAAGCAGTTGCTTGCTGGACTAATTCTTCTAATTTTCCTTTACCAATCAATGTTTGGCGATCAACTTGCGGTCTTTTTTGTGTAAGCGAAAAAACCACTTCTCCTGCTGCAGTTTTCGTCAGTTGAATCAATTCTTTCATTGATTCTGCAAAATAATGTTGATTTTTTTCCGTTTCAACCCCGACAACCACCACTTTTTCTTTCTCTTCAATCATTGTGATTCCTCCAGCCATTTTTGAATTTCCGTTTCAATTACTTGTTGTTCCTCAGGCTGCTCTATTAAATCAAACCACTGAGCAGTTAGTCGATTTCTAAACCAAGTAAGTTGTCGTTTTGCATAACGTCTGGAATTTTGTTTGATTTGTTCTACGACTTCTGCTAAAGAACCCTGTCCGTTAAAATAAGGAAAAAATTCTTTGTACCCAATTCCTTGACTTGCTTGTGTATCACCTAATTGATAAACAAAATGTGCCTCATCCTCCAAACCAGCTTTTAGCATCAGATCCACTCGTAAATTGATTCGTTCATAAAGCTTCTCCCGGTTGGTATCCAAGCCAATCATGTAATAATCGTATAATTGTTTTGGTTGTTCTTTTGGGGCAGTAATGCTGAATCCAGTTGTTTCTAAAACTTCCAGCGCCCGGACAACTTTTCGCTGATTGTTCCAATGAATTTTTTCTGCAGCTTCTGGATCTTTTTCTTTAAGCATCCTCCACAAAGCCTCTTTTCCATATTCATCAGCAAATGTTTCGTATTTTTGGCGAACTAGTTTGGTTTCATCTTGTTGCTTATCTGCAGCACCCAATTGATAATCATAAAGTAAAGACTGAATATACAATCCTGTGCCCCCTGCAATAATTGGCAAATGACCTCTAGCCGTGATTTCAGTAATCAATTGTCTAGCAGACTGCTGAAAATCAGCAACTGAGTAACGTTGCGTCGGCTCGATCACATCAATCAAATGATGTGGTACGCCAGCCATTTCTTTTTTGGTGACCTTCGCTGTTCCAATGTCTAGTTTTTGGTACACTTGCAAGGAATCACCACTAATGATTTCCCCATTAAATTTTTTTGCTAATTCAATGCTCAAAGCTGTTTTACCAACAGCCGTTGGGCCAACAATTACTAATACTTTTTTCATAAGCATCCTACTTTTTCATAAATTGTTTCAGGCGAATGGCTCTCTCAGGATAATCAGTAATGATTCCTGTCACTCCAAGTCCATAGCACCAATTGATTTCTTCTTCTGTATTGATCGTCCATGGTCGAATAGGTTTATCAAACATTCCTACTTGTCCAGATTGTTCTTGCAACCAAGTCTTTTTGGGATGAACACCTTCGATAAATTCGTTTTCCTTTGCGTACATGATTTTATTTTTTGAAGTCCCTGTTAAAACATCTAATTGAACACCGGGTTCTAGTTTCGCCATGCGCTCTAGAGAAGCAAGGTTGAAACTGCAATACCCATGTTCAAACGGCCAAGACTGTTGCAACAAGGCAGAAACTTTATCCTCAATTTGAGGATATTCATACTTATCTGTCTTTAATTCGATCATTAATACACCGCGGTAGTTTTTTTGGAGCAAAAGGTTCAGTACCTCTTTTAAAGTTGGCACTTTTGCCGCAGAAAAATCTTTGCTAAACCAACTACCGGCGTTCAACTTTTTGATTTCTTCCAACGTTTTTTCGCGAAGTAATCCTTTACCATTTGTTGTTCGATCCACTTCTTCATCATGCATCACAACTATTTGGCCATCTGCACTAAGATGAACGTCTAACTCGATTCCATCTGAACCAACACGAACTGCTTCGGCAAATGCTGGCAATGTATTTTCAGGATGTGTTCCGCTACTCCCGCGATGTGCGTAAATCTGTACCATATTCATTCACTCCAATCGAGTACTATTGTAACATATGGAAGAAGTTCTAGCTCAAGCACTGACCCTAGCTGAACAAGGAACAAGTACTTCAAAGAACTCTCGCTGTTTTTATATAGCTACGCATTTTTTCGATTTTTTACTTTAAAAAGCTCACAAATAAATTTGTTGCTAAACGCATCCATCATACCAAGCTGAACCAATCTTTTAAGAAAGATTTTCTATCTGCAACAAAAAAGAACCCTGACTCTCGTCAAGGTTCTGCTGCTCATTGATTTTCTAGTTAGCTCCACACGTCATCTTTTGAAAAGAAACCGATTGGTTGTTTCGTCAGATTTTTTAATTGTAGTTTTTTCTCGTTGATCATCTCAGTCAAATTATCACTAAAGTTTTCTAAAATGACACGACCACCTTTATACGCATATCCACCTACTTTCATTGTTTCATCAGGTGAAAGAATTACTTTTCGATGGGCAATTGTTTTGAACAATTCATCTAAAATATAGTTAGGTAAATAAAAATTATTTTGTGTCGCATATGATTGCAAATAAGCAAAATCGTCAATCGTGATGTAGCAGTCATCAAATGCGTCAAAGCTGACATACTCTTCCATTAGAGTGGAACGTTTTTGCAAAATCTCATTGATTTTCTTATTCAATTGATTCAACGTTTCAATTTCTTTGACCTTTAGTTCTAATTCACGTCGACGTGTTTCTTTATTTTCTAAATGGCGCATCTGGATCGCCATGCCAAGATAGACAACCACTGCACCCAAAAGAACGCCGATAAAACCTATGATTCCCACTTCCAAATCTATTGCTCCTCCTTGTTTCTGTTCTCTTTTTATCATAACATAAAGAAGTCTTTCTTCGACCAATTTGTCGAAGTTTTTTCATTTGACCTTTGTTGACCAAAAAGGTATACTTCTTCTTAGGTATTTAAGAACACTTTGTGTTACACTAACTTTGAAAGAATTTTAAGGAGGAAATTTAGAATGAATTTAATTCCTACAGTTATCGAACAATCATCTCGTGGTGAAAGAGCCTACGATATTTATTCTCGTCTATTAAAAGACCGTATCATCATGTTGAGTGGACAAGTAACAGATGATCTTGCAAATTCGATCATTGCACAATTGCTTTTCCTTGATGCTCAAGACTCTGAAAAAGATATTTATCTTTATATCAACTCTCCAGGTGGATCTGTGACAGCAGGTATGGCCATTTATGACACAATGAACTTTGTCAAAGCAGATGTCCAAACAATCGTTATGGGGATGGCTGCTTCAATGGGTAGCTTCTTACTAACCGCTGGTACAAAAGGCAAACGTTTTGCTTTGCCAAATGCAGAAATCATGATTCACCAACCACTTGGTGGCGCACAAGGTCAAGCAACTGAAATTGAAATTGCTGCACGCCACATTTTACAAACTCGTGAACGCTTAAACAAAATCTTAGCTGAACGTACAGGTCAACCACTTGAAGTCATCGAAAAAGATACTGATCGTGACAATTATATGACTGCTCAGCAAGCAAAAGATTATGGCTTGATCGACGAAGTAATGGAAAACAACTCTGCTTTGAAGTAAACGGCTAACAGACCAGCACAATTTAACTTTGATCAGTGATAGAATTTCTTATAATTGAAAAGACACAAAAAGAACCAGCCTTATCGTTAATAAGGCTGGTTCTTTTTTAGATAAATTTTTTCCTAAACACTTGATCTGAAGTGATATTTCTCTTGCTCCGTATTTTTCGGGCTACTTTTCTTTATATAAGAGCGTTTCGGTGACATTCGTTATTAACAGTCTGGCAAGAAAATGATTCACTCACACATTGCATGCTCACTCAAAAAGCTGCCATGGCATTTGCTACGATCGTTTTCGCCATTTCTTCACTTTGAACAGACGCATTTAATGTTCGCAAGCCATAATAACTCGTTAGAAACATCGTTGTTAATTCTGTTGCAGTTTTAGCTGTGTTTAATTCCTTCTCATCTATACTACGTTGAATTTCCATCTGGATTTTTTGCCCTAGTACATCCACATGTTTTTTGGTCCAGTGAACAACGGCTTCATCCGTTTTTCCCCGTTCTATAGCTGCATTGATCAGGTAGCATCCTTGTCTTTGATCGCCAAAATCCACCGCTACTGCCCAATTCAATAAATTTTCTAACCGTTGCTTGAGCGCGATTGGCTGCGACAAGAGCGCAATTTGTTCTTCCAACCAAAGTTCATGGTAATATTTCAGCGTTTCAACATATAGTGCATGTTTAGTTTCAAACGCGTTGTAAAAACTACCTTTGCCGACTCCGATCTTCCGACATAAATGATCAGTGGAACATGCCTCATACCCACGTGCCCAAAATTCATTCATCGCCTTTTCAATTAATTCTTCTTTGCTACATTTTCTTGGTCTTCCTGTCATAAAAAGAGTCACCTACCATTTCTGATCAAAATTTATTTTTTAGCCATGCCTTGTTGATTTAGGAAAGGTTTCGTTTCCGTTCTTGGTAATCTTTTTAGACTACTTAAGACACTTTCAGCCCAAGAATGTTTCTTAGCGCCACCTGTTCGATGGGCATAATAATTTTTTGTTTGTTCTTCATATTCATCCACTACTCGGTCTGTCTCATTATTGTATTTATTGACATGATAAATACCTGTAATCGGCATTCTAGGCTTCAAGTCATTTCGTACTTTAGGATAACCGATAACTAATCCAAAGATTGGGAAAACATATTCTGGTAATTCCAGCATTTCAGAAATTTCTACGATGGCGTCACGGATTCCCCCAATGTAACATACGCCCATCCCCATTGATTCTGCTGCTATTGTCATGTTTTGGGCAGCTAAGCTCGCATCTACCGTCCCTACTAAAGTAGCATCTATTCCTTCGAGTGTCAGTTGAATATCAACATTCCTTTTTTTAGCTAATTTATTTAGTCTTTGCATATCTGCGCAAAAGATAAAAAAGTGACTGCCTTCAGCAATAAATGGTTGGTTGCCCGCTAATCGAGCAATTTTTCTTTTGAGCTCTTCCTCTTCGATTCCGATAATCGAATATGCTTGCAAAAAACTGGATGAGGAAGCTGCTTGAGCAGAAAGAATCAATTCTTTCACTTGCGTCTCTGACATTTTTTTATCTGAAAATTGTCGAACAGAAACATGCTTTTGTAATAAATCAATGGTTTCATTCATACTAATTCGTTCCTTTCATTCCGTACTATTTTTTTAGTTTATCATTTTTGTACCAATCAGTCAAAAATCATTTTTTCAAAAGTTAGTAAATAAATTTGGGAACTCTAAATCGATACGCCGTTTTCTTTTTGCTATCCAGGCTATTCTTATGGCTTTATTCATTACAAAAAACAGTCAGAACTAAGTCCTGACTGTTTTGTTTTAACTTACTCATGATGCTTTTTTGTTTTGGGCTTCAATAACTTTCTTTTGCTCTAAATCAGCTTTTATTTGCGGATAAATTGTATCTAAATGATAAAATAGCATGGTTACTATCGAACAAATAATCAAGAATATTGGGACATAAAGATACATTGCTTGGATGGCAAAAATTGTTCGTTCAGTTTGCACAGCTGCTCCGGGCTGATACATTCCCCAAGCTAACAATCCACTTGCTAGTCCACCAGAAATTGCCTGTGCTACTTTTCCTAAAAAGCCATTGATTGCTGAAAGAGAACCAGAGACATTGATCCCTGTCTTCCATTCCCCAAAATCAACTGAATCTGCTTGCATAGAAAAATAAATACTTTCTTTCACACCATAACCAATTGCTGAAATAAAAGCCCCTACTAGAATGCCTGGTATACGACTAGCTGCAAACATGATCACGATTAAACCAACTAACTGGATACCCGAAGACAAAAGATACAAGTTTCGTTTGCCAAATAATTTAGCAAGCAGCGGGACGAAAAAGTTTGCAAACATTGGGACAATCGACATAATCGTTGCTACCGTAACTGACAGTGATTTGCTGCCGACGACAACAGAAAAATAATAAACTAACGCACTTGATTGAATAAAGAAACTAGTCCACATAAAAAGAATATTGACGGCAAAGACCAACCAAGGTTTATTTTGTTTTAACGAAGTCAAAACTGTCTTAAGTGAGGGATTTTTCACCCCATGGACTGGTAATTCTCGAACATTGAAGAACGTAAAAAAGAATAAAAGACAACTAATAATTCCGAAGATCCCCATGACAATTTTGAAGCCAATTTGTTCATTTCCATGTCCAAAAAAGGCCACCAAAGCGAATGCGCAAGAGCTGACGATCGTTGCACCAAGAAAGGCAAAAAATTTTCGTGAAGTTGATAACGCTGTTCTTTCTTCTGTATCACTTGTTAAACTAGGTAAAATTGAAGCCATTGGTACGTTGACCAAAGTGTATGCTAGCGATAACCCAAAGTAGGTGATATACGCATACACTAATTTCCCTGAGGCAGAAAAATCAGGGACACTGAAACATAAAAAAGCAAAGAGCGCAAAAGGAATCGCTCCGAAAAGAAAATAAGGCCGTGATTTTCCCCAACGCGTATTGGTATGATCGATCAAATAGCCCACCAATAAATCGGTGATCCCGTCTACAAAGCGCGTAACAACAAACATCAAACTGATTGCTGCGGCATTTAAATGCATGACATCTGTATAAAAGTACAGAAGATAAAGTGAAATCATTTGCCAAATAAGGTTACAGGCTAAATCAGAAACACCGTAGCCAATCCGTTGTCGCCAAATGTTGAATTGGTTTCTTTTCAATTGATTCATTTGTGTCGTTTCCATAATAAAACTCCTTTAAAATGATCTACCAGCAATTACAACCGCTTTCACCACATGATTAATCTATGGATCATCCTGTAGAAATATACAGAATGATCCATGATTTTTAGCAAGACTAATTTTCCACTAGATATTTTCCAATCAAATACGCCGGTGTGCAACTCCACGCGTGACAATAGCTATTTAATATTGGGCTGCCGTAAGGAGAAAAGTCTAAATCTTCTGGTTTAAAGGCTTCCCAAAAAGTATCCGCACCTAAGTCCATCATTTTTCCCCAATAGTCTTTCATCAATTGAATCGCTTCTTCGCGGCAATTCGCCAGAAATAATGCTTCCACCACATGATGGTACATATAAGGCGTAGCAATTCCTCTTATCGGAAAATGATTTTTCACCGTTGTCTGCATAATTGCTTGATTTGTTGGCGTGTCGAATACTTCAGCCAACACCATCCACACTTGACTTGCAATGTTTACTTCGTTTGTCCTTTCAATAATGAATTGCTTTTGCTTTGGGTCAAATAAATGTTGTGTTGAGAATTGGATCATTTTTTCCAAAACTTCTTCGTAATGTGGCTTTTCTCTTTCATTTGAACGTTCAGCTAATTTCAAGAATCGTTTCAATACGTAGATCATGATTGCTTGTCCAGCAGTTGCTTTATCGAAATCATTCGACCAGTCAACAAAGACAGGACAGTCTTCCGTTAATACTAAACGACCAGCATCGTCAACTTGTGTCAGTGCCAAATCAACAGCATTTTTGGCCACGAAATAAAGATCTTCTAAAACGCTCTTATCATTCGTGTGTTCAACATAATCATATAGTGAAGCAATAAAGAAAAGACTGTAATCAAATAAAAACGTATCATCTGGTGTCAAACGAGGTTCCGTAAAGACATTTGCGGGAATCTTTCCTTCCACTGTTCGCATGCCACCAAAAAGATACAAGCAACGTTTTACTAACGACAAATCATCAAACGTATAGTAGTTAGCTAACGCTTGTAAGCGCAAATCCCCTAACCATAATCTTCGATCTCGTTTAGGACCATCTTCAAAAACTGTCTGCATACAGTCAAAAAGGGTCTTAACTGAAATATTGTACATTTCCTTTAATGTATCATCTTCAATTGTTCTTGCTGGCAATTGTTCCATTGATACCGAACTTTTTGCAAGAAATCGCGGATGACGAAAACTTGCCTGCCATTTTGGTGACGTGTCGATTACAGTTAATTCGACATAACGACAGCTATAACGTCGTGGTAATTTTAGAGTAGCAGGCAATACATCAAGATGGACGAACTCTTCTTGAATCCATGAGCGTGATAACCAACCATCATAGTCTTCTGAATTGGCATACAATTCAGAAGGTACTTCCGCAAATTTCAAACGCAAATACAAAGGTGCATCCATCGGCGAACCAACTGAGTCGATATCAATACGAAATTGTCCGACATAATGATCGCCTAAATCCAAGATGATCGACTCCTCTCTTCCCAATGTGTACTTTTCTAATGCTAAGATATCTTTTTGACTTTCTAGTAGTGAAAAGTCATTTGAACGCTGGTTTGCAGGAATTTTTTCAACGATCCTAACCGGCTTAATTTCTGTCTCCATTAATTCTGGGATATTTTCTTCTGCTTTTGTCAAAAGTTTTTGATCGTATTCCCAAACGACATCGTTGTTTATTTGAAAAGTAAAAGCCATGTTCATTCTCCTCACTTATTTTTTATCAAACAGTAACATTTGTATCTTGAAGAGTAGTTTCGTGATTTTCTGATGTTCCATATTTTTTTTGCAATCGCATCATAATAATCCCAGCAATTGTCGCCAATAAGACGATTCCAGCAAAACCAATCATTGAAGACTGAATCCGTTCTGGCATCACTAGGTAAGGTGTAACGAAGGCGAAAAGCCCACAACATAAACGGGAGAAGCCGTTAATGAATCCTTGCAAAGAAGCTCTGGTTTCTGCCGGAAACGATTCTTGTGTCCATACCTTGTAGATTGCTTCGCCTGCTAAAGGATTTCCAAAATTATAAAAGGCGATCGTAATAGCCAAAGCGATGAAGCCCGCACCACCACCAAGCAAAGCCATACCGACCATTGCTGCAAATTGAACGAAGGCACCAACAAAGAAAGCTTTGTTACGATATTTTCCACCAGCAATTGAAGTGAAAACAATCGTTGTTGCTAAAGAAACAACGTTCAAGACAATTCCTAGACCAGTAGCTTGTGTTTGACTCGCACCAGCATTTGTTAACGCATATGTTTGAAATTGTCCCCACGTATTGGCTAATAAATTCCAACAGATATAAAAAGTAAGAATAGTGAAAAAGAAGCCGAGATATTTGCGTTTGTTTTCACCAAAAAGAACCGTTTTGAATGAGACTTCTTGTCCTTCTTGTGTGATGGCTTTATTGACTGCTTGTCGAGCATTTCCTTCTTCATGGAAACGTTTGAATTTAGCTGAAAATGTACGCCATAGCCATGTGATAATTGCAAAACCAAACAAAATAGCAAACACGATCCGTGCACCCAATACACCCTCGATGCCAGAAAGCAAGAAAGAACAAATATAAGAAATAAATACACCAATTTGCCAAAAAATCTGAGTAGAAGAAACTAATTGCGCAGACGTTGTTTCATCAGGCGCATCATGTGAGACAACCGTCAAACTAATTGGTAAATCGGCACCAGATGACAGGCCCATGACAATCACACCAGCTAACAACATCAAAAAATTCGTCGAAAACAAGCAGATGGCTGCACCAATCGCATAAAAAAGATTAAGCCAGTTAAAGGAACGAATTAATCCAAATCCTTTTGTAATATTTCCGGCAAACATTGAGCCAAAAGCAATCGCAAACGTTAATCCTCCAGAAAGAATCCCTACTTGACCAGTTGTTAGTTCTAATCCTTTTTGCCAAACTGGAATCGTTGCGGACAATCCAACGATACAGCCGGATCCAAGCATGGATCCAATTCCTGCAGCCGTAGCTAAAGGAGAATATTCTTTGACGACTGAATTACTTTTTTTATTCAACACAAACACTCCATTTCTTTTTTTAGCTGATCAGCTTACGAGGTAATTGTAAGCGCATCACGGCTTTTCAACCATGGTCTAATTCCAGATATTTTTAGCCAAACTACAGAAAAGACTTTCCTGCAAAAGCAGGAAAGTCTTTTCACTTCTTCAACTGATTTCGTATTTGTTTTGGTGTTTTATCTGTGAATCTAGCAAATAATTTATAAAGAGAAGGCAACGAATGAAAACCAACCTCATAAGCGATTTCTTCCATACTTTGATCTGTTTCTTTCATCAGTTCTAATGCCGTTTGATACTTAGCAGAATTGATCAACTCCTGAAATGTACGTCCAGTGTCTTTTTTTAATTTATTGCCCATATAATTTGCATTGTAACCAAATTTATTTGCTAACTCTTTCAAGCTGAGGTACCTAAAATTGGTTTCAATATATCGCATGATCTGAATGATTTCTTCATCCTTTTGCTGGTAATGATCTAAACGTTCTTCTTCAATCACACGAGTTAACTCGATCAACAAAAGGGAAAGCAACAGATTAGCTTCTCGCATATAGTATCTTTTCTTTTGCACATATTCGCCAATTAATTTGTGGAGAATGTTTTGAACTTCTTCATTTTTTCCACAATGAAAATGGATGAAAGCATCATGTTTCCCTGCTTTATTTGAAGCATTCATCAAAAACTCGTTCACCAATCCTGTTGATTTGACCATATTAATGATGATATCGGTAGTAATTGACTCATCTTTTAATAAAATATTGATCAATAAATCGTGTGTGGTTAAAGGGTCGATTCGTTGCACGATCTCTTTATCTAACAAAATAATTTCGCCTTCATTCAACACTACTTTTTTTTCATTCACATACTGGGTACAGCTACCAGAAAGCATGTAATTAAATTCGACAAATTCATGTGTATGATTCGGCATAGCAGAATAACGATGATGCTTATTGATAAAAATATTCCCTTCTTTAAAAAAATTAGTGCTCGGCATTTTAGGAATGTCCACCTTTTCAAACGGAAGATTTTGATCGTTCACATTATAGCCTTTTGTGCGCTGAATAATTTCAATTTCATTTTCTTGCAGAAACAATTCTTTCAATGCTTCATCTTTCATTTGAGTTCCTCCTGCTAAATTAAAGTAATGATTAGATGTGGTAAAGAAATTTTTCATTAGTAGAATAACATAACAAATAGTTTTCGCCCATCACACTTTCTCAGCGGTTTTATCTAGCGCAGATTCTTTATCGGTACCTTGACATACGCAAAAAAAAACAGCACTACGGTATTCGTGATGAATTCCTTGCGCTAGTTTTTTCTTTAGGCTTTGCTTCATGGATTATACCATTATGCTTTGATTGAAATGTTTCCTGCTAAATAGTCTTTGCCTAACTCAATATAGTGCTGAATATTTGCCTGATTTTTTTGGATTTCTTCCTCCGTTAACGGACGGATCACTTTGGCTGGTCGCCCAAATGCCAACACATTTGGCGGGATCACTTTGCCTTCCGTTACCAAAGATCCTGCGCCAATCAGACTATTTTCGCCGATCTGCGCATGATTCAAAATCGTTGAGCCCATCCCAATCAGTGCACCTTTTTCAATTTTACATCCGTGAAGCAAGCATTGATGACCGACCGTTACATTTTCTGCAATCTCTGTTGGTGCATCGTGATCTACATGGATAATCGTTCCATCTTGAATATTGCTTCCTTTTCCTATCTTGATCCAATTACTATCTCCTCGCAAAACAGCTTGGTACCAAATCGTAACATCTTTGGCTAAAGTAACATCACCAACTACTGTTGCATTTGGCGCAATAAATATTTTCTCCATTTGCCTCCCACTTTCACTCATTCTTTGTTCAAAGTATAGCAATACTTTTCTGTGAATACTAGAAAAGAATCAATGAAAAAAGGTTGCAACAAAAGTCTACAGACTTCCTGTTACAACCTTACACTTGAGTTGAATCCTATAGTTGTTCTAAGACAACTTCATAAGCTTCAACTTGTGCGAGTAAACGCTCGATTTGCACTTCGTTTTCGATAAAATTGATTGAATTACCTAATTCTTCTTGTCGGCGTGTTGTTAAACGGTCGATTTCTTTTTTAGCTTCAGCGATTTGTTTATTTAGAAATTGTTCCATGTTTTCCATCTCCGTTTCTTCTTGATACTTTAACTGTATCACCAAGTTTTTGGAAAAACAAAAATTTCGCATTGAAGAATAATTTCCCGATTAACCAGTTAACTGTTACTCGACTTCTTCAGCAAATTGGCTGTTGTAAAGTTTCTCATAAAAACCACCTTGTGCAAGTAAACTTTCATGCGTTCCTTTTTCAATAATCGATCCTTGATCCATTACTAAAATCAAATCTGCCTCACGAATCGTCGATAATCGGTGCGCGATCACAAAACTTGTGCGCCCTTCCATGACACGATCCATTGCCTTTTGAATCAGAGCTTCAAGACGTGTATCAACTGAACTTGTTGCCTCATCCAAAATCAAAATTTTAGGATCAGAAATCACTGCGCGGGCAATCGTTAATAACTGCTTTTGACCAAGAGAAACATTGTCACCTTCAGCATTGATTTCCATGTCGTATCCGTCTGGCATCGTGCGAATAAAGTGATCGACGTTCGCTGTCTTTGCCGCGTCGACGACTTCATAATCAGTGGCATCTAACTTTCCAAAACGAATGTTGTCTGCAATAGTTCCTTCGTACAACCAAGCATCTTGTAATACCATGCCAAATAGCGAACGAACATCGCTTCGACTTAAGGATTTGGTGTCAATGCCATCAATTTTGATTGCACCACTATTGACATCATAAAAACGCATCAATAAATTGATCAAAGTCGTTTTCCCTGCACCAGTTGGCCCAACTACAGCCACCATTTGTCCTGCTTGGACTTCAAAATTCAAGTCTTGGATCAACGGTTTACTTGGATCGTAAGCAAAGTCAACATGTTCAAACGTGACCGCACCTTCAACAATTTCAGGTAAAGTCGCATCGACTTCATTCAATGGTTCTTCTGGCTCATCAAGAATTTCAAATACTCGTTTTGTTGCTGCAGAAGCACTCTGTAGCACAGAAGAAAGTTGTGTGATATTTCCCATCGGCTGACTGATTTGCCAAATGTATTGAATAAACGCTTGAAGTTGCCCTACAACGATCACACCAGTGATAACATAAAAACTTCCCATGACAGCCATGCCAATATACGTTGCATAAGCAGTCAATTGAACTAATGGCATCATTAAACCAGAAATAAATGCCGCTTTAAAACCAAAGTACTTTAATTGATGGTTAACAGCTTTAAAACCGTCTAGCGTTTGTTGTTCACGTCCATAAACTTTTAAAACAGTAAATCCTGTCATATTTTCTTGGACATATCCATTCAAATCACCAAGTGAATTTTGCATATTTTGGAAATCTTTTTGCGATACATTCACAATTTTTTTAGAAATCCAAATAGAAGCTGGAATCATGATCATCGAGATGAGTGCCATGATTGGTTGAATGTAAAACATCATTACTGCAGCCATTGCAATTGCAAGTATGGCATTAACAATGCCAATAAACGCTTGTTGTAATGCGCCACTCACAGCATCCACATCATTTGTTACCCGAGATAAAATATTTCCTTGTTGATTTTTATCAAAATAAGATACTGGCAAACGATTGATCTTTTCTTCAATATCACGACGCAAATCTTGCATTGCACTTTGCACCACATTCGTCATCAGCACCCCTGACAACAATTGTGAAACACAGTAACCGATTCCGACAATCGTGATCCAAATCAAGCATTGGATAATATAAGAAAAGTTGATTGGTTCATTATTTGCTAAATTTCGACTGATTTCCGTTGTTGGCAACCCTGTCACGTAAGGAAGGGCTGCATTGAAAGCAACCGTTAAGACAGTAAATAAAAGGACCAAAATAAAAGTTGTTTTATACGGATTAATATAATGTGCCAGTCTTTTTAAAGAAGAAAATGTCTGTTTCATGCTAATTCCTCCTTCGATAGTTGAGAGGCGGCAATATCGTAATAGATTGGGCAAGTTTCCAGTAATTCACGGTGCGTACCCATTCCCACAACTTCCCCTTCGTTCAGCACAACGATTTTGTCTGCGTGCATAATCGTTCCAACACGTTGTGCCACAATCAAAACAGTTGATTCCGTTGTTTCTTTCTTCAAACGAGCACGAAGTTTTGCATCTGTTTGGTAATCCAAAGCAGAGAAACTATCGTCAAAAATATAAATTTCTGGTCGGCGGATAATTGCGCGGGCAATGGCTAACCGTTGCTTTTGACCACCAGAAAAGTTTGAACCCCCTTCTGAAAGATGTTCATTAAATCCATCTGGTTTACGAGAAATAAAGTCAGTCGCTTGTGCAATATCTGCTGCTGCTTTCATTTCTTCATCTGTCGCATCTTCTTTTCCGTAACGAAGATTTTCTGCAATAGTTCCAGTAAATAGTAATGCTTTTTGCGGAATAAAACCGATTTTGTCACGTAAAGCACTTAAACGATAGTCGCGTACATCTACACCATCAATCAAAATTTCCCCTTCACTCACGTCATAAAAACGCGGGATCAATTGGATCAAAGTTGACTTACCACTCCCCGTACTTCCGATAAATGCAACCGTCTCACCGGGTGATGCGGTAAAACTTACATTGCGAATGACTGGTTCTTGTGCATGACCAGGATAAGCAAATGTTACATCCTTAAACTCAACAAATCCTTTTGTTTTTGTTTCTGAAACCCCGTCAGGATTTTCTGAGATCTCAGGCTGTGCATCTAAGGCTTCTTGGATACGTGAAGCTGAAACAGCTGCTCTTGGATACATCATAAAGACACTTGCAAAAAGCATAAATGAGAAGAGTGCATGAAAAATATATTCGATAAATGCAATCAAGTCCCCGACTTTTAATGCTCCGGCATCAATTTGTAGTGTCCCACTCCAAATAATCAAAACCATGACAATATTAAATAAGAAATAAAAACCTGGTTGCGCGACTGCCATCAAACGAAATAAACTTTTTGAGCTTGAAGCATAATTTTCATTAACTTCGCCAAAGCGTTTTTCTTCAAATTTTTCATTCACAAAAGCGCGAATGACACGCAGGCCAGATAAATTTTCTCTTAATATGCTGTTGATTTTATCTAAGTTTTTTTGTTGCTTTTTGGATAATGGTTCAGAAACTTTTGCAATTGCTATCACAGCAAGTAGTAAGAAAGGGAGCGCACCAACTACATAAAGCCCTAATCTTGCACTTGTCCGAACAACCATATATAAACTAACTGCAAACATCATCGGTGTCATAAAACCAATTCGTAAAATGTTTTGTAAAAACAGCATGATTTGATACGCATCATTCGTTGTACGCGTAATCAAAGAAGAAACACCTAAATTTTCATACTCTTGATGCGAATAACTTTGAATTTTTTCAAATAAGTCATCGCGAATATCCGCAACGATATTTGTCGTGATTCTTGAGCCAAAATAGCCTAAAAGAATATTTAAAATAATTCCGATGACGGTAATCACGATCATGACGATTCCTTGTTGTTTAACGTAATCAAAATCATCTTGTAATATCCCAAAGTCGATCATTCGTGCCAAAATTGTTGGTAAACCTAATTCAATGAGGATAAATCCAAATACACAAATAAAATTGAAAAGTAAAAATTTCTTATACCTCATTGTGTAGTGCCACATTAACTTCACTTTCTCATCTCCCTTTTAAAAATTTCATTTTTTTGCCATTAAAACCCATGATAGCACACTAAAATCCTTATTAGAACACTTCTCGTTCAAAAAAATATTGGAAATAAATCCCCAACATTTTTTTAAGACTCTGTTGTTGATTTCTATACTTATTCCCCAATTTGTGCTAGAATAACAAGTAATTATTGTATAATTTTTTATACAAAGGTACGGTTGAAAAAAATTCCGAACAGAACAAGCAAAGCGAGGCTTGTCTCTTTGATCCAAATAATTAATTTGAGTCAAAGCATATCAAAATTCAGGTGGCTTGCCCACTCGTTTTGTGTTGTCTAAAAAATCAACTAGCTAAATTCCTGCATATGCAGATAAAGGAGACAAAATAAATGATTTACAAAGTTTACTATCAAGAATCAAAAATCCGTAACCCAAAACGGGAAGAAACACAAGTTCTTTACATTGATGCGAAAGATGATGTCGAAGCACGACAACGCGTCGAAGAAAATACCCCATACAATATTGAGTTCGTTCAACTTCTAGAAGGAAATCACCTAGAATACGAAAAAGAGAACGTTCAATTTACTTTAGTGGAGTTTTAAGATGAAACTTTCCATCAAAAATAATGAGACAGGCGTCTTTGCAATTGGTGGATTAGGTGAAATCGGGAAAAACACGTATGGGGTACAATTTCAAGATGAAATCATCCTTATTGATGCTGGAATTAAATTCCCAGAAGATGATTTACTTGGAATTGACTATGTGATTCCTGACTACAGCTACATCGTTCAAAACATACACAAAGTAAAGGCCCTTGTGATCACTCACGGACATGAAGATCATATCGGTGGTATTCCTTATCTTTTGAAGCAAGTAAATATTCCTATTTACGCTGGGCCCCTTGCATTAGCTTTGATCACAAATAAATTGGATGAACATGGCTTGCTTCGTGATGCTGAGCTTCACGAAATCAATGAAGATACGGTTATCCGTTTTAGAAAAACATCCGTTAGCTTTTTCCGTACAACCCATAGTATTCCAGATGCTTTAGGTGTTGTGGTTAAAACACCATCAGGAAATATCGTTGCAACAGGTGACTTCAAATTTGATTTTACCCCCGTTGGCGAACCAGCTAACTTGCACAAGATGGCACGTATTGGTGAAGAAGGCGTTCTATGTTTACTATCTGATAGTACAAATGCTGAAATACCAACTTTTACGAAGTCAGAAAAAACGATTGGCATGTCAATTTTAAAAATCTTTGAGAAAATTGAAGGACGTATTATTTTTGCCAGCTTTGCTTCAAATATCTTTCGTTTACAACAAGCCGCAGATGCCGCAGTTGCAACTGGACGAAAAATTGCGGTCTTTGGTCGTAGTATGGAAAATGCAATCGTTAATGGCCAACGTCTAGGCTACATCAACGTTCCTGAGGGTACATTTGTCGATGCGCATGAGATCAATCGTTTACCTGCAAACGAAACAATGATTTTATGTACTGGTTCTCAAGGTGAACCAATGGCTGCTCTTAGTCGTATCGCGAATGGAACTCACCGTCAGATTCAAATCCAACCAGATGATACCGTGATTTTTTCAAGCTCACCAATTCCAGGAAATACAACAAGTGTCAATCACTTGATCAATTTACTGTCCGAAGCTGGTGCTGAAGTTATTCACGGAAAAATCAACAACATCCACACTTCTGGTCATGGTGGCCAAGAAGAACAAAAATTGATGTTGCGTTTAATCAAGCCAAAATATTTCATTCCCGTTCATGGTGAATTTCGAATGTTAAAAATCCATGCTTCCTTAGCACAAGATGTAGGTGTTCCTGCTGAAAACTGTTTTATTATGGAAAATGGTGATGTCTTAGCATTGACTGCAGACTCTGCTCGACCAGCTGGACACTTTATTTCTGGCGATGTCTATATTGACGGTAGCGGAATCGGTGATATCGGTAATGTTGTCTTGCGTGATCGCCACACCTTATCTCAAGAAGGACTTGTATTAGCTGTTGCTACAGTTGATATCAAGAAAAAAGAAATTTTGGCTGGTCCAGATATCTTATCACGTGGCTTCGTTTATATGCGGGAATCTGGTGAGATGATCAACGAAGCACAACGAATTTTATTCCACGCCTTAAGAGAATGCTTGAACGCACCTGATTGCTCAGAGCATAAACTAAAAGAAGCAATGACTAGTGCATTACAACCTTTCTTGTTTGATCGTACAGAAAGACATCCAATGATTTTACCGATGATTATGACTCCTGATGTGGATGAATAATCTTTGGACTATTCCCACAAAATAAATAAGAACAAAACACCGCTGTTGCTGCATTTGATAATGAGGTAACACGGTGTTTTTTTGTTTTCAAAATGACTCAACTATCAGAAAGATCAGAAATTAGTTTGTGACTTTCAAATTGTTTAGCTATTTCTGAATATATCTATTTATAATTATTCTTTTGTTTCATTAGGAGTTTTTCTCTTAATAAAAGACGCTCTTGTCTTCCGTAGTGATTCCCTATTAAGTATAGATAAAAAAGACAGTAACCACATCAAGTGCAGTTACTGCCTTTTGGATATTGAGTAAATTAAGCTTTCTCAACGTTTGTAGCTTGAGGTCCGCGATCTGAATCTTCTACATCAAAAGTGACAGCTTGACCTTCTTCTAATGTTTTGAATCCGTCGCCTTGGATTGCTGAGAAGTGAACAAATACGTCGCTTCCGTCTTCACGTGAAATGAAGCCAAATCCTTTTTCAGCATTAAACCATTTAACTGTTCCATGTTCCATTATATAATAGCCTCCTCGTGCATAAGAGCACTTATTATTTTGTAACATTGCTCGTGTACGATAGAGGTGAACAAATGTCTAACTTCTATTCCCAAACAAAATTACACTATAATTGTACACTTGCTCTGTTTTTTTTGCAAGAATGTCACTTACTCTTCTTCAAGTAAGCCTTCTTCTCTCAAACTCAAATATTGTTTCGTACCAATAATCAAATGATCTAATACTTCGATCCCCATCAACTCTCCGCACTCTCTCATTCGTTTAGTAAAATGTAAATCTTGCTTAGATGGGATAACATTGCCAGATGGGTGATTATGCGCCAAGATAATTTTTGCTGCCGAAACTCTTACGGCAAAATGAAAAATTTCTCGTGGATGAGCAATTGACTGATTCAAAGAACCAATAAACAACGTTTTCTTCAAAATAATTTGATTCTGGGTATCCAAGTAAATACAGACTAAATGTTCTTGTTGAAAATCACGCATTTCCATAATCAACTGTTGCGCAAGTTCATAACTTGAGCGTACGAGTGTACTTGCTGGACGGGCCTCTGCTTGGATTCGTTGACCCAACTCGATCAATGCACAAATTTCTAATGCTTTCACTCGACCGATTCCTCGAATCTCCCGCAACTCAGTTAAAGAAGCTTGACGTAAAGCAGTTAAATTAGCAAACTTCTTCAAAACCTCACCTGCAATATCCATTACATTATAAGGATGTTGTCCTGTGCGCAACAAAATCGCTAGTAATTCTTGATCCGATAATGCCTCTACACCGTAAGACTCCATTCGTTCTCTTGGAAGTGATGTTGTTGGTACTTCTTTCATCAACCGTTTCCCCATAAAAAAACCTCCTATTCCGTTCACTATAAGCTACGAAAAAAGAGGCATTTTCTATTAAATAAATGTTGGAATTTCATGTAACGAAGAGACTACAGCAACTGTTTTGTCTGCAAGTTCAGCAGATGGCTCCAGTAAATCAGGTACCATAATGACAGGTATTTCTGCTGCTTCTGCTGCTAAAATCCCATTTTGTGAATCTTCTAAAATCAACGTATTTTCTTTAGCGGTTCCTAACTTTTGTTGTGCTAATAAAAAGATTTCTGGATCTGGCTTTGCGCGTTTCACATTTTCAGCAGAAACGATCGTATCAAAGCGAGTCAATAAATTATTTTTTTCTAACAAGAGTTCGATCACTTTTCGCTGATTGCTAGAAGCAACTACTTTAGGAATTTCCTGTTCATCCAAGAAATCCAGTAGCTCCATTACACCCGGTTTTAGTTGAACGTTGCCTGAGGCAAAACGAGTGAGTGTTTCTTGGAAAGACTCGTCAATAAATCGCTGAACTGTTTCTCGTCCATACTCAGCAAAAATCTCATGATAATTTGCCCAGACTTCTTCATCTGAAACACCCAAAAACCGTAAATAAAACTCTTTATCATACGGGAACCCCATTTGATCGGCTACCATTTGAGTTGCCTCATAATAAACCATTTCTGTATCAAACAACAAGCCATCCATGTCAAAAATCACTGCATTAACCTTCATCATTTCCTCCTAATTCAACTAATAGTTTACGAACTTCTGAAATAAAGTAAAGAGAACCTGTTACTAACAATACATCTTCGTCTGTCATTTTTTCTAAAATTTCAGCTAATCCAAATTGCCAAAGTGAAACGATCGATACTTTTTGATTGGCTAAATCTGCTACTTGATCTAATTCGATTGCTTTCGGATACTCAAATGTAGTGAGATAAATATGGGCGTTAGGGATTTCCTGTAATTGCTGTAACATACTATTTACATTTTTCGTAGTCAATGCCGAAAACAAAATGTTGATTCGATAGCCAGAAAACTCTTTTTTCATATTTTGAACTAATCGTTTCATTGCATGCGTATTATGTGCGCCATCTAAAATAACTAATGGTTCTTTGCTTAATCGTTCCATTCTGCCAGGCCAGTACGCTTGTTTCAATCCATTTTTGACTTCTTTTTCGCGAAATGGTAACTTTTCCATTTGGCAATAAAGAGCATACAATTCAATAGCAACACCTGCGTTTTCTACTTGATGCTGCCCCAACATACTTGTGCTTAGACCGACCATTTTCCCAGTTTCATTATAAAAGTCAAAAATCTCACCCCAATTTTTAGCTGGATGTTGATAAGACACTTGATAGTCTTCATCAAATAAATAATGTTTTGCATTTTTATTTTTGGCTATCTTATTAATTACTTCCAGTGCATTTGATTCGATTTTTCCTGTTACAACAGGCACACCTTGCTTAATGATTCCTGCTTTTTGTGCTGCAATTTCTTCTAGTGTTTTGCCAAGAATCTCGGTGTGATCCAGTCCAATCGTCGTGATTGCTGTCAATATTGGCTCAACAACATTGGTTGAATCCAGTAAGCCGCCCAAGCCGACTTCAATAATTGCAATATCCACTTGTTTTTCTAAAAAATAATCAAATGCCATTGCCGTCAAAGTCTCAAATTCCGTAATGCCAGCAACTACTTCAAATTTATCAAGATGTTCAACCAAGGGCTGATATTTTTCCACTAATTGGATCAATTCTTCATCAGGAATTTCTTTGCCATTGATCGAAATTCGTTCATTAAATGTTTCAATATAAGGCGAGGTAAAGGTTCCTACTGTTAATCCCGCTTCTTCTAACAAACAACGCAAGTACGTTACAGTTGAACCCTTGCCATTGGTCCCAGCAATATGAATTGTTTTGATTTTTTTTTCTGGGTGATCAACGACTTCCAATAATGCGTTTACGCGATCTAAACCTGGACGTGAGCCAAAAGGTAATCGACTATGGATCCAAGCAATTGCTTCTTCAATTGTCATCAACAATGCCCCCATTTCTCTTTCATTATAGCAAAAAGAAAGAATGAAAGAAGAGTTCCACTTAAAGAAAACTGAAAAATCATTCAAAATCATTTTCTTCCTTCTATTATAGGAGCTTCTGATAAAAAGTTAAAAAATTTCTTGGTTATCCTTCAAAAAAAGAAGACCAAAAATTTCTGGTCTTCTCTCTTCTTGAATCTTCATTTTTAACATCATTCTTTTTCACCGTTTAGCCAATCGTACGCAAACTTTCAATACGATCCTTCACAGCTGCTTGTTTTTCTAAATAATCTTTTTCTTTGGCACGTTCTGCCTCAACAACATCATCTGGTGCATTAGATACAAAACGTTCATTGCTAAGTTTTCCTTGAACTCGTTTTACCTCACCTGTCCATTTAGCTAATTCTTTTTCAAGACGTTTGATTTCTTCTTCAATATTGATCAATCCAGCCAATGGTAAGAAAATTTCAGCCCCTGTTAAGACGGCCGACATTGCTAAATCTGGTGCAGTAATCTCACTGGAAATAACTAATTCTTCCGGATTACAGAAACGTTCAATATAATTGGTATTTTCAACCAAGAATTGATCAATTTTTGGATCAGTCGTCTTAATCAATAAAGTGATTGGTTTTGATAACGGTGTATTCACTTCTGAACGAATATTACGTACTGCACGAATCAACTCTTTTAGGACTTCCATTCCTTTTGAAGCTGTTTCATCATCAAATTCTGGACGAACAACAGGATATTCCGCCACAACTAATGAAGTCCCTTCATGTGGGATATGTTGCCAAATTTCTTCCGTTACAAATGGCATGATTGGATGTAACAGACGTAAAATTTGATCTAGTGTGTGGATTAAGATACTACGAGTCGTTTGTTTTGAATCCACATCATCGCCGTAAAGAACTTCTTTACTCATTTCAATATACCAATCACAAAAATCATCCCAAATGAAGTTATACAATTGGCGACCTGCTTCACCAAACTCAAAGTGGTCAAATAAATCTGTTACTTTAGCAACTGTTTCATTTAGACGTGTCAAGATCCACCGATCAGCAACTGATTTTTCACCAGTTAGATCAATGTCTTTAACTGTCATGCCTTCCACATTCATGATAACAAAACGTGAAGCATTCCAAATTTTATTGATAAAGTTCCAAGCTGCGTCCATTTTTTCATAACTGAAACGCATATCTTGTCCTGGTGCAGAACCATTTGATAAGAACCAGCGAAGTGCGTCAGCACCATATTTTTCAATTACTTCCATTGGATCAATTCCGTTACCCAACGATTTACTCATCTTACGACCATCTTCTGCACGGATCAATCCATGAATCAAGACGTTATCAAATGGTCGTTCCCCAGTGAATTCGAGACTTTGGAAAATCATTCGACTAACCCAGAAGAAAATAATATCGTAGCCAGTCACCAATGTGCTTGTTGGAAAATAACGTTTATAATCTTCGCTGTCTGTATCCGGCCAGCCCATTGTTGAAAACGGCCATAATGCAGAACTGAACCATGTATCTAAAACATCTGGATCTTGCACCCAGTTTTCGCTATCTGCAGGAGCTTCCATTCCAACATACATTTCGCCAGTTTCTTTATGATACCAAGCAGGAATTTGATGTCCCCACCATAATTGACGAGAGATAACCCAGTCGTGCACATTGTCCATCCAACGCAAGAAAGTTTGGTCAAAACGTGGTGGGAAAAATTCCACCGCGTTATCTGTTTCTTGATTTTCTATTGCTTTTTGAGCAAGTGGTTGCATTTTAACAAACCATTGGGTGGATAAGCGAGGTTCCACAACAACTCCTGTACGTTCAGAATGACCGACACTATGCGTCATAGTATCGATTTTGATTAAACGACCGATTTCTTTTAAGTCATCGACAACTGCTTTTCTTGCTTCAAAACGGTCCATACCAGCATATTTTCCAGCTAATTCATTCATTGTTCCGTCTTCATTCATTACATTGACGCGAGGTAAGTCATGACGATTACCAACCTCGAAGTCATTTGGGTCATGTGCTGGCGTAATTTTAACAACACCTGTTCCAAATTCCATATCAACATACGTATCTGCAACAACTGGAATTTCTTTGTTGACTAATGGTAAGATAACTTTTTTGCCAATCAAATCTTGATAACGTTCGTCATCTGGGTGAACAGCCACTGCGGTATCCCCAAGCATTGTTTCTGGACGTGTCGTTGCAATCTCAACGATGCCAGAACCATCTGCTAGTTCATAGCTCATATGGTAAAATGCACCTTCGATGTCCTTGTGGATTACTTCAATATCGGATAATGCTGTTCGAGCTTGTGGATCCCAGTTGATGATGTACTCACCACGATAAATCAGATTTTTTTCATATAAAGTCACAAAAACTTTACGGACAGCTTCTGATAACCCATCATCTAAAGTAAAACGTTCACGGCTATAGTCTAAAGACAAGCCCATTGTTGCCCATTGTTCACGAATATGGCTAGCATATTCTTCTTTCCAATCCCAAACTTGGTCGATAAATTTTTCACGACCTAAATCATAACGAGAAATTCCTTGTTCACGAAGTTTTTCTTCTACTTTTGCTTGAGTGGCAATACCTGCGTGGTCCATTCCTGGTAACCATAATGTATCGAAACCTTGCATTCTCTTTTGGCGAATCAACATATCTTGTAATGTTGTGTCCCAAGCATGACCTAAATGTAATTTACCAGTTACATTTGGTGGTGGGATAACAATTGAGTAGGGTTTCGCTTTCTTGTCGCCACTTGGTTTGAATAAATCTTGATCCAACCAGTTTTGATAGCGGCCAGCTTCAACTTCTTGCGGATTATATTTTGTTGATAAATTTTTTTCTTCCGTCATCCTGTTTCCTCCTTTAAAATAAAAAAAGTCCTAAAATACTTTCGTATTTTAGGACGTATAATTTACGCGGTACCACCTAATTTGTACTAGCAAGTTTTGCTACTACCTCTCAAGTGAGTTAACGATCACGACTCGTTTATCCCTACTCCTTCATTGACTAACACAATGAGCTTCAAGACAAAGACTTCCAAGCTACCTTCACCAGCTATTATTAAGAACGTTTCAGCTACTCGCTCTCTCTCTAAAAATAAATCACTAGTTACTCCTCTTGTTCAACGTCATGATTCATTCTACATTCCTTTTTTTTATGTGTCAACTACACTTTATTTTTAGTCAACGTTTAAGAGAAAACAGTCGAATAATTTTCGTCAAAATAAATCAGTGTTTGCAGTTCTGTCGTTAAATCAATGTACTGAACATTGACATGCTCCGGCACAATCACTCGGTCAGGTGCAAAGTTTAAGATAGCTGTAACTTCACTTTTGACAATTTCATCAACAGCTGACTGTGAATACTTGCTAGGTACGGTAGAGATCGCTACGCTGACTTGCATTTCTTTTGAGATTTCAGCAAAACGTTCAATTGGATAGATCGTCAAGCCATCTATTTCTCTGCCAATCAGTTCAGGATCATTATCAAACACACAAACAATATTTAAATTATCATTTCGGCGAAAATTGTTATGTCGTAAAGCTTTACCTAAATTTCCATAACCCACTAACGCGATTCTTTTTTCTTCCCGGGTATTTAAAATACTATTAAAAACTTCGATCAGGAAAGGAACATCATACCCATAACCACTTCTTCCCAACTCACCAAGATGTGAAAAATCTCTTCGAATCGTTGCAGGCGGTACTTGCGTAATCTCACTAAATTCTTTTGATTTGATGCGAACGATTCCTGAATCATCCAACATCTTTAAGTAACGTAAGTATAACGGTAAACGTTTTGCTGTTGCTTTTGGTAACGTTTCAGATTTTTTCAACTCTCGCATGTTCAAAGCTCCTTGTTCATATTTTCACATATTTAGTGTATCATGTTTGAAACGTTGGAACAAGCATTCATGTCAATGAAAAAAGCAAAGAACAATAAAAATTATCCTTTGCTTTTCTAGCTAATTCAATTAATTATTTGGTACTTTGGCATTTCTCAAACAGCTTCTTCGGCAATAAGTTCTCTTTTCATAAAACTATGAGAAGCCTATTTTTAGAAAAGCATTCTTATTGCTTGAAGCTAACCGCTTAGAGCCACAACCTTGTCTACAGTGTTCTCAAAACAACTCCTCCATATAGCTTTCAGTCATCTCAAAATATGAAAAGTTATTTTGAATACCCACCCGCTATTTTATCAGAGCTGAACACTTCTTTCACAACCTTTTACAACAAATCAGCAAATTCCTCTTCTTGTTCCTGAATAGCATCTACACGAATTGCTTCGATTTTCAGCCCTACCAACGCACGCTCAATCATTTCATCAATCGCTAAGCGTTCTTCATACTGATGAACTTTATCCAAGTTTGGTCGCGTTTTTGGCTGTGGTGGTGCAAATATAGTACAGCAGTCTTCAAATGGTTGAATAGATAACTCAAATGTATCGATTTTTTCAGCAACTTCAATAATTTCTAGTTTGTCCATTGTTGCCACAGGACGAATAATCGGTGTATTCGTCACTTCATTGATTGCAACCATACTTTGCAATGTTTGAGAAGCCACTTGGCCTAATGATTCACCATTTAAAATAACCAATCCATGACGAATACGACGAATTTCATCTGTTAATCGTAACATCATCCGGCGGGTAATTGTCATCCAGTATCCTTGTGGGACTGATTTTTTAATTTCTTCTTGTATTTCTGTAAATGGTACTTCAATAAACTGAATCGTTCCCACATATGGTGCTAACTTGGCAGTTAAATCTTTGGCTTTTTGTAATGCTTGCTCGCTTGTATAAGGCGGACTAGCAAAATGGACAGCTTCAATTTCAACACCACGTTTCATCGCATAATAGCCTGCAACAGGTGAATCAATCCCACCAGATAACATCAACATCCCTTTTCCACTCGTGCCAACAGGTAAGCCACCCGCACCTTTGATTGTCTCATAAGAAAGGTAGGCACCATCGCGACGAATTTCCACACGTAATGGAATATCTGGCTTTTTCATTTGAACGTTGATTTCTGGAAAAATATCAAATACAGCATTCCCCAGTGTTTGGTTCAATTCATTACTAGTTAATTCAAAATCATGATCACTACGTTTGGCAATAATTTTAAATGTTTGCTCCCCCGTATAAACTTCTTTCATGATTGCTTGAACACTATCTTTTAAGACTTGAACATCTTTTTCTACACGAATACTTGGTGAAAAATTTTGAATACCAAAAATTTTTGCCAATTTTGGTATAACCAAATGCCCATCTGCACCATTTAACAATAAATGCATACGATCACGGTCTGCATGAATTTTGATTTCTGGGAACTCTTTTAACGCTTGACGTACATTTTGTGCTAATTGCATAATAAACGTTTTGCGATTTTTTCCTTTCGTCGATAGCTCGCCGTAGCGAACCATAATTTCACTATATTTCACCGAAACACTCCTTCATTTAATTAATAGCTGAGAACTTTTGATACAGTTGTTTAAAAATAATCATAAACTGTTCTACTTCAGCCATTGAATTACTTTCATCTAAACTAATCCGAACAGCAGATGTCGCTAAGTCATGAGGCACATGCATCGCATGTAACGTACTGCTAGCCATGTGTTTACGAGAAGAACAAGCACTCGTTGTTGAAATAAAGATTTGTTTTTCTTCCAACGCATGTACGAGCACTTCACCACGAATTCCTTTTAATGAAAAACATAAAATATGCGGTGCATAATTTTCTCCTTCAGAAAAAATCGTCACCTTATCGTATGTTTTCAACGCGCCGATCAATGCCGTTTTAAGATTTTTTGTATGCTCAGGTTTTCTTGCTTTTGTATCTAAAGAAAGGCGTAATGCTTTTGCCATTGCGACAATTGCAGGAACATTCTCCGTTCCACTTCGTTGATTGTTTTCTTGCCCTCCACCAGTTAGTAAAGGTGCTAAACGACGACCTTTTTTCCAGTAGATGAAACCAATTCCACGAGGTCCATGAAATTTATGCGCAGAAAATGTTGCAAAATCAACACGTTCGGTCAGCCATTGGTCAGTTGGAACCTTTCCAATTGCTTGCACGGCATCAACATGAAAATGGATTTTTGGATAGTCTGCTAAAAATTCACTGATTTCTTGAATTGGTTGAATAGAACCAACTTCATTATTAACACCCATAATTGAAATCAAAATGGTTTCTTTGCGAACTAATTTCTTCAGCTCTTCTACAATCACGAAACCATTTTTATCCACAGGTGCAATACTGACTTCCATCCCTAGTTCTTTTAGTTGTTCGGCGGTTTCGCTCACTGCAGGATGTTCGATTCCAGAAATAATCAAATGATTACCGTATTCACGTTTCTCAATCACTGTACCTTTCAAGATCCAATTATCGCCTTCTGTCCCACCAGAGGTAAAATAAATTTCTTCTGCAGTTGCGCCAATAAGCTCAGCAATCTGCTTTCTTGCCTGTTGTAATAAACGATTGGCTTGGTTGCCCAAGTCATGTAAACTTGATGGATTCCCAATAATCCGCTGACTTGTCTTTACATAGGCATCTAAACTTTGCGGAAAAATTGGGGTTGTCGCGCTATTGTCAAAATATATCATAAGAAACCCCTCTTTTTTGAAATTCTTTTCTATTATAACGGTTGTCCTATATGCTTTCAACAATTCTTTTTTGTAAGTTGATGTGGCTCTAAACGGTTAGCTTCAAGCAATAAAAATGCTTTTCTAAAAATAGCTGCTCATATTTTTATAAAAAGAGAACTTATTGCCGAAAAAGCTGCTTAGGGAACACCGTAGACAAGGTTGTGACCCTAAGCGGTCAACTCCGAAAAATAATGAAAAAATCGACTAAATGTAGTTGTTTCGCAGAAAAATTTCAAAGATCCTGTTCTTCCACAAAATAGACAAAAAAAGAAAGTGGGATCACTTTCCCACTTTCTTTTCTTTATTCATTGTTGATTCTGCAAATCAAGCATCAACTGACTAAACTAAGTCAGGATTATTGAAGTAAAAATCTTCAATTCGCTTAAATGCTCCTGGTTCCACGCGTTCGAGTGCTGTGCCGATTTCATCCAAAGCTTCTTGATATTGATTTTCTTTATTGAATAAATAAAGACTCTTATCAATCGCTTCTTTGATTTCTGCATGAGTATGACGGTAACGATTTGCATATTGCAACATTTGTTCAGTCAATGCAGCAGCATCTACTAAGTCATGGGTTTTCTTATCTAGTAATTCCAAATCTTCTTCACAAAGATCAACTAAACGATTGACTTCTTCCATGTTGATTCTTATTTTATTCAACACAACACTTAATTCTTCAATTCGGTCAGTTGCTACATAGAAAAACTCTAGATAATCTTTTGGTAAGCCTGGCAAACGTTGTTTTTCAACGAAACGTTTCAAACTACGCAATTTAAATTCAAAGACATCAATTTTTTCTTGCGCAATCTTTTCACCTTTTCGTAATTCATGTAATGAGTCATCGATTTCAATTTGTTGACTTTCGATATCTTCCAATACTTTGAAAACATTCTTATAAAAAGTCCGTACTTCAGAATATGGAATCTCATGGTTCTCAATTTGTGGTGTCATCTGCGCATTTTGACGCTCGATTTCTTCCACTTCAGATTGGAAACCACGTACTCGACCAATTTCGTTATGATTTAGTGCATAGCTTTGAGAAGTATGATCCAATTCAATCAATAATTGACGATTGTTTTTTGTCGCATGTGTGATATATTCATCAATTGTTGCTTGGTTTTTCATCACATATGCTTTTGCTTCCATTTCTCTTTCTAATACATCATATAACGAATCGATCAAATCAGCTGTTTCACGATTTTCGATTTCAACCGTTTCAACCTCTGTTTTTTCGAGATTCGCAAGTGAACTTTCAATTCGTTTGTTCACACGCGCAATATCGTTCGCAAAATCTTCTTCTGGGAAAACATACTCTTCCTTCAAAAGCTTTGTATAAGTGTCGTTGATCTCTTCGATTTGTTCTGGGAAAGTTGTGTTCAAGTCTTCGAATAAAGGTGGCACTTTTTTCATCCAAGCTTCAACTTCATACGTTCGCTTCTCAGCGTTATCCAAAACTTCACGGGCTTCGACAGGATCACCAGATGTATTTAACGTTACAAATTTAGTGAATTCATCTTCAATTGTCTTAATTTGTTTACGCAACTCAGCGATTGCCGGGCCGTACTCGGTTTCGTCCTCATTGACTTTTTTCTTCAATTCTTCATAGACATCTAAAGCTTGTTGTACAGCTAGAGAGTTCCGTTCTTCCGTTTCACGTAATTCTTTTAGACCATCACGGATTTCAGTAACTTCTTTTTCCATTTTATCCATAGTAGTTTCAGCAACTAGGACAGCTTTCTTGCCTTTTAAAAATCGGAAACTTTCATTGAGGTTCTCAACTTCAAAAATTTGGCTTTCTAACTCAGCAAATGAAGAGGTAGATATGTCGTTCCATTTTTGACTCCATTCACGAAAAGTATTTTGGCTTTGCCCAACCAGATGCATCTTCTTTACATCATCAACTTCTTCTATCACAGGCAAGTCGAATAATTCTTCCTTGCGTTTTTCCAAAGCATTCAACCGGTCTTGATTTTTTTTCTTTAGCAAATAACCAACCAGAAAAACGACGATGGCTACAATAATAATTGCAGTGACGATTCCGATGATAACATTACTTCCCATTTAAGGTTCCTCCGTTTTCAATGTGCATCTCTTTACGCACGAAATAACATTCTTTCACGCATAAAAACCAATAGTAATTTTTCGTGTAAAAAGACATCTATCTTAGATTATAGCACACTCTTTTCGAGCATTCACTAACTTAGAAAAAAATCTTTCATTTTTGTCTAAGGAAAACATAACACAATTTTGGTTATTTAATTTCCGTTCTGAATTGAATTTAATCAGAAACAAGTTCCTTTTTCTCGATGTTTTTTTGTTGTGCTTGCGCAATTTGCTTTGTGATTTCTTGTTTGATTCGCGGCTCAGGCGCAAAATCTTTCGCCCAATTTTCAGGTTTCAGTACTTTATTGGTCACTGGATGGTAATGCGGTTTGTGGTCTGGAAAAAGTTTCCCCATATTTGCTTGATGCACGATATCGAAGATGTTCGTTGGATCAACACCCAAAAGTGAAAATGACCCGTAAGTAAAGTACAAGATATCTGTTAGTGCGTCGACCTGTTCAATTAGTGGTTGCTGACCCCAGTGTTCTTTTTTCAACATTTTTTGTTCTGCTTGGTCGATCGCTTCATGGAGCTTTTGGACAGCCTGATGGAGCTGTTCCTTTTGCCCGTTGGATGTTGCAGCAATCAGTTCAACTAATTCTTCTGCTTTGAATCCTGCACGATAAATCGCTTCTTGTTCTGAAAATGGTGTAGGTTGCTTTGGTTTTCTTGGATCAAATATTGCATGAAATTCTTCGACTTGTTCAAAAGGCGTTTTTTTTGACATATTGGTTCTCTCCTTATACGAATCATAAACTGGTTATTTTGACGTTCCGATTCCAAAGTATTGAAGTGCTGTGAAGATGCCATCTTGATCGTTTGTTTGCGTGACATAATCTGCGACTGCTTTTACACTTGGTTGCCCATTTCCCATTGCGACACCAATACCAACACCTTTTAACATCTCCACATCGTTAAAATGATCACCAAAAGCCATGATTTCTGACATTTCGATGCCTTTTGCTTTGGCAAATGCTCGAATACCTAACAATTTGGAACCGCCCTTAGGAATCATATCAACTGTGTAAGTATTGGAACGTTGAAACGTACACTCTGGGAAAACTTTACTTAATTTTTGTTGTTCCGACTCTGCACTCAATAAAATACATTGATAAACTGGTTCCTTCAGAATTGGCAAAGCCTCGTAACGTTCTTTTTGCCGATGAGGACTAAAAAGTTGTAATAATTTTTTTAATAAACGGACTGGAAATTTTTTTGGTAATAAAGCAACTAACCGTTTGATATTCATTGATTGAGCAAGAAGCATCGTTGATGATCCTTCTAATCGACTTCTTCCTCCAAATAAAATTTGTCGATGGTTTTCATCTGAAAAAGTAACGATTTTTTGCAAAACAGCTGGCGTAAACGGTTGACTGACAATCGTTTCTCTTGCTGTAAAAACGAGTTGTCCATTGTAGACCACATACATATCAAGGTCCAATCCATCCAACATTTCTTCTAATCGTACTGGGCTTCGTCCCGTAGCTACTCCACATAAAATTCCTTGCTTTTGAGCCTCTTGGATTGCCTTTTTTGTTGACGCAAGCACTTTTGAATGACTATTGACAAGTGTCCCATCGATATCAAAAAAGATTGCTTTAATCATTTGTCTTAGACTCCTTCTTAGAATAAGTCAATCTGGGTTGGGTTTAGACCCTCTGGTTCAAGTCCCAAAATATGTTGTAACATCAACGCATTTTCAGCCGCATCTCCGCCAGAATTATTATTGAAAATAATCCCAATTTCCTGCGTCTCATCCTTTAAACTGATGATTTCTTGCGCTAATTCTTCTAGCTCTTTATCAGAATAACGATAAAGTGTTCTCTTTTTTCGCCAATCTGCGTCGTTTGCTTGCCACCCTTGCACATTCCGACCGTGAAAACGAAACAAAGTAAATGTCTCGTTCGTGACAAACAAATCTCTAGGAACCGTTGCATTCAATAGTTGTGGTTCATCAATGATTGCTAATGAAAATTGTGCACGTCGCATAAATTCATGGGTTCGTTCTAAATAGTTTTCGCTATACCAAGAATAGTCACGCAATTCGATTGCGACAGGCAAATCTTTGAACCAAGCATGCAGCTTACGTAAATACGCCACACTTTCTTTTGAACATTTAAATGAAGCAGGAAATTGGATCAAAAAGCAAAATAATTTACCAGCATCAACCATCGGCTTCATTACATCTAAAAATTTATCAATCATTTCTTCTTCAGACTGATAATAATCTTGCCAGTTTCCTTGACCACTAATGCCTTGATAAGCTTTTACAACAAAACGAAAAGAATCAGGCACTTCTTGAATCCATTTTTCAACAGATGTTTTTCTTGGAATTCCATAATAAGCAGTGTCTAATTCAACAAGAGGTAAGAAAGCTGCATACTCAAACAAGGTATTATTTTTTTTACCAGTTAATTTGTCATGTTCTTTAAACGAGGTCAGACCTATACGGATCATCTACTTCCCTCCTAATTTGTTTTAACAAAAAAGTTTTCTAAAAATGAAAAACTCAACTGCATTTTCCTGCTAAAATAGCAGAAAATAAGTTGAGTTATCTAACACTACCGTAAGCACAGTCTTTTATTTGTCTTTTTATCAACAGAATCAACCAAATCTCACTTGTTTTCATAGATAGCAAAACTCTTTTATATAGTATACAATAAGCTTGAAACTCTATGCAAAATTATTGGTAAGGAAGTCGTCGAATGAAAAAAATTCTTGTACTACACACTGGCGGAACAATCGCCATGAAAGAAAATGTTTTAACCGGTGGCGTCAGTCCCGATGTTGCCAATCCATTAATGGATGCGGAAATCGAAATCCCTGAAAATGTGGAGTTATTAGTTGAAGATATCTTTAATCTTCCCTCTCCACACATCATGCCAAATCATATGCTGATGTTGAAAAATCGGATTCAAGAAGCAATCAAAACTGGAGTAACAGGTGTTGTCATCACTCATGGAACAGATACATTAGAAGAAACAGCTTTCTTTTTAGATACAACGATTGGTGAACAACTTCCAATTGTCTTAACAGGTGCGATGCGCTCTAGTAATGAACTTGGTAGTGACGGCTTATATAATTTTGAAAGTGCGATACGAGTGGCTAGTTGTGCTGAAGCAAAAGATAAAGGCGTCCTGATTGTGATGAATGATGAGATTCATTCCGCACGCTACGTCACTAAAACACATACCACGAACGTAGCCACTTTTCGAACACCAACCTTAGGCCCAATTGGTTTAGTTACTAAGAATCGAATTCTTTTTATGCAAGAACTCTTACCTACTCATCACTTAGATATTGACTCAGTTGATGGTGTGATCCCTATTGTAAAGGCCTATGCAGGAATGCATGGAGAATTGATTGAAGCATTGGCTCACACCAAAGTCGATGGCTTGGTCATTGAAGCTCTTGGTGCAGGAAATCTTCCACCACAAACACTTGCTGCATTAAAAAAGCTACTTATTCAAAAAATTCCAGTAGTTCTTGTTTCAAGATGTTTTAATGGAATTGCTGAACCAGTCTATGATTACTCTGGTGGTGGCAAGGAACTGGAAGAGATGGGCGTGATTTTCTGTGATAGCATCAATAGTCAAAAAGCACGATTAAAATTATTAATTGCACTTAACTATGGTCTTTCCGGAAAAGAACTAGTTACATTTATTCATAATTAAAGAAATCAAACTAAAAAGAGGTTGGGAAGTACAAAACATACAGATACCCCAGCCTCTTTTTCATTATTTATTTTCCCATATGATATTCGCTTCGCAGTAAATTTGATCCTGCATTCGAATTTCATGTCTCGTTTTAACCCCATTTTCCACAGAAACTTGTTCAAAATGACTTTCGATTTCGTGACCATACTCAACCTCTTTGTCAAAACGAACCACAACACTTTTTGGTACATGTGTTGTTAAGAAATCACGTCCCAAAACATCAATCATCCAGTTAAAATACATTGCATTATTCACATGCTGATTGCTATCAATGTCATAAAATCGAACGCGATAAGGCAACATGAAACCTGCCTCAATTTTTTCGATTTTAGGTTGTCTTTTGATTTTTTTGATTTTTTCACTTTCAAAAGGTGCGATGATTTCTTCATTAACACTACTCATCTTTCGGTTCACAAAGTCCATCAAAACAAACACAGAATCAATCTTTACTAATTCATTTCCTGCCTCATCATGGATCCAGAAATTTCGATAACAAAAATATTTATTATACTCCATTGCTTGAGTTGTCACATTGACAATTTCACCTACTCGTGGAAGTCGTGTAATTTCCATCGAATAATTAGTGATTACCCATGTCAAACCAAATTTTTTGATAAAGTCACTACTTCTCCCCAATGAATCACTTTGATCCTCTGATGTTTTGATAACGATCCCTAGCATAGCAGGAAAAGTCATCGTTTGATTAATATCACATTCGTAATATGCTACTTCATGTTTTCTGGAATATTTCTTTGCCAAAAAATTATCCTCCTCTTACTTCCAAACTAATAATTGATCAACTTGCGCGCCATAACTTTCGCCAAACATATTCAAGTGAGCAAGTAAATAATATAACTGATAGACGGGTAAACGTTCCTTCCAGCCTTTATCCAGGGGATTTAGTTCTTGATAGCCTGCTAAAAATTCAGGGCGGAGCCCTCCAAATAACTGACTCATTGCTATATCCTGCTCGCGATTACCATATGAAACAGCTGGGTCAATCAACACCGGATGTCCTTGTTGGTCAAAGAAAACATTACCACTCCATAGGTCGCCATGCAAGAGGCTTGGGATAATCTTTTGCTCCCCAACATCACGTAAAAAAGATTCTTTGAATCGGAAAAATTTTTCTTGTCGCCAGTGATTCCAATGATTATTCGTTTCTGCAATCGTGAGTTGTTTTTCTAGGCGATTCTTAAAGAAAAAAGTCCACCAATTTTCTTCAAAAGTATTCGTTTGTTCCAAAATACCTAAATAATTATCTTCATAAAAACCAAATTGTGGTGCCGTTGCTTGATGAATTGTTGCCAAGGCACGTCCTAAATCTGCCTGATTCCCACTTCCAGGCTCGATCCATTCCATTAGTAAGTAAGCTCCATCGAATGTTTCCCCTAATAAATAAGTTTCAGGAACTCGGACATAAGGTGCCAATTCTTTCAGTCCATTCACTTCTACTTCAAAAAAACGACGTTTGACTTTTGGATGAATCTTCAGAAAATAAGTTCTCGTTTGTTCTTCAATTCGATATGCCTGATTGACATCACCACCAGCAATTGGTACAACTTTCCCAGTCAAATTTAATTCTTTTAGCACGGATTGAATTTCCATCTTATTTTCCCCCTAAATAACTCAGCCCTTTCACTTCCCAGTTGCCAACAGCACTCGTTTAATCTTTCTGTTATTAAAAATTATAGCATAGCTGATTAAAAAAACGTTGTTCATCGATTGAAAAGCAAATCAAAACAACCCCGTTCAGAGCAAATCAAATAAATGATTTATCTAAACGGGATTATTTGAGTCCTTGATAACTGAGTATTCAGGTTGTATATTTATTGGATTAAGCTAAAGCGCCCATTGGATCCCAAGGTGCTAAAACAATTGGTTCTGCATTGAATGCTTCAAGTTGTTCTTTCGTTAATAAATCTTTTCGAACAACGATTTGATAAGTATACTCATCCATCCATTCATCACTCATTACAAAGAAACCTTTTGTTCCAACTTTTTCTCCCCAACTATTCTCAACTTTCCATTTAGTTGATTTGTCGTCTACTAGATCAACGCCAGTTAAGACCATTGCATGGGTCATCAAACTCTCACCAAAATCTAAACGTTCTGCTTTAGTCATTGTAAAATCAACATCGAATAAATCATTCATATCATACGCATCTAACGCCATGATCCCACTATCTCTAGTTGAAGATTGACCTACATCGCAGCCAAACCAAACAGATTCTCCTTGTTCTAATTGTGCAATCGCTAATTTTTTAAATGTCGGCATATCCACATTTAGATATTTAACTTCTTTTCCACCAACGACATTACCTAACATTTCAACTGTATATGAACGATCAAAAGGCTTGTCTTCAGTTGGTGCATTAATGATACTGACATAGTCATCCAAATTCACGCCCACATATTTATCATAAAAAGTTTTCGGTGTTAGGTTTTGGTCGATATGGTAATTTTTTTCTTCATCACGGTATTCAAAATCAAAAGATTCTGGTGGTGTACCTAATGAAATCGCCAAAAATTGATAGACTTCTTTAAGCATTGCTTCTTTCTTAGCTTGTATTTCTGCTTCAGGTGATCCTTTAGCAACTAATTCACGCAAAGTAACTGCATCTTTACGCAGCATTTTATTCAAATAATTATTTAAGTCGCGAGAATTAGAACTATTTGCGCTTTCTGGCATAACAGACTTAGGTACTACTCCATATTTTTGGAATAAAGAAACAATCATATCCCATTGCCCGCCATCTTGTTGTGGTGTTGCTAACAAGAAAGCCACTTTACGACTTGTTAAGTCTTCTTTACCAGTTGCAATAACATTTTCATAGAAATAATTTGCTTTTTCATATTTATCCCAGAAAAAAGTATAATTCTGTGATAATTCAAAATCCTTTAGTTGAAATTGTGTAAGCATTTTATGACGGAACGTATTCAATGCTGCAAACATCCAGCAGCGTCCAGATTGCTTTTGATTCGCAACATTCCCTGTTGCTAGATCAATTGAAAATACGGGTGTATTCGCAACGTGAGCAGAAATATTCTCTGCAGATGCAGAAATTCCATTTTTCACAACCGTACGTTGTAACGCCTGTTGTTTATTATTTTCTAGAAACTGTTCCTCAAACTTTTTTGTCATCTCAGGTGTAATAGCTGACATCCAATCATCCTTTCCAAATCCATGATATAATCACCATTCTACTCTTCTGCTCTAATAATTACAATCTGCCAAACAGACTTTCCTAGCAATCCTCTATTCAAAGGAAAACAAAAAAACACAACTCCAAAAAGTTGTGTTTTTTTATTCTTACTCCGGCAGTAGGACTCGAACCTACGACATCATGATTAACAGTCATGCGCTACTACCAACTGAGCTATGCCGGAATTAAGTACAAGAATATAATAGCAATTTATTTTACCACGTGCAATACTTTTTTTGTTTTTTTTTATATTTTTAGCTAAAAAATTATCGCTCTTTCCATTATTTTTAAATAAACCAATCTCTTTTATTCTTCATAAAGCACTACTGAAAATACAACTCTCACTGACGTATTTTAATTTATTACGTCCACTTTTCACCATAAATAGGATTGACAAATTTCATTATTTTCGCTATTCTATTAGTTGTGAAAATATTCATGCCGCTTTAGCTCAGCTGGTAGAGCACCACCATGGTAAGGTGGGGGTCGACGGTTCAAGCCCGTCAAGTGGCTTCCTTAAATAGCACAATACGTTGTTAAAACAGCGTATCTGTGCTGTTTTTTTATTAAGAAAGAAAAAAACTTCAGTTGTCAATACAGATTTCAAAGATGAAAAACTATTAACAGGTAGCTTATGACCACATTTTTTAACTGTTATTCTTTTGGCTAATGACAATCCATTAATATCGGAATTTATATTCCATTATCTAGTTGGTATTCTTTCATTGATTTAATGAGGACTATTCTTATATTTATGATTGCTACTTGGTGTTATCTAATTTTAAATTAGCCAATCTTTCTTTTATAAAAGAGGAACTCCAGTGACATCAAGTATTTCTCATGCCAGTCCTCCTTTTTGGACTAGGAACTTACATTCTTATCAGCAGTGGCGCTGAACTAAAAAACTCTCTTGTGTATACAATTTTTATACACAAGAGAGTTTTTCTTATTTAATTAACGAGTTACACAATTTTATTAGGACGAAGATCTACTAATTGAACATGGCTATCTAGCATACCACTGGGCCCCGATAACTTGAATACACCTAGTCGTGTATCAAGCGACAACGTCATCGCCTCGTCCATATACATCTTGGAGTAGTCTTTCACATAAAGCTCGCCAACATCACTATCCAAAACTAATTGATAGTCTTCTTTTTTTTGTGCTTTATCTAAAACTAATAGACGAAAACTAGTGTCTAATGAACAAACTCCCATTTTAGAATACGCACCTACACCATCATCGAGATCAAGAATCACGACTGCCTCTTCATCTAAATATTTTTGTAATCGTTCTTGTGCTTCAGTAGAAATTTTTAAATACATTATTTAAAACCTCCTTATTCTTCCAAAAAAATGCTAACACATATCAATAAATATAGCGAGTCACTTGCTTCATCAGCTAATACAACAAAAAAGAAGGAAGAAATCGTAATGATTTCTTCCTTCTTTTTAATACTCCGGCAGTAGGACTCGAACCTACGACATCATGATTAACAGTCATGCGCTACTACCAACTGAGCTATGCCGGAATAATACCAGCGTGGCGACGTCCTACTCTCACAAGGGGCAACCCCTCACTACAATCGGCGCTAAGAAGCTTAACTTCTGTGTTCGGCATGGTTACAGGTGTATCCTTCTCGCTATCGCCACCACACTGTGGTGTTATCTTATTGAGTTTGCTTTTGCTCACTCAAAACTGGATTTGAAGTAATCTCAAACTCTTCCGAGTTTTTTCTTTTACCATTCTTGGTTAAGTCCTCGATCGATTAGTATCAGTCCGCTCCATACATCACTGTACTTCCACTTCTGACCTATCTACCTGATCATCTCTCAGGGATCTTACTTTCTTAAAGAAATGGGAAATCTCATCTTGAGGTGGGCTTCACACTTAGATGCTTTCAGCGTTTATCCCTTCCCTACATAGCTACCCAGCAATGCCCTTGGCAGAACAACTGGTACACCAGCGGTAAGTCCATCCCGGTCCTCTCGTACTAAGGACAGCTCCTCTCAAATTTCCAACGCCCGCGACGGATAGGGACCGAACTGTCTCACGACGTTCTGAACCCAGCTCGCGTGCCGCTTTAATGGGCGAACAGCCCAACCCTTGGGACCGACTACAGCCCCAGGATGCGACGAGCCGACATCGAGGTGCCAAACCTCCCCGTCGATGTGGACTCTTGGGGGAGATAAGCCTGTTATCCCCAGGGTAGCTTTTATCCGTTGAGCGATGGCCCTTCCATGCGGAACCACCGGATCACTAAGCCCGACTTTCGTCCCTGCTCGACTTGTTGGTCTCGCAGTCAAGCTCCCTTCTGCCTTTACACTCTTCGAATGATTTCCAACCATTCTGAGGGAACCTTTGGGCGCCTCCGTTACCTTTTAGGAGGCGACCGCCCCAGTCAAACTGCCCATCTGACACTGTCTCCCACCACGATTAGTGGTGCGGGTTAGAGTGGCCATAACGCAGGGGTAGTATCCCACCAGCGCCTCCATCGAAACTAGCGTTCCGATTTCTACGGCTCCTACCTATCCTGTACATGCGGTACAGACACTCAATATCAAACTACAGTAAAGCTCCATGGGGTCTTTCCGTCCTGTCGCGGGTAACCTGCATCTTCACAGGTACTAAAATTTCACCGAGTCTCTCGTTGAGACAGTGCCCAAATCGTTACGCCTTTCGTGCGGGTCGGAACTTACCCGACAAGGAATTTCGCTACCTTAGGACCGTTATAGTTACGGCCGCCGTTTACTGGGGCTTCAATTCGTACCTTCGCTTACGCTAAGCACTCCTCTTAACCTTCCAGCACCGGGCAGGCGTCAGCCCCTATACTTCATCTTACGATTTTGCAGAGACCTGTGTTTTTGATAAACAGTCGCTTGGGCCTATTCACTGCGGCTGATCTGACGATCAGCACCCCTTCTCCCGAAGTTACGGGGTCATTTTGCCGAGTTCCTTAACGAGAGTTCTCTCGCTCACCTTAGGATTCTCTCCTCGACTACCTGTGTCGGTTTGCGGTACGGGCCATTGTTTTCTCACTAGAAGCTTTTCTTGGCAGTGTGACATCAGGAACTTCGGTACTATTATTTCCCTCCCCATCACAGCTTGTCCTTAAAAGATTAAGCATTTGACTCAACCTAAGACTTACTGCTTGGACAGACATTTCCAATCGTCTGCTTTCCTTAGCCTCCTGCGTCCCTCCATTGCTCAAACAAAAACAACGGGTACAGGAATATCAACCTGTTATCCATCGCCTACGCCTTTCGGCCTCGGCTTAGGTCCCGACTAACCCTGGGCGGACGAGCCTTCCCCAGGAAACCTTAGTCATTCGGTGGACAGGATTCTCACCTGTCTTTCGCTACTCATACCGGCATTCTCACTTCTAAGCGCTCCAGTAGTCCTCACGATCTACCTTCAACGCCCTTAGAACGCTCTCCTACCATAACACCATAGGTGTTATCCACAGCTTCGGTAATATGTTTAGCCCCGGTACATTTTCGGCGCAGGGTCACTCGACTAGTGAGCTATTACGCACTCTTTAAATGGTGGCTGCTTCTGAGCCAACATCCTAGTTGTCTGTGCAACCCCACATCCTTTTCCACTTAACATATATTTTGGGACCTTAGCTGGTGGTCTGGGCTGTTTCCCTTTCGACTATGGATCTTATCACTCACAGTCTGACTCCCGGATATGAATGAATGGCATTCGGAGTTTATCTGAATTCGGTAACCCGAGATGGGCCCCTAGTCCAAACAGTGCTCTACCTCCATCATTCTCAATTCCGAGGCTAGCCCTAAAGCTATTTCGGAGAGAACCAGCTATCTCCAAGTTCGTTTGGAATTTCTCCGCTACCCACACCTCATCCCCGCACTTTTCAACGTACGTGGGTTCGGTCCTCCAGTGCGTTTTACCGCACCTTCAACCTGGACATGGGTAGATCACATGGTTTCGGGTCTACGACTACATACTCAAACGCCCTATTCAGACTCGCTTTCGCTACGGCTCCGTCTCTTCGACTTAACCTCGCATGCAATCGTAACTCGCCGGTTCATTCTACAAAAGGCACGCCATCACCCATTAACGGGCTTTGACTTGTTGTAGGCACACGGTTTCAGGTTCTATTTCACTCCCCTTCCGGGGTGCTTTTCACCTTTCCCTCACGGTACTGGTTCACTATCGGTCACTAGGGAGTATTTAGCCTTGGGAGATGGTCCTCCCGGATTCCGACGGAATTCCTCGTGTTCCGCCGTACTCAGGATCCTCCTAGGTGCTTTCCAAATTTCATCTACGGGGTTTTTACCCTCTTTGACTGACTTTTCCAAGTCATTCGATTATCTGAAAAAACTACCATATCGGAGTCCTACAACCCCAACAAGCAAGCTTGTTGGTTTGGGCTTTTCCCGTTTCGCTCGCCGCTACTCAGGGAATCGAATTTTCTTTCTCTTCCTGCAGGTACTTAGATGTTTCAGTTCTCTGCGTCTACCTCAAATATGCTATGTATTCACATATTTGTAACATCCTATAAAAGATGCTGGGTTCCCCCATTCGGAAATCTCTGGATCATAGCTTACGTACAGCTCCCCAAAGCATATCGGTGTTAGTCCCGTCCTTCATCGGCTCCTAGTGCCAAGGCATCCACCGTGCGCCCTTATTCACTTAACCTTATCAACCTTACGGTTGGGTTTTGACTTCATTTCTAGCGATAGAAACGTGTCAAGAAAAATAAGCAATTGAACTTATTAAAAAACTCATTCAACGCGGTGTTCTCGGTTTGTTTTGATCTTACTTCAAATATCCAGTTTTCAATGAACAAAATGTTTTGAGAGTAAACCTCTCAAAACTGAACAAAGTAATAATGACAAACCTGTGTAGTCTCCGTAATATTCCTTAGAAAGGAGGTGATCCAGCCGCACCTTCCGATACGGCTACCTTGTTACGACTTCACCCCAATCATCTATCCCACCTTAGGCGGCTGGCTCCAAAAGGTTACCTCACCGACTTCGGGTGTTACAAACTTTCGTGGTGTGACGGGCGGTGTGTACAAGGCCCGGGAACGTATTCACCGCGGCGTGCTGATCCGCGATTACTAGCGATTCCGGCTTCATGTAGGCGAGTTGCAGCCTACAATCCGAACTGAGAGAAGCTTTAAGAGATTAGCTTAGCCTCGCGACTTCGCGACTCGTTGTACTTCCCATTGTAGCACGTGTGTAGCCCAGGTCATAAGGGGCATGATGATTTGACGTCATCCCCACCTTCCTCCGGTTTGTCACCGGCAGTCTTGCTAGAGTGCCCAACTTAATGATGGCAACTAACAATAAGGGTTGCGCTCGTTGCGGGACTTAACCCAACATCTCACGACACGAGCTGACGACAACCATGCACCACCTGTCACTTTGCCCCCGAAGGGGAAGCTCTATCTCTAGAGTGGTCAAAGGATGTCAAGACCTGGTAAGGTTCTTCGCGTTGCTTCGAATTAAACCACATGCTCCACCGCTTGTGCGGGCCCCCGTCAATTCCTTTGAGTTTCAACCTTGCGGTCGTACTCCCCAGGCGGAGTGCTTAATGCGTTAGCTGCAGCACTGAAGGGCGGAAACCCTCCAACACTTAGCACTCATCGTTTACGGCGTGGACTACCAGGGTATCTAATCCTGTTTGCTCCCCACGCTTTCGAGCCTCAGCGTCAGTTACAGACCAGAGAGTCGCCTTCGCCACTGGTGTTCCTCCATATATCTACGCATTTCACCGCTACACATGGAATTCCACTCTCCTCTTCTGCACTCAAGTCTCCCAGTTTCCAATGACCCTCCCCGGTTGAGCCGGGGGCTTTCACATCAGACTTAAGAAACCGCCTGCGCTCGCTTTACGCCCAATAAATCCGGACAACGCTTGCCACCTACGTATTACCGCGGCTGCTGGCACGTAGTTAGCCGTGGCTTTCTGGTTAGATACCGTCAAGGGATGAACAGTTACTCTCATCCTTGTTCTTCTCTAACAACAGAGTTTTACGATCCGAAAACCTTCTTCACTCACGCGGCGTTGCTCGGTCAGACTTTCGTCCATTGCCGAAGATTCCCTACTGCTGCCTCCCGTAGGAGTTTGGGCCGTGTCTCAGTCCCAATGTGGCCGATCACCCTCTCAGGTCGGCTATGCATCGTGGCCTTGGTGAGCCGTTACCTCACCAACTAGCTAATGCACCGCGGGTCCATCCATCAGCGACACCCGAAAGCGCCTTTCAAATCAAAACCATGCGGTTTCGATTGTTATACGGTATTAGCACCTGTTTCCAAGTGTTATCCCCTTCTGATGGGCAGGTTACCCACGTGTTACTCACCCGTTCGCCACTCCTTTTCTTTCGGTGGAGCAAGCTCCGGTGAAAGAAAAAGCGTACGACTTGCATGTATTAGGCACGCCGCCAGCGTTCGTCCTGAGCCAGGATCAAACTCTCATAATAAAAGTTAGAACAATCTTTCGATTGTTAAGCTCAATTTGTTTGCTAGCATATTGCTTGCTGTTTAAAAATGTTTGTTGTCTTGAATTGAATCAAGACGCCCTACACATTTGGTTTGTCTTACTTTGTTCAGTTTTCAAAGGTCTACTTGAATTGCCGTAGCAACTTTTATATCATATCAGAGCGACGTTTGAATGTCAACTCTTTTTTGAAAAAGTTTTTTTCGATTTCGTTTAAGAAATCTTTCAGCAACTCGTTTATCATATCGCATCATTTGTTATTTGTCAAGAACTTTTTTGAAGTTTTTCTTGATGAAATCAAGCTTCATAAGAGGTTCTTTTTAAACGACTCAGTTATCTTATCATGTGATAACTCACAAGTCAACAACTATTTTTCATGTTATTTACGAAAGTTTCATGAATGTTACTTTCGCTTCAACGTTGTCTAATTTATCATTCTTTTTTTGATTGGTCAACTGCAATTTTGATCATTTTTAAACTATCTATTATTTGTTTTTCTCCTAATTTTCGTGTTTTTCTTATCAAGTATTGGATTAAACAGCAAAAAATGTGTATAAAACTCATAAAACGGAACATTTCACTTGTTTGTTGGGTCAAAACAGCAAAAAAAGAAGATTGAAAAAAATTCAATCTTCTTTTTATTTTGTAGTTTCTAATTAGAAAAGAGGGACACCCTCTACTTCGTAAGTCCCAAGAACAGCTCGCATCTGCCCTGATTCTTCCCAAAGATAGCCTTCTGCTAGTTCACCATCCTGATTCTTCTGCTCTGTTTCAAAAACAAACAAGGGAACATTTTCATGTCCAATATGAGTGTTAGTCAACTCCATCAAGTTTATTTGACTCACATCGATATGAACGATCTCCTTTAAAAAATTAAGCATATTGGCTAGACCAGTCTTCCCTTCAGAAAGATCTGCTAACGCAAATTCTAGCGTATCATCAATTGAATGAACCAGAAACCTCTTTGATCCATCCTCCAAATGCAACATAATTGTACCAGCGACTCTTTTGCTTGCCAAAATCTCCACCTCGATCAACTCGTTCTTGTTCTATGGCTTACAAAAAAATTTTAGCATATTTTCAGAAAAAATACACTTTTTATTTCTTGTTTTCTTTTTTCTCCAATTCAATCAATGCTTCTTTGATCCAAATGGGCAGTTGTTCTTCGATCGTTTTAAAACCAATTTTTCTATTTTTATTTGTAAAGTACCTTTTTCTGCGGTGTGCAACTACTGGACTTTTGTTCTCTAACGTCCTTAGAGATAAACTGATTTTTTGAGAGTACTCATCAATATCAATAATTTGTACTCTGATTGGTTGCCCAATTGTCAACAACGTATGAATATTTTTTGTATAACCTGATTGTACTTCTGAAACATGGATCAATCCTTGCGTTTCTTCGTCAAGAGAAACAAACGCACCATAGGGTTGTATCCCAGTTACTTTTCCTTCAATTATTTGTCCAATTTTATAAGTCATTTACTTCCCTCTCTTCGCATCTTTCATTATACTGTATATGATTTAAAAAAAGAAGTTTTGAAAATAAACAAGTTAAATCGGGGGCCTTGAAATGGTAGAATTTGATCAGCAAATAACGAGAAAAAATACGCATAGCGTAAAGTGGGATGGTATCACTGAAACATATCACGCATCTGATTTATTACCTCTTTGGGTAGCAGACATGGATTTTCTTTCTCCTAAAAGCGTTACTCAAGCTTTAAGTAGCTACGTACAAAAGGGTTTATTTGGTTATTCAACGATCCCTAATGAATTATACAACTCTATTATTCAATGGGAAAAAGAGCAACATCAAGTTGATTTAAAAAAGGAAGAGATTGTCTTCTCGAGCGGTGTTTTATCCAGTTTAGCGGTTGGTATTCAAACTTTTACCGAAATAGGTGATTCAATCATGATCCATGATCCTGTTTATCCACCCTTTTCTTCTATAGTAGAAAACAATCAGCGAAAGTTGATTCGAAGTCCTTTAATAGAAAAAAACAATCATTTCGAAATGGACTTTGCAGATATGGAGCAAAAGATACAACAACACAATGTCAAAGCGCTAATTTTATGTAATCCCCATAATCCAGGGGGGCGTGTGTGGTCAAAAGCTGAATTAACTCAGCTAGCAGAATTGTGTTTAAACTATCAAGTTTTTATATTCAGTGATGAAATCCACCATGACCTCATCTTATTTGGCAATCAGTTTACATCAATGTTGACAATCAATTCGAAGCTACGCAACCAAATGATTATTTTTACATCTGCTACAAAAACATTTAATTTAGCTGCAATCAAACATTCGATGGTGTTTATCAAAGATCAAAAACTTAAAGCAGCTTTTGAGCAACGTCTCCTCACTAATCAGCAACAAGAAATTAATACGTTTGGCTTAATTGGGACTCAGGCGGCTTACGAAACTGGTGAAACTTGGCTTTCCGAGTTGCTGCCTTATTTAGAAGAAAATGTTTCACTTGTTTGTTCCTTTTTCCAAGAAGAAATGCCGGCTGTGCGTGTCATGAAACCTGAAGGTACTTACTTAATGTGGTTAGACTTTTCCGCATACGAAACAAATGACCAAGAATTGCAAGATTGTTTGATTAAAAAAGGAAAAGTTGTCTTGAATCCAGGAATTTCTTTTGGTCCAGCAGGACACTGTCATATGCGTTTGAATATTGCTTGCCCAAAAACAACTTTATTAGAAGGATTACAACGAATCAAACAATCTTTTGAAAAGTAATCTTTCTATAAAAAAAACAAAAAGGGACTGAGACAACGTTTTTGTCTCAGTCCCTTTTATACGAATAAACGGTATTATCAACGCAACTTCTTCGGTAATAAGCCGAAATTTCACAAAAGTTTGAGTAACCATTTTCGAGAATTTCTTCTTATTGCTTGAAGTTAAACGCCTTGGACCACAACCTCTTTTACATTACTAGCATATTGACTGATAGTTATTCTGAAATTTCAATTGTTTCGATTACTACATCATGAACTGGTCGATCTTGTGGTCCACGTTGTACATTTGCAATCTCATCGACAACATTCATCCCCTCAACAACATGGCCGAAGACTGTGTGACGGAAATCTAACCAAGGTGTTCCTCCACCTTTATAAGCTTCGATAACTTCCGCAGGGAACCCAGCCCCTTCAAGTTGTCCGAGCATATTAGCAGGAACATTTTCATTGTTTACGATAAAAAATTGGCTACCATTGGTATTTGGACCAGCATTCGCCATTGATAAAGCACCACGCAAGTTAAATAATTCACGACTAAATTCATCTTCAAAACTTTCACCGTAGATACTTTCTCCTCCCATACCAGTTCCAGTTGGGTCGCCACCTTGGATCATGAAATCAGGAATGACACGGTGGAAAATGACACCATCATAGTATCCTTTTTTAGCTAATTCAATAAAGTTTTGAACTGTCTTAGGTGCTAGTTCAGGAAACAATTGCACTGTGATGTCTCCGCGATTTGTTTTGATTGTTGCTTTTGGACCTTTTTCATTTGCTAAATCTAATTGTGGAAATGCCATGTTTGGTTCCTCCTAATGTTTTCTTACTATCAAATAATAACATAATACCGAATGTCTATTCAAAAAACTAGATTAGATTCCTAAAAAGAAAGGTTAAACTCCAAGTAAAATTTATTTATTTGAGAAGCATTCTCAGTTAAATTCTGCTATAGTGTGTCTGGAGGAGGAGTTTTTATGGACATTTATGATATTACCATTATCGGTGCTGGACCCGTTGGCATGTTTGCCGCATTTTATGCAGGAATGCGACAAGCAAAAACAAAGATTATTGACAGTTTGCCTCAACTTGGCGGCCAGTTAGCCACTTTGTATCCAGAAAAATATATTTATGATATCCCAGGTTATCCTGCAATTAAAGCAAACGAATTGGTCGGCAATCTTGAAAAACAATTGACGACTTTTAATCATACATTTCATTTAGAAGAAGAAGTTCTTTCCATTACACGCGAAGACGATGTGATCGAAATCATTACCAATAAGGGGATCCATTATTCAAAAGCAGTAATTTTAGCATTAGGAAATGGTTCGTTTCAACCAAGAAAATTAGCCATCGAAGGCGCCGATGAATTTGAGAACAACGGTTTAGATTATTATGTCAATGATTTAATGAAATATGCCGGAAAAAAAGTAGCAATTGCCGGTGGTGGAGATTCTGCTATTGATTGGGCATTGATGCTTGAACCAATTGCGAGCGAAGTCTATCTGATCCATCGTCGAAGCGAATTTCGTGGACATGAGCACAGCGTTGCCCAATTAAAAAATTCATCGGTTCATTTGTTAACACCTTATTTGATTGAAGACTTAGCCGGTGAAACAAATCAGTTAACCGATCTTCGTTTAAAAAAGGTAAAAAGTGATGAAACGATTGATTTAAGCATTGATTCTTTGATTGTCAATTATGGTTTCACTTCTAATTTAGGACAAATTGCCTCTTGGGGGCTGGAAAGTTCTCGTCAAGCAATCATGGTAAATTCCGATATGTCAACCTCGATTCCCGGAATTTATGCTGCGGGTGATATTTGTTCTTATGATGGCAAAGTAAAATTAATTGCTACAGGATTTGGTGAAGCTCCGACTGCTGTCAACAATGCTTTACATTACATCAATCCTAAAGAGCGAGCACAACCGGGACATAGTACCAGTTTATATGATAAACGTCTTCGTCCTGAAAGATAACCATCATTCACTTGCGATAGACCTCAGGTGCAAAGGTATCCTCCTTGCTTTTTTTCTTGATTAAGCTAACATAAAGTTATAGATTGTTTGAAGGAGGAATACCATGGTTATCAAAAAGGAAACATTAGAAGAAAAAGCACGAGCTCTTTTACTTGAACGTGGGGTAACAATTGAAGATATTGCAGAATTAGTCATGTTTTTGCAAAAAGATTATATCACCGACTTGACCTTAGAAGACTGTGCGGAAAGCGTTGATTCAGTCCTAACAAAACGAGAAGTCCACAATGCGATCATCACTGGCATTCAGTTAGATATCTTAGCGGAACAAAAACAGTTGATGGATCCTTTGCAACACATTATCGAAGACGATGAAGGCTTGTACGGAATTGATGAGATTCTTGCATTATCGATTGTGAATGTTTACGGAACGATTGGATTTACCAACTACGGCTATATTGACAAAGTGAAACCAGGAATTTTAAAACAATTGAATCGTCATGATGGTGACCATGTCCACACATTTTTAGATGATATCGTCGGCGCGATTGCCGCATCTGCAGCAAGTCGTTTGGCCCATGCTGAACCTGAAAAACGCAGTCGTTTGACACAATAAATAAAAGTTGTGGCGTAAAATGTTTAGCTCTGACAGCATAGTACGCAGTCACGCAAAATACCTTTTCTTATTTTGAAGTGAATGCAAGCTATATCGAGGAGTTACTTGGGGAACACCGTGAATGAGGTTGTGGCTCCAAGCGACCAGCTTCGAAAAAATAATGAGAAACTGACAAAAATAGCTTTTCATATTTTAGGACAGTTGAGAATTATTTTGAGGAGTTGCTTGGAGAACACCGTTTATTCTTAAAAGGAGGTATGACAAGACTTTTGTCGCACCTCCTTTTATTAAGATCAAAAGAAACACCCTCAAAGGTAAACCAGATTTGGCTTATCTTTGAGGGTGTTTCTTGCTGAATAGTTATCTTTTCTTCCTTAACTCATGTTTTCCAAGGAATAGGAAAAAAGCGAAAAAGAGCTCAAGTAAAATAAAAAAGAGAACAAAACTATGCATAAAAAATGCTTCTGGTAACACATTGATAATTGGATCCGTTCGCGGATCAAACAACCAGTCGTCATTATTGAAAAATGTTTCGTGAAAAACAATAAAAAATCGATCAAAACCGATTAACATAAAAAATCCAATAACTACTGGCGCAAGCATCCCAAATTGAAACGGACGTATCAGTCGCCAGAAACGTTTATTTTTCCATAACGAAAAAACAAACAAGCTACTTGGTATCAACGTGACTAGTAACACAGCATAATCAATGAAAAAAAGAGCACGTACTTCACGAAAATGATGTGCGCCACTGGCCGAAACAGGAAAATCTGGCAAACTCAGTACAGATTGAAATGGATTATTCAAATATTTCATCAATTCATCGAAATTTTGAAGTAACGTTTGCTGATCAAGAGACGTGTACCGCAAAATATGCAAATAATCGATATCAAATACATAGAGCGGTCGAAAGTTGATAGTCAAGGCAATCGCTAAACTGATCAAGGTCAAAAATAAGCTAGTCAACCCTAAAAATTCAAGCCATTGTCCTTTACGCTTGCCCATTTAGAACTGCCACTCATCTAAAGAATTTTTGATAAACGTAGGTGGAGCTGGTAAATGAGGTACATCTTCAGCTTTGGTAAACCCTGATAGAACTAACAATGTATCAATACCATTTTGGATACCTGCTTGGATATCTGTTTCATAGTTATCACCAACCATGATTACTTCCTCTTTTTGGAGTCCCAAGATTTTTACTGCTTTATCCATGATGATTGCTTCTGGCTTACCAATATAAATTGGCGTTGTTTGCGTAGCTGTTTCGACGAAGGAGACCACTGAACCTGCCCCTGGCAGCAATCCACGTTCTGTAGGAATATTTTTGTCTGGGTTTGTTCCAATAAAAGTTGCCCCTTTTTGAATTGCAAGGGTTGCTGTCACCACTTTTTCGTAAGTCAAATAATTATCTAACCCCACAACAACATAATCTGGGGTTTCTTCTTCCCATTCAAATCCAGCTTCCAATATCAAGTCAATCAATCCTGATTCTCCGATAACGAAAACCTTCTTACCCTTTCCATCGGTTAACATAAAATCAATCGTCGCTAAGCTTGCTGTATATACAGTTTCAGCTGCGACATGAATATCGAATTCATCTGCTAGCCGTTTGGCAACTGTAGCAGGGGTTTTCGTTGTATTATTCGTAACGAATAAAAAGGGTAACTCACGTTGCTGTAATTCCTCGACAAAACGTTTTCCTGCCGGAATTGGTTCTGTTCCGCGATAAATCGTTCCGTCTAAATCAATCAAATATCCTTTATAACTCATACTCACGACTCTTTTCTTTTTCTTATCGTAAAGTTCGCTTTTTCATTTGCTGGTTGCTGGACTGATTCTTTCGCAGCAGTCGCTTTTTTTGGTGCTTCTTTACGTTTTTTAATGACAGGTTTCTTATGACTAGAAGATACTGGACCTTTCTTTTCATCAATATACGCTGTCTGATTGTAATTTTTTTTCTTTTTACGACGTTGTGTTGGCTTTTCCTTTTTGTCTCCCCCACCTATGCGTTCGATAACAAAATAGGCACAACCAAAATTGCAGTATTCATAAAGATAATCCTCTAATGAATCAATCCGTTGATCCGGATGGGCACGTCGATTGTCTGCACGGAAAAATCCTTTCAGGCGAAGCTGTTCATAGCCCCAGTCCCCAACGATATAATCATAACGAGATAACACATCACTGTATCGCTCGCCAAGTTTTTGTGCGTCAAATCCTTCACGGTGATTGGCTACTAGACGAAATTGTCGATCACCAACTAAAAAATTACTATCATCTAAAGGTGTCACAAGCTCCCCTTTGATTTTTTCTGCTTTAGGCTTTTCTTCAACGATTTCTTCTAAAGCATTCGTTAGTTCATCTGTGACAAGATTTGTTGCTTCACTTTCAGCTGTTGCTACAGGTGTTTCTTTCATTTCTTTACTTGCAACTGGCTGCTGTTTCTTTTCTTTTGATTTTGCAGACATACTTTCACCACCTATTCCTAGTCATTATACCTTGTTTTTATTTGATTGGGTAGTGAGCTTTCAAGTAATCACTCACGACACTACGAATAAATTCTGGAAACAGAAATTCATTTTCGCCGGCAATTTCAATCGTTGGGAAAAACGGCACAAACATGAAATGGTCAACGGTTGTAAACGTATAGCGCTCTTTTTCATTGATTGGTTGATTTTGAAACAGCACCTGGTGATTTACTTCATCGTAGGTAATGCCATTATAAACGATTTGTCCAAATATTTTGCCTCGAAAACCCATCCCATTCATAGGAAAGTTACGTAAAAAATTGCGATTTTTTTCCATTTCCAAAATTAATCGAATCAAATCTGATCCTTTAACTGTTACATTTAATAAGTGCATTGGATGTGGCAACGCAGTGTGCAGCTCATCTTGGTCGACAATTCCAGCTGGTATATCCGTTAAAAACAAGCCACTATTCAAAATTGCCGCCTTCGTCTTTCCACGTTCTTTGATTGCTTCTAATGCTAATTGAATAAAGGGTTCTTCACCAAAAACTTCCATCGTTAGGGGAAATGGTAGATCAGCGACTTTTTTAGCTTTCAAAAGAGCATGCCCTTCTGCCAAATAACTAGCAATTTCTTGCGCATCTTCAGGAAAAACTGTCAACGACTCAGTTGGAATTGCTTGTGCAGAATGCTTCACAATTTTTTTATTCTCATCTAACGTCAATTGGACTTCTCCTACATACTGACCATAACGACCAGCCGCGGCTAATTGAACGCCGTTGACCACTTTCCCATTAGGAAAGAGATGATGTGTATGGGAACCTAAGATAACATCTATTGCTGGTAACTCTCTTGCAATTTGGCTATCATCTTGAATACCCAGATGACTCATCAACACTAAAACATCGACTTTTGGTCGTAATTCTTCCACCATTTCAGGTAAAATATCATAGGGGTTTCGGATATCCCAGCCGTTTGGACTATATGTTAAAGGAAAAGGTGCTGTGAATGCCATCAGACCGATTTTTGTCTGTTGCTTCGTTTCAATAATCTTGTATGGCTTCGCCCATGCTGGCGGTTGCAATGTTTGTTTGTCAAATAAATTTGCTAATAAAACATCAAAATTAGCTTCATCATATAGATGATTCAACTCCTGTTTTGAATGACCAACACCTTCATTATTGCCAATCGTTGCGGCATCGTAACCAATTTCATTCATCAGCAAAACATTGGCTTGACCGTTCGTTGCTTCCGATAACGGATGCCACCGATCAACAAAATCTCCTAAATCCACGGTAATAGTCGTTGTCTGTACTTTCTTTTCACTTTCTCGTTTCCGTTGCTCTAAAAAGCGTCTGATTCTGGGCCAGTTTTCCAGATGTGAATGGAGATCATTCGTGTGTAATAACATTATTTTTTCCATCTTCTCGCCTCTCTTCCCGATCATCATACCACAGAGCTATTTTTTTCTTCCAATAAGTACTATTTACTTCAGAAAAATGGAATAAAAAAGCGTTTATGGTTTCTTTAAGCTAACCTAGTTATTATTAAGTCATTCCCAAAACATTCATTTTTTCATTCTTTACCTCCAACCTTGCCAGCCTCATTCTTTCTATTGAGGCTGGTCTTTTTTGATAAAAAAATAAAAAAGCGTGCCTTTGACTTCAAAAGAAGCAGTTGGCACACGTTTATCTCTATCATTTAGTTGGTCCACTTATTTTTTGGACAAAAAAAAACAGGCATCGCATCCCTGTTCATCAATCAGCTATTTTTATTCAGACACATGGTGGAGCCTACTTAGTGCTGCTTCCTTCCGGATCTGACACGCTTCATAAGCCCACCATTGTCCTAGCCTTTCGGCAAGAAATAGTATACCGCATTTTTTTCATTCTGACTAGCTTTTTTTCAATTTCTTTTTTTTCTCACGCAACTGACGGAAGAATGTTGACAAAACTTCTCCACATTCCTCTTCCATAATACCGCCTTCTACTACTGCTTGATGATTGAAGCGTTCATCCGTCAATAAATTCATCAACGTTCCGGCCGTTCCACCCTTTGGATCATAAGCCCCAAAATAAACTTCCTTGACACGTGATAAGATCATTGCACCACTACACATTGGACAAGGCTCCAGTGTTACAAATAGCTGTGCTTTTTCCAAACGCCAACTACCCACAGTTGCGCACGCTTCTTTGATTGCAAGCATCTCTGCATGAGTTGTGGCGTCTTGCGTTGTTTCTCGTAAATTATGCCCGCGACCAATTACTTGATTATCTAAAACCACCACTGCACCGATTGGAACCTCCGCTAACTGTTCCGCTTTCTTGGCTTCTTCAAGGGCGAGGCGCATCCATTTTTCTTTTTCTTGTTGTGATAGCTGTTCTTCGTTCAACGAATTCCCTCACTTTTTCTTTCATTATTTTCTTCAGCATAACTTTACCATATTAAAAAAAACTTGTAACTAGTTGCTCCCTTTCGTCAACGTTTTTTATGGTAAAATAGCGATGAGGTGAAGTAAATGAACCAAGCACAATTATTAGAGTTATATCCAACTGCCCAACTAAAAGAATTTCCTTCCGCATCACCAAGCATTCTTTCTTTGGCTACTGGAGATGCCTTTCTTTGGTTTGAAAAAAAATCGTTATCTCCATCTGAAATCAGTCTTTTGAAAGCGTTATTCCCGATGGCAACTAATCCAAAAAATCATCCTTGGTACCATTATTTATTTGAACAACAAGTGCTCACACTGGATCGTTCCTATCGAATCATCCAATTACATGTTTCAGCAAATGATGATTTTTTGCAACAAGAATGGCAAGAAACACTATTAGCCATGTTTTATGAACCTGCAGATTTCTTTTTTTATAGCGAGCAAGACGCACTACTGATTGAGCCTAAAGGAAAAAATTTTCTCCCTGCCTCTGAGCTCAATGGTATTTTTCAAACATTAGATATTGACTTTGAGATTACAACAAATGTTTTTGTCGGCGCTTTTCATGAGCCTTCACAAGATTTTAGAACATTATTTGCCGAAGAAAGGAAAATTTTTCTTACAGAAAAACGTTCCCCACAAAATAGCCAAGCGGTGTTTTCCTTACAAGATGTTGCTCTTCATTACTTTACAACAGAAGGAATCAAAGATCACTTACTTGTCCAAACTTATCAGCGTTTGCTTGAGGAAATGGATATGGAAGAAATTATCCTCGCATTGTGGAACCATTTAGGAAATATTAGTTCTGCTGCTAAAAATCTTTTTCTTCACCGCAATACGTTGAAATATCGGATAGAAAAATTTCAAGAAGCAACTGGCTTCAATTTAAAGCAAGCAAATGATCTCCTTTTTTGTTATCTTCTAATCATTCAAAAACGTCCTATACAGAAAAAAAATTAAAAAAAGTGAGCATTGTAACTGACCAAATCAGCCCAATGCTCACTTTTTTATTATACTTTTTTAACGCAAAAAATTACATAATCTTGTCAACTAAAGTCATCAAACGTTCGCGTAGATCATCTGTTGAATCTTTCAGTGTATCGCCATAAACAGAGATTTTTTTACGACCTTTTTTGATTTTTTCTAAAACACCCATCAAAGAGTCCAAATCACTATCAGATAAGTCGTCAACTAAACCTAACAGTTTTTCGTTTCCGTCAAACTTATCATTAACAAATTTTTTGACTTTGCAACGATTAGACATATGACGAATTTTTTCCACCACTTTACCTGACACAACTGCTGTAGTTGCTACGCCGGCAGCTGCCATAATACCTAAACCAATTGTTACTTTTGTTGATGTTTTCATAAGTCTTCAGCTCCTTTTTATCTACTTCTATCATAGCATAGACAAAAAAATAAACGAACTATTACACTCGACTCATGAATCACCATTACTTAGCTGCAACTAAACGAATATCCGTTAAAACTTCTGGTAAATCATCATCTAGTTCGGCTAACTTACTCCAGATGGTTGTCATTGTTTCATAAAACTCACGAGAATTTTCGTCAGAATTTAAACTTCCTAAAATATTCAACCATAAAAGCTCAACTAAATAAACCTCATTAACCCTAGTATGCTCCTTGAGATGGTTTTTAAAACTTGTTTTGAATAAAGCAGCTAAGTCTAAATCAGATTGGAAAACGATTCCACGAACACTTTCGTTCACTGCAAAAAATTCTTTCAACAAGTGAACAATACTAAAAAAATCAGTCATCTGATAAGTGTCTAAATATTTTTCAAAGCTTTTCTTGATCTCGTCGATAATCGTTTCTTTTAATACGCCAATAGAATCAAAATGTGCATAAATCGGATATGTTGAACAGCCACAATACGCAGCTAATTTTCTAGCAGTAATCGAATGCAAACCAAATTCTTCTGCATAGACCATACTTTTAAATAGCAAATATTCTTTACTAAAATTGGTTACTCTACCCATTTCTTTCACCCTTTTCATTTGATTTTATTCTTCACAGTAATATTTTCTCTAACGATTCTTTGTCAATATCCTGCGTAACTTTATGTAGGGGGAAAGCGTATAGAAAAAGTCGCTATCTTTTATGATAAATATAACATCAATCATCCAATAAAATAGTAGCTGTCATCTCACGTAATAGACCTGTGACTAGGATGATTCGGTAGAACATAGCCAATAAACCATTCATATCAAGCTTGACTATAGTGTTATATTTCATACGTCTAAAAGAAATTTCATTACTTTTTTCTAACTTGACAAAACGCGCTTGGACATAAACAATAGAATAAACAACTAAACAATAACCTTAAAATAACAAGTTATATTATCACGGTCTAATACCCTGTGAGAATAACATAGTATAAAAACACTTACCACTCACACTTTATGGCCTATCCTGTACATATTTAGGAGAAAGGAGTTTCTAATGTTAGTTGATGCAAAAAAAAAGGAGCTACTCGTTCTTTATGAAATTATCCAAAGTGATACATGTTCCTTACAAGATCTTTCAAATAAACTCGTGATCCCCAAACGCACAGTGAAAGATTTGATACGAAAACTTAACCAAGCAATTAGTCAGTTATTTGAATTTCATACGTTTATTTACTCGAATCATAAAGGAGAGATTCAAATCAGTGAAGACTACGAAGAAACAAAAATGGAAGTATTTTATCGCTTGAAATTAGTCTTTTTACGTGAATCACAACGATTTAATTACTTATTACTTTTGATGGACAGCCCTGATGTTTCCGTCGCCAAGGAAGAGTTGAGCCAAAAATTATATATTTCTTCTTCTTACTTAGAAAAATTAACTACTCGAATCAATAAGGACTTAAAAAAATTTCACCTACAAATTATTTCCTCAAATAATTGTTACACTTTATCTGGGGATGAACAATTGATCCGAATCTACCTATACATATTTCTATCTGATGCTTTTCAAGGAACTGAATGGCCGTTTACGACGATTGATTTAGCCGCTATGAAGCAGGAAATCACTTTGTCAGATGCGTTCCAGCTTTCCACTCATTCTGAAACGGAGCAAAAAAATATTTATTTGCTCTATGCGGTGTTCAAACTTAGAATCAAGCAAGCTTCTTTCTTAGAAGCCCCCACAAGCGATATTCAAAAGTTACTGAGGCTACTCTTTCACACATATGATTTTTCTGGTTCGTTTAAAAACATGACAATGGAACAATCTGAAAAACATGCTGAGAACGAATTACTCGTGTTCAATTTCATGGTTCTTTGTTTCTTCCCCAGCTGGATACCTGTGCAACAAAAACTACTCATCGGTAAATATTTCAGACAAGTGGACCATCCTTTTTGTCAATTCGCACAAAAATTAACTATTCGATTAACTAAGTATTTCCCGACAATTGAGACGACTGAAAAACTCGCCTTCTATCACTATTTCATCACCCTTGCGCTTACACTTGTTTCATTATTAGGAGAATCAATCATTGAATTTCACACACTTTATTTCCCTGTTGTGACAGAACCGATATCAGAAGATGATGTCCAATTCCAATCGATTCTCAAAGAAATCAGCGCTCTTTGTCCAACGAGGTTGCGTTCAGCTCACGTTATTCATTACTTGAGTTCGCTGATTTATCAATTGGTTTGCTCTGAGACAGATACACAACTTTTGATCTATTTAAAAATGACGAAGACTCTAACTGGCAACTATCATCTAAAAAATCGTTTGGAAAAATTGTTCAATCATGAAACAATTCTTCTCACCTTTTCGCCAGAAAACGCGGACTTGATCGTTACTGATTGGTTTGAAGCAGCACAGCAAACCACGCCTTCTTTTTACTGGGATCTAACAAATGAAGAAATCAGCTGGCAAAAACTTGTCCTATTTATCCAGACACTCTATGACAAAAAAACACAACGCAATTCAAAGCAAACATTGCTACCTGTGGCACATAAGCAAAAAGAAGCACCGGCTTTTATCCATTGACAAAAGCGGTGCTTCTTTTTTATTTTTATCTATTGCTTTGCTAGTTAGCCTTTAGTCTCGACGGTTATTTCCGCCAAACAACAGAATCAAGCGGAGTAATTGTAAGAAGGTTGCCAGCGCTGCAGCGACATAAGTCAATGCTGCCGCAAACAAAACGTGACGCGCCATTGGCACTTCGTCTTCAGTCAATAAGCCACCCTCACTTAATATCTGTAACGCACGTCTTGACGCATTGAATTCAACTGGCAAGGTCACTAATTGGAATAACAACGCCAATGAAAAAGCGAAAATCCCGATATTGATTAACGTATAATTCCAACTAAACAAAACGCCAACCATAATCAATGGCAACGAAATTGCAGAGCCAAAATTAGCTACTGGAACCAATGCTGCACGAATTTTTAACGGTGCATACCCAACAGCATCTTGGACTGCGTGACCGCATTCATGGGCAGCTACACCAATTGCAGCAACTGAAGTCGATTGCGCTGTTGCTTGTGATAAGCTTAGCATTTTATTCCCTGAATTATAATTATCTGTTAAATTCCCAGCGATTGGTTGAACGCCAACGTTTTGGATGTTTTGACTGCTCAAAATGTATTGTGCAGCTTGTGTTCCTGTTACATTATTTTTGCTACGGATTTTATCATATTTCTTGAATGTGCTGTTGACATATGCCGAAGCGATTCCTGAAATGGCTAACCCGATGATGACTAAGATAAACGTTGGATCAAAAAAATTGTAGAACCCATACATTTAAGCTCACTCCTTTTCATTTTCTTTATTCTACCATGAGAAGAGAGAAAAAAATGTGAAGAGACTTTGAAGCTTTTAGTTTTTCTTAACGAACTCAGACTTTAACTTCATTGGACCAAAGCCATCAACTTTGCAATCAATATTATGGTCGCCTTCAACTAAACGAATATTTTTGACTTTTGTTCCTTGCTTAATTGCGCCAGAAGCACCTTTGACTTTTAAATCTTTGATGACTGTGACACTGTCACCTTCTGTCAAAGGATTTCCGTTTGCGTCAAGCACAACAAGTCCTTCTTCCACGTTTTCTATTTGTTCGGCGCTCCATTCATGGCCACATTCTGGACAAATAAATAATCCTCTGTCTTCATAAGTATACTCAGACCCACAAGTTGGGCAATTTGGTAATGTCATCTTCTTTCTCCTTTAAAATCTATTATTGAGCATCATTGTAACGAAAAAAAGAGCCTTTGAAAAGAGTGCTTGTGAATTTTGTACAAAAAAAGAGTAAAGAAAGTGACTGATGTGCTGTTCTTCTTCCAAAAGTCGCTTTTCTTTACTCCCTTAATGTCTTTTTCGATTATTTTTGTTGGTACTCTCGACACAAAGATTGGATTTCTTGATAGATTTCTTCTACCTCACGTAGATCTTTTGCATTTGCACCACTTGCTAATGGATGTCCGCCCCCGTGATGACGCTTTGCTAGCTCATTGATTACTGGCCCTTTTGAACGCAAACGAACACGGTAATGTCCTTCCGGTTGTTGAACAAAGATTCCCCAAGCCAATACTTCATCGACAACACCGGGCAAAGCAACGATTGCTGCAGTTTCAGAATCATCGATTCCATAGTCAGTCAACAATTCCTTCGACAAAAGTACTCGACCAGCACCGTTATGATCGACCTCAAGATGTTGGTATAAATACCCTGAAAGTTTAGCAACTTTCATTGGCATTTGTTCTAATTCACGATTTAATTGCCCTGCATCAAATGGATAGCTCATTAAGACAGCTGCAATTTCTAATGTTCGTGGCGTTGTTGCTGGGTATAAAAATCTTCCGGTGTCACCTACAATCCCTCCATAGAGTAAACGGGCTGCAGTTGCATTGATCGTTAGTTCATCTGGAAACATCAAAGCAAATGAAGCAATCATTTCACTACAACTGCTTGCCGTCGTATCTACCCAAACGAGATCTCCGTAAGGCTCATCATTGGGATGGTGGTCGATCTTGATCAACTGATCACCTAGTGGATAACGGTCATCACTGATTCGTGGTGAATTCGCTGTGTCCGTCACGATAACTAATGCGCCTTGATACAATGCATCATCAATTGTTTGCATCTCTGCTAAAAAACGAAGTCCCTCAACAGTTTCGCCTACTTGATAAATTTCTTTTGTTGGAAAGCTTTCCCGTAAAATTTCTGCTAAACCAACCTGCGAACCGATTGCATCTGGGTCAGGACGTTGGTGACGATGAATGATGATTCGTTCTGCTGCCTGAATCGCTGTTAAAATTTCTTGTTGAATCGTTGGTTCTGCTGTGTTTCTCATGTCTTCCCTGCTTTCTAAGAACGTTCCATTACTTGGCAAACAACAATTGCTTTTGCCACAATAATATTTTCAATATACACTTCAATATCTAGTTTTGCTGAACGGCGCCCAATTTCTAGCACACGTGGTTGGATATCTAATTCACTCTCTAATTGAATTAAACGTAAATAATGGAGGTTCATTTGTTCAATCAAGATATTCCGTCGTTGGTTCAGTAACATCGTTTTTTGAGCAACATCTGAAATAATCTCACTCAATACCCCAAATGAAATCGTTCCTACGCCGTTAACCATTTGTGGTGTTACCGTAAATTTGAATTTAGGATTTTCTAGACGATTTCCTTCACGATCTGTTTCAATCGTTTGGATATCACCTGAAATTTGATCAGAAATCGTATCGGCAATTTGTGGTTGTCGCTGAACAAGCTGCATAGCTTTCATCACATCTTGACGCGTAATTACGCCTTCCAACGTCAAATCATCCGAGACCACAGGCATCACTTCAAGTCCATCCCAAATCATTTGATGACTTACTGAAGCAACACTCATCGTTTTCTTGACACTAATTGGTTCTTTCGTCATTACCCGTTCAATGAGTTGACTTTCAGATTTTCCCAAAATGTCCTTGGCTGTCACGATGCCCATCAACCGTTGGTGGCGATTGACAACTGGGAAACGTGAATGTTGCGTTTCTTCTGACAATCGTTGAAAATCAGCGACGGTTTCCGTCGGCAAAAGATGGTACGTTTTTTCTGCCGGCATATAAATATCACTAACTAACATAATATCTTTTTTGATCAATTGATCGCTCAATGCACGATTGATCATGGTCGCAACCGTAAATGTATCATAAGTTGTTCGTAAAATGGGCATTGCTAATTCATCTGCCAATTGAGAGATTTCTGGCGTTGTTTCAAATCCCCCAGTAATCAAGACAGCTGCACCATCTTCTAATGCGAGCTTTTGGACATCCGTTCGATTCCCCACAATCATTAGCGAACCGGGAGTGATATAGCGTTCCATCGCATGCTTCGTCATTGCACCAATCACAAACTTATTGAGATCTTTGTCTAGACCTGCTGCGCCTCCTAATACATCCCCTTCAATGATTCGGACAACTTCACCAAAGGTCAAACGTTCAATATGTTTCTTTAATTTCCGCTCGATCCGAATCGTTCCGACACGTTGGATAGTTGATACTAAACCAATGTTTTCGGCATCTTTGATTGCTCGGTAAGCTGTCCCCTCACTGACATTCAGTTCTTTTGCAATGCTCCGAACAGAAATTCGATTGCCTACTGGTAAACTTTCGATATATTCTAAAATCAAATCATGTTTTGTCGCCATTTTTCCCCTACACTTCCAGCGTATCTGATACGCTCATTATTTTTCCGACATTTGCTGGTAATAAGTCAAGAAACGCTTGTGGATCTTGCTCGATTACCGGAAAAGTATTGTAATGGATCGGTACAACTTGCTTTGCACCAATTCGTTTGGCTGCGCGCGCTGCATCTTCTGGTCCCATCGTGTAGTTATCGCCAATCGGTAAGAAAGCAACATCAATCGCAAATTGTTCTGCCAGTAAAGCTAAGTCACTAAAATCTGCTGTATCTCCCGCATGGTAAATCGTTTTTCCTTCTGCTTGAAGAATGATCCCACTGGCTTCTCCCATATATTGAACGATTCCATTGACCTCATAACTTGAACTATGCAGTGCGGGAACAAGTTTTACTTCACCAAATGGAAACGCATGTTTACCGCCAAGATTCATCCCAAATGCGTTCACACCTCTTGTTTGGGCATAGTCGGCAATTTCAACGATACTAATAATTGTTGCTTGGTTCTTTTGTGCAATTGGAATCATATCTCCAATATGGTCGCTATGACCGTGAGTTACTAAAATCCAATCTGTTTGGACTTCATCGACTGTTAAATCCGTTAATTTGTTTCCAGTAATAAAAGGATCAATCAACAAGCGTTGCTTGTTTTTCATCTCAATTGAAAGACAAGAATGACCATGATAAGTAATTTTCATTTCTTCACTCCTCACAGATTTTTGGTTTGTGTACCTAAAATAAATAAAACGATTTCAATCTCATTGTTTCAATGAAACAAACCGCTTCCTCCACTTGTTTTTTTTTGAAATTTTAGTACAGTATGTTCCTTTTTATTGTAACAGATAACACAGAATTCACCAAGCAGACCTCTTCTTATTTTTTCAGATAAAAATAGAATTTATCGAATCAAATCTTAAGAATCCCTCCTGCTTTTTCTCACATAAATAGCGTTTCATTCCGATAAACACTCATAGTGAAAAAGAAGGAGGAATGACAAATAGCTTGTCATTCCTCCTGTTTCCGTATAGCCAATATTTTCCAAGCAGCGCCTTCGATAATAAAATTTTTTTCATAAAACGATGATTAACTATTTTTGTGCATTCTTGAAGTTTACGAGTCTTTGATCAGATCGGCGTAGATTGGTTGGACAATTGCCTCTAAGTCTGTTCGTGATAATAAGATACCGCGTCCTAATTCTCCACTAGAAATCAAAAGTTTTGATTGTTTTTTTAGAGAATGATCAAATACAAAAAGATCTTCAGGGTGCTGGCGTTTGATTCCCACTGGGGTATTTGCACCGTGTACATACCCTGTGTGCGCAAAAACAACATCCATATCAGGTAGTCCAACTTTATGATTTTTTGTTACTTCTCGCGTTTTTTTATAATCAAGACGTGCAGTCAGTGGTATTAAGGCAATAATAAAACCTGTTTTATCTCCTTTTAATACTAGATTTTTACAAACAAGATCAGCAGATAAGCCTTTTGCTGCTAACGCAGATAAAAAGTCTACTTCCTCGACACCTACTAGGTCAATAATTTCAAAAGAAATTGCTTTTTCTTCTAAATATTGTTCTACTTTAGTTTTAGTCATCCATCATCAATCCCTTCCTTGATTCTCTATGCGTACAGATTCATTCTCCTACATAATAAAAAAGTAGAAGACCACCAAACAGGGGAAATCTTCTACCTTTTTTGATTTTTTAGAACAAAAATCTCTAGTAATTACTTTTTGCCACGTCGTTGTGTTGCTTCCATAATGACTGGTAAAATCACTGGACGACGTTTTGTTTGTTCAAATAAGTAACGACCCAATTGATCGCGGATATCTTGTTTTAATTTACTCCACTCAAAGTCATCACTTTCTAAATGTTTATTGACGATCTCTTCAATCATTCCTGTGCATTCTTTCATCAAATCACGACTGGCTTTGACATAAACAAATCCACGTGAAGTGATTTGTGGTTTTGAAACGATTTTCTTTTCTCGACGACTGATTGTAACGACTGCCACAAAAATCCCATCTTCCGATAAAATTTTGCGGTCGCGTAACACGATATTCCCAATGTCACCAACACCAAGTCCATCGATCATCACGTTTTCGGCACTAGTTGTACCAGCAACGCTCATTCGTTTATTCTTATATTCTAAAATATCTCCACGACCGGTGATGTAGATATTTTTGTATGGCATTCCAACGGCATGTGCCAAATCCGCATGTGCTGCTAATTCACGATATTCTCCTTGAACAGGAATAAAGTAAGTTGGACGCATGAAGTTTAACATTAGTTGCAAGTCGTTCGGATTTGCATGACCCGAAACACGCATGTTTTCTGAAATCAATTTCACTGTTCCGCCCGCACGATAAATCATATCTTCCGTTTTAGCAACCATTGTCTCCATTGCTGTGCTTGGCGTAGTTGTGATATAGACTAAGTCACCGTCTTCGATTTTCAGATTGCGGTGTGTGCCATTTGCCATTTTTTGTAATGACTTAATTGGTTCACCCATTCGACCTGTCTCAAGAATAATTAATTCTTCTGGTTCATAATTTTTCATTTCTTTTAAGGTAACCAATAAGTCTTCACTTGGTAATTGAACCTTTTCTAAACGCATTGCCGTCCGAATAATTCGTTCAAAATCTTGTCCTGTTAAGACCACTTTACGGTTAGCTTTTGCTGCAGCATCTAGCACTTGCTGTACTCGTTGTAAATTACTTGCCACGCAAGCAACAATGATACGACCTTCCCAATATTCGATTGTATCAAAAACTTCATCAGCAATTTGCAATTCAGAAGCAACGGGTGCTGGATTCTCAGCGTTCGCAGACTCACTGAGAAGTGCTAGTACGCCTTCTTTACCAATTTCTGTCAAACGTGCATAATCTGTTTGATACATTGGAATCGCTGTTTGATCAAATTTAAAATCGCCTGTATAAACAATATTTCCTTCTGGTGTTTTTAAATTGATTCCCACAGAATCTGGAATCGAATGTGTTGTGCGGAAGAAACTGACGATTGTTTCACCAAAATCAATCTCAGTATGTTCATCCACAACATGGAAATCTTTGAATCCTTTTGAATCTTCATTGCGACTAACACTTATTTTAGCTAATTCGATCGTTAACTCCGTTCCAAAAACTGGAACAGCTAATTTAGATAAGAAATAAGGCAAAGCGCCAATTGCATCTGCATGTCCGTGTGTTAAAAACACGCCAGCCACTCGATCTATATTTTCTTCTAAATATGTGAAGTCAGGAATGACAACATCGATTCCCAAAAGTTCATTTTCTGGATATTTCAATCCACAGTCTAATACAAAAATATCTTCTCCAACTTCTGCGACATACATATTTTTTCCATTTTCGCGGACACCGCCTAATGGAATGATTTTAATGGTACTCACAAATTTCACCTCTTCTATGGCATCACTTTCAAATGATGTCCATTCTCTACTTATATTGATTACTAATCTATTTAACTACTAATTGATTAACGAATTACTTTATTGCCAACTACTCCATTGTAGTAAATAACTAAAAAATTGTTTTTTGGTTGCTTATACAAAAGTCAACGAGACTCTAAAGGCAATCCTTACATAGAACTGGTGCTTTCCTATCTATTCTTTTGCCATTGTTCATCTTGTCGTTTTTGGATAAGTGTTTCTCGCTCTACAATGAATCTTCTTTACGCAATAACTGATTGCATCCAAGCCAAATAATTTAGCTGTCGCTATCATTATACAACAAAATCAGCAAATCGCTAGCATCTACAATCGTTTCCTACGGCCTTCTTAAAAAAGTACCAGACCTTTTCTTTTCATTGCACATAACCAAAGACAGGAAAGACTTCACTAGACCTATAACCACATTTTTCTTACACTTCTTGCTTTTACTGATTTTTTGCCACTTGCTCGAAACATACTTGTTACATTCTAGCACATTTCGAACGATAACTATAGCTTGTTTTTATTCCTATTCGTTGATTTCCTTTGGTGCTCTTCATCATTAAGGTTCATTTAAGTTAGACCTTTTACAATTTGGCAATGCAACACTATAGGAGGGATTGAAAACAATGAACTTTATCAAACGCGCACTAAAAAGTACCAAAGTGAAATGGGGCCGCTCGCTCCTCTTATTCGCTGTTTTTACAGCGATTTTAGTCTTTGTTCTCGCGGGTCTAACTATTCGTAGTGCAGCCGAGCAAGCTGCCAGCGAAGCACAAAAAGAAGTTGGCGCAACCGTTACGTTAAGCGCTAATCGCGAGGCAAGTTTCCAAAAACCAGATGAAACAGCAACTAGCGGAACAGATTCAGATGACACAACCCAAGAAAGAATTGACCCGGGAAGCTTTTCATTAACACCAGTTTCATTAGAAGATGCACAAAAGATTGCTGATTTAGCAGATGTTAAGAGCTACTCTTTTGAAAGTTCCGCTTCTGCATTAGCAAGCGATGGAATCACAGCTATTTCAAGTTCTGATTCAACAGATAGTTCTACTGAAACAACCGATGCAAATCAGCCAATGGGAGGCGGAATGCCTGGTGGTGGTCAAATGACACAAGCCGACTTTCAAGTTACTGGTGTGTTAGCCTCCGCGCAAAATAGTACTTTTTCAAGTGGAACAGCAACAATTACTGATGGTGAAGGAATTGATGAAAGCGACAAAGATACGAACCATGTTCTTATTGAAGAAACATTAGCAACTGCCAATGATTTAGCAGTTGGAGATACATTTACGATTACTAGTTCTGAGGACGAAGAAACAACTTATGAACTGACTGTGAAAGGCATTTATAAATCTAGCGAAAGTAGTAATAGTATGGGAATGCAATTCAGTATGATGAACCCTTCCAATACTTTGTACACTTCCTACACATTAGCCAATGAATTAAATGGAACAGCCGAGGACAATACCGTTGATTCTGCCATCTATACACTCGCAGACCCAGAAAACATGGATGAATTTGTAGCAGAAGCTGAGAAACTTATTGACACAGATACTTTCAGCTTACAATCAAATGATGCAGCTTATCAATCAATGCTCGAACCTTTGAACAATGTAGCCAGTTTTTCCAAAAATGTCGTCTTGTTAGTTGCCGTTGCTGGCATTATTATCTTGACATTGATCATCATGATCACTATTCGTGAACGTCGCCATGAACTTGGTGTCTTACTTTCATTAGGCGAATCTCGAATCAAAATTATTTTACAATTATTTACTGAAGTAGCTTTATGTATGATTTTAGCACTAGGCGTGGCAGCAGTTAGCGGAAACGTAGTGGCAAATGTGGTGGGACAACAGCTGATAGAGCAACAAACAAGCACTGATCAAAACACACAAACAAACGATGAAGGAACCCAACGACCAAACGGAGAAAATCCTGGTGGACGTGGTCAAATGGGCACACCGGGTGGCAACAATAATCCGTTCACCGTTTCTAATGAAGTCAGCGAACTTTCAATCAATGTAACACCAACGCAAATCGGTTTTCTTGCCTTGGTTGCTTTAGGAATCAGTTTGCTTTCTGTTTGCTTAGCTTCCATTGGCATCTTGCGTTTGAATCCACGAAAAATTTTATTAAATTAAAGGAGGTACACATATGTTACGAACAGAAAACTTAGGATTTTGGTATCAAAATCCAGAAGATGCACTTTACCAAGAAGTCTCTTTAACTTTTGAAACAGGCAAAATATACGCGATTTTAGGTGCCAGTGGTTCTGGTAAAACGACCTTTCTCTCACTGATCTCTGGTTTGGATAATCCTAGAGAAGGAACCGTGTATTATGAAGATCGTCCCTTAGCAAAAATCGGTCTGAGAAATTATCGTAAGAATAGCGTTTCGATTATTTTCCAAGCATATAACTTACTTCCTTATCTTTCTGCAGTTGACAATGTCGTTGCAGCCATGGAAATTTCTCAAACCAAACAAAAAAATCGACGTCAAATCGCACTTGAACACTTAGCACGGGTCGGCATTGATGAACAAATGGCCCAAAAGAAAGTAACATTACTTTCCGGTGGTCAACAACAACGAGTAGCTATCGTTCGTGCAATCTGTTGTGATCACCAATTGATTGTCGCGGATGAGCCAACTGGAAATCTGGATGAAACAACGTCTCAAGAAATTGTTCAGTTATTCCAAGAAATCGCACATGAACAAGATCGTTGTATCATCCTTGTTACTCATGAACTAGACGTTGCCAAAAAATGTGATGAAGTTTATGAGTTAAAAAACAAAGAATTCACTCGTAAAATGCTCGCTTTACCCAACGATGACTAAAAGAAAGAAGGCTGTGACAAAAGTATTGTCGCGGCCTTCTTTGCTGAATAAATGGTCTACACTATTTTGCGTTATAACCATAGCCACGGTGCTCACCAAGCTGCTTCGCAAAATAATTTACAACTGTCGAAAAATATGAAAAGCTATTTTCAGAAAAAAACTCCTTATTACTTGAAGCTAAGGACTTGGAGTCACAACCTTTTTTTAAATTTCCCTAAATCCGCCTCTAGTCCCAAGTTTTCTCAAGTACCTTGTAGTAAACTAAGTAAAATCATTGAATTAATTATTCAAATAATTTTCTACAACTTTTGGAGGTCAACATGAAAAAAAATCAACCAAAAACATGGACACTACTTGCTACGACTTTAATCGCAAGCCAAGTTCTATTAAGTACACCCTTAGCATTTGCTCAAGATTCAGCAACAAGTGAAACCGTTGCGACCACTTCAACAACGAACCAAGAAACAAGTCAGTCTACAAACCAAGCAGAAAAAATTCAAGTTAATGCTGTTGCACTCGGTAACGCACTAACTAAAGAACAACAAGACTATACGTTAAACAAATTAGGAATCAAAGGCGAAACACCGATTTATACAACAAATGGAACAGACCTAATGAACTATATTCCTGATGGTGGCTTCAACCAAGAATGGGCAGTCTACAGTTCCGTCCGTATGCAAACTTTGGCAGAAGGAAAAGGAATCAACGTTGATATCGCTACACCCGAAAATATTACGAAAATTACCGCAGCGCAATATCAAAACGCTGCTTTGACTGCTGGGATCACGGATGCCCAATTAACGATTGCTTCTGCCGTTCCAATTGATGGCTCTGGTGCACTAGCAGGTGTTTACAAAATCGTTGAAGAATCTGGCGGAATCATCAATAAAGACCGCGTAGAAGTCGCGCAAGATGAGATGAACGTCCTTTCTTCAATCACAGAAGAAAACAAAGACAAAGAAGGTTACTCTGATGAGGCTTTGAATGCCGCACAAGAGCAAGCAAAAGCTGAACTAGCAACCAAAACGAAAGACGGTCAGAAATTAACTAAAGAAGAAATCCAACAAACTGTCGAAACAGCTTTAAAAGATCACGGACTTGCTGATATCATGACGACGGATCAAGTCAGTGAACTAACTTCACTCATGAGCGATATGAAAGATAAAAATATCTTTGAAGACTTCGTGAATGAACTAGACTTAACAGAAACTAAAAAACAAATTGAAGAAAAATCTAAAGGACTATGGGCGCAAATCAAAAACTTTTTCAGTGGTCTTTGGGATTCAATTACAAGTATGTTTGAATGATCAACAGCAAAAAGGGTGGAACAAAACGTCATTTCGTTTTGTTCCACCCTTTATTTTTTAGTCCAGGTAAGTAAAAATTATTTATCTTTTTTTGAAAATTTATCTTTGATATCTTCAAAGCCTTCTTTGATGTCATCACCAAGATCACGCGCTTTTTCTTTGATGTCTGCGCCTAAAGATTGTGCTTTTCCTTCAACCTCTTTTGATTTATCATCAGTTGCTTTACCATAAGCTTCTTTACCTTCACCGACTACTTTGTCCTTCAAGTCTTCTGAACGTCCTTTTAAATCTGCCATGATTCTTCCTCCTTGATAAATAATGATTATTTTTAATCTACTTATAGAGTAACATCAACCAATTATTCAGACAAATAGAACACCTCAGACGCTTATTTTTTCATTAACGCAATTGTTCAAATGTCCCCCAAACCTTGACTTCTTTTCCTTGAACCATCACTTTCCCTTTGGCAATCACTGTATCAATTGCCAGTGTATCTGCATCCAATAAACACAAATCAGCATCATTTCCGACTTTTATTTGGCCCTTTTTAGCTAGTTTCAATACACGTGCTGGATTAGATGTGATTGCTCTTAGTGCGATTTCCAATGGAATATTTTCTCTTTCAACAGCTTCTTTGATTCCAACTAATAATGCTTTAGCACTTCCGATACCCATTCCTAAGAAATGATTATTTTCATCAAAATAAGGTAAACTCCCCTGCCCATCAGAAGTCATTGTAAAGTTGTCTAGAGAAACGCCTTCTTCAATCACTCGTTTTAGCGCTTGGCTGAAACGAATTTCACCATCAGTTTTTTCCCAAAAATCGGGATCTTCACTTGCGGTAAAATCAATGGTTCCCCCTTCTTTAGCAAAGGCTAAACAAGATTCAAATAAATCGGCTGTTCGATTCGCATGGGTTGGCCAAAATTGGGTAATGGGAATTTCAGTTTCTTCCACAACACGTGTTAACAATTCTAATTTTCTTGCCCCACCACCTAAATGAACATTCGTGATTCCTGCCTTGCCAGATAACATACCGCCAACTCGAGCGTCTGCAACTGCTCGAGAAAATTCTTCAAATGTTGGTTGGGAAGAACGATGATCAGAAACCGCAATTTCTCCAATCCCAATTACTTTATCAATCACTAAGAAATCTTTGATCAATGAATCTGTCACTGTTTTGACTGGTAAACGATAGGAACCTTCATACACGTAAGTCGTGATTCCCTCTGCTTCTAGTCCACGTGCTTTACTAATGAGTGCAGTCATATCTCGCCCTTGTCCATCTGTTCCTAAACACCCAACGACTGTCGTCACACCCGCACTGGTCAACTGACTAAGCGTCACTTCCGGAGTTCGGTTTTGGAAGCCACCCTCACCTCCACCACCTAAAATATGAAAGTGACCATCAATAAAACCTGGAGTCAAGATTTTCCCTCGTCCATCGATTTCTTCCAATGTCACTTCCGCAAAATCACTAGTCAATTGTTCTTCCATGGCAATGATTTCGTTTCCTGAAAGTAAAACATCCATCACACCTAAATAATCTGGTGCATAAACTTGTGCTTGTCGAATGATCTTCATGAATTTCCCTCATTTCTTTTCAAAAAAGGATGAACGAAGATCAGTTCACTGACCTGTCCATCCTCCGCTTTATTTTCTATTGTAACCCAATTGCAATCGCAATCATAATAAAAATCGTTCCCAAAATAAATAAGAATCCTTGCATCTTGATTTGGAATTTCGCCCATTTTGCCCATTCGATCCGAGCAACACCTAGTACACCAATCAAACTAGCCGAAACTGGCGTGAAAGCATCCATAAATCCAGAACCAAGCTGATAAGCCAAGACAGCAACTTGTCTTGAAACACCTACCAAGTCAGCAAGTGGTGCCATGATTGGCATCGTTAATGCTGCTTGACCGGAGTTCGATGTGACCACTAAATTGAACAAACTTTGGAACAAGTACATTGCCCATGCACCAATCACAGCCGGTACACCTGTTAAGACTGTTCCAATACTGTGTAATATCGTATTCAGCGCGGAAGGAACGGAAGCATCTGAACCACCCAATACAAGTAAGATCCCTTTTGCCATACCAACAACAATCGCTGTTCCAGCTAAATCAGCTGCACCTGATTGGAAAGAAGAAGCAACATCATTGATCTTCATATCATTTAGATTAAAGATTACTGCAATGATCCCTGCAGCTAATCCCATGACAAAGAATTGCGAAGCAATTTCTGGAATATAATATCCTTTTTGTGTGACTCCCCAAATAATCCAGACTAAAACAATCAACATTTCGGCTAGAATCAATTTATGTCCAAGTGTGAAAGCTTTTTTCTCGTCTGTTGTTTTTTCAAGATGATCACGGAAGTAAGCATCTGACTTGTAGGTCACAGAACTTGCTGGATTTTTACGAATTCGTTCTGCATAAATCATTAAGTAAATCGCTGATAAACCAGTCACAATCACCCACATGATCAAACGGAAAGTTGCCCCAGACAACACTGGGATTCCAGCAATTCCCTGCGCGACAGCAACACTAAACGGACTCATCCAAGATGTCGCATTCCCAATCTGCGAAGCAACATAAGTGACCGTCACTGCGACAATCGAGTCATACCCTAGCGCAATAACGAAAGGTACCATCACCATTGAGAATGGAATAACTTCTTCAGCCATTCCAAACGTCGCACCTCCAAAAGAAAAAGCAAAAAATAATAGCGGCAAGGCTAAACGTTCAAGTCCTTTTGTTCTACTAATAATCGCATAGATTCCTGCATCAATTGCGCCCGTACGCATAATAATCCCAAAAGCACCACCGACAACCAAAATCAGTGCCGCAATCCCAACTGCAGAACCATATTTGTCACCAGAAACTAACCCTTCAAACACGAAGTTCAGGAAGCCAAATCCACCAAAATCGTCTGTTCCCCAAACTTTTGCTGTTTTGTGTAGTTTTTTCGACGTGTCATAGATATTATCTCCATACTCGTCATAAAGTACATCATCTGTTAAAGCAATCTCATCTAGTTTTTCTTGTGTTAACTGTTTTTCACCAGCGGCAAGCACGTCTTCTAGCCCGGCTTCTGGAACATCCAATTTCTCACGTTCCGCTGGATTATCTTGTAATTTCTCTAATTGATCAAAAACATACCCTTTATCAAGTGCATAGGCATAACGGAAAGAGTCTTGGCGAAGTACTGTTCGTGTACTTGTTTCTCCGTTTGCGTCTTGATATTCGATTTCCTGTGTACTAAAGCGACCAGCTGGTACCAAAAACGTTAAGATCCAAGCAAAGATTACTACACCAAAAATAATCACGTACGTGTGTGGCGTCGTTAGCTTGGTGAGGTCTCGCTTGTTTTTTTCCGAAGAAGGATTTTTCTTCAAGTAATTTCTTCCTTTCTGTTCACAATGATATTGTGATGAATAAAAAATGGATAATCAAAAAGATTATACAGGAAAACCCCTTCACTCACATGAATAATTTATTAGAAAACAATAAGTGAATCTTACAACATAAATCGTTGATTTTATTACATTAATCTAATGATTCATTAGAAAATATTTTATGACCAAGTAGATTTAAGTCAAAATTCCCACACATTTCTCATACCGTTTCATTAAAAATAAACGAATATTCTTAACATTTCTTTTTTATAACCAATAAAAATAACGATCATTATCTATAAAGCCTTGAGCTATAAACTTTTTCATTACAAAAGGTAAACTTCGTTGCATAATTGATAACAAATGTATTATAATCATGGTGTAAAGAGTTTTGGGGAAGACTCTTTCATCAACGTGTATAAAGAGAGAAGAAAGAATTGTTAACAATTCTTTCTTCTCTCTTTTCCTTTTATTTTTCGCTAAAACAAGATTGTTTCGATTGTTTCAATATACTTTGCACCTAATGGATGCGCGTACAGTGTCACACCCTCTTTGACTGAAAGATCCAACTCACTTAAGCGATGCATCATTTCCTGAACTTCTTCTGCTGTCAATGAATTGGACGCAATTACAGGATTGACTCTTTGATTTTTCCCTTCACTATCTGAAAAGATCAACTGTAGTTTTTTCATTTTCTCTTCTCCTTTAACTCTTTCGATAACTCGTTGCTTCCGTTTTCAAAACAGACGCAACTTGTACTTCTTTTGGTGCCAATAATTGAAAAACGTCACCTAATGCCAATACTTTTTCATCTTCTGGATTAGGAATAATCGATCCAATCGTTTGTCGATATTCTTCTTCTGTTTCCAAATTGGCAAAATAAATCGTTAATTTTGTACTTTCTAATTTTTTCTCCATAAGTTTCTCCCTTCTTGATTTATAAGTAAATGAAACCACGCCTGCACCGGTTCATTCGTCATTCACTTACTCACACTACTAGTAACGTGTTCAGAACACTCAATGTCAAAATTTTAATTGATTTTTTCATCCTGCCATCGTTTTTTTAGTTTCTTTCGCCAATTCGCTATTGTTTGTCTACTTGCTGGTGCTAGGTAATCACTACTTCGAGCTTTTTCCAAACGATACGCTAAAAAACATTGTTCCTTCGCCGATAATTTGTGCCAAAGAAAGCAGAGCATCAGTCTCTGATCAGCGTATTCATGCGAAACATCAGACGATCCAGTAATAAGACTACTCATTGATTGTCGTTCTTGTTCCTCATTTACCGCTACTAAAATGTCTCGTTGACGCCAGATTTTTCGTTGGTATGTTTTTATTTTCCAGACAATTTTTTGAAATAAATAGCCTATAGGATAAGCTTCTTCAAATTTTTTTGACGTTGCAAAATCCCTTGCCACTTCAAAGAAAGCAATCCGCGCTAATTGAACATATTCCTCGTATTCCTGATTGTTTTGATAAACTCCACATTTCTTTACCACTTTGTGATACAGCTTTTCATATTTCTGACATAAATCTTCTAATTCTTTTTGTTCCATCCTTTTCTGCCTTTTTCTTTTTTCCGGCCGGTACTTGTAGCTTAAGGAAAAATATAGCCACTGTAAAAAAGAAAAAGAGTTTTTTTGGGTCAAAAAAAGTTCCATGCCCATATGCTAAACTTTAGCTACACGAGGAATTATGACATTATTCTTGGAGGTAGTTTATGATTGAAACCAGCAAAAATCGTTTTACCATCAATGATTTAACGACTATTTATTGTGAATCGTCATTTGTTTCTTCTATAAAAAAAGAATCCCTTTTTAAATCTGAACAGCTTTATTTTTTATACCAAATTCCTTTAGATATCGAAATTTATGCACTGCTTCCAGACACAACCACAGAATTCACTCGTTGTTGGATCGTTTTTCAGCATGAGTGTATGTTGGTCGCAAGCTCGGCGCAAGAGATCATTACTTATCTACTAGACAGCCATCACCAGTTAAAATTAAGCTGGTATCTCAAAACAATGCGTACACTTCTTCCTGTCAACCACTACAAATTACCAGCAGCGATTCGAACACAGAGTTTACTACCGCTGGAATCTGCAAAAAAGGTAACTACCATTTGGTTCAATCCATTACAGGTGCAGTTGGTTGAAGAACACTCCTTTCAAACAACGATCCAGTTAACAAATCAGCTTCGTTTTCTTTCTCCAATCAAGAAACGAAATTTAACAAAAAGAATTCGCCTCGCGTTTTCTTGTCATTTAATGATCCACACAGATTTTTCACCACTTTATAGTCCAATCTTTTTTCCATTCTTTCCACAAGCAAAATGGTTGGCTCGTCCTTTTCAACAAGTTTTGGCACATCAGCAGCATTATCACCGTGGCACTTTTTTTCGTCAGTATCAACAAATTATTTTTCAGGAAGGGCAACAAGATTTTGAACAGGGGCCATGTTAAATCATTTACGAATTTTGTTATAAATTTATTTAAGAAATTGCCAGTAACTCGTAACTTCTATGTCAACATGCTATACTATTGCTAAGAACTTGAAGGAGTGAGAGTTATGTTATTACTATTACTAATTACTGTTTTATTGATTATTGTAAGTTCTTATATTCTAAGTTCTGAAGCATTTATTGATGCCAAAACGATCGTACGAGATCCACGGAAAATCATGTCTTTTACAAAAGCATTTTTCTTGGCTGCTTTTGCTTTATTTTTTGGTCTAATCTAACAGTAAATAAAATTTTAGGATTCGGTAAAAGAAGACAGTCTTTCAACCAATCCTTATTTTTTTCTTTATCAGCGTATCAGTGTATCGCTAAAAAAACTCAGAGCAACCATTTGCACGGTTGCTCTGAGTTTTTTGTTAGGTATTTTTTCTTTGCACTATTTTAATTGTTCTTTTAGTTCTTTTTGGATTCGAGCGAGTTCGTCACTACTTGCTCGTTGATAAGAAATGCCATTTTCTCCAGTTGTACCGTCACCAGTAAATGAATCTCCTGCTAGTTGTTCTGAACGAATCGTTGAAAAGGCATCACGGTAATTAGTTGCTAAAACTTTGATTGTATCCCATGAAACATCCGTTGCTGCATTGTTGCCCAAAGCGTCCAATAAATTTGTATAGTTCGTCAATGTATCCACTGACTTTGTTTTGTTGATAATTCCAGAAATCACCTGACGTTGACGATCTTGACGTCCATAATCTCCTTTTGGATCATCGTATCGCATCCGTGCATATTTCACGGCCTCTGAACCATTTAACGTTTGTTTGCCGATTGGGAAATCAGTTCCATCGTAGCTAAATGTCAATTTATTATTTACATCAACACCACCAACTGCGTCAACCAACTCTTGCATTCCTTTCATATTGATTTCCGCGTAGTGGTCAATGGGAATATCTAACATGTTTTCAACTGTCGCAATAGACATTGCCACACCTCCAAACGCATAGGCGTGATTGATCTTATCACTCGTTCCATGCCCAACAATCTCTGTGTAGGTATCACGAGGAATACTTACTAAAGTCGTTTTCTTCTTTTGTGGATTAACCGTTGCAACCATAATTGAATCTGAGCGACCTTGATCTGTGCGACCAAAATCTCCTGTATCCACACCTAGTAGTAAAATTGACAATGGATCGCCAGCATCATAATTGATTGCTTTGTCCCGTTTTGATTCAGTGATCCGATCGACCGTTGCATAAGTCTTGTCTGCTGTGGACTTCACATCAAAATAAATTTTTCCTGCATAAACAGCAATCCCCGCAATAATAATCAACAAAATACTTAAAATCCATAAAAAAACTTTTCGTCCCGTGCTCATTCGTTTTTTCTCAGCTCTTCTCATCTTTTTTTCCCACTTATCCTTTAATTTTTCTCAACAGTTATTAAGATAACAAGTTGATCTCGTTTATCTTTCTTAGATAACGATACCAAAATGATTCTAACTTTTCAATGAGATTTCAAACAATTAAAGGTTTGCTTTAAAGTCTGTAAAAATGAGTTAATTTTTTATTGATATTTCTTTCACCTAATCATTTCTCTCCATCAATAATTGGGGCGACTGTTATCCACATTTCTCTGTGAAACACCTATATAAATAACTAACAAAATAGAAACAAATATTATTATGAAAAACTATTAAATCATAAAAAATAACTATCAAACCATTCTTCATCAATAATTATCGACTAAGAAAATCGTTTTCTTTTCATAAAACTGTTTCTGTAGCTGTGGAACACAAGCTTTTTTTCTTTTATACAGTTGATTACTGTGGAAAACTCTCTGAATAGTGGGCTTTAATCAGAAGACACTTCTTTTTTAAGTAAAAACTGAGCAATAAAATAGAGCATTTGCTGAAGTAAAAACATGGTAGAAACAGAGGCTGTTCCACAAATTGATGGATCCAATTCAGGTATAGTCAATACCGCGTCATGCAATTTTGCATGATTATCTAAAACCAAATCTGCAATTTCAAATAACCGTAAGCCACTACTATGCTGCGATTTTATACTTCTAGATAAATCAAAACCCGTCACGATGATTACTGGATACTCATGCTCTTTGATCCACTGCGCGAGTTCAATAATAGCCGGGTTACGTCCTTCATTTGATAACAGTAAAAAAATATCTTGAGGGTTTGTCTCTATCTGTTCAATAATTGCTTGACCGGTTCCCTCTAATCTCTCATAAATACCATCAGCTGGATTTTTGATCAATTTCCCAGGGACGATATCTGGAAGCTGTTCCCAAAATTCAAAAGCCACACCGCTTAACGTTCGGCTAGCGAAAATCTGTAACCGACCTCCGGCAGCTATTCGTTGAGCAATCCAAGTTCCTGCTTGAATCATTAATGGTTCTTCTACACGTAGTTTTTCTTCCAGCTGTTGATAATAATCAAAATAACGTAAACTCATAAGTCTCCCCCACGAATCAAAATCAATAGAAACAGCTGCCTAATAAAGCGAAAACAACAAAACGGCAGTTGCCAACTTACTTTGTACTCGTCGTTATTTTTCCCCAACAAAAAGAGGTATTGAGCGTCTAGCCCAATACCTTAACATAGCAAATAAACAAGCGGGCAACCTTCATAAAAATCTACATAGGGGTAGAAATTTCACCTTAGATTAGGTACAATAAAAAGGTCGATGCACTGCATTGACTATGGCAAAATGATTGGTCAGCGCGTACTGACAAGTCATTCCCTGTTTCTTAGCGCCAACTAAGAAACAGGGAGCCTTTTTTTATTCAGCTGTTTCTATCTGTTCTCATTGTAAGGAAACTATTTGCTGAGTGCAAGAGGTGAATCATCAAAAAACAAGAGTACGACATCTTTTCATAATTATAATCTTGTTATTATATTCTAACTTTCCCCACTTCTTAGCTATTCTAAACAACTTATCATAACGTTTTTTCAAATAACAAGCAGTCAAAATTTAATTAAATAAATTTTGTACACATATATTCTCAAATAAAATTCTAAGAAAAAGGCTGGATAGCTGTAGTCAACCAAAAATCCTGATTTTTGGTTGACTACAGCTATCCAGCCTCTTTTTTATTCTTTTACTGAACGATACGGAGCCGCATGCTTTCCTTTTTTGATCAAGTGCATTCGATGACCCAAATAGCGAATATAAATCACCACATACAACCCTATCAATACAGCTGCAAAAATTAATGCGGTTTGTGCATCAACTGCAATTTGTAACATCAAACTGCCAATCGCAATCGTTGCTAAATACCAAATTAAAATCAATCCTTTTTCTTTGCGCTTTACCATCTGATACATGACATAAAAACTGACACAAATGAAAGGTAATAAGATTAACCAATTGCTTCCTTCCAGTAACCACTTCAATCCATCAAGCAATGATTGAGCAATTGCTATTAGTTTTTCCATGAAATCCACACCTTCTATTTAAATTCCGTTTGACAAAAACTCTTCATCATTTTACTACTAATTCAAAAAAAATGTTGATTTTTCTTCTTTTATCTTATGCTATTTTTGTACACTTAAGTAAAAATTAAAGCTTCTTTTAGGTATACAATCGGTGCAAGACTTAAACGAATCGATTCTTTTTTTCTAATATTAGCTGCTTTTGGACGCGAGAGAAATCAGTAATAGTATCTAGCACTTCATAAAAACCTAAAATTTCATCGATTTCTTGTTCACTCAAACCATCCACAGCTTTATGCCCAGCTTGAACCAATGCCCTTTGTTCTCGCCAAAAATCGCTGATAGTCTGTACCGAGTCTTCTATGAGATCATATATACGCCATTGGTCAGCCAAAGTCTGAATCAATAGCTGTTTCTTTTTCACGATGGCTGAACTCCTTAATTTATCATATCCATATTCCTCTTTCCACAAAATATAACTTTGTTTCGTTGGAAATAATATCTCTTGTACTTCTTTATTGTTAAAACCCAAAAAATGAAGTAATAAAAAATAGCGAGGATTGATTACCGTCTCTTTTTTTGTACTATGTTTTGGTATTTTCTGCTTATCTACTAAAAGTGTGGCTAACTGTTTCACTCTTTGAGGTGTTTCTTTTTGAGAATGATACCAGTCAGGATTTTCATTCAAGAGTTCAAGCAACTGTATTCTAGCAGCTTTTTTTAAATCTTTATCTTGTTTAGTCATCTCAATCGGCCATTGAAATTCTAAGCCGCTGACACTTCCCTCCACTTGTTTTTAGCAACAAAATTATGCACTCTATTTATTTTATAGTAAACCACGCAAGTGTCAAATAGAAAGAGGATGTCAACGACATGTTGACATCCAATAAATAAGGATAAATTATCAGAAAGCACTTAAGCAATTCATCTAAACACAAAAAAGTAGAGCCCAAAATGACTTAGTCTCTACTTCAAATCATTACAAGATCAATTAATTTAATTTTTTTCCTAGTTCAATCAGATATTCTCTTAATGTTTCACCAATTTCTGGATGTTGCAATCCATACTCGATACTCGTCTTCATGTAACCAAACTTATCGCCAACATCATAGCGTGTTCCTTTAAATTCATGTGCAAACACACGTTGACTTTTATTCAGTTCATCAATCGCATCAGTTAGCTGAATTTCATTTCCCGCACCAGGTTTTTGTGTTTCCAAAATAGTAAAGATTTCTGGATTTAACAAATAACGGCCAATAATAGCCAGATCACTTGGTGCGTCAGTTGGATCTGGTTTCTCTACAAAATTTTTCACACTATAAACGTCATCTGAAACTAATTCACCAGGATTGATAATGCCATATTTCGACGTATCTTCATGCGGAACACTCATAACAGCAATTGTCGAAGAGGTTGTTTGCTCGTAATCGTTCATCAATTGTTTTGTCAAAGGAATGTCATCCACCATCAAATCATCACCCAGCATCACAATAAAAGGTTCATCTCCTACGAAAGCTTTTGCCTGTAACACGGCATGCCCTAACCCTTTTGGATGAGATTGACGAATAAAGTGTAAATTGACGTTAGTCGTTTCTTCCACTAATTTCAATAATTCATTTTTTTCTTTTTCACGTAAGTTTGTTTCCAATTCAACATTTGAATCAAAATGGTCTTCAATTGGTCGTTTTGCTTTTCCTGTAACAATTAAAATATCTTCGATTCCTGAAGCCAAAGCCTCTTCAACAATAAATTGAATCGTTGGCTTGTCAACAATTGGTAACATTTCCTTTGCCATTGCTTTTGTTGCAGGTAAAAAACGTGTTCCCAATCCTGCTGCTGGAATCACAGCTTTTCTAACTTTTGTCATGATCTGTTCGTTCCTTTCTCACAATCATTCATTTAAAATAATATTACTCATTGAACTATTATAGCAGAGGTAAAATAGGAAACCTACTTTCTTTCTGTTTTATGCTCCACAAAAAAGTAGAACAAAACGATTATCGTTTTGTTCTACTTTTTAATATTTACATAAATTCATTTTCCGTCTTGCCATCACGCAACATGATATCTTTTGCAGCTTGCTTGATATCTTTATCTTCATATAACACACTATAGATGGTCTCTGTGATTGGCATCTCCACATTTAATTGCTTAGCTAGTTCAACAGCGGCTTTTGTCGTTGAAACACCTTCAACAACCATCCCCATATTTTCTAGAACCTCAGCCAATTTATGTCCTTGACCCAATAAGTTTCCTGCACGCCAATTACGAGAATGAACACTCGTACACGTAACAATCAAATCGCCCACACCGCTTAATCCAATAAATGTCAGTGGGTTAGCCCCCATAGCCACTCCTAGACGACTGATTTCAGCTAAACCTCGAGTCATGATAGCCGCTTTTGCGTCATCACCAAATCCTAGTCCATGAATAGCGCCAGCGCCGATTGCAATAATATTTTTTAATGCAGCACCTGTTTCCACGCCAATTACATCGTTATTTGTATAGATTCGGAAATAATCATTCATAAATAAATCTTGAACAAATTCTGCTGCATTTTGATCAATACTTGCAGCCGTAATCGTCGTGATGTCGTGAACGGCAACTTCCTCTGCATGACTTGGACCAGAAAGAACAACGATTGCTTGGCGTTTTTCTTCTGGAAGTTCTTCTGCAATCACTTCTGAAATGCGTTTGTGTGTGCCTTGTTCTAATCCCTTACTTGCATGAATGATGATTGGTTTTGTATTCATTTTTTCTAACAATTCTTGCGCAACTGAACGAATAGCTTTTGCTGGGACAACGAATAATACAGCATCAACACCATCAACAGCCTCCGCTAATTCTTTATATCCTACAATTGATTCAGGAATTTGCAAATCTGGCAAAAAATGTTTATTGGTATGATATTCATTGATCTCATCAATTTGTTCAGGAACATTTCCCCAAATTCGAACATCATGCCCATTTTCTGCTAAGGTTTGTGCTAAGGCAGTCCCCCAAGAACCTGGACCTAAAACTGCGATTTTTTTCATTAAATTTCTTCCTTTCAATTGTGAATCTGAAAATTACTTAATCCAAAATATTAACATTTTACCTTACTGTTGCTCATATTTCATGTAATAGTAAGAATCATTGTCAGGAGCATTCTCACGAATCAATTCCTTACCTTTCAGGTAGAATTTATAACTCTTGATTTCCGAATTAATATGGAATGTTTTTGAAATATAATAAGTATCTTTGCTGTTGACCAAATCCGGAATATTTTTATTATCTAATTTTTCAAAAGAGGCTTGGTCTTCTTTTTTCAGCTTTGAATTATAATACTCATCAGAAACAATGAAGCTTTCTTGTTTCAAACCTAGATAATTATCTTTTTGCTTAATTGTAGCCAAGATACTTCCTGTATTTACTTTATTCTTTTCATAGACACCAATAAAAATACGAGATTTATCAATTGGTGAAAAGCTCAATTTCTTTTCTGGATTTTCCCATTTTACATCATCGAATGATGTTAATTCTTCACCACGATATTTTCCATCAGACAAATAAAACTTTCCACTTACAGTTGAAAAATCAGCCACTGGTGATAGTTTAGAATGAATATTTTGGTAATACCATAAACCACCACCACCAACTAGTACTATCAATATTAACACAATACCAGCAATGATCCACCCTTTGGATTTTTCTTTTTTAGTTCTTTTAGTCATAACTATGCCCCTTTTTTAATATGATTTTTTATTGTTCAGTCATAAGTCGTAATATTTCTGCTTTTGTTTCAGAAAAATTATTTCTTGGAAGATCCAATTTTGTTAATCTCTTCCCACCAACTTTAAATAACTCTCCTACTTCTCGCGTAACTCCAGTAAACGTTAGATTCGTATCTATGGACTTTTTTAACTGATTAAATTTTTTGACTAACGAAATGGGGTTCTTTTTTTCCAGAATTTTTTGCTTATATAAGCGTATCACGTGCTCTTGTCTTGAAAAAACAGTAAAACGTTCAGAACTATCCGGATAACATGAAAAAAATATTTCTAACTCTTCAAATGTTACTTTCTGCTTACCACGTTTAAAATCAACTCCCTCTTGACTAAATTCAGAAGGATTTGAGATAGTAATTACTCCATTTTGCGATAATTCTTCCATAATGATTTTTAACAGGTTTTCTTTAGTAACAACAATATAATTTTTCACTGGTAAATTGAACTCTTTCGCAAACCATAGCATGAACTCTGATTTATCAAGTAAAGTAAACTGTTCACTCAAGTATACTTTATTTTCTGTGACTGTTTCTGGAAGAAATCGCATTAAAATATATTTTTTACCAGTCGAACAATAATAATAAAAAGTACTATTTTGATTATCATCAATAATCAGTAAAGTTCCCATTTAAATTTCCTCCTAAATATAGTCAACAAATTTTGCTCGGAATTTCAAATGGATGTGCGATCCAATAATCAAAAAGATAAGTGTGATACACCAGAATATTAAACCATATGTCCCTTTATTCCAAAACCACTCTCTTGATAAGAATGTATCTCTAAAACCGTCAATTAAATAATATAACGGATTGATTTCTAAAATATTTACTAGTCCTTTTGGCAAATTTCTTGTTTGAAAATTCCAAATAGCTCCAGAAATATAAAACAATAAACGGAAAATTGACTGAAGCATAACGTGATAATCACGAACCAATGTTGTGATCGTCGCATTAAAGATACCAAATGCGTACAGAAATACAATCATAGAAAAAAAATAATAGATGTACTGTAACCAATACAATGTTGGATAAACTCCGTTAAATAATAATGCAACGATAACAATCATCATATACCAAAAATAATTCGTAAGCTGACCTGCTATAGAAATTGAAGGTAATACACTAACCGGAAACTTCATTTTAGAAACTAAACCAACTTGTTTATAGATACTATTTGATGCTTGCATAATCGATGGTGATATAAAAAACCAAGCAGAAATTCCTATAATCATCCAAAGAATATACGGAATCCCGTTAATCGTTCTTCCACCATGAACACCTAGTCCAAAAACCATATAATAAATCCCTACTTGAATTAATGGATTTAGTATTTGCCATAGCAGTCCTAGATAGTTATTCTGGTAAGTCGCTTTTTCTTCATATTTTGACATTCTAAAAATAATTCCTAGGTTTGATAGTTGCTCTTTAATAATAATCGCCACTTCATTCATTACTCACTCACACCTCCAATTGAGCTATCTTGTTGGATTTGTGAAGTAGGAATAGTGATTTCTACGCCTGCATTGATGACTTCATTATCCAGATTATTAATTTTCATTAATTCTTCTACCGAAACACCATATTGTTGTGCAATTCCTAGAAGTGTTTCCCCAGGAACAACGGTGTGCATGATCCTATCGTTTGATTCGCTCGAAATAGTACTATTTGATTCTTCACTGCTTGTTGCAGACGTAGACGTTTGACTGCTTTCTTTTGAAGATTTACTTGAAGTATTTTTCTCAGATGTTTTTTCATTACCTAACCAGTGAGTTCTTACAAATTCCACTGGGTTATTAAAAAAATAGGTTAATGAACGACCACTGAAACTAATAGTTGATAAAGTAATCATTATAAAGAACAGGCTAATAATCAAAATCTTAGTTGATAGTTTCATTTGAGTTCCGATTTGATTTCTTTCCATTTGTTTCTTTAACTGTTTTAGTTCTACCCGCGTCATTAGATGATCCCTTTGTAATTTTTTCATTGTACTTTGATACATATTATCTAACGAAAAATCTTGCTGTGCTTTTTTTTGTGACTTCTGATAATTGTTTTGTTTTTCTTTGGGTAAATCTTTAAACCACTTGGTAAACTTTTTATATTCGTTAATTATTTCTTTAGTAGGTCCAAATCCAGCTACTTCACCGTAATGCAACCATAAAGTTTTATCACACATTTTTTTTACCTGCCCTAATGAATGGCTAACAAAAAAAATAGTTTTTCCTTCTTTTTTAAATCCATTAATCTTATCAATACATTTTTGTGCAAATGTATCATCCCCAACAGATAATGCTTCATCAATAATTAAAATATCTGGATTTTGATGGATTGCCACAGAAAATCCTAATCTTGATTTCATTCCACTAGAGTAATTTTTAACTGGTTGATCAATAAATTCTCCTAAATCAGCAAAATTGATTATGTCATCAAGTTTTTCATCAATTTCTTTATTACTCATTCCTGACATTGAACATTTTAATTTGATGTTTTCTCTACCTGTTAAGGCAGTTTTTAAGCCCGCACCAATTGCAACAATTGAGGTCTCCCCATTAATTTCTAGTTCTCCAGAAGTTGGAGGAATAATTCCACCTAGAATTTTTGAAAGGGTTGATTTTCCAGAGCCATTAATTCCAATTATTCCAATAGTTTCTCCAGACATTACTTCAAATGAAACACCTCGAAGTGCCCAAAAATTTGGAATACCAGTAGCAGTTGCCTTAAATAACGATTTTAGTTTATCAGATTTCTTTTTTAATAGTTCATATTCTTTAGTTAAATACTTAGCTCTTACCTTTACTGTTTTTTCAATCATATCTATTGCCCATTCCAATCCTTTTTCAAAGACTATTTTTTTATTAGCTATTTTTTTACGTTTATCAAAGATTTATCTTATATTAAAAATGATTGAATCTTTTCTTTAATTATTGGTAAATCAAATATTTGATAGTGCTTTTTGTTTTGTATCCCTAATAAAAAAGGATCTAGTGATGATTTCAAAATAATAGATAACATTTCTAATGGCAGTGTAACCTCAAATAAAAATTTTCCATTTTCATATATTCCCTTATACACTAGCGGAATCATTTTTTCTGGAGTATTTACATGAATATAGCATATTGGAATAGTTTTTGTAGTTGTTAATTTTAGTTGTACCACAAGATTTATTTGAAGTTCAGTATCAGTTTTTATAATAGAATGAACTGATTGATTTAGTGACTGAACAACTACTGGAAGTTCATCTTGATAGTCATCAAGATAGTCAAATACACCTAATAATTTCTCACGAATCTTATTTTTAGAATATTGTTCAACAACTTTCCCAGTATTTTGAGATAATTCAATCAGGTAATCCGGTTTTTTTATTAGCTCAACAATTGCTCTGCTTAATGCAGAAACATTTCCATTGGGAACAATTCGTCCATTTAGACCGTCCTTGATTAAATCTTTGGGTCCGTAATTGTAGTCAAAAGCAACAACTGGAGTATTTACACTAAGACTTTCTAAAATCGAAATACCGAATCCTTCCGATTTTGAAGTCATTAAACTAAAACCACTACGCTGAAACTCTCCAATTGCATCTTGTGTATAGCCATGAACATGTATATTTTTTTCTACACCTAATTTTTTTATAAGTAGTTCGTAACTCCTTTTCTCATCACCTTGTCCAAAAATATCTAATTGTGCATCAGGAACTTCCTTTATCGCTTCGGCAAATGCTTCAATAGCTAAATTAATTCTTTTTCCTTTATTAAATTTTGAAATGATTACACCACGACTCAAATTCTTAGATTCCGTCGTTTTTGTTTTATTTATAAGAAATGGATGTCCAATGACAAACAAATTATCTCTTTCCCCAAATTGGCTTATAATATGTTTTTTCATTTCATCAGTAAGAAGAATCACTGCACCAAATTTATCTAAATTTTCCAATGTTCCTTTTGTATATGCCCTTAATGGACTACCGAATGAACCATCTTTACCATAAATATTTCCATGGATAGTTGCAACTGAATTTATTTTATTTGTGAAGCTATTTTCTATGACACAGGTATCCAAGCGATGATCTTCCACAAAAAAATAGGGTTTATTGGACATTTCATTCAATTGAAATATCCAATAATCTTTCAATTGTTTTTCATTATCAAATTGATTTATCTTACCATTCTTTGGAAAATGTAAAATATATGACATTTGTGCTTCTTCATTATACTTACTTGTTAGATATTTTCTCCCCTCGCTAGAAAAAAAATCACTTTGAGCCAGGAGTCCCTCACTGTTAAAATAATTTGTCCTTAACAAGACACCATCACTTCTGAAGATATCTCTTTTTGTTCTTGTTTTATTTTCAAAATAATCAATCATAGCAATCGATTGATCTGGATTCAATTTTATTCTTTTTAATAATTCTTTATTTTCTTTATACTCAAATACTTGTTCGTTTTTTGCATTCTGCACAAACTTTTTTTTTGCTTCATATTCATCAAAAGTTACCACGTTATCACTATAAAAAAGAGTTTCATCCTCTGCAAAAAATTCGTAAATATTCATAAAAAAAACATTATCGGGTAGTTTCTTTACCTCATGGATATTATTAAAAATGTTTCTATATTGCGGGCGAAAATTAAATGTACAAATGTGTGTAGCAAGAACATCGTCTTTCCATGTTTTACTTCTCAAAAACATAGACTGTACACGTCCACCTGAATCTACGCTAACAGAATCATTGAGAAAAAATATTTCTCTTTGCTCTCGATTGGCATTCATTAATCAATCACTCCTATTTTCCTATTTTTTTTAACAAGTTTTTTTTAGTTATAGGCTTAATACCACCATTTTTTTTCGATTGAACATTAGAATCAATGATTGCATCATAAATCCGCTTCGAATTGTCATGATCCATCAATGAGAAATAATCCTTACGCATATTCGCATAAACTTCTTTTTCTACAAAACCATTTTCTATCGTTTCTTGGATAAGCATGATCAACTTATCTGATGTGTAAGCTACATCCCCAAATAAATCTTTTTTCGGATCCATGTAGAGTCCTTCATATTGTAAATATTTTTCTATATCAAATTGGAAAAAGACACAAGGTTTCCTTAAGTAATACATTTCCCAGATCACACTTGAATAATCTGAAATCATCATCGAACTCTTCATAATTAACTCGTCCATTGGAACCTCTAAAAATTCATATTTATCGATTATTTCTGGGTCAATTTCAAATAGATCAATATATTCTTTGAACTTTGGATGTAAGAAAAAAGCGATTCTTACATTATTCGCTACAAGTAATTCTTTTAATTCCTTCGAAGCTAAAAATTGACTATATTCTTTAAAATAATCCGTTTGAATAAATTTTTCTTTAGGTAGACCGTCCATCCAAGTCCGCCAAGTTGGCATTACAAAAATTTGACGATACGGAATTTCACTTGTCCTATCCCGCATGACATCCCAACGAGCCAATCCAGTTACAGCTACTTCTTCTTCCTCATATCCCCACTCATTGATTACTAAGCGTTTTTCATATTCTGAAGGTACAATTACTAAGTCAAATACATTTCTATTTTTATAGAAGTCAGGAACTTTCTTCAACCCATTCACACCATGTTGTAAGTAAGCTAACGGTTTTTCTGTTAAAACACGTCCCATATAGGTTTCTTTTTGCTTCAAATTATAAACATTACGCTTAGTGTCAGAAGAAATCAGTAAAGTTGAAGAAAACAAATACAAGAAATACTTAAATGACATAAAGTTCAATGTACGATCTTTCTTATCATCCAAGAATTTTGCTTCGGTTGCATGTTTATCAATCACATAATAAAACTGATCATGTTTTTTGTTTTCATAGCAATAATAAAAAAAGTGATAACCACTGTCGTGAGCTGAGGAAGCTAGTTTTTCAAAACCTATCCAAATATCTTTTTTAGCAAAATACGGTTTCATCAATCGAGCTAAATAGTAAGCAGATTGTTCCTTAAAGTTATTCCATTTGGTTTCATAGCTTTCTCTTTTTCGATAAGTAAAAGAAATATCCTCACTAATTGTAATATACGGGTACATTAAAAAATCGTCTTGCGTATGGTATTGATATTTAAGTGTGTTACTTCTAATATTTCGTTTAGCAGCTTTACTTGCTTTATTTATACGTACAAAATAGCGTTGTTCATTTACATTTATCTCAACATACAGATCCCAATATAATGGCTCAAAATCATACATTGACAAATCAATTGTTGTTTTGATTAAAAGATGATTTTTCTTTTGATCAATAGTAAAATCAGTTATTTTTATTCGTTCTAGCATATCCTTGTTGCGTTTCACCAGTAAAACACTTTGAACAGATATGTCCTCTTTATTTTTTGTTTCTAGCTTACAAGTTAACCTTACTTCGGGTTTTTTATAAACAAAATCGGCTACTTGCGTTTTTATTTCATAGCGCTCTTTAGCTAAGTTAGATAAGTTATTTTTTACAAGTGACAAGGTATTGCTGTTAGTCAAATACAATTCAAAATGTTGAGAATACGCTGTTTTATGCTGACCATAAGTTATTACTCCAAAAAAACGATTCTTTTTATCTTTAGGTAATTTTTCTTTATTTGCTAAACGCATCAATTTATATTGACCTTCACTAAAAACATATAGGTAAAAATCGAAACGAGCTTTTTTTAATTCAGCTACCTCATCCTCCATGAAACTACGTAAATTACTGTGATAATAATCATCCTCATTATTCAAAGGAAGAGTATAATTTAATCCCTGTCCTCTTTTATTGATGATTAATTGTGCATTTTTAAACTGCCTTTCTAATTTGAAACTAAGCTGATAATCTACCAATTTCAAATTAGAAAACTTGATTTTACCATGTTTTTTTAATTCTTGATTTGTGAAATTAGTTGGAATTTCCGTTTTCTTCAACAAATACAGTTGATTATTTTCTATAAGTAGATCTTCGGCAAAATTATCTCCTTCTAGAAAGATTTTTTTGACTGAAGTAAGTAGTTGTTGATTTCCAAGATATAATTTTACTCTCCCACATAATTCAGGAAATAAGCTTCGATTAAAGGTGATTTGTCCATCTCTCACTTTACCAAATAGCCATCGTTTCCCTATTAAGAGAGAAGCTTCAACCATTGAGTGAGTAGCTGGTGCAGTCAGAACGATGGATTCATTCACTACATCTATATTAGTTACTTTCAGCTCTAAATTGTGATATTCTGTATGTTTCATTTTAGTATTTGCTAAAAATTTAACACCGTCAAATACAATTAATCGTCCACTGATGTGAGCAACATAATGTTGTGCAATAGATACCTCATAATTACGATCAACTAAAAAATCAATTGCACTGATATCTTCACCCAAACAGAAAAATATTTGAGGATTTTCATCAGTTCTATTTAGATTAATAGTCGCTAGTTCATTATCCTTTCTCCCAATTATAAGAGGCTCAGCCATTACTCCATTGAAATTTTTATTTCGATATGGCACAGTCTGAACACAAAATCCTACTTTCGTCTGTGAAATAACTCTATAGCTGTTGTTTTGTTCATCCGTTAAAAACAGTTTGCTGCCACCCTCTACAAGAAGAATTTCATTACCCACGTTATCGATAATTTTGAATTCACCTGTAATAAAATGTTCAATATTTAAACTATACGTATCCGTATTTTCTTTTCTAAAAGGAAATTTTTCCCCAGAGACTGAAATTAGTTCACAAGGGTTTTCCCATGTGATATAGAGTCTATCCTCAAAAATCCGCACACTATTCATTATTGATCCACTCTTTCTTTGACTATTGTTTCATAAATTCTTTGACTATTTCCACGGTCATGATAATTAAAATATTTTTCACGCAACACTTGATAAGGCTCTTCTAAAATAAAATTTTGAGAAATTGTTTGTTCAATTGTACTGATTAGTTGATCAACTGTTGTGGCACGTTTACCGAATAATTCCGTTTCCATGTCAATATAGCTTCCTTCATATTCATTATATTTTTCATAATCAAATTGGAAAAAGATAACTGGTTTTCCCATATAAAACATATCCCATGTAACAGATGAATAGTCACTAATCATTAATGAAGATGCCATAATCATTTCGTTTACCTTAATATCGCCAAAAGCATAAAGCTTGATTCGCTCACTCGGTGCACTAAATTCTGAAATGTAATTTTTGAATTTAGGATGTAAGAAAAAGATAATCTCTAAGTCATTCTCTTTTAGCATTGTCTCTAACTTACTTGAAGCTAAAAAGCCCATGTAGTTATTATAGTAATCTGTTTTGATAAACTCTTCTTTAGGCATATCTTCCATCCACGAACGCCAAGTTGGCATAACAAATATTTTTTTACGTTCTTGTTGACTCGAACGATCTTCCAATAAATCCCAACGAGAAAAACCAGTAACTGCAATCTCATCTTCATCGTACAGCCAATTTTCATGTAAAATTTCTTTCTCAAAGTCGGATGTTGCAACTACCATATCAAAATTGCCTCGTCCTTTGCTTTTCTTAAATACATCTGAACGTTTTAATGCGGTAACACCATGCTGTAAAAATACACTTTTCTTTTCTTGAATTGCTTTCGCAGCACGTCCAGATCTCACTCGAATATTATGCACATGTCGCGGTGTTTCAGACGCAATCAATAATTTAGAAGCATATAACATAACAAAGTAGCGATACGACATATGGGTAAGAATATTTTTATGTTCTTTTTTGGCATTTAAATAGTCTTTTGAATCTTTCGATAATACATAGTAATACTGCTGTTTGAGATTATTTTTCTGTACATAATCAAACATTGCATAACCGTTATCTTGCGCCGTTTGAGAAAATTTTTCAAACCCTAACCAAATACGTTTTTTATCTAAATATCCTTTGAATAAACGATAAGTTAAGTAACCTGCTTTATCTTTAAAACTTGTCCACTTGTTTTCGTAATTTTCTTTTTCTCTGATCATAAATGCGATATCGTTAGAGAATGTAACATATGGGTAGATGATTTTAGATTTATCGTCACTCAACAAACTATTATTCAAATAATTGGCTTCCACTTGATCCAATATTTCTTTTTGCGTCCCTTTTATTTTAATTGGATAAACCACTCCATTGAATTTCATTCCAACGAATAAATCCCAATACAGTGGGAAAAACTTATTCCAATCCATTTCAAAAGAAAATTCAACTTCATTTTTTGTTTGGTTGATCATTTTACAATTGATTTGCATGTTATATTCTTTACTTCGTAGTTGCAAATAAGCATTTTCCACTTCAAAATGTTCTTGACTGTTTAGTACTATTTTGAATACATAGCCGTTTCCAGCTTTTTTCATACCTTTTAATTTTGTTTGTACTTGAAAATACTCTCTCGCACCAGCAGTATAGGTAGAAAACACACCACAAATAATATTACTTTTTGTTGTGTAAATTAAAAATGATTGCTCTTCAGTTAGTCGAGTTAGACTCAACCCTTCTTTACGCTTTTTGCTCTTTTTCATACGTAACTTGCATTCCTCATATTTTGAGTAGGTCGTCTCAAGAGAAAGACGAAAATCAAGACGTGGAAATGCTCCTACTGAGTTTTCAATAAGTGGGGACAAGTCAAACCCAATAGCTGAATCATCTTCTGTTCGAACCTTACTTTCTAAAATAATTTCTTCCTTCGTTGCACGTTTGATAACTTTTAACTGGATAGGAGATTTGATGCCATCCAGCTCAGGAATAGTTAAGTTTAGAAATTGCTTCTCAATCGTTAGTTCTGTTACATCTAAGTCTTTCGTAATCACTTTTTTCATGAATCTTAAGTATGCTGGATAAACATCTTGCAATAAACTGATTCCTTTGTCCTTATTGACATACAAACCAACATTATATTTCTCAGGTTGCTCATTATGATGTGCAAACTCCATCAGTAATTTACCGGGAAGTTTTTCAACTACACTATCCTTGATTTTTAATGGCGAACGTTTGATTGCTTCAGATGCGATTTCTTGAAGATAAAAATCACCATAAAGTTTTGTATCTTGTTCCAATTCGTTCTTTATATCCGAAAGATCAGCAAAATAGCTACCGTCTTCCATCAGGGATAAATGAATTAAAATCAAGTCAGTTTTTCCACGACGTTTCATTATTAAATTTTGTTTTAAAGAGAATCTTTTTTCTGGTACTAAAAATAGTTTTTCCCCTTCAGACCAGATATTCTTGATTCCTACAGGTTTCGTAACTTTGACTGGATAATTCTTAGCTATAAAAGTTTCATAATCATAAGTTATCAACATGGTTTGCTTGTGGTGTTGAATGAGTGAATAGCTTAATACATTCTGTGGCTGAACTTTTAAGTCCAAATAAATTTTTTGCTTTGTGATACCATTGATCCCTATAATTTTATATTCTTGATTTTGAGAAAGTGGTATCTTCAATAGATCTAATGTGAATCGCTCACCCGATTTTTGCCAAGGAATGTAACGTTCTTTTGTTTTGCCTTCCAAAGCGATTTCTTCTAGATTATTTATTCTGATTTCTAAGCTACTAAAATTATTTTTTAAAACCGGTTGTGAGTTTGTGAGTGGTTCGATCCAAATAGAATTACCTTTAATAAAAAATTTCACTTGGTTCCCGAGTATCTCGGGATAGTTTTTTAAAACATGTAATTCCTTTTTGGAGAACTTATAAGGTACGAACGCTTGATTCTCTTTTTTAAACAGCTGGATTTGTTGACTTGGTAGCAAAGTAAGACCTTCTTTTGTCAACTGAGAATAATCTGTTTGTTGCGTTTTAATATATACATTTTTTAAATTTTGAATATCCTGTACAGAGGTTACAAATGCTTTGTTTCGAATAAGCATTGTTTGTTGTACATTCTCTAGTAGAAAGAATGATTCTGATAAAGGATAAAATTGAGCATGTTCATTTTCTACTTTTGAAGTAACGATTTTGGTAGCGACGTATTGATCTAATACATATTCAACAAGATAAAAAGAAGAACTACTGAAGCTTTGAATAACTTCTAACTCCTGAATCATTTCGGTTAGATCAACAGAAAGTTTATTGTCTTTTTGATGACCATTGATCCTCAAATAGTAACCAGATTCATTTTTCACAAAGAAATCGACTTGTCGATAGTTTGCGATTTCTTCAATTGTCAAATGATTATTTGTCAATCGAGCTATGATTTGTTCATCATTTTTTATGATTTGATTTGGTGAGATCATGTAGTTAAATATCTTCGATTCAGAAATAAAGAAATATTTTTCTTCTAATAAATGGATAGGTAACGAACTATCTGAGCTATCTGTTAACTCATTGACCCTAATTGTTCCAAAAAGAGTGACTATTTGTAAGGGACGATTAAAAATGTTTAATCCCTGAATAGAAAAGCGATACCCCATTCCTTCTTTACTTGCAAGTATTTCATATGTTTTTCCAGATATACATTCTGTCAAGTACAATTCTTCAATTCTCTCTTCACCAGATAATTCAATATAAATTGATTGATTATCATAAATTAACTTCTTAGCTACTAACGTTGTTTTCAATTTGTTCACCTCATAAGCAATATAGGAATGTTAAAAATTCCTTCTATCTGACTATATCGTTGATACGTATTCTAACCATTTCAACTAGTCGATTCCTTTTAATTCTTTGTTTTAGTCTATTTATTAAATTAGGTTCATATCGTTTGATTTCTTCAAAAATTCTGGCTGAATTTTGATTATCTATATAGGGAAAGACTGTTTTTGCATGTAAGTTTACATCGTTTGAAAGATAACCTCTTTGCTTCATCTCTAAAATCAAAGATTGTACATCAAAACAGCGAGTTTCTTCTAACTCTTTATTAAGATCGAGATAACTTCCTTGCAGTTGTTGATATTTTTCTATGTCAAATTGGAAAAATATTGTTGGTATTCCTTGGTACAAGGCCTCCCAATAAATGCTAGAATAATCTGTTATTAAACATTCACTCTCAGAAAGAAGTTCGTTTAATGGAACATCGCCCATTGGAATAATACGTAGATTTCTATGTGCAGAAACATCAAACAATTGAATATATTCCGCTAATTTGGGATGAATATAAAAAATGATAGTGTAGCTTTCCATCTCCAAGAACTTTAGGAGCTCCTGATTGGAAAGCAGTTGAGAATATTGTTGAAAAAAATCTGATTTGATAAATTCTTCTTGAGTTAAATCTTCTAACCAAGTTCGCCAAGTTGGCATAATCAAAAATTGTTTCTTCTTTATCAATTTACCTTTATTTTTTTGTAACTCATCCCATCTAGCTAGCCCTGTCACTACAATATTTTGAGGAGTATATTCTAAGTATTTCTGAACTATTTTTTTCTCCCACTCTGCTGATGTGATAAAAAGTTCTGCTTGATTATTTGAACGTGTTGCATTAAATGTATTGTCAAGTTTCTTAAGACCTAAAACACCATGTTGAAGAAAGACATATCTTTTTTTATCTAGAATGGGCTTGATTGGTCCTGTTTGTACCCGCCAAGCGTAACCATGACCCTTAGATTCCGAAGCAACCACTCTTCTGGCTATAAGTAGCAAAAAGAGATGTTTCACACTCATAAAATCAACTCGACGTCGTTGATAGTGATCTAACTTGTTGTACTCTGGTGATTCTTTTTTTATTACAAAATATGCACGTTGATTAGTTTTTTCTTGTAAATAATTGAAAAAATAATATGAATTATCTTGTGCTGTATTTGAGTATTTTTCATGAATCAACCAAATATCGTTCCCTAAAAAAAAGAGACCTATCGTATGAGCTAGGACATAAGCAATCCATTCATTTCGTTTGTATTTTTTCGTCTCATACTCGCTAAAGGGACGATAATTAAGACTGATGGCATACTTCATTGTTTGATATGGATACACGATGTTCTCATCTATTTTTGACTGATAACGTCCCGAAAAGTACTGTAATTTTAAGTACAGAAAGAATGACTTATTGATTATTCTACAAGCATATGTTTCTTGCTCACCTTGGCATTCTAAATATAAATCCCAGTAATAATACGCCCAGTCATAGGCAGTTAAATCAATAGAAAAAACAAGTTTCTTTCCGATTCTTTTTATTGGTTCTAATTGATATGCAGCTGTTAGCGTTCCTCTGTGTTGGATTTTCAACAAATAGGTAAAGCCTTCTCTATACTCTATTGGAATCTTAATTTCTATAACCAACGATGTTTTTTTCCTCAAGGCTAACAACTTCGCTTTTTTATGGTAACGAAATTCATTCATTTTAACTGGTGGCTGTATTGTAAATGATAACGATGTTTTTTGAGAGGCATAGATCATTACTTCACGAGTAGCATCCTTATATATAAAATCAAGATACTTATTTTTTTTTGTATGAATCTTAGCTAGTAAAAATTCATAACTCTTCCCTTCAGTTTCAAGGTAAAAATGGTACTGACCTAATTCATTTATCTGGTCAATTAAGTCAAGATTATTTATTGAAATGGTTGTTATTCCAGCTGTTTGACTTCTAAAGTAATGAATTTTTTCGTATAATTTTCCAGACTTTGAGCGAACGTTTATTGTAAAGTCTGTTTGAGACAGATCAAAAAAGGAAAATTTCAATTGCTGATTTTCAATCAAACAATCAAATATAGGTATCTTGTTTTCCTGACTAATCCTCTGTTCAATGAACCAATTATGCGTCCTTAATTCTATTATTGTCGTATTTAAATCAACTAGTTTAACTATTGAGTTGGTTTGAATGTCAGACGGTAATTCTCGATCGACTTCAATTTGAAAAATAAGTTCATCAGCTAGTAGCATTTCCGTTACATTGACGATCTGAAAATTTTCTTGATTGACTTGTAATGAGTAATTCTCCGAGAAAACGCCAAGAAGCGAGGCGTCTTTCAAACTACCTCGCAAGTTGTTATTATTCAATGATATGAACGAACATTCGCACTTCAAAAAAACACCTCTTTCAACTTTGCAGCATCACTTAAATTACACTTTATTCAAGTCTTTCTTGATTTGTGTTGTTGAGATTTCAGGTGTTCTTGGTAAGTAGAAAACTTCAGCAGTTGTTTCTGTTTCCAGAAAATCAAACTTACCTGCCCAATCGTCTCCCATCACAAAAGTATCAATATGATATTCTTTAATGTCAGATGCTTTTTGACTCCAGTCATTTTCTGGAATGACCAAATCAACATAACGCACAGCTTCTAGCAATTGTTTTCTTTTTTCATAAGAAAAATAGCATTTTTTTTGCTTTTGGTTCCAGTTAAATTCATCTGTTGATAGGGCTACAACTAGATAATCACCTTGTTCTTTCGCTCTCTTTAATAAATTGATGTGACCATAATGTAATAAATCAAATGTTCCATAAGTAATTACTCGTTTCATTTTGTTCCTCCTAAAATTTTCGTTAATAATTTTTCAGTCGCATCAATATCATCAATACAAAAACGTTGATAAAATGCATAATACTTACTATTGGATTTAAAAGACGTTGCCTTTACTGCATGGATTTCAGAAATAAGTTCTTCTTTTTTCTGAATGATTGGCCCCGGCAACTTATCCAGTACTCCCTCATAAAAGCCTCTGATTTCTTTTCCGTAAGAGTCTAAATCATACATATAAAAGATCATTGGCTTTTTCGTTAAAGCAAAGTCAAACATGACAGAAGAATAATCAGTAATTAGCAAATCTGCAATCAAATACAAATGACTGATATCTTCATAACTAGAAACATCTATCACACGATTGCCATATTGTTTGGGATCAAAGTGTTCTGCCACTAAGTAATGCAGTCTAGTCAAAATGACCGTATCTGATTCTTGCTCTAAAATTTCAGCGAAAGGAAATTGATTATCAAATTTGTAAGCACCTTTTTTTATAAATTGGTTATCTCGCCAAGTGGGCGCATAGAGGATAACTTTTTGATTGTCAGCAATAGCTAGTTTTTTCTTGATTTGCTTTATTCTTTCATCTTTATCAGGCAACAGAAGAATATCATTTCTTGGATAACCGATTTCTAGTATCTCTCCTTCATATGCAAATGCACTTCGAAAGATTTCCGTACTATAGGCATTCGGTGAAATCAAATAATCCCAACGAGCAGCCTCATTTTTAAAATTTTCCCGATACTTATGTGTATCCGTTCCTGGCATCGTCACATTCTTGATGTCTAATCCTAATCTTTTTAGTGGCGTTCCATGCCATGTTTGAACATAAATATTTTTACCTTTAACCATCCACCCAGGCATCCTAGTATTGAAAAACCAATATTTTGATCTTGGCATTGTCAGCAGCCACTTCAAGCCCATTCGCCTTACATAAGGAACGTCATTTTCAATGAAAGGAGTTTCAAAGCCTTTCTTTACCGCCCAAACACATGTGTACTCCGGATAATTTTCCCGAATATATTCATAAATAGCACGTGGGTTATCACTATATTGTTTGCCGTGAAAACTTTCAAAAAAGATTAGTTTCTCTTTCGGATGTTTGTTAAGTAAAGAAAAAACTTTTTTCACCCATCGATGATAAATTATTTCAAGATTTCTTCGCAATGTACTCACTCATGTCTCCACTCTTTTAACTCTTTTTTGATTTCTACATCTAATTGTTGTGTCTTATTGACCACTTTGACGTCCCTATGCCGCAGAATCGAATATAAATACTTCGGAATCTGCACCAAACGATCATAACGCTTCATCGAAAGTGATCGATAAAGCCATTCAAGATTATTGTCTAAATAAAATTTTGGTGCCCGCTTGACTACTCCCGCAAGGACATCAAAGGTGCCTCCTACGTCTAGAAAAACTTTGGCATTCAATTGATCTACGTTTCTTTCCAAAAAGATTTCTTGCTTAGGTGATCCCAAGGCAACAAAGAGAAAGGTACAGTTTGCTTGATTAATTTTTTTAATTACTTCTTCTGTATTTCTGCTCGTGTAGCCATGAAGTGTGCCCGCCACTTCAATATTCGGATATTTTTCTTGAATATTTCGTGCTGCTTGGTTCACTACATCCTTTTTGGCTCCATATAAAAAAATTCGGTAACCAAATTGATTCGCAAACTGCAAGCTTCTTTCCATCACTTCAATACCAGTTATCCGTTCACGAATATTCCCTCGTAACATTTTAGAAGCCTTGACCACACCAATCCCGTCAGCAATCCGATGTGTCGCCCGCTCCAAATAAGCTTTCACTTCTGGATACTGGTAAGCTTGCAAGGTAATTTGAGGATTAACACTTGTAATCAACATTTTTTTATTTGCAGCTAAATATTTTGGAATATCCTCCACGATTGTTTGATAGGTTAAATCATCGACAGGGACTCCACTTATGTATTCAGTCCTATTTGTTTTTTCCACCAATCTCACCCAGTTCCTTTTTCACTAACGCCATTATCTCTCCAACAGTTTCGCCATTTTCATACTGATTCCATAACAGTTTTGTTTTTTTTACCAATTGTTCATTTGCTTCATATGAATATGATTGAATTGTTTGCCCCAACAATTCCTGGCTCTTCACGACTGGTCCAGGTGCCCATTCAAGAAAATCATCTTGAATTCCTGGATTATTTTTATATTTATCAAAATCAGGACAGAAAAAAATAATTTTTGGCTGTTCCTGTATAGTAAGATACTCAAAGGTACTTGCTGAGTAATCCGTAATCAATAATTTTACATTTGGGTAACTTTCCATGATGTTTTGATTCCACCAATGTACATTTTTAGGTAAGGTCCAATTTTCTTGATTGATCGTTGGATGTAGATGTACGTAAAATTGTTCTCCCGATAGTTTAGAAAACGTAGCTAATGCTTGTGTAAAAATGTGCTCCATATCTTTTTGTTCTGGACGATACGTCGGTGCATATAAAATAAATTTTTTTGTTTGTTTCACCGTTTTTGCTACTTTATGAACTGTTTCTAATCTTAGAGAACCTACCTTTTTAATCACGTTGAAATTTAAATCATAGCTTTTTTGAAAAATGCCTGCCATCTTGTCTGAATTGACTACTACATAGTTGAAAGAGTTATAAACTTTTTGAAACCTCTTTTGGTCTTGTCGACTACGTTGCTTCGTCTGCGGATCATCCCAACCAAATTTTTTGATTGCACCATCAGCATGCCATACTTGAATGACTATCTGGTCGGAAGCCGTCACTGCTAATTCAGGAAAATAGTTATCAACGATAATCACTTTTGCTTGTTTTAATAAAGAAAGGTTTCTTCCTAAAAACAGACTTTTGGGCGTAAATGGGCGAACATCAACCCCTTCACTCCTTAACTTTTCCGCATACTCGCGGCACTTATCTACAAAAAAAACAGTCACCTTTCCTGGATAGTTCAAGTGAAGCTGTTTGATTAAGTCGCCTTCATTAAACGAAAAACTCATGATGTACACAATCGTCGCGGTCAGTTTTCTTTTAGGCCAAAGCATTGCAGCAGTCATATATCCATTTTTCACTATATCCATTGCTGATCTACTCCTTCCCAACCTAACAATTTTGTCACCTGATCACTATTTTTTATCGATTGTTTTATCCACGAAACGCATAAAAAACAATCGATAAAAATCAATTTTCGGTCTTTAAAAAGGCAATATTTGATTTAATTATACAGAACAATATAGATGATTAAAAGGTGATTTGTTATGTGTAACATCTGAGAAACAATCACGTAATATTTTTTTAACATAAAAGACTTATTCGTAAAGAAAAATATTTTGATAATCGTTATTTTTTAGCTGAAAATAATAAAAAATCACAGATATTTCGTTTTTTAATTACCTACCTACAACAAGAAACACTTTTTAACTCTTTTCCACCCAATAAGATGAACGTTATATAACAAAACAAACATCTAACTATGAACTAAAAGAACAGTTGCCTTTTTTGCACTAGTTAGATGTTTGCATAATTTGTTTTTTTAACTTATTTGCTTAACTTTTCCCATAAAGCAGGTGCTTGATCCGGACTCCAAACAGCTATCGATGTGTGTGTCTGCAAGCATTTATATTGATGCCCTTGATGAATTACCACATCCCCCGCATGGTACGTGACCCCAACTTTCCACTCTTGGACTTCACTACTATCAGAAGTTGTTGTGCCTGTTACTTGTTGACTGAAATCAGAGAGACCAACTCGATTCACTGCTTTGATTTGATACATGTATGTTGTTTCTGGTGTCAAATTTTGATCCGTGAATTGGTTGTCAGTTGTCGTTGCCACTTTTTTATTCTCACGATAAATCTCATAGGTGGTCACTTCTTCTTCTAAAGCGTTGTTGTCCCATGTTAAAGTTAAACTATTTGCTGTAGCTTTGCTAATTTTTACATTCGTAGGTGCAGAAGGCTTGCTTAACTCGGATGCCTCTTTTGTAACCACATCTAACTTAGTTGAGTGCGCAGATTGATTATTTGACGTGTCTACTGCTACGACTGTATAGCTATAGTTTGTTGCTGCTGATAAACCAGTATGCACAAAATCTGTTGTTTTACTTGTGCCAACTAACTGATCTTTTTCATAAATATTGTAATGATCTACTTTGACATTATCAGTAGAAGCTTTCCAAGACAACGAAACACTGTTTGAGGTTGCAGATGCTGTTAAATTTGTTGGAACAGTTGGTTTCTCTGTATCAGGTACCTGTTCTTCAAATAATCCTTGATAAGTACGTGCAAATGATTCATTGTAACCAATCCCCGCTGAATTTTTTCCTTCATCCCAGTTCACACTCCACGTCATGATCCCTTTTAAAGGAGTCCCTTTTTTCGCTAGCGTTTCAAACACTTGATAGACAACATTCGGATCTTTGACATAACCATTTGCTGCTGCATCTTGGTTGGCTGGAAGTCCTAAAGCTAATTTACTTGCTGGGATATGAATAAAGCCATTATCCCCTTTATCAAAGGCATCTGAGATTCCATATAAGAATTCAAACTTTTTACTATCGTTGTTTTGAGCAATCCATTCTGAGCCAACACTAATACCATCTCCAGCTTGATTATAAAGCTGTGGCGCAATAAAATCATAGTCGTTTTCTAAAGCAGTGATATAAGGTACATATTTCCCTGCTGTTCTCAAATACGGAAATTCTGGCGCCATTGAAATAATAAAGTGTTTATTTTGTTGTTCATAATGGTTACGCACAATTTTTAACGCTGCTGGGATGACTTTTGCATTATCTCCTGCTGCTACAGCCGTTTGTTCTAAATCAATATCTAAGCCATCAAAGCCATATGTATCGACCAAGCGAATAATTTCATTTGCAAAAGCCTGTTCTTGTCCAGTTGAAAGTTCAATATGTGAATCTGCGCCACCTAGTGATAAAAGAACCGCACGATTTTGCGCATTTAAAGTTGCCACTTGGTTTCTGAATGCTTGATCACTCATATTATACGGTTTGAAAGTAGGTATTCCTTCCCCTTTCATAAAGGCAACAGAAATGACATTGTAAAAGGGATTGATCTGGTCTAATTGGACATCAGCGGGAGCTCCGCCCATATAACCTGCCCCCATTTCTCCAGGCCAATTATGATAATAACCAACCGAGATTTGCTTGTTTGCAATACTTGGCATTTCATCTGCTGTATCCGCAGCGACACCATTTGCACAACCAAATATTCCTCCAATGATACTAATTGAAAATAACAATAATTTTTTTTGCATTCTTTTCCCTCCAACATTTATTTTATTTTAAAATCCTCCTCAATTATAAATTACCTCTTATAAAAAAGACTTTTTTGTACGCTATTGCAACAAAATATTCCTTAAAACAAAAGGAATTTTACACTTTTTAATAAAAAAGCAACATAAAAGAAGAATTTCTTTATTCGAATCGGAGTGTGTTATCTTAAACTAGAAATAAAATAACAAAGGGAGTGTTTGGTATGCCAAAACATGCTTTTTTGATTCGGAAGTTAAGGAAAGAACGTGGTTTTACTCAGGAACAGTTGACCATGGGAATTTCCCAACGAGGAACACTCGCTGCTTTCGAATCTCGTGGTACAAAAATCAGTTTTGAGCTTTTGATTAGTTATCTAGAAAAAATGAATGTGACTTTAGAGGAATACGAATTTTTACTAAACGATGGTTCTCTGTCACCAAAACAAAAATTAACCAATTATTTTCTTACAACTCCTGCACTCACTTCTGCACAAGAAGACGAATTACTAAAAGAATATGAAAAAACTGGAAATATTTTTTATCGTTTGCTTTACGCCCAACGGAAAATCATTCTTAATCATTTAGACAACGAAGCAATTACTCCTGAGGTCAAAAAAGAAGCTCAACTAATTATGAATTATTTAGAACATATCGATACTTGGGGGCATTTTGAGCTTTCAGTATTTTCAAGATGTCTTTTTGTTTTTAAAACGGACTATATCGTACGTTCCTTCTATCATAGTGTTACTAAAATGGGAATTTATCAAGATACTGCTGTTCAACAAAACTTATTAGCCAATTTTATTTTAAATGGCGTTAGACTGTCTTTCACTCGCTCATCAAACACTTTAAGAACACTTTTTCTTGCTGAACTTAAAAAACTAGCAGAATTACATACGAATAGCTTAAATATGGCTTATTATAAAATCTTTTCTGCCTTGGATCGTTTATCTCAAGGGGATCAAAGCGTGATTCCCGAAATCGATCAAGGAATTCATTTTTTCAATTGGTTAGGTCTAACGACAATGACGGACTTCATCCTTCGATTAAAGAGCACTTATAGTTGATCACATAATTTTTTTGTTGCAATAACATACAAAATAATTTTTTAAAACTGTTCCATTTTATACTACTTGTTGTTGAGAGATTTGAGTTTTATCTCTCAAATAGAATATTTATTTTGGAGGGTTTCAAGATGAAAAAGAGTACATTGTTAGGATTAAGTTTCATTTTAGTTACAACTGGATTTACTGCATTAACGACTGTTTCTGTTGATGCACATGGCTATGTTAAGGAACCAGCAAGTCGTGGTTATCAAGGCTTTTTAGACAAAAGCAATCTAGGTTGGAGCGGCGCTCATGATAAATATGGTGCAGTTATTGATGATCCTCAATCATTGGAAGCAAAAAAAGGCTTTCCGCAAGCTGGACCTGCAGACGGTCACATTGCTTCAGCTGATGGCGTATTAGGAGATTATACTTTAGACAAACAAACCGCTGATCGTTGGACAAAACATACTGTATTCACTGGAAAAAATAATTTTTCTTGGACATTTACTGCTGATCATGCAACAACAAAATGGCATTACTATATTACAAAAAATGGTTGGGATCAAAACAAACCATTAACTCGAGATGAATTACAATTGATTGATACAATCGATCATGGGGGAGAAGTTGCTTCAACAGATGCAACTCACAAAGTAACGATCCCTGCTGACCATCTAGGCTATCATGTTGTTTTAGCTGTTTGGGATATTGATGACACACCAAATGCGTTTTATAACGTCATTGATGTAAATGTCAAACAAGGAAATCGCTTGACTAATTTAGCACAATAATAAAAAAGGGCTAAGGCAAACGCTTGTACGTTTTGCCTTAGCCCTTTTTATTAACTCATTACAGTTACTTTTACTTGTCGACGTCCCCAAGCAACACATTCTGCAACCGTTGTAAAGTGAACATCAATAATGTTTCCTTTGATTGCGCCTCCTGTGTCAGCAGCGATCGCCACACCATAACCTTCAACATTCACGATTGAATTTAGTGGAATCACACTAGGGTCAACGGCAATTGCTTGCGGATTATCATATAAATCTAACCCACTGGCAGTGATATGTCCTGAACCCGGTTCTGAATAAGAATATGCTGTAGATTCCATCATACGGGTAGCACCTGATGTTGGTACTTCCTCTTTTGGCGTCTCTTCTTTTGGCTTTTCTTTTGATTCTTCCTTAGCTAGTTCAGTCTCTTGTTTTGCTTTTTCAGTCGCCAATTTTTCTGCTTCTGCTTTTTGAGCAGCTTCTTGCTCTTTTACTTCAGCTTGCCTTTTCACTTCTTGTTCTTTTGCTCGTTTTTTTGCTTCCTGTTCAGCCGCTTCTTGTTTTGCTTTTTCGGTAGCGATTCGCGTTGTTTCGGCCTCTTTGTTCTTAGCAATTTCGCTAAGTATCACTTGATTGTCTGCTAGCTTTTGTTTTAAAGAATCAACTTTTTCATTCAAAGCCTTCGCTTCAACTTCTAAAGAAGCTCGATTCTCTTTTAGTGAGGTCTGTGTGTCCTCCAACTTTTGATTAAGATCAACTAATTTTTGTCTTTGACTATCCAAACTAGCGATTTTATCTTTTTCTGCTTGGTGAAGAACACGAACGGCATATGCACGGTTGATAAATTCAGCAACTGTATCAGCTTCTAAAAGTGCTTGTAGATTTCGCTCGTTCGAACCATTGATTTGCACATCTTTTAGTCGTTGCGCAACCGCTTCTTTGCGCTTATCAATCGTTGCTTCTGTTTCCTTGATTTCTTGTTTTGATTTATCAATCGTTTGCTTATTTTGATCAATTTCTTGTTTTATTTTCTCAACTTCTTGATACTTTTCATTGACATCATTTAATGTCATTTGTACTTCAACACTGATTTCTTCACCCCGACGTTTTGCAACTTGTTCTTTTTCATTTAAAGAATCAAGCGATTCTGCTTGAGCCACTAAGGGTAGTGCTAAATTTGCTGACAATAAGACAGCAAGCATAACTAAGGCTTTTTTTGCCTTCACGAACTCCAACACCTTTCTCCTAAAATACCAACTCTTACATTATACAAATGATTATTACAATTTATATGTCAAAAATATTACAATTTATTACAAATACAATTCGTGACCAATGAACTATTGGACAAAATAAAAAAGCAATTGAACTTTTTCGTTCAACTGCTTTTTTGAGCAATGATATAAGTTATTTTTTCTTACGCAATTCTTTTACTAATTGACGAATTTCATTCACATCTTTGCCTTCTTTCAACGATAGTTGTGGGAAATTCTTCAAGAAGCGACGTTGCGTATAGTTCAAACGTGGCAAATAATCATTCGTTTTTGCTGACTCTTTAAATGCCTGTAACCAATCAGTAGCAGCTTTTTTCTCTGGTTTTGAGATAATACCCTTACCGAAAACTGTACCTGAAGTTTTTTGACGTTCTTCCCATTCGTCTTTGGTTTTTTCAAAGGCTTCTTGCAAGTTTGCTTTTTGTTCATTGATTGCTTTTTGCAAATCTGTGACTGCTTTTTGGAAACTTTGCAAGTTTGCCAATGTGTAACCAAGATCCATCATGGTTACCCCAATCAAGATAACTGGTAAATAAAAACCAAAGTGTTCCGCCAACAATTGTTCTAAAACTAAAATATGTGGATGGATTACTTTCACGATCAAGACACAGCCAACGCCCCAAAAAAGTGAGACCGGTACAGCAACTCTCCCATTGATATTCAACGGAACATCATGATAATCCCACCAAGTAGCATGAAACAATTTTTCCAAGCCAAAGCTCGTCAAGTACTCCAAAATCGTGACCAGAACTGTTGATAAAACATACAATAAAATAAGGTTCGATTGGAAGGGCTCAATAAAATACAAGACGCCCAAAATTCCAAATCCATAGATTGGCGTAATTGGCCCAACCAAAAATCCTCGATAGACGAAATGCTTGGCCTTAATGGAACAATAAATGGTTTCCCATAACCAACCGACAAATGAGTAAATAAAAAATAGCAATACTACACGAATAAACTCGTTCATAAGTACCTCCTTTTTTCTTTTCATTGTATCAATAAGCTGAAAAAATGAAAAGAAACTCTAATGAAAGAGCTTGCTGGCTTTTCATTCCAAATTTCATAAGCTACAATGTGTAATGTACTTATCACTTTTCTTCTACTATAAATATAGAAAAAATTTTACTACTCAGGAGGAATCATATGATTCAATTATTGCGTTATGCAAAAGACTATCGTAAGCAAATCATTTTAGGACCCTTTTTCAAATTTCTTGAAGCAGTTTTTGAATTAGTTCTTCCCTTATTGATGGCTTCGTTGATTGATAACGGACTTAAAAAAAATGATACAGGTGTGGTCATTCAAATGGGCGTTTGGATGGTTGTCATGTCAATTATCGGACTGATTTGTGCCATCATTTGTCAATACTATTCTTCGATCGCTTCGCAAGGTTTTGGTACAGAATTGCGTAATCAACTCATGAAAAAAATCAATACACTTTCTCACAGTGAGCTAAATCATTTTGGAACAGACACCTTGATTACTCGAATGACCAACGATATCAATCAATTGCAATTAGCGTTGGCAATGGTTATCCGATTATTGATCCGTGCACCATTTTTAAGCATCGGTTCTGTCGTGATGGCCTTTATCATTGATTGGCAAATTGGTTTGTTCTTCTTACTTTTTTTACCTATTTTTGCGGTTATCTTGTATTTTATTATTAAAAAGACAATTCCTCTTTACCAAAAAGTTCAAGAAAAATTAGATTATTTAAACGAAATCGTTAGTCAAAATCTGAGTGGTGTTCGCGTGATTCGGGCCTTTGGTCGAACAAAAACGGAAGTCAAAAGTTTTGACGAGAGTACCGATGATCTAGCCAAGAATTATTTACTGGTTTCCAATATTTCCGCACTTTTGACCCCTGCCACCACTTTGATTATGAATATAGGAATTATTTGTCTATTGACAGTTGGCGGCATCAAAGTCAATATTGGTGGACTACAACAAGGACAAGTTTTAGCGTTGATCAACTATATGAACCAAATGTTGTTAGCTTTGATCGTTGTTTCTAACTTAGTCGTGATTTTTACCCGAGCTGAAGCTTCAGGAAAACGCGTCAAAGAAGTCTTAGCCATGGAAAATTCGATTCAAGAAGCATCAGATGCAAGTACGCCTGAACTTGATAGTAAGATAATCGTTGAATTCAAACATGTAGATTTCCGCTATACACCAGCTTCTGGTTTGTCTTTAGAAAATATCAATTTTCAAATGAAGAAAAATACTGTCGTTGGAGTCATTGGACCCACTGGTAGTGGTAAAACCACTCTGACTCAACTAATTCCTCGCTTTTATGATGTCAGTAGTGGCGAAGTGCTCGTTGACGAATTAGATGTCCGACAGTGGGAAACGGAAAAATTACGAGAGCAAATTGCTATGGTTCCTCAAACAGCTGTGCTCTTCACTGGCTCTATCCGCGACAACTTACATTGGGGCAAAGCAAACGCCACAGATGAGGAATGCTGGGAAGCTTTAGCAATTGCACAAGCTGATGAGTTTGTTCGTCAACTTCCTGATGGTCTGGATACCAGAGTGATGGAAAATGGAAAAAACTTTTCTGGTGGGCAAAAACAAAGACTGACTATCGCACGCGCCTTGATTGCGAAACCATCCTTACTGATTCTTGATGATTCATTAAGCGCACTTGACTATCAAACAGATTTGAATTTACGCAAAGCATTGAAGACTTCTCTTGATTGTACCGTATTGATTATTTCTCAACGAGTTCGTTCGATTCAAGAAGCAGAAACTATTTTAGTCATGGATCAAGGACAGATTGTTGCTCAGGGAACAAATGATGAACTATTACGCACATCAAAAGAGTACCAAGAAATCGTGGCATCACAGGAGGAGGAATAAAATGAAACAAAAAAAATTCTCAATGCAGTTATTCAAGCGATTTATCCCCTACTTGATGGCTTATCCTAAAGAAATTGCTTTAGCAATTTTCTTTGGTTTATTGAATGGGATTGCGACAGTAGTCATGACGTTACAAATTGGTCAAAGTATTGATTTGATGATTGGTATCGGCCGCGTTCAGTTTCAAGAACTCTTTCACTTATTGTTACTCTTTGGTAGCGTAGTACTTGTTAATGTCCTTAGTCAGTGGTTGATCCAAGTCTTAAGTAATCGCCTTGCTTATCTCTCCGTAGCGGCGCTAAGAAAAGATGCTTTTGAACGATTGAACCGTTTGCCTCTTCGTTATTATGACCAGACTGCTCATGGAAATATCGTCAGCCGTTTTACCAATGATATGGATAATATTTCGATTGCCATTGCAGCAGCGTTCAATCAATTATTTTCTGGTGTTGCAATCATTGTTTTATCTTTTATCTTTATGATTCATTTGAGTCCGTTGTTAACTGTTGTCGTCTTGTGTGCCACCCCAATTATCTTTTTAGTCAGCTTTCTGGTTGCACGTTCTTCTCAAAACGACTTTAATCAACAGCAAAAAATTATTGGGGATATTTCTGGATTTGTTACTGAACGGATTGGCAATCAAAAAATCGTGAAAGCTTTTCAACAAGAGTCAGCTAGTCAACAGGCATTTGAAACATTGAATCAGGAACTTTACGTCAAAGGACAACGTGCTCAATTTTCTTCTTCTTTGACAAATCCTTCTTCGCGATTTGTTGATCATTTAGCTTATCTCTCAATTGGTTTAGTTGGCGGATTACTCGCTTTACGAAGCGGTTCAGCAATTACCGTTGGTGTTATCTCAAGTTTCACTATCTATTCGAGTCAATTCTCAAAACCTTTTATCGAATTATCTGGTATCACTACGCAAATTCAAACTGCCTTTGCTGGATTAGATCGAGCGTTTGAGTTGATCGATCAACCAGAAGAGACACCTGATGCCTCTGATGCATTTGCTTTAGATCCCCAAACGATCAAAGGAGAAGTCGTTTTCGAACACGTTTCCTTTTCATATGACCCAGATCAACGTTTGATTGAAGACTTCAATTTTAGAGCAAAACCCGGGCAAACAATTGCGATTGTTGGAAAAACAGGAGCTGGAAAATCGACACTAGTCAATCTTTTAATGCGTTTTTATGATACGAATAGTGGAAAAATCCTGATTGATGGTCACGATATTCGTGATATCAAGCGAACGACTTTGCGTAAAAGCTTTGGGATGGTTTTACAAGACACTTGGTTATTTGATAGTTCCTTACGGGCAAACCTACGCTACGGCAATCCAAATGCTAGTGATGAAGAAATCAACGAAGCGTTAAAAGCTGCCTATATGTATGAATTTGTCGAGCGGTTACCTGAAAAGCTTTCCACCAAAATTGGCGGTCAAGGACTAAAAATTTCTGATGGTCAGCGACAACTATTGACTATTGCACGAACAATGATCAGTAATCCACCTATGTTGATCTTAGACGAGGCAACTAGTTCTGTTGATACACTAACTGAAAAGAAGATTCAACAAGCATTCTTGACAATGATGGAAGGTAAAACTAGTTTTGTGATTGCACATCGGCTTTCTACCATTAAAAATGCTGATCAGATTTTAGTCATGGATCAAGGACACATCGTCGAAATGGGAACGCATGATGAATTAGTGAAAAAAGCAGGCTATTACAATCAGCTTTATCAAGCACAATTTACACATCAATAAAAAACAGGCAATCTTCTGGGATGGGAAGATTGCCTGTTTTTTATTTTTATTTCGTACGAACTGTTAGACTTTGTAAAATCTTTTTATAAGGGATACTCCGTCCAACATAGTAAATTGCAATTGATTGAAGTGGGATCCAAATGACTGTTTTCAATAATCTTGGTGCCCAAACGACCCAACTGAATAAAGGAACGTGATACATCAAAGCTAGCCAAAGCGGTGTCAAAATCAAATTGATAATCAACGTGACACTCAGCGTTGCTAAGATAGCATTCTTCCAAGTGATTTCCTTTCGATAGAAAAAGAAACCATAAATCGCCCCTTCGATGAAAGCATTCAAAGTAAATCCAATAAAGAAAGCTGATTTTGAGAATAATGCCATTCCAACAAGGTCAGCTAACACAGCTCCTATACCAGACCAAAAAGGACCAAATAAAATCCCCATGATGACCTGTGGAATAAATGTTACACTGATTTTGATAAAAGGTGTTTCGATAGATATTAGTCGTGATAAAGTAACCATTAAGGCAATCAATAGCCCCATGATCGCAATCATCCGTGCGTCTAATCGATTTTTTTTCATTTTTAGCATCTCCTTTAAGAGCTGCTACACAATAATATGCAGCGAATGCGAAAATAAAACCGCGAACAAGTTACCTTGTCCTTCGTCCAGGTGGCAACATCCCATCCTCCTAGCACTTAACGCTTTATTTCCTACTCTGATTTTATTTTGGGAAACAATTCCCTCACAAAATATAACATAATTACCAACGACTAGCAAATAGGAAAACTGAATATTACTATGCTTTTTTTCTTTTATGTTCGCTATTCAATAAATTATATTAGTATTTATTCACATTATTGGATAAAATACCGAAAATTCATTCATGTTCTGTTGAAATCGCTTCTTTTTCCATTTCATGAACGACCGTCCGAAAATCTAAATACCCCGCTGCTAACCCCCGCAATAAAACTTCAGCTGTGCCAATATTGGTTGCCAAAGGAATTTCGTACACATCTGATAAACGAATCAATGCTGTTACATCTGGCTCATGTGGCTGTGCTGCAAGCGGATCACGCAAGAAAATGACTAAATCAATTTCATCTTCGGAAATCATTGCCCCAATTTGTTGGTCGCCTCCCAACGGACCTGATTTAAAACGATGAACTGGTAAATTAGTTGCCTCTTGAATTCGTAAACCGGTCGTCCCAGTAGCATAAAGCTCGTGTTTTGCTAAAATCATTTGATAAGCTGTCGCTAATTTAATCATTAATGGTTTCTTTCGATCATGTGCAATCAAAGCAATTTTCATCAGTCACACTTCCCTTCTTTTCTTTAGTGTAACAAACTTAGGAAAACGTTTAAATTTTTTGTTACCATTTTTTTGATTTTCTTTGTCACTCTGACCAAAAAACAGACAAATTCTTGTTCATTCTGCCATTGTATAAGGTTAGCGCTTTCATTTATACTTTAGTCAAATAAAACTTATAGAAAGTGTGGAATTTACTATGGTAGAAATGGCGTTGACACATGTTTATAAAAAATACGATAATGCAGAAAATTATTCAGTTACTGATTTTAATTTAAATATCCAAGATCGTGAATTTATTGTTTTTGTTGGACCATCTGGATGTGGGAAATCAACTACTTTACGTATGATTGCTGGTTTGGAAGACATTACTGAAGGTGAATTAAAAATTGGCGAAAAAGTCATGAATGATGTTGCTCCAAAAGATCGTGATATCGCAATGGTTTTCCAAAACTACGCACTTTATCCTCATATGACTGTTTTTGATAATATGGCATTTGGTTTGAAATTAAGAAAATACGATAAAGCTGAAATCAAAAATCGAGTTGAAAATGCGGCAGAAATTTTAGGTCTAACTGAATATCTAACTCGTAAACCAGCTGCATTATCTGGTGGACAACGTCAACGTGTGGCTTTAGGTCGTGCAATCGTTCGTGATGCAAAAGTCTTCTTGATGGATGAACCTTTATCAAACTTAGATGCTAAATTGCGTGTAGCGATGCGTGCAGAAATTGCTAAATTACACCAACGTTTGGAAACAACAACCATCTACGTGACCCATGACCAAACAGAGGCTATGACAATGGCAGATCGAATCGTTATTATGAAGGACGGATTTATTCAACAAATTGGTTCACCAAAAGAGGTTTATGACACACCAGTGAATGTTTTTGTTGCTGGATTTATTGGCTCACCTGCAATGAATTTCTTCAGTGTAACGCTAAATGACGGCGTGATTACTGACGGTCATGGTCTAAGACTTCGTATTCCAGAAGGAAAAAATAAAATCTTAGTGGAAAAAGGCTATAATGGCAAAGAAGTCATCTTTGGTATTCGTCCTGAAGACATTCACAGCGAACAAATTGCTTTAGATGCTTCACCAGAAGCAGTTGTTCATTCTGAAGTTGTGGTTTCAGAATTATTAGGTGCAGAAACAATGCTTTACACAAAAACTGGCTCAACTGAATTTATTTCAAAAGTCGATGCACGTGACTTCCACAAACCAGGTGAGATGATTGATCTTGCTTTCAATATCAATAAAGGACATTTTTTCGATAAAGAAACAGAAAATGTGATCACTTTACCTTAATTTTAATTGATGCCCCCTTTTTAAGAGCTGTACCGAAATCAACGGTGCAGTTCTTTTTTTGACATAACTGGGGACTTGGTAGGTTACATAAAGATAAAGGTGCTTGAGATAAACGCATTTAGCTCTAAAAAAAAACATTCTGGAAATAACTCCAACTGATTTTGCGACGATTTTTACTTACTAGCCAGATAGGTAAAAAAAAGATAGGTAACTTAAAACAGCATCTGTATTAAGTCACCTATTTTTACTAATGGTATCAAAAATGTTCAACAGGAAGTGGATCTAAGCCATTTTTTAATCCAATTATTTTTAGCCAAGCTTATCCATGTTCCTCGCTTGTTCTTTTGCCGCAGTAAATACAGGAATATCAAAGTATTTGCTTAACGTACCTGCAACAAAGTAAGCAATATTATAGTCAACTAAACTGTGAATCAATCCACCAATTCCCATCAAAATAAATACTGTATAGAAATAGCCTTCCGAATAATACGTATCAGGCATATTTCCCATAAAATAAAAAGCACTCACAACCAACATTTCTGCAATCGAATGGATCACCCCAATGAAAAAATTAAATCCTTGAAATTTCCAGTTTGCTAGCGTAAATTTCCCGTCCTTCAAGACGATCCCGGGTTTCTTTTGCAAATACCAAGCACCAACCACTGCAAAAATAATGTGTGATAATGCTCTTAAGGCAATAATGACTGGTGTCGATAAAAAGAACCCAAATGTTGTTCCTAATGCGACAGCAACAGCTACCCCTGGTGAAAAAAACATTGCTAAGAATAATGGCACATGCGACGCTAAGGTAAAAGATGCTGGCGGAATCATGATTTTTGGCATAACTAAAGGAATGATGATCCCCATCCCAATCAGCAATGCGGAAATAGTTAAGTGACGAACAGAATTATTTTTCATTTTTACTCTCCTTATGTGTCTTGACACATTGATGTTGTTTATTGTACTGATATTCTCTTTAACTGTCAAGACACTTAAAGGAGTATTCGACTGTTCTTCGTCAAGTTTCTATTTTTCCACGAACTTAGTTGGAACACACCAATGCTTTTTAAATTTGTTGTGCCTTTCAGCACATGACTTGTCTACTCGAGCAGATAAGCCATCCTTTTTTTCAAGAAAAACAATCGCTTTTCTAAATACTTCTAAATCATTCTTTCGTCACTCAAAAACTGATTTAGAAAATGACTTGTTAGTTGCGTTCCTTTTTATTTCATCCTACTTCTACTATAGATACGCATTTTTTCAAAAATTTTTTCCTAACTAATAAAAAAATCACAGAAAAACGTAAGCACTAGGCTCCGCTTTTCTGTGATAAACCATTTTTCAATTATCTAAATCTTCTTACCCTTGTTTATTCGCCATCATTGCATTGCTTAATGCAGCGAATTCTTCTAATGACAGTGTTTCACCACGACGTTTCGGATCAATTCCTGCGTCAGCTAAACTTTGAGTCAACCATGCTTTCGTTGCTTCATCTTTTCCATATGCATGTTGCAAATTGTTCCATAATGTTTTGCGACGCAATTGGAATGAAGCTTTCGTTAAACGGAAAAATTCTTTTTCATCTGTAACTTCAACAGCTGGTTTGTCTCTGCGTGTCAATTTTAAAATCGCTGAATCAACGTTTGGTTGTGGTACAAAAACGGTTTTAGGCACGATAAATGCCAAAGACGCATCCATATGATATTGCACAGCAATTGAAAGTGAGCCATAAGCTTTCGTACCTGGCTTTGCAGAAATTCGATCAGCAACTTCTTTTTGCATCATCACAACCATTTCATCCACACGTACGTCTGATTCAAGAAAATGCATCATGATTGGCGTTGTAATGTAATAAGGAAGATTTGCGACCACTTTTAATGGTAGCTCTTCTGCAAAATATTCAGCAACAGCAGCAGCCAAGTCCGTTTTTAAAATGTCTTGGTGAACAACCTTGACATTTGGATAACGGCGAAGTGTATCTGCTAATACTGGAATCAAACGATCATCGATTTCAAATGCAACGACTTGATTTCCATTTATGGCTAATTGTTCAGTCAACGCGCCAATTCCTGGCCCTACTTCAATTACATTTGTTTCATGGTTGATTTCAGCTGTTTCGACAATTTTTCGTAGAATGTTAGGTTCTGTTAAAAAATTTTGTCCTAAACTTTTTTTAAATTGAAATCCATGTTCTTTCAAGATTTCTTTTGTTCGAGAGGGTGTTGCGATCTCACGATATTCAGTCATGTTTTGCCTCCACTTTTTTCATTGCTTGTGTTAATTCTTCTGGGGTAATGCGAAACATTTTCAAACGCTTCGCTAATTGTTTGCCATTGGTATAGCCAATTCTTAGCTCATCTCCAAGTCGTTCTCTTTTTTCTTTGGCCTGTGCTCCCGCTATTAAACCATAATCCAAAAGCATCTGTCTAGGGATTTCGTTAAACTCTTCCTCGCTAGGTGTCACAACTTTCTTCAATGCCTCGAGAATTGCTTCATTGCTTGCGTGTTCAACACCTAAGCTCCCCTTTTTCTTTGGTCGAGCTTGCTTCCGAGGCAAAAAGGCGTGTTTTGCTTGGGGCACGACCTCCATAATTGTTTTACGGATTTTTTCGCCTGAAAAATCTGGGTCCGTAAAAACAATCACCCCTCTTGTTTCTTGTGCGTGTTCGATCTGCCTCAAAATAGCTTCATTGATTGCGGAACCAATTGTTTCAATCGTATCTACATTCACGACTTCTTGTAATCGTCTCGTATCGTCTTTTCCCTCAACGACTACAATTTCTTCAATAGTCAATTTACTCATTTTCTGAAATCCCAAATAAACGATGTGCATTATGCCATGTTTGTGTTGCAATTTCTTCAAAAGGTACTTGACGAAGTTCCGCAATTTTTTCGACCGTATAACGAGTATACCCTGGTTCATTTCGTTTACCACGATAAGGGACTGGTGCAAGATAAGGTGCATCCGTTTCTACCAACATACGATCTAAAGGGACATTCATTGCAGCTTCTTGGACATCTAACGCTTTTTTGAATGTCACAACACCACTAAAGGAAATATGCATACCAAGATCAAGAAAACGCTGCGCCCATTCGTAATCTCCACTAAAACTATGCATGATCCCACCAATATCATGAACTTTTTCTTCTTTTAAAATCTGGTACGTGTCTTCTATTGCATCACGCGTATGGATACTAATCGGTAAATTCATTTCTTTTGCAATCGCAATTTGACGACGAAAAATTTTTGCTTGAACTTCCTTTGGATCTTCCATCCAATAATAATCCAAACCAATTTCTCCTAATGCCACAACTTTAGGTAACGTCAATCGTTCTTGTAATTGTTGTTCAACTTCTTTCATATAACTGCCAGCCTCAGTTGGGTGCCAACCAATAATGCTATAAATAGTTTCGTAGTCTTGACTAAGCTGTAAAGATTTTTCAATCGTTGGTTGATCAAAACCAACTACAGCCATTTTTGTTACGCCCAACTCTTTAGCACGCTCAATCGTTTCGGGAATATCTTCATTAAATTGTTCCGCATTTAAGTGAGTATGAGAATCAAATATCATTCAAATCGCTCCTTTTCTTTCCTACTTTAGCACATAAACGGTTAAGACAGAAGTCAGATGAAAAAAAAGATGATAAGAGCTTCGCCACTTCCAATTTTTTCATTCTAGCAAATAAAAATTCTTTCTAAAACTCATACTTTTTTGTTTTTTCAGGTAACTACCTGCCAAACACCATTCCGTTTCAACGCTTTGGATCACAAAAAAAGATGCGAAAAAAGCGAATGTCAAAAGAACCCTGCTTTAGATTTAATCATCCATTAAACAAATGAAAAAGAGATTGAGACTTAGCTCAACCTCTCATACTTATTTTTTATTTTTATAGAAATAAACTGGAATCCCTAATAGCGTTACACCGATTCCAATCATCGCTAGTGCTGTTTGCGTTAAGATCGTCATTCCTAAAATAAAAATCGCACCAATAATCGCAATTAGTGGGATCACCGGATAAAGTGGTACTTTGTATGGGCGATTCATCTCCGGCGCTTTCTTTCGTAAAACGAAAACAGCGATAAATATTAATAAACTAAACAACCACATGACGAAAATCAGCATATCTGTCAAAAAATCAAATGAGCCCATCGTCATCATGATACAAGCAATCACTAACTGAAACATTGCTGGCACGTAAGGAACTGTGAATTTCTTCGATAATTTTGTTAACTGATTACTAAATGGTAATTCATTTTCCAATGCCATCGCGTAAGGAACACGAATTCCAGTCAACGTATACCCATTCAGCGCGCCATAAACAGAAATCAGAATACCAATCGTAACTAACTTTCCTCCAAATGAACCAAAAATCACTGCTGAAGCATCTGATGCTGCGTTCAAGTTACCGGCAATTCCTTCGATGGGTAAAGTCTTCAAGAAAACAAAATTAATCAACAAGTAAACCACTGTTACAAAACTTAATCCTAAAATAATTGCTTTAGGCAAATCTTTTTCTGGCTTTTTCATCTCACCAGCGATTGCTCCGACACCTAACCAACCATCATACGCGAACAAAGTAGCCAACAGCGCACTACTCAATCCTTCCATAAAAGAAACATCTTTTCCTGCTTCAATTGGAAAAAGCTGAACCGTACCGGATCCGGGAACCATTAATCCCCAAACCACAATAACTGCAATCGGGATCAATTTAATAATAAGAGTAGCAGACTGGACAGTCGCACCAACTTTAGTCCCCAATAAATTCAATCCCGTCACTGACAAAGCAGTTACAGCTGCAATCAATATCAGATAATCAGTGGATAGCTGAAAGAGATTTGTCAACTGTGTAGCAAAAATAATTGAAAGAGCTGCAATGTTCGCTGGAAAATAAATCAGACTTTGCGCCCAGCCTAGTAAGAAGCTTGGTAATTTTCCATACGCAGCCTCTATGTATTTGACTGCTCCGCCTGTTTCTGGAATCGCTGTGGCTAATTCTGCAACAGTCAACCCTGCACAAATGGTCAAAAAGCCGCCCAATAACCATACAAAAAGTGTCAAACTCGATGATTGTGTGCTGGCAGTTACTGAAGCAGTCTTGAAGAAAACTCCTGCCCCAATAACAGTTCCCATAACCGTTGCTAATGCACCAAACAAATTAATTTCACGTTTTAATTTATTTCCCATTCCTCATCCTCTTTCCTATTTTATTAATATAATTGCTAGTATAACCGAGTTTTTTCCCCTTGGCTACGCACAAATACAATAAAGGGTTTTCAAAAAAATCCCCCTTAAGTCGGATGATTTTTCTTTTATTTTTGATTACAATTTAGCTAGTTTCTATTTAAAGGGGGGCTTGCTTTTGGACTTTCAGCATTCACATCCAAAATTGGCAAATTTTCTCACAGATCATTTTTCGATTACACGAAAAGAACAGCAACAATCACGTTGGCACTGGGCTACGTTGATTCTTTTTGGTCTTTTGACTATTGCTTCGTTTAGTCAACAACTCCTTCTTATCACGGGTCTAGTGATTTTAGTCGCGTTATTCAAAGGTCCAGGCTTGATTCTCTGGAGCATCGCCTATTCCTTTCTAGTCGGTCTTTTTCCACCATTAGGAATTGCTTTATCCGCAATTTTCTTTTTGCTCAATATTGGGACCTTTACTAAAAATTGGCGCATCACTTTCGTTGGAATCTACTTTTACCTTTATCCGGTTTTAGTCATGAGTTTACGTTATTTCAAATGGGACAATCAATGGTTTCTCGCTGGCTCATTGATTGTTGGATTAAGCTTACTTCACTTGATGTTAATGAACCTCTATCAACGATATGGTATCGGGCGAACGATTTCTTGGTATATCTTTGCGATTCCTTTCGCTGTTGTAAGCGCCCTATTGCCAACTCGCTTGAAAAAGCGATTGAAAAGATATCCTTCAATAAAATGACATCAGGTGTTCTCTGTGTATATAAAAAGGAATCCAACCATGAGGATTGGATTCCTTTTTTATTTATGCGATTTCTGAACCATTTGGCATTCCTTTTGGCGCTTCAACTACTTGCAATGAGCCATCAGGTGCTTCTGCTGAGAGAATCATTCCTTGGCTGATTTGACCACGCATCTTACGTGGTTTTAAGTTCGCCACGATCACAAGTTTTTTGCCGATTAACTCACTTGGATCAGGATAATATTCTGCGATTCCAGATAAAATTTGACGGTCCTGATTATCCCCTGCAGCTAAACGGAATTGCAATAACTTATCTGCACCTTCCACTTTTTGACAGTTGATTACTTCAGCAACTTTCAATTCAACTTTATCGAATACATCAAATTTGATTTGTTTTTCTTTTGAAGAAACAAATTCTGTTTCTTCTGGGTCCCACTTCACTGTATCCTCTGTACTTTGTGTACCTTCAGACATTTTCATTTGGATATAAGCAACTTCTTCATCCATATCTAAACGTGGGAAAATCGGTGTGCCTTTAGTAACAACTTTTGTTCCAGAAGGAAACTCACCAAAGTGTAACCCTTCCAAGTTCATTGATTCAGCATCTAATCCTAATTGTTTAAAGATTTTGACTGGTGTTTCAGTCATGATTGGTTGCAACAAAATAGCGGCAATTCGTAAGGTTTCAGCCAAATGAACCATTACGCTATCCAATTCATTTTTCTTTTCTTCATCTTTTGCTAATACCCAAGGCTCTGTTTCATCGATGTATTTATTCGCGCGAGAAATCAATACCCAGATTTCAGCTAAAGCCGTGTTAAATTCCATTTTTTCCATAGCATCATGGTAACGTCCAACTACGTTTGCAGCAGTCGTTGACAACTCGCTATCAAAAGGTGTCACTAGTGAAGCATAATCAGGAACAATTCCATCACAATATTTGTTGATCATCGCAACAGTACGGTTCAATAGATTCCCTAAGTCATTCGCTAAATCGTAGTTTACGCGAGAAACAAAATCTTCTGGTGTGAAGACACCATCAGACCCAAAAGGAACTGCACGTAATAAGTAATAACGTAATGCATCTAAGCCATAACGTTCAACTAGCATTTCAGGATAAACAACATTTCCTTTTGATTTAGACATTTTACCATCTTTCATCAATAACCAGCCATGTCCAAAAACTTTTTTAGGCAATGGCAAATCTAGTGCCATTAACATAATTGGCCAATAAATTGTGTGGAAACGAACGATTTCTTTTCCAACCATGTGAACGTCTGCAGGCCAGTATTTCTCAAACAAGCTGTCATCATCTGAACCATAGCCTAACGCTGTAATATAGTTTGACAATGCATCGATCCAAACGTATACAACGTGTTTTGGGTCACGTGTCACTGGGATGCCCCAGCTAAATGTCGTTCTTGAAACAGCTAAGTCTTCTAAGCCAGGTTTGATAAAATTGTTGATCATTTCTTTTTTACGTGATTCAGGTTGGATAAATTCAGGATGTGCTTCGTAATACTCAAGCAAACGATCTGCGTACTTACTCATGCGGAAGAAATAAGATTCTTCTTTGACTAATTCCACTTCGTGTCCACTTGGTGCTTTCCCACCAATCACGTTACCTTCATCATCTTTGTAAACTTCAGCAAGTTGGGTTTCTGTAAAGAATTCTTCATCAGAAACTGAATACCATCCTTCGTATTCCCCTAAATAAATATCACCTTGTTCTAGTAAACGATCAAATATTTTTTGAACAGCTGCTTTGTGATAATCATCCGTTGTTCGAATAAATTTATCGTAACTGATATCAAGTGTTTTCCATAATTTTTTCACGTCTGCAGCCATTTTATCCACATACTCTTGTGGTTCAACACCTAGTTCAGCTGCTTTTGTTTCGATTTTTTGACCGTGCTCATCCACCCCAGTAAGATAAAACACATCAAAGCCCATCAACCGTTTGTAACGTGCAACAGCATCACAAGCAATCGTTGTGTACGAGTTACCAATGTGCAGTTTGCCACTTGGATAATAGATTGGCGTAGTAATATAAAAAGTTTCCTTTTCTGCCACGGGGCTCCTCCTCCTTTATCGCATGATGCGAATTCGTTTCCTTGCTAGTATACCACAAAATAATCTTAATGTTAGCGAATTTTTGAAAAGGGAATTCGACAGCAATGCTTGTCTTCCCATCTGGAAAAAAGGGGAAACATTAAGACACTTTATGCGTTTATTCAGTTACGTTTTTTGGAAAATTTTTCCTCGCTATTTTTCTAAAAATGAATCATGTATAATAGAAACTGAAAAACCAACGAACAAAGGTAGGAATGATTATGCAGAAAAAACACACGATTTTTATGATCAGTATCGCAGTACTGACAATTGTTCATTTAATTTTTAGTTATTTTTATATAAGGATGTATGGTTACTTTAATTTAAACGGCAACTTGAGCAGTTTCCTTCTTGTATCCAATCTTTTCCGTATCGCATTAGATTTATTTATTATCATTTGCGGATTTCTTGCTCTTCGCGAAGAAAAAATGAAATTTTTGCCTTTTTATTTACTGTTCTTTTTGGTCAACTTAGTTTTCCCCTTCCTCTTCCATCTTTGATAACCATGAAATTTTTCGGGAAATCCTTGGTTTTTTCCGAGAGTCTGCTACAATAAAGTAAATTGTACTTTTATCGGCAGTGGAGGTGTCAGAATGAAAGAATTTACTTCTAAAGAAGAAGAAAAATTATATTATGAACAAGAAGCCAGTGAAGAAGATTTTTTAACTTGGTATCAAGCACAAGAACGTCCTGAATACGACAAGCCTTCTTTGACTGTCGACATCGTTTTGATGTGTTACAACAAAGAAGAAGATCAGTTGAAAATTCTTTTGATTCAAAGAAAAGGACATCCTTATCGAAACTCTTGGGCATTACCTGGTGGCTTTGTCCAACGAGATGAGTCAACTGGCGAAAGTGTCTTACGCGAAACACAAGAAGAAACGGGAGTCATTATTTCTAAAGAAAACATTGAACAACTTCACACATTTAGCACGCCCGACCGTGATCCACGTGGCTGGGTCGTAACTGTCAGTTATCTTGCCTTTATTGGTGAAGAACCTTTGATTGCAGGAGATGATGCCAAAGAAGTCCGCTGGTTCACTTTAGAACGACAAATGAATCAAATCCACTTGACCAGTGGCGATGTCTCAATCGCGCTTGATTTAACAACTGGCCAATCAACTGGAAAAGATAAGTTGGCATTTGACCATAGTTTTATCGTGTTAAAAGCCTTTAACCGCATCGTTAATAAAATGGAACATGAACCACAAGTCCTCCAAGTATTAGGTAAAGATTTTACAATTACTGAAGCTCGCAAAGTGTTTGCTAAATTTTTGGGAATTGATTTTAAATCCATTGACCACTCAAATTTTAAAAAAGCAATGTTGCAATATTTTGACGAAATTGGTGAACGCCCTGTTGGAATCGGTCGTCCATCAAAAATCTATCAATTAAAGCCCGAACATCATCCAAAAATAGAAGATTAATTTATAAAAACCAAGGACTGTAACAAAAATCATTACTGATTTAAGTTACAGTCCTTGGTTTTTGGTTTCTCATAATTAGTGAGCTTTTCCTTTAGGCGAAAAGAAAATTCCTAGAAACAAAAGTTTAAAAACTTTTTATTAACAAGGCGAACTCTGGCGCTCCTACCAGTTTAGACATCAAAAAGTAATTGTTTTCCAATTCGTTCCAACAGTCTACTCTTTTCTTGCGCAGAATGACTGTGGATATCCTGTGTATTAATCAAGAGAAAGGTTTTCTGATACCATTCTGCTTTATACCTCAATTTGGTCAACAGTTTGTGCCAATCTTGCACTGAAAAATCAGAAGCAAGATTCTCATCTGGCAATGATTCAATAAACAAATAATCAAATTTATTCACCAGAACAGCAGAAAGTTGTTCTAAGTAATCTTCCCGTTGATATTTTTGTTTTTGATACAGATTCAGTACTTTTCTTTTTTGTTTTTGATAATTTTTTGCTCGTTCTAAAGCTTTTTTTCGTTGTTGAGCTGCTTTTGCTCGAATACTCAATTTTCTTTCTGCTACAGCGATTTTTTGATTTGTCACCAAAAGTTTAGGTGTAACAACCTCGATTTTCTGCGAAGTTTCGACTAATCCTTTGGGGCAATACGCGATTCCCACCCATTCATTGGTTTTCTGTCTTTTATTCAGCGGAACTTCACATAAAAAGGAAACGTAAAACTCTTCATTATATCGTGAAGAAATCGTAGCTGAACGAATCGTACCTTCGATTGGTCGGTGGACATGCACGTTGAACAACTTTTTTTGTTTTGGTAATTTCAATTGATTTCCTTCTAAATAAATGGTGTGTCCTTGGTTATTTGTGGTATAAGACTGCCACATACTCTTCTTACTTTTCAATTTTGGAAAGCTCGCTCGTCCTTTAAAATAATTGCGAAACGCACGATCCAAATTCAACTGAGCATTGGCTAATGCCAAACTATCTGCCTCCTTTAAAAACGCATAACGCTTTTTCAAGGTAGCTGGTGTCAACGAATAATCAATCACACCTAATTGCTTATAGGTTTCTTGTCGTGAAAGTAGTAAGTGATTATAAGTGAAACGAACACAACCAAAATTTTGAATCAACCACTTTTTTTGTTCATCGGTGGGATACATCCGGAATTTAAAGGCTTTGAGCATCAGCACTTACCCCCTAGTTTGTTACGAGTAAGTTTTCTTTTTTTCGTTGCAATTTTTTCGCGTAATAAGCAACTTCTTGTTCTGTTGCGTACACAAAATGTTCTGGGGCAATTTCTTTTAATGTACGTACTTGATTATCCTCTGGCTCTGGCTGATATTTGATTCGACGACGTTGTCTCTCATGATCTGGATCTGGTAACGGAATAGCAGATAACAAACTTTCTGTATAAGGATGAACACCAAAGTTATAAATTTCATCACTTGTCCCCATTTCCAACAATAAGCCATTATGCATGACACCAATGCGATCACTAATGTGTTTCACCATCGATAAGTCATGGGCAATAAACAAGTAAGTTAAATTTTGCTCTTCTTGTAAGTCTTGTAATAAATTCACTACCTGAGCCTGAATTGACACATCTAACGCAGAAATAGGCTCGTCACAAATAACAAACCGTGGATTAACTGCTAACGCTCGAGCAATGCCAATCCGTTGACGTTGTCCACCTGAGAATTCATGAGGATAACGTGTTCCGTGACTGGGATTTAACCCAACTGTTTTTAGCAATTCATCAACTTTTTGCGCACGCTCCTGCGGTGATTTTGCTAAGCCGTTCACATCAATGCCTTCAGCAATAATATCACGAACTTTCATTCTCGGATTTAAGGATGCGTAAGGATCTTGAAAAATCATTTGGACTTCATGACGAAATTTCGTCATTTCTTTTTTTCCTTTGATTTTTGTTATATCTTGTCCATCAAATAAAATCTCACCACCAGTTGGTTCATTTAAACGAATGACCGTCCGACCAGTCGTCGACTTTCCACTCCCAGATTCACCAACTAACCCAAACGTTTCTCCTTCATAAATATGGAAACTGATATCGTTCACCGCGTGCACTTCATTTTTTTTGCCAATGTTGAAATATTGTTTTAGACCTTTAACCTCGAGTAGCTTGTTTTTCATCCACTATTCCCCCTTGGCTCCCTTGTTTTTCTTTAAAAATTGCCCAACGGCGTTGAATTTCTTCTGGTGGCAGAACTTTTGGTGCTTGTGGTGCTAACAACCAGGTTGCCGCTTTGTGTGTTGCAGATAATTCAAAAAATGGTGGTTCTTGCTCTGCATCAATTTGCAAAGCATATTCATTACGTGGATAAAAGGCGTCCCCTTTTGGTGGATTCAACAAATCTGGAGGCGAACCAGGAATTGCATAAAGTTGCTTACTTGCGCTTTCCAACGTCGGCATTGAGCCAAGTAAGCCCCAAGTATAAGGATGTTGCGGATTATAAAAAATTTCTTCTGAAGTCCCTACTTCGATGATTTTCCCACCATACATAACAGCTACTCGATCAGCAACATTTGCTACTACACCAAGATCATGGGTAATAAAAATAATCGATGTATCAATTTTTGTTTGAATTTCTTTTAGTAATTCTAAGATTTGCGCTTGGATTGTTACATCTAACGCGGTTGTGGGTTCATCAGCGATTAAAATTTCTGGATAACAAATCAAAGCAATCGCAATCACGATCCGTTGCCGCTGTCCACCTGAAAACTGATGTGGGTAACTTTTGATTCTTTTTTCAGCTTCTGGAATTCCAACTAACTTTAGTAAGTCAAGTGCTGCTTTTTCGCCATCTTTTTTTGATACTTTATTATGTTTGCGTAAAGATTCCGCTACTTGCTTTCCAATTGTCATGGTTGGATCTAATGATGTCATTGGATCTTGGAAGATCATCGCAATTTCTTTCCCGCGAATTTTTTGCATTTCTTTTTCGGATTTGTTCACAATGTCTTCCCCTTTAAACAGGATCTGACCGGCATCAATGTTGGCATTACTTGACAGGAGTCGCATGATACTTCGAGTTGTAACAGATTTTCCACTCCCAGATTCACCAACGATTGCCAAAGTTTCCCCTTTATTCAAGTGAAAATTCACGCCGCGAATTGCTCGAACTTTACCAGCATAAGTGTCAAAAGAAATTTCTAAATCTTTCACTTCTAAAATTTTCGTCATAATTCTCACTCTTTCATTTTAGGATCGAAGGCATCACGTAATCCATCAGCTAATAAGTTAAAGCCAATCATGATAACCGATAAAGTTGCTGCCGGAATCCATAATAGATAAGGCAGATATAAGAATGTTTTGTAGCCATCACTTAGCATTGTTCCTAATGAAGCAGACGGTGGTGTTAAACCTAACCCGATGAAACTTAAGAATGCTTCGAAGAAAATAGCAGATGGGATACTAAACATCATTTGGATAATGATGACACTTGAGATATTCGGTAAGATATGTTTAAACGCGATTTTCAACTTTGATTCACCCAAAGTCAAACCAGCCAAAACGTACTCTTGATCTTTCAATTTCAATGTTTGTGCACGAACGATCCGCGCCATTGGAATCCAGTTTGTGATTGCCATCGCCGCTACGATTGAAAAAATTCCCGGTTCAAATACAACTAACATCAAAATCATTACGACTAGGTTGGGAATCCCAGATAAAATTTCCAAAAAACGTTGCATTGCATTATCTACACGTCCGCCTAAAAGACCAGAAACCAAGCCATAAGCAACGCCAATCGTCACGTCTAAAATGGCTGCAATAAATGCAATCAATAGAGAAATTCTCGTCCCCATGAACAAGCGACTCAACACATCACGACCTAAACCATCTGTTCCCAAAAGAAAATTTACATTTGCTGGGACATTTGCCTGCGCGTATTTATCAACTAACTCGCCACCAACCATTGCTTTCCCATTTAGGCCATCGATACTGATGCCAGGAATACGCGGTGGTAAGTTGATATAATCAACATTTTGCGCAGTTGGATTGTGTGGTGAAACAAAAATCGTCACGATTGAAATCAAAATGATTGTCGTTAGTAAGACCATCGAGATCACTGCGGCTTTATTTTTCTTCAATCGACGCCAAGAATCTTGTAAGAAATTCAACGAAGGAGCAGAAATCTGTTCACGCTCGGCTTCGGTATTCTTTTGTAAAGGAAGAAACTCGTCTGCCGGAATCTCGGCAACTGTTTCATAGCGCTTCGGTACCATTTCCATCTATCCTCGACTCCCTTCAGAAACACGAATTCTTGGATCAACTAACCCGTACAATAAGTCAACGACTAAAATAACAAAAATCAACATAAATGAGTAAAGAATTGTCACAGCCATGATTGTCGGATAATCATTTGTGGTAATTGATTTCACAAATTGTTCCCCGATTCCAGGAATGGCAAAAATATTTTCAACTACTAATGAACCAGTCATCAACGCAACTGCCAGTGGTCCTAATAAAGTCATCAATGGGATCAAACTGTTTCTTAAGCCGTGTTTGAAGGCAATTTCCCAACGACTAAGTCCTTTTGCTCTAGCTAATTCAACATAATCGCTATGAAGAACTTCAACCATTTCGGTCCGAATAAAGCGGGCGGAATCGGCAAGTGGAGACATCGCTAAGGCAATTGTTGGTAAAATGGTATAGACGAAACCATCCCATTTTGCGATTGGTAAAATGTGTAACTTCATTGCAAACACATATTGGAGTAACACTGCAAACACAAAGTTAGGGATCGAACGTCCCAAGATTGCAATTAAGGTCGATGAACTATCCACCCACGTGTTTTGCTTCATTGCAGAAATCGTTCCTAAGATTGTTCCAACAAACGTTCCAACGATAATTGCTTGTAATCCTAATTGTAAAGAGGGGCCAATTCTGCCTGCTAATAAATTAGCCACAGGTTGGTTTTTAAATTGGAAAGAGATGCCAAAGTCACCTTGAAGTAAATTAGAAAGATAAATTCCATATTGAACAAGTACCGGTTTGTCTAAACCTACTTGTTTATTCAACATTTCAATCGTTTCAGGACTCAAACGTTCCTGATTGGTATATGGTGTTCCTGGTAGTAACTGCATTAAGAAAAAAGTGATTGTGGCTATCAACCACAGCGTGATCATCATGAAGAAGACACGTTTTAAAACATATTTGATATAACTATTCACAAATGTTTCCCCCTAGCTTTTGACTTCTGACAAATGTTTCGCTACATTATTAAGTAATGAACCAACTGATAAAGGAGCAAAAAAATGAACAAAAAGTATCTTCCTTATGCCATTTCCATTTTGTTGATGGTCTTCATTTTAATCAAAAATTTCTTAACCAATCAATTAACTTTTCTGCAATTATCAAATGATTTTTTCTTATGCGCGTTGCCGTTTTTGATTATCGGCGGATTTTTATGGGTTTTTTCCTCGGGTTTCTTTGATCATTTTCAACGATCGATTCATCTAGCTAGAACAAGAAACCGGAAGAAAAAACCAGAGTTCTCGCTGCTTTCATCTGCCAGCCATGGTATGTACAGCTTTTGGCTGATTATTGCTGGGATTTTACTTATTTTTTCCATTCTCTTCATGCTTTTCGCTCTTTTATAATTGTTGATGAGAACAGGGTGTGTCGTTGGATCAATGACCTACCCTGTTTTTTCTCATCTTCAATTGTTACCTATATAGAAGTGGTTATTCTTCGATATATGTCCACTTGTAATCCCATGAAGCCCCAGCTGCATGATGCACGATACCTTTGACTTTTTCATTGACTAAATGACCTTCAGCCTTTTGGTAAACTGGTGCAACACCCATATCATCAGCAATGATTTTGTTTGCTTCTTGCAAATCGTCCCAACGCGCTTTTTCGTCGCCGGCATCAGCTGAAGAAGATGCTTTCACTACTTTGTCATATTCTTCATTGCTCCATTGTCCGCGGTTATAAGAGTTTCCTGTTACGAATAGATCTGTAAAACTACTTGGGTCTGCGTAATCAGCACCCCAACCACCTAATACTGTATCGAAATCACCTGATGATGAACGATCCAAACGAACAGAGAATGGTACTGGAACTGGTTTGACTTTCACGCCATCTAAGTTTTCTTGAATTGAATTTTGGATGTATTCAATCACTTTCTTCGTTGAGTCATCATCTGATGCCATCAATTCAAATTCAAGTGAGTCAATACCTAGTTCTTTCTTCGCTTTTTCCCAATGTTCTTTTGCTTTGTCTTTATCATAAGAAACTAAATCGCCAGCTTCTTTTGCAAAGTCTTCGTTTGTATCAGGATTTTTTGTCATATCTGCTGGAATTAGTCCAGTTGATGCAACTGAGCCATCCCCCATCACTTGTTTTACTAACGCATCGCGATTGATAGAATACGAAATTGCTTTTCGCAAATCAGCATTATTGAAAGGAGAGTCTTCTTCACGTTGATTAAACTCGAGATAACTTGTACGAGCTTCTTTCACAGATGTATAAGCTGGATCATTTGCATTTTGTTGTGCTAACTCACCTGATAAAATGACATCATCTGCTTGTCCATCTTTAAAGAGATTCAATGAAGTAGAAGATTCTTTTACTACACTTACTTTGACTTCTGATAGCTTCACTTCATCTTTATCCCAATAGTTATCATTTTTCTTGTATGTCCACTCTGTATCAGTACCAGGGCCGTCAAAATCTTCTAATGTAAATGGACCATTGTAAACTGCTTTGTCACTTGCTGAAGCATAAGCATCACCATTTTCTTCAACAACTGCTTGACTTTGTGGGAAGAAAGATGGGAAAGCTAATAAATATTGGAAATAAGGTGTTTGTTTTGTTAGTGTGATCTCTAATTCGTGATCACCATTTGCTTTGATGCCTAATTCTGATTTATCTTTTTTGCCAGCTGTAATATCTGCCGCATTAGCAACTGGTTCAAATAGATACGCATATTCAGATGCTGTTTTTGGATCAACCGTACGTTGCCAACCATAAACATAATCTGCTGCCGTTACAGGTTCACCATTCGACCATTTTGCATCTTCACGTAATTTGATTTTATAAGTTAAACCATCTTCGCTGACATCTGCCAACTCACTTGCACCTGCAGGCTGTGGTTTACTATCTTTATCAAGACGATAAATTCCTTCATATACATTATTCAACGCTGTGAAACTAATTGTATCTGTCGCAACAGATAAATCAGCTGTTGGCATCTCTTGAGGTACAACTAAATTAAATACGCCGCCTCCACTAGCAGAACCACTGCTTTTTGTATTACTGCTCCCTGTATCTGAACTGCCACCATAACAGCCAGCAAGGACAAGGCCACAAACCGCAACAAAACCAAAAGTTACTTTCTTTTTCATCTTTCGTACCCCTTTTATCGGAATTTTCAGAATAATTAAATATTTCTGAAGTTGTTTAAGAGTTTAATGAATAATTATTAAAAAATCAACTACTTTTTTCTTTTTTTTCTAAAAATAATCTCTTTAATCAGTATTTTTCGTTATATTTTTCAGAAAATTCCCTTTATTTATAAAGAAAATAACAATTTTTCATTTTCAATAAAATAATACGTAAAAAAGAGTTGATTTATTCAAAAAATGCTTTAATGTTCGGGTTTTACTCAAAAAAAGAGTCGAGCAAGGAATTCCTTGCTCGACTCTTTTTCATTTTTTCTTCTTTTTATGTGGTTGGTCTCGGCACAAGACCTTTTGCCATCCAAATATCAGGTCTATTCCAGCCATTTGCATCTGGGATCACACCAACAATTTGATAACCTAATTTCTCATAAAACTCATAGGGGTGACTTTTCAAGTTTTGAATAGCTTGTGCTTTATCAAAAGTATGTTCAAATAAATTGTCATAACTTAATGTTGTTCCATGATCCAGATCATCTGTCCCTAAATACATTGTGATCCCACCTTTTGAGGTCACTTCTTTTTCTATATAGGTCACTAACCTTGTCCCAATTTGATTTCTTCTTCGAGTACTTTCTACTACTAAGGGATGTAATTCCCAGCCTGTGAATCCATATTGAGGAATCGCTCCAACGAAACCAATCAACGTATCTCCATCTAAGGCAGAAACGGCAATGCGATCTGGTTCCATCAACTGGTCAACTTCTTTTGTCGCATTGGTCCCATATTCCTCTGGCCAAGTTAATCTTAATAGATCTGCAAGTTGATCTCGCAAATCGAGATTTTTACGATCGAATTCAGTAATAATCATTTGTTTCCCCCCATTCCAGCTCATTTTAGCAATGATTATGGAAAAATCCAAAGATTTCTTCTTGAAGGTTCAAAAATGATCGCTTATTTCAGATCAAACAAAAGAAGACGTGAACATGTCACGTCTTCTAAAATAAATGTCGTTTCTTACTTACGATCTTTTTTCTTTCTTCATTTGCTTACTACGTAATTGTCCACAAGCCGCATCAATATCTGTCCCGTGTTCTTTACGAACGACACAGTTGATGCCATTTTTCTTCAAGACATCATAAAATTTCAAAACATCCGCTTTAGGACTGCGTGAATATTGATCATGTTCACTTACTGGATTATATGGAATCAAATTGACATACGCTAATTTTTTCTTATCTTGCAATAGATCAGCTAATTGCTGTGCATGTTCTGGTCGATCATTCACGTTGTTCAACATAATGTATTCAAACGTGATTCGACGATTCGTTTTCTCAAGATATTCATCAACTGCTTCCATCAATTTTTCAATTGGAAAGCTTCGGTTGATTCGCATAATTGACGTCCGAACTTCATTATTTGGTGCATGCAAGGAAATTGCTAAGTTTACTTGCAGTCCATTATCAGCAAATTCTTTGATTTTATTTGCTAAACCACTCGTTGACACAGTGATGTGACGTGCCCCGATTGCTAGACCTTTTGCATCATTGATAATATGCAAGAAATCCATCACGTTATCATAGTTATCGAATGGTTCACCAATCCCCATGACAACAACGTGAGAAACTCGTTCGCCTTCTTCACGTTCATCAAAATAATGTTGAACCATCATGATTTGAGCAACAATTTCTCCTGCGGTCAAATCACGATTTTTTTTCAATAATCCACTGGCACAGAAGGTACAGCCAATATTGCAACCAACTTGAGTCGTAACACAAACGGACAAGCCGTATTCCTGACGCATCAAGACTGTTTCGATCATATTCTTATCTGGTAATTCAAATAAATATTTGACTGTCCCGTCAGCTGCTTCTTGTACAACCATTTGTTTTAATGGATTAATCACAAAGTTCTCTGTTAGTTTTGCAATCAAATTTTTTGATAAATTGGTCATTTCTGAAAACTCAGTTACCCGTTTTTGATAAAGCCATTCCCAGACTTGGGCAGCACGGAACTTCTTTTCACCATTGTTGATAAACCAATTTGTTAGTTCTTCATTCGTCAAGCCATAAATGGACGTTTTTTCCAAAATTATTTCCCTCTTTTTCTCAAAGTTTCGCTACATACTATAACTGATTCTATCAGGGAATGCAAGGAAGTTTGCGAGAACCTTCACTTGTTCATTCGTAGTGAAGTTCAACTAAAAAACCAGTCAACACAGGAGTATTCGCTGTGTCGACTGGTTTTTTGTGCACATATGACTTTTTGTTTCTATTAATTATAGATGATCATCTGGCTGGCCTTCTGGTAAATCATTCATAGGCTCTTCCAATTGTTCAATAAAGACTTTTCTTGGCTTACTTCCTTCTGACGGACCTACCACCCCATGCGTTTCTAGTTCATCTACTAGACGCGCTGCACGATTGTAGCCAATTCTGAATCTTCTTTGTAATAAAGAAATGCTTGCTGTTTGCATCTCAACAACTAAAGCTTTGGCATCGTCATATAATTCATCTTGCGGTTGTTCTGGAGTACCGGTTGACTCAACTTCATCTGTTGGCATCATTTTCTCTTCGTAACGTGCTTCTTGTTGAGATGTTACAAAGCTTACAACGCGCTCAACTTCATGATCCGAAATAAAGGCTCCTTGTACGCGGATTGGTTTGTTTTCTCCCATCGGTAAGAAGAGCATATCCCCACGTCCAAGTAATTTTTCTGCCCCATTTGAATCAATGATCGTACGAGAATCAGTTCCACTAGAAACTGCAAAGGCCATTCGCGAAGGAACATTGGCTTTGATAATCCCCGTGATAACATCCACACTTGGTCTTTGTGTTGCTAAAATCATATGAATCCCAGCAGCCCGAGCCATTTGTGCCAAACGAATGATTGCATCTTCCACTTCATTACTGGCAACCATCATCAAGTCTGCTAATTCGTCAACGATGACAACAATAAATGGCAATGTCGGATGCTTCGTGCCATCTTCTACATTCTTTTGTTGAATAAATTCGTTGTACCCAGAAATATTTCTCACCCCTGTAGCGGCAAACTTTTCGTAACGTTCTTCCATTTCTTGAACCACTTTTTGTAAAGCTTGCGCTGCTTTTCGTGGATTTGTCACAACGGGTGTTAAAAGATGTGGAATCCCATTGTACATATTCAATTCAACCATTTTGGGGTCAATCATCATCAATTTGACTTCATGTGGTTTTGCCTGCATCAAGATACTTGTGATAATACCATTGATTGCAACAGACTTCCCGCTCCCAGTAGAACCTGCGACAAGTAAGTGAGGCATTTTGCTTAAATCAGCTGTCTGTACGCGACCAGATACATCACGACCTAATGGTACTTCCAACAGTTTATCTGGATGTTTTGGTTGTGCTTCGATTACTTCTCTAAAGGAAACCATACTGATTTTGCCATTAGGAACCTCGATCCCAATCAAAGATTTACCTGGAATTGGTGCCTCCATCCGAACATCTTTTGCTGCCAAGGCTAAGGCAATATCATCAGTTAAGTTAACGATTTTACTTACCTTTACACCCACAGCAGGCTGTACTTCGAATTTCGTAACAGACGGACCAAGACTCGCTTTTACCACTTTGGCATCCACACCGAAACTTTGGAAAGTTTGTTCCAGCACACCAATGTTTTTTTCGATTTTCTTATATTCATCACTTTGGTCAACTGCTGGAATCGAATCCAGCAAATCAATAGATGGTAATTCATACGCATGATTTTCTTCTTCAGCGGCAATTTCAAATTCTAGAACAGAGCCATCATCTTCAGGCACTTCTTGTTCAAGTCCTTCATGTCCATCGATTGGTAACGTTGTTTGTGTTGGCGTATGTTCAATCGGCGGCTTCGTCTGCATTTGTTCTTGGAAGCTATTGATTGGTACAAAATTGGCTTCGTTGGTTTCTGTCGCCGGTAATTCATCCGGTTCGTCGTATCTTGTTTGTTGATGTTCCCGACTTTTTTCCATTTCGGCTATCTCTGCTTCAGCTGCTTCTTGAGCGGCTAAACGTTTTGCTTCTCTCGCTTGTGCTCGTTGTTCTTTTCTCTCTGCTTTTTCCGCTTGTTTTTTTGCTTGTTTTGCTGGATCGCCTTCCAACAATCCTTGTAGTCTCTCCCCTAATGTTTGGATGCCTTCCAATAATTGATACCCTTCAAGATTGCTAAATAAAAATGCACCGACAATCAATAGTAAAATGGCAACCAGATAACTGCCTGGCTGCGCAATCAAAAAGTAAGTGAAATGATATAAAATAGCTCCGATCATCCCACCACCTACATTACGACTGACTTGACTTTGCTTAATATCGCTTGCTAATAAATCCCAAGTAGTGCCAAGAATATTTGGTTCTCCACTATGGAGTTTTCCAAATAAATGAGCGTGGAAGAAAAGTAAGATTCCTAAATAAAAGAAAATTCCCCCTACCAAACGTCGAGGTTTACCAATCTTTAATTCCGTATTCTTGATAATAATCCAGAATCCTGTGATGGCTAATAACAAACAAAGAATTGGATAAGTGTTCCCCGCAAATATTCGAAAGCCGTTGGCAACTAAAGTTCCTAGAAACCCTAATCGTAAAAAGCCAAACACAGCAAATAAAATCAATGCAAAACCGACAAAGATCGTCAAAAGTTGCTCTTGTTGTTGCTTTTGCTTTTTCGTCTTTTTCTTTTTCTTTGCAGGACGTTTTTTCTGCGCCATTATTTATCCCTCATTTCATTCCCCATTATACAAAAAAAAGGAAGGGAACTAAAGTTTTGTTTCAAAGAACTCGTTTCTTTCTTTTCATTTCGTCATTTTTTCATAAAAATATGAAAAAAAATTATCATAGTGAAGAGGCAAGAGGATATTCTGTTACTGTTTGATTATCAGAACTTAAATTTCCATTCACTAAAAAAAGTTGAAACAACAGCTACGCAGCTATCGTTTCAACTTTTTGATTTCGTTTTTTCTTATTCGATTGATTCGCCATTTTCTTTAATGACTGATTGATACCAATAGTAGCTATCTTTTTTGTAACGTTCAAGCGAACCTTCTTGTGTTTCATCTTGATCCACATAAACAAAGCCATAACGTTTTTGGTAGCCATTCAACCAACTTAATAAATCAGTATAAGACCAGGTACAGTAACCTAAAACCGTTGCGCCATCAGAGATTGCTTCTTTGATAGCTTTCACATGGTTAGCCAAATAATTAATTCGATACTCATCATGGATTTTTTTGTCTTCGGTTAACTGGTCATATTCACCTAATCCATTTTCAGTAATCAAAATAGGTGTTCGGTAACGACTAGTGATTCGACGAAGAGCAATTCTCAACCCTTCCGGATCGATTTCCCAATCCCAGTTTGTTCGTTCAACAAAAGGATTCTCAACTTTTTTGTACATTCCTGGCACACCTGTTTCTTCAGAAGAACCTTTTTTACCACTCGTATTCATTTTACCTGCGCCCACACCGTCTAACGGGTTAAACGCATTTGTTGCTGTCTGATAATAATTGATACCTAAGAAATCAGGTTTTGCTGATTGTAATAGTTCTTCGTCTCCTTCTTCAATCGTTGGTGCCCAACCTTGTTCCTCTAAAAATTTCATTGCAGCAATTGGGTACTTGCCCCACATATAGACATCCATCCAGTAGTTTGCCATTAGATCTTCTGCATTTTCAGCAGCTAAAATATTTTTAGGATCACTATTGATTGGATAATTCGGCGTATATGCAAAACTTGGTCCAATCTTCCCTGGCATATTTAATTCATGGAATTTATTGATTACAGAAGCATTTGCTAAATTTGCGATATGATTCACTGCATACATTCGTTTAGGATCTGTTACACCTGGCGGATGAACAGCCAATAAGTAGCCTAATGAAGTGAAAACATTTTGTTCATTCAAACTAATCCAATAATGAACTTTTCCACGAAAAGCTTCAAATAATGTTTCGGCATAATTGGTAAAATCCTCAATAATTTGACGTGATTCCCAGCCTTTATATTCATCTTGCAATGCTTGTGGCAAATCCCAATGATACAAAGTAACCATTGGTTCAATATCGTTTTTGATCAATTCATCCACTAGCTCTTGATAAAAAGCCAATCCAGCTTGATTGACTTCTCCACGTCCTGTTGGAAAAATTCGAGTCCAAGCAATTGAAAAACGATAAGCTTTCAATCCTTGTTCTTTCATTAAAGCAATATCTTCTTTAAAACGGTGATAATGATCCACCGCTAAGTCACCATTGGTACCTTTAAATGTTTTACCTGGTATCCGAACGAACTGATCCCAGACAGACTCTCCTTTGCCATCTTCTTGCCAAGCACCTTCGACTTGATAAGCAGCTGAGGCAGATCCCCATAAAAAATCTTTTGGAAACGAAGTTAATGTTTGATGTTCCATTGTCTACTTCCTCTCTTCCTTCATTCAATCCTTACAACCTTAGAATAACACGAAACCCCTTTCACTTCAAAGGATTTTTCCTTAAAAGTCTAGACATTAAAAATAATCAACTTCCTATTTCTTTACTACTGACTTAAAAAAGCTTCCGATAGTTGTATATACATGATACAATAGTTCCAAGTAACAATGTTACCGTTTTCTTTTGCTATAAAATAGAATGGAGTGACCATGATGAACCCTAATCCTCATAATATCCAACTAGTTGCTGTTGATATGGACGGAACTTTTGCACGAAGTGACTATACGTATGACATTCCAAGATTTAAAGATATTTTAGCTAGAATGGCTGCTGTAGGTTGTCGATTTGTTGTTGCTAGTGGCAACCAGTATCATCAACTACGTTCACTGTTTCCTGACGATGCTCACGAGTTGAGTTTTGTCGCAGAAAATGGCGCCTTAGTAATGGATCAAGAAGAACTTCTCTTTGCAGCAGATATTAAGGAAGAAGCAATCATGAGAGTGCTCTTCTTCTGTAAAGAGTATCCCGAAATCAAGAACGTGATGTGTGGATTTAACAGTGCGTATTGTGAACGTGGAAAAGTCAGCGAAGATTTTTTCAACTTAACAAATATTTACTACCACAAATTAAAGTGGGTCGATGATTTTTCACAAGTTGATGATCGTATTCTAAAATTTGCACCCACTGTTCCCGTAGAAAAAACTACCTATTACTGTGAATTATTTGGTGAAAACTTACAGGGAATGTTAGTTCCTACCAGTAGTGGTCATGGTTCAATTGATTTGATCATTCCGGGTTGTCATAAAGCGGCTGGTTTGCAAAAATTGGTACAACGTTGGGGGATTACGCCTGAGCAATGTGTCGCTTTTGGCGATGGTGGAAATGATCTTGAAATGTTAAAGTATTGTGGGCTTAGTTACGCGATGGCTAACGCGCCTGATGAAATTAAAAAATCAGCTAGCTACGTCTGTCCTTCAAACGATGAGGATGGTGTCTTAGTCACACTTGATAAACTATTTCCTAAATAAGTTTGAAGAAAGCTTCCTCGATCACTCTCTCTAACCGTCAAAAACTACTACTGAATTAAATTTGCGTTTTCTACGATTTTATTAATGATTCGAGCCAGATTTTATTTGTCCATTTCTTTTTCTAGATCACTGAATTATTTTAGCTAATACTTCCACACCAGTAGCTAAACAATGGGTTAAAAATGGCAATGGTTGGGTTGGTTTTTATTATCAAAAAGGTTATGATACTGGAAGAAAAGTCATAACAACAAAAGCTAAAACAGAAGAACTGGATTGAGGTCTAAAATGTCAATTGCATATAATAAATTCAAAAAACGCCACCTGTATCTCAATCTGATAATCATTTTTATTGTTGCTAGTTTACTAGGTATTTTGATCGAATATATCATCAATGGAGATTTCATTGGTTCGGGATTCTACACAGCTTTATTTTTAATGATTATTTATTTACTAAAAGCATGGCTTGAACAGAACAATAAAAACGGAAAAATTGGCTTAACAAAAGCAAGTAACAAATGAAAAAGAGGAATCCTTATTGAAAGGATTCCTCTTTTTCATTTGTCTTAGATTCCATGAATCGTTTTCCTACCCACCGTATCGAATAAATAAAAGCTATGTCATTTTAGTAATCCTCGATTATGATAACTTGCATCATAATAACTTTCTATATTAAACTCCACTTAACCGGATGATAAAATTCCACATGCCTAATTTCATCATAATTCACTTTGCTAGAACCTACATAGATCCCTAACTCATCATGTCCTAAAACAACACCAACAATATCGTTAGGATAATAGCCTTCAGAATCTCGTTCTTTTATTTGTATAGCAACAGATTCTCGTTTTATGAGTGCCTTATTCAATACTTCTGAGATTGCTTCAGTTGTCATTTGTGTTTTTGCCACATTCACTTGCGCAGTTTCTTTCGTCTTACTAGCAATTTTTTCAGTATGGTCAGATAAATACATGCCTTGCCATTTGATAATCCCTCGATCTTCATAATCAAACATGCTCGATTCCTCCATTTCCTCCAGCGTGCCCACCAACTAAATTACTTCGATCGATACTTCTCGCACCTTCGAGATAAGAAGACGCATGAACAATTGAACTAAATCCATATTTTCCACGAATTTTATCAATGATTCGATCTAAATTTTCTTCTCTCATTTGTTTTTCTGGATCGCTAAATAAATCTAATTGCGTGGAATCGGTATACACTAACTTGCTATAAGCTATGGAAACATGTCGGACTTCTTGACCATCATAAAATTTATGAAATAAATACATACAATACATTTGAAGTTCTTTCGTGTTATTCGTCAAAGGTATTTTCATTTGGCGAGAAAATCCCTCTTTTTCTTCCAAAATAGACGTGCCAATCCCTACATGGATACAGTTGGTTTTACAACCATGTTTTCTAATTCTGATTGCTACTTGTTCAGCCATTTCTTTCACGACAATCTCAATCTCTTCTTTTCTAGTATAATCTCTTGGCAAAACTTGAGAGTTTCCATAACTTTTTTCTTTTGTTTGAGGTGGAACAACTGCGATGTCTGTACGATCAATCCCATTAGCATGGAAATATAATTGTAATCCCAGCACACCAAATTTATTTTTCAGTGAATAAGGTTTCCAATTTGCTAACCCTTCGATCGACATGATCCCCATTTGATTCAGTCGTTTTTTGGTCCGTGAACCAATTCCCCAAAAATCAGTCATTTCTCTGATACGCCAAACTTTTTTAGGAACATCTTGGTATGTCCACTCAGCGATGAATCCTTCATTTCTTTTTGCTTCATTGTCTAATGCTAGTTTTGCAAGTAAAGGATTATCCCCTATTCCTACAGTGGCAATCAATCCCATTTCTCGATAAACATGTCGCTGAATTTTTCGAGCCAATTGCTTCCGTTGGTCGCTACGACTTTTCCCAGCTGTCGTAAATAATTTCATTGAGCTAGTGACTTTCAAAATCGATTCATCAATTGAATAAATCAGTAAATCTTCATCTGCTACATATTTTCTAAAAATATCATTTACTTCCATATTTCTTTTGATGTACAAATTCATTCTAGGTGCAGCAATAATCAAACTGTCAGGAAAAGGCGAAGGCAAATCTCTTGGTCGGCTAACATTAGAGATTCCATACTGTTGCTTAGCCATTGGCGAAGACGCTAGAATCAGACCTGAACCAGTATTATCCGCTTGACTCATAACAACCAGTTCTGTTGTCAAAGGATTCAATCCACGTTCGATACATTCAACCGAAGCATAAAAACTTTTCATATCGATCATGAAGTAATCATTCACAGGCTCATTTGAATAATCTAGCATGTCGTTCCACCTCACTTCATGCTCATTATACAAACGTATGTTCGCTTTGTAAACTAATTATACTAACTTTTTTCGTAAAAAAGTAAAAAACGAAGGCACAAAGTTTAGTCCTTCGTTGTTTTATTTAATTTTTTTATTTCTATCACAGCTATTCCATTTGTTCTGCTGAAACAATCATTTTATATTCGTATGTTCTATTATTTTCTAAGAGTTTCTTTTCATTTTAGTCAATAAATTGGAATTATTTTACTAATCGTTCACTCTTGATTCAATAAAAATTTTTTGATTTGTTCCCAGTAAGTGTTCTTTCCGATAATCAGCGATAATTCCCCCGTCAGACCATAACGATCCACTATTTTTTTATTTGATTTTAATCGCCCTTTGATTAAGTAAAAAATGCCTTCCTCGGTTGTAGTACTCGTTTCAGGTATTTCTGTTATCTCTCCATCAAGCGTTGTTGCCACAGCTTTTCTATCTAATTTGAAGTGAACGAGCATTCCTGTTTTGATATGTGTCATTTCATTTGCTGGTATCCTAGCAGTAAATGGTATTTCATCGTCTTTAAAGGATGGATAAATTTCTGCTAAAAGTGTGCCTTTTGGTAGAAAGGTTTGTTCCTTTACTGCATCATTCAAATGGAGAATACCGTCTTTTTTAGCTCTTACTGTTCCCAAATCAATTTGTTCGTTTATATTCTCTATAAGTACTTTCTTTTTCTTTTCAGACTCATCTAATTCAAGTATCTTTTGCTTCGTTTTCGCTAAAATTTCTTCCTTACTTTGTGCCAATCTTTCACGTTGGGAGTTGATTTCATCCTCTGGTGTAACAGGTTTGACAAGCGTTTCTTGTTCCATTTGTAGTTGTTCAATTTCTTTTTTTAATTGGCTGATTTGCTCATCAATGACTGTCAAAGTAGTTGTTTGAATTTGCTCTTTTTTATCTTCTGAACCATTTTTCAGTTCCATTTGCCATACTTGATATTTAGCTTTGATTGCTTCTGAAACATTTCTAATTGTTTTTTGATCTTTCCATGCTACTCTTACTTTTTCCCACTCAGATTGTTCATTTTTTCGTATACTAATCTCCTGACTATGCTGGTCCATATTTTTTTGATATGTTTCTTGCTCTTTCTGATTTGCTGCCAGCATTTGTTTTGATAAAGATTCACTGGCTTCTTTTTCTGCAAAGAAACTTTTTAATTGGTTACTATAACCAAAAACATCCTCTACTTTAAAAAGATTTCTTTCTTCAGCTAAGCTATCAAGAAAAAGCTGCGCTGCTTCTTTTTGTTTTACAAAGTTCTCAATTTCTGTTTCCAGTTGGGCTTTCTCATTAGTTAATTCCTTCGTGTTAAAAATAACTAGAGATTCTCCACTTTTCACTGTTAAGTTCTCTTGTAATCTATTTTCTTTCATTTCTGCTTCTATCGGTACTTGAATCTTTTCTGTGGATAAAGGAGTTATTTGTCCTTGTGCTCGTACCACGATTTCATGTTTAGCAAATGCTAAGAACAAGCCAGCGAACAGAAAAAAAATCATAATCGGATAGAGGATCCAACAATAAAAAGTTTGATGTTGTTGTCGATATACGTTTGAGTGCTCAAGCCAATCTTTATTTTTCATTACTTCCCCCACCATTGTTAAATCTCCCATAGTTTTTGATACATACCACGATTTGATCTTAGCTCCTCATGCGTCCCTTCTTCAACAAGTTTACCTTCGTGAAGTACAAGAATCTGGTCACAAGCTTTCGCAATTGGCAAATGATGAGCGATAAAGAGGATTGTCTTTTCTTTTAAACCCAGCAGATATTCTAAAATAGCATGCTCTAATAATGTGTCTAGTCCACTGGTTGCTTCATCTAATATTAAAATATCTGAATCTTTCAATAACGCTCGAGCAATTGCTAATCGTTGACGTTGCCCACCTGAAAGATTCGCGCCCCCTTCTTCGATCATCATTTCAAATCGTAAAGGTTGTTGATTAATAAAGTCATTTAGTTGAACAGCCTCACATACTTCTAAAATCCGTTCAAAGTTCGGTATATTTACTAACCCAAATGTCAAATTTTCAAGAATAGTACCACTGAAAAAAAATGACTCTTGTGGAACATAGGTCACATTCTCCCGTAATTGTGCGTAGTCAATATCTAAATGATTGATTTTGCCATAACAAATTGCTCCATCAGAAATCGTGTAAAAATTCACAAGCAGCTTTGCCAACGTGGATTTTCCTGAGCCACTTACGCCTACTAAAGCGACTTTACTGCGTGCAACAATGTGACATGAAATATTTTTTAATACTGGAGTTTTCATAGTATAGGAAAAGGCTACGTTCTCCAAATGAATCCCACTTTGAAATAGTTCTTTAGTGATTGTTTGTTTCGTTGAGCTTTCCTTTTTTTCAGGCTCAATTGCTAGTATTTCGTTCAATCGTTTATTTGCTACCTGAGCCGTCTGCATTTTGACCTGTAAATTAATAATATTCTGCAAAGGATCTGTAAAAAAAATCAATAATGCGTTATAGGTAATTAACTGACCCAAGCTAATTGTTTCATCCATCACATAAAATGAACCTAGCCAGAGAATAAGCGCACTACTAATCAATTGAATGCTATGTTTGATTCCTTGCTGTAGATTGTCCAAAGTCACTGTGCGAAAAGATTTTTTCATCAACTTAACGAATTCATGATCCACTCGATGATAAACTTTTTCTTCACTGTTATATGCCTTGATTGTCTCAATTCCTTTTAGACTCTCGATTATACTTGAATTTAATGTTGCACCTGCCATCATTTCCTCTTGATTTGCGCGTTCATAACTTTTGACAAAAGTAAAAATCGTCAGAACATAAAACGGTAACGTTCCCAAAGTAATCACGAAAAGCATACTATTTTGAATAGCTAGTGTAACGCCAACAAGCAAAACCATTCCGATATCTAAAAAGATTGAAAGTGTCGCACTTGCTAAAGCATCAATAATCTTATTTGCATCAAGAAATCGAGAAATAATTTCCCCTGACTTTCTGGTAGCAAAAAAATTCATTGGTAGTGAAAGAACATGTTTAAAATAGTGTAACATGATAGCTATACTTAAGCGCTGACCCAAAACAACTAACAAGTAGTTCCTACTATACTCAAAAAGAACGCGAAATAAGTAGACAAAAATCAAACCAATGGAAACAATCGTTAATGTCGATCGCGCTTGATTTGGGATGAAATAATCTAAGATTCCTTGAAAATAATAGGAGCTTCCTATTCCAAATAGCGTAATAAATAATGAAGCAAGTATGATATGTGCAACTAAATTTTTTTGTTGCCAAATAATTGGGAAAAAAGAGCTTAGCCCAGCAACTTTTTCTTTACTTGGCCGATAGGAATCCTTTGGTGTTGGTAAAAGTAAAACCCCTGTCCATTCTTTTGAAAATTCTGTTATCGTTTTCTTTATTTTTCCTTTTGCTGGATCGGCAATCAATAAGAAATCATTTTTCACACCATACACAACTACATAATGCATGTAGCTGTTATTAACACAAATGTGTGCAATTAGTGGCGTGGGCAACTCTGTTTCCTTCCAAACTTCACTATCTGCTTGAACAGCTAAGCAATCAAATCCCACTTTTTCCAAAGCCATTTTCAAGCCAAAAGCTGAAGTTCCTTCTAAATCTGTTCCAGAAAATTCACGTAATTTATAAATAGGAACTTCTGATTTATAAAAGTTTAAAATCATTGCCACACAGGCAACCCCACAATCTTTTTCGTCTTGCTGTTGAATCCAAGAAAAATGCCTCATATGACTTTTCCTTTCTCAAAAGTATACATTTTTTATGTAGGTGAATGATTTATCAAAATGAGCACATTCATCGAATCCTACGATAAATCATTTCCCCTTTAACCTAACTAAAACTAGTATGCCATTTGCCTTAAACGGATGATCAATTTTGTCTTGAATCATGGGAAAAATACTCCTGAGTAAAAAACAGCTGATTTCTCTTTTATTCAAGCTAGAAATCATATACTTCAAGACATTTTTTATCGATAGAGAAACTTCTGTGCTATATTTTCAGCGTAGTAAAAATCTCTGTATAAAGGTTGAGATAGAATCATGCAAAAACAACACATCTGCTATTTAAAAGGACAAATGCACATCGTTAACTGCATACAAAATGGAAATTTTCAAATAACCGATCTGATTAATCTGAGGTGTACTCAATGATAGAAAGAATCTGGCAAAAATATCTATGGCTAATCAAAATTCTCTTAAAAAGAATCATTTGAAGCTCTTTCACTTTTGGACATTCGTGAGACAAATTATGAGCAGCTATTTGATAGCGTCACCTGTGATGAATGACGATAAAAGACTGGAACACCTCAAGTAATTTGCAAATTTCCTTGCTGTATCCTCTTTTAAAAAAGAAAGAGGACACAAAAAGAAGAAAGCGACTGGCAAACTGAATCCCCGGTCGCTTTCTTCTTGTTTGATCTACTTATTCTCTCGGCTAAATTGATTAAATCGAAATTTTTTTATGTTCTAAAGGCTTGTGAGTGCCTCTTTGATCTTTTTAGCTTTTCCAATTGCAAACGTTCTGAAAAGGTCTGGACTAAAATAAACAAATCGATTTTTATAGTTCACTTCTTTGACGTTGCTTAAGTTAACTAAACAAGATCGGTTTATCTTAAATAAAGTTGGATACTTATCCGACAATTCACTCAATTTCCCATAAAATTCATATTGACCATCTGCAACATAAAGAATTAAGCGATGGGGAATGTCTGAGGTCTCGATAAACCAAACTTCTTCTAAATCTAAAGTAAACGTTTGGGAACCTATTGAAAAAACAAATGCTCGATTCTGTTCTACTTTTAACGAATCGATTCTTTTTTGAGCAATTGATAACAACTCGATGATCTCCGCTCGATAAGCTTCCAACGGCTGATCTTTTTCAACAAAGCCAAGTGTTTCTACTCTTCTTTTTATGGTCAATGGTAACAGTTCATCATGAGTCGTGATGAATATGATTTTGGCTTGAGGATCGCGTTCTCGTATTTTTTCTGCCAGATCAATTCCATTGATAGGATGATTTAAATCGATATCTAAAAAATAAATCCCTTGTTTAGGCATAAATTTTTTTAAATAGTTTTTTACTTCAACTGGGCTTTGTGTTTTCAACGAAATCTCAAATGGCTCATCATGGAACAAAATATAATTTTGAATGATCGTTTCAAGCTGATGTAACTGAATCAACTGATCTTCACAGATAATTATTGGATAACTCATATTACTCCTTTCATTTAGCCATTAGTATCATTTGAATCGAAAACCTCGTACGATTCTTTTTAAATTGGATAAGGATATTAGGATTTCTTCTTTCAATTTCACGAATATTGCTTAAGCCCAGTCCCTCATGGTCAATTTTTGTTGAAATTCCTTGCTTCATCAACATTTCCACAGGTAAATTGACATCGACACAACTATTTTCAATAAAAATTTCAGTTTGTCGCTTATCTTGATGAAACATGATAGAAACTTTGTGCTCTGTGCTCTCTCTAGCAGCCTCAATCGCATTATCTAACGCTATGCCAACTAAACGGATACAATCAAAAATAGGGATAGGAATCTCTTGAATTGGGGAAAGACATTCAAAGTGACAGTCCACTTTTTGTTCATTCGCTTCAAAGAGTTTTGTAATAACTAAACTTTTCAAATATGGGTTTTCAATATTTTTGCAATAGCGATAGTTTAAATCTTTATCTAAAAAATACTGGTTTGAATAATGCTCCAAACCCTCGATCTGGTGAAGTGCTTCTCGATCACCCGTTTCGGTAAATGCTTCTCTCAAACTTAGTAATAAATTTTTATAATCATGTTTAAATTTTGCCATGCTCATTTGATTCTGTTCTAACTGGTCAGTATATTTCTTTAAACTTTCAAGTTGTTGCTGCTCTAACTCGCGTTCGTATTTTTCTTTTTGTTTTACGTATGCCCTCGTAAATACCAAGAGGACAAATACCGTTTGAACAATGAGAAAGGTCGCAATTCCAACAATAAACTTATCGAATGCTTCGTAGTAATGAGCTGCGTAAGAAACAGTTAGAGTAACTAAAAACAAATAACATAATAAGAGTGCAACAATCCCAGAGTTGTTTTTTTTCAATAAGACACCTAACTTAAACTGTCGATATAAAAAGAGCATGAGAAATAGAATCAGTCCTTGGATAATCAATTCGATCAATATAAAATAGATCCCTTTGATTCCTTCAAAAGTGACAAAATAAAGCATGAGTGATGAGCTTAGTATAGAAGATACATAGTCTATCAGCATACTCAATACCGCTGTGCTCAAAAGAAAGTAGTCTGTTTCATGTTTTCTTTTGAGAAATAGATAGCTACTAAAAACGGGGAGAATATCTGCAAATCCAGTGAATACATTAGCTAAAAATGTACAAGGAAAAAAAATAAAAAATAGAATTAGTTTCTTTTTAATCGTCCCTTCTCGATAAATCGAGAAAAAAGTCACATAATAAAACAATGTGGCGATAGTCATCCTTAGTATATATGCTTTTGTATCAATAATAACCAACAGCCTCTCCCCCTTTGATTAAATTATATCAAAACGGGGAGAATACTAACACTTCTTAAAAAAAGAAAGCAAACATTTTGCAACATCCGTAGCAGGTTTTCCTAAAACAGTTGTTCCTGATCCTCCCATTACTTTTTTTAATTGCTGATCAGTTATTTTTTTGATTTTCATTGTTATATCTCCTTTCATTTTTTTGTTATTCTCAGTATTTCATAACCGTAACTCTAATGGCCAAAAATTTCCTGAACCCTGTCAAAAGTTATCTCAAACCAAAAAATACTTGGTTCTCTTTTGTTCAAGATAACAGAGAAAGTCTCTTAAGATGTTTCAACATATTGAGCAGATAACCATGATACAGTCATGTTGTAATACAAATTCATTCAAAAGGAGTGTGTTGCTACATGCAAACGATCAAAGAATTGAACACGATGGAATTACAAAAAATAATTGGAGGTGAAAATGACCATCGGATGCCTTACGAATTGAACCGTCCAAATAATTTATCCAAAGGTGGAGCTAAGTGCGCTGCTGGAATACTTGGTGCTGGATTAGGCGCAGTAGGCGGTGGACCTGGCGGATTTATTAGTGCCGGAATCAGTGCTGTTCTTGGTTGTATGTAAAGAATCTTTTTCATTTCTCTAGCTTATCATCTAAGAATCTCTAGAAGATAAGATACTACTTTTTAACTACGCACAATGTACAATGCCTACAAGAAAATGTTGATCATTTTCTTGTAGGCATTTTGTTCGTTTCATAAGACTTTTGCTAAAACAGAGTGTTTTTCAAAACATACCTCTTTATTTATTGTGCTGTTAGCTAGCATTTTTTCTTTTTCTATAGCTTCTAATTATCTCAATTAACAAAACCAATAGACTACAGAAAAAAAGTAATCGAAAGAGATTTCCCCCTTCAGTAAACCAAAAAACAATCAAAAGAATGAGAAAGCCAATGACATTTATGATCCAAATTTTATCTTTCGATTTCAACCAATTCCCCTCCTTTTTCTCATTTTGATTCTTATTTATTATGACACAACCAATTGATTTTCTTTCAATCATATCCTCAATGATCTCAAAAACCATCATGAATGGCCGTTTTTTCTATTTCTTTAGGATAACCAATAGTCAAGTTATTCTTGTTCGATTAGTTTATTAGAAATCTAAAAATTCGTATCTTTTTCAAAAATTAGGTATGGTAATCATACATACTGGAGGTGCAAAAATGGAAACTTTGTTAAAAAATGTGCGTATTGAAACAAATTACCTAACAACCGGTGATTATATTTATGGCACGGCAACGAGAACAGTCGATATCTTATTCAATCAAACAGCCATTGTTTCTGTTCTAGATGCTGGAGAAATGTCAGACAGTGATCGACAGGTTATTGACGGTAAAAATGCACTTTTTCTGCCCCAATTAAGAGAAATGCACTGTCATTTTGATAAAAGCAAATTGGGTATTCCTTGGACACCAATCGAGCCGGCAGCAAACATTGTTGAACGCTTTACTCAGGAATACGATTATTTAGAATCCGCACCGCTTTCTTTTGATGAGCGAATGAAAAATCTAATCCATTTGGAATTACTTCATGGTGCCACTCACTTTCGTTCACATATTGATGTTCATCCTTTGGTCGGACAACGTTATTTAGAAGATGCACAAAAAGTTTTAGCTGCGTATACAGACAAGTTGGCTTACGAATTAGTTGCCTTTCCTCAACACGGATTACTTCGCTCAAATGCTTACGAAGAAATGAAAAAAGCTTTGCAAAATGGCGCAACCTTAGTCGGTGGTGTTGATCCAATCAGTCTTGATGGTAACTTGGAGAAATCTTTAACAACCACATTTGATTTGGCTACACAATTTGATGTGCCCATCGATCTTCACCTACATGAACGTGGAGATGATGCCCGACAAACTTTTGCAAAAATCGTCGCGTTGACTGAAGAAAGTGGCTGGAATGGTAAAGTAACCGTCAGTCATGCTTACGGGTTAAAAGATTTATCTGCTAGTGAACGAAAAGAACTATTTCCACGTTTGGCGGAAAACAACATCACAATTATCTCAAGCATTCCACTAAATCCTGTTATTCCACCACTAACAGAACTAAGGACTGCCGGTGTAAAAACATTCATTGGTTGTGACAACATTTACGACTGTTGGTCTCCTTTCGGCAATGGTGATGTGATGGATAAATTAACTCGCTATGCCGAGATTTTTAATCTAACGAGTCAAAAAACGCTTACTGAAAGTCTTGAATTAGTAACGAATCAACCATTAATTGAACCCGATGGCTGGGTCAAAGTCGGTATGCCGGCAAATTTCACATTAGTCGATGCAACTTCTACTGCTGAATTTGTCGCACGAAAAATCCCTATTTCAGCTAGTTATTTTAAAGGAAAGAAAGTAACCATCAACTAACTAAAAAAATATTGCTCCTAAATGAAATGACCCTTAAAAGTTAGACTAAAATTCTAACTTTTAAGGGTCGCTACAATTAATTGATCGTTTTTTATTGTAAACTGACAATTTGATTTAACTTAATTCACATTTCCGCTCAAAAGAGAAATGTAATCTTTTAAAAATATATCCTCTTTTTCCATACTCTTTTTGGAAATATCTGTAAGTATTCTAACATCCAAAAATAAATTGCTAGTTACAGCAAGCTACATTTTTACAACAAACTGACAGTCACAAGATAATTTAATATTCATCTTTGGCCAATCGAAGAATTTTATCTTTAAAGGCTTTACATAATGCTTCTTTCGCTTCGGTTTCTTTATCCACATCAGAAACAATTCCCGGACTACCAAAATAACCAATCAAGCCTAATCTGAATAACGCAAGTATTGGATTATCTGTCAGCGTACTTAACAGTGCCTCTTGTGCGCTTTTCAGCATATTTTCCTCCGTAGCAGCATATCTGGTAGCAATAAAACTAGAATATCTGTAGCCAAATAATTCTGGTTCTTGTAAATAATCCGTAAACGCGTCTGCCAACGAACGTTGGTTTCCTATTACTTGACTAACAATATTCCATGCATCGACATCCGCAATTAAATCTTCTCTACTAAAGAATCCCTTGCTTCCGCCAATCCAGTCAAAACCAAATTGATAAACAGAATCAATCGTATCTTTATTATTCCAGTAGTCAATCAAAAGTGTATCCAAATCTCCTAACCAACCACAGCCATCACCAATATTCGCCTTTTCATAATCTGGCAATCCATGGTTTAAATAACCAGCGATTGCAGCAAAGCAGTGTGCCCCACCAATCGTAGCTCCACTCATCGGATCAATATAATCAAACTGTCTTTCACTTGTAGGGATTGTTTCGTTTACCAAATCAACGAACTTCCAGTCAATAAATCCTGCTACAACTTCCCAAATCGTGTTGCCGTATGCTTTATTTCGGAAGTAATCTGCTACTAATTTAGCTTTACCCGCGGCAGTATTACCAGGGAAATATTTTTCTGCTAACGTTTCTACTCGTTGAACAAACTCGATAAAGCCATTTTTATCTTGCTCGTGGTCTACTACTAATGTATTGACGATAGCAGCATTTCGTCCAGGGATCGGTGCGAAATCTTCAAAATTACGACCATAACCAAGTTTGATTTGTTTTGGAGACTTGATATCTAACATTGCTAAGCTTACCGTTACCTCCACAGCGTTACTTTTTTTGATCATTTTTTTTACATGGCCTATCTCAGTCCAAGTGAAATCATCTCCGGTACCTGCATAGCGACAAACTATATCATTTTGGATCATAAAATTCATTTTCGCATTTGGCCAAGCCCAAATATTTGCACCAGTATCTGCTCCTGTATCTAAATAAAAATTGCTAGAAGTATCAAGATCATAGCCTCTTGCATAAAGATATAAATGATTGTTGTCTTCCGCTGCACTTAAATCAAAGATTTTTCCTGAACCAATTGCCAAAGATTTGATCTTAAGCCATTCCGAATTATCTCCTGTTGAACTGATCGTCGTCTTCAACTTTGTAGTCATCGGTATCGTGTATCTAAATTGCACACTTTGAGACAGTTTTCCATTTGTGATGTAGGCGATTTTAATATTCTGGGATTCCTTAATATGAATTGGTCCCTTATAGATCGTGCCATTTGCAAGTGTTGGTTCTAATCCATTAGTCGTGTAAATCAACTGGTCTGCATTACACGTGAATTCTACATCGAATGGTTGAGTGTAATTTCCAGTCCGCTTACTTGCGTAAATAATTTGTGGTTGTTTCCAATGATCTCTTTTTACTTGAGCATAGGCCCAAATATAAGTTTCGCCCATGCCAACATTTACACCATCCATAATCGCTTGATGAATTCTTTCCCACACAGCAGCATCATTCTTAGGATCTAGAACAAATCCTGTGAAGTAATGGATTTTTTCTGAAGGATACCCTAAATTATTTTGAATAAAATCTAGCACATCTTGATGTTCGCGCATTTGATTTTTAATCAAGTAATCGTAATCTTCTAGCATAAAGAAATCGAGATTTGGATATGCCCATTCTACTTTAGGAAAATTCACCATGCCCATCATCATTGGTGTTCGATTCTTATCCATAACAGAAGGTGGGAAAAATAATACCGTAAATTGTGCATTTGAATAATTCGCCTTGACTGCATCACGAAGCATTAATGTAAAGGAACCAATTTTTGTTTGCAACCATGAAAGCATTGGTTCATGGCCAATGATTGATTCGTTGACCGTATGAAACTCATGCATGTCTAATCCAGTTTCTGCTTTATAAAGATTTCTAGTGGCTTGATCATAAAAACAAGGAGTTAATTCATCTTGGTGCCACCACCATGGTTCACCTAACTGTACGATAGGGGTTAAACCAAATTGATTAGAAATATCAGCTAAGCCAACTGCTAATCGTTGATAAAATGCTTGAACACCTGCATTTGTAAAGCTTAAGAAATGTGGAGTAGGCGTCCAACCACTTGTCCCCGGTGTTCCATCATATGTTCGTTGCCACCAATCCTCTTTCGCATCCACGTTTTCCATTGAAATTGAATGAATAATATCCATTTGATTATCAGCTAAGCGTCTTACATAGTCTTTATACCAAGCTTCAAATGCCTGATTGAATAATTTGTCTTCAAGTAAAATACCAGTACCATCTACGATTTTTTTATCATAGTAATGAGAAGCACCAATGTAAAAGTTTACGATTTTGGCGTAACCTAACTTTAGATAACTATCAATGATCCGCTCAGGTGTTAAATTATAACTATCATCGTAATCATCGCACATTCTGATTACTCCAGCAGAAACAGCTACTGGGTCATCACCAAGATAAGTGTCTCCTGTCACTTTCCAGTTCGTCACGTTCATAGCAAAAGGATAAGAATCATCTAAATATTGAGTAGCTCCTCCGCCATTTCCAGTATAGCCAATTGGTGTGAATGCCCACATGATTGTTTTGATATTCGTTACATCAATTTTTTTCCATTCAGGATTTTTGTTCCATTTTCCATTTGCATCAAAAGTATAAGGACTCCAACCTTCATAAAGATTATTGAAATCCAGTTGGATCGTTCCCAATTTTCCTGTTCCATTTCCCGGAGTTCTTCCTGCTGGAAAAACAATTTCTTCTTGTTTCTCCCATTCGTCTTCTGGTCGATTAGTCACATAATTCCATAGACGAATATAATGAATATCGCCATCAACTGTTTGAATTGTTAAAGCTGAAGCCTTATCAGAATCTAACCCTTCCGTATACCCACTTAAAGCATAATCATAACTTAACGATACATTTTTGAAATTCGGATTTGTTGGATACTTTAAAGATTCATGACTGTGAGTGTCTTCTGTCTCCCAAATAAGTCCAGCTAAATCATCTGTTGTTCGAAAATGCCCTTGTACGGAAAACGAATTTTCATTTTGTGTCACAACTGAAGCCGTCATTTCAAAATTGAAATTAATTGTTAAATATTTTGCTTGTAATTTGTACATACTCAATACCACTTCTTTCTTGTTGAATTATCAACATAAATTTTATTTGATCACTTAAACCTAAAATAACAGCATGAAACTATAAAGCTCTACGTCGTTTTTATAATACTTTATAAACTAAAGTTGTTTCTCTACCTTAAATCACGCATGTATCGCCTCCTCAAAAACCATTATACGAACATGCGTTCTTTTTAGCAAGCATTAATTAAATATTTTCATAATAAACTATAAAAAGAAAACAAAAAAATAACTTAAAAAAATATTTTTATTAGTTATATTGTAAGATAATTGATTAAAATAACATTTTATTTTTTATTACCTGTACAAAAAAAAACTGTAAACAAAAACCCAAAGTCGGTTTGTTTACAGTTTTTTATTTTGTTCAACTTTTTCACTTGTGATTAAATGTTAAAAAAGTTAATTGGCTATTTTTTTTACATTGGTTACAACATATTCTCTGATTTTTTCAGTATCATTCATAAAATACAAATTGTAAGGGATACTGAATCCTTTTTTCTTGGTTTCTTCATCAAGATATTTTTCATCCACATCTGTATAAATAATTAAATCCGCAGTTGGCACCTTAGGATCTCTTAGATCATAGCTGATAAATTCTAAATCAAATTCTGGCATTAATTCAGCCTTGAGTTCCTTTTGAAATTTTATTCCATTCCCAAAAAGATATTGCCCAGCCTTCGTTCCCATGTATCCTAAAGGAGGTACGCCATCCGCATTGACGGAAAAAATCCATATGACTTTTTTCATAATGTTCACCTTGATCGTCTAAAATTTTTTGTTGACCTATTCAGTATGTCCAAACGTTTAATAAAACAGATTGCTAAAAAAATAATGAACTCTTTTTCACTTAAGTGATTCTCTTCTTCTCATCATACTTCTTATCGCACGAATATAAGCGGCCTATTTTTGCTCACTCTTCCTGTTAAAGTCACTAACACAAAAATGAACGATTTAATGCGAATCACCGATCTACTTACTTCAGCAACAGATAAAACCTTATCTTCAACGAAGTAGGAAAATGCATACAAGTATCAGAAGACTTCATCGTAAGCTTACTACAAATGATTATAACATAGCTTTTTTACTAGCTTAAGATATAAGCAAAAACCTCTTTTGCTTGCACAAAAGAGGTCCATTCTTTTCTTAATTAATATTCAAATTGACGATAATAACGACGAATATCTAATGGATGACAATTTAGTTTTTCAACGTGAGCATCTATTCGTTGCGTCACGCAGTGCATCAGCAAGTGAGATAGCACTCTTCCTCGATTTTTTTCACTAATTCCTTCGATAGGATAGTCTTTTGAGTCAATAAACGTATAATTTCCACAAATGCGTGGTAATAGATTTTTTACACGTTCAGCTAGTGGACGTTGCTCATCTTCGCCTAGAAATAAAGTGACCGGTGTTGTTTCATCAACGATTTCTAGTGTACCATGTAAAAATTCAGCTGCATGAATAGACTTGGATCGTAACCAACTTTGTTCTTCCCAATAACACATTGCATATGAATATACACCTCCCCATTGATTTCCGGCGCCGATAAAATAGTGCATTGAATCATGACGGTGCTTTTCTGCGAACGCTTGACCAAAAGTATCTGCCTGCTTTTCTGCTAAAACTAATCCCTTAGGTAAATAAGCTTCTAGTTCCGCATAGTATTCTTCATAATCAGGAAAATCTCCATTATGTTTCATCAGTCGATCAGCAACCATAAAGAATTTGATTTGTTCCGTCCCGGGTGCTGGATAAGTAACTACGTAGTCACAACTTTTCGCAAGTGGGGTATCTTCTGTATCAATAAATCCTATTAATGTTGCCCCAATCTTTTCAATTTCATTCACTGCTTTAACAACTTCCTCTGTCGTACCTGTAACAGATGACAGAATCACAAGCGAATCTTTCGTTAATCTTTGATTTCCAGTTGTATAATATTCCGCAGCATGTTGTACATAAACTGGTAGATTACTATGTCCTTTAATGTAAGTCTCTGCTTGCATTGCAGAAGCATAAGTTCCCCCGATCCCCAGATAGAAAATAGCATCATATCCTCTTTCACAGATTTCATCCACAATTTGCTCCACTTGGGGGCGTAATTCCAATGCCCCTTGAATATCATTGATTTGTTTTTGTTCGTCAAATTTCAACATTTTTAGTTCTCCTCAACTTTCTCTATTTTACTTTTTAATACTGAATCAAAGTCATCAAAAATTCTTCTACTTAAATCTATCCCTTTGGTTGTGGCTATACGGTAAGCTAATAGTTGAAAGGGAATAACTAGTAGCAATGGAGAGAACATCTCTGAAACCATGACATTTAATCCTAAAGTATCACTACTAGAACTTTTATCTGTCGTGATTTTAAAAATTTCCCCAACGTAATTAGCCATATAACTTGCTAATGCCTGTGACCGACTTTGGTTACAACTTGGCGTTTCGACAAAAAACAGCGTATGTTCCCAATTTGCTTCTAAATAAGGACCGTGCATATATGACTCTAGCTCAAATCCTTGACTAGGACGACGAACTGTTTCAGTGAACTTCGTTTCAAATTCTTTTACCGTTCCCCAATTTGGTCCATACCCCAATGCAACGAATCTTCCACCCAGTTTTAATACATTCTCATGCTGTTCAAAAAAAGTATTAGATTTATCGATTACTACTGAGAACTGACCGATTACTTCATACAATTCTTTTTTCAATTCATCCAGTTTATGAGTATCAATCTTTCTTTTAGAAACACCAATTTTAATTGCAAGTAACATCAGTTGTAATACAGTCGCTGAAAATCCTTTTGTTACAAAGCCAACTGTTTCAATCCCCATATTCAAATCAATTACATAGTCGGCCACTTCTGCAATAGGACTTTTCAAATCACTCGTTAGAATAATCCGTTGTATTTCGCTACTTTTCAAAGCTTTTACAGCTTCAATAGTTGAAGTACTCTTGCCACTTTGGGAAACGCCAATAATCGTGTCCATCCCCTTTACTAGCCTTCCATAATGAGTAAAATGATAAGGCTCCTCAATCACAATCGTCACATCAGCCATTGTTTCCATGGCGAACTTAGCCGATAAACAGGCATTATAAGATGATCCTGTAGCTAAAATCGTCACTGTATTCGTATTTTTCAATTTGGAATCTGACGAGAAATCATAATCATCTAAAATTTTAGTCAACGCATTTTGTTCCTCATCGATATAGTGAAGCATTGTCGTTGGTTCCATTTTTTCCCCCATTCTAGAAAAAGCCGACCCATGAACCAAAAATTCCAAAGATAGCTAGTCCTAATAAAATTGTTAATGCTTTTACTTCTTTTTTAAGTAAGTAAAAGACCACACCGAAAGCCCCAAGTGATAGAATTTGAGGAACAATATCGTCAAAAATACTTTGAATAGTCACGGCATTTTCACCTGTTCCGATTTTTAACGGAATATTGATATCAATCATTGAAGCGGTCATTCCACCCACTACCATTAAGCCAATGATTGAGGCACCTAATGTCAAACTTCCCATCATGCCATTTTCTTGAATTTTCTTTAAGAATCCTGTGCCTAATTTATATCCCCAAGATGTTGCAAAATAACGAAATAGTAAATGAGGTATGTTAAAAATGAGTATAAATAAAATCGGTCCTAATATATTTCCTTGCATTGCTAATGAAGTACCCACGCCAGTAGCAATTAAGCGTAGCGTTCCCCAAAAGAAAGAATCACCTATACCTGCTAAAGGCCCCATAAGCGAGGTTTTGATATTATCAATCGTCGAAACATCAAAATTGGGATCATTAGCATTTTCTTCTTCCATCGCCGCATTGATTCCTAAAATCAAGGTCACAATATGTGGTGTCGTATTGAAAAACTCCAAGTGACGACTTAAAGCATTGGCCATTTCATTCTTAGTTTTGTAAAGTTTTTTCAAAATGGGAATCATTGCATAGCAATAAGCAAGATTCATTTGTCGTTCATAATTCCAAGAAAATTCCATCTGAAATGAACGCCAGAACACTTTACTCAAATCTTTTTTAGTGATTTTTAATTCATTGTTCTCATTAGAAGTCATCATCCATTATCTCTCCTGTCGAAGTTTGGGCACTGTTTTCTTGATTGCCACGTACATTCATAATATTAACAACTACTACTGCTACGATAGCGCCAAAAATTGCAATTCCAGTTACTGGAATTTCTAAATAAGCAGCTAAAGCAAAACCTAAGAAAAAATAGGGTGTTACTTCTTTATTGATTAAAAGACGTGCCAGCATTGCAAATCCAAGTGCAGGGATCAATCCTGTAGCTACTGATAACCCATGCTGAATGAACTCAGGAATCATACTTAACAAATTACCTATTGTTTTACTCCCCACCACAAATGAAATCATGACCACTAAACCTAACATCAGTGATAGACCAAATCCAGCTGATAAATGCATGCGCTCGACACCTTTATAGTTTCCTTCTAAGGCATATTTATCTGCTTTTTGGTTCATAATCGGAATCAAAAGGCCAAGATAGATATTCTTTAAAATCAAAGTCAAGGTTGCAATAGGCAAGCCCAATAGCAAAGCTGTTTCTGGTCCCGCATCAGCAGTAATGGCGAAAGCTGTTCCCAACACACCGCCAGTAACGACATCTGGTGGAATCGCTGCACCAACGGAAAAAGAGCCAATAAATGCTAATTCTAAAGTGGCTCCCATAATGATTCCAGTCTTTATATCTCCTAACACCATACCAGTGAATAGGCCAGTCACAATTGGTCGTGACAGTAATGAGGTACCCAATGCATATTCCGACTGAGCAATAAATGCTACGAGTCCGAGTAAAATTGCTTGAATGAACATTTTTCTTCAACCTTTCTTTTAAAGAACTTCAGTAACATTAACTTTTTTATCAGACGGTACTTGTCGTATTTCTACTTCGATCCCTTTATCCACCATTTCTGTTAATAGGTTTTCTTCTTCTGGTAAAACATTAACTGCCTTGCCAAGACTTCGTGTTCCTTCTTTTGCTTTGATTCCACCCAAATTGATTTTTTTTATTTCTGGATAGCCTTCTGCTAATTTCTTAGCATCAGCAATCGACTCCACTACAATAAAAAGTTTGTACTTATCTGTTACACCACTTTGTAATGCCAAAATTGAATCTTCGATATTTTTGATGACCAATTTTACTCCTTGTGGTTTTGCTAATTTGATTGTCGTCTTCCGAATTTCATTTGTTGGTACATCATCATTTGCAATCAAAATACAATCTGCGCCCAACCCTTGTGTCCAAGAAAAAGCCACTTGTCCATGTAACAAACGATGATCCACTCTTGTTAATAAAATCATTATTTTTCCTCCGTTTTCTTAATGAGTTAAAACTCTTCTTCCTCTACTTCATTACTGATTAATGCGTTGCAAAACAGAATCGTTTGTTTCGTTTTCTCTAAAGTTTCTTTTATTAAGTTTGAGAGTGATTCTGTAATTTGAAATTGCATAACTAACTCAATTAAAAAAGGTAAATTCATTCCAGTAACTAAATAAAAATTGTCTCTTTGGATATACGTTAAAAATTCATTGTTCACACTTCCACCAAATAAATCTGTCACAACTACTAACTGATGATCTTGGTAGCGTTCCATTATTTTTTTTACTTCCTCTTCCAGATTAAACTCTTCACTCAAGTAGCAATCCAATATTTCAACTTCTGTTTCTCCACAAATCAAATCCAAAGAAGATTTTATCCCAGATGCTAATTTCCCATGTGATGCCAGAATCAGTTTTCTTTTCAATAATTCTCACCTCTCCATTTCTTTTCAGTTTAATAAAAGCAAGCAGCGTGCCAACTTTAGTGGCGCACTGCTTGCTTTTCTAAAATTCTTCTGTTTTCATTGAAGTGTCTGTGTTTCGATAGATGATATCAAAAATATACGCGACTTCAGAATCCGGAATTGTGACACTATAATCACGTTCAATGACACTAAAAGCTTCCTTGAGGTTTTTCAAACGTTCTTTTTGACACTGATCAAATACCAAGGATCCTTCATAAGTTTCGATTGGAATATTTCGAATCAATCGTTCAATCAGACAACTCACATGGACATATAGAGCTAATTTTTTTGCATTTGATAGCTGGATTAAATTGACTAATTCCAAGTCACGGATAAATAAATCAATTTCGCTCATTACTTTATCCGTATCAAGAATCGTGACTGAATCAATCACTCGTTCTAATGAAAAGTTGCGGATGACGTTTGTATTAAAGATTTGCATTTCTTCTGGAGTCATCACTTGACTTAGCCATTCATTCAGTTTCTGATACTTATCTCCTGAAATCAATTCTTCTAAAGATAAATAGGCTATACCTTCAATTGTTGGATCGTCTGTACCAATAATTCCTAGAACATCATAAACAGAAAAAACGATTTCATCTGCTTTTCTTTCATTTAAAATCCGATATTCTTGTGGCAAGATTTTTAATTTGCAGGAATTAGGTAAACTTTTTTCTAATAAATGACTAATCTTAGTTGCCGTTCCGATGCCTGTTTGACAAGTAGTTAACAAGGCTTTTGGTCGATTTTCCTCTGGATAGATGATTTCCCAATCGAAATGGACTTGATCCACAGACTCACTTGCAATTTCATTTAAAGTTCGTTGGTTCTTAATGTTTTCACCTACTAAAATCGCTAACGGCGTTGTCACGTTGTTCATAATGACAATCGGTACATTGATTTGCTTGGGAAAATACTGATAGATCTCTTTGAGACTCCCCATATCCACTAAAATGACTAATCCATTAGAAATATCATTGTTCTCACTGTATACTAAGATTTCTTCTGCAATTTGCTGTGGCGTTACATCTAGAGGCATATCAAATGATTCAAAAATATTATGTTCTAAAAAACGATTCGCAACGTTTGCAATACTGCTAGCTGTCGCGTAACCATGGGCGACAATAATCGCTTTGGGTATTCCCTGTTTTTTTGTCCAATCTACTTGTTTTAAATATAAAGTCAAAACGATTCGATCCATTACTGATACTTCAATATCGACCTTTGGCTTGCATAATTCAAGAATTCTTTCAACATAATGATAGCTCGCCGGATAAGCTTCCAAAAGCTGCTCTTCCAATTGATAGACTAATGTCATAATTTGACTATCCTCAAGTATCCAACGACTAGCACCACGTTGAAATAAGTAATAACCAACTGCGTATACACTATTTCCATTAAACTTTATTTGATACGCATTTTCCATTTGTTGAAAAGTTTCGCGAACATATTGCGTTAAATATAGTAACGTCTCATGTTTTTGCTGACGGTCTGTTTTGAATAACAAATAGTCAAATAGTCGATCAACTATTTCTTTTAATTTTAAATGGCAATCGGTCAAATGCCCATGAGCTTTTTGATATTCTAAAATGATAGTTGATAAAAAGTCATCCACTTTTATTTGATCGTGCGTATTTGGCATCATTAAATTTCCTACTTTAGATTCGCTATGGATGACTATCTCTTCTGGAAATGATGTTTGTAAATTGTAATTATGCTGCGAAAATAATCTTTCTGGGAGATGATAAATAGTTAATTTGATTGGCTGTTCTTTCATAGAGTCAGAGAATGCTTTAGCTACCATGACTTTAATAATGTTTTTTAATTCTCCGATATTTCCTTTAAATTTTCCATTAGCTAGTAATTCAAGTGTTTGGCCACTAATCAAAAGATCGCGTTTGATTTTTGTTTGTTCATTAATCAAAAAAGAATAAATCAACGCCACTCGTTCATTCTTTTCTCGCTGTTGTAGCGAAGGAATGGTCACTTGGATCGGAATTCGTCGAATAAATGTATTTAAAAAATTACTCGTTAATTCTTCTGTGGTTGCAAAGAATAACCTTGTTTGAACATCAATTGGATTACTTGTATCTCCCATTCGATAAATTAGATGCTGATCTAAGTAAGTAAATAATTTTTCTTGCCCTTCAGCAGTCAAGCGATGCACTTCATCTAAAAATAAAATTCCACCATTTGCTAATTCAAATGCACCTTTGCGATCGTCGTCCGCTCCAGTATAGGCACCTTTTACGTGTCCAAAAAGATTACTAGTTAATAGTTCAGGATTATTCGCATATTGTGCACAATTCAATGTCACAAAAGGGGCATCTTCTGCTATCAGATCATTTTGGATACAGTAATGATGGATCAATTTCACCAAATAACTTTTTCCTGTACCGCTTTCTCCATTGATCAGGACAGGTAATCCACCATCAGGATAGTTAAGTGCTGCCTTGATTTGTTCAATTACTGGATTCAAACTTTTATCGTGCCCGATCATAAGAGAAAATAAATCTTGTTTTTTACCAAACATTGGTTGCTCAGACAAAATAAGTTTAGCGCTTTCATAATAATTCGTACGCAAAGTAAAAAACTGTTTTTCAAATGCTTCTTTGTGAAAATAATAAACTGGACGCGAATTGATCTTTACTAACTCGCCAGTTTCTGTCAGAAGATTTAAATATTGACTGACTGTATTTCGTTTCACTTTAAATATCTCTGCCAACTTTGAAGCAGTAAAAATATCACTTAGATCATTCAAATTAAGAAATGCCGTTTGATTCTTCAAATAATGTAACAGTTCTTCTTTCATATACTCCCCCCTTCTCTTTATAATAGAAAAAAAGCATTCAAAGTCAATCTTTGTTTTTCACCCAGAAAATAATTCTGCTGTCATTGATAGCTACTATAACTTTTAACTTTTTTATTTTCAATCAGGTGACTAGTCTATAAAAAAGATCAGAGAAATCCATTTTCTCTGATCTTTTACTTATTTTACAACTACTGCATATTTTCTTGCATTGTAAATATCCTTAAACGTTGTTCGGTTTAACCAATATGAACCACTGATTGGATCAGAAACATGAACTTGCTTACTCCTTTATGTCAGCTATTCCACGTTATAACCTATTCGAAAAACTGCAGTGTTTACTTTTCTCAATTCAAAGTAATCGAATCATGGTTGGAATATTGTTTAAAATTTATCCAGCCATTTGTCCATCTTCTTGCTAACCTGTGTGTCCATTTGTTGTTGGAGTAAGTCACTAAAAGTATTGGAATCAGGAATCAAGCTGTCAGCAAAAGCTCCTACATCTTCACCTGTAACTTGAAGAACATCTTTCTCTTTATTCGCACTCTCTTCAAAGAGATCGAGTAGCTCATTTAATGGGGTAAAGTCCTCAGATAAATTAATTGGATCAACCTTCATCAGATATTTTTGGATTTCTTTGTATACGATCAAATACTCTTTGGGCAATTTTCCCGCACGTTTTTGTAGATCACGCCAGTCTTTTTTTTCTTCAAAAGTTTCTTTAAATCCCATGATAGTTTTCACCGTCCTACTTTCTTTTTGACGTTTTTGTTTAGCTGATCACGTAGCTTATCTCGATAAGTCTTTGCCCCTTCTATATGAGCGATTTCCGAAATGAAATTTTCAATACGATCGCCAGTGACCGCTTCGATTGATAACCCTTCTGCAGCACTTTCTTCGAAAAGACCAACAATTCCTTCTAATATCGGATAAAGATTACGTCCTGTAAAATCGCTGAATTTCCATATTTCTTGATTCAATGTTCGCCAAGTATTTTGATACTCAGTAGGCAATTTTTCAATACGTAATTGGTATTCTTTTTGTAGTTTATTCATATCATTACCAGTAACCTTGTCATAAAGATTCATCACATATATCCTCCTTATATAGTCATATATTCACAAAAATTTGTTTATAGCGTTTTAATGACAGGAATGAAAAGACCAATACTAATGTAGCTAACCAGACTATTGTGAGCACGCTATTAGTTGATCCAAATGAGAATGTCCCATCAAGAAGACTCTTTGCCGTTTCAATAATTGAGGTCATTGGTTGATTTTCTCCCGGACTTCAGCAGCTTCATTTTGAACAGCTATTCCTAGAATTTTAGCAGTACCAGAGCTAGCTTTGGATAATGTTGTCCAACGTTGATTTACCTGCGCCATTTCCCCTAATAAAACAAAAATCTCTCCTTGTTTGATAGTTAAACTAATCCCTTTTAAAACTTTGTGATTCCCAAAAGATTTAGTTATTCTATCAATAACTATTGATTCCATTATTGTTCCTTCTTTCTGACCCAATTAGCTAATGTTTGATTTTAGCTAGCTGATTACTAAGAAATGCCCACTTATCCCAAAATTCTGCTAAATAAGTTTCACCAGAAGGATTCAGACGATAAAATTTCCTTGCTGGTCCCAATTCTGATTTTCGCTTTTCGACAATAACTAATTCTTTTTTTTCTAATCGAAGTAAAACTGTATAAACAGTTCCTTCAACGATATCTTGAAATCCTAGTTTAATCAGAGTATTTGTAATCTCATATCCATATGTTTCTTGGCTGTTTTTGATTACTTGAAGAACTACTCCTTCAAGTACCCCTTTGAGTAATTCAGTCATTCCTTTCAATTCCTTCATCCTCTCAAAAATCATTTACACATATACTTAGTAATACTTAGTACTGCTACATAATAATACCGAATAGCATAGGTGTCAACTACTTTGTAATAACTAGTAGATAAAAATTTTATTTTTCTAGTGAAACGGATTAATGGAATTTCTCATTGGTTATCCTAAATCTATTTATGTATAAATACCAATCAGAATACTAATGAGCTAAACTAAAATAAAAAAAGCTACCATAAAATGGTAGCTTAAAAAGATAACCCAAACGAAAAGGCTATTAAAACTAATACCACTGTCATTGTGCCCTGGATACACAAAATATTAGCTTTAACAATTATTATTATAACCTATTAAATTACAACTTATCATTGTTTTTATTTATAATTAAATTTACTTTATTTATATTTGATGATCACCTCTAACTATCATAGTTTTTATTCTTTTCTGAATTGCGTATAAAGTCTATGACTACGTTTAAATTCAATATTTGCCTTCTCCATCACTTTTTTCATTGCCTCTTCTGACGATTCAAACTGATAATGACTCTTTTCAAAGCCTTCTTCGCATATGCTGTATCCTTCTTGATTATAAATGATAAGCAAATAACGATCCTTTTTAAACGTTAGTATTTTTAAAGCAAAATAGTTCTTTGACTTAAACGTTCTTTTCAAAAATTGTTTTAACTTTTTTTTATAAATCATGGTCATTTTATCCTATTCATTCCTTCATTGACTTGATAACCAAAGATCCTTACTAAAACGAATGACTAATTTGTTTACTTCTTTATCAAATACTTCTTTTTGTAACGTTCGACTAATATAAAAAACCTGCACCCTCTTATCATCTATTCTAAAAGCAATTCGAAAATATTCCTTTCCCAAATGGATTTTCATTTCATAAACAGGTTGTTTAACAGACAAACGAACAGACTTGATTCGATAAAAATCGTGTGTCAAATGCTCATTCACTTTATACATAATCAATTCCTGATAACTTTTAGATTGATGTTCTGGAAACATCTTCTGGATTGCGGAAGTAACTTCGATTTTATATTCCATGGCTCCCCCTTCTTAATAGTATTTAAAAAGTATTATATTAATCCCCTATCTTCACTAATATTCTACACTGATCGATCCATACTTGTGAAGTAAGTAAAAAATTACGCTTTAATTTAGCAGTTTATCTAAAAAATTATTTTAAATATATATTTCTTAACACATAGCTAATACATTAATCCCCTTTTGGAACAAGACAGTGGTATATTTTTTAACCGATTAACTAATAAAAAAGAACGTCCACTATTCTCTATAAAGAGAAAATAGTGGACGTTCTTTTTAGAAAATAGCTCATTTGAAAAGAAAAGTGATAGTTTACACTCTCACTAACTACTTGATTTTTATTAAAATGTACCTAAATCACAATACGCACCTTAATTCTTGAGTAAGGTAGTTACTTTCAGGTAATGTTTCAGTTGTCATTTGCTCTTTTCCAATATTGGTTTTTGTCTATTTTATCTTTTTTATCAACTCTCCTAGGCCTTCCACAAAAATCGTCAACCCCCACTCAAACGCTTCTTTACTTCCTAATGTATCTAAGACATTGCCTTGCAAAATTTGAAAAATTGGTTCATCAGATGCCATTCCAAACAACGATTGTTCTTCACCTTCGACCCTTTTGTTTTGATTTTCCTTTTGAGCAAGATAATCAATTTCAAAAGAAATGATGTAATTCATAAATGCATTGATACTAGTAAATTTTTGACTATATGTTAATGGTTGACTATCGATGATTTTTAATAATTCATTGTTTAATCTCAATAGCTCTGGATTATTCGGAGTAGTCCGTAAAAGTAAGTAAGCAGAATAAGGATATTTCCGTAATTTCTGAAAAAGTAGCTCACCGTAAAAGATTAATTGCTGTTGCCATTGATCTGCTATTTTGACTTCGTCTAACACTTCTCTTATAACTTGTGAAGCGAGTTTATCAAAAATTTGCTCTTTGCTTTTTACATACCAATACAAAGAAGGCGCTTTGATATTCAATAATTGGGATAACTTTCGCATACTAAAATTATTGAGTCCTTCCGTTGCCAATAATTTCCACGCTGCACCTAAGATTTCGTCTTCATTCATTTTATTTCTCAAAATACCTTCACACTCCTCGTATTCATTATATCAGAAAATCTACCAGTGTTAGTTTGTTCTTGCATTTTTTATTAAGAAGTGATAATCTAACACCGTTAGTTTAACTAACAGTGTTAGATTTATATTGAAAAGAGGTTTTTTAAATGGAACAAATGATGGAAAATTCAAATGAATACTTGTTAAAAGATGCTCCGATAAAAAAGGCAGTATTAAGTTTATCGGTCCCTATGATGATTGGAACTTCGGTCGGTGCAATCTACAGTGTAATAAATGCTTACTTTATTGGTTTGCTTCACAATACGCAGATGATATCAGCGATTACAATCGGAATGCCTGTGTTTATCGCATTGATGGCCATTGGGAATATGTTTGGGGTAGGCACGAGTACATACATTACTCGCTTGATTGCTGTTAAAAACACAGAAAAAGCAAAGAAAGTGGCTGGTTATGGCTTTTATATGAGTTTGATCGTAGCACTTTTATTAGGTGTAATCGGAGTAGTCGCAATCAATCCTTTATTAAAATTATTAGGTGTTGATATGCCAATGTACAATTATGCGATGCAATATGTCGTGACACTTTTAATCACCGGTTTTACTACAACGATCAATTTCACCTTAGAACAAATCATACGTTCAGAAGGGGCTGCGAAAGAATCAATGTATGGCATGATTATCAATGTTGTAGTGAATCTGATTTTTGATCCGCTATTGATTTTAGTTTTGCATTTTCATGTAATTGGGGCTGCTTTGGCGATCGCGGTGGCTAATCTGGCTTCGATGCTTTATTATCTTTATTATTTATCTAACAAAAGCGACCACTTAAAGGGTTTTGCTAGACACATTTTTTTATCTGTAAAAGATCAAATCGAAGTATTGAAAATCGGAGTTTCTGAATTAATGAATTCTGGTTTTATGATTATTTCAACATTATTATTAAATGTGTATGCTGTCCATTATGGTGATGATATTGTGGCTGGCTTTGGAATTGCGACGCGCTTAGTTCAAGTTCCACAATTTTTGGTAATGGGGATTTTCTTTGGAGTGATTCCTTTATTTGCTTACAACTATTCAAGTAAAAACAAAAAACGTTTAAATGCTAGTTTCAAAACAGCTTGTGCGTTTATTGCCTTGATTGTCTTCGTATTTGTATCCTTGACTTATCTTCTCCGTTATCCGATTTTGGGATTGTTCACGGACAGTCCAAGTCTAATCAAAGTAGGAGAATATATTTTGATAGCATCACTTGTAACCACAGTTTTTAATGGATTTACAGGATTGATTTTAGGTTTGTTCCAAGGTACTGGTAAAGGTCTACCTACAATTATTATTTCCATCATCCAAAGTTTATTGATTATTCCAATCATCCTTTATATGAATGCCAACTTTGGTTTGCATGGGCTTGTTTGGGCTTCTACAGTAACTGAATTCATCGCTTTTTGCATTGGTATTGGCTGTTACTTCTATTATCGCAAAGACTTTCACGCTGCTTGAATAGACTCAACTCAGTGGAGGGACTTATTGATTAGCTACTCAAAAAGTTTTAGAATGCTCTTCAACGTATCCTAAAGTAGGAGTCTGCTAGTCATCATTAACTATACGAAAAAACCTCTAAAGTGTTCTCTTTAGAGGTCATCTATATATATTATTACTTTTGACAGCAAAGGGTGGTCTATCTAATTGAAATTTAAGTAGTGATTATGCTCGCACTTCTGAAATCTGATGAAAGATAATACCATTTATCCATGTACGCGATAATTCAAACTCTTCTCATTTTTAGTATGTTTTCCCTTGCTTTGATTTATCTGATTGTGAATATTCTTAAAAAGAAATACGCGTCTACTTTAAGAAGAAATTTTCACAGCAGTCGTTTCGATACTTCCAATTTATCGTCGTCTTTAACGATATGTCTAAGAGGACATAGTGACACTTTCCTCTTTTCATCTTCATTAGGACACGTTGTTTGACAATCAGAAGGGAAGTTCATCAAATTTATATCCATTTGCCACATAAACTCCGCGAACTATTTTTAGTTGGAATCTACTCCTGAATGAATTTGTTCTCAAAGTCCAGAAAAAACTAATCTTTTCTGGACTTTTATCTTACAACTACCGCGTATTTTCTTGCATTGTAAATATTCTCAAATGTTGTTCGGTTTAACCAATATGAACCACTGATTGGATCAGAAACATGAACTTGATTACTGCCTTTATTGTATCCGTCGAGAGTTACTGCATGATTATTATTGGCAGCTAGACCAAAGTTCCAATTTCCCCAGCGAATTGGTTGAAAATTGATTGTTACCCAAGCAACTACTGGGTTACCGATTTTCACTTCATTTAAAAGAGTATTCATCGAACTTCCAGAAATATTTTGTACATTACCATACTTTTGTCCCCAAGTTGTTAATGGTGCAGGATAGATTGCGGAATAGGTCCAAGAATTTTCCACAAAGGGGCTACCAACAAAACCTGTATTTGGATTTCCATTTGTGGATTTAGGAATCGTATTTAAAAATTGAGTTAACCCCCAGTTAGTGATTTTCCCTTTGTATTGTAAAGCTTGCAGTAGTGAAGCACCTTCACAACCACTGGGTGCGCCTAAAGCATATTGGTTGTAATTTTTTACACCAAGAAGCTTATAGTCATCATTCGTTGGTTGGCCATTTCCTACCGCGTACCAGCCTACACCTTCATATGCCCAACCTTGTTTGCTAATCACATTTTTCTCATTTTCGTCTAGCGTGTAGTGATGCCAATTGACTCGTTTACTATACAGACGACTAACAGGAATCCCATTTGCACCTGTGTAAGAATACCAGCCAATGCCTTCATATTTCCAACCATACTTCGTGATATTATCGCGTTCTTTTGCATTTAACGTGTAAAAATGTTCCCCGTTGTAACGGTTATACAAACGATAGACAGGTGCACCCGTTGTTGGCGCTTGCCAACCAATTCCTTCATAATTCCAACCAATTTTTCTCAGTTTATCACGCTCACCAGTATCTCTTGTGTAGAAATGCTCACCACTATAGGGATTGAACAAACGATACATTGGAAATGTTTTAACTGAACTACGTGCATAAAGACTTGGTCCACCTTCTTGCAGCTCTTCTTTGGGTGCCTCCGTTTTCTCCGCCTCAGATTGACCTTCTTTGACTGGTGGTTCAACAGTTACTTGTTCTCCATTGACAATGGTTGTCTGCAATTCTTCATCCAGTGGGTCATTCTCTGTAACTGTACTACTTGTCGCCTGTTCCTCCACATAAGTAGACATTACCGTCTGCTCATCTGTTCCTGTATTCATTGTCGTATCAATTGTTTCTTCAGCAAAAACACTTGTCGTTGCTAGCATCATTGTCGACAATAATGTCACACATGCGAAATACCCTACACTCTTTTTCATTAAACCGTTCCTCCGTAAAAGATATGTTTCATTTATGATAACATTCTTTTTTATATTTATAAAAAAAGACATAAGTGACTCAAACAGGCATGTATCTATCACATCTTCCTAGGTGAATATATTCTAGTCACTTTATATAGTGAAAACTTGTCTTTCTTTTATTTACTTAAATATAAAAATAGCTTAAGAAACCCACCTTCCTGATTTCTTAAGCTATCCTTCATTTAGTCATTTTGGCGTCACATCTTCCCCAAACCATCGCTTCGACAGTTTTTGAAATTCACCTGACGCTTCCAACTGGTCAAAAGCCTGATTTATTTTGGTCACTAATGTCCGATCTGCCTTTCTTGCACCTACAGCAAAGTCCTCACTTGCATAATTCCCAGTTAAAATGTGATAGTCTTGCAATTGATTTTTTTGTTTCAAATAATAATTTGCATACACGCGATCCATCAATAGCCCATCAATTCGACCGCTTCTTAAATCAATCAATGCTTCATTAAAGCTATCATATAGCACAGCTTCCTGGTCTTTTACATAATCTTTTAAAACTTCTGGTTGTTTCGTAAAGACATCATAACCTGATGAACCATTCTGAGCACCTAAGATTTTCCCCTTCATATCTGCAAAGCTTGCGATTTCAAAACTTTTAGGGGTTATCAAGACTTGCGTATTTTCCATGTATGGCTGCGTGAACTGCACTTTTTTTTCACGTGCTGGGGTTTTCGAATAGCCATTCCAAATCAGATCAATCGTTCCATTGGTCAACTCAAATTCCTTCATTGACCAGTCAATCGGCTGAAAGTTGACTTTGATGCCATATTCTTTGAATACAGCTTTAGCTAACTCAATATCAAAACCAGTTAACTTACCCTCTTTATCACGAAACCCCATAGGGACAAACGTATCATCTAAACCGATTGTGATTTCTTTTTCTCGATCAATCGTTGTCCAACTATCTTCTGTTGGCTTTCTTCCACAACCAGAAAGTCCGAGTAAAATAAAAAGAACTAAAAATAATGCCCGAGTAATTTTTTTCATCTATTTTTTCTCCCTTTCTTTTACTGGTTTGGTGTTACCTTTAATAACTGATCACTCACATTTTCTGCAAAAACTAAATCATGGGTCACGATAATTTGAGTCACGCCTTCTTCTTTCAAAGATACAATCAGTTTTTCAACTTGTTGACGCAACTCGGGATCAAGTGCACTAGTTGGTTCATCGTAAGCCAAAACTCTTGGATTCATAGCTAACGCACGGGCAATTGCCACACGTTGTTTTTGTCCACCTGATAATTGGAAAGGATAACTATCTAATAAATCACTGATACCTAAAGATTTTGCCAGCTCTTTTGCCTTTTTGGTATACACTTCTTTCGACTGCTTTAATACATTCTTAGGTGCTAAAGTGATGTTATCAAAAATACTTAAGTGTGGAAATAATTGAAAGTCTTGAAACACCACCCCCACTACTTGCTCTCGATTTTTTAGTTCTGCTGGGTTAAATGGTTCGTGATCTAAATAAAACTCACCACTATCTGCTTTTTCAAGACCAGCTAATACGCGAAGAAGCGTTGTCTTCCCACCACCTGAAGGACCAACGATAGCGAGTGTCTTACCATCAGGAATGACTAAATCTAACTCTTTGATTACTTGCTTTTTACCAAATGTTTTACTTACTTTTTTTAACTCGATCATCTTTTTTCCTCCTAGCGATAATAGTTCAACTTCTCTTCCACTTGTTTCATCACCAAAGTCAAGATTCCAGTTAGCGCAAGATAAATTCCTGCTACACCAAGTAATGGGAATAAACTAGCATCACGTTCCATAGCAATCTTCCCTGCACGCATAACGTCTCCCAAACCTAGAATATAAACTAACGAAGAATCTTTCACCAAGTTGATAATTTCATTTCCTACTGAAGGAAGAACAATTTTTATTACCTGTGGAATAACGATTTTCGTTACTGTTTGAAAAGGACTAAACTGTAAAACTTGTGCTGCTTCATACTGGCCTTGCGGAATAGATTGGATCCCACCGCGAAAGATTTCGGCAAAGTACGCCGCGTAATTCAATACGAAAGCGAGTAAAGCTGCCTCAAAACGATCAAAAACAATTCCAATCGTCGGTAATCCATAAAATACAAAAATCAATTGTAAAAGTAAAGGTGTTCCTCGCATAACCCAGACATAAGTTTGAAGAAGATAACGAACTGGCTTAAAGTTGAGTGATAACCCTAACGCTAAAATCAATCCGAGTGGTAGCGAACCGACCAATGTTAAACAAAATAATTTCAAGGTTGTCAGTGCGCCCACTAATAATTGCGGCATAACTTCAATTAAATCTTTCATTGTTTTTCCTCCTTTAAATAAAAAAGTCCTCTTGGCTTAATGCCAAGAGGACGTTCACACGTGATTCCACCTCTGTTTGCTTTTTCCTTGCAGAAAAAACCTCCAGCGGTCATGTTCGCAGAAAATAGTGAAAAAAAAAGCCTTTGGTCATTATGACCAAAGGACGAATAATCGTGGTTCCACCTTTTTTTGTCAGCGCTTCACAGTCAGCCAACCTCATCTGGTCATCAAACAATGACCGCAGCTATAACGGGCTACCCGGGTTTTCCTACTTCTCGATTTCAGAAAACCGACTCCAAGATGTGTTTCACAATTAGTCGCTATCTCTTCGCACCAACCAGAGACTCTCTAAAAACTGCTAATGGCTACTCTTCTTTTCGATGTCATTTCATTTACTTACGTGTAATTTACAGGATTTATTTTCATTTGTCAAATTTTTTTTACCTGTTAAAATAAAAAGAAATGAAGGAGGTCGAATAAACCATGCCCCAAGCAACTGAACAAGAAGCATATGATTTACTTTCTCATCTCGAAATTTCTTATCAAAAAGTTGACCATCCAGCAATTACCTCTGTCAAAAATTTAACATTTGATTTGCCTGGTCCTCAAGTCAAGAATCTATTACTGAAATCAAAAAAAGGCAAGCAAATTTATCTTGTTATCTTGCCTGATGAAAAACAGGCTGATTTAAAAAAATTAGCCGAGGAATTATCTGAAAAACGACTTTCTTTTTTATCGGAAGAACAAATGAATCAATTATTAGGGGTTCCTGCCGGCACACTCACTCCTTTAGCGCTCATGCATGATACCGAAAATCAGATTCAAGTAGTGATTGATGCAGAAATCGACCAAAAAAACACCGTTGGTTTTCATCCAAATGTGAACACAACGACACTAATCATTGACTTTGTGGATTTCCAGAAAATTTTGAAGTATTTAAATCATCCGCCAATTTTTGAAAATTTATAGAAATTTGAAATTAAGTAAATAGTCTGATTTAACTTTTCTGTCTCGATCCTAAATAACCTGCTATCACATGACAGAAACTTCCATAAAAAAAGCCACGCAATCTCTCGTGCAGAAAATTGCGTGGCTTTTTCGTTTTTTTTGTTCTTCAGTTGTTTAAATGATTTTTTAGAAAAAGCATTCTTACTTGTTCGAAGCTAACCTTTTGCACTACAACCTTTTTCCTCGGTGTTCAAGAAGTAACTCCTTCAAAATAAAACTAAATTACTCAAAAATTTGGGAAGCAATTTCTGGGAATTCATTCTTGTTTATTGGCGCTAAGCACTTCTCGCACACCCTTTTACTACTCTTTCATCGCAGCTCTTAAAGCAGCTGCTAATGGACTTTCTTCTGGCTCTTCCGCCTGCGAATATTTCTTCATCAGACGACGTTCCTCGTGCTTTGTCATCTTTTTCTTTTGCTCTTTTTTTCCTAACATTTTTTCTGTCGTTCCATCATATTTACAACGGAAATAAGCACCATTTTTTCCTTCAATGATTTCCATTTTCCGATGACATTGTGGACAGCGATGGTTAGACACCTTAGGATCTTTTCGTCGACGGTAACTACAGTCCACATTCGTGCATACATAGATTTTACCATCACGTGTATTTTTTTCTCGTAAATTTGATCCACATTCAGGGCATTTCTTTTGCGTAATTGAAAAATCTTGATAAGATTGCTTGCTTGTTTTGATTTCTTGCACTAAACGTTTCGTTTCTTTTTCAATTCCTTGAAGAAATTGATTGGACTGTTTTTTTCCAGCAGCAATGGCTTCTAAATCTTTTTCCCAACTTTCAGTCAATTCCGGTGTAACTAATGAAGGATTGACTAATTCAAGTAATTGCTTGCCTTTTGGCGAAACTTGTAATCCCACTGGTGTACGTTCCATCAATTCTGATTTGATCAATTTCTCAATAATTTCTGCGCGAGTCGCTGGTGTACCCAAGCTGTATTTCTCCATAAATCCAAGTAAACTTGCTTCAGTCAATGGTTTTGGTGGTGCTGACAGTTCTTTTTTAACTGTAAAGTTTGGTGCAATGCGCTGTCCTTTTTTCCACTCAACTTCGTTCACTGCTTCTTCAGTTGATTGTTTCCAACCAGCTTGAACTACTCGATTTTGACGAAAAACAAAGATTTCTGTTCCAAAACTTACGATAATTTTTGTCTGGCTCACTTTATATGGTTCCGCAAATAACATTAGAAAACGTGTGACGATCATTTGATAAATTTTCTGTTCTTCGTTACTCAATTTTTCATAACGTGGACGGTTTTCCGTTGGTAACAACGCATGGTGATCTGTTACTTTGTTATCTTGAAATACTTTTGTTTGTTTCACTACTGCGCCATTTTTCAAGTAAAGTTTTACTTCTGGTGCAAAATCACTAACAGCTTGTAAACGTTCTTTCATCGTACTTTTCATATCATTTGTCAAATACTTACTATCTGTACGTGGATAAGTCACGATTTTGTGTGTTTCATACAAACTTTGAACTAAACTTAATGTTTTTTTTGCTGAATAACCATATCGTTGGTTGGCTTCACGTTGGATTTCTGTCAAATCATAAGGAAGCGGGGCAGGCTCGGTTTTTAACTTCTCTTGAATCTCTGTTACCGTTCCATTCGACTGACTTAATGTTTTCACCAGTGCTTGTGCTTCTTCTATTTTTTTCAATGCAAATTGATTCTTTTGAACCATTTTCGCTTGTTCGTTGGCCACAGCTAAATGAATCGTAAAATAAGTTTGTGGTCGAAATTGTTCGATTTTCTTTTCTTGATCACGTACTAAAGCTAAAGTTGGTGTCTGCACCCGACCCGCAGATAAATTATCTTGATATTTAACTGTCAATGCACGTGTCACATTTAATCCAACTAACCAGTCTGCTTTTGCTCTTGCCAAAGCAGAAGCATAGAGTGCATCGTATTCTTTGGCTGGCTTGAGGTGTTTAAACCCATCTTTGATTGCTTTGTCTGTTTGAGAAGAAATCCATAAACGTTTCACTGGTTTATTAAAATGTACATATTCTAAAATCCAGCGAGCAACTAACTCGCCTTCTCTTCCAGCATCGGTCGCAATGACAACTTCCCCCACATCTTTTCGGGTTGCTAATTGCTTAATTGCCTTTAATTGATGCCCAGTTTTTGGTAGGGGTTTGATTCCTAGATTTTTAGGAATCATTGGCAATGTTTCCATCTGCCAACTCTGCCATTCTTTGTTTAAGTCTTCTGGCATTTTCAAACTCAATAAATGACCAAGGGCCCAAGTCACGATCACCTTGGGTCCTTCGTAGTAGTTTTTATGTTTTTGATTAGCTCCAAGCACCTTGCTTAGGTCTTTGGCAACGCTTGGTTTTTCCGCTAGAATTAGTTGTTTCATAAAATTCCTTTCCACTTTCTACGCTGAGTGGTTGATTCTCTTTTAATAAAGCTAACCCTTTATATTGTTGGAGATCATCATCACATTCTTCACACCAGCGCTCTTCTCCTTCATTCCAAAAGGCACTTAGAAAGTTGCTCTTCGCATTGATATATTCATATTTTTGATGGATTGCGATCCATTGTTTTTCATACTCAGCTTTGGCTTCTTCAAAAGAATCGAAGATCTTCTCATCTTGAATATCTTCTTCCCAATTTTCGAAAAACCACCATGGCTCATTATCACCAAACATGGTTATTACTTGATACATATTTGCGTTACCTCTCTTCAACTTAAATGTAAGCATTTTGTTCTGCTCGTTTCACAATAGCTACATCTTAGTCACTTTTCAAGAAAGTTGCAAGAAATCACTCTTACGAAAATCTAGCTAATTTTATTTTCATTTATCCAAACCTTTTTTAGATGACAATGTCGCAATAAAATCTTCAATCATCCAGCGGTAGCTTTCTTCTGGATCCACTTGTGGTTCACGCGTAAAATAGCCTAAAAAACGTAAAGATAAATAACCATGGATCAGACTTCTTAGCTCACGGCTGCGATGAACTTTTTCTTCATTTGTTAATTCGAACACTTCAAAAATCTGCAAGATAATTTGATTCGTTTCATGAATTCCATCAAGTAAAATTTCTTCATTTGTGTGAGGAATACTAATCAATAATTCATAGACTGCACGATTGGCAAAAGCAAATTCTTGATACGTTTTTGCATATATTCGGAGTGCTTCAGCACCACTTTTTCCAACTAAAGCTCGTAATAATTGGTCATTTAGTTCACGTAATAGCTGCGCCGTCAACGCCGTTTTCACCTCACGAATATTTTTAAAATAATTATAGAGTGAGGGCGATTTGATGTCTAAACGTTTTGCTAAATGTTGAAAAGTAAGTTGTTGCACATCCATTTCTTCTGCTAACTCACGAAAACAGTCGATGATTTTTTCTTGAGACAGATTTCTCTTTTTCATTTCTTTAATCTCCTCATAAGTAAAAAAATCCTTAACATTCATAGTTTAACATGAAAATCTAGGATAAAAAAGGGAGTTTTGTTGATAAACTACAGTCTGTAGTTTATAATAATCGACTGTAGATGAAAATTTTCAGAAAGAAGGATTTTGTTTGACTACACAAATAAAAAGAAAATTATTTAGAAAAAGAGAAGTTTGGGAACGTAATCTACTTGTTTTATGGTTTGGTACTTTTATGGCTGGTATTGGGTTTAGTCTGGTCATGCCATTTATGTCACTTTACATAGACACGTTAGGTCATTACAGTACCGCTCAGTTGAATTTTTGGAGTGGCTTGACCTTTTCTTCTACTTTTTTGGTAACGACAATCATCTCCCCATGGTGGGGAAAACTTGCCGATCAAAAAGGACGAAAATTGATGCTGCTACGTGCTTCTCTTGGCATGGCGGTCGTGATTGCACTGATGGGTTGTGTCAGCAATGTTTATCAACTTGTCGGCTTACGTCTCTTACAAGGTATTTTTTCAGGCTATATCAGTAACGCCACAGCGCTCGTTGCGACAGGGACGCCTAAAGAAAAAAGTGGTCAAGTTCTCGGAACACTGGCAACTGGATCAGTTACTGGAACATTGCTTGGTCCACTGTTAGGTGGGATTTCTGCTTCAACATTTGGTTATCGCCCAACATTTTTTATTACTGGAATCATTTTATTTTTAGTTTTTCTACTTAGTTTATTTTTTGTTCATGAAGAATTTGTGCCTGTTAAAAAAGAAAACATGGTCTCTGCCAAACAAATCTTTCGAGAGCTTAAGTATCCTCAGGTTGTTTTAGGAATGTTCATCACAACGATGATCATCCAAGCATCTAATAATTCAATTAGCCCAATCATTAGTTTATATATCCGCCAGTTATTGAATGGACACGGAAATGTGACCTTAGTTAGTGGAATCATCGCATCCATTCCTGGGGTAGCAACTTTGATTGCTGCACCCCGATTTGGAAGGCTTGGTGATCGAATCGGTAGTGAACGAATTTTAGCAATTGGTTTAGGTTTTGCTGTTTTAGTTTATATCCCAATGGCATTTGTCACCAATGTTTGGCAGCTTGCTGGTTTACGTTTTTTAGTTGGGATCTCAGATGCGTGTCTTCTTCCGGCAGTTCAAGCATTGATTACTAAATATTCACCACATCATGCTGCAGGTAGAATTTTTAGTTACAATCAATCCTTTCAAGCAACAGGGAATGTGATTGGTCCAATGATTGGTTCAAGCGTTTCGAGTGCTTTTGGTTATCGAGGTGTATTCCTCTCAACTTCATTACTGGTCATGGTTAATTTTGTGTTAGTCCGTCATAATACACAAGCTATCCACGAAACAGTTACCGAAAAAGCAACATCTTTAGATGATTCAGCATTAACAGACCATTCTTTGAAAGAAAAACAGTTGCATTAAATAAAAAAATGAAAAGATTCATTGATAGTGATATCAATGAATCTTTTCTCACATCTATCTTCTTTTCTGTTAGTGGACAACAAAAATAGCTACTCCTAAGTTAGGAGTAGCTATTTTTTCTTTTTTATGACCTAGCGTACTCATGATTGCTTGCTCAAAACGATGTATACTGTTCTTCCTTATCGTCTCGGAGCTGGACGATTTGCGCCGCAACCTTTAGATATATTGCAACACTTTCGCTTCTTGGAAAGCATTATCAATTAAACCGCCACCCAAACATTCCATTCCATCATAAAAGACAACTGCTTGCCCCGGCGTGATTGCACGCACTGGTTCATCAAAAATGACTTCAGCACGATTTCCAGGAAGTAAACGAACCGTTACAGGGACATCTTGTTGACGATAACGGAATTTCGCTGTGCATTTGAATTCTTTTGGCATTTCATTGTTGGTTGTGAAATGAATTTCACTTGCTTCAAGGCTTGTTGCATACAATGCTGGATGATTAAATCCTTGTCCAACATATAACGTATTTGTTGTTAGATCTTTTCCTACAACAAACCATGGTTCTTGTGTCTTTCCACCGCCACCAATTCCTAATCCTTGGCGTTGACCGATTGTATAATACATTAAACCAGCATGTTGTCCCATGACTTCACCATCAAGAGTTACCATATTTCCTTTTTTCGCTGGTAAGTAGTTGCTCAAAAATTGTTTGAAATTCTTTTCTCCAATAAAACAGATTCCTGTTGAATCTTTTTTCTTTGCTGTCGCTAAGCCAGCACGTTCAGCAATAGCACGTACTTCTGACTTTTCCATGCCACCTAGTGGGAACATTGTTTTTGCTAATTGTTCTTGTGACAATTGGCTCAAGAAATAGGTTTGATCCTTGTTGTTGTCCACGCCACGAAGCATGTGAACGACACCATTTTCATCACGAGATACCTGTGCATAATGTCCAGTTGCTACATATTCTGCCCCTAAATCCATTGCATAATCTAAAAATGCTTTAAACTTGATTTCTTTATTACACATTACATCTGGATTCGGTGTTCGCCCTGCACGATATTCTGCTAAGAAATATTCAAATACTCGATCCCAATATTCTTTTTCAAAATTTACAGAGTAATAAGGAATCCCGATTTGCGCCGCAACTTTTGCAACATCTTTGTAGTCTTCCGTTGCCGTACATACGCCGTTTTCGTCTGTATCATCCCAATTTTTCATGAAGATACCGACTACATCATACCCTTGTTCCTTTAGTAAAAGTGCTGTTACTGATGAATCGACTCCGCCGCTCATCCCTACGACAACGCGTGTTTTGCTGTTGTCTGTCATACTATCACCATCATTTCAATTAGATTTTCTGAAACATCTACGAGTTGAAGGTCGCAACTTTTCAGTGCTTTCCATTATACGTCATTTTTTTGAAAATTTCATCTCTTTGTTCTTAAGATTTCACCAAAAATAATTTCAATAACTTGTAATCAAAAAATCATCGTTTTATATAAAATAAGTTTTTCTTATACTCGGTTGATTTTTGCTAGTTCTTCTTGTTTTGCTTGAAAAATTTCATCAATATTGACTTCTGACAGCGGCGATCCAAATGGCAATGCTCTACCTAGCAGTTCTCTTTCCGGAGCATCCACACCAACATTTACATCGTTTCCAATTGGAACACTGTAATTGTGGATGTGTCCATGTAAATTACGGACTGCATCATTTTGTCCCAGCAGTAAAGGATAGTGCGTTAAATAATATTGATGATGATTAAATTTAACAATTGCGCCGACATCATGAAAGTAAAACTTCTTATCTTGATTCATCATTCCAGGATCATTTTTTTCTAAATAACGAAAAAAGGCACGGCTATCATGGTTCCCTTTAATAAAATGGATTTTTCCATTTAGTTGTTTCACTTGTTCCAGTATTTCTTGACTTCCTTTTTCATACTGGGGGTGCATAGCAAGATCACCTAAATGATAAACGGTATCGTGCTCTTTTACGATAGCATTCCAACTATCAATAAGTTGGGCATTCATTTCGTCAACTGTTTTAAATAAACGTGGAGCAAAATCATTTTGTCCTAATAGAGCCTCATGAAAAAAATGAAGATCACTAATAAAATAATTCATGTTCTCGCCTCTTTCTAAACTTCTCAAGTTCTCTTTATTTTAGCGTTCTTTTGCTAAAATCACCAAAGTTAGAGCCGAATAAAGAGAAGTTGTTTTTCATTCATGCTAAACTGAACGTAGCTATTGCCAAACTAAACAAGAGAGAAAGGTGAACATTATGACAATTTCATTCACTGGAACAATCAAAAAAGATCAAACAATTATCGAGTTAGCTGATGGACAAGGTACCTTAACAATTTCAAGTAAGAAAGTGGCACCTGCAGACAACTCTTTTGAATTGTACTTCCAAAATCGTCACTGTATTGGAATTGATTCTGCACCTAAAGAATTTGATACGCTTATTTTGGTATCACTCCCTTGGGAAATGGAAGCAAATTATTTAAGCCATTCCTTTTTCACACTTGCAGAAGAAAATAACTTAACGGTTTCAAAACCAAAAGATATTGCAAAGCAAATTCCTGCAAATGTTTTACCAAAAATTGAGGAATCACGCGAACAATTTTTACGTTTATTAACAACACTTGGTTACTCCTTCTTGCCAACAGAAATAAAGAAAAAGAAACCAGGAAAAGCACGTCATCGATGGTCAAAAGAAGTCAGTAAAATTCCTTTCACCGTTCATTTTCGTGGCAGTAAAGCCACTCTTTACTGGAAAAGCCGAAATGAAATGTTAGTTAAAAAAGGAGCAATCATGATGACAGAAGCCCCTCTCAATAAAGATGGATCGGTGAGTTACGCTGCAAAGTATGGTGACAAATTACGTGCCGATCATCAAGAAAATATTTCTGGTAATAAAACAACTGCTGATATTATTTTGAAAAGTGTCAATGAAGTCAGTTTGTTTCTTTACTTTGGGGGGACAAACAGTTGGTTGGAAATTCTAGATGAGAATGGAAAAAGTCTAGATGAATGGACTAGAGTAGATTAGTTTGCTGATACAAACACTTGAAATAAAAAACTAGCATCAACAATAGCAAAACAGGAGCTGTGACAATCCTTTTGTCACAGCTCCTGTTTTTGAATAGGTGGTGTTCACAAAACTACTCCTCGTAATAATTCACAACTGTTACAAAATATGAAAGGCTATTTTTTTCAGAGTTGTTCTTTATTTTTTCGGAGCTGATCGCTTGGCGCCACAATCTTTTTCTTAACGAATCAAGTCTGTTTCTGGATGTTCCAGTAATTGCTTGACTTGTTTTCGCGTTGTTAGCGGCACATCTCCTTGGATTGCATGAGCAAGTCGAGCATTAGCAATGGCAAATGCCACAGTTTCTTCCAAGGACCAGCCTTCAGCAAAGCCAAGTAGAATTCCCGCAGCATACGCATCGCCAGCACCAATTCGATCTAAAACTTCCAATCGTTGCTTAGGTAATTCGAATGTATCTGTCGGCGTCATCAAATAACCACTCAAAAATTTTTCATGATCAATCACTTGACGTTTTGTTCCAGCGAACCATGTAATGTCATAATGTGCTAAAAATGATTGGATAAAAGCAGGTTCACTTTCTGTAACGGAGACGCTCGATTTCCATTGCATCAACTCAACCAGATCTCGGGTCGAACCAAAAACAATCGTACAATAAGGTAATATTTTTTCGTAACGCTGCTTCATTTGTTCTTTTTTCCCTGCTTCTTGATTTAAACTGGGGCGAAAATTGAAATCAAAACAAACGATTTTTCCTGCAGCATGTGCTTCTTTTGCCAACGTAATCGCCGTTTGCGCTGTAATCTCAGTCAAACTCAGACTAATTCCGCAGATATGAACCATATCTACTTGTTCAATGAATCGCTTCACACCATACGCTTCGATTGAAGACAAACTAAACGAACTGCTTTTCCGATTTTGGTAAGTAACTTCAGTTGGCCTTGCGCCGAATCCCATCTCTGCAAAGTACGTACCAATGTGTTGATGTTGTTGAATGATATATTCTGTTTGAATACCTAAACTTTTTAAATTAGCTAATGCAGCTTTTCCTAAACGATTGTCTGGTAAAGCCGTCAACAAATAGCTTTCTATTTCAAAATGTGCTAAATTTCCAACCAGATTCACACCTGTTCCCGTATATGCCATTCGCAACGTATGTGTTTGTTCTAATTGCAAATGTTCTGGGGGCGTCAAGCGTAACATCACTTCTCCATATGCACCAATCTTCATTTTTTTCACTTTACTTCACCAGCTTCTCCATCATTTCCAATAACGTTTCAACATCTTCGACTTTTGTATCGCCTGTTTCTGGATCAATAATTGAGCTATAAACATGAGGAATAATTTTTTTCACGCCAGCATCAACGGCAATCTGCACGATCTCTTCGAAATTCGTTAAATCAATACCTCCTGTTGGTTCCAACGCAAAATCGAATGTTGCACAAGCTTTTGCGACTGCTTGATATTCTTCTTTATGCGTAAGCCCCTTCATAGGAAAATATTTAATGGATGTCCCACCCATATCTTTTAATAACTGAATAGCTGTTTCAATTGGTACTTCAGCTGCAGGTGCTTGTGCACTTAATGGCCCAGTTGCGATATTGACATAGCCTACTTTTCCAGTCGGTGACACGAGACCATTTATAACTGTTTCTTCTTGTTGTAGTAATGCTCGTGAAGCACCTACCCCCGTAAATACTTGGTTCACATGTTGTGGTTGCAAAACAGCTGATAATCTTGAAACCATTTGACTTTGGTTGGGATCACCCGCACCTAAGCCAACAGACAAAGCATTATTGGTTGCTTCTTGGTATTTCTTCATATCAGCAATCGCTGCTTCATCAGTTTCATAATTTTTCGAAAGAACGCCTAAAACAATATGACCCTTGGCTGCTTCATAACATGCTTTTGCGTTTTCGACAGAGTTTGCTAAAACGTTTAGACAAATTCGATCGGCTAAATAATTTGGACTAAGTGACATTCTTCATTCTCCTCATCAATTGGTTTTAGTTTAAAATTTCCGTTAATCGTGTAACGATTTTTAGCATCTCAGCATTAGTTACTGAACGAATATCAAATTCGATCACACCATTGTTTGCCTGATATTCCCGAGTATAGATAGCAGGATCCTTTTCCTTCAATTCAGTAATCACTTCTTTAGCTGATTTTTCACCTGAAACTTTGATGCTTGCTCGATAAATATCTCGACCAGCGCCGTCCTGTACAATTTTCGCTTCAATGCTTGGTAATTGGTTCATCGCCTCAACAAAAGGAACTAACCTTTCTTTCATTGCTTCTCCTGTTTCACTTCCTGTAAGTAAATAGTCCTCAACAGCTTGGGTGAAGCCTAGTAAGTTATCTTTACCGATTTTCATTGCTCGTCCGATTCCTTTACTTTGTAAACGAACCCACTCCACATATGTCTTCTTACCAATCACTAAGCCAGCACTAGGTCCTTCAATTGCTTTCGCGCCAGAATAAATCACTAAGTCAGCGCCCAATTGACTGTAAGTAAACAAATCTTCTTCTGCTGCTGCATCGACAATTAACGGAAGGTTATGTTGATGTGCCACCGCTACAGCTTCTTGCACACTCAGCATACTTTTTTGAACAGTATGATGGCTTTTGATATATAAAATTGCTGCTGTTTCTTCAGTAATCATCATTTCTAGATGGTCAGGTGTACACATATTGGCATAGCCTGCCTCCACAACTTGTCCACCGCCTTGTTCGACCATCACCTCAACAGGAGTACCATAATCGACATTATGGCCCTTAGGTAAAATGATTTCTCGCTTAGTAATTTTTTTAGTATATGGATGGTACACGTGATAGGTACTTCCTTGCCCAATAATGCCAGCAACTGATTGTGCAATTCCAGCTGAAGCACTCGAAACGATTTGCGTATCTTCGACTTGAAGTAACCCAGCTAAGTAGCTCCCTGTTTCTTTCACTAATTCACTCATTTCAAAAAAGTGTTCACCGCCAAAACGTTGTGCTTCTAGCACTTTTTCCGAAACCTTTGATACACCTAAGATAGTCATCTTGCCGGAAGCATTGATGACTTCTTTTAAGTGGAATTTTTCATAGCTGACAGTCATAAATTTCCCCTCCAATAATGGTTTTGACTGGTTTGATTTGACTATTCGTCGTCCGAGTAAAACCATTGGAATCTGTTAACACTTTTGGTTCTTCTAGAAATTCAAAAATCGTTAGATCTGCGTCAAACTTTTCTTTTAACTGACCTTTATTTGCTAAGTGAAAGTTTTCCGCAGGTATCTTTGTTACTTTTTCAATGATTTCTTCCCAAGAATAGCCAATGACATGTAACTTTTCCATCGTAGTTGCTAAATCATAAACTGGTCCATTTTCCCGATTACGAATATAGATATCCGTACTAATTGATGACGCTTTGATGTTTGCTTGTTGCGCGACTTCTGCCACATGAAAATTAAAGCTATCTGTCCCATGACCAATATCAAAAATGATTCCTTTCGCAAAAGCTTCTTTGGCAATCCGTTTGATTTCATTTGTTTTTGAATCAAGGATACCATTACTTTTCCCATTGAAACAGTGAGTCAAGACATCTCCTTTTTCCATTCTGGCTAAAACATCTGCTAATTCTGGTGGTGCTGAACCAATATGAACCATTAAAGGTAAATGCTGATTCTCATTTTGGATTTTTTTGGCTAAATCTAATGGAGTGATACCATTTTTTCCTACTACGGTTTTACTCATTCGCGCCTTGATCCCAACAATAAATTCAGGAAGTTCATTGATTTTGTTCTTTACTAATGCTTCTTGCACTTTACTTAAGTCAGCTAGTTCATCTTGCGTGACGATTCCCCATTTAGAGATATTCAACAACGCATAAACATTCGTTTTTGCTTGCTTAGCATACCTGTAAAACGTTGCAATATTTTCTGCACCAGTTGTTCCGGCGTCAATAACAGTCGTCACACCTTTTTCAACACCGATTTTATCTGGATAGTCATAATAAAGTGTCATTTCTTCAAAACAATGTACATGATCGTCAATCCAACCAGCCGATAAATACTGCTGTGAGGTTAAGGTCAATGTTTCTTTTGACTCTCCTGTAATTTTGGGCGCAATTTGACTGATTTTTCCATTTACAACACCAATTTCAAAGGAAGGACCTTTAAGTTCTTTTGCATTTTTTATTACTAAATCAAACATGGCGACACCCTACTTTTCAATAAATTTAAATTTTGACCAAGGATGGATAAATGGCAATAAAATAAGCTCTTCCTCACGAATTGTACCTACTTTATTTTTTCTTGGATCACTATGAGGCTCTAAAACGACTTGTAGTTCATTTTTGTATTTGCCAAACTGATCATTACCAATCACAACATCCCCCACTTGGAATTCAAAACTTGCATCATGAACAGGGTTACTTTTATTTTTATATTTTTTTCGTACTTCCGTGGAACGAATCACTTGATTCGTAATATCTCCCCGACGAACATGCTGTTCATTCAATACGATTTGTCGTTCTACTTCATTAACTTCTGCTACAAATTCAATTGCAAAAACACTTTGATAACGATCAATCTTACCTAAAGCTTGTAGCTCTTCTTCTGAAGCATACGCATTTCCGATAATGACATCATCAATCAAATCTGTCGCAAATAAATGTTTTGCAGCAACTTCAACAGGTAGATGACGATGCATTTCTAATGTTGGTAACCCATCGTTGATATCCCAAGGACCAATTTCTCCAACTTGTGAAGTAATGAATGCCGCTGTGCGAATGCCTTGACGTTTAAAACGTTGGCTACATTTTTCAAAAAATTCAAATGGTAAAGCTGTGCCCTCTTGAGGATAAAAATTATGACAACCATATAAGAATGGTGTATTTGCTTGATAAGTCAAAATGTTATCTAAGTAAGCAACGTCATTACTCATATTTAATTCGATTGCTAATTCATAAGGATTATACGTTAGCATTGCTTCCTTGTTCCCATCGAAGCCCAGATCTAAACGAATGCCATCCGCACCTAATTCGTGGAAAAAGCTCAAATCATCATAAGAAATACCAAGCTGTTCAAAAATCGTTGGTACAACATCTAAAATCGTTTCATACCCAAGTGATTTGGCGAAAAAAATCAAATTTTTGAATTTTTCTTTGACAACTTCACTTTCTTCATTGATTTCTAACATACTCATAAAAATTCGACGGAAACCATAGCGATGCGCCAGTTCAATATAAGCACGATCTGTTTCACTGTCACTGTGGTCTGGATAAACTGAAATACCTAAAACTCTTTTCATACTTCTTCTCCTCGTTCCATTTTTTCAAATTTTTTTCTGTACTTATAAGCAATACTTGTGGCAAAAAGAATGGTCACAATTCCTACAAGTTGATGTAGACTAGCAAAAAGCCCACTCAAAATAATCACAGTTGAAATACCAATGATTGCAATAACTAGAAAATAACGTAATTTCATCTGCTCCATTTTTGGAGGTAATCCTCTTTTTTCCAAATAAGTATGTGCAACAATCAACACAACTATGCCAACGATCAGTTCCATTTTTTCACCACCATTTACTTTTGCTGATTCAATTGAATAAAGGGCAGGACTGCATCCCGCCCTTCGTTGTTTATTGTTCTTGCGTGATTCCAGTATTCAATACTTCTTGTGTTGCTTGTTCTTGTGCATGTTCTTCAGCTTCTCTTGCTAGCTGTTGTTTTTCAAATACTTTAAAGAATGGATAGTAGATTCCTAACGTAATGAAAAAGTTCACTACTACTAAGACTCCTGCGGCTACGCTCCAATTCGTACTCATCCAAGCAGCAATTGGGGCAGGCATCGCAAATGGTAAGCGTGCAACCATCATTGGAACAACTCCACTAATTGTTAAGACATAAGATAAAGTCGTGGTAATCAATGGTGCTACGATAAACGGGATACCTAAAACAGGATTCATCACGATTGGCGCACCGAAAATCACTGGTTCATTGATGTTAAATAACCCTGGAAGAATCGATAATCGTCCTAAACTCTTCAAATATTTTGATTTTGAGAACATGAATAACACGACTAAAGCAAGGGTTGTGCCAGCGCCACCAATCCAAATGAACCATTGTAAAAATTGCTCTGTGAAAATATTTGGCATGTTTTGTGCACTTGCTCCAGCATTGAATGCATCAATGTTTTCAGCAATTGAAATATCCCAAAATGGACGGATAACTGGTCCCATGATTGCTGGACCATGAATCCCTAAAACCCAGAAGAAACAGATTAAGAAAACAGTTAGTAAACCACCAAACAAGCTATTGCCAGCTAGAATCCCTTTTAAAGGCATCAAAATTTGACTCAAGAAGCCATTCAAATCAAATCCTAACATATGACGAATGACCCAGAAGAAAATCAAGATCACCGCACCTGGGATCAAAGCGACAAATGAATTGGTTACTTCAGGTGGCACACCATCTGGCATTTTGATGGTAATTTTCTTTTCAATAAAGAAACGATAAATTTCTACAGAAATAATTGCAGTTACGATTGCACCAAATAATGAACCTGAGCCTAAATTAGCAATATTGATATAACGTCCTGCACCAATCACGCTATCTACATCTTCAAACACACGTGTTGGCGGTGCTGCAACAATCAAAAATGACATTAGTGCTAAAATTCCAGCTGTTAATGAATCGACTTTGTAGCTTTTTGCTAATGATGAAGCAATCCCAAAAGTTGCATATAATGCTAAGATCCCCACAGTATAGCGAAATGGAATGTCTAAAATTTCTCGGTATGGTTCGATCATTGCAGCAACTGATTCGATTGGAATATTTAACAAAATAGTGAAAAATGAACCAACAATCGTTAATGGCATTGTTGCGATGATTCCCTTTCTGATTGCAGTCATGTGTCGTTGTGTTCCAATTCGATTGGCTACTGGCATAATTTTTTGCTCAATGATGCCTACAAATTTATCCATGTTGCTCCCCCTCTAGTCCCTTTTGTTGTTATAACATTATAATGTTTACACAAAGAGAATAACACATCTCGTTTGCAATGTAAACGCTTTTTAAAATTCAAAAAAAGAAAAAGTGAAACGATTGACGTTCCACTTTTTCTTTTTTGGGGATAACATCCCTTGCTTTTTTGCTTCAACACACTTATGTTTCGTAGTCGATATGATAAGGATGTAAAGCCGTGTGATAGATAGCTTCTGAGTACTCAACTAGCTGTCCTTCTTCTGTCAATGAACGCCTAATGCGTTTCATTCCCAGCGGTTCATTTGTTTTCAAGATTGCTTGTTCTTCTTCACTTAAAAATACCGCAGAGAAATCATCTGAAAATTGGTCAATTGCATAACCTTTTTGAGTTAACAAACGATATAAAGACTCTTGATGGAACATTTTTTCGTCTAGCTCAGTGACTGTTTTTGGTAAATAATGCACAAAATAAATATATGGTTTTTCATTGAGGTAATACAATCGTTTGAAGCGTACCGCATGATTTCCAAAAGAAGAAAATAGCGGATCTTCCTCAGCTAGATCAATTGAAGTAAGCTCTAATGTTTCTTTGCGTACCTCGTGTTGTGAATTTTCTAAAATTTGTGTAAAACTTGCTGCTTTCGATAAACGATTATAGGGACGATTACTTAAAACTGTTGTACCACGTCCACTTTTCTTTTCCACATATTCATCAGAAGCTAGCAATTCGATTGCCTTGCGCACAGTGATTTTACTTACCTGAAACATTTCTTCTAGTTCATTTTCTGTCGGTAGCATGGAACCTACAGGATACCTTCCAGAGAAAATATCTGCTTTGATTTTGTCTGCAACTTCTAAGTATAATACCCGCGTTCTCTTCATAGTTTCACCCTTTATTTTACTCTTAGTAAAAGAATAGCATATAAAAAATAAAATACAAAAAGAAGAACATAAAAGTCTGGGATCTAGTAGATTTCCCAGACTTCTTTATTGTATAGAAAGTAGTGATTTTGTTTTTCTTTTAAGTGTCTGCTCGCTATCTTTTCAGAGCTAAGCGTTTTACACCACAACCTTTTCACAGCTTTATACTCTTTCACCATTCGTTCTAATAACTTCCTTATACCAATCAAATGATTTTTTCTTCGAACGATTCAGCGTACCAACACCATTATCATCAAGATCAACATAGATAAATCCATAACGCTTGCTCATTTCACCAGTAGAAGCACTCACCAAATCAATACAGCCCCATGGGGTATAGCCCATCAAATCAACACCATCTGCCACCGCATCCGCCATTGCATCAATATGTCGACGTAAATAATCAATTCGATAATCATCATCAATCGTTCCATCGGGATTGACTTCATCAATTGCACCTAAGCCATTTTCTACGATAAACAATGGCTTTTCATAACGATTATATAACTCGTTCAATGCAATTCGAAGACCATCTGGATCAATTTGCCATCCCCACTCACTTGCTTCCAAGAATGGATTTTTGACTCCACCTAATAAATTACCAATTGATGTGTCTGCTTCTGGACTAACTTCATCAACTGCACTAGACATATAGTAGCTAAAGCCAATATAATCGACAGGATATTGTTTCAACAACTCAAAGTCTTCCACTGTTTGTTCTAAAAGGCTAGCATCAACACCATATTTTGCATAAGTTCGAGAGGTATATGCAGGATATTCTCCACGAACTTGCACATCCGTACAAAAGAAATTAAATTCTTGATTTTGGATCATTGTTGCCACCTGGTTCACTGGGTTCGAATCAATACTATAAGTAGTAGCATAAATAATCATGCACCCAACTTCAATGTCTGAACGTAATTCATGAGCAAGCTTAACTGCTTTACTGCTAGCAACAAATTGATTGTGCCACGCTTGGAAAATATTTTGATAATCTGCTGCCCCATTACTTTTAACAAGTCCTTGGCTTAAAGCAGGAAAGTGAAAAGCTGAATTGATTTCATTGAACGTCATCCAGTATTTTACTTTTTCATGGTAACGAGTCAAGACTGTTTCTGCAAATCGTTCGTAAAAAGTAATCAATTCGCGATTTTTCCAACCACCATATTTTTTGGCTAAGTTCAACGGCATTTCATAATGAGAAATCGTGATTACAGGCTCAATACCATACTTCAAACATTCATCAATCAACTGATCATAAAAACGTAACCCGGCTTCATTTGGCGTCAACTCGTCTCCTTGAGGGAAAATTCGTGACCAAGCAATCGAGAAACGATAACATTTGAAATTCATTTCTGCAAATAAAGCAATATCTTCTTTAAAATGATCGTAATGTTCGATTCCTCGATGATTTGGGTAAATATATTTTTCTTCATCCATCGTCCAATCAAAGTCTTCACTACCAATAATCGCAAATCTTTGCTTTCCGCCCGGCATTGCATCAGCAACGGATAAGCCCTTGCCATCACGATCAAAAGCACCTTCTAATTGATTCGCAGCTGTTGCGCCGCCCCATAAAAATTCTTTTGGAAAACGTGTTGTCATCATTTGTATCCCCCTAATATCTTTATTTTACAATTGCTAAAAAATCTTCAGTTGAGATAATTTCTTCTTGATCCAGTTCCAAAACATCAGTAAATTGATCGGTATTCGTAATCACAATTGGTGTTACGGTACTGTAACCCGCAGCACGAATCGCGTCAATATCAAATTTTACTAATAAGTCCCCCGCTTTCACTTGGTCTCCTTGCTTCACAAACGTTTCAAAACCAGCACCATTTAATTCCACTGTATCCATTCCAATATGCATCAATATTTCAATACCATCAGTCGTTGTCAAGCCAACCGCATGACCAGTTGGAAAAATCGTAGTGATTTCACCATCTGCTGGCGCAAGAAGTTCTCCTTTTTCTGGTTCAATCGCGATTCCTTTTCCCATCGCACCGGTTGAAAAGACCTGATCAGCTACCTCACTTAATGGTAACACTTTTCCTGTCAATGGGCTCTTTAGATTATGACGACCAGAAGAAAGTGTTTCTCCGGCTGTCGCTTCCATTTTCTTTGTTTCTTCTGCAGGATCTTCAAATCCAACCAACAAAGTTCCTAAAAATGCAAGAATGAAAGAAATTCCTGTTGCAATGATTGCCATCGTTACATTGGATTCTACACCATCAATCGTACTAATGAATGACGGAATCGTTAATAAGCTGACTAAGCCACTAGCAAAAGATTTTACACCTGCAAAACCAATCAATGCCCCACCAATACCTCCAGAGACACAAGCGACGATAAATGGTTTTTTCAATGGTAAGGTTACACCATATACAGTGGGTTCTGTAATCCCAAACAACGCAGTGATTGTTGATGAAATACCTAGTGAACGTAATTTACTATCTTTTGAGCGAACCGCCACAGCTAATGCGGCACCACCTTGTGCCAAAACAGCTGGCAATAACATCGGCATCAAAATATCATAACCAAATTGATCAATATTCAAGAACATGATTGGTACAAATCCCCAATGCATCCCAAACATAACAAAGACTTGCCAAAAACTTCCCATAATCAAACCAGCCACAATCGGACTAAAACCATAAATCGAATTGAATAGACTACCCAGTGCATTCCCAGCAACTGTTCCAATCGGCCCTAAAGCTAAGAAAGTCAAAGGAACCATAACTAACAAAATGATTAAAGGAACTAAAATCATTTGCAAAAATTGGGGAATGATTTTTTTCACAAGTGGTTCAAATTTACTTTGCACCCAAACAGCCAAGATAATTGGGATAACAGAAGAGGTATAACCAGAGGGAGATAAAATAACCGAAATTCCAAAGAAATCTAATGCTGTTCCTGCACCAGCTGCCGCCGTGATTGCTGGATACACCAATGCCATCGCAATAGCTACTGCTAAAAACTGATTTGTTTTGAATTTTTTAGCCGCTGTAAAAGCCAGCATTACTGGTAAAAACGTGAAGACGCCATCTGCAGCTGCAAATAAAATCTGATAAGCTCCACTCTCTGCAGCTAACCAGCCGAGAACGGTTGCCAAAGATAGAAATCCTTTTAAAACCCCTGCTGCTGCCATCGCACCTAAAAACGGTGTAAAAATACTTGAAATAATATCAATAAACTTACTTAAAATATTCCCAGATTTTTCTTCTTTTGCTACCTGATCCGCTAAACCTTCTTCATCCACAATTGCTTGATAGACATCAGCTACATTACTGCCAATCACAACTTGGTACTGACCACCACTTTGAACAACTTGGATCACATCCGGGTCACCCTTTAATTTTTCTGTGTCTGCAATCGATTCATCTTTCAATTTAAAACGTAATCGTGTGGCACAGTGGACCAGACTATTGACGTTTTTTTGCCCCCCGACTGCTTCCCATACACGTTTGCCAACTGCTTTGTTATCCATCTTTTCTTCCTTCTTTCTACTAAATTTTGATAAAATAAAAAACCTAGATTGAAAAAACGGTCACGAATTGCTTGCTCGTGTCCATATTTTCAATCTAGGTTTTGCCTGCCTGACAGTAACAACCCTTATGATTGGATCTGTTTTTCATTCACTACACGTTGGATATGAATCGTCAAATAGATTTGCTCTGCAACTTCCATTTCTTGTTGTTGCGTATGAACCAAATAATCATTGATTCGTTGCACACAACGGAAGGCTTGGGGATATTTTCCCTGAACTAATGCATAAAGAAACTCATCTTTTTCGTCAGAATTTTCACCTTTTAGATAACGCTGTGCAAAAAATTGTAGATGTGTAATGATTCGTTGATAGTTCAATGATTCTTCATCAAAAACAACACCAAAAAATTTACTAATAATGCTTAAGATATCACGTACCATGGTTGTCGCAGTCATCGTCACTTGCATATCACCATTTCCTTGCTGGCTATTCACAAAATGAAAAGCGATAAATCCCGCTTCATCTTCAGGAAATTCAATACCAGTTTTTTCTTCAAGAAAATACAAGGCTTCTTTAGCAACCTGATACTCTTTAGGATAAAACTTTTTTGTTTCAAATAATAACGGATTTGGTAATTGGACTTTTTCTTTTGCCCGCCCCATCGCGTAATGAACATGATCCGTTAGTGTTAAATAAATATTCGATGAAAAGTTCACAGCCAATTTTTCCTCTGCTAAGTCAACTATTTGTTTGACTAATTCGACTTCTTCAGAAGGAATGTCAGCCATTAGCTGTTGAAACTGGCTTCTGGAAAAAGAATCTTTGAGTACAAACTCTTTTTGGATTGCTTCAGATGAAATCGAATCGCCAGGCTTCTTTTGAAATGCCAATCCTTTGCCCATATAGACTATTTCTTCACCTAATTCATTTTTCGAAATGACGACATTATTATTCAGTACTTTTTCAATAATCATCTCGTCTTCTCCTTTCCAAAAAATAAAAAAAACCTAGAATTCGCCTGTCAATCCACAGCTGAATTCTGGTTTTGCCTGCCGAGCAGTAACAATCCATTCCTTAACTGAATTTATGATAACACTTTCTCCTCCTCTTTGCAATCCCTTTCAATTTTTTATTTTGACTTTCTTCTATTGTTAAACGTTGACAACGATTAAACAAAAAAACCGAGAACATGCGCTCTCAGTTTTTAAACTTTTCTATTTTCCTTCAACGCACACACTTTGAGTAGATTTTGTACTAAAAAGTTTTTGTTTCTAAATGAAAAGCTTGTTCCATTTCATCCGTTGCATCTTTCATTGGCGTTACTTTTTCCAATGCTCCTTGTACAACTAAACGAGTTACTGCATTGTTATCCCCACAAGTAATCAAGGTCACGATTTCTTTACCATCCACTACATCTAATAACTCGGTTTGTGTTGGTGCCACTTTTTCTTTGAAAAAAGCTTTATACGTGTACACATTTTCTAAATCAGTCAAATAGATCGTTGCACCCATTGAAAGATTTTCTAAAGGAGTGAACAACAACTCTGGATTCGTGGAGCGATGACTAGCCAATGCATAATTTCCTTTTCCCATTTGTTGATCAGGTGATAAAGTTCCTGCACCATACAATAATGCTGTGTTTGAAAGGCCCTTAAAAATCGGCAAGTTAATTGACACAGATGGAACTGCCACACTAGCAATCACTGGCAGGTCCTTACTTTCTGAGCTGGCCTCTGCCCGGATCACTCGTTCAGAACTCATTGGTTCAACTGCATCAAAGTCAAAGGTTGTTTCTCGCTCATTATTTTTTTGTAAATCTTCTTTCGTTACATTGGCTATCGCGTATTGATCCCCAGTATTCTTCACAAAAAAGTCTTTGATTTGTTCATTAAAAATCAGAGCAATTCCTACTAGCAAGAGTAACAACAAAAGCAAATTCATCAGCCATCGTCTCACTCGGTTGCCCTTTTTCTCTTTATTCGTGTTTTTGTCAGTCGTCATTTTACGACCTCCTCTTCCCACACCATATTTTCTTCATTTTAATGGATATACCTACTTCTGTCTATCATTCAATCATAGATTATTGTCCATTTTCTTTATAGTTCCGTGTATTTTTCGCGCTTGCCTACACTCTTTTCGACAGGATATTTGATATTATTTTTGATTAACTTTTCTTCAATGATCTCCTCCAAATCAAAATCGAGATTGTCTGCTAGCATGTACGAATAGATCAAGACATCTGCTAGTTCTTCTTTGATTCGTTCCACTTGATTTGCTGTGACTTCCTCAGGTTGCTTCCATTGAAAAAGTTCCAATAGTTCTGAAGCTTCCAAAGAAATCGAAATCGCTAAATCTTTTTCGTTATGAAATTGTCGCCAATTCCGATCATCACGAAATTTATTTACTTTTTCCATACTGTTCATCTGTCAAACCTGCTTTCTTTTTATCACTAAGTTTATTTAGTAGACAGTCTTTGATAATTGATCTTCATATTCTTGATGCCATTTTTCGCTGACTTGTCTTGTTCCTGGTTCAAAAAAAATTGTTTCTGTTCCAACTTCATTTGCTTTTTGATAATACCATTTCTTCCAACGCAAAAAGGCCAAATTAGCTTCTAATACTTGGATTTTTGCTTCTAAAATCGTCTCTTGTTCGACAATGAAGGCGTAACGATCAGGTAGAGTTCCATCGCCTTGCATACACCACTCCATAAATGTTGCGATATCCTTTACTGGAATAGCCGATTTTTTTAAGCACTCAATGACATTCAAGTATCCTAAATCATCTTCGGTAAATACACGTCTCCCCGCGGAATTTTTCTTCACGAATGGTAACAAACCTTCTTTATCATAATAGCGTAAGGTATCTGTTGATAATTGATACTTTTCTGCAATTTCACCAATTGTATAAGTTTTCATTTTTCCTCCTTGACTTGGAGCTAACTCCAAGTTGTATACTACGTTTATCTTAACAGAAGAAAGTAGGAAATGAAATGAATAAACCTTTAATCGTGATTACTGGAGCAAGTTCAGGTTTTGGAGCAGAAATCGCTAAACTATTTAATAAAGAAAACTATCCCATGTTATTATTAGGTCGCCGTACAGAAAAAATTTATGCTTTACCGCTTGATTTTGATCAAATCCTTGTCGACTCTGTCGATGTAACCGATGCGCAAGCTTTCAAAGCCAGTATTGCCTTAGCAGAAGAAAAATTTGGAAAGACTGATTTATTAGTAAATAACGCTGGTGTGATGTTATTAGGAAATGTTCAGTCACAGTCTCCATTGGAATGGAAAACGATGATGGACACAAATGTTTTAGGGGTGTTAAATGGTATGCAAGCTGTATTAGCAGATATGGTTGAAAGAAAACACGGTACGATCATCAATATGTCTTCCTTAGCTGGACGTAAAACTTTTATAAACCATGCCGCTTATGTTGCCTCAAAATTTGGTGTCCATGGTTTAAGCGAAACCATTCGCGAAGAAGTTTCAAAAGATAATGTTCGTGTAAGTTTGGTTGCCCCTGGTGCTGCTGAAACAGAGTTATTAACTCATGTTACAGATACTAATGCTTTGTCAGATTATCAAGCATGGAAAGAAACAATGGGAGGAATTACCCTTGACCCTGCCCATGTCGCAGAAGTAGTTAAATTTATTTATGATATGCCTCAAGAAGTGAATATTAGAGAAATTGACATTGCGGCAACACGCCAAGATGGCTAATCATTCTGATACTAAAAAAGTCGGAACCATTTGGGAACTGATCTAAAGTTGTGAGACAGTAATAAAAAAACATTTTCCTAGGTTGCTGATTTCCGATAGTCAATCGGTGATTGGTAGCCTAGTTTTTGTTGAATACGAGAGCATAGTTCCTATGATGAACTGTTAAAAAGACAGTGACTTTGATATAAATAAACGTTTAACTATCTACGCGCCGGTCAAAGTGCCAGATGGTTATTTTTTAGCTCTTATAGTCGATTCATGTCTCTTTTGTCTTCATATAATTTTTTTATCATTTGTAATATATGGCTGAAAAAACTCAGTTAAATGACTTCTCTATGTAGATTGCAGAGGAGTTTTTTACAATACCAAAAATATTTTAGTAGTGAAATAACTTTATTAATTACAGACCCCCTTATTCCTTTAGTCAACGAGCTTTGCTCGGTTATTTCACTCTTTAACACTGCCACTCGATAGCCCCATTTTTGTGAACGTCTGCTGTAAATCATGTGAGTTAGGAATTTTTCAGTTCGTTGTTGCTCTTTATAGTTGAAAATGTCTTCTTCCGTAATTTGATACTCAAACATTAATTTGGGGAATTTGGCTAACGTACTCATCGATTCTTCATCATTTGCATCCGTAAGTAGTATTGATCTTATCTTTTTTTCATTTATACGTTCCTCCTTTCTTTACAAGCTATATTGTTTATAATTCGCATTCCTAACATCATTTGACAATGAGCCATAAAAAACCTTGAATGGAGAAGAATATTCTTCATTCAAGGCTTAAATTGATGGTCATTTGAATAACTATTTAACAAGTAATTCTCTCTGAAGATCATCCGTTATGGATTATACTTCTTGTGTCGTCGGACGGATAATCATGTTGCTGACGGACATCCGGTCTGGCGTTTCTATCGCAAATGCTACAGCAGAAGCTATATCTTTGGCTGTCAATCCCCATTCTTTTTGTGCTTCATGAAGTTCAAGAGCAGCCTTTTTGTCGCTAATGGTTTGATATAATTCAGTTTGAACAGCTCCTGGAGAGATAATCGTAGATTTGATGTTATTTTGCCGTTGCTCTTGACGTAATCCTTCCATGATTGCACGGACAGCAAATTTTGTCCCACAATAAACAGCGGAATCAGGATAAACAACATGTCCTGCCACAGAATCAGTTGAAATGATATGCCCAGATTTTTGTTTTTCCATGATTGGAAGTACGGCGGAAATTCCATTTAACACACCCATGATGTTGATATCAAGCATATTTTGCCATTCATCACGGTGGCCTTCAACTAATGGAGCGGTTGGCATGATTCCTGCATTATTGTACAATACATCGATTCGACCGAACTTTTCCATCGCTAAATCGATAACTGCTTGGACTTGTGCAAAATCTCTTACATCTGCTGCTTGAATATATAGCTCTGCATCTGGTAAAGATTCTTTTATTGCTTTTAAACGATCTTCTCGGCGTGCAGCTATAACTAGTTTAGCTCCTTTTTCTGCTAACAGCTTCGTTGTTGCTTCACCGATTCCGCTTGAAGCGCCCATGATGATAATCACTTTTTCTGATAAATCATTCATTCTATTCTCCTCCTGTTTTGAAAAATCTTTTGCTTATACTCACTATCCTTTATTTCATCTTACTGTTCAAATAATCCGTTCGACAGATTTGACGATTTTGGCAGGGATTCCTGCAACGATGGTATTGTCTGGGACATCTTTCGTAACAGTTGCATTTGCTGCAACAATGGCATTCTCGCCAATTGTTACGCCTGGCAAAACAGTTGCTCCTGCTCCGATCCAAGCATTTTTCTTGATGTGGATTGGCTTTACTGACAAGCCTCTTCGTTCTGTTGGATCAGTTAGATGGTTTACCGTGATGAGATTGACACGAGGACCAATCAATACTGAATCTTCTAAACAGATACCACCCAAGTCGACGATCATCGCTTGACGATTGATAAAGACATTTTTTCCTATACTAATATGTTTGCCGAAGTCTGTATAAAAAGGCAACAGAACAGTCACCGTATCATCTACTTTATCACTAATGATTTTTTCTAGCCGTTTGCGGATATCTGCTGGTTCATGGTACCCAGTATTCAGCGCTGCTAAAGGCTCTTCGTTTTCCGCTTGAATCTGATGGATCACTTCAAAAAGTGGATCTGTCACTCGAATCTCTTTATTAACGATTTGTTTTTCGATGGCACTTGTCATTTTGCTCCCTCCTTTTATCTTTACTTTATGCACTTGCTGTATCTAATAAACGATAACCAGTTTTAATAGCCTCAAAGACAGAATTCTCACATTCTTTTAAATCACTAACTCGGTAAACACCAAAACCTAATTCAGGAATGTTCACACCATTATTCCATTCGTACATTTCCGTTACTATAATCTCCCTCTCAATTATTTATCAAGTCCTTTCTATGGCTTAATTGGTTCAAAAATATTTTTATGTTACTATACTAATACCTCAAGTTAGCTTCAGGTCAAGCAAAAAGATATAAGAAAGGAAATGAGTTATGTATACTATTGGAGAAGTATCAAGAATGTTCCATTTACCTATTTCTACCTTACGATACTATGATAAAGAAGGATTTTTTCCTGATCTTCAAAGAATTTCAGGAATACGTAAGTTTTCAGATAATGAATTAGAGATCTTACGAGTGATCGAATGTCTCAAAAAATCTGGTTTAGAAATTAAAGAAATGAAACAATTTTTTGTATGGTGCAAACAAGGAAGTAAAACGTATCAAATACGCAAAGAATTATTTGAAAAGCAAGAAAAAATTATTGAAGAAAAAATTACTGATCTCAATAAAATATTAAACATGGTCAAATACAAGCAATGGTATTATGACGAAGCGATTAAAACAGGATCTGAGGATTTAGTCGAACAACAAGTTCCTGAAAAATTACCTAAAAAAATAAAAAGATATTATGAAAATTCACATACATTCTCTATTTGAATTATGTATGAAATAACTTTATAAACTATGAAAATCAATATAGATTCCTTAGTAAAAGGTATTTTACTATTAAGTGATAAATTTTTACCATTTAAAAAGAAAAAGGTGTAGCTAATCATCACAAGTTTACCAATCATGGCTGAAGCAATTGGTAATCCACTACTAGATAAATTCATTAAAGATTTAATCATTCAAATCTTGTCTATGATTGCTGAACAAGAGCGTACCGAATCTAAACGACGTCAGGCACAAGGCATTAAGCTTGCGAAAGCCAACGGTGTTTACAAGGGACGTCCTAAGTTATATAGTGCAAACACAAAAAATCCTCAACGACGCTTAGTTTATGAAAACATCGTTAAGGATTTAAATGAAGGAATTGCGATTTCAAGAATTGCGAAAGATTACAATGTTACTAGACAGACAGTTTATCGAATAAAACAGGATATTGTAATTTAATAGTTATCTATACCACACTGAATTTTTAACTTGATTTTTATTAAAAATAATAAAAAAACTATCAATATGAATTAAGTTAAATCACATTTCTGCTCAAAAGCAGAAATGTAATCTTTAAAAATTAAATCTTCTTTTTCAACATTCTTTTTGGAAATACCCGTAAGTATTCTAACATCTAAAGCTAAAAGACTACTATTCGTTTCAAGAATGCCCACCGATTCATCATAAAAAACATATATTCTCTCGTCTTTCAATAATGGATCTGTGACACTTTGAATAAAGTATGGATGTTGGTAATATTTTTTACTCTTTTCATTGTGAATCACAAATAACAATTTTACTGAAGTCTTATTTGATTCATCAAAATATATTGAATTTACTATATTTTCTTCTAATAACTTAATCCGTTTTTGCGAAAGAAAGTCAATTGATTTTTCTTCTACGTCAACAAGTTTTTTCAAAATATCACTTGTTTTTTCTCGCTTATCAGTATATATAAATGCATCTTGGTACTTTTTTAGTAACTCGGAAAAATTTCTCAAAGCTTTCTCCTCTCACTAATTAATAACTACAGTTCCATTATTAATTATACCTGATCTCCATCCATAGCTAAGGTAATAAGCTTGTAAGTTTGTTGCATAAACTTTAGCTTTAGTTTCACCAGTAGGAATGGACATCGTTCCTACATAGCTAGTTCCAACTGGACTAGCAGTTGTTGTCTTATAATAGTTATTCATATTTAGATATGTTACTGGACCGATCAAATTCAGATTCGTCGCTTTTATATTATTCGCACGCCAAATATTGATTGAATCTGTTCCAGCCCAAGAAATATATAATTGGCAGGTTGTTCCACTCATACGAATAATGTTGGCTCCAACAACAGTTGTTCCTCTTAATGATCGATCATCGTTTTGAGAATCTAAAATACCTGTTTCTACAGTCCTACTATTTTGTTTAGTTATATTTTCCAGTGTTTTTTCTATGGGAACATTAGAAGGTAAATCTTCTTTATTTAATATTTTTGTATCTAATGTAAGAGGTTCTTGAACATCTGCTTTTGCTACCATTGTAGGATAAAACAATAACGACAATGTACCTATCATTAGTAACAAATACCAAAGCCACACATTTTTATAGCGATTACTTTCGTTAAGTGAGTTATTCATCATTAAGATTTTCTTTTTATTTATTTGTAATATACATATTTACACACATAGATTATTTTGTATACATTTATTTTCATAAATAGTTATTTTATAAACATAAGTGCATTGCTTTACTAACAACTATTCTCCTTTTAATACCTAGCTCAAAAGACCGACCTGCAATTCGTTTAAATCTCAGGTAGAGTTAAAGTTCAACAGAGTATATCCTGTTGAACTTTTTTATCTGCATTATTTTTTTAGGTTTCATCTAATTTATTGATTACAAATTTTAACCGATCTAGAGCATAAGTGTAAGTTAAAAGTAATTCTCTGAGTTTCTTTTATACCAGACTTTTTTAATGGTATAATTTTTTTGGCAATTTGCCCCTGATTGGGGGTGTTTTTCGTGAAAAAGCTTATCTCATTGGTTATCGCACCAATTTTTGTTGGACTGGTCAGCGAACTGGTTTCTCACTGGCTAGACGAGAAAGACGATAACTAAAGCAAGTTGTCTCTAACCCACATGTTCGGAGTCGCAACGAACATAAAGAAAGCCAATCCTACTCGCAATAGGGTTGGCTTTTGTGCTATTCGTGTATAGCTTATCTCATTTCGTAACTATAATATAGCATCAATAATTTAAATGCTCAACTTAAATGTCCATATACAATTAGTAATCTATATTCAATTTGTCTTTTGATCATCCAAGTATACTCTGTTGTCTCCAAGAGTATATGACTTTCTGACCTAATTAATTGAGCCCCTGAAAGTGCTGTGAAGTGAAGAATAAAAAAAGGATCAAAAACTTTTAAGTTTCTGACACACCCGAATAATTATGCCGGATAAAAAACGTTTAATATTTAAATCAAACAAAAGAATAATTATGATTCCAAAGTAAAAGTTTTATGAAAAAAATATATACCACTAAACATTATGAGTAATTAGATACTTCCTATATGACATTAAGCTCTCTTTTAGTTTTTCAATTTTTCCATTTCTTTTTCGTCATATTTATCTATTTCATGCAACAAATGTTTGATCTCGTGTATTGATTTTTTTCTTCAATCCATTTTTTTGAAATAATATTTCTTGTCTTTATCTTCATTAAGTATGTTCGGAAGGGGGATCGTATATCCAAAAATTGAAGAAATAGTATCAAGATATCAATTAGATGAAAATGAAGTTGTATTTATAGCGATAATTTATGGTTTATTAGATCAAAATTTTCATAACTATCAGTATTTAATTATTGATTATAGAGTTCTTAGAAAAAATATCGTATATAGCTGTTTCAGGTAACTATATTATTGGAGAAATAATGACTGTATTACAGAATACTGTCATCGTTTCAAATGGAATTGAAGCAGAAATCATAAGAAAAAAAGATTTACAAGAAACATCTTTACTATCAAATATTTTTATATTAAAAATATAAGAGTAATCAGAAAAAAATCTATTTTAGGAGGAACTTATATGTGTACATCGATTACTTATACTACTAAGGATCACTATTTTGGAAGAAACTTTGATTATGAAATATCTTATGATGAAGTAGTTACTATCACTCCAAGAAACTATAGTTTAGATTTTCGAAAAGTAAAGAACTTAGATACTCACTATGCAATGATTGGAATTGCAGCTGGAATTGCAGACTATCCACTTTATTATGATGCCACAAACGAAAAGGGTTTAAGTATGGCAGGATTGAATTTTTCTGGTTATGCAGAGTATAAAGAGATACAATCAGAAAAAGATAATGTGTCTCCATTTGAATTTATTCCTTGGATTTTAGGACAATGTTCAACTGTAAATGAAGCGAAAAAGTTATTAGAAACAATCAATTTAGCGGCTATTAACTTTAGTGAAGATCTCCCATTGTCGCCTTTACATTGGTTATTGGCAGATAAAGAAAAATCAATCGTTATCGAAAGTATGAAAGACGGACTTCATATCCACGACAATCCTGTAGGCGTTTTAACCAATAGCCCTTCATTTGACTATCAATTATTTAATTTAAATAATTATCGTGTATTATCTAATAAAACGCCTAAAAATAATTTTTCAAATAAAGTTGTTTTGAATGCTTATAGTCGTGGTATGGGTGGAATAGGATTACCTGGAGATTTATCGTCTACCTCTCGATTTGTTAAAGCAACATTCACTAAACTTAATTCGGTATCAGGTGACTCAGAATCTGAGAGTATTAGTCAATTTTTCCATATTCTGGGATCCGTTGAACAACAAAAGGGATTATGTGATGTTGGTGGCGGAAAATATGAATATACAATTTATTCGTCATGTTGTAATGTAGATAAAGGCATTTATTATTATCGCACGTATGAGGATAGCCAAATTACAGCGGTAGACATGAATAAAGAAAATTTAGATAGTGATAAGTTAATCAGCTATCAAATAGTTGAAAAACAACAAATTAACTATATCAATTAGATTTTAAGCAAAAAATACTATATTTTCAAAGGAATATAGTATTTTTTTGCTCTTTGTTAATAAGGAATTGAAGTAGATATATACTTCAATTGGTTCTTTTTTATATCAACTATAACCAAATTAAATGAAAAAGATTATAAGTATTTATCATTGTTAGATTTAGCTAAGTAATAGTAATATCAGTAAGGAGATATGAAGAATGACTTTTTATCAGTTACTACAATTGGATCCTTTAATACTTAAGCAAAAAATAAAAAATACAAAATCAAGTAGTAAGCGGAGAAAATATTTTTTATCCTTAGTATTAAGATCTTTATTAATTGTTGGATCTGCTATTTGTGTGATTGTTACATCTACGAAGTTTTTTGGTGAATCCAATAAGCCATATGCTATTGTTTTTTTCTGTATGATGCTTAGTCTAAGATTTGTCGACTTCGGATATAAATTTACTCAATCAATTTTAGGATTGGGCATTGTCCTGGGTGCGTTGTTTGTTGCACCATTTGTCCACTTATTACCGTATTTTATTTTGCAAGTATTGTTGCATTTCTTTTTACTGGGAGGGATACTAATTGCTACTCTAAGTGATCCCAAAATGGGAAATCCGTCATTATATGGATTTTCCTATATATTTGTTGTTTATTCAACAATAACAGAACATCTAACGAAACAATTACTGAATGGTCGCCTTCTTTTCTTTGGTCTCTTTTATCTAATATTTTTGTGGATAATTTATCACAATCATCGAAATAAACATAAAGAAAAGACAATGTTCAAGGCTTTGAAAGAAAAGAGTGATTCATTGAAAATCTGGTTGTGTTCCTATGTAATTTTCATTAGCTTATTATTAGCTATTAGCCAGTATCTATCTTTTGAACGATTTATGTGGTTTGGATTTGCCTTTTCTTCTTTATTTGCGAGTTATGGATTTTCAATAATTGATTTAAACACACGTGCAACCGACCGTTTATTAGGCACAATTATTGGTATGTTTTCTTTTATTCTATTAAGTATGTATTTCCCCATTGAGATACTTAGTTTATTAGGTGGTATTTGTTTAGGATTTTGTTCAAGTTACCGTTATAAGACGGTTTTTAATTGTATTGGTGCGTTAACGATAGCTAGTCAAATGTATGGAATTCCACAAACATTAGTAATGCGGTTTACTTATAACTTGTTAGGCGTAAGCTTAGCTGTTTTAGGAATTTTATTTGTAAAAATGTTGATAAATCATAGAGACATTATAAAAGAGACCAATTGATAAAAGAGCTTGTTCATATCATATAGTAAGTATAATAACTATTCGAATAAAAATAAGAATAGAAAATAAATTGACATTATTATCTTGTTTGTCAATCAGATTGGTTGATACAGAAACAGTCTTATTCTAAAGAATAAGGCTGTTTCTGTATGAGAGATAACATACAAATATATATTGTTTGAACAATTGTCACTTTTCTTTATAATTGGCAAAAACTAATGATCATTTGTCTTTCTATTTTTATCCTCCATTTTGTCTAAATAACGATAAATCGTTATCGATGGCTATTTCTAATACAGGCCGATTTTATGAACACTTTTTGGTCACATTTACGGGGTTTATGGTGACGTGATTGGATTAGGACAAATTGACAACTGCAACTCCACTGACAAAGAAATTCAGGAAGCTATCAAAAAATTGCTTTATTGGGGTACTGCTATTCCAAGAAATGAAGCAACAAAATAATTTTGAAGAAAAAGAGAATATACAATAGTTCTTTCTGAGAAAGAACTATTGTATATTCTCTTTTTGTTTTTCTTGTACAAAATCTTATTTACTAGTTTTTCTTACCTTCCAGAAGAAATCATTTAATTCTTTCCACAAATAAGATATTACTAAGCTAATTATTAACACAACTAATGCATTAAACGGGAAAAGGCGATACATTTGGCTACGATTAAACACTTGAATAATTACAAGATGTAAAAAAAATATAGAAAATGAACAATCGCCTATATATTTCAAAACATCAATTTTTATTTTCTTTTTACATTTAATAACCTTACTTATCATCATCAAAAATACCATGCTAGCTAATACAGAACTTAACTTCAAGGCAGATACTCCAACTTCGGGAGAATATTGGAAAAGCAAATATCCTTCAAAAAATGAAAGAAATAATAAAATCACATACAAAAGAATCATTTTTTTCTCTTTCTTTTTCTTCATATAAATTTTATTATTCCCTACAAGATAGCCTAAATAAAAAAAAGAAAACCAAGGTAAACAACTGTTTATTCTAATATTCGCCATTAAATTTGAAAATGATAACCAGAAAATGTTGGAATAATTCTACTAAAGAATGTTTCTATTGGTGATATCAACAAAAATATACTTTTATAACGAGAGCTTCCCATCTTATCAATAATTGGAATCAATAGAGTAAGCTGAATATATACAGGAATAAAATACATGCCTGAAGCAGAATTAAATGTAACTAAACTTAAAAAAAACTTTCTGAACAATTGTGGTTCTCCATAATTATATAACAATGTATAAATCAAACTCCAAATGATATAGGAAAAAACGACTTTTTTTACTCTTTTTTTGGGTTTGTAATTCTCCATACTAGAATTAATTCCGCTTAAATAAAGAAATAAAGGAACAGCATGATTTAAAAATGAACGTATGAAAATTGAATCAACACTTTGAGGAAGACAGTGAATCATTACTACACAACAAATAGCGAATCCTCTCAGTACTTGAATTGTATAATTTTTATTCGACACTCTTTCTATACTCCTGTTACATTAACTTTGTGATTGAAATCCTTAATGATTAATAACAACATAATTATCTAATTTCTTTTATTATCCTTTTTCAAATGAAATATTCGTTTATAACTGTAACTTCTTATTTACTTGTTTTTCTTATCGTAAATGGACGTTTACGATTTGTTTGTTGATTTTTCTCAGAAGTTACAATACTTTTTTCCTTTGATATAGTGATATAGTCTGTTTTTTTGAAGCCTTTCGCAGCTTTTTTCAAAAAAAATGGTTTAAATTTTGATTGGATAAAAGATACTTCTTTGTTCAATTCTGTTGGTTTATCGAACGGCTTAAAATTTCGTTTTTTATTTTTTCTACTTACTCACTATAAAAACCCTTGCGATAGGTCTCTGGCTAGGAATTGATTCTTTATATTCACAATGATAACCTTTTATAGAAACAGGGTTATCCATACCAGTTATCAATACATAATCCCCTTTTTTGTTTTGAAAAAATTCTTTTATATTTTTGTGATTATACGGATTTCCTTGTTCACTTGCACGCGTATACACTACTTTATCCTGAATATACCATGATAAAACTAATGCGAATTGATCATTTGCAAATTTATCAATAATATAACCATCATAAGAAGAATATTTTTGAATAAAATGAGTGTCTACTAATTGATTTTCAGGGGAATGAACCCTTCGATAGAAAGTGAAAAAATTACCAAAAAACAAGATTATCATACAACATATTATTAGAGTCGACTTCATTTTTTTCTGTTTACCACAAATAATTGCTAGAAAAAGTACATATAAAGGAAAGCATGGAATTAAATATTTAATAATAAATATTGGTTGAATAACAATGGATAGAAAAATACCAATTAAGAAAGTTCCTAACGGCACTAACAAGCAGAAGATTGCTTTAAAATTATTTTTTTGTTGATACACGCAACAAATAACTAGAATAGAAATAATGATAAACACAAAATATGCCAAAATATTATTACTAAATTCACCAGCTATAACTGTATAGATCATCTTTATCAAACTAAATCCAGTTATTTGAGGAATCCAAAAATCATTAGAAACATCTTTTGCTTGTAAAATGAAAATTTTTATCCAAGGCATGTATCCAATAAATAGTATAAATACAGAAAGAACATACTTGTAGACATTACGTTTAGATTTGATTATACATAATAGTAGGATTCCATAAATAATCATTATAGAAATTAAAGCAAAATAATGGGTGTACATTGCACATAAACTATAAATAGACAACTTTATACAGTTAGCATAATTATAATTGACAAAAAAATCATAAGCAGATATAGCTGAAAAAAATACAAAACACGCTGCTAAAGAATACATTCTTATTTCAACAGCGTATCTTAACAAAAAAGGCGAGCAAACAAAAAATAAGGCAAATAGAGTTGCTATTTTTTCTCCTAATGTCCTTTTAACCAAAATTGTTCCATTTACCAACACTACTAGATAAGGCAAGATAGAAAAGATTTTTGACCACAACAATTTATTATGAAAAAAAGTAAGGAAAATTTTTAGTAGTATATAATACAATGGCGGATGTACATCTTCTGAAGTTATTTTTATTATGTCTTTAAAAGTATTATTAACTACTCCTAAAGTGTATGCTTCATCACCCCAAATATTATTTCCTAAAAGACTCACATACATAATAATACCAAAAAAATATATTAAGTATCTCACCCATTCCATACTTATATGAAAACCTTTTTTCAAAATTAAAACACCCTCCAAAAAAAATTATGACATAGCTTTTAACTACTATTCCCCTTAATTTATATATGATTGTATCAACTAATATTTTTTATTTTTAAATACCTTGGTTGAAAATAAAAAGCTTTGGCATTCATACAACACAAAAAAGCCCACTTTATTGCAATAAAGTGGGCTTTTTTGTTACTCATATAAAACTAAATTCTCAACTACATCATCCTTGTATAATATTTTACATGCAGTTTTACTTTAATTTTTTTGCTTTCAAATTAAAGTTTAAAAATGGTTTAAACTATTTTCTTGTTATATTTATATCATCCATAACACTTTAATTTTTTTATCATTTTTTCACAAAGTCATCAAATAATTTATTTGGTGACTTCTCTCTTTTGTTAGCTAAAATAGCACATCCTATACCGTTCATGACAACGATTCCTCCAATTAAAGTCATCCATCTTCCAAAATATAAGACAAAACAACAATATAGCTACAAAATCAATATATTTATGTTATTTACTCCAGCATGGCGAATAATCATTTCGTCCACAAACAACACTAGAAATAGTGGAATAAGTTTATTCATTACAAATCCCTTCTTTTTTAGTTAACGAGCCTTGCTCACTTATTTCACACATTTCCACTTTTCAGTATAAATAATTATCTATCATTTTCTACATTGAGTTGTTCCTCTACGCCCTAAACAAAATAGCCCAAATAAATTTATTCAAGTCTTGATAAATTTATTTTAAAGAAATACCTAGTTAGAAAACGTTCACACTTTTTTAGATAAAGGGTGGACGTTCGTTGATTTTACAGTTTTTTGCAATTTCATAGATTACGTCAACTGTTACTGACTGTCGTGCAGTTTGCTGAACCTGACAATACGAAACCGTCCACAATTGCTTCATGGGTTACTAGAGAAAAAAGTGTCAAAAGCTTGCCTGCTGTATTCATCTATTCTTTATCATTATCAACAGGAAAAGATATGTCTGAAATATATAATGATTTACTAGCTATTCAGACCAAAAAATGGTGTTCGATGCAAAGAAAACACCACAAAAAAGAGAGAGTAGACTCGTAACCTCTCTTTTTATTGTTCGCTATGTAGTCTATTGATCAACCAAACGTGACTATCGTTATTCGAGGTTAGCTTGAAAATTGGCCATTCCCCATGTCGAAATAGTTCGTATTTTTTAACTGCTAGTAGTTACTTTACAATCAATTATTCTTTATTTTTAGTATGACTTTTTTTAAATAAATAACTTACAATTGTTTCATATCCCCAAGCAATAATCACTAGTAATATAATACGTATATAGATAGGAAGCTGATTAATAATAAATGTATTCACCAATTCAAAAATCACCATTAGTACTAAGAAATAAAGAACTTGTCCTATCTTAGATAAATTTTTCAAGTAATATTCCTCCAATCAAAATCAGCAATTTTATTGACTGCGTACACCTATAATTACCAAACGATCTATATTTGATCCCCATTTCCAACCAGGCTGTTTATTTATGCGAACAATGATCCCTTTACTCGTATTGATATTCGCTGCAATTGAACCTGTCACAGCTTGTGCTAGCCAGCCTAGTCCTACATAATGGACTACTGCAGTAAACCCAAGTGTTTTTGCTGTAGTAGCTATATAAAAATTAATATAGACATCCTTAGTTTCATTATTAACATTCAATACTGTATTTCTGCCTGCTCTTAACATTTCTTGACTTCTAGCTGAGGCTATTTCCTGAGCAGTAAAAACTGTAGATGGGTCAACGCCGTGTTGCTTTAACATAGTAATAAGATCATCAATTGTCAAACTAGCTAATTGATTAAACCCTTCAGTAAGTTCTTGCTCAGTGATATTTTCATTTATTGGTTGGCTTAAAGTAACTTCTGTGTTTTCATTAGCAAACACAGGTGTGCCAGCTGTAAATAATAAAGAACTGGAGATTAATAAAATTGAAGATGTTAAGAAAATTTTTCTTTTAATCATAAAATTCACCTCTACTTTAATATTAGTCCTTTGAAGACCTTTTAATTATATCGTCAATAACCAACCAAAAAAAAATTTGCAAAAAAAGGTAGCCTAACCTCAAAAACGTTAACTAACGTTGACTCTTTGTCAATAAAGACTAATCATGGCTGAAGCAATCAGAAATCCACTCATGGACAAATTCATTAAAGATTTGATCATTCAAATTTTGGCCATGATTACTGAACAAGAACGTACCTAATCTAAACGACGCTAGGCATAAAGGATTTAAATTGCTAAAGCGAATAGCGTTTACAAAGGACGTCCGAAGCTTTATATTATAGACGCAAAAGATCCCCAACGTCGCCTTGTTTATAAAAGCATTGTTGAGGATCTTAAAAATGGAGTTGGCATTTCAAAGATTGTAAATGATTATAACAATACCAGACAAGTGGTCTACTTCAGGACAAATCGAATCTCCTATTGTCACATCCATTTTAAACGGCACACGTGCTTTCTCTAAATTAGCCATCAATTTAATTTTTCTTCAGTTAATTTCCTATTTCTAAATGTCGGATTGCTATCAATTGTTGTTCTTCTATCGCTTCCATATTTTGATCCTAATAAAAAGCCGCCTTTTAAAATGAAGTCATTTTTATACTTTGATTCAGAAATTTGTTCAATTAAACCATCCATCATAAAATGCCTTTGCACTAACTGTACATTTAATCCTGTACTCTTTGCTAAATTTCTGGTTTTTGCTCCAAATTGTGTCGGTGTCATTTTTTCCTCCATCAACATAAGCTTTGCATATGGTATTTCATTTCGGGTTCACTTTCATCTCTCGGATTCCAAATTTCACAAAGTGTACGTTCTTTGTTTTCATTCAGTTCTAAAGCGACTTTTCAATAGCTTTTCAGAAAATAAATGGTCGGATTTTTTTCCATTGTCTTACTCTCCTCCAAAAAAGATACGTCCAAATACTAGCACCTTCTACTAACTTTTCAGAGCAAAAAAATTTTTACAAGGACTATAAATTGGCAATCAGTGTCTTAAATGAAAATTTTCTAATGTCCCAATGAAATGATTTTTTTTGCGTACTTACGCAAATGTTACCAAATAGTATCTATTGCACTAAAAAGTAGGTACTTTCTACTTTCGTAAATAAGGTCTATATTTTCTATTCGTCAGGTAACAAACTTTTAGGAGGACAAAAATGAAAAATAAAATCTCACCCACGTTTACGTTGATGGCATTGGTTATCAATGCCTTTGCAATTGGTTCAACTGAATTTATCAGTGTTGGTCTCATGCCTTTAATTGTTGAGAGCTTTCACGTTAGTTTGGCACAAGCAGGACTGACAGTTTCCCTTTACGCAATTGGCGTTACTGTTGGTGCACCAGTCTTAACTATTTTAACTGGAAAATGGAATCGAAAATCTTTAATGATGATGATTATGTCTTTATTCATTATTGGAAATCTATTTGCTGCGTTTGCTGCAAGTTTTACCATGTTACTAATTGGTCGTGTTATTTCTGCCCTTGCACACGGTATCTTTATGTCAGTTTCAAGTGTCATTGCAGCAGATGTTGTTGCACCACATAAACGTGCCAGCGCAATCGCTATTATGTTTACTGGCTTAACTGTCGCTACTGTAACAGGCGTTCCATTAGGTACATTTATAGGGCAACAGACGAGTTGGCACATGACATTCATTTTTATTGCAGTTGTCGGTGCTATAGGGTTACTTGCCAATTTATTCTTGATCCCAAGTGGTTTACCCGTCCCAGGATCGATAGATTTAAAAGGTATTCTACGAATTTTTAAAAATAAATTTTTAGTTGGTTCCTTTTTGGTTACTGCTCTCGGCTATGGCGGAACTTTCGCTGCGTATACTTATCTCACACCAATTTTACAAGATAAAATTGGTTACTCTGCACATGCTGTCGTTATCTTATTAGTTATTTATGGGCTAATGGTAGCCATTGGAAATACGATTGGTGGGCATTATTCTAATCAACAACCTTTGAAAGCTCTAGGTATTATGTTTGGTTTGCTAGTACTTTCTCTTCTATTTCTATTTTTTACGATTTTAAGCGGAAATAAATTATTAGCAACAGTCGCCACTCTCGTCTTGGGACTCTTCTCATTCATGAATGTACCCGGATTACAATTTTATGTTGTCCAACTGGCGGAAAACTATACACCAAAAGATATTACCCTAGCCTCAGCATTTAATATTTCTGCATTCAATATTGGAATTGCATTCGGCTCATTTATTGGGGGACAGGTAACTAAAACCGTTGGTGTTAGCTACACACCAATTTTTGGAGCAATCATCGTCTTATTGGCTGTTTTTTTAGTTTTAAAATTGATTGCTGAAAATAAAAAAATAGAACCACTATCTTTAACTGCCAAGGAAATGAATCCTGAAAATTCAATTGGTCGCACAAAATAAAGAAACCGAAAAGAAAGGAATCTTTTCGGTTTCTTTTATTTCTTCTAACGCAATTTTATACATAATATTTGGTCTTAATAATTTATAAAAAGACAGTTTAGTTCTCTAATCCAATTTATTTGTCTCCAATTTTTTGATAGACTTTTCATGACATTTAGAATATCAATACTAAACTCTGAAAGGTCTATTCTCTTTTTACTATCGCAAATAAAATTTAAAATAAAGGATTGGATAAATATATATGAGCCTGAATAGAATGGATAACTAAAAATCTCTGGTATCTCTTTCCAGTTAGCATTTTTTATTAATTCAATATTTATTCCATTTTTTATTGCAATAGTGTTCAATAGCCTCTGCACTTCATCTTCATCAATTTTTTTTTATATAAATGATATAAAAAATCTGTATATATCACATTGTTAGTTAATTTCTGATGTAAAACACTTTTATATGACAATAAATCCTTATCCATTCCCATTTTGAGATAATGATAGTTATAGTAAAAGTAAAATTCAAATATATGGGCAAAAAGTTCATCAAGCTCAATGGGAACATAGTAACTATTATCATATTTAAAACTATTATAAATAGCGTGCCCTATTTCATGAAAAAGGTAAATAGATTCTTCAAAAGAAACCCGCTCCTTTTTTCTACCCATTAAAATAACGCTTTTTTTAGAATATGGTAGCTCTACACATTTATATTCATTACTTGAACAATATTCAAAGTGGATATCTAACTTAATCTTTTTTTTGATTTCTGATACCAAATTACTATTAGTAAAAAACATTAGAAGATCATTAACATTCAATTTTTCGATTTGGACTGTAGTTATCTGTCTATTACTTAGATGGTGATTTGAAATCAGGTCGTCTATTTCTGGATAATTATTTCTTTTTCTCCAGTCGTAATAATCGATTTTACTTCCCACATCCATTTCAGGTAAGTGTTCAAACGGCATGTTCTCATTCTTAATCTTATCCGAAGCATGAATTCTTTCAATTTGAAATATATATTTACTATCTACATTTATATTATAATTATTTAAGAATTTTAAATTTTCGATTTCTTCTAGAATACACCACGCTTTATAAAATTCCATTTTTATAAATCGTCTCCTTAAAACTAAGTAATATTTCTTTATATATTTCTCTTTCAAGCTTTGTATTTGTTCCGATAATTCGATTATTACTAATGTGTATTAAAGACTGAATTTCTTGAATAGGTACAACTGATAATTTCTCTCTAGATATTATTTCTTGAAGCTTCATTAATTTTTTTTCATATATTTTATTTTTATTTTTTTGGACATATGCTTTCAATTCATTGTTTCGTTTTATTGTGTGATACTTTTCTAATACCTTCACTTTACTAATTAATGAGTCGTCATAAAATGCTGCTAACCACGTGTTAGTATTTATAATAATATTAGAGATTTCATCATAAAATGCTTTTGCTATATTATCATAAAAATACGAATCATAAATAGAAAACTTTTTAAACACCCTATTACCTATATTGTAGTATCTATACGATTCATAGTAATACCTTTCTATTTTTATGTGTACACCGCTTTTTCGTATATTTTCAAATTCTAACAATAGTTTCGGAATGTAATCCGCTTTAACTCTTAGTCTTACCTCTAGATTTCCTCTAGTATTTTTATAGTTTATCCAAAAGTAATGTTTTATACTTACTTTTTTTATTAATTCATCTTTTATTCTATGCAGATCTTTATTGGAATGATATTCATCAGCGATAAGTTTAATAGTATAAAACAATTCTTCATTATACTGATTATCATTATTTAGTAAATTTCTACTAATATACTTACTCTTTGTAATTTCCCTAGGCGGAAATGAAATAATGCATTGATTAGCGTGAGTTAGATTATTGATATATATTGGTGAGTATTCTTGCAAGTTTTCTTTGAGTATTACTTCTTTTCCTTTTTTCACTTGAGAATAAAGGAATTTTAAATCTTCAATTATTTTTAGATTGTACAAGCTTTGTATGTCTTCATTCATTAATACTACCTCAGTAGATATCAAATTGTTACCTATCAGTTGTTCAATAAATAAAGTAAATTTTTCAAAACTGCTAACATTATATTTTAAACTAGAAAAGTTCCATGTTTTTTTATTCAATATCATATTGTTTATTCTAACTTCTGGAGAAAAAAAACTATCTTTTAGCAAAAATTTATTCCTGATGTTACAGGTCAAATTATTTTTATTAGAACAGATTAGTAATAGTTGGAAAGGTATCGGATAAAGATTTAAGTTAAGATTATTTTTTGCAATTAAATTTACTGGACACCTTTTTACACTATCGTAAACAAAGAATTCGTTATTTTCAGCAACACCTATAAAATAACGAGAAAATCCTTCTGATATTATCTTTTCCTCATTACTTTTGTTTTTTCTTGTAAGATACCAAATAGTATCGTCAAAAAAATTATATTCAATAATATCACTCTCTGTTTTAAAAAAAGAATGTGATTTTCCAGAATTAAATATATTATGTCCTGTATCAATATCAATTATTTTTTTTTCGTTTTTTAAATATAAATGAAAGAACAAATCAAATCCTTGATCACTTTCATTTTTCTCTGATAAAACGTGTTTTTTCAATTCCTTCCAGTTTACATTTATAACTTGTTTGTTTAACAATATTGCTTCTTGCTGCTTTTCTTTTATAAATGTAATAAATGTGCTATTAGGAGCTACTTCAGATTTTATAGTTAGAATATTTTTTATAAATTCAGGATCCTTAATCAATACTTCTAGTGGAACCAAGTTTTCTCCATACTTTTCTACGAAATTATTTACTGATGTAGAATAACCTTCATAATATACACCAGATAGAAGTGCTCTCATAACTGATTCTGTATAGGCTATCATAGAGTCATCTAATTTAACTTCGCTTAAGCTAGATATACTTTTGTCTATAAACCCATTTTTACGACCAAATTTTTTCAATGTTCTATTCTGCATCAATAAAAACTCATTATTGATTAAATCATCTACACTTTCTCGTACTATTTCCTCAGATAAAGATAATTGCTTACATAATATACTTATTAAATTATTATAGGTATACTTTTGTTTATTTAATAAACTATTTATTGATTGTGTAAAAAAGTTAGACTCAATTTTTTTTATGGAACTCTTACTGGTAAAAACGAGAAAAATATTATCCGTATATTTATAGATGAAAGGGTTTAACTCTAACTTAACATCAGTATTATGTTTATTTGAAATGTACTGTTTTTCGATTTTTTTATTTTGATTAATTTGATTTTTTTGATAAGGACTGTTCATCAAAAATTCATCCACCATGTCATCAAATTGAGTTGTTCTATACGATGCTCGTAAATAGTATTTTAATTTTTTAGCGTAATAACTAGTTGATATATCACTAAAGGAATAAGAAACTGCATCTTTATAACTTAGATCAATTAGCTTATTAACAGTAGAAATTTTGTTATGTTTAACTAAACTATTTATACACAGAGGTAATATAGGAGAACGTACGATAATAGGACTATTCATATCTATTACCGCTCTTTCAATATTTTTGTATATATGGATCCGTCATTTTCCCTAAGGAGGTATCCATAATCAATAAGATATCTCCTTAGAATAGCGAAGTCAGGATAAATATTTTTTAAAATAGCGTTAATTTCACTTTCAGTATATTCTCTATCGAATTCAAATTTTTCATGTAAATAATCAAATAGTAATAACTTATATTTTTCTTTTTTAGGAATTTGTCTAAGCTCTCCTTCAAAAAAAAATTTTTCTATATTATCCATATTTATATCTCCCTTTTTCTATTTAGTGAAAGTACGATTAAAAGAACCATTGAAAATATTACAAAAATTAACCATGAGGTTTTAATTCCATAGATATCTGATAGTTTTCCATTTATAAGCAACATGAAACTGACCACAAAAGAAACCAGTGTATAATATACCGAAATAATACTCGCCCTTAATTCGTTTGAAACAATTAATTCATCATGAATATATGTCACTATCAATGTTGAACATATTCCAAATATGAAAACGTGACCTAAAAAGAAAAAATAATTTAAGATATCAAGAGAAACTAATGTAATAATAGTGCCGTCTATGATAATTAAAGAGTACATAAGTTTTTTGGTATTTGAACTTGATTTGATAAATTTTGATATAAATAGATTGGATAAGATTGTTGCCATTCCTATAAGAATCCAAAAATAACCAGTTACAATATCATTATTTTTATTAGTTATAATCATTTGCCATTGATTAGACGGTCCAACATCTAGAATAGAAGGTATAATAAATAACATAATATAAAACCAAAACCCATTGGTATTAGATATAATAGTAAAAATTTCACGAATATTCTCTTTGTATATATGTGTAAATTCTTTGATAGTCAGTTTTTTTATAATTCTAGGTTCATCTATAAAAAATAGTGCTAAGATGGCTATTAGAAAAAAAGAAACCATTGATATAAAAAAAGGTATTTGAATGTTTATTTTCGCAAAATATTGGGCTCCAATAAATCCAGATGCTATTCCTATAATTGGTGAAATAGTTCTTACTCGAGAAAAAATATTTCTCATAGAGATATTTTTATCTTCTCCTTTGACTTCGTTCGTTATCCATGTATCTAAAGTCCCGGAAGACAGTGCTTCTGCTACTCCAGTGAATATTCCCGATAGGATAAGAATTTTAATATTATAGGAAAATAAAAGGGTCATCAATCCTATAGCTCTAGTACAATAACTCAAAATGAGAGTTTTTCTGGTTCCAATTGTATCTACAAATGTCCCCGATGGAATTTCCATAACTGTACTTACAAACCAAAAAATAGAAAGATACAAATTAATTTCCAGAAAGGAATATCCTTTTTGATTCAAAAATATATAAGAAATTGCTCCAAATAATTGTAATGCGAATACTACTAAACCATTGAAAATATAATATATCGATATTTTTGACATAACTTTTCTCCAAACATCGTCAAGTAAATAGTATTTTTTTATTTAGCTGCTTTATGTTAATTAAATTTTTAGTAAGCTTATTCATTTCGTTATCAATATCTTGCATTTCGGGGATAATAACTCTAACTGTTTTTAGTGGCACATCTTTTCTAGATAAATCATAAAAAAATACTTCATACCCATTTTGATTTAACGCAGAATTCAGTTCATCAATGCTTATATTTTTTGTACTAAGAACCTCATCACAATATAGTATTTTTTTTCTTTCTTGTTTGTTTAAAAAAATAGAATAATAGTCTTGCTTACCATTTCCCCATTCTTTATATGCTTTATAATCGGTTTCCAGTATTTCTCCAGTGTTTTTTAATATAATTTGAGAAGTTCTTAACTGAAAAGCTTCGCAAACTGCTCTTCTTATAGCTATATCTAAGCTAAGTGCTGCCCCAGAGCCATGGGTAGCTTTAGGAAATTCTGTTTTATTTTCTAATACACAATGAACAACATACACCCCATATTTTTTCGATAACAGCGTTAAATTTAGATTGAAATTCTGATATATAGATTTTAACCATGGTATATTTAAAATTTCTATACTGGGCAAATCTATATCAATAATTTTTTTATTAATATCATTATTTCTGAATAATATAGAATAATAGTTTCTCTCTATAATTTCTAAAATTCCTTGTAGAATAGCTTCCTTTAAAGTTGTTCCTGATGCTAACCCTGTAGTAGATTGTGAAGTAAAATGTAAACTTTTATTTTTTACATATGGAAAAAAAATCACATTTGCAGGAATTAGAGTATCAATATTATCCTTTAAGTTTTTTCCACGAACCCATTCAATTCTTTTTTTTGATGAATAGTTGAGCTCTTTTAACGGAAATAAACGAGTAGGAGAAAGATATTCTAAATTTGAATTGACAATCCATTCCTCTGATTCTAAAATAGTTTCTTCATCCCCAAATACTCGAGCACTGTATCTCTCTATGCTTTCCCCTATGGCACTTTCTTTTGCTTGTTCATTATTAATCCCTTTTCCACCATGATAAGTATATTTTTTTTCTTCTATCTTCGATGCTGATACTGCCCCATAAACTGGATAATAAAAACGATCTTGTTGTGATAGATTTTCATATTCAACAACTGGGGATAATCTGCCAGTGAAGCTTTCTAAATTTAAAATTTTATTTTCTCTATGACTAGTTCCATTATTTTTGTAGTTATTCAAGCTATCAATAATAGGAGGCACAAAATTTTTACATCTCGGAAAACAAATTATTTGCGTAGGGTAATTTAATTTTGTTTTCCTATCGTATATTCCTATTTTAAATTTTTTTAGTTTCTCCATTACTTGCTTCAAAAAAAATGTACTGTTTTCAAAGAGAAAAACAGTGTCTTCTAACGTATTAGCTAGTTCATAAATGTCATTATTACATCCTTCAACATATCTTTCTATTAGACAATCTATACACACATTCACATTTTTAGAAATAAACAGAATCAAATCAAAAAAAACTAAAAACTTATCGTTTCCATCATTTAAATCTATTTGTGTTCTGAAATCTGCCATATTTTTAATAATATAAACATCAAAATGATTAATAGAAATTTTTTTGTTGTCTCTATTTTCTAACTCATTAAATAATGGAAACTCTGCCTTGATTTGCTCTTCAATTGCAATTTGTTCTTCAGCTTCGAAAAAGAAGTACCTATTATCCTTCAAATAGATTAACTTTTCTCTTTGAATCATTAGTAAATTATTCATAAGATTTTATTGAAACTAGAAAGGCGTAGAAACAACTACGCCTTCAAAGATTAGTTACCTGTATAGCTAGATTTTGATTGTGATGCAACAGGTTTCTTAATTTTTACTTCTTTAATTTTAACTAGTTTCATTTTTCTACCTCCTAACAGATTTAAAAAAACGAATATTCAGAATATTCAATAATATTTGATTTTTCAAAATAATCTTACAATAAAAATTGAAAATATTCTTTTTATTTCATAAATACTTGTTTTTAGAGCATAAGTGTCACTTTCACCATATTTTCACGTATACATCTGACTAGATTAAACATTACGTTGAAGATGACTTGATTAGCTATTCTTACTAGTATTAACATAGAAAAACTAGATATCATTGTTCTCTAATAAAAATAACTAATGTATGTAGCAGTCAGTTGAGCACTTCATTCATTAATTATGTGTAAGATTTTTATTATTATATTTTACTTGAATTTCTATTCCAAAATAGCAAGTTTAACGCTAAAAAAGGTGTACATAAATAAATTCTGCGTGTTTCTGTCACCGATGGTCAGCTTGTCAATAAACAAGTTATCCAAGAACTAGGTGCTACAGCTGTTTTTGAAGTCAAAGGTGGTATTCAAGCCGTTTTTGGTGGTAAAGCAGATCTTTTGAGTCAAGAGATCAATCAAATTTTAAATAAAGATAATTAACAGTTTACAACTTGTTGCTTGCATAAAAAAAGAAGCTCAGCTGCCTCACAATCAGCAGTTGAGCTTCTTTCAATTTACTAAACGCTTATAAAAACAACTCTTTTTTCGCCAAAAAATTTCTAGCTTGCAGCAAGTCATGAAATTGATAGTCTGCTGGTGCAGGACGTTCACGTAAACGTGAAAGGTCTTTTTTCAGCGGGTAGCGCCCTTTTCTAACTGGCAAATCTGTAATATCATCTTCAACTAAAACAGAACGAATTCCTGCACGACGTGCTGCTTCGATCCCCACTCTTGAATCTTCAAAGACAAGAGCATGAGTTGGATCGATACCAGCTTTTTGACTTGCTTTTAAAAAAATCTCTGGATTTGGTTTCCCTGCTTCAACCTCGTCTCCTGCCAATATCACATCAAAATAGTCAGTGATTCCTTCCATCTCTAAGTAAGCCAAGACTTTTTCTCGCTTTGATGACGAAGCAACAGCGATTTTAACTCCTTGTTCTTTGGCAAAATCTAGCAACGGCACCAAGCCATATTTTTTATGAACTGTTTTTTCTTTCGCCAGTAGTTCATTTTTAAACACATTCATTGAATCACGCCATTCATTGTAAGGAACGTCCTCACCGTAGAGTTCTTTCATCCCCAAACGAATATCAGAATCTGTTTTTCCTGTCAAATAATAATAAACATTATGATTCAATTCATAATCATGTTTTTCTGCAGAATTGAAGTAGCCTCGATAACTAAGACGACCTGTATCAAACATAAGTCCATCCATATCAAAAATAAATAATTCGATTTTATTCATAATAGCCTCCAATAACTTGAGTTGATTCATTCTACCCCAAAAGGAAAAGAAAGGACAGCAGTAAGCGATGAAGGAAACAGCTAATGAAAAAGTAAAATAGGTTGTTAATTTCCCTTGCCTAATTCATCAAGTAGTCATTCTCGTCAAAAAGGTGGGCAAAACGCCTAGTCGTTTTGTCCCACCCATTTTCTTACCTCTTGGATCCATTCCACAACCTTATCCACTTATCCTAAAAGATTGTCCCTTGACTGTTTCTATTAATTCGTTCAGGTGCTGACTGGCAGTTACTCCATCATCTTGTTTCAAACTTGTTTCTGAAAGAATAAATGACCCGCCAACTGCTATTACCTGAGAATGGTTCAAGTAATCGAGAACATTGGTCTCATCAATACCACCGGTGGGCAAAAATTTCACGTCATAAAAGGGCCCACTCAACGCCTTGATTGCCTTTAGCCCACCATAGATATCTGCTGGAAAAAATTTGACAATATGAATGCCATAATCCACTGCCTGTTGGATTTCACTAGGGGTTGCTGTTCCAGGGAATACAGGGATATCTTGAGTTAAACTATATTCGATAACTTCTGGGATCACAGCTGGTGACACAATAAATTTCGCACCATTTTTAATTGCTGCCTTTGCCTGTGTCAATGTTCGCACAGTGCCCGCGCCCACCAACAGTTTTCCAGATTTTGCTAATTTTTTGATGGCTGCTTCTGCCAATTCACTACGAAATGTGACTTCAACTAACGGTAACTGATTTGCTAACAGAATTTCTTCCAAGCGATCCAGATAGTCAAGATTCGTTGCAGTATAAAGCGGCAATAACTTTGCTTCCTCTATTTTTTGATAAACTTCGCTTTGAACTGTCTGCATTTTCAAACTCGCTCCCTCACAAAACGTGATCTATTTTTTTGCTTTTGTGATTGCTTCGTGTAACCCTTGCATATAAGTGATTCCCATCGCTCGGTCATATAGACCATAACCTGGCATCGCTACTTCGCCCCAGATCGTTCGGCCATGGTCAGGGCGAATCACGCCATCAAAACCAACATCCACTAAGGCTTGCATCAATGCATACATATCTAGTGAACCTTCTGTTGACAAATGTGCTGTTTCTTTAAATTTTCTTTCTCCCATAAAGCCAACATTTCTAAAGTGAACAAAGTTGATTCGTTCCCCAACCTCATGAATGATTTCAACCAAGTCATTTGCTGGATCTGCTCCCAATGAACCAGTGCATAACGTGATTCCGTTGTAAGGAGAATCAACAATTGATAAAATTCGTTTTAAGTCTGCTAGGTTTTTTGTAATGCGTGGAAAGCCAAAGATTTCCCAAGGTGGATCATCCGGATGAATCGCCATTTTCACATCCATTTCTTCACAAACCGGAATAATTTTTTGCAAGAAATAGGTTAAATTGTCAAATAGAATTTCTTCCGTTACACCTTCATAAATTTCTACCAATCGATTGAATTTATCTAGACGTTCTTTCTCCCAGCCAGGTAAACGAAATCCTTTTGATTGGCTATGGATCAATGTATACATTTCACTTGGTTGCATGTCATCCACAACAGACTGATCATAAACTAATGAAAAGCTGCCATCTGCATTTTCATAAAACAAATTGGTCTTTGCCCAACCAAAAATTGGCTTAAAGCTATAACAAATCAAATGCACGCCACACTTCGACAAATTTTTGATTGTCTGGATATAATTATCAATGTAATGATCTCTCTCATCAGTTCCTGCTTTGATTGCATCATGGATGGCTACACTTTCAATCCCCAATAATTCTAAGTTACCAGCTTCAACAGAATCTTTTAGTTTCTGAATTTCATCAACTGCCCAGACATCACCGGGTAGCTTTTCCAACAAAGTACCTACGATTCCATTGATACCCGGAATTTGGCCTACATTTTCCAGCGGAATCGAGTCTCCTTGACCATACCATCTAAATCCCCACTTCATCTTGGCTTACGCCTCCTTTAAAAGTCATCTTCTTCATCATTTTCTTCAGTCATTGATGTATGCCATGCTTGTAAACTATCTTCTCCTTGTGCAAGAATTGCCGGAGCAACTTGTTCTAAAGGCGTTTCAATCAATTGATGATTGATCGTTTCCAATAGCATAGGTAGGTTAACACCACCGATGACATACACTTGTTCTTGAAGTGTTGGTTCTAATTGACTAACAGCTAGTACTGACTGATTATAAGGACTAGCACTTACTAAATCTGTTAACACAATGACGCCATTCTTTTGATTGACTTCGTGAATTGCTTCTCCAATTTTTTTGCCCAACAGTTGCACATCATCTGCTTGGTTCAAACTAACAGTTGCTGTATTATTCGTTGCCCCAATAATCACTGTGGCAGCATCTTTTAATCCCTCACTCAATGTACCATGTGTTGCAATCACGATCCCTAACATGCTGTTTCCTCCTCGACAGACAATTTTGATTCATTTTTTTTGAAAAAAGTCATCACTTTTGCGATATTTTCCATATTAAGTTCTTTTTGATCGAGCACCGCTCGACTTAAATAAAAGTCAGTTGTTTCTGCTTGATTTTCACCACTAAATAAATACATCGGCTGTTTTTCTAACAATCCTTCGGACACAACCTCAATACCGACTTTTTTAGCAACTTCACTGGTTTTCTTAGGCGCACCTAGTACTCTCAATGGTGCCTTTGCCCCAACACTATCCAATACGTACACTTCACAATTTTTCTTGATGACACTTTGTAATACAGCAACTCCTTGCTCACCGAAACATCCTTCATCAAGCAATGCGTAGGCTGTTTTTTCATCTGGTTCTTCCATCATTGCTAGCAGCGTCAAGATAGATGACGTATTCCGAACAAGATTTTTACGATTCGATAACCCTTGAGTGACCTTGCCTAAAAAATAAAAATAACTGGCAAAGACAGCAATTACGAGCCAAGAACTCAAAGTAGTCACATCAAAAGTCAATGTTTGTTTCATTAAGTAAAGAATCGTCGCTATTAAGCCGATAAAAATCAAACTAACTGTGCCTAATAAAATAAATTTAGTCGTAGCTTTCGCTTGTTCTTTTCGTTGAAACAAAGCATATGCCCCAACATGTCTAGGCGGGGTGTCATAATACGTGCAAATCACTCGCTCGGCATTTTCAACATCGCCAACGTAAATATTTCTGGAAGAAGTTCTTTTTTGTTGGTTATATTCAATGACTTGTACGTCTTCTCGCATCGGTAAAATATCTGCAATGACTGCTGAGATAAATCTTGTTTTTTGTTTGTGTGTGCGCCGTAAGCGATAGATATATTGGTAACGAAACAACCAATCTTGAAAACGTTCCTTTTTTTGCATCGTACTCCCACCTAACCTTGCTCGTTTATTTTAGGAGTCTGGCGTTCAAATCCCAGACTCCATTTGCTGATCTTTCTACGTGATCTCACAAATCAAATTTGCTTAAAATATCTTTTAACGTTGACTTTGGTGCAGATGGTGTTGCTTGGAAATAAATGTTTTCAACTCCATAATCTTCGTTCAATTCTTTTAGTTTTTGCGCATCTTCTTTATTTAAATAAACAGATTTAGTTACTAATAAATCTTTTTCTGGATCCTTTTGAGCAATCCCGCCAATATTTAGTTCTTTCATTGGCACACCATGTTTGACTAAGTCATAGATCACACTTACTGTTTTAGCAATCAAGATACAGTTATATTCTTTAAATTCATATTCATCCCAGTAAAATTTCGCTTTATCACTTGTGATAACAATCGTTTTTTGACCTGTGCGACTTCCCGCGTTTTTATAAAGGTCGCGCATGAATTTATCTTTTGCTACAACGTCATCCACTACAAAAATGGAATTGACACCACTCTTTTGTGACAAAGTCACCATTACTTGACCATGGATCAAACGTTCATCTACACGTGCTAAGTTTATTTTTCCCATCAAAAACACTTCCTTTAATTTTTATAAAATTCCGATACCTGCTAAGACAATCAAAATCAAGGTTAGCCAGAGTAATGCTTGGGTTACCTTCAATCCCTTTTTGGTGTAGAACCAATACACACCCATCACGACTGCCAATGGCAACAAGCCTGGAACAATTTGGTCCAAGATGTCTTGAATGACGAAATCTTTACCAGAAATAACAAACTTCAAGGTTGATTCGACTTTGACATAATTACCAGCTAGGACGCCCATCATGAATAGCCCTAAAACAGATAATGTTTCAATTGCTGTTTGAATACCGGTACTTTGCATCAAACCAGTAGCATTTCGCCCCATTGCAAAAGCTTGTCTTGCAAAGAATACGCCTAAAATCGCTTGATACGTAGCAAAACAGATGAATGGGAACAACGCACCTAATGGGCTCCCTTGTTGGGCCCATGGAACTGCGATTGCGATAAAGATATATTGAACAGTTCCTGAGTCAATTGCATCCCCGATTCCTGCCAACGCCCCCATCAAACCAGCTTTTGTGTTGTACATCAAATCATCTTGCATCAAAACTTCGCTGTCAGTATATTCTTCCTCTGCGCGTTGTTGTTCCATCGAAGACATCAAACCAGTGATTACGCCACCACCCCAACTCAACTGGGTATTGAAAAATAATAATTGCCGCTTATAAGCAGCTCTTCTAGCATCGTCATCTTTATACAATTTTTTTAAAATCGGCATCATTCCATACAGTAACGATGGTGCCAAATAGCGTTCAAACGAGTGCGGAATTTCATTCGCAAAATGCCAACGTAAATAGGCTTTCGTCACATCTTTTTTGGTAATTTCTTCTGGTGCTTGACTGTTTACTTGTGTTTTTTCAATTGCTTCTGTCATCATTCTTCCTCCTTACTTCACTTAGAATCCATCATCGTAGTCATCGTCATCATCATCAAATGTTGTTGTCGCTGCAGTACCATTATCAGTAGCTGCTCGGACATGTTTTCCTTGTTGCGACTTCACGAAAATCAAAGCAATCAATACACCAAAGATTGCGTAAGTTACCATCGTGATTTCTAATGATTTGAAGACAACACTTAAGAAATAAGCCAAGAAGAAGAACACCATGTAATCTTTTCGACCAATAACATACACTGTCGTAGCAATCCCGATTGCCGCTAAACCACCACCAACGACCTCTAAAATATGGATGACGACAGTTCCTTCTAAAGCAGTGATCACATCGGCAATAATTGGTGCCCCTAAGTAAAGCGCAATAAATACTAATGGTACGAATAACAGAAATGAAGCCAAGGTTGGATATAAGATAATCGAACGTTTGATTGCTTTATCATTCAAATCTTCAACAGCTTTATCCGTGTACTTCCCTAAAAATGTGTTGATAAAAAAACGTAATTGATATAAATAACTTCCTAATAATCCTACTGGAACCGCTACTGCAATCGCTGCTTCAGGTGAAAGATCTCCTAGAAGTGCTACTGGAACGGCAACTGCTGCTGCAATAGATGGTTCAGCTGGCATTGAACCTCCAGGTGAAAAGACACCCATATAAATCATTTGTAATGATGCCGTGATAATCATTGCTTGTGCCACATTTCCCATGATGACTCCGACAACTAATCCTGTCATCAATGGTGAGAATCGAAGTGTTAATGTTGCTCCTCCACCAAGCCATCTTGACATGATAGCTGCAACCCATAAGGCGATCAATAAGCTTTGTATGATACTTAAATTTTCCATAAGTCCTCCCCTAAACCTTCGTTCATTTTTTTGACCTAACGATCTTTATTCCACAAATTGATTTTATCAACTGATTTTTATACTAAATAATAGCTCTGACTTTGGACCGATCGTTCAGGTAACCGACCAGCAACAATTCGCTCGACATCTTCAACACATTTTTTCCCCATCTCTTCTAAGCATTCCCTTGTATAAGCAGAGGTGTGTGGGGTCATTACAACATTTTCAAATGATAGATAAGGATGATCTTTTCTTCCTGGTTCTTCCTCCAAGACATCTGTAGCAAAACCAGCGATTTTTCCTGATCTTAGCCCTGCAACCAATGCTTCCTCATCGATCAAAGCACCTCTAGCACTATTTGATAGATAAACTTGATCCTTCATTTTTTTGATTTCAGCCGTTGAAATCATATGATAATTTTCTTCTGTGAGATTCGCACATAAACAGATAATATCGGCTGAAGCAAGTAATTCACTCAATTCGACTTTTTTTGCACCAAAGCTTTGTAAATACAAATCTGATTTATAAGGATCATATGCCAGAACTTCGCAACGAAAACCATTTCGTAAAATTTCGACCACACAGCTCCCTGTGTTTCCAACTCCGATTACGCCAACTGTTTTGTTGAAGAGTGCCCGACCAACAAATTGTGCACGATTTTCCCAGTGATCCTTTTTCACACTGGCATCTGCTTCAACTGTACATCTTAAAATAGCTAACAAGTTTGTGATATTGTTTTCGGCTACAGCATCGCGCTCAACCAATGCTGGAATGATCGAAACGATCGTTCCTTTTTCTTTTGCTGCTTCGAGGTCGATGTTGTTATATCCAATACCATGGCGAGAAATCAAACGTAATTCATCTTTGTACTCAAAAAATTCTTTCGTAAAAAATGGGGTAACACTAGCAATAATCACATTGTAGCCATGCAACACTTCTGCCAGTTCTTTCCCAGATATCTCACCATCTACAGTAAAATGTTTGACAGTTCCTAACGCTTCCAAGCGTCGTAAATGTTCAGGAAATATTTTGCCAAAGCTACTCGAATTCACAATTGCGATTTGATACTTAGACATTTCCTTACTCCTCTCATTCTTTTTTGATAACTTCATGACCTCCAAAACCATTTCGCAAAGCAGAAACAACTTTTGCGGAAAAACTATCTTCTTCCTGTGATAGATTTCTCATGAATAAACTCATGGCAATCACTGGAACGGGGACATCCATTGCTAGCGCTGTTTCTACTGTCCACTTTGCCTCACCAGAAGCAGCTACGATTCCGCGATAATCTGCCAATTTAGGACTTTGTCGAAATTGTTCTTCTGCGATTTCCATTAACCAGCCTCGAATAACGGAACCATGATTCCAAACACGAGCTACTTTTGCCAAATCGAAATCATAGTCACTTTGTTCGACTAATTGGAAGCCTTCACCAATTGCTTGCATCATGCCATATTCGATTCCATTATGGACCATTTTCAAAAAGTGACCACTTCCGGCTGGGCCCGCATATAAGTAACCGTTTTCAATTGCAAGGTCTTTAAATAATTGCTCGATCGATAAAAAAATTGCTTTGTTTCCGCCAATCATCAGACACGCATTATTTCTTGCACCAGAAATTCCACCTGATGTTCCACAATCGAAATAATAAATACCACGTTCTTCAAAAATAGCTGATCGCCGAACTGAATCTTGATAATTTGAGTTTCCACCTTCAATCACAATATCTTTTGGTGCTAACAGTGGTAACAATTGCTCTAACACTCGATCAGTTGGTTCTCCTGCGGGTAACATCAACCAAATGATTTTTTGTTCTAGCTTCTCTTCTTGATAAGAAGCTAGCAAGTCTTCGACTGTTTGAAACGTTTTGATCCCTTCATGTTTTGCAATATTCAATGTTTCTTCAGATAGGTCTGTCCCCTTTACGTCATAGCCGCGCTCTTTCAAATTGATTGCTAAGTTCATCCCCATCTTGCCTAATCCAACAAAACTCACTTCCATGATAGCGCCTCCATTTCTATATCTCCATTATACAAAAAAATATTTTTTTGTAAATACAAAAAATAAAAATTTTTTCGTTTGATTTTTTTTACAAAACATTATATCCTTTATTTAGAGAGTAAAGGGGGAACACATATGTCTGTATCCATTCGCTTACAAATAAGAACGATGTACAATGATTTCAGTCCAAAGGAGCAAGCCATTGCAGATTACGTGCTAGAAAATTCAAGTAAAGTAGCTCACAGTTCCATTAGTGATTTAGCGAATGAACTTGGAATCGCTGACTCCACTTTTTTTCAATTTACGAAAAAACTTGGTTACAATGGATTCAAAGATTTCAAAATGGCGATGCTCATTCAAGAAAATGATTTTTCTGCGATTGCGATCCATGAAAATATTGATCAAAATGATACAGAACTGACTATGGCACAAAAAGTGTTTGATTCAAATATCACTACTTTGAATGATACACAAATATTATTACGACAAGAAGATTTAAAAAAAGCGGTTGATTTGATCAACAATTCTGATCGGCTATTCTTCTTTGGTGTAGGTGGGTCTGAAATTGTTGCAACTGATGCTTATCACAAATTTTTGCGTTCGCCAATCTCAGTTTTTCACAGCACAGATTACCATATCCAATTAATGGAAGCTTCTCTTTTGACACCTACTGATTGTGCAATCTTGATTTCCCATACAGGTCAATCGAAAGAAACGATTCGTTTAGCAGAGACAGTCAAAGCTACTGGAGCCAAAGTAATCGTCGTCACGAGCCAAGCTCATTCCCCTTTGGCTAAACTTGGTGATGTGGTCTTTATTTCCATTGCAGAAGAGACAGAATTTCGTTCGGAAGCTTTAGCTTCGCGGATTTCTCAACTAAGTATCATGGACTCGCTTTACGTTATTTTGATGTTTTATAATCAAGAAGAAGCGCGTGACTCGATTTCCAAAGTTCGTCGAGTCATTGCTCGTAGCAAACAATAAAAAATTCCACCCACCATTAGTCGATTACCAATGGTGGGTGGAATTTTTGTTTAGATGCTGGAGGTAGAGTGTTTGTTGTTTCAATCAAAAAAGAAAAAATAAACCATTCCTACATCATAGAAAATAGCACTCATCCACAAAAAAACAGGCAACTAAGTTTCCCCTACCATTCTTCACTAGTTTGTCTGTTTTTTTGAATTATGTTTACTTAATCAATCACTTGCTTCACCTTAAACTCTTTTGTCTGCTCCGATTTTTCTTCTCGGCTCGCTAATTCAAACAAAATATGTTCTCCACTCGATTCGTCTTCCACAATGACCAATTTTCCCAATGGCTGGCGTTGATCTTTCACGATTTGTGCTTCACGAATCAATTCTTTTGGATCACGTTTTGCTGCTAACGCATTTCCTAAATTAAAAAAAACTGTTTCTTCCATCCTGATCCCTCCCATTTCCACCGATGTTTGGCTTGTTCTCAAAGCTTGAACTCTTTACGCGTTGGAGACTGTCTGCTGAAAATTCTATAGTGTTATTATACCATGCGTCAGAAAAACAATGTGCTTTGGACATACTCATCCATAAAAAAATAAATTGATTCTAAAAGTAGAAAAAATGGAGCAAAACATTCGCACGTTTTGCTCCACTCTTCTCTTCATCCTTAGATTTCAATCTTCATCCCGTCATAAGCTGTCAACATTTGATGTTCATCTGCTAATTCTTTCATTTCCTGATGTGTCAAACCGCCATTATGAGAGAAATGACTGAGAACATAGGTCGTCTTTTCATCACATAAACCTCGTTCGGATAACGTTTGAATCAGTCGTAAATTTTCGCCTAAATTCATGTGAATCCCACCAACATATGTCATGTTTTGTCCTGTACAATCCAAGGATATCGCATCTAGTTTCAATTGATTCCCTTCTAAATAATCCAAAACTTCATTGGTTGGAAAACCTGTATCATGTGTATAAAATAATCGCTTTCCTCCGCGTTCGATCACATAAATGAAGCAATCCCCATTTTTTTGACCATGTACAGCTGGTAATGTATGAACTTGGTACTCCCCAATTTGATACTTTTTAAATGACGCTAATTCTTGAAACTCAATACGTTCAGGTTCAATCATTTTTTCCAGTTCAAATGCGCGATCAAAGAAGCGATGAACAGTTGCATTTCCATAGACAGTTAGCTTTTTGTCCAAATCATTAGCATAAGAACTCATTCGAAAAGCTAAATCTTCTGCATATAAATGATCACTATGCCAATGTGTGATCAGTAAATGTTCGATCTCATTGAAATTCAGTTGATGTTCCCGTAAATGAAAATAGCTATCTCCAGGAAAATCAATCAATAGATCACCATCATCTATCAAGGTTTGCGTTTGAGTTCGTAAATCTTTTCCACCATGTTCTCGTGCATAGCGACAAATACGACAGTTACAAAAAATGCCAGGAACTCTTTCCGCGGCTGCCGTGCCTAAATAATGAATTTTCATGTTGTTTCCTCCTACCAATAAGTTGCCCAACTTCGATATAAACGTGTCAGTGCCTCAAAATAAAAATAATCTCCCCACGTAGTACATTCATTAATTCCTGTTCCACCTGGCTTAGAGTATACGCCTTGAACTAACAGACCATTTGATTCTGGAACATTTTTTGTCGTGTAATTCATCAGATTAACCATGATTTTTTGCGCAGCTTCTTCATATTCTTGACGTCGTGGATCCATTAATGGTAACTGTTTTGCCAACTCCAACAAGCCACAAACCGTAATTGCTGATGCAGATGTATCTCTTTCTTCCTCGCCATCCACAAAAAACAGATCCCAATAAGCAATTTTATCTTCCGGCAAATGAGCTAAGTAGTAATCTGCTAAATGACAAGCAGACTCTAGTAACGTTGCATCTCCTATATGAGTAAAACTGATTGGAAAACCATAGATTCCCCACGCTTGGCCTCTTGACCAACAGGAATCGTCTGCGTAACCTTGCGCTGTCGCACCAAAACGAGGGTTTCCTGTCTCAATATCCATATAATATGTGTGAAAAGTTGAATAATCTTCACGAATCAAATACTTCTGCGCCAATTTCACGTGATTTTTAGCTGCTTCTCGATAACGTGAGTCACCCGTTTCATCTGAAGCAAAATACAGTAAAGGCAAATTCATATTGCAGTCAATAATCATTCGACCTTGTTGTTCTTTATCAGATAGATCACCCCAAGCTTGGAAAATCTTCGCTGTTTCGTTATAACGTCGCATCAGAACATCTGCTGCTTGGAGTGCCATTTTTCGTGAAGAAGCTGTATTGTTTTCGCGATAGTCAGCAACTGCTGCTAAGGAATATAAAAAGCCAATATCATGATGGTTCAAAACGATTTCTTCGTCTAGTCGTTGCTGAAATACTTCTAGCTGTTTGGTAATCACTTGCTGGATTCGCTCGTCTGGGCGATAACCTTGAGCCAGATGCAGCATACCAATCCAAAAACCATCTGTCCAATCTGCATTTTCAACAGCCGGATAACGATAATTTTTAGAAACTGCTGCTGGTACTAAGGTTTCAAATGTTGACAGATTATCAATGATTTTTTGATAAACAAATTCAAGTTCTTGTGCGACTTTTTCTTTTGTTAGCATATTGCCCTCCAATTTAATACAAAACGATTTTTTCTTGGTCGGTAGCTACGACCACTCGACCATAATAGTATGCTCCTTCAACACAATACGCTCTTCGTCCATGGACAGGTTCTTGATGTTGGATCAAAATTAATTTTTGCGTGCGATCTTTCAACTGAATTTTGATTGCTTCCACTATTTCATCTGATTGTTGCTCTGCTTCTGAGTAAACGGGTAGTTTCTCAACTTTTGTAATCAGTCCCCGTGGGTTTAAAAGATAAGTGGTTGCAGCTGTTCCTTGGATATTTTTCTTTAAGACAGCACAAGTGATTTTTCGTAATTCATTGTAGGTTGGTGCGCTATTTTTTTCGTAGCATTTCCAACGTGTTTCTTTCGCCAAACATGAAATCTCATAGCCTAATTCTGGGAAAATCAGTGTCTTTTGTTTTTGCTGGACTACTGATGAATCAACATGAAAAAACGTTTCAATTTCATGGTTTCCACGACAAAGATAGTTGTCACTAACGAGGCTGAATCCTTCCGGAAAATGAATCACTTTACGATCAACGTACACTGGATCAGCTAATGTCAAGTAACCTAAATGACCACCTTCAAAAAACTGGACACCTGACTTTTCGCTGGCTTTTTGATTGATTGGCGTCGCAACTTTGATGCTGTCCCACGCATCTGTATGTTGATTAAAGTTTTTTTGATCCACCACGATGGTATTATGCGCTGTTGCTTCTTTGAAAGCCAGTCGATGTTTGCTTAATTCATAGCTGTATCGACCTGAATCAATCAAAATGTCTTTTCCTTGATAAACTAAGTCAATATGGAGTAAATCATCATGTCCATGTCCGCCGCCCAGAGGTCCGCACTTAAACAAATGATACGTCAGCGGACTTTTGGCAATCATGATGCCGGCTTGCTCAAAATGATGAAAAGCTTCTTCCAATAAAAAGTGATTCGTAATCGGAAATTGACCTCTTCCTAAAGACATTTTTGCAAAAAAGGTTAAGTCTGCTTGATTTTTTTTTATTTGTCCATCTGGATTAGTTAAAATAACTTCTGCATATTGCAATAATCCAGTCATATCTTCTTGGTCGCTATCGCCATACATCGGTTGCTGACCGTTTGGTTTCACAAACAAGCTGGCTGCTCTTGCCAATTGTTTCGCATAGTCAACAATTTTTTCTGGCACATCCGTTTCTGCCCTTTGCGCGAGTTGTAAAATTTCCAATAAACAAAGCAAAACTTCATTGTGATACATAAAAGATTGTTCTCGTTGCATGCCATCTGCTTCTACCTGTAAAGCTAATGAGTGCGTTAAATAAAAGAGACTTTCTACTCGCCATAAAGCTGCCTTCTCGAACGTGGGAAAAGCTAGACTTAAACTATACAACCCGGCAATTTCTAACACCTGCCAGTTGCTCTGGCCTCTTTCAATCGATAAATTTTCGTAGAGATACGTTCCTTGGCTCTCGAGAATTGCTTCCAACTCCTGCTTCAATTCGTCCGAGAAAAGTGGCAAGAAGCGATTCATTTCAATTAATTTCAACCAATTAACCACACGTAGCCCCACATCAATTGTTCGCCAGCTAGACTGTTTCGTTGTTTGATTTAGTGGGTTATGCTGAAGAAATGCATGTAAAAAACATTCAAGATATTCTTGATACTTTGGCTCTTCTGTTAACAAATAAGCCAATCCTACATCAACTAAAAAGCGATGGCGATGCAACATATAAAGCCATTCCATATCCCCATTTGGACTAGTTGACCACTCAATGTCTGCTATTTGCCAAAAAACAGGTTCGTGCGTTCTTTCCATATCCCACGCGTTATCAAAAAGATATTCTCCAGAAACAAATCGTTGACTTCTTACAAGTAGTTCTTCGCACCCATTTTCATCATTTTTCAGCAATTCTTCTCTAAATGCAATGAATTCTTCTTGACTTGTACAATTGAAAAAACCTTTAAAATTTTTCTGCATGTCACTGACTCCTATGCCATGATCGGTGTTTCAGAAAAATGGATCTCATGGATTGGCACACCCTCTGTTTCAAAAATGATGACTTCATTTATCCCTTTTTTCCAAAAGAAATCAGGAATAAATAAAGAGTGTACCGGTCCTTCTTGCCAATATCGTCCCATATTTTCCCCATTCACAAAGACAACACCTTTACCAAAAGTACTACAATCTAAAAATGCATTTCCGACTTCCTCTAGCAATAGCTCAATCTTATAAAAACTTGGTGTTTTTGCGATTGCCGCCTTGGTAAAATCAATTTTTGCTAACTGATCTGGCTGTAATTCTAATGGATAATGTTCCCAATCAGAGATGTAATGGATATCCTCCATCACCCCACTCCGAATACCTTTTCGTTGACTATCCGCAACGAGCTTAGGTCCATAATTATTTCGACCCATGTTTTCAACTAACAAACTCAATTCATTTTTTTCTTGGGTCAAGTCACATGAAAATTCTTGTCCTAATTCTGCCTGATACTGAGTTGCAATCAACTGTTGATTCATGAAAAATTGAACACGATCCAAGCCATCAACGACTTTCATTTTGGCAATGTGTCGTTTGTTCAATAATTGGCTACGATACAGGATATATCCAAAATTTTGACCAATTTTTTCCATAGGCAAAGTATAGTCATTGATTATGGGCTCACTGATTTCTTCCAAAACAGAAAACAAACTGACACTTTCCTTCACTGCATAAGAACCTAAGCAAGTTGTTTTTGGATAGACAGGTTTTGAAGTTTTAGCTGTTGGCACTTCTTCTTGAATCACTTTTTGAATAGCAAAATATTTTTCCGTTGGCATACCCCATTCTGTTAACGGCGCATCATAATCATAAGAGGTGATTTGTGGCTCATTCGTTGCTCCTGCATCTGAACAACCATTATAAAATCCAAAGTTCGTGCCACCTTGAAACATATAGAAATTAATACTCCCTTTTTTTAACACTTGGCGTACTTCTTCTGCTGTTTCTTGTGGATTGCGACGAATAATTGGTTTTCCCCAAGAGTTGAACCACCCATCCCAAAACTCCATGCACATGTAAGGTTCATTCAACCCATTTTTTTCTTGGTAATTCTGTAACCACTTGAAGTTTTCATTTGCACCAGATCCAAAATTTGCTGTCGCTAAAATTCCTTCTTGTGGTAAAGTTCCAGCTTCTAAAACCTCTTCCCAACCACCATCTGAGGTTACTAAAGGAACATCCAAGTAGTGTTGCAGTTCTTCTGCTAAAAATTTCAAATACGTTTTATCTTCGCCATAAGAACCATATTCATTTTCTACCTGAATGAGTAACAAACTTCCCCCGTGTGTCACTTGATATGGCGCTAATTTTGGCAATAACACTTGATAATATTCCTTCACTGCCTGCAAATAACCTGGATGTTGACTACGAATGCGCATGCTTGGATCTGCCAATAACCAAGCTGGCAACCCACCAAAATCCCACTCTGCACAAATATACGGACTTGGTCGGACAATGATATACAACCCTAATTCTTCCGCTATATCTAAGAACTTCGTTACATCTGCAATTCCAGTAAAATCAAACGTTCCTTTTTTCGGTTCATGTAAATTCCAAGGAATGTACGTTTCCACACAGTTACAGCCCATCGCCTGCAAGTTTTGTAACGTTTGACGCCAATGTGTCGGGGCAATTCTAAAATAATGAACGGCACCAGAGATCAGCTTGATTGGCTGCCCATCCACATAAAACTCTTCTTTGATTTCGAAATTCATCCTGCAGTTCCTCCTAGAATTCTTATTTGATTGCAGAGTCTAGACCATTTGATTTGAATTTTGATTGCAAAAACATATAAAGCAAGACAATCGGAATAACTGAGGTCGCTAAAACGGCCATCAGTGCACCATAATTCAAAGGATCGTAGTTGTTTTGTGTCATGTTTTGAATAATCAATGGGACAGTGAATTTTTTTGAGTCGGATAAAACGATCAACGGAATCAAATAAGAGTTCCAATAACCCATAAACGTCAATAACGCTGTCGTGATAATACTTGGAGTCAACACTGGAACAGCAATTTTCCAAAAAATCGTCCATTCACTAGCACCGTCGATCCGGGAAGCTTCCATCAATTCATTGGGAAACTGCTGTGCATATTGACGCATCATAAACACGGAAGTTGTCGAAGCAACGCTCGGAATGATTACCCCGGCAAATGTGTTTGTTAAACCAAATTTACTTAAAATATAGAAAGTTGGAATCAATGTCGCAAAACTTGGAATCATTCGAGAAATCATCACTAAATTAAAAATAAGATTGCTACCTTTGAAACGATATTTTGCCATGACATACCCAGCTAACGTGGTAACAATCGTAGAAAGTGCTGTCCCTACCAATGTGATGACAGCTGAATTGAACAACACTCGAATGTAATTATATTTTTCTTGTATCTCACCAAGGTTTTTCAAAAAGTGTGGCCCAATTGTAAAATTGATTTTTTCCCCTAATATCACATCGTTCGATTGAGTTGAAGCAATGAGCATATAAACATAAGGTAAAGCAAAGATTACTAAACCAATCAGTAAAACGAAATAAATAAGTAATGGGTTCAATTTACGCTTCATTGTTTTTTCCTCCTACAATAAACTGAATAATGGATAGGATTGCTGCAATGATCACCATCGTCCAAGCAATCGCAGAAGCTTTCCCGAAATCAACCATTTCAAAACTTGTTTTATACAAATTCACACCAACTGTTACTGCAGAAGATTCTGGTCCAAATCCATTTTTGAATAAAATGTTTGGTACTTCAAAGGCACCTAATCCATTGATTGTCGAAAGAATCATTCCCATCAACACAACTGGTTTCAACAAAGGGATCGTGATTTTAAAGAATTTTTGAAAACTATTGGCTCCATCGATATCTGCGCTCTCATAAATTTCTGACGAGATATTTTGCAATCCGGCTAAAAACAAAACTGTGTAATACCCAACATTCAACCAGATCGAGATAATGATAATCGATACTCGTGCCCAAAATGGATCCGTTAGCCAAGGAATCGGTTCCATTCCAAAGGTTGTTAACACCGTATTGAATAAACCTGTTGGATTATAAAAAGTTAAGAACACTGATGACACTGCAACGATCGATGTGATTGCCGGTAAATAGTACACTGTCCGAAAAAAACCTTTTCCTTTAATCGTTGGCTTATTTAACAAAACAGCAAAAATCAAAGCAAAGAAAATCGTGATCGGAATTGAAAAAATCATAAAAATAAACACATTGAAATACGATTTAAAAAACAATGGATCTTTAAAAATAGCTGTAAAATTATCTAAACCGATAAAATCAATCGATGTCGATACTTTTGAAAAACTAAATCCCAATGACATCACTGCCGGAATCAATAAAGTAATGATGAAAAATGCTAAAAATGGCAACAACATGATATAAGCTGTTCGGGAATAATTAGTAATGGCTTTTTTCTTTTTTGGAAATTCCATATCCAGATGCTCCTTTTCTGTTCTAAAAATAGGTTAGGACAGTATGGCAGCCCTCACTATCCTAACCCGTTTGATTTACTCGTTTATTTCTACGTTATACTTCGAAGAAAAATCTTCTGCTTGTTTCTTCAATGCTTTATCAACAGACATACCCTTATTCTTGATGTCATAGCTTGCGGCCTCAATATAATTGTCTAAATCTGCCGAGTAAGGGAACGCATAACCCTTGATACTATTTTGACTGATTTCATCTAGTGTCAATAAAATCTTTTGGTTTCCGTAGTAAGGAAACTCTTTTTGAGCAACTTCGCTTTGATAAGCAGTCACATTTGCAGGCAAACCACTTAGTTCCATGTACGCATCCAACGCATCTTTATCCGTTAGTGCAAAGGTGATGAATTGTAACGCTGCTAACGCATTATCTGATTTTTTAGGTACATAATAACTAGATCCACCACTCATTGGTGAAAAGTTTTTTGATTCGTCTACCGCAGGAATCGCACTGATTCGCCAGTTTCCTGCATCATCTGGATAATCCGTTGCTTGATAAGAAGCTAACCAGCCACCAGCAAAGATTACGCCACATTCTTGTCCAATCACTGTATAATCTTTTGAATTACCATAGGCTACTAAATCTTCATCTTGAAGTTTTTGAATGATGTCGTATGATTTTTTAACCGCGTCATCCAATAAATTTAATTTTCCATTTTTATCAAATAAAGACACACCTTGTTGTTCCGTCAAATATTTAACAAGATCCAATTCTCCTGTATCACGCATAAATAATAGCTTTTTACCTGTTTTTTCTTTTAATTTCTTCCCTGCATCAATCAATTCATCCCAATTTTTAATGGTTGTTACATCGATCCCAGCTTCTTTAAAAGCGGTTTCATTATAGAACATGCATGCATTTCCCCAGTCATTAGGAAAACCAAATACTTTTTTCGATGGTGCAATATTCCCCAACATGTTCATCTTTGCATCATAAAAATCTTTGCCGTACTCTTTTACAAAGCCAAAGTCTTCAGACGAGTAAAATAAATCTTCAAACTTATCAAAAACTGAACCAGCATTACTATCTTGCAAGAAAATCAAATCTGGCATTTTTTCATTTGCAACTAATTTTGGTGTTACCTTTTGAACCATCGGAATAGCGGGAGCTACATCCACCGGATTCAATTCTAATTCTGTATCATATTTCTGATTATAAAGCTCAATGGATTTTTGTAAGTAATCGGTATTCTTCCCTTTGGGAACATACACCTCAATACTTGCTTTTTTCACGCGTTCTTCTTTTGCCAAATCCTTAGCAGAATCTGCTCCTGCTTCTGCTTTTGAATCACCACCACCACAGGCTGCCAAACTAACTACTGCCAATAATCCTAAAGCACCGCTCAACAATTTTTTGTACTTCATAAAGTACCTCCTAAATTTTTGTAAACGCTTTATTCATTCGTAGAATACACGAAAGCTAGGCAAAGGTCAATAAGTTTAGTGAACTTTTTTATTTTATTCACTAAACTTATTTCACCTAATTTTTATACGGTTTTTTCACAAAAAAAGAGAGAGATGACAAAAACTTGTCATCCCCTCTTTTTCAAATAGACAGCGAAACAATCATCAACCACTAGTCGGATTTAATCGCCTGTGCTCCCACGCAGACTGAGTTCCGTCGCAATAATTAATTTTTTAGCCACTTGTCTTCCAGTTTCTAATTTCTCCAACAGTAACTCCACACTTGCTTCGCCCATCAGTTCTGTATGTATTCTCACTGAACTCAACGTTGGAAAAATATGTTTAGCAACACTCGTATCATTGAACCCAATTAACGATACTCTTTCAGGTACCTTGATTCCTGCTTCCAGCAACGCTCTTAGTGCACCAACCGCTAAAGGATCATTTGCAATAAAAAATGCGGTTGGCAAATGTTGCCCTAACGTAGCGATTGCTTGTTTCATCATCTCATAACCACTTTCGACATCAAAACCACTTTGGAATACATTTTCCTCTCGGTAGACGTCACGGAAACTTGTGTATTTTTCAAAAGCAATGGTTCGTTTGTCTTTTCCAACAGGATGGTTAGGCAATGTTTTACCGTAGTCCAAGCCACCGATAAATCCAATATTCTTATGACCGCGCGCACAGAAAAAGTCAATCACACTATTCACAGCCTGATCAAAATCTAGGGACACAGAATCATATTTTGTTGAAAGAATATCCATTCCAACAAAAACTAGGTTATCTGTAAAATCAATTAATGATTGTTGCTGCTCTGGTGTACATTCGCCAATCGAAATAATCCCAATTACCTCTTCATCAAATATACGTGTATCGTTATAAAAATAGCGCACAATCTCATAACCTTCATCCAAAATCTTCTTTTCAGCACTCATTCTTAGCGAAAGATAATATACATCATCGAGCTCATCTTTTTCCGTCATCCATTGAACGATCGCGATTTTTCCTTTATCAATGACGCGGTTCCGTTTATATTTGGTATATTCTAGTTTCTCTGCCGCTTCAAAAATTCGTTTTTTTGTCTCATCACTCACTGATAACGTTTGATCAAAATTCAATACTCGAGAAACAGTTGTCTTAGAAACACTTGCTAAATCTGCAATGTCTTTAATTGTTGCCATGTTAGCACCTCATTCTTCAATCCTTCGTTTTAATAAAAAATCTAAAATATACGAGTTCAGTAAACTGAACAAAATACCTATCACTACTGATTTTACCCCATAAGTCAAAAATCCCAAAGCTAGTACCATCACATTTATGTAACGGATTCCTCTGGCAATACTAAATTCTGGATGTTTTTTATTGATTGCTAAAGCAATGACATCCATTCCTACCGTAGAAGCATTCGCAGAAATACAGCAATAATACCCAATCGCGATAAAAACACAGGCAAAAAGAAAATCAACGACCAAATTGATTTGCACATTGAGTTTAAGTAGATAAAACATCGTAAAGAACAGGTTATAGCAAATACTGCTAACAATTGATTTGAGAAAATTCCCTTTTCCTAGAAAGAACCAACAAAAAATCAATAATAAGACTGTTACACCAGAAGTTAAATAAAAAATTGGTATTTGCGAGATTTTTTCTAAAATCATCGCCACACTCGTTACCCCACCATTGATAATATTATTCGGTTTCATCCAATTTGCGTAAGCAAATCCTAAAAAAATATTTCCAACAATGATTTTTAGAATATTTTTTTGTTCTGTTGTCGTTATTTTACTTTGAATCACAGCTTTTCGCATTCCTACTCTCTCCTAACAAAGCGCTTTCATTTCATTCTAGTAGAACTATACCATTGATTCACCTATTTTTTCAAATAGTTTAGTGAAAATTCAGTAAAACATTTTAGACGTTTGTTTAAACTTCTAATTTTACACAGAAAAAGAAGAACGAGTACAAACCAGCTCGTCCTTCTTTTTTTCAACTTTCATTTACAGTGTTCACCATTCAAAACAAGTCTAAATGCCACAAAAATTTGAGAAGTAATTTCTGAAAATGCATTCTTATTTATTGGAGCTGGGCATTTCTTTCACGACTTTATCTTCGTCCCAAAACAACTCCTCCCTATAGCTTTTCATTTCAACATATGAAGAACTATTTTGAATGCTTGCTCGCTATTTTGTCGAAGCTGAATGTTTTGCGCCGTAACCTTTTATTCCCACTCAACTTCCAACTGACTAGATTCACCTGTCATACCTGCCGTTTGAACTTGTGCACTTCTTCCATCTTCACTGATTGTTATATTTTCATCTGCATGAATAACTGTTTTCACTGCTTTTGAAAAATTCAGCGTCAGTGTTGCATTCGTTTGTAAAGGATTAGCGACTGTTACTTTCGCCTGATTTGATTCCTCTTTCACCAAAACTGAGGCTGGTTGATCCACTGTAATACCTGCCACTGTTTGATTGGCTACCCAAAGATTTGCTGCTGTTATTCCAGTGACTGTATCTTTGACACTTTGATTTTCCTTTTTGTTGGATAAAATTTCGATTCGATTTTGTTTTGCATAATCTTCAAGACTTTGCGTTGTTGCATTTGGCAAAAGAATATACGCATACTTTTCATCAATTGGTTTTTGACCATGGTTAAGTAAAACTTTTTGATAGTTTTCGGTATACACTTGATTGTTCGGGAAACCTTCATTGATATCGCTGTATTTTCCAGTACGCTGTTCCTTAACTAAAGTAATTGTTTCTTCTTGAGGGAAGTAATATCCAATACTCTGATTTTTTTGTGAAGATGACAAGAGGAGCCAGTCATTTGCTTGCATGGTTTGTTCGCCATTACTGGAAACCTCACCTTGATTTGTCATCAACTGGTACGTACTGTTGGAATCAAGCATTCGGTTTTCAATCACTGTTTCAATCGAAGCTGATGTCGTTCCTTGAATACCTGAGCCTAATGCAACAATTTGGCCATCAAATACAAACCAAGATTTCTGCGCTTTAAGATCCATTGGTAAAACCATACCGTTATTTTTCGTTCCCTCTTTGTTTAGCGCCATGCCAATAGCAGCATTTTTTCCGTCTGTTGCACCACCTACTTGTTTTTCTGAAGAACGCACTGTCGTAAATGAGCTCACTTCATCTGCTAATTTGACTGTATCAACTGTCGTGCCAGGCAATCGGTATGGATCAACCGTCGGCCAATAACCTTCCCCGTATTGCTGATCTTGATTGAATACATACAACATACCATCGGATGTATGCCAGCCACGTTTGTTCTCTTTGTTACCTGCCTCGAATGAAGAAATTCGGTTCGAGTACATGCTAAGTCCCACACTAAAATCACCACTAGCATAAACATAGCGATCCATTGCACCATACAATTTACTTCCTAGAAACGGTTTTTCTTTTCCAAGAATCGTTTCATCACTCATCACCTGTTTCGTTAACAATAAATCTTTGAAATCACGTGCATTGGTATAGTAATAAGCTGGATTCTCCTTCAACCAATATTTGACACTTTCTTTTAACTGACTGTTTGCTGACGGGTCTGCAAATTCTGATACTAGCAATAAATTATACATTGTTGGTGAACCAAAACCAGTTGTTTTTGTCGAAGTTGCTCGCGAAATGGAACGACCATTCACCATTGGCATCATTTCGCCCTTCTCGATTAATGGAATAAAGGCGTTATTCACATTGGTCACAAAAGAATCTGTTACTTCTTTAGGTAAATTCCATTTGGAATTGGCTAAAATTCCTAAAATCTTGCTTGTTCCTTTCACCAAAACATTTCCATATGAACCCGTGTATGGAATATCACCATGTTGAATAAACGAACCATCTTTATAGAATCCGTCTCCTTTTGTCACAAGTGCAAAAACTTCTTTGATACTTTCGCCGGAAACACTTAATTTATCTCCACTTTTTTGTAAAATACCCAACCCCATGACCGTTAACGCTAAATCCGTGCGATTCGCTCCTGTCGTTTGGAAATTGGGAATAAAATGCAAATCAACAAAGGTTCCTTGTGGCTTACCGTACAATTGTTTATAAGGATCTGGAACATACAGCGAAATGACTTGCGTGTATTTTGACAATTGCTCCGTTGTCAGCTCGTCTTTCATAATCATCAGAATATCAATAAATTTTTGTGGCACACCAATCTGCCAATCCCACCAGTTACCATGATATTTTTTACCATCGTATTTTCGAACATCTATCATAAAATCAAGTGCCTCAACAATGTCCGTTCTTGCCTGTTGATCTCGATAAAGGGTCGTTCCTTTTGTTCCATAAGCTCGAGCCAAAACAGAAAGATTCGCAAATTGGGTTGTTATATCTGCAGAGGCTGTGTCTGATGCAATCTTTTCCCACAAATACGTGCGATTGGATTCTTTATTTAGTTTCCCATATAATTCATTGGCTTGTTTTGAAAGCTTTTGCGTATACGCAATAATATCTGGATCATTTAATAATTCAGGATTTTTTTCAAAATCACCAACAAGATTCGTTTTCCATTTTTGTTGCAACTCTTTGGCTTCTGCCTCAGTTGGATCATTTGATTCTTCTGGATCTAAAGGAATCGAACCAATCTCCCCATTTTTTAGCGCCACTACCTTCAACGTTATCCGATCACCAAAAAGACGAAGTCCAATTTTGCCTTGCCATTCTCCATCAATACTTCCATTACCATTAGGATAGTTGACTTCTTGATTTTCATATAACAAATGCCCATTTAAATAAGTAACAATTTTTTTCCCTTCATAGCGTACCAACAAACGATATGTTTTTCCCTTGACCAACGGTGAACCTTTAATTGTGGTGATCCACTTTCCACCCGGTTGTCCTAGCTGCCAATCTCCATCTCCATTGTAAGCAAAGGACTGCCAAGTCGTTGAATCAGTCTCACTTCCTCTAAAAATCACCCCAAAGTTTTTTTGTCCTTCATAAAGAAAAGTCATCTCAACTTCTCCAGTTTTCTTTAACGGTGCATCTTGTAACACACTCACAGATTCAATCGAAGATCCTTGTGTTGTATTACTAATAACTAATTGATTCTCACGAAGACTAGTCTTAGAAGTCCCTTTGATATCTAACCAATTCCCCTTTTCTTGACTAAAATCAGTTTCAAAAATTTCCGTTGCTCTTACTGTTACACTCTGAAACATACCGATAGCAATGATAGTTCCCACAAAAAATACCCACTGAATCATCTTCCCTTTTTTCATCTGATACCTCCTAGATAGCTTGCCTTCAGCACCTGTCTATAATCCAATTGTGACACAACTAAATAAAGCGTTTTCACAAAGCATGATAGCATAGACTTTATTTTTAGTAAACATATAAGATAATTCACTAAACTAAGCGTTTTGATTAAGTGGTCTTCAACAAAATATGTCTTTTAAACTGTTTTGTCCCTGTCTCCAACAAGTATTACAGACAAAAAGCCAAACAGAATATACTTCTGTTTGGCTTTTTATTGTTAGAAAAACCTAATAGATTCGTCTATTGCCGTTTTTTACAAACAGCCACTCTTCATCGACATTTTTGCTAACCTTTTTCAATAAATTTAACAAGGTTTCTTTTTCTTTTACGGAAAGTCCAAGCAATGCAGCCTTTTCCGAATAAGCTTCTTCACGCTTTAAATAGTCATAAAGTGCTTCTGCTTTTTCAGTCGTATATAATCGACGAATTTTTTTATTCTCAGCATCGATTTCTTTACGAACTAAACCAGCGTTTACAAGTTTTTGAACAGATTTCGATACAGTTGTTCGGTCTTGTTTGACTAACTCTGCTATCGCGTCATTGATAATCCCCGGGTTCTCATAGATTCTTGTTAAGTATAGATATTGTTCTTTGTTTAGCTCTAATTCCTTGAACTCAACATTACTAATATATGATAACGAACGGGAAATGATTCCAATTTCTCTTAAAATCTCAGACATTTTTTACTCCTCTACAGGTAATAGATAGGTTTCCAAATTAAGCGTTTCAATTATTCTATCCAAATCTGCTACTTTCACCACCATTGTTTGATCTGGACGTCCTGGTGCGAATACTAATTTTTCATGTGTTAATAATTCTTCGTCAATAATCATTGGAACATGTGCTTCGTAGCCAAAAGGAGAAACTGCGCCAGACTTTTGTCCCGTCTGCTCTTCCATCACTTCTGCAGAAACGACGGATACTCTTTTGCCAATCAACTTACTTAATCGTTTAAAATCACTCTTTTTCGTCGTAAAAGTCAGAAAAATATAGTTATTTTTTTGCTTATCTTTTAAGTATAAACTTTTGGTCTCGGTGCCGGTAAAACCTTGCTCTGCTTTGACCACTAACGCATCTTCATTTGTGTAAATCGCGCGATGATCATATAGTTCGAAATCAATTCCAGCTTGACTAAATGTTTCTTCTAAATTAATCAAAATGATTCACTCCTCAAAATTGTAGAAAACTCTACATTAGCTAGCTATAAACTTACCGCTTTTTTGTTGAAAAATCAACATTTTTCTGTTGGTAGATCGGTGCTTTTTTTCATCTATGTTTCTAAAGAGCATAAAAAAAGGCTTGTTAGAGGTACTAACAAGCCTTTTTAGTTCTTCAGTCAAAAATTTTAAACTCTCTTTTTATATGTTTCCTACAATTTCAGTGAATCCATCTTTCAATTGCTGATTCTCAGTTTCTTTGAAGTATAAATAATTGTCAGGATTTCCTTGATTCTGACTCGTCACCAAGACCTTAGGAACACCTGCATCAATCGTAAAGAAATAAACATGCTTAGCCAACGATGCTTGCGTCTCCGCATCAGAATAGACCGCTACTAACGCATAATTAGCAGCTTCACCATTTTCCGACCAAGTTAAAGTGATTGGCACATTATTAACTGTCGCTTGCCAGCCATTTGTGTTAGCAAGAACTGTATCAGGAAGCTGTAAACCATATAAATTAACGTTATTTCCGGGACCATATTCTTTATAACTTTGTTTCATGGTTTCTCCCCAGCTAGCCATAAATGTGTTTAATTGTTGCGCTTTAGCCTTACTCCACAAAACATTCACCGCTTGACTTTCTCTAACTGAAGAACTATTGCTTTCCATAGTCATCTGCTGATTACTTGAAGTTGTAGAGACAGAACTTTTGCTTGTGCTCATTTCCGTTGTAACAGTTGAATGTTCTGTAGAAGCTACCGTTGTTTCTTGACTAATTTTGGTAGAGGCGGACATGGAACTAACCTCTTTATTTTGTTGACAAGCAGTCAACAATAATGTTGTAAACAATAAACTGATGATCGACACTTTTTTCATTTTATAACCCCTCATAAAATAACTTTAATTTAATATTTAAAAGTTATTATAACGAACTATAACTATTACTACAATCACTTGAAAAAATAATCAGATTCGAAAAATATTTATAGCGTGACTACAATGATGCTATTTACATTTGTATCTTCCTCATGTCACTGTTACCACACATGCTTCTCTCTTCATCGCTCCTTCAAGATCAGAAATATGCCTTTCAAGATACTCTTACCTTTTTTCTCAAAAATATGTTAGCGTTTACTTATTGAAGGAGGTGACTTTCTATGAAAAATGTGAAAAAATTAAGTCAACAGAACTTAAACAAAATTTTAGGGCGTGGTTACCAAGGATTCACCCCTACTGGACCAAAACCGAGTGATTGGGAAATGGCTCTTGGAGGTACGACATTTCCGGTACAAGGAGCTTGCCCTTCTGGGTCAAACACAATAGGATATATTGGTGGTGGTCAGCATTTATGTAAAAAATATTAAGCGCCATTTTCTTCGTGGAAGGAGCGATTACGAATGAATTTATTTGATTTCTGGTCCCTCACTTTTGGCGGAACGACTCGTGATTCTTATGAAAAGAAAAATGGACAATTAAACCTCTTGCCCAGTTTCTTTTGGATTCTTTTTGTCGTTGCTGGTATGTTATTCCTTCACTTCCTCATTGGTTATTTTTGGAAGTAAAAAAATGAGAGAGATTCAACTAGTGAAACCGCCGACCAATTCCTAGTTGGATCTCTTTTACTTAAGGTGATTGTATGAAAAGATTATTTGATCAGTTATTTTTAAACTTCTTTTCCTTTTTCTTAATAGGTATGTTTTTCTTACTTCCTTTCTACTTATCCAAAAGTGATGTACGCGATTATGAAGCTTTCACACTTTTGCATACGCAAGGTATTATCGAAGATCGTGGTTCTTGGCAGAAAGTTACTCAAACTATTCGGTCAAAGAAAAATATACCTACTATTGAACAAGTAAACTATGCCGTACAACTAGCAAATCATCATAATTTTGCTATGGCGCTCAATACAGCAGCTCAACAACCCACAGTAGAAATCCTACCCAGTAGACATGATTTTCTGGAATTTTCTGTGATCACTATTCCATCAATCTACAGCAATCATAATGTGTTTATAAAAAATTATGTCAATACCTTATCAAAACTGATTGAAACTGCGGAGAAAAATATTGTACTGGATTTAACAAATAACACTGGCGGATCTAGGGAACCTATGATTCTTGGTGTACGCTCACTGATACCAGATGGGCAATTGTTCGATGAAGTTGATAAGTGGAAAAATCACTATCCTTTAATTTTGAAAAACACCCTCTTACTAGGTGGGATTTCTGGTAGTACATGGAATGGGTTCAATCATCTGACATTTAATCCCACACCAAAAAGTTTAAACAAAAAAGTCGCCGTAGTTGTCAATCACAAAACGGCAAGTGCTGCAGAAAATGTATTAATCGCCCTAAAAAATAATCACAAGGTTAAAGTATTTGGACAACAAACAGCTGGACTAACCACTTTAAACGCAGCCAAATACTTAACCACTCGTCATAATAACATTCCATGGCTCATCAATTATTCCATTGGCTATATACAAAGTACAGCCAACGGTAATCAAAATCCAGCTTCTTATCCAAACGGCATTTTGCCAGATACGAAGTCTGATTTTACCTACTTGAATCAAGAAAACAAGCAATTAGTTCAGCAACTGCGCTCTTGGTTTAAGTAAAATCGAGGCTTTTCCTGTTAGATTTGACCAGTCGTAGTTGTTTTGAAGTATTACATTAAAAAAAATCAACTCATATAGCCTAAGCCAACAAAAAGCTCTTTTAATTACTTTCTCAATGTTCGATGCAATAAAAATAAATAAAATATTTTTATTTCTCGAATACTTCTACTCAGTATTCGAGAAATTTTATTATCAAAGACACGATGTTACAGTATCTATGTAAAGGATAATCAGTGAGAACTAGTTGTCGTTATGAAAATAATACAAGAATCGACTCATAAAAAGTCATTGATTAAAGGGTAAAGGACTACTGAGTCCCGAAGCAAAAACTACTTATTTAATGAATAAGGTCAATCTTCACGTGTATTCCAATTGCTTTTTGATGGTAAGTTACGTTTACTTGAGTATCAAAAAGAAGATTGGTGGAAAGAATATCAATCACAATAAAAATTTTATTAAGCCCTCCTAAATTCTCTCCTAGAGTGATTCTATTTTAAGATTTTTCAGGAGATAATTTATAAAATCGAAAACAAACAAGGAAAAACTTACCATTTAATCAAAAACTTTGCTCCTATGAATATATTAGATTGGTCAAAAAAGTGGACCAATACAGTTAGTCCTCTTTTTGTTATTTTGATGTTCTAAATCATTTTTTTGAATTATTCCCTTGTTCGATATAGACTCAAATCACTAGGTATCAAACTGAGTCATACGAAAACAAAAACATGAAATTTAATCTGTTAAATAATCATTGAATAACATTTAAAATCAATAAAACGGAATCAGACATGGAGTCAAAAACGCTGAGAGTAAAAAAATATATAGTCCCATAGGTAAAGTGCCACAGGGCTGTATATTTTTTATTTCAGATTACCTGAAATGATTCCATTTACTTTTCGTCTTATTTTTCCTACTAGTTAGTATCGAATACTCTCCTATTTTCTCAATAAACTATTTTTGGCTACATGGCATCTGAGACAACTAAAAGCTTGATGTTACAGTAAAAAATCACGTTATTTCCATTTCAGATACATTTCACTTAAGCGGATTCCAAAAAAACAAAAGAAAAAGGAGCCCCTAGTTAGCCTATGCTTTCTAAAAGTTCCTCTTGAGACACGGTCATATAACAATGGGGTAGGGTAAATGAATGGAAAAGATGGAAGAATCATTATCATATCAAAAAAAAGATTGATAATTAGTCACAGATTTATCATTTAAAATCATATGATATAAAAGTTTTCGGTGTAAGTTTCGATGTAAAAAATAGGGGCACATAGGAAAAGAAATTAATTCGAGAGTGTAATACAAACCGAGTAAGTAACCATTAAATCCAAGGCAGGTGGTTGCTTGTTTTTTCTTTTTCAAGCTCTTTTGCCTTCTTATGTTCTTTACCTATATGTTTTTAAACACTTTATCCTAGAAAATAGTCGATACTTCTGGGGAAGTGTAACTCACCCCCTTTTACTCTTTATTCTCAATCAAATAATTCTTTCCAAAAAAATTTCACTTTATATTCACCAGGCCTCATCAATATAGAATTGAGTTTTGGCGATAGATAGATAAGTGCGCACCATAAGACGAATTAGTATTTCTAAGTTAATGACACAGAGCCATATCATTTCGTTTCTCTTATTTGCTTTCACGAACACTAATCATCAAATCTGTATAAACGACTTCATTCACAACCTGTGGGCAATAAAAAATTGGCGATGTTACTTCAAGTTTAGCTTCCACTACATAGCCGAGTAATTCCCCCAAAGCTTCCGAAAACCTTTTTGAACTATCGCCCTTCACTCTTGTAGCAAGCAAATTATTCACTTGAAAATAGGTTTGAAACCGATACTCTTCTGGCAAATTGTTTTGGTTTGGTTCATTCACAGGAAGAAGAACTTGAATCAGTAACTCCTCCTCATCTCGAATATCCGAATTGGTTGAATAGAAAAAGTTTTCCGCTAACGAATAACCTGCATCAAAAATAGTTTGCAAGGCATCTTCAAAGCATTGACCTGTTTCCTCTGAACTTGTTATATAATATCGACTGACGACATTTTCAAATTGAAGTGTTTGATTATATCCTATCGTTCTTTTCATTTTTTCCACCTACTCTGTCACAGGAATCATTAAATCAACCCAGTATTCACCATAAACCGGAGTCATAACCATGATCAACTTGTCTTCATACTTCACTTCATTCTCCTGAAGCACTGATTTCATCGACTCTAAAGCAACATCAATTCCATCATCGAATGGAACACGTTCACGGACCATCTGCTCAAACTTTAACTCCTCTATCAGCTGTGAACTGCCATTTTCTACAGGTTCATTCACTGGAATATAGAATTTGTACGTCTGTTCCTCTTGCTCAAATTCTGTAGGCTTTACTTCGATCATTGTTGGACCATTTTTGTAATAGCCATCCTCAAACAGTAACTCTTCAGACTCAAAAACCAATCCTAAAAAATTATCTGGAACTGTTTTGACCTCTGTGTACACAAGATTATTCATTTCTAATGAGACGACATCCATCATTTTGATTTTCCTCTTTTCATCATTTTAGTTGTATTGCCATATACAGATACATCTTTCTTCGGTTCATCTTTTCGCCAGTATGGGAGGATTCTGGGGAAGTTGAAGGTGAGGACGATCAATAGACCACCAACAATCATAGAAACACCTAATAAAAGAAAGAATTCTTTGTCTGAATATGAATAAAAAAACATACAGACTATCGCAAATCCTGAAACAACATTAGTATAATAGTCCCCATACTTATCACGAAATTTCATCGATCCTCTCTTCAAAGAAATACTTACTACTGCTATATGAGCAAGTACCCCAATTATCCAAACTAGAAAAATTAAAATGCCTGCATTAGTATTGTACTTAGTTGGCTCTCTTGTTAAACAGGCAGAAAAAGCTACCGTTGATAATAAGAAAAGAATACCGCTGATATAAGATATTACTACAGCATATTTTTTAAGTTTAGTTATATTAAAAATTATCAAACCAAAAATGTTAAATACAATCATAATTGCCAGTGGAGCCCTTAATGATTTCAAATAATTATTAATCACTTTACCTGCTCCAGCAGACCATATACACAGCAAAACAAAACAAAGCAAAAATACAAATCCAAAAATTCCCATTGTAAATGATTTAATAGAAAACGGTCGTTTTGAAAAAGGCTTATATCTATTTGTAACGAAATTTTCTAATATTATTTTCATTCGAATCACTTTGAAGCCCCCTTTATTAACGAATTAACACCACTTTTCAATTTCTTGTCTACTCCGATTTTTTCTATCATCTTATCTGCTACTATGGAAGTTATTACACCCGCACCAGCAATAGCCAAAACTGGCGCACCAACACTAGCTGCAATAGCTGTAGCTGTTCCAACAGCCGCTGTAGTCGCACCAACTTTCAGAGCATCTACCGCTACACCACCCACTTTACTTGCAGTAATTTGGTTTCCTTTTAGCCCTTCTTTTCTTGCTTGTTTTTCGCTTTTGCTAACCCCTTGTCCAACTTCTATAGCACCCGCTATCAAGTTCAGTCCAGGCATCACTTTTCCAATACCTTTTGCATTTTTTAATCCTTTAATGTCATCTAAAATACCTGTAACACCAAATGATGCTTTTTTAATAGCTGTTTTTGCAGTTACCTTTCCAGCCGCTTTTAAATTGGATTTTGTGATTTCTTTAATTCTACCACTTGCTGACTTAAAAATTGATGCTTCATCAAAGAGTTGAATTTCTTTTAAAGCTGCCTTTCCAGATTTTGTTAATTTTTTAAGCCCTCCACTTGATGAAAGTCTTGAAAAATTTTTTCCATCCTTTACCCAATCATCAATTCCTGTTAATTTATCTAATTTTTTTGTAAATTTTTTAGAGCCTTTTACAATTAAAGTTCCATCAGATAATTTAGATAACCTTCTCCCTATATATATCCTCTTACCATATTTAGCATACTTATTCCCATCTTTGACAAAAGTTAAAGATAAACTATTAATCTTTTTATCAATTCGATCTAAATCAGCAGCTGTCATGTTCCCATTCATCGCAGCCAATACGGGATGATCTCTTTTAAATTGCTCTTTCTCAAACTTCTTGACATCCTTATGCTCTTTACTAACTTTATTCTTAAAGTCCTTATCTTGATAAATCTTCAGAGCTTTCGACGAAGTATAGCTCATCCCTAATGTCCCGGATAACTTGCCCAACTGAGAATTTTGACGTGAAAGTCCATCGGCAATAGAACTCTTCTTTCCTTTAAAGTTACCCATTGCAGTATTTGTATCTGATAATACTTTTTTAGCTTTTTTCAACCCGCTACTAAATTCACTTGAGCTAACCGTAGATAAAGCAACTATCCCCGATGCATAAGAATATGCATCTGTAAATTCTTTATCAATCTTTTCTATTCCTTCTTCTTTAGGAGAAATTTTTTCGATCATTTGAGTTAAGACGTCTGTATCAATTATCGCGCTATCACTGCCCTCTTTTACATTTGATTTAAATGAGGAAATTAAACTATCAAATTCACTACTTAATTGAGAAACAGCATTATAGTAACCATCTAATAACGGAATCTGATAATTCGATATTTCTGCATTGATAGCTGTTTTTGTTTTCCCAGAAAGTTCTCCGCTTGATACAACACCCTTTAACGAACTTTTAGCCGTCTCAATTTTTCCCTGTAGTGTAATTTTAGAAGATGCAATAGACTCCTTTGCCTTGATTACCTCCACCATATCAATCTTTACCAACAATAATCCCCCCATCGGATGTTAGTTTTGCTTCTCTTGTATAAAAAGAAGATAGTGCCCCACGTTCTAACAATTGTTTTCTTAAAACTATCTCTGCAAAATTTTCTTCTCTTTCATTTGTCATACCTTCTGAAACGACACGCTTTATCAGAAAATTATTGAAAAACAGTGGTTCAACATCCTCTAAAATTCCAAATGGCCAGATTGTTCCAATGTAATCGATATACTCCTGTCCTTGTTCGCTGAGAAGTCTTCTTCCGTGGATGCTGACCAACAACCCTAATTCAGAACTTGAAAACATCTGTTGAATCTCATCTGATAAAAGCGTCTCATCCAATTCAACCACAGTACCAATAGGATAAATTTTACTAAACAGCAGATCAATTAACCCCATATATTTTTGAAACTGGCGAAAAGTCAATATAGCTGACTGCTCCAACTTTTTTAGCTCTACTTGTTCTTTCTCATAGTTAAATTCAAGGTGTAAAGCAGAACCTATCATCGGTTTATGGGTAAACATGGGTTCTTTTCTTAGATAAGACTGATAAATATTCTTTAACAATACCGGTTGGTTTCCTAGCAGGTTGCCCACTGTAATTAATAAGTCAGAAACTTCAACTTCTGGTTCTCCAAGATATTCTGTGGTTAGCGTTTCATTCCATAATTCTCTCATAAGCACATCAAACTCCTCTGGAAATATACATATTTCTTGCACTGCTCTTGTCTTCGTCTTTGATTTTCTCCCCAACTTGAAGCATTTTCGCAGTATCTTGCTTACTAAAGCTTTTAAATTTACTTAATGAGCTATTTACATCTGATATGAGCTCTTCAAATTGCTTAAATGGTGCTAAGTTTGTTTTGGAAAATTGAATTGTTTTTACTTTACCTAGATCACTGACTGCTGAACCAGCCTTATTGACTCTTTGTCCCCATGAATTTCCTAAACCGATCCTTACCATCTGTTTTCACCTCATTTAGCTTTCTAATTGTGTAGCGGCTGATTCCAACGAACTGATCCGAATATCTAGCGTACCAATCGTCATACTTACCCGTTGTTGATCTTCTTTTAAATTTTTTAGCTTTTCTTCAATTTTTGTTTTATTCTCCTTATGAGATGCTTTATATTTTTTTAACTTGCTAGTTGCATTTTCTAACTCCTCAATATATTTATCCTTGCGATTTCCTTTGAATGAGCCGCCTCCCGAATCCTTTAAAGTTGATAAACTCGAACGAAAGTTTGATAAGCTAGATAACGCTGTTGTTACTTTTTGTTTGGCTTTTTCCAACTGTTCAATCTTTTTTTCTAACTCTGCTTTCTTTCCTTGAGCAATAGTCCGTTCACCTTTTAAACGTTGTGCTTGTTGTCTTTTCTGCGCTGCCTGCATTCTTTTTCGCTGTTTTGCCTCATCATCACTCATCTTCTTACCTCCTTAACAATTTTTATGCTATCCCTAGAACAACCGAAACAATCTGAGCTAACACACCACTTGCTGTATTGATAAATAACTCTGAACGAAAGATTGATTTGTTTTCTTTGATGACAGTTTCAAAAGCTACTTTATCCTGACGTTCAGCAGCGACTAAAGCCTTCTCACTAGCTTCTTTTACTGGGGAGTCAATTTTTATTTGTGAAATGACTGTTTGTAATTCTTTTTTAACAAGCTCCCAATCAACTTCATTATTACTCTTAACTTGTTGCTGATTTTTGTTTCCAAAGGTTGAAGAATTAATCGTACTGTCTCTGATATCACCTATAGTTGTCGAAGTGCTGTTGTCATTGGCATTATAGCTATTAGAATTGTGCGAATGGATATCATTATCCTTTTGAATACCCATATTGAAATTCGCGTAGTCTCCATGAGCAATGTTCTCATGATGATCTCCATTAAAAATCTTTTGTTCTGCAATATTTACTGTTGCAGAGGTGTTTTTACTGAAGGACTTCTCCAGAACCATTCTGACCTGTTCCATAAACTCACCATCTTTAAAGTTGATTAAGTAATTGTAGCCAGAGTTAAGATTGATTATCAGAAATTGTTTGTTATTGCTGTACTTTTGAAAAATCATATACAGATAAAAGCCTGAAAATGCCATCCCTACTAAACCAACCACTGGTTGTAAACTTACCACTAATAGAGAAATGACAAACACAACGATTACTGGGATAGGTAGACTTAGTTTTCTATTCCCTGTATAGATTCTTGAAATATTACTTAATTGAATAGAGATACGATCAAAATGCAATACATTATCTTTGATCGAAAATAGATCAGTGACAATCTCTTCCTCGTTTGAATCAAATAAACTTGTTAAATCTTTCCCCATAATTTATCTCCCTGTTTTTGTTTTATTTTCACTCACTAACCAATTTCACCCGACAAGCATTTCTCCCCACAAAGAAGTGGCTTTCATCCAGCTCAACGGTCGGCTCATTGTAACTACTCTTCACATTGACGAAGCTTTGATCGATTAAGCGAGTCCCTGCCATCCCAGCTGGAATATTAGCCCGCAGAATTTTATTTACATCGTCGAAGCTGTTTTCGATTTGCTTTTGGTTTCCTTGCAGGATGAAATAGATGCCAACCTTTGGTCCTTTCTTCAGATAGCGGGTGAAGTTCTCACTGGTAATAAAGGACTTATCGCTAAAGGCCTGGACATCCGGGATGTAGACAAACATCGGTTCATGAATACCACTGGCTTCCCGTTCGTTGATTTCACTGATCAAATCATTGGTAAAGGTACTATAATCACCTTCAGAAACGAGCATATTGGCACTATCTGAATAGCCTTCGAAACGATCTCCGCTATTAAAGATGACACGTTGTACTTGCCCGGCCATTCGTTTGAAGTTTTCCATAATGACTCGTTCGATGGATTCGGTCTGTTGCGAAGTATCATCTCCAATGACAAAGTACCCGTGTTCATGCGGATCGAATCCGATGACTGCAGTGGTTTCCTTGTCGAGAGCGATCGGCAGCTTCTGCTGATTTAGCATGGACTGCGTTTCTTTGTTTGCATAGAATTCTTCCATGCTGATAACGTTTGATAGCATTGGAATCTTTGTTGGTCGATCGCCTTGCCATGCTTGATCAAGTTCTACAATCTCAGCTTCTAGATGGTTTAGACGATCAATGTCATTTTCACCTTTTGCTGGTAAGTAGATTTGTATTTCTTGTGGCATTTCTAGCTTGATTTGTGCGCGGCCAATAATTTCTTGCGGAATCAACGCCTCGCGGCCAACGACATCACGGATCGCTCCTTCTTCAACTAGGAACAAACCAATATGTGAAGGAATATTACTCGACATGCTCATCTTGAAACTGTTGGTTCGTAAGACTGCCATCACTGCGTAAAGGCCTAGGCTGGCACCTTCTCGTAATAATTGATTCAAGATTGATTCAATCGATTCTTCTAAAGGACATTCTTTGATCGCATCAAAACCATCGACAACTGTGACGATGACAGGTAATGATACGCCTGCTTTCTTTTCATACTGCGACAGACTGGCAACCCCGTAGTCAGTAAAGGCTTCTTTTCTTCGTTGAATCTCGGTACGAATCTGTTTCAAGAATTTTAAGAGCTTTTCTTCTTCCTCCAAACGAACATGATCCACTACGTGTGGTAGATCCTTTAATGGTAGTAACCCATTAGTTCCGAAATCAAAGAGGTTGAATTGAACCTGCTCAGGCGTATTTTGTCGTGCTAAATTCATCAATAAGGTCTGCAGCAGGGTGGATTTACCAAAACCTGGCGACCCATAAATCGCGGTATGGCTAAAAGTTTCCAAGTCAAAATCAAAATTCACTTGCTCTTGTCGCGTCGGGGTATCCATCAGACCTAACGGTACAGCCAAGCGGCGCTCCTTCTTCCATTCTGCTAAATCGATCACTGGTGTATCGATGACTTCTTCTAATGGTGGCAACCAAGGCTTGTCAGGTAAAACGGCTTTTGACTTTTCTACATATTCTGCAATGGCTTCGACAACTGCGTCCAACTGGGTTTGCTCCTCTTCCGTTTTAACGACTGCGACTTCGTCCTCCGAAAGATCCATCGTCAACAGCTCGTATTGACCTAAGTTGTTGATCCACCAGATTCGTTCATCAATTTTTTCCTCATGCATTGCGTTTGGATCATAGGTTGCTCCGCTCCAGGCAGACTGGAATAATTCATAAATTTCATTGTTTCCGACTTGCAGATACGCCCGTCCTGGTTGAGTAATACTTGCCGCATCTGGTGTTTTGATGATTTCATTTGAATCAGCGGGATCAGCGACCTTTAACGCTAATTTAAAACGAGAATTTGACCAGATCTGATCGTCCACGACACCGTTCGGTTTTTGTGTCGCTAAAATCAAATGAACCCCCAACGAACGACCAATCCGCGCTGTCGACACCAACTCGGCCATGAAATCTGGTTCATTGGCTTTCAACTCCGCAAACTCGTCACTGATTAAGAACAGATGCGGTAAGGGATCACTTGGATATTTTCTCTTTTCAATGGGATCAGTAATCTCTTTTCCTTGCTTATAAAGCTTGGTGTAGCCATTAATATGATTGACGCCAAACTCGCCAAATTTTCGTTGGCGCTTTTGGAGCTCTGCACGGATACTTTGCAATGCACGGGCTGAGCTTGCTCCATCCAGATTGGTAATGGAGCCTAATAAATGCGGCAATTTGGCAAATAAGTTCGCCATTCCACCACCCTTAAAGTCAATCGGTAAGAAGCCGACGTCTTCCGGTGCGAAGTTAACTGCCAAAGACAAAATATAGCTCTGGACGATTTCAGATTTCCCAGAACCAGTCGTTCCGGCAACCAAACCGTGCGGACCATGTGCTCGTTCATGCAAATTCAATGAGACAATGTCGTCTTTACCACGTAACCCTAATGGTACGGCTAAAGATTTTGAGGTATTGGCTTTTTGCCAACGTTTGGGAATCTGTAGCTCCTCGGTTCGTTTAACTTCATACATTCCTAAAAAATCAATGGATTCAGGAATCGCATTTTTTTCAACTTCCACGTGATTCAAATTCGCCAATCGTTGGATCGCTTCTGAAACAGTAAATTCCTTTGGCAAATGGACTGGTCGGAAAAATTGATTCACATAGACATGCTTTTCATTGACTAAAGTAGCCGATTCGCTGCTTTGATACTCGATCAATGTCGTCGTTGTTTCCGGCAGCATGTTCGCGGTTTCTTTCCCCCAAATAACAGTGACGCCATATTGACTCATGTCTTCAGCTAAATATTCGTTCAAGCCATGACCAGACAACCAGCTCTCGTCTAAAATTGTCAGCACATAATGAGGCGAGAATTGAATTTTTTCATTCTTCTCGGATTCTTTTAACTGTTGCCGTCGCTTGGAAATCAATTGATAAAAGGAGTTCAAGCCCATATCTCGACTTTGGGCATTATGAATCAAGCCTCTTAAATTCAATTCTTGTAATTGAAAATGAGGCAGCCAGCGCCAGTCATGCCATTTTTTTTCGTAATCCTCTTCTCCAAGTAAAGCAATGAATTGAACGTCACGATACGAATGAAAGACTGATATCTGGAATAGAATCGTCTGAACTGCAGAATGAATATTCTCCGGTGTACCAGCTAAACCAAGCGTCTGATCAAGTAAGGTGGTAGTAATCGGCGCATCCTTTAATAGTTGATGCGGTCGGACAACTTTTTCTTCGGCAAATTCAGCTAACGGATCGGGTTCATTCTCATTCTTACGAAACTCTACTTTGAAACTAGTGGGAATTTCTCCAGTTCCTAAACGAAACTGAAGAAAATCTGCATTCATCACTGTTCGTTCGTAGATTCGTGGATGGTATTCCTTCGTCATCTGAGCCAAGTTCTCCATCCCAGGGTTTTGATAGTCTAAAGCCGTGCGTTGCTCAACAGATAGCTGTTCTAATTCTTTTTTCTGTTGAATCATGTAACGCTGATATGTTTCATCACGCAGCTTATTTTTTCGCTTTGTTTCTTTTTTATTTGTAAAATAGCTAGAAACTGAAAAACCGGCAGTTAATAAACTTGCCCCACCCATACTGAGCATCATGACCGGATTTCCTCCACTCAATACGCTGGAGGCGCCACTTAGAACAACCATCCCTAACGGCGGAACGATTGATCGCAGAATCTCACTTTTCCCTTCAGCTGTTTTCGTGCTTGGCGGTGTCACCGTTTGCTCCTTTTTCGGTGGCTTTAGATGAATACGCGGACTACGGCGGAAGTCGGGAAAGCTGGATGGATATTCATTTTTTTCTGCTTCTGGCATCACCTTGTGGAAATCCAATTGAATATTCTGTTTTATACAAGTGATCTTAAGTTGCTTTTCCCGCCGTTCGATCATAGCGCCGCTGATAATCGCTCGATCACCAACATGAAAAGTCGTATCTACCTGCTCTACTCGTCTATCATTCCAATAGACTTTCTCACCATTTGCTTCTATTGTTAAATTCAAGTCTTTCATTTCTTCTTTAATAGAAAGGACACTAATGGCTTCACTCATTAAACAAATTTCCGAACCTGGTCTTTTTGAGAGCAACCATTTTTCTTTTGGCAGAGTGGTGTTAAATACATTCAGCTCATTATGTGGCAGTACGACAACTTCTTTTTCAGGCTCAAGAGAATTTTTAAAGAAGAGTTCCCCATTCACGCAGTTGATTACCGATCCGTGAAAGAGAACCGTTTGCCCTTCTGATAGTTCAATATGGTCGAATTTCTCATCAAAGAGAAAAACATCAAAAAGAATGTCGGCTTTTTCTATGATTTGATCGTCGATTGAAGGGCAAGGTTGATTATTGAGCTTGGTCATCATTTGCTTGTCCTCCTAGCAGCTTCACATAGTTATTGATTTGTTCTTCATATTCCTTTAACAGCTCCTGCTTTTTCTCGCCATCCATTCGCGTGTTGGCCTTTGTGGCATCATAAAGTTTGGTATAGGCATGAAGAACATATTGATTGTCCCCAATGTTTTTAGCTAAGCTTAAGGCCTTTTCAAAATCTCCCCGACCAAGATAAATCCAAAAAAGTAAGGTATTCTCACTGGATTTTTGAGAAATCGTATTTAAAACAGCTTCCTTCTGTTCATTGGTCAAACTGTCTAATTGAATGTAGCTAACCGCTAAAATATATTGTGCTGAGGTCGGTAACTTTTCTGCCTCATCCTGCTTTAATTCTGTCGTAGCACCGGAATAATCATTGAAAATAAATTTTGATTCAGCCTCGATCACCCGCTCTTGCAAGGGAACTACCCGTCCTGCATAAAAAGATAGACTGATCCCTAAACCAATCGCAACCAGCAGCATACCGATGCTTCCCCACTTAAATAGACAATAATGCTGCTTTTTGACCAGCTTTTTCTCACGTCGATTTTTTTCACGCAAAATTGTAATCGATTCTGAAAGGTGCTGATCGATCTCCTCCGGTATCGCTGCAATGTATATTTTTTCTACCAAAGCATGCTTCACAGCACCCAGGCCATCTACTAATCCTGAAAAATCAAGCTTCGGCTGTAAAATAAAGCAGACCAGTGCTTTATATTGTTTAAAAAACAGTTCCTCAGTCGGTTGAAATGGCGCGATGATTTCCAACAGTCCTCGATGCGCTAGCCGAACCGTATCCCCAACGATAAATAAGTTTTGTGGATGAATAAAAGGGTTAGTCAACCGTTGGTGTTGCTTCAGCAAGAACCGCATTTTTTGTGCTAGCTCTAACCGCTCCAGCTCATTTGATCGTTCAGCCAGCTTTTCTACCGTTTCGCCAAATTTAGGAATTCCATACTCAATGACTAACTCTTCTTCAGTATGTTGAAGGATCATTCCTTGTAAGCAATCCTCCGTTTGTTCAAGAAGTGATTGATACTGTGTGATCATCTTTCCCTTAAACTGATTTGCAGTCAGACGCGTGGTTAGTGTTTCTTGATTTAATACTTGTTCTATCGTTGTTGACCCGTCATTTCGTTCCATTATTTTCCTTCTTTCGTTCTTACAAGTAATTGATCGCCATCACTAATCGGATAGTTCGCAAGCGGCAGCTGTTGATTGATCCTGATTGGCTTATTGATTAGTTCTAAAGAGAAGTTATCCGGCAGAGTTACATTCATAATTGCCAAGGCTTCTTGCAGCAAAGTAGCCAAGCGCGCCAATGTTACTCGATTTGGGATACGCAAATCAATCACCTGTTTATTAAAATGCAGCCCAATATTGATTGCTGTTTTACCTTCCAAAATTGTTCCTCCTAATTTTTTTTAACAAAAACTGTTGAGAATCTACGACCAAGTAAAATCCCGACAACAAGCATACCTATGATCAATCCACCTGCAAAAATGTAGACCAAAGATTTGGAAAGCGAATTAGATTGTTGCATTCCTTGATTATTGTGTTCGGTAGCACCTTCGTAGTTCTCCAGAAATAATTTTTTTTCAAAGGCCCTGGTTTCTTTACCAGTTTCAGGTAATTGCTTTGAAATGAATACTTTCTCTTTCGCTTGCTGTGAGATCTTTTCTCGAGTATTCAAGTTCTGCTGATCAGCGTTCGTTTTATTTTCCAAAAATAAATCCGGTGCGATCAGATACTCTATCGAATCCTCTTTTTCTTTATTTTTCTCGTAAATCACTTGATTATTGATGGTTAGCTTGCCATTTTCAGCCACTGCTTCACTACCAAATAGGCTCGCTCCTATCAGAAGTACGATTAGCCCAATGAGTTTTCGTTTACCCATGATCAATCACCTGGCCTAACGGTTCACCCATGCTATCTTTTTGCGCATTCACTAAGAAATTCAATCCGAAAGCAATCAGCACTAAAAGAATTAAGATTAAATAGGTCAGCCAACCAATCGACATGCCATTGATTAATGCACTATAGCCATTCTCAATATTCTGCAAAGGTGACACTCTAAAGATTAGGCGAACAATACTTCCTGGTGTTGTCGTCATCCCCAATAACGGAGTCATCATTAAGTAAAAACCAAAAAGTATTCCAATCACAAACAGGCTAGTTCGTCTAAATTGCCGCGCGAACGATGTTGCGAATAATAAACACATCAAGAACACCAAAAATGTATAGGTAAACCAACCACCGGCTGATCTCACCGTAACCATTGACAGGGTAATCCCACTAACGAAGCCAGCAATGATACTACTGATAAGTAGTGTTCTCAGTGCATTTGGTGTATTTTTCCAAATGCGACTTTGGGTGACAAAGAAATCATGCTTACGGAGCTGTCTTTCAAAGAGACTAGTAGAAAGTCCATAACCAATAAAAATGGCCACAAGCGTTCCAATGAATGTTAAGTAATATGGAACAACAGAAATTGTTCGATTTTCGCCAAATTCACCAAGGGTATTCATCGGACTGGCTAAGAAATTAAAGACCTTCTGATTGTCTGCCCCCCCTTGTCGAGTATTCGCGAGCACTTTGTCAAAATTTTTGCTGTAAATATCATTCGTTGTATCCTTTTTATTCGCCTCTTCAACAACCTTATCCAAGTTACCTAGGACTTTATCCGCATTTCCTTGAACCTCTTTTGTTGTCTTCGTTAAGTCTTCTATTTTAGAGCCTACATCTTCTACTTCAGCAGCTGATTTGCTAGTTGATTCAGCCGATTGCCTCGCTGTTTCTACTAACTGTTTCATTGAATCTATGATAGACGTGGTTGCTTCTGCGATTGGTTCGGTATCTCCAGATTCAGGATGAGGATTTTCATCATTGATAATAGACTCTGCCTGAATTTTGTCCGCCTCTTTCCAACTACCATAGGTTGCCGCGATTTGTTTATTCGCTTCATCAAACCATTGGTTCAATTTCAGTACTTCATTCGTTAACATCTCTGGCGTCAGCATAAAATGCAATGTGCTATACAACGTATTTTTTTCATTTGCCGCATTGTCTTTTGTTCCAATTGTTTGAAGTAACGCATTGATTTGCGCATCTGTTTGGCGGTAAAGCTTATCGCCGCCATTTTTATATTCCTTTACTAAAGAATTTTGAATAAGATTTCTTTTCGCCTCATCCGTGATATTGTCATAGGAATTATAAATCGATTCACTTGTCGCAAAATCTGCTAATTTCAATCCAACATTTATCGGATCGTTAATTGTCGCAAGATAGCTTGCAACATTTGATTGCTGATTTGGATCAGCAAAAAGCGTCATTACTTGTTGTGCACAGGCTCCCAAAGTTTCAAATTGTGCTAGAATTTGAGGTAAATCTGTGACAATCGGACTTTTCTTATCAGCAAAGCCCGCATAGTAACCAGAAACTTGTTCAGAACCATTTACACACCAGCTATATAAAAGATTGACGAAGGACTCTTTCGATTCTGTATCTGATAGCGTCCATTGAATCGTTGGTTGGACGGTCACTCCTAGTTGTTTCGGCAAATCAGTGGGTGGTGTTCCACCTGATTTTAATGTGGTAGTAATGCTTAAACTTCGTGAAGAAGCAGGTGTCACTGTTGCTTCATAATCATAGGCACTTAATTGACTATCAAGTGTCGTTTTAATTTGTGTCGCAAGAAGTGCGATATCCTTAATTTCTACGTTAGAACCTGAATCTAAATCAAGGGTTGTCGATACATCGGGTTCGATTACAAATGTCCGAGACTGAACAATATCAACCGGGTTTGTATGAGGTGCATTGTTACTAGATAAGTAGGTAAAAACTGGATTCGGATTAAACGCAACGCCATAATCAAGGGCATACCTTTCGACAACTCTCAGTTCCTGTTTGTATTGATCCGCCTGCGGAGGTGTAATTTTCCCTTCGCTAACTAGGAGATCCAACAATGTTTCCATTTCTCCACTATTTAGTGTATTTATTTTGTCATTCAATACTTGCAGATATTGATCCTTTAGCTTTGATGAATTTTGACTGTCAGTAAGGTCTGTCAAATTTAATATCGCCTGTTTCGCATCTTCTTCTGTCGAATTGTCGGCTGTTTTTTCTCCATCGGCATAATAGGTTTCAGCGATTGTTTTTCGTAACGTCTTTAATGTTTCTACCTGTTCAGTCAATTGACTAATTTCATTTTCTATTTCCGCTTTACGCGCTTCTTGGCTTTCTTTGAAATAGGCTGCCTGTCCGTAGAAATCCGCCAAGACACCAGTATTCTTCGATGAGCTTGAATCTGTTTGGTAAAATTGATTCATTTGCTGCAGCAAAGAATGATTCAATCCGTCAAATTGACCTTGATAATTCGTCAGATTGCTTTCCCATTGCAAGTCCAATTGTTTTTTTTGAAGCTCTACTTGTTCATTGAATTGTTTGATTGCTTCTTCTACTTTTTTATTTATATCCTCCGTAAATTGATCCACCGTCTCTTTATTCTTTTCTACCGATTCACTGGAGCTGTTCAATCCTTCATTATTCGAATCCAATAATTGATTGACAGAATCGACAAATCCCTTTTGTTCAGCAATAAATCGTTTATTATCCTCATCCAAAATACTAGAAACATCCAATACGGATGAAAAGCTTTCGGGTAACTCTTTAAATGGACTATGGATATTTGCGGACAACTCCGTATGAGTCTCTTTATCTCCTTGAACGATCGTATTGACATTTCTCTGAGCCTCAGAAAGATTCCCAACGATACTGGAAAAATACATTTGAACAATTCGTTGATTAAATTCCTTTAAAATACTATCGACTTTCATTTGAATAGCCTGATTGGTTAATTCATTCTGTCCTTCGCTTACCTGATAATCTATTACTGCTTGATCAGGTGCACTACTTTGCAAATCTAATAAACGCTCCGAAAAATTTTGCGGAATGTAGATAACCGCATCAAACTGACCATCAGAAATTCCTGCATCAGCAACACTTCTTGTTGTGGTCTGCCAATTATGCTCTAAATCATTGTTGATCAAGGTGACAAAATCTCTGCCTAATATGTATTGTTTATTTTCAAACTTTGCCCCCTTATCCTCATTCACTAATACATAAGTAACTTGAGAGGTCTGATCCTCAGCGGCCTTTCTGAGATTGTCATCTTTTAAGGCGAAAAAAAGCAATAACGTGACGAATGCTATTCCTCCAATTGTTAAACTTACTAAAGAAAGTGTAGTATTTATCTTCTTTTTCATATTATTCCCCTCAAAAAAACGTCAGCACGGCTGTTGTGCTGACGTTTTCCGATCTAGTTTAATTTAATCCAAATGAACCAGCATCTTGACGGTCACGTTCTGCCACTGTATCCGCATATTTGTTCAACTGTCCGTGAATACTTTCTAACAATTCTTCCATTTGATTCACATTGCCTTCCAACTGGTTATATTGTTCTAAATAGGCCCGGAATGCTTCCCCTTGCCATTGTTGTGAGATCGTTTGGTTCATTGAGTTGACTTTTCGAATCGCATCCTCGATTTGCGCTGATGCTTGTTGGTATACTTTTGCTTGTGATTTCAGCTGTTCTGGTGTGACTGTAATTGCTCCTGCCATTTAATAATTCCTCCTTAAAAAAGTTACCATTAGAATAAGCCATTTAAGGATTCACAAAATAAAATTCACCAAATATAGAAAAAATTTGCGTATACGATGAAAAAACGCCTTTTTTAGATGTCGAGAATCCGATTCTATTTACTTACAAAAAACTGCCACTTGAATTTGCTAACAATAATATAAAAAGTTCAAAAGATTACGTTTATCATCTTTTGAACTTATAAATCAGTATATTTATGTACCTACTTTATTTATTATCTCATTTCAAATTCATACTTTTATAAAAACATAAATATCTTATTAGATTAAGGGATTTTGTAAATAAACGGACTAGCACATGCCTTGCTTCATTTTCTTAACTGTCAAAAACTATCCAAATGCATCTTCATCTAATTCAAAATTAATATCGAACATTTCTTCTATATACTTCAATAACTCATAATTCATTCGTTGATATTGTTTAGAAGAAAGGTATTCGCATACCTTTAGGGATTGTTTCACTTTCACTTTTCCGTCTTCATCGCCTCTGATTGCATCCCAAATACCATTTAAAAATAATCGTAAATTAGCCTCAAAATACATGTCTTCATCTATATGAAACTCATCTAACTTTTCAAGATATTTCCAAGCAAAACTGCGTTTATTATTTTGAATGAAATAAACAATAGCGTTTGAAAGCATGCGAAAACTTTCGCTCCGACCATTCTTGCTGTCTTTATACATAGATAAACTTAACAAAGACCTTTCAAGAATCAATTCTACGAATTTAGGTGTAAAAGCAAACATACAATTATTAAACAAAACAAGTTCATAATGAGTCCAGGTTTGGGCATTAATTAAGTACTGATAAATATTCGATTTTTTTACATTTACTTTTTCTCCTTGTAAACGAGCAATCAATAGTTCACACAAACTAATCATATTCTGCTCTCGCGTAGTAATCTGATCATCTTGGAGTTTGCAAAATTCAGCAATTCGTAATAACTCATCCACATCTTTGCATAAAAAAGCTGTTTGTATCTCTTTCATTATGCGCCCAATATCATTTACATTTTCAGGGTAATTAAATATTTTCAGTTCATCATAATCAAGATTAATTCTATTTAATAAATACGTCAATTTACTAACAGTGGTATCCGCCTCATTTTTTACAAACCTATCATAAACAGATCGACTAACTTCAGTTCCGCAAATTTCAGATATGCTTATTCCTTTTTGCTTTCTTACTCTTTCAACAATTTCCCATACTTCCATTTTTCAACTGCTCTCTCCTTGTTCCATTTCGTCGTAAACGATCAAAAATTACTATATAAGAAGAATAATGATTTAGTTCCACTTTTTGCAATTATCATCAAATCGAATTAATTGTAAAAAGGAGGGATAAACAATCATGTGGTGGTGGATTATAATTATTTTATAGTTACTCTTTTCAATTTTGGCAAATAATCATGGATACCTCTTTTCTTCTTACTTATGATAATAACATAAAAATACTATTTATAGATATTATCATTTAGGAAAGAAACTAAAAAAATTTTTACTAGACTATTTTATATCGAAAGTCTGAACTGATTCTGATTGAATAAATTTTTAGACGATGAACAGCAAAGTACCATGGTTAAATATAAGCTCAGTTCACTAGTATTTTAACCATGGTATTAAAATCAGCTGTTCCCCACTAGTAAATAATTACTATTAATCATTCTATTTTAATATTATATATATATATTGTCTACTGAACATTCAAGAATCGTTGAATTTATAAGGCAAAGCTCATTCATTGGACGTAATTAGAAAAATTTATTCATTCTCTCAAATTTGTAACGATAGTTTCTTAATTCTTTCGCATTCACAGTCAGCACACCTTTTTAAATAACATTTTAGTATTTCTTGGAGAGCAATAATAGTTTATCGAACCCTTGTCATGACTCACTTTAAATTTTTATGCGACTTCTAAATCCAAAGAAGTCGCACAAGCACTTCTCATTATTGAAACCAGCTATGTCAATGTTTATTATGGTTTTTTTATTTCGTTATTTTAATTTTACCTCCCCTATTAGATATTGAGGGGTACGCGATTTGGGACATTGAAAGAAATCGCAGTTTCAGATGTTCCAGTTGTGCTAGATAGAATTGATGAATACGATGAAAACGTACGGAATGTCTTTCAAGCGGAGAAAACATTAAAAAATATCGGTGACTCACTTGATACGCTTGTCGAAAAAACAGAATACCTTGATTACTTTTTCTTCAAGCAGCATCATGCGACAAATAAAGATGGATCAACCGTTGTAGATAAGAATGGAGACTTTGTTTTTTTTAATCCTTACTACAAATCAATTCCTTTTGATTCTATCGATGGTATTTATGAAAAAATTGATACCATAGAACGATTTTGTTTCCCCATGGTTCAATATTACGAAGGATATCCTGTTTTTGATGACAAACATGATGTGCTTACTTCAAACACAATGGAGAAAATACCTTATGATAAAATCGATGATACTTATAACAAAATTAGATTTATTCTCGAAAATAAAGAAAACATTTAAAATGTCAATTCTGATATTACACCCAACCAGCAGATTGGCTTTTTACCATAATTATGAAAATTATCAAATATATCAAAATAGAGAAAAATATCCTTACATTCTGTTTTTTCTGAATAAAATACCTTGAATAAGTAGTAAACAAGCATTGAATTAAGAAGCAATTTAATTTCTTTTCCTATGTGCCCCACACATTAAGGAGAGAAAAAGAAATGGCAATGTTTCGTGAATATGAAACTAGAAAAGGTAAATTTGGGGAATTAAGAGCATATCTCGGTCAAAGTGAGGAGAGCAAAGAAGTTCGAATTACTCGAAGAGGTTTCAAAACTAAAAAAGCTGCACAAAAAGAATTAAATCAACTACAGGTAGAATTTGATAATAACGGTTTACAACATAAACAATCCATGATGTTTCAACAGTTATACGATTTATGGTTAGAGCAATATCGACTATCTGTAAAACCATTCTCGGTTGCAACCGCAAAACGTTATTGTGAACTTCACGTACTCCCTGCTTTTGGGAAAATGAAATTAGACAAAATCACAATTTACTATTGTCAAAAAGTAGTTAACAAATGGCATTCAAAATACAAGCAATATAGCTATTTGAAAAAAGAAGCTCAAAAAATCATGAAATTTGGCGTAGCTATGGAAGTTATGAAATCTAATCCAATGCAGAAAATTATAATGCCTAGAAAAAAAGAAGTTGAACAATTTGTTAAGTTTTTTACCAAAGAAGAATTACAACTTTTTTTCAAGCATTTAGAGAGTATGAGAACGATCAAATTAGAAACTTTCTTTCGTATAATTGCATTTACTGGAATGAGAAAATCTGAAGTGCTTGCTTTGCAATGGAAAGACATAAATTTTTCAAAAAAGATCTTATCAATTGGAAAAACAATTGCGTTAGATGAATATACAAAAATCATTATTCAAGAACCCAAAACAGCTAACTCAATATGATCAATCAAATTGGATAATATTACTGTTCATAAGCTACGAACTTGGCAATTTGCTCAACGTGAAACTTATCTAAAGATGGGTTTTAATACTTTTGACCAAGATCAATTCATTTTTACTAATAAACAAAATAAACTTTACTATCCACAAGTCATTAGTGATTGGCTGAAATGGATTTATGAAAAGGCTGAGAAAAATGGAGTAGATCTTAAAATAATAACTCCACATGGTTTTCGCTTTATCCATTGTAGTCTTCTATTCGAGGCAGGTGCATCTATCAAAGAAGTGCAGTCTCGATTGGGCCATAAGGATGTTCAAACTACAATGAACATCTACGCTCAAGTAACACCTCAGATGATTGAGGATACAGGAGAAAAATTTGCTAATTATATTGGTTTCTAGACGGTGTAAATTGCGGTGTAATAAATCAAAATGTGAAAACAAAAAAAGCTAGAAACCTCATACATCAAGGTTTCTAGCATATAAACAAGTATTACCCTACTGACCCTTCCATCTCATAACTGATCAAACGGTTGAGTTCAACTGCGTATTCCATTGGAAGTTCTTTGGTGAATGGCTCAACAAAGCCCATCACGATCATTTCTGTCGCTTCTGATTCAGTCAAGCCACGGCTCATCAAATAGTAGAGCTGCTCTTCAGAAATTTTTGAGACTTTCGCTTCGTGTTCCAAAGAAACTTGGCTATTATGAATCTCATTGAATGGAATCGTATCTGATTTTGATAGTTCATCCATGATAATCGTGTCACATTCAATGTGGGAAATAGAACCTGCACTGTCTTTAGCAAAGGTTACTTGTCCACGATAATTGACTTCGCCACCGTCCTTTGAAATTGATTTTGAGACGATAGAGCTTGAAGTGTTTGGTGCATTGTGAATCATTTTAGCACCGGTATCTTGGATTTGGTTTGCACCAGCAAAAGCGATTGATAGCATTGTGCCTCGAGCACCTTTTCCGTCTAAGTAAACACTTGGGTATTTCATCGTTGTTTTCGCACCAAGGTTTCCGTCAATCCATTCAACTGTTGCGCCTTCGTAAGCTTTTGCCCGTTTCGTTACTAAGTTATAGACATTGTCAGACCAGTTTTGGATTGTTGTATAGCGACAATAAGCATCTTTTCTGGTATAAATTTCAACAATCGCCGCATGTAAACTATTACTTGAATAAGTTGGTGCTGTACAGCCTTCCACATAGTGAACACTAGCACCTTCATCAACAATAATTAATGTTCGTTCAAATTGTCCAGTATTTTCTGCATTGATTCGGAAGTAGGTCTGTAAAGGAACATCTACTCGAACACCTTTTGGTACATAGATGAACGTACCTCCTGACCAAACGGCAGAGTTCAGTGCAGCCAATTTGTTGTCAGTTGGTGGCACTAATTTAGCAAAATATTCCTTGAATAATTCTGGATATTCTTTCAACGCAGAGTCTGTGTCAGTAAAAATGATCCCTAATTTTTCAAATTCCTCTTTCATGTTGTGGTAAACCACTTCTGATTCGTATTGAGCTGACGCTCCCGCTAAATAAGCACGTTCGGCTTCAGGAATTCCGATTTTTTCAAAGGTTTCTTTGATTTTTTCTGGCACATCTTCCCAGTCACGCGCAGGTTTATCACTTGGTTTTTGATAATATTTGATGGCTTCAAAGTCAATATCAGACAAGTCGGGGCCCCAAGTTTGCATTGGCATTTTGTTAAATGTCTCTAATGACTTCAAACGAAAATCGAGCATCCACTCTGGTTCTTCTTTTATTCGTGACATTTCACGAATGACTTCTTCGGTTAGCCCTTCTCCGGTACTGAAAACAGGTTGCACATCATCGTGAAACCCAAATTTATATTCTTCTAATTCTGGTACGCCCATATTCTCACTCCTCTTCTTTATGGTAATGGTGGGCTGTCGCCGTGCCATTTTCGGTCACTGCTTGACTTAACGCTTTCCAAGCAAGTGTGGCACACTTGATTCTGGCTGGAAACTTCGCAACACCACTTAACATGGCTGCATCACCTAATTTTTCTTCATCAGTGACTTCGTTTCCTTGAACAAGTTGTAAAAATTCAACTGTTAAGTGTTGTGCTTCAGCAACGGTTTTACCAATTACGGCATCCGTCATCATTGAAGCACTGGCTGTACTGATTGAGCAGCCACTCCCATCAAATGCGATATTTTCAATCACACCATGTTTAACATCTACTTGTAATTCGATTACATCACCACAAGTTGGATTGTTTAGTTCAATTTTATTCGTTGATTCGGTCAAACTTCCACGGTGGTGTGGATGGGAAGAATGATCTAGAATCACTTGACGATAAAGATTGTCTAATTTAGATAGTCCCATGTTGGAAAAACTCCTTTGTTGCGAGAATTGCTTCAACTAATCGATCGGCGTCTTGCTTAGTATTGTAGAAATAAAAACTTGCTCGAGCTGTTGCAGGTACCTGTAAATAATTCAATAATGGTTGCGCGCAATGATGTCCTGCTCGAACTGCTACACCTTCCATGTCAAGAGCTGTTGCCACATCATGTGGATGTAAGTTTTCTAAATTAAACGCAATCACTCCGGTACGTATTTCTGGCTCTTGTGGGCCATAAATCGTCAATCCTTCAATTGCTTGAAGTTTAGGCAACACATAGGCTACAATTTCTTCTTCATAACGATGGATTTCTGCTAATCCAATCGTTTCCAAATAATCAATCGCATGTCCCAGTGCAATGGCGCCAGCAATGTTTGGTGTTCCGGCTTCAAATTTCCAAGGCAATTCTTTCCATGTGCTATCGTAAAGTTCAACGAAGTCAATCATTTCGCCACCGAACTCAACGGGTTCCATTTGTTCGAGCCAAGTTCTTTTGCCATATAAAACACCAATTCCAGTTGGGCCACACATTTTATGACCACTAAAAGCATAAAAATCACAATCAAGTTCTTGAACGTTGATTGGCATATGTGGTGCAGCTTGCGCCCCGTCAATCACAATTATGCCACCTTTTTCGTGAACCAATTCTGCTAATTCTTTCACTGGATTTTTGACGCCTAAAACATTGGAAACATGGGCGATTGCAAGAATTTTTGTTTTTGCTGTAATTTTTTCTTTGGCATCAGCCATATCCAGTAATCCTTCCGGTGTTAACTCGATATACTTTAAGGTTGCGCCTTTTCGTTTAGCTAACTGTTGCCATGGAATAATATTGGAGTGATGTTCCATATAAGAAAGAACGATTTCGTCTCCTTCATGAATGAACTCTCCAAAACTTCGTGCAACCCAATTCAAACTTGTCGTCGTCCCACGCGTGAATAGAACCTCTGCTGTTTCATTTGCATGGATAAACCGACGAACTTTTTCTCGAGCAGCTTCGTATTCATGGGTCGCACGTTCAGCTAAAGTATGCACGCCACGATGCACATTTGCATTATCTTTTTCATAATATCTGGTTAGTGCATCTAACACTTGCTTTGGTTTTTGAGTCGTTGCAGCATTATCCAAATACACCAGAGCTTCATCATTCACTTCTTGAAATAAGATAGGAAAATCAGCGCGTAATTTTTCTGCATGAATCATGCATTCAACTTCCCTTCAATAACTTCAATCAATTCTTTTTGCACTTCTTCAACGGGGATAGCCGTTAATACCGAACCAAGGAACCCACGAATAACTAAGCGTTCAGCTTCTTCCTTGTGTAATCCACGGCTCATCAAATAATACATTTCTTCTGGATCGACACGACCAACACTCGCCGCATGGCCAGCAGTTACTTCGTTTTCGTCAATCAAAAGAATTGGATTGGCATCGCCTCGTGCTTTATCTGAAAGCATCAAGACACGACTTTCTTGCTGTGCATCTGCGCCTTTTGCGCCTTTTAATATGTGTCCGATTCCGTTGAATGTTAACACACCTCGCTCACGAATCACGCCATGTTGTAAAATATGACCAATCGTATGTGGTGATTTATTCGTCACACGTGTATCAATTCCTTGCGTCTGTTTGCCGCCACTAATAGCCACGATCTTCACTTCAGAATGACCACCTTCGCCAACTAAATCAGAATCAAAGTCAGCAACAATATTGCCATCATTCATCACACCAATTGCCCAATCTACAGAAGCATCACGTAAAATATGCCCACGGCGATTCATATAAGCTGTCACATTTTCACCTAACTGATCAACTGCGGAAAACTTCACTTTTGATCCAGCTTTCGCAATGACTTCTACCACGATGTTTCCAGAAACTTTTGCTAGTTGTTCGCCAGTTGTTTGGAAACGTTCAAGGTAAGAAAATTCACTATGTTCATCCGCAACAATCAAGATATGTTTAAAGAAATGTTGATCAATTGCACCATCTTGAATAAATAAGGATTCAATTGGTTCTTCAATCACAACATTTTTTGGTACATAAAGAAATAAACCGCTATTCATAAATGCTGCATGTAAGGCAGTTAACTGATCTTCATCCATATTGACAGCTTTTGTCATATAGTATTCTTGTACTAGTTCAGGATACTCTTGCATTGCAGTAAAAATGTCAGTGAAAATCACACCTTTTTCTGCTAATTCTGTCGATAATTGTTCAAAAACAGTCCAAGTTCCTTGTTGTACCAGTACTGGATTGTCTTTCATTGCATCAAACGCAGCAACATTCCCTGTATCTGTCACAACATCTGCCATTTGTTTGATCTCAAATAATGGCCAACGAGCAAATTTTACTCGTTCAATTTTTGGTAAAGTCAACTCATTTGCTTTTGCTAATGCTTGTTGACGAAGCTCTGTCATCCAAGCAGGCTCTCCTTTACTCAAAGAAAAGTCGTTGACCGCGTCAAGATAGCCGAGCCAGTTTTTCTCTTTCATTCCTGCTCCTCCTTACGCTTCTTCTTCTTTGTAGTCGATTCCTAATTCTTTACTAATTCCAGCATAGCCTTCTGCTTCCAAACGTTTTGCTAGATCAGCATTTCCAGTCATTACAACGCGACCTTCCATCATGATATGAACCACGTCAGGAGTAATATAATTCAACAAACGTTGATAGTGCGTGATGATTAATGCTCCAAAGTTTTCACCGCGCATTTCATTCACACCTTTTGCTACTACTTTCAACGCATCAATGTCTAAGCCTGAGTCGATTTCATCTAAAATAGCAAATGTTGGTTCAAGCATCAGCAATTGTAAAATTTCATTACGTTTCTTTTCACCACCAGAAAAACCTTCATTCAGATAACGTTCAGCCATTTCTTCAGGCATATTTAATAAATCCATTTTTGCATCTAATTTTTTCAAGAAAGTCATAACAGACATCTTGTCATCTTCATCACGTTTTGCATTGATAGCTGCACGCATAAATTCTGCATTAGTGATTCCTGGAATCTCACTTGGATATTGCATTGCTAAAAATAACCCTAGTCGTGCACGTTCATCCACTTCTAAGTCTAAAATATTTTTCCCATCGAATAAGACTTCGCCTTCGGTTACTTCATAATTAGGGTTCCCCATGATGGCAGCAGATAAAGTTGATTTACCTGTTCCATTTGGTCCCATGATTGCGTGGATTTCGCCCGTTTTCATTACTAAATTAACGCCTTTAAGGATTTCTTTATCCTCGATAGATACATGTAAATTTTTTACTTCTAAGACAGACATGCCAGTTTCCCTCCAAATTCTCTTTCGTTCTCACCCATTTTAGACTAATTGAGAATGAAGCGCAATGATCTAACAAGCTGAAATTAGAATAACTTTCACTTATTCTAAAAAAAGCTTTATTTTTACATTGTAATTTGTATAAAAAGAAAGAGTCAGCGAACAAGTTTTTGTTTGCTGACTCTTTTATGAAATACCTGTAGTTGTGTGTAGTGAAGTTTGTCGTAGACTTTATTCTGGTTTTCTTCAAAATAATCTCAAGTTTCCCAAAAATATGAGTAGCTATTTTTGAAAAAATTCCTTATTTTTCGGAGCTAAACGTTTTGCGCCACAACCTTTTTTCACGATTTTTTATTTTGCATCCGCTGAAACTGGCTTCACAGAACCACCCCATTTTTCAGTGATCCATTTTTGAACATCCTCACGATGTAATACTTCGATCAAAGCTTTAATCTTTTTGCTATCTTTATCTTTCGAACGTGTCGCAATGATATTTACGTAAGGCGAATTGTCTTTTTCTAATAGTACTGCATCTTCTAATGGATTCAAACCTGCACCATAAGCAAAGTTCGCATTGATGGCCACTAAGTCACCTTCACTGTTTTGGTAAGTCGACGCAAGTAAAGAAGGATCAATTGTATGATTGAATTTTAAATTTTTAGGATTTTCTGCAATGTCATCAAATGTCGCTGTTTCAAGATCCACACCATCTTTGACTTTCACTAAATCAGCATCTTGTAAGATTGTGATGATTCGTCCCCAGTCAGATTCTGAGTTTGAAGTAATGATTGTTGCACCATCTTTTAATTCAGAGATATCCTTGATTGATTGAGAGTACAAGCCCATTGGTTCAATGTGGATCGCACCTGCATTCGCAAAGTCATATCCTTTTTCTTTGATTTCTTTGTTTAAATAAGGAATATGTTGGAAATAGTTTGCATCAATGTCGCCTTCTTCAAGCGCTTGGTTTGGTAACACATAGTCATCGAACTTAACGATTTCAAGGTTGATGCCTTCTTCTTTCAATAATGGTTGTACGTGCTCAAGAATTTCTGCATGTGGTGTTGGTGATGCACCAACTTTTAATGTTGTTTCATCCGAGCTATCTTTTGCACTGTCCTTTCCGCTGTTCCCACAAGCTGCCAAACCTACTGTTAATAAAAGTGCTGCTGCTAATCCAAAAATTTTCTTTTTCATCCTAATATCCCCCTACTATTTATTCTTATCTTCTATCTGTTTTCTTCGTTAAGAAATCTCCAATTCCCTGAACAACGAATACAATAGCTAAAATAATCAATGTTGCAACAAATGTCACTGTCAAATTACCACGTTGGTAGCCCTCTTGCCAAGCCAAACCACCTAGTCCACCAGCACCAATCGCTCCTGCCATTGCGGTGAAACCAATCATTGAGATCGTCGTTACCGTTAATCCTGAAATCAACGCAGGTACACTTTCAGGAATCAACACTTTCCAAATGACTTCCCAATAACTTGCGCCCATTGCATCTGCGGCTTCAAGAACGCCCGGACTTACTTCACGAAAAGCAATTTCAACTAATCGTGCATAAAATGGTGCTGCAGATAAGACCAGTGCTGGAATCGCTGCCTGTGCGCCAAGCATTGTACCAACGATTGCTTTTGTAAATGGAATAATCAATACCATCAAGATCATAAATGGTGTGGAACGGAAAATATTACTAATAATCGAAACGATACCATATACGATACGTGCGTAAGGTTTCTTTTTTCTACCAATCGAATAAAGGACTAAACCTAAAACCAATCCGATAACTGTAACTAAAACCATCGAAATCAATGTCATGTATAAAGTATCAACAATTGCTTGTTTCATTGTATCTGCATTGATTTGGCTAAAATCTAAATATGTTTCTGAAAAGCTTTTATCCATGGTGGATCACCTCTACTTCTACGCCTTGTTCGGTAAAGAATACTTCTGCTTGATCTAATTCTTTTTCTACACCTGTCATCAAAATCGTTAGGGAACCAAACGAACCTTCTTTTGCTTGTTTGATTTTGCCATAAACAACATTGATATCCACGTTGTAACGACGAACTGCCTGAGATATCACTGGTTCATTCGCATTATTTTCGTCAAACGTTAGCGTAACTAGGCGACCATTGGGATTTTCCTTGATCAATTCAGCTAATAACTCAGTAGAGTCAGCTTCTGGTTCAATATCTTGTTGAACAAAACGTTTGGTTACTTCTTGTTTTGGATGACGGAAAACATTGAGAACTTCGCCTTCTTCAACTACTTTTCCAAGTTCCATTACAGCAACCTTATTACAAATCTTACGGATAACATTCATTTCATGTGTAATCAAAACAATTGTTAAGTTTAATTTTTTGTTGATTGCCAATAATAAGTCTAACACTTCTTCCGTTGTTTGTGGATCGAGTGCACTAGTAGCTTCATCACATAATAAAATTTCTGGGTCATTCGCCAATGCACGCGCGATACCAACCCTTTGCTTTTGACCACCAGATAGTTGTGCAGGATACGCATCTCCTCTACCTTCCAACCCAACAAGTCCCAATAATTCTTCCGCTCGTTGTCGACGTTGGGTTTTTGGTATACCTGCAAGTTCGAGCGGTAACTGGATATTTTCTAATACTGTACGTGACCATAAAAGATTGAAATGTTGGAAAATCATCCCGATTTTTTTACGAAAAGTACGTAACTCTTTATTTTTTAATTTTGTGATATCTTGATTATTTACAATTACCTCGCCACTGCTAGGTAGCTCAAGTCCATTCAACAAGCGGACTAACGTACTTTTCCCGGCGCCCGAGTACCCAACGATTCCATAAATATCTCCCTTTTCGATACTTAAAGACACATCGTTGACAGCATGAATTGCTCCGTTTTTCCCACCAAAAGTCTTTTCGACATTGGTCAATTGGATTAGTGCCATATTTTTCCCATCTTTCTTCTCAAAATTTTCTTGGATAAACAAAAAAGCTTCCGCCCATTTGCTCTATTAAGCAAAAGGACGAAAGCATAAACTTCCGTGTTACCACCTTGATTCGTTAATGCTTTGCAGCAATAACCTCTTTACAGTACTTGAATGATCAATCGTATACTGCCGTGCTATAACGGGCACTCCCGTAGTAAGTTCGCTTGCGCTCACTCACTCTGCTCTAAGACCATCTTCCATCCCATGTTCGTTACCCATTTTCAGCAAACAGGGCTCTCTTCAAACGTCTGTGAAATGTACTCTTCTTTTCAAAGCTTTCATGTAATTGCTTTTGATTATAGCAAGTAGAAATTCCAGTGTCAACAATTTTTAAAATGAACACAATGAAATGAACTGTGATTACAAACGATCAAAATCTTGAGAATCAACCTCTTTAAAACTTAAAATCCAAGCATTCATCTCATCTTCATCATTTAAAATATTGATGTCAGCATCAATTTTTTCATTTACAGAAGAAATCGTTCCTGTAATTGGGCTGGCAATTTCACTAACCGCTTTTTCTGCTTCAACTTCAAGCAATGGTTCCCCTTTTTGATACGTCTTACCAACTTTTGGTAAATTGATAAAGGTCACTTGTCCCAATTCTTCTTGTGCCTCATTCGTTAACCCAATGCAGTATTCTTTTCCGTTAAATAAAATCCAAAGATTTTCAGTTTTCTTCAAATGTTTGCCTGCCATGTTAAACTAATGCTCCTTCATAAGTTTTTTCATTATAACCAACTATTACTACTTGATCTTCTTTCACTAAGAGTGGACGTTTGATCAACATTCCATCAGTTGCAAGTAACTTGCTTGCTTCTTGAATCGAAAAACCATCGATTTTTGATTTCAAACCTAGTTCACGATATTTCATCCCGCTCGTATTGAATAAACGACGCATCGGTAAATCAGTATTTGTGAACCACGTTTCAATCGTTTGAGCTGTGGGTGTTTCTTGAATCATATCTACTGCTTGATAAACGATTTGATGTTCATCTAACCACGCTTTTGCTTTTTTGCAAGTCGAACATTTTGGATACCAATAAAATGTGTACAACCTTTTACCTCCTAGATGTTTTGTCAGGCACCTCATTTTGGAAACGCATAGACAGGATCAGACCAATCCCAATCAAATTTCCTAGAATAGACGAACCACCTTGACTAATAAATGGTAGGGGAATCCCCGTTAGCGGTAATAAACCAATATTTGCGCCAATGTTTTCAAAAACATGGAACAACAACATCATGATTAAGCCACTAGCGATATACGCATAAAATTCATTATTTGTATCAAAACAAACGCGAATCATTCGATAAATCAAAATAAAATATAAAAAGATCACGAACGCACCACCAATGAAGCCAAAGTTTTCACCAATCACCGTAAAAATCATATCTGACTCACGAACAGGCACATATACATCGCTAGTATTGAATCCTTTACCTAGTAAACCACCAGAACCAATGGCTAGTAATCCTTGGGCTGGTTGGTAACTCATCCCCGACGTATCATGGAAAGGATCTAACCAAGAATCGATTCGAGCAAATTGATAAGATTTAAAACCAACTTTGTATAATAAATCTCTTCCGCCTTCTGTTGTTACTAAGTAGATCAGTCCTGCACCAACAACTAAAGCAACCACTACGACAGGTATAACAATTTTCCAAGAAATCCCCGACATCAAGAAAATTCCACCGAAAATAGCCAAGAAAACTAACATCGTTCCAAAATCATCTTGTGCCATGACTAAAGCTAAAACAGGTAATGTTACAAGCAACATTTTAGCAATCAGCCATAAATCATTTTGAGTCGTTCGTTCTTTCAACTGACTATTGTGCTTGGTCACAATCAACGCCATCATCAAAATATACGCAATTTTCATCAATTCCGCTGGTTGAAAAGTGAAAGAACCAAAACTAAACCAGTTTTTTGATCCAGTTACTAACGCGAGCTGTTTATCATAAAATTTGAGTAACAACCCCATAACAACTAACCCCAGACCGTATAAATAGGGTGTTAACTTCCAAATCCACTTGGAATTCAGGTGCATAATAACAATAATTGCTACAGCTCCAACCATGTACCACACGGTCTGCATCACTACTCCCCGAAGAACAGATGGATTATTCGGATCATGACTAAGTGCTACGTATAAAGAAAGTAATCCAATTAAACATAAAAGGAACACTGGTAAAATGACACCATAGTCAATCCGATTATCATTTGACGCTCTTTTTTTCTTTTCCATGTTTCATCCCTTTTCTAAAAACCATACTGCTATTCATTATAGCGGTCTGATTCTATAATTGAAAGTCTCAGCGAATGAGATTTGGGAAAAAATTAACTTTCCCTTTTGCCCTGAAAAATTACTAACCACAATATCTTTGTCTAACTATTTTTATACTGTTCATTATAGATCAAAATTGCTTTTGCAATGTCTAATAAGCGCTCCGAAACTAAATTTGTTCGCTGAATCAGATAAAACTTACGTTGATAATCTAATGACGTTGAAGGCACATTTTCTGGTACCGCACGTTTTGAAAGAATCGAGCGACCGATACCTTCTTTCAATAATGCAGCAATCACTTCATTGCTTTTTACTAACATTTTTCTCCCATGAATATTCTTTTCTTCAAAATACCGTTGCGTATAATGAAACACTCCTGAAGTTGATTCTCTGACTAGCCAGAGATCACTCTCTGGATTCCCCGCCACAACTAATTCATCTGACATGAGTGAATTTCTTTGGACACCAGAAGTTTCGAGTGGTTTTTCGATAAAACCAAAATCCGCTTCATGTTTTGCTACTTGATTCAAAGCATCATGTGAATTAGCAAATGCAATCACAAAATTCACCTTGGGAAATTTTGGAATCAAATATTTCATCACTTTTGGCAATAAATAAACAGAAAAAGTATGTGAAGCAACAATTCGACAAATCTCTTCTTCATTCTGTTCATCTAATAATTGTTGTTTTGTTTCATCCCACTCTTCTAATAAAACTAACGTACGCTCATAGAGAAGATCTGCTTGTTTCGTTGGCATCATTTCTTTGCGCCCATTTCGTTGAAATAAGGTCACTCCTAGATCTCTTTCTAATTGTTTGACCTGACTTGAAACAGCTGGTTGTGACAGAAATAAAAGTTCTGCTGTTCGAGAAAAGTTTCGAGTTTCGTACGCGACCCGAAATGTAGCTAACAATTTAAACATACTCCCACTCCTATAACTTTTTATTATAGTAACTATAAAAACTATTTGATTTAAATATACAATAAAATCACTATAATAGGAAATGTAAAAACTTCAACATTTTTTACAGTAAACGTTCTTCTCAAAAAGGAGACACTTGATGACAACTTTCTATTCACCACGTAAAGGAACTTAAGGCATCTCTTTCTGACCCAGTTTTATAAAAGAGTACCATCCAACTCTCTATTTTATGTAGAATTCCTTTTTGAGAAGTCCTAGTTGGTTTTTGATCAATAAACGATAAATACAATAAAAGGAGAATATAAATGAAGAATTTTTTAAAAATCGTTCCTGTTCCTATTTGTGGATTGATTCTTGGTTTAGCTTCTTTAGGTAACTTATTCAAAGAGTATCATTTGGTTCCTTTAGGTAATTTGTTAGGTATCATTAGCATGGCATTGATGTTACTAATTTTAGGGAAGCTATTTCTATTGTTTGATCACACAAAGCAAAGTTTACATGATCCAATCATCGGTTCAGTTTCACCAACATTCACGATGGCACTTCTAGTGTTGTGTACATACTTTGTTTCTTTTCAAAGTATTGCACCCATCGTCAAACTGATTTGGTTGGCTGCTGTGATTTTTCAAGTTGTACTGGTCTTATACTTCACCTATCGCCATGTAGTGAAAGCTGATCTTTCCATTGAAGTGATTTACCCAAGTTGGTTCATTATTTATGTTGGTTTTGGCGTAATCACGGTTACAGCTGGAAACTTTTTCCCGCTTGTTGGAAAAATATTCTTCTGGTTATCACTTGCCTGCTATATATTCTTACTACCAATCATCCTTCGAAGAGTCTTTTTCGTAAAGAATATGGCACAACCGACGTTACCATTGATCACTATTGTTGCAGCTCCAGGTTCTCTATGCTTGACTGGTTATTTGAAAAATTTTGAGCACCCAAACCTTTACTTGGTACTTGCATTATTCTTAGTATCACAGATTTTGTATTTCATTGTGCTTTCTATGTTGCCACGCTTGTTGAAACTCCATTTCTATCCAAGCTACGCAGCTTTCACTTTCCCATTAGTCATTTCAGCAACAGCTTTGTTTTCTGCCGTACATTATTTGGAACTACACGGCTTACCTGTTGGTCTTTTAAATGTTTTAAAAGTGGTAGAATGTGCAATTGCAACAAGTATGGTCGTATATGTACTTGGCCATTACCTGCTCTTCTTACTAAAAGAGCATAGAAAACAAAAAAATTTCACTGTAAACGAATGGGTCTAGTTTTCTTTCATTTCTAGCTTTTTAACTTTTAACTTTTGTCTTTCTCAACTTTTGTTTTCAATTGTTGATTAAGGCAGAAGTATTTTTGCGTTTTTGTCAGAAATTTCAATTAATGCTACGATAATCAAGGTATTTTTTATTCAAGGATTATTTTATTTATGAAAGGAAACACATACGCATGAAATCTCAGCTCTTTTATTTAAAAATGATAAAAAAATTAGGAGGACGCAAGATTCTTCCAGGATTATTACTGGCTGTCTCAGTAGCCGCTGTTAGCAAGATTCTTGCTTTATTCTTACCTCAACTTGGTGCAGCAACTTTAGCCATATTATTAGGTATTTTACTAGGTAATACTTTTTTCAAGCAACCAAGTCTTGCAATAGGAACAAAATTTGCTGAAAGCAAATTACTAGAATGTTCTGTTTTCCTACTTGGTGCAACTGTTACTGCTCAAACAATTGCAAACATTGGAACAAAAGGTGTGGTGTTTGTCTTATTGCAAATGAGCGTTACAATCATTGGTGCTTACCTGATTGGAAGAAAGCTTCAGTTTAGTGAGACTTCTTCACTCTTGATGGCTGGCGGGAACGCCGTCTGTGGATCATCTGCAATTGCTTCGATCGCACCAGTGATCTATGCGGATGAAGAAGAAAAAGGACAGATCATCACACTGGTTAATCTTTTAGGAACTGTTATGATGTTAACCCTTCCGTTTCTGGGTTTACATTTGTTTGGTGACAACCTGATTGAAAAAAGTGCTCTTTTAGGTGGTACACTTCAATCTGTTGGACAAGTTGTTGCAGGTGCGAGTTTATTAGATGCATCAGTCGTTCAATTTGCTATGCTGTTTAAAATTTTACGTATCATGATGCTAGTTGTTGTTGTGTTTCTATTTGAAAAATTTATGCAGAAAAAAAATCCCAAAATTGCAACAGATCAAAAAAGAACAGGAACAAAACGAAAATTACCTTTGCCTTGGTACGTCTTGGGCTTCGTCCTTTTTTGTATCGTCAATAGCTTATTCAAACTTCCAGCAATTATTGGTCAATCTGCACACTTTATTAGCAATTGGTTCGAAATCACTGCTTTGGCAGCAATCGGATTACGTTTGGATTTTGCAAAATTCATGAAAGAAGGAACAAGATTTCTTTCTTACGGATTAGCTGTTGGTATCCTTCAAACCATCATGGCCTTGTTCTTTATCTGGCTGATCCAACTTTAAGATAAACAACACAGTAAACAGCATAAAAAACTTGAGATCATCCAATCATTTGTCAGTGGATGATCTCAAGCTTTTCTTTGCTTATAGGTTATTTCTAATGATTTTTGTGGTTTAATTTGACGCCTTCAAGTTCCAGTAAAATTTTTTTGATCTGCAATGCTTCCTCTTTTTTCCCCATGTATCCCGTTAGCTGACCATTTTGTCCAATCACTCGGTGACAAGGGACAATAATTGGTAGAGGGTTTACCCGATTCGCTTGTCCAATTGCTCGAACAGATTTAGGGTTCCCAATTGCTTGAGCGATTTCTTTGTAACTGCGGCTTTCCCCATAAGGAATAGCAATCAATGCTTGCCAAACATCTTGCTGGAAGGCTGTACCTGTTTGAATCGATAATGGAACTGTAAACGCTTCTCGCTTTTCAGCAAAATACTCTGAGAATTGTTCTTTTGCTAAATGTAAGATTTCCTGATTCGCATTTTCACTCTCTTCAATCGGAGTAAAACTAACTTTTGTTACTCCTTTTTCATCCGCGTCAAACCAAAGATTTCCAACAATGGTGTTCATCTTCATTATTTTCTTTGTGCCTACTCAACTGATTGATGGTAGGCTTTCCTCCTTAGAATTCTATGTAAAATGCATGCTTTAAACTATTTCAAAAGTTTGTTTCATCATCTACTATCTCAAGAAAAATTGCAACTCGTAATAGCTTTCTTCTTAACTTTTAGCAATTTCTTTAAATAAAAAATTTTTTTAATTTTGAATGAAATGCTACACTAGACATATCAATAATAAAAAGCTCTACTATCCAAACTATCAACTAACCTATTATTAGTTGTTGAGCAACAGAAAGGAACAAACAATGAAAGTCTCTATCGTCGTCCCCTGCTTTAACGAAGAAGCCGCAATTCCACTATTTTTCCAAGAGGTTGAAAAATATCGTGGCACTTATACTTTTGAATACTTATTTATTGATGATGGCTCCAAAGATCAGACCTTACCTGTCATCAAAGATTTAGCCGCTGCACATGATTCCGTGCGCTTCGTCTCATTTTCCAGAAATTTTGGAAAAGAAGCCGCACTATATGCCGGATTGCAAGCTGCAACAGGTGATTTAGTCACCGTCATGGATGTTGACTTGCAAGATCCCCCTGAATTATTGCCAGAAATGATTGAACGAATCTTGACCTCTGATGTTGACTGCATCGGAACAAGACGTTCTACTCGAGAAGGCGAACCCGTGATCCGGAGCTTTTTTGCCAAAAAATTCTATCAATTGATCAACCGAATCAGCGATACTGAAATGGTGGATGGTGCACGGGATTTTCGTTTGATGACGCGTCAAATGGTCAATGCTGTTTTAGAATTAACGGAATACAACCGTTTTTCTAAGGGGCTATTTAGCTGGGTTGGTTTTAAAACAGAATATATTTCTTATGAAAATCGTGAACGTGTAGCTGGAGAAACTTCGTGGTCCTTTTGGAAATTGTTAAGTTATTCGATTGATGGTATTATCAATTTTTCTGACGCTCCTTTAACCTTAGCTGCATTAATTGGTGCACTTTCTTGTATTGGTTCTGGGATTGCAATTTTGTTCATCATTGTTCGTGCTCTTTTGTTCAGTGATCCCACATCTGGCTGGCCTTCGATGGTTTCTATCACCTTATTTATTGGTGGAGTCCAGTTGTTGTGTCTTGGTATTATTGGCAAATATATTGGAAAAATTTTCCATGAAACCAAACGTCGACCTATTTATATCGTTCGAGAAACAGAAAAGATGAAACCTCATCAAATTGATTCTCACTAAAAGATACGTCAATCAAGGTAAATTTTTTTTAAGAGACTAAGGCTAAAATAACCCTTAGTCTCTTTTGTGTTTTACAAAAAGACATAAAAAAACCATCTCACTGATACGAGATGGTTCAGAACTAAATTTTTTGTAATTGTTTATAGTTAATGATAACTACACCTTTGCTTTGGGTCATCAGGTTGGCATTTTCAGCAGTTTCATCAATCTCAACCACTGCAGAATTCTTAAGCTGCTTTGAAATCGTGCCAGTTTGTGGCTTTCCATGTACTGTAAAAGTGACGTGAGTGTCAATTGTAAATTTTTCACCCAATTCTGACGGGACGACATGTGTATCAAATTTTCCAAAAGTTGCCATTTCATAAAACCTGCCTTTCATTACAATTATAGCACATTTTATGAAAAAAATCATGAAATTGAGAAAATCTATGAATATCACTTTACATTAATTAAATTTGGGTTTATAATTTCTTTGGCTTTTGCCAGCTTAGCTCAGTAGGTAGAGCAACGCACTCGTAACGCGTAGGTCACAGGTTCGATCCCTGCAGCTGGCATAAAAAGGTTGTGGCACCAAGCGGTCAGCTCCGAAAAAATAATGAGCAATTGACAAAAATTGCTTTTCATATTTTTGGATAGTTGTAAATTATTTTGAGGAGTTGCTTGGGGAACACCATGAATAGGGTTGTGACACCAAGCGTTCAGCTTCAAGTAATAAAAAATTTTTTCTAGAAATAAAAAGCAGTTGACATAAAGAACTCAGTCCCTAACCAAACAATGTATGAGTCTTGGACATTCTCTTGTCCTAGGCTCCTTTTTATAGCAAAAATCATTTATTTATTTCATATTCAAAAACCCTTTACAGTAAAAGGAAGTTTATCCATGATGAAAAATTATCAGTTTGAATCAAAAATTTATTGTTCTGAAGTTGGTAAAGGTGGTGCCTATGTCATTTTCCCCTACGATGTCCGTAAAGAATTTAATCAAGGACGTGTAAAAGTTCATGCTACTTTTGACGGTGAAGATTATCAAGGAAGTATTGTGAACATGGGCGTGAAAAATGAAGACGGTAGCATTTGCTATATCCTTGGCATCAAAAAAGAAATTCGAAAGAAAATCAAAAAAGAGATTGGCGATACTGTACATGTTTTCGTTCGCCCTCGTTAACTCTCTCGATCTCAAATAAAAAATGGACTCTCTTGGCAGCGAGAGTCCATTTTTTATTTGTAATGATTACCAAACGATTTGTGATTCGCCTGCTTTTATTCCATATGAACAGTTATACTTAGGCTGACCTTACCTTTGTATTCTTGATGAACTTCAATAATTGTACCGCTTGACTGCGCAGGAATGTCCATGGTCCATTGTTCCTTTTCGTCGACAGTTGTTCTTCCAATTTCAACATTGTCTACTTTCGCAATAACAGTCGCTCCTTTGAAGCCTGTTCCTTGTAAATTGGTAGCCGTTTTGTTTTGAACAGTAGGTGGCCACAAAAACCAAGGTGTATCGTCATTAACGAATGAACCGCCAATAATTTTCCCTACTTGGTTCGCCATAAAATTCGCTGAAAAGTCTTCATTTGAAGAAGAAATAAGTTCTTGTACTGCATTACTTCCAGTTCCAGTAAGTGAAAATTCGGCTTCCACTGGTTCAGCATAAATGTTATCCGGTGTTTGAAGAAGCGCTCGACCACGTGCCCAAGTTTTCAGTCCTTCCTTAGAACTAAGTTGGATAGTTGCTTTCCCACCATCACTGCCAAACACTGTTCCTAAACTTTGAAGATTATTATTTGCAATTTTAAAGTTAGCTCCTTCTTCAAAAACGATTTTACCATTACTCATAATTGTTCCTTGTGCTTTTGAACCAGTTGCTTCAAAGGTAGCCCCCTCTTTTACTGTAATATCAGTGTTACTTCCAACAATCCCTGTACTACCGCTTATTTTTGAGGTACTTCCTTGTGCGAAATAAGCAGAACTATCACTGCCAAAGCTAATCGCAGGACCGCCAAATCCATCAACTTCTAATGCTCCTTCATTGACCAATGCCAAATTTGAACTATTGTGTATTCCATGATGTGTACCTTGAACACTTAACGAAGCATTTTTCCCAATTGTAACAGTTGGATTTGTACCAACCATATCAACCCCATTTGTGACGGGATTCGGATAACCAACTCTTGAACTCATATTTGCCGTTGCATTCGGTAAAATAGTTAGTTTATTTCCTTGAAATGCCTCTTCTAAATTGGAAACACAATTAAATTTACCTGCAACTTGTAATTCACCGTAAGGCAAATAAGTAAATTGATGCCCATTTTCAAAATCAATATTCTCCACGCTCAATACGACATTCGGTTGATCGCTCCAAAAGACCCCATAGTTATCCGTATTTTCAATTTTTAAATCTTTTAACGCTATCTGGGAATCTTCAGTAGTAACTTTTATTTGAAATAGATTCGCATTGATTTTATGATTATTGCCATAAATTGTTTTATTTTTAGCATTTGCTAAAATCGTTGCTTTTAGGTCCAAATCATTTTGTAAACTAATTTCTGTAATTGAACTATCAATCAAAGCAGCCTTTAATTGTTCAGGAGTAGAAACTTCGGCTAATCCCTTGTATACTTCGATATTATTTTGTGTGTCTGCATTCGAAATCGTTTGTGCTAGACCAATACTTCCGTTTAGCATCATTGAACAAGCAAATACTGTCCCGGAAAAATAAATTGCTTTTTTTATCATTATTCTTTCCTCCAAAATTTTTTTATTAACGAAATATTTCGTTAATTTTGTAAGTCGTTATTTGCTCTTATTTCACCACTAAATAACCAATACCCTCTTTTTCTAATGGTGCAATCGTATGGCTACCAACGGTTGTTTCTGGAATTTCAGTAAAAATATGGGCATAGTTATCACGGACAGCACTTGCGACATTTAAGTCTTGTGTTTCGCTAAAGTCGCCTACTTCAAGTGTGATACTTAATTTATATTCTCCTGGTTCTAGCCCAGCTAGCACGGTATCTTCAACAATTGCTTGGTACCCATTAAAGACGCCGTTATTGTACCAATCATGGTTTGCACAGGCAAATGTTCCTACCTCTGTCCCATCGGCCGCTGTTAGATGAAGTGTCTTCTTCACAGCATCTTTATTCGTTAAGTCCAAACTACCATTATCGATTGATCCTTCTAAAATCAATCCATAATTTTGCCAGTAGCCTAGTTTGAAGAAATTGATTGTTTGATCTAAATGACTAACGATTTGCGAAACATACTCACTTTCCTTGCCATTAATTACTTGGTTCACGTCGATCTTAGTGCCTTCTGCTTGTGGTTCAATCGTGATTGTCCAACGACCGTCATCTCCAACAGTGCCTGTTCCAAGTAACACGCCATCTACATAGGCATTAATTGTTGCTCCTGGTGTCCCAATTCCGGTTAACTGTTTATCCTTGTCATTCACAACATTGAAAACAGGTGCGTCTACTTTTTCTTCATGCGTAACTACTTGTGAGACTTTGTCACTTTCTTTCCCATCGATTACTTGGTTCACATCAATTTTTGTACCTTCATTTTGTGGTTTCACTGTGATTGTCCAGTTTCCTGTTGAATCTACTGTCCCCGTACCAATCAGCGTACCGTCTACATAGGCATTCACTGTTGCTCCAGGTGTTCCTGTTCCCGTTAATTCTTTGTCTTGGTCAGTCACCGCATTGAAAACAGGAGCATCCACTTTCTCACCGACATAACTTCCACCTTGGATTTTGCTTGTTTTACCTGTGACATATGTAGCCGCAAAATCTGCATTACTTGATTGCATTTTCGTTTGTATCACACTTGATAAATAACCAGACAACGTAAAACTAGCCGTCGTTTTCTGATACTTTTTATCTGGTTGACTAGCTTCACTATTTCCCAAATTCCAAGTGTTGATCCCTGTGGACGAAGCAATAGTAACAGCTGCTGGAGTTGGGTAAGAACCCATAACCACTCCATTTTTATGATGATTTGTAATTGAGAAATTTGCGCCGTCTTCAAATACAATCTCCTCACCTGCAATCAACGTCCCTTGTGTCCCTTTACTTTCTGCGACAAAATCAGCACCTGTTCGTACAAAGATACTTCCTGCAGTAGCTTCAACTGCTTCTTCAATCGCGTCTCCACCCTTTGCCTTCGTGCTACTTCCTGTTTCAAAATTCATTTTGCTCTTTGAAGCTAAGTGAATTGCTTGATGTGAATCCGAAGTAACTTCTAAATTCCCTTGATTTGTCAATGTAAAATTGGTGCCACCATAAATACCAATTGAGCTAGAATGTGTCGTAAAGCTTGCACCTGTTCCAATTGTTAGTTTTGCTTGGTCATAACTCATTGATACTGGTGCCAAAAGAGTAGAATCATTTTCAAATGAAACTTCCGCATCCTTCGCTAGTTCTAGTTCTTTTCCTTGAAAAACTTCCTCTGTCTCCGAATGACTGCTAACTTTTCCGGCCATAATCAGTTTTCCATTTGGTAAGTAAATCATTTGCTTTCCGCTATGGACAATATTTTCATATGTAATTTGTACGTCTTGATCGTCACTCCACATCAAGCCATAGATATCTGTGTTGACGATCTTCGCATTGTCAATCGATCCGATTGAAGAATCTTTATCGAAGTATATTTGATGAGAGTTTGCATCAATCGTATGACCGTTTCCATGAATATGTTTTTCTATTCCCTGAATCGCTACAGTTGACTCTAATGTCAAATCAGTCGATAAGGTGATATCTGAAACGTACTCGTCACTTAACGCATCTTTTAGCTCCTGCCAGTTGGCGACTTCGACTTTCCAACCTCTTTCTTCCAATAGTGCACCGTCTGAGAATTCTTTTTCATTCCCTTGTATTACCTGCGCATTTACCGTACTAGATAACAGTAATGTCGATACCAATACACCTACTAACAAACCACTACGAATCTTCGTGTTTTTCAAAATAATACCTCCTGTTATTTTTATGTATAAAATAATTACAATAATATTATAACAACAGAAAAGTATTAGCGTCAACTTAGTTAAAAATAAAAATACAAGTTTTTTTATTTTTAATATAAGTTATTTTAAGTTTCCTTCATTCATTAGATATAATAAAAGATACCCTTTTCTCCATACGAGGAAGAAAAGGGTATCTTTTATTTGTTCACGAATTCGAACGTATCATTTTTCATTATTTTGTTCCGAATAAACGGTCACCAGCATCTCCTAAACCAGGAACGATGTAGCCTTGTTCATTTAGTTTTTCATCAAGAGCTGCTGTGTAGATGTCAATATCCGGGTGTGCTTCTTGTAAAGCTTTCACGCCTTCTGGTGCAGCAACAAGACAAACAAATTTAATGTTTGATGCGCCACGTGCTTTCAAAGCGTCAATAGCCATGATTGCTGAGCCACCAGTTGCTAACATTGGATCAACTACAAATAATTGACGTACGTCGATATCTTCAGGTAGTTTAACGAAATATTCGTGTGGTTCTAATGTTTCTTCATCACGATATAAACCAATATGGCCAACTTTAGCAGCAGGAATCAATTCTAAGATTCCATCAACCATTCCAATTCCTGCACGCAAGATTGGTACAATTGCTACTTTTTTACCTGACAATGTTTTTTGTGTTGATTCTGTAATTGGTGTTTCAATGACGATATCTTCTAGCGGCATATCACGTGATACTTCATACGCCATTAACATAGCGATTTCATCGACAACTTCACGGAAAACCTTTGTTCCGCAGTTTTTGTCTCGAATAATAGTCAGTTTGTGTTGAATTAATGGATGGTCGATCACTTGAAATTTGCCCATTTTTAGCTCTCCTTTGTTCTGTCGTTTCTTTTTTATTTTAAAACAAAATTCTCAGTTTAGCTAGTCCGAGTTGTCTTTTTCCTGAAGAAAATCATGGTGTAGTGCCATTTGTTTCAAACGAATCAGTTACATTTTCGAAGAAATCACTCCAATTTTATCAAAATCTTCATTCTTCTATTAGTTACTTGTTTTGCTCTACGCTAATCCATTGCTCAACTTTCACTTGGTCAAGAAACACTTAAAAAAAATTTCCTACAAAAAAAAGTAGGACAAAATTTTGTCCTACCTTTTTGTTTCGAATGAACAGTATTCCAAGACAACTTCTCGCTATAATTCACAACGACCTAATCATATAAAAAACTATTTATTTAGAATACAGCGGATATTTTTGCGTTAACTCACGAACACCTTGTTTCACTTCGTCTAACTGTGCATCGTCACCTTTTGATTGCAAGGCTTTCACAACAAGTTCAGCTACTTGAGCTGCATCTTCTTCTTTGAACCCACGTGTAGTGATTGCAGGTGTCCCAATTCGGATACCACTCGTTTTGAATGGACTCAATGTTTCAAATGGAATGGCGTTTTTATTTACTGTGATATTCACACTATCTAAAATCGCCTCTGCTTCTTTCCCATTAAGATCCATCTCACGAACATCAATCAGCAGTAAATGATTGTCAGTGGCACCAGAAATAACACGCGTACCTGTTGCTTGGTTGAACACTTTAACCATCGCTTTAGCATTCGCAACAACTTGTTCGCTATATTCTTTGAACTCTGGTGTCAGGGCTTCTTTAAAGGCAGCCGCTTTTCCGGCAATCACATGCTCCAATGGTCCACCTTGGATCCCTGGGAAGACAGCACTATTGATTTTTTTCGCTAGTTCTTCACTGTTTGTTAAAATCATTCCACCACGTGGACCGCGAAGTGTTTTATGTGTCGTTGTTGTTGTAATGTCTGCATACGGTACTGGACTCGGATGAATACCAGCAGCCACTAAACCAGCAATATGCGCCATATCAACCATTAATTTTGCACCGACTTCATCAGCAATTTCTCTAAATTTCGCAAAATCAATTTCTCTTCCATAAGCACTAGCACCTGCAACAATTAATTTTGGATGGTGTTTTCGTGCTAAAATTCGTACAACATTGTAGTCAATGACTTCTGTTGTTGGATCAACGCCGTAAGCCACAAAATGATACGTTTTCCCACTGAAATTCACTGGTGATCCATGTGTTAGATGTCCACCTGCAGAAAGATCCATGCCTAAAATCGTATCACCAGGTTCTACCAAGGCAAGGTATGCCGCAGTATTTGCTTGTGAACCAGAATGTGGTTGAACATTTGCAAATTTGGCACCAAATAATTCTTTGGCACGGTCAATTGCTAAATTTTCCACGATATCAACAAATTCACAGCCGCCATAGTAACGATGTCCAGGATATCCTTCAGCGTATTTGTTGGTTAAAATACTTCCTTGGGCTGCCATCACCGCTTCAGAAACAACATTCTCAGAAGCAATCAGTTCCAAATTATTTTCTTGTCGCTCTTTTTCACGTGCAATCGCATTCCATAGATCAGGGTCAAACGTTTTGTAGTCTACCACAAACAACAGCTCCTTTTAACTAGTATACTGCATTGTATCATACTAAAAATTCATCGTAAAAAGTATTAAACTAATTTTCAAAATAATTTTGAGCCGCTGCTTTTTTCAAACGATTCATGTAAGCGACACCTAGCCCTTCGTTAGGGAAAACTTGAACAAAAATCAAGTCCAATCCAAGCATTGGTTCATCTAAACCACGTAGACCCGCAAACAAACCTTTTGCCGCAGCCTCAACAGAATCATCATGAAACATGTACACAGCTGCCGTATCAAATCGTGTCTCTTCTGCAACTTTGGGACCAGCAATCACACCCACTCTGAGCCCTTTAGTTTTTGCCCAATTGATAGCATCTGCCCAATCTTGCGTATGAACCATCAAAACTTTTGTGTCAGGTGAATAATGTTTGTATTTCATTCCTGGTGATTTTGGTGTCTCAGATTCTTTCACCAGATGTTGATCCACAGAAACTTCTCCTACAACTTCTTCCAACTGTTCTTTTGTCACCGCGCCTGGTCGTAAAATCATTGGTGCTGCATCCGGGTTACTTAAATCGATCACGGTTGATTCTACGCCAATTCGAGTTGCTCCGTCTTCAATGATCCCAGTGATTTTTCCATGTAGATCGTGGTACACATGATCTGCTGTCGTCGGACTTGGCTTACCTGACGTGTTTGCACTAGGACCAACTAGAGGGACACCTGCTTGGCGAATAACCTCAAGTGTTTTTTTGTTATCTGGCATCCGAAAAGCAGCTGTGGATAAGCCACCAGTTACGACACTTGGTAACTTGTCCTTTTTGATTTCAAAAATCAGCGTCAAGGGTCCGGGCCAGAAATTTTCAACAATTTTAGCCGTTGCTGGATGAAAGTTATCCACATATTCTTTTACTTGGTCAAACGAAGCAACATGGATGATCAACGGATTATCTTGCGGTCGTCCTTTGACCGCAAATACCTTCGCAACCGAATCGGCTAAAAGTGCATTAGCACCTAATCCGTAGACCGTTTCTGTTGGAAAAGCTACCAGTGATCCGTCACGTAATGCTTGGGCCGCTTCTTTCAGTTCTGATTCATTATATCGTTTTGTTTCCACAGTCTATCCACATCCCTTTTTTTGAAAATCCTTGATTTTTTACGATTTATCCTCAGGTTATCCCCATGTTGTTGGTAAGTTATTTGTCAATAGTGGATAAGTATGTTGATAAGTGTTAAAATCGCTTTTTTAACTGTTATATCAGTGTTCTTTTATCATAAAAAAACATTAAAAAATTTTTTCATCCACAGACCTGTTAATAAACTTGGATCATTCGTTCGTTTCCCGACAGATCTTTTTTTACTATAACTGTTTTATATGGAAATGCCTCTTGAAAGATTTTTTGAACCGCCTTTCCTTGACGAAAACCGATTTCAAGAAAAATCTTTCCTTCTTTAGTCAAAACAGCGGGTGCTTCTTTTGCGATTTTTCGATAAATTGCTAAACCATCATCCTCTGCAAACAACGCCATTTTCGGTTCAAACGTCCGAACGCTCTCGTCCATCAAATGCCATTCTGTGTGACTGATATACGGTGGGTTAGAAACAATCACATCGAAACGTTGGCCTAGAACTGGTTCCAATGTATCCCCTAGAAAAAAGTCGATTTCTGTTTGTTCTTTTTTAGCATTTTCTTTCGCGACAGCAAGAGCAGACGCAGATAAATCTACTGCCGAAACTTGCCATTCGGGTCTTTCAGCTTTTAAACTAATGGCAATTGCACCTGTTCCCGTTCCAATATCAATAACCGCTGGTTCAGAATTCGCTACTTCTGACAAGCACCAGTCCACCAGTTCTTCTGTTTCTGGACGTGGAATAAGTGTTGCCTCCGTTACTTTTAGTCGATGTCCATAAAAATCTGCATAGCCCAATAAGTATTGAGGAGGATGATTTTCCATTAGTAATTTCAGATCTGCTTGAATCAAGCATTGGTCGGCTGCTGAAATCTCCTCATTCATGTGCAATAGCCAATCTAATTTTTTCCATTTTTTTCTTTCTAGAAACAAGAATTGGATACTGTAGCCTTCTTTCCCTTGTGCCTCTAAAAAAGAAGAAGCCCCTAACAAGGCTTCTCGATATGTCTTCTTATCCATTTTGCATAGCTTCCAGTTTAGAAGTTTGATCATACATAATCAAGGCGTCTACGATTTCATCTAATTTTCCAGCTAAAATTTGATCTAATTTTTGAATCGTTAATCCGATTCGGTGATCGGTTACTCGGTTTTGTGGGAAGTTATACGTACGGATACGCTCTGAACGATCACCTGTACCAACCGCTGATTTTCTGGTTGCATCATATTCGCTTTGTGCTTCTTGTTGGATTTTATCATACACACGTGCACGTAAAATCTTCATTGCTTTCTCGCGGTTCTTCAATTGTGACCGCTCATCTTGCATAGCTACCACGATTCCTGTTGGTAAGTGAGTCAAGCGAACAGCAGATGCCGTTTTATTGACGTGCTGTCCACCAGCACCAGATGCATGATAAATATCTGTACGAATATCTTTGTCTTCAATATCGATTTCAACTTCTTCTGCTTCTGGCATAACAACAACTGTAGCAGTTGATGTATGGATACGCCCTTGTGATTCAGTTGATGGTACACGTTGTACACGATGTGCGCCACTTTCATATTTTAATTTTGAATACACATTTTCACCAGTAATCATCATAATCACTTCTTTATATCCGCCAATACCAGTGATATTTGCTTCCATCACTTCAGTTTTCCAACCCTGTGCTTCTGCATATTTTTGATACATATTGAATAAATCCCCTGCGAACAAGGCTGCTTCGTCTCCGCCAGCAGCGCCACGAATTTCCATAATAATATTCTTATCATCATTGGGATCTTTCGGTAAAAGTAAGATTTTGATGCGATCTTCCAAAACCTCTTTTTCTTTTTTTAGATCCGCTAACTCTTCTTTTGCCATTTCGGCCATTTCATCATCGAGCTTTTCACCTAAAAGTTCTTCCGTATCAGAAATTCCTTGGACAACTTCTTTATAACGACGATAAACTTCAACTGTTTCACGCGTATTTGCTTCTTCTTTTGATAATTCCATAAAGCGTTTTGTATCCGTAATGACTTCTGGATCACTCAGTAACTCACCCAGTTCTTCATAACGGTCTTCAATTGATTGTAATTGATCGTACATGCTTATTCTCCTTCTTTGATAACTGGTGGATGAAAATAATGATGTCTACATACTGGATAGTATGCTTCATTTCCACCAATTTGGACTTGATCTCCTTCATAGACAGGCTGATCGTCGATATAATGTAAATTCATGATTGCTTTTTTGTGACAGAACCAACAGATTGTTTTCATTTCTTCAATCTTGTCAGCATAAAGCAATAAGTATTTTGATCCTTCAAATAACTCATTTCGAAAATCATTTTTCAAACCAAATGCCATAACTGGAATATTTAGTTCGTCAACAATTCTTGTGAACGCAATGACATCCTTTTTCTTCAAAAATTGCGCTTCATCAATCAAGACACAATAAGGTCTTTTTTCATCAATCATTTGGCTGATCAATTCAAATACATCTGTTTCTTCAAAAACTGGTGTTGCTTCTCGCTTCAAACCAATTCGGCTTGAAACAACGCCAATCCCATCACGTGTATCAACACCGCTGGTCATTAATACAACATTTTTTCCTTGTTCTTCGTAGTTATGCGCTACTTTTAGAATCTCAATTGTTTTACCGCTATTCATTGCGCCATATTTAAAAAAAAGTTGTGCCATTTATTCGTTCACCTTCCAGTTTGTTCCTAAGGTATTATACTTGATTTTCATCATTTTTTACAGTGACAATTTTTAACCAGACTGAAATAAGTTTGAAAAGCCATTTTTAGTTGGCTCAAATTCACCTAAGCAAAGAGGAGACTCGTCTTGTTTTTTCTTTGGATCAATCTAATAAATTTTTTTCAGTTGACCTGAAAATTTATGTTACAATCAGTTTCTCATCAATGAGAACAAAGGAGATGTTTTATGTCTGAAAATGTTTTTAACCAGATGGCGAATCATTACGATACACCTGACAGATTGGCGCTCGCGGAAATTATTCGTGCAGAAATCCGTCAAAATTTTCCCAAAGAAACAAGTCAAAAAGTTTTTATTGACTACGGTGGTGGCACCGGACTTGTTAGTTTACCCTTGGCAAACTTATTCAAGGAGACTTGGATCATGGACGCTTCTGAAGCAATGTTAACTGTTACTAATCAAAAAATAAATCATAGTCACTTACGCGATGTGCATACTCAGTTAGCCGACTTAACAAATGATCTCCCTAACCAAAAAGCAGATCTTCTATTGGTATCTTTAGTACTTTTACATATTCCTGATACTAAATTGATTCTTAAAAAGCTAGCAGATTTATTAAATCCTGGTGGTCAGTTATTCATTGTCGACTTCAATAAAAATGAAGCAGTCAATCATCCAAAAGTCCATAATGGATTTAAGCATGAAGAGTTGAAACAATCATTGGCAGAAGCTGGACTAACACCAATAAAATTAGAAACTTTCCATGAAGGAAAAAATCTTTTCATGAAGCAATCAGCTTCTTTATTCTTAGCCATTAGTCAGAAATAAAAAACCAAGAAACAATCTTCAAAGATTGTTTCTTGGTTTTTGTTTTTTCGTTAGTTGCTCTTTACTTTTTCTAAGCTGCTCGCTCGAAGCCATAATCTTCTCCTCGGTGTTTCCAAAACAACTCCTCCATAAAACTTGCATCCACTTCAAAATATGGAAAGCTATTTTGAGTGTCTGCTCTCTATCTTTTCGTAGCTAGACACTTCTTTCACAACCTTAACTAATCAGCGAGATTTCCGTCAATGGCCAATAACGGAAAACTACTTTTCCTTGAACCAATTTCTCATCAACCAAACCAAAAATTCGGCTATCTTTTGAAATCAAGCGATTATCGCCTAGAACCAAATAATTTCCTTTTGGCACTGTGTATTCAAAATTACTAGTAAAATTTGTTGAATTTTCCGCTTGGATTTGGAATGATTCGTTATAGGAATACTCGTTTTGCAATTTGTCATTCGCAAACTTTTCTTTGTACTCATCCAAATAAGATTCATCATATTCTTTCCCATTGATTGTCAGCTGATCGTTGACCATTTTCACCGTGTCACCAGGCATCCCAATGATTCGTTTCACGATCATTCGCTCTTCATCTTCTGGTTCTTTCGTGGTAATAATATCAAAACGCTCATATTTTGAAATTTTAGATGAAATCAGTCGCTGTCCATCACTTAATGTTGGATCCATCGAATGTCCATTGACAGTGACTGGTGTAAAGACAAAGATTCTGGCTAGCAAAATAGCTGCTAAAACGAGAATCAATACGCCCCAGTTTTTCAAAAAATTTTTCACACTATCCCTCCTTTTGTCTTCTGCATTCGTTTTTTATTCTCTTTATTCGTTTAAAAACAAAACTTGATAACATAAGATTATGCTTACCTTTTATTCTACATTTTTTACAGAATAAAGAAAAGAAAAAGTGTCATTTTTAGTAACCTCTGTCTTTCAATTTTTGGCATAAAAAAGAAGAACTTGCCTCTTTTCCCAAAAGAAACGATCTGTTTTCTTTTAGAAATGTTTACTAGCAAGTTTCACTTTTTTATGAATGTTTTCGACGCTGACTTCGACTGTAAACGACTGGTTCGTCTGTAGCTGTTTGAGGCTGCTCTTTTTTCGCTATCAATTTTAGACGATACGGCTCATGATAGCGCAGACCATCTTTCACGAAATCACCACCAACAATAAAAAGTCCTACTGGATTGATTGTTTCTTGGCCAGCTTTTGTATGGATTTTACCCACTTCAACTAATTCCGAATAGTTTTTCCCAATCTTCAACACATATTCATGCTCACTTACTTTTTTGACATAATAATATGGATATAACGTATTGCGATCAACTAAAAAACCATCCATTCGACCAAGGTCATTGACTTTGATTTGTCCCTTTTCAATCAAGTAAGTCATATTTTCAGCCAATTGCAACTGATAATCCTCATTGTAGTCAACAGGCACTTCTTCTGTGTCAACTGATTGAAGTGTATTTCCTGTTTGAATGCCACTTTCCGTTTGGATATTGAAGGCTTCATCTGGCAAATACTTAACAAACACTTGCGTGACATCTGCTTTTGAGTTTTTATCAAAGAAGTAATAAAAGACGTTTAAAACGATAAAATAAACTAAAACTAAAAAAACAATCCCATAAAGGAAAAATTGTAAATAATTTTGATTTTGCCATAAACCAAAAATGATTCGCAATAAATACATCGTTGGAATGACACTTAAAATCGTGTATCCACGATTCAAATATTTTGGACTAATATCCAGATAACCTAAAAATTTATGCACACCATTGATCAAATCTAATAGAAATGTCATTGATTATCACCTACTTGCTGATTGCTCATTTGTGTTCCTGCTTTTTGTGTTGTAGCAGCATCTTGCGAGTTTACTGTCTCTGCTTCTGATGTTGCATCCTTTCCAGTCACATCACTAGTCATAGTGGAATCATCTTCAGTCTCAGATGAACTCGTGGTTGGTGTTTGATTGTTCGTATCGTTGTTCACCGATCCAGAATCCACTACACCAAAATTATTTTTTGAACTACTTGTAGGTGTTTCATAAGTTGTTGAATCTGTTGTTTCAACTCCTGTTTCTGTTGATTGAGTGTTTGGCAAAGAAGAACTGGTTGGTGTCGTTTCTTCTGTAGTTGGCGGCGTGGAGTTTGAGCTAGGAGCCCGATAACTTGAGCTGTTGACTACGCCGGTTGCAGTTGCCACGATTGTTGAGATGGTCAACACTGCGATTGGTTTTAAAATCGGTGCTACTTTTCGCATCATATCTCTTCCTTTTCTACTATCATCTGATCTTTCTATGATACTTGATATTTATCATGATTCTTTTATTTTTTTCTTACGTTTTTATGAAGTTTTTATTGATTTGCTAAATATTCCTTTGCTTCGCGATTCACTTTTTTCAAATCAATCCCTTGCTGTTTAGCAGAAAATACACAGCCACAATAACATTGGCGATAGATATCGTATTCCTTACACATCTGAATCGAACGTTCATAGCCCTTATTCTTCTTAAAGTCACTTGGTAAATAATGAGTGCCATATATTTTTTGGACATCCATTCCAATTTGATTGATTAATGCCGCATTTTTTTTTGGTGAGATCGTTAGGGCACTACCAAAATAATCATAACCTAATTCTTGTGCTTTTTGTGCCACTAGATCCAAACGCATGTTGAAGCAAGCTGTACAACGTTCGCCACCTTCTTTTTCATTTTCTAACTGATTTTCCAAAACCATTTTGTTAAAGACACTAGGGCGATACTCATCGACAATTAACTTTACTTGATGGTTGGTTTTTTGATTGAACTCATCAACAAACCGTTGTTGTTCTGCTAGTCGACGTAAGTATTCACTTTTAGGATGAATATTCGAGTTTGAAAAGAATAAAGTGACTTCCGCATGCTCTGACATAAATTCCAAGGTATGGGTGCTACAAGGCGCACAACAAGTATGGATTAGAATGGTTGGCTTTTTTTGTGCCAACTCCCATTGTTTAATCATTTTTTTTAGAACAGAATCATAATTTATTTTTTGATTCTTCATTTTTTCAATTATTCCTGTGGCATCAACTACTTCCGTCACGCCAGTTCACCTCTTTTTAAAATGTTGCTTCATTATATGCTATTTTTTCATAAACAAAAAGACGAATCTCACACTTATTTTAGCGATTTTTTTGAGCTTTTGCATTTGCACCTGTTATACTGTTAGCAACAACTCAAAGAAGGAGGCTTGCTTTTTTTGAAAATTGAGCTTTTTTTGCGTAAAACGCAACGGCACACCCAACGATTTATTACGAATCACTTTACTTCGATTCAAATTATTGTGTCTTATTATATTTTGATGACTATCCTTTCATTAGGGTTGTTTTACTTACCTGTTTTTCGAGAAAAAGGTAGCCACGTGCCCTTTGTCGATATGCTGTTTATGGCAATCAGCACGGTTAGCGTGACTGGTCTTTCTACTTTTGATATCAATTCGGTATTCAATGATTCTGGCATTATTTTATTGGAAGTTCTGTTTCAAATCGGTGGGTTAGGTATCATGATGATCTCAACTGCTTTCATTATTTTATCCAAAAAGCGCATTACGTTACGTCAACGACAACTGATTATGACCGATATGAACCAGCCACGACTTTCGGGAATCGTGCGCTTGATTCGGACAACCTTTTCTATTCTGATTTGGTTTCAAGTGATTTTTGGTACATTATTTTCAATTTATTTCTACTATCAAGGGTACTTTGAACGCTGGCGCGATGCTATCTTCTATGGTTTTTATCAAGCGATATCAGCCGTGACCAATTCTGGCTTTGACGTGACTGGTGATTCCATTAAACCTTTTGCTCATGACTATCCGTTTTTGATTGCTATCATGTTTTTGATTTTCATTGGTGGGATTGGTTTTCCAGTTTTAATGGAAGTTCGTGAATGGTTTTTGTATCGAAAACGAAAAGAACGTTTGCCTTTTCGTTTCTCTTTATTTACTAAATTAGCCGTTTTGGCTTTTATCATTTTATTTGTCAGTGGGACATTGTTGATTTATTTATTGGAAAAAGATCACCTCTTCCATTCTTCCAGTCAAGGTGTCCAATGGATTAATTCCATGTTCTATTCAATGACTACACGGAATGCTGGACTTCAAATCCATGATTTAGGTAATTTTCAAATCACCACATTAATTGTTTTTTCGTTACTGATGTTTATCGGATGTAGTCCAAGCTCTGTCGGTGGCGGTATTCGAACAACAACCGTTGCAATCATTGGTCTTTATCTTTACTCTTTCTTGAAAAGTGAAGATAACATCAATATTTTTGGGCGAAGAATCGATGATGATGATGTTCGTAAATCCGTTGTGGTATTTATGCTATCCCTTGGCATGTGTTTCTTCTGTATCTTGTTTTTATCGGCAACAGAAGAGCAATCTCTAATTGCAATTATCGTAGAGGTCACCTCTGCTTTTGGGACAACTGGTCTTTCATTAGGTATCACCCCTGATCTTTCTGTCATTGGGAAAATCACAATTGCCGGGCTGATGTTTATCGGACGAATTGGTATGCTTTACACATTGATGTTGTTCGTACCAAAAGAAACACGAGATTTAGGTTATGAATATCCATCAGAAAAAATTATTATTGGATAATATATATAAAAACCTAACTACGTAATCAAATCGATTAGATAGTTAGGTTTTTTATTAATGCTTTTATTCTGTAAGCTGTTTCTTTTCTATGAGTAACCCTATCATCAAAATGGCTGGAACAAAAATGCCCATTGCATATCTTGGACTTGCCTCCCAGATTAGCAAGAATGCAAAGTAACCTGAGATATAAATTGTACATAATAATATAAAATTGTTTTCTTTTTTATAAAATTTGATTCCAGTCAAGATAATTCCTAGATAAACAATGTATTGGATCGTCATCATTACAGAATACAAAGCTAGTCCTGTGGATTTGCTTTTGAACAGACGCATCTTTGACTCATCTCTACCCGTTCCTAAAAAAACTTCAAAGGAGGACTTTAAATCTCCAGAGCTCCAACTAACAGACACTTTATTATTTAACACTTGTAAAATCTGGACCATAGATAAATTACTTAGACGTTCCTTGACCACTTGAAGATTCTTTTCTTCTACTTCTTTCTTAGGAAGTTTTTCTTTTAGAAACATTGACCAAGTAAATTCCTGATCAGATGAAGAATATGCACCTACCATCCAACGATAACGTTGATCTTCAGGCAAATTATCTGGGATTGGTGTATTATTCAATCCCATCATTAAATAGTGTGTATTTGGCTGACCATAATTAGTGTCAGGAAACAACTCTTGGCTGTTGATTACTTGTTTCCAACCAAGATTCCCCAAAAATAGGAAAATGAATGGGAGTAAGCACAATAATTTCCATTGTTTTTGGTTCACGATTCCTAAAAACAGAGCAATAGCAATGACCAAAATCAAAACAGTTCCTTTACTGATAAAACCAATTGTACAGGCTATCAAAGCCAGTGATAGAAATAGAAATTTTATTCCCGTCTTTTCATGTGACACAGCTAAATAGTTTGTCATGAAATAAAAAGTAAGTGCAGTAAAAAATAATGAAAGAATATCTGTATAAGCAACAGGTACATGAAAGGCAATTTGAATAGCAAAAATCATTACCTGTACAGCAATCAGCGATGAGAGATTACTTATTTTTAAATTCTTCAGCGATAAAAACAAGAAAAAAATAGTCAATAAATGCATGATCGTGAATACTACTATAATAGCCTGATAACTTGTTCCAAATAATTGCTGTATTCCCCAGAATAGATACATTAATAGTAAGTTCTGTGGGTTTGAATACATATAATTGTATCCCCATTCTTTTCCTGCTTGAAGATCCTGTAAGTTTCTTAGAGTGATCGCCGTGTCGTCTACAGGATTAGAAAAACCAATATACTTAACAAATAATAAAACTGCTATAAAATAAATTAGTAGTTCAAAAAGTAAAACGACATACGTGATTTTATTATTCAAATCCTTACCTTTTAACTTTTTCAGCAAGAAAAAAACACCTAAATAAAGGGCAAAAGAAAAAAACAGACAGATAATATTTACGACAATAGTTATTTTATAGGAATACGTATCACGGAATAAAGAAAAAATTGCTCCGATTCGTGGAGAAATAATACTCGTAGTAATTGCCCAAATCATTGATAAACTAGCAAGTAAAATAAAAAATTGCTGAATATATCGCTTGCTTCTCTCCATTTATTCATCCCTTTCTTCGTGTTCTTGTTTCAAATTGGTTTCTTTGCAAATATAAATCGGACGTTTTTTCGTTTCCAAAAATATCCGACCAATGTATTTGCCAATAATACCAAGACACAACAACTGGACTCCACCAATAAATAAGGTAATAGATACAATGGAAGGCCAGCCAGATGTGGGGTCACCGAACAAAAGAGCACGTAAAACGATAAAAACAAGAGCAAGAATCGATCCCACACAAGACAGCGCACCTATAACAGAAGCGATTGTAAGTGGTGTATCAGAAAAATTGATGATGCCATCAATCGAATAATTAAATAAGTTCCAAAAGGACCACGAAGTTTCTCCAGCTACACGTTCACGATTTTCATAAGAAATATATTCTGTTTTAAAACCAACCCAGCTAAATAGCCCCTTAGAAAAACGGTTGTATTCCGTTAATTCTAAAACAGCATTGACCATTTGACGCGTCATCAAACGAAAATCCCGTGCACCATCCACCATTTCAGTATCGCTGATTCGGTTGATCAATTGATAGAATTTTTTGGCAAAAAAGCTCCGGATCACGGGTTCACCTTCTCGAGTAGAACGTCTTGTTCCGATGCAGTCAACATCAGAGGTCAAGATTCGTTCAATCATTTCTGGCAATAATTCAGGGGGATCTTGCAAGTCAACATCCATGACGGTGACTAAATCACCTGTTGCAGCTTGCAATCCGGCATATAATGCGGCTTCTTTTCCAAAATTTCTGGAAAATGAGACGAAGCGCACGGAATCATGTGCAGCGGCTAAATCTTTGATGACGGGTAAGGTCTGATCTTTGGAGCCATCATCAATAAATAAGTATTCAAAAGTATAAGTGCCACGATATTTTTCAACTTCTTGGAAAAATAGTGGAATTGCGGCTTCTTCGTTAAAGCAGGGGACGACGATACTAATCTTCATTTTTACCAACCTTTCTTCAATTTATCTTCCATGTTATTTTACCATAATAAAATTTCTAGCGAACATCCTCAGAAACTTTCTTTATTTTTCTACTCAAAAATTATGAAATGCTCTGTAAGATTTCACATTTCTTAAGAAAAAGAAAAGCAATTTAACCTTTTTTTCAACATGTGGTATGATAAGTTGAATTTACTCGTCAACACGACGTTTTTTGGAGGTTACATAATGGGAATACGCAGTCAATTTGCGATTGCAGTTGGGAAATCATCACAATGGGCATTGAAAACATTTTTTAAAGGTGGTTCAAGCTTACCTGGTAAACTTGCTCTTAAAATAGATCCACATATTTTAGATAGTTTAGCCAAAGACTATGAAGTAGTTGTCGTAACTGGAACGAATGGCAAAACATTGACTACTGCTTTAACTGTTAATATTTTACGTCAACAATTTGATGAAGTTTTGACAAATCCAACTGGTGCAAACATGGTTCAAGGAATCGTTTCAACATTTTTACAAGCCAAACCAAAAAAAGGACAGAAAAAATTTGCTGTTCTCGAAATTGACGAAGCCAGTTTGAGTAAAGTTACTGAATACATGAAACCTGAATTATTTCTATTCACAAATATTTTCCGAGATCAAATGGATCGATACGGAGAAATTTATACAACATACAAAATGATTGTTGACGGTGCTGCAAAAGCGCCAAATGCAACGATTATTTCAAATGGTGACTCACCAATTTTCAATTCGGTACAAACAGTCAATCCAAACAAATATTATGGCTTTGATCACGAAGAAGATCATGAGCAAATGGCCCACTACAACACAGACGGGGTCTTATGTCCAAAATGTCATCATATCTTGCATTATAAAATGATCACTTATGCTAATTTAGGGAAATATTATTGTCCAAATTGCGATTTTAAACGTCCTGAGCTTGATTATCGTTTAACTGAAATGATTCGTATGGACAATGTTTCTGCTGATTTTGTCATTGATGAACATGAGTATGGTATCGAAGTTGGCGGAATGTATAACGTGTATAACGCCTTAGCTGCTACAGCTGTGGCTGAATATTATGGCGTAGCACCAGAAAAAATCAAACAAGGTCTAGGCTATGATGAAAAAGTCTTTGGACGTCAAGAAACGATAACAATCAATGACAAGAAATGTACATTGATCCTTGTTAAAAACCCAGTTGGAATCAATCAAGTAATTGATATGATTGGTCTTGCACCTTATCCATTTTCATTAGTTTCATTGTTAAATGCGAATTATGCTGATGGAATTGATGTCAGTTGGATTTGGGATGGCAACTATGAAAACTTCGCAGCAATGGCTATTCCAGCAGTTATCTCTGGAGGAGATCGTCACACAGATATGACTTTACGTTTAAAAGTTGCAGGAATACCAGAAGAAAAATTAACGGAAACAAAAGAAATTCCAGAAGTAATCGAAAAAATCAAAACACTTCCAACCGAACATGTTTATATTCTAGCTACTTATACCGCTGTTTTGCAGTTGCGTAAAGAATTAGCGAGTCAAGGATATATTAAAGGAGGCATGAATAATGGCTAATTATGAATTAACTATTGCGCACCTGTATGGTAACTTAATGAATACTTACGGGGATAACGGAAATTTATTGATGCTCAAATATGTTGCAGAGAAAATGGGTGTGACTTTTCATTCTGAAATCGTCAGCATCCATGAACCTTTTGATGAAAAAAAATATGATTTAGTCTTTTTCGGTGGTGGGCAAGACTTTGAACAACTGATCATTTCAGAAGATATCCAAGACAAAAAGGAATCTTTGACAAACTATATTGAAAATGATGGCGTCATGCTTGCGATTTGTGGTGGCTACCAATTACTTGGTCATTATTACATGGGTGCTAATGGTGAAAAAATCCAAGGAATCAGTGCTTTAGACCACTATACGCTTAGTCAAGACAACAATCGTTTTATTGGAGATATTGTTATTCATAATGAAGAATTCAACGAAACTTATTATGGATTTGAAAATCACAACGGGCGAACTTTCTTAGGCGAAGGCGAGCGTCCTCTCGGAAAAGTGATTCAAGGGGAAGGAAACAATGGCGAAGATCAGTCTGAAGGAGTTATTTACCGTAATGTTTATGGTTCTTACTTCCATGGTCCTATCTTAGCACGTAATGAACACTTGGCAGAACGTTTGATTCGTTTAGCTTTAGAAAAGCGTTATGGCAAAGAGTTGGATTTACCAACTGTAACAGCACAAAATATCGTACCTAGCATTTAATATAAGAAACACAAACAAAAAGAATGAACCAAAACGAAATTCGCTTTGGCTCATTCTTTTTTATATTTTTTCAATCAATTATTTCTTTTCACCTGGAACAGAAGCAATGATTGCTAGCTCGCCTTGAATCGTCCATTCTTTGACGCCGTCAGGAATAATGCAGCTAGTTCCTTTTTCCAATGAATAATTTTTGCCGTCAACTACCAACTCGCCAGCACCATCAATTACTGTCATCAACGTATAAGGTGCATGTTTTTTGAATGACATGATTCCTTTAACATCCCATTCATAAACATTAAAGAACTCTGTTTCTAGATACGTAACCACAGAAGAATTTCCTTCGCGAATTTCTTTTACGTGTAATTCTGGGGTTTTTGCTGGAACAGTTGTTACATCAATTGATTGTTGAATGTGTAATTCACGGGTATTCCCTTGATCGTCTTTGCGATCGTAATCATACACACGGTAAGTCGTATCTGAACTTTGTTGTGTTTCTAAAATCATGATTCCTTTACCAATTGCGTGGATCGTTCCACTTGGTACATAGAAGAAATCACCTTTTTTCACAGGAACACGTTTCAATAAATCATCCCAACGGCCTTCTTCAATCATTTTTGCAAGTTCTTCACGTGTTTTTGCGTGATGACCATAAATGATTTCTGCACCTGGCTCTGCATCAATGATATACCAACATTCTGTTTTACCTAGTTCACCTTCATGTTCCATTCCATATGTATCATCTGGATGGACTTGAACAGATAATTCATCTTCTGCATCTAAAATTTTAATCAGCAATGGGAAAACTGGCTCTGAGGGATGTCCAAACAACTCTTTATGGTTTGCCCAAAGATCATCTAATTTTTGACCTTTAAATTCACCGTTCTCAACAATACTTACACCATGAGGATGCGCACTGATTGCCCAATCCTCTCCAATTTTGTCACTAGGAATGTCAAATCCGAATACAGAACGTAGGCGACTTCCTCCCCAAATTTTTTCTTGGAAAACTGGTTTTAAAAACATAGGTTCTTGCATAATTCAAACTCCTCTCAACTTTCATAGCTATTATAGCACTATTTCTGTAAGAACGCTTTCTCTTTCAGATAAGTTTCAACAATTTCATCACGGCATTCAAGATATGTTTCACGCGCATCAATTGGATGAATACGATTTGATAAAAAGATAAAACCTTCTTGACTAATAATATCAATTAATAGGAATGTTCCTGTATACCCTGTATGGAAAAGTATTGGATGTTGATCCTTTCGATCTAATTTTAAATCCCAACCTAGTGATCGTTGCCCATTTTTTTCAGGCGTATGATCTTGAAGTAAGGACTCAATCGTTTGTGTGGTCAAAAATTGTCCCCCATTGACTTTTCCCTTAGCTAAGTACATTTGAACAAAAGAAATACTATCTTCTAAATCCAAAAATAAGCCTGCATTTCCCGCATGCTCAGCTAAAACTCTTGCTTTTGGATCATGAGTGATCCCTCTTAAGACTTCTCCAGATGGTAATTGTTCAGTAGGAACAATTTTTTTAGATGGAAAAGGTAAAAATAAACTATTCCTCATTCCTAAAGGTTCAAGAACTTGTTCTTGAAATAGTTCAACCGCTGACTCTTGATAGATTTCTTCCAACATCAAACCAAGTAAAATCGTCCCTGCATCCGTATATTTGACCGTTTTACCTAGCTCCGCTCCGGGCTGCAATGTTAAATAAGCAGCAATCAATGCTTCTTGCGTCAATGAATCTCGGTTGGGAATCCAAGTTTGAATATCTGAAGTGTGTGTTAATAAATGACGAATAGTGATCGTCTGGTTTTCAAATGCTGGTAAATAATGGTGTAATGGTTGATCTAGTTCAATTTTTCCGTCTTCCCACAATCGTAAAACAAGTGTTGTAGTAGCAATGACTTTTGTTAACGATGCTACATCGAAAAGTAAGTCTTCTGACATCGGTTGTGACTCAGGGACAACTTGAGCTTGCCCTGCTACAAATGATTCGACTTCACCTTGCTTGATAAAAGCAGCTACCACGCCGGGATAAAAACCTTCCTCTAGTTTCGTCAAAACCATTTGTTTGGTTTCTGGGTACATATTTTTTCCTCATTTCTACTTAAAAACTTAAAAGCTCTCTTAAACGATTTGCTTATGCGTACAGCACAAGCATATATTTTTCTGAATAGTGAAGCAAGTTGTTTCAGCTAATTTTTTTGATTAATTTATTTGACAAAAAAAGAGTAGCTGAACAGCTACTCTTTTTTTTATCAAAATGTTTGAAGTCAACACTATCGTTAAGAAATTATATTTTTGGCTAACTCCAATCAATTTAGCTATTTTTTAGGATTGCTAACGAACCACCATTCGATACCAATCGCATCATACACAGTGATAACTGATTTTTTCTTATCTAAGAAGAAATCAAGCTTTTCAGCTTGTAAATGTTCAATCAGTGTTTCCATATTTTCTGGTGTCACAACAAATTTCAAGAAGTCTAGTCCTAACACTTCATCTGTTGGTAAGTCGATTGTTCCACCAGTCGCTTGGTTCAAGCCAACATGAAAATCACCTTCGTTCAATACATGTAGACCATTTTTTTCGTTATGTACTTTTAGTCCGAGTACATGACTCAAAAATTGACGTTCTTTTGCTAGGTCGCTAACATTCAAATGAATTTTTTCAAAATAGGCGCCTGGTGTTAACTTTGTGAATTTTTCTTCAGATTTTCGCAGTAAAGCTTCTTGATCCATTTCGTCAGGTTCTGTTTTTTTAGCATCTTTTTCTTCGTAATAAATTTCAAGTTCATTACCTTCTGGATCAACTAGTAAAATCCCCATACGTGCTTGATCTTCCAGTGCATCTTTAATTGGATAATTTGTTTTACGAATACGGCATAAAATATCTGCCATTTCTTCTACACTTGGAATGATCAAAGAAAAGCGACTCAACTTTTTGATTTCACCCATATGATCATTGGCACGTGGACTTTCTTCTAGCAAAAGCATTTCGCTATCATTTTCCTGTGTACCAAAAATAGCCAACTCATTTTCTTCACGTTTCAAATCAAAACCAACCGTATCTTTATAAAAAGCAATCATTTTATCACGATCTTTGACTCGGATAGCCACACTTTTTAAATAGGTAGTAGCCCCCAATTTAAAATCCTTCATTTATTCTACTCCCCTTCTGCGTCAAATTATATTTTAACGATGGATGCCACTTCTTTCAAGCAATAACTAAGAATTTGTGAAATTTATTTAGTTAAGGAGTAATACCAGTCTTCTTTTTCTTAAAGAAAACCAAAAAATTGATGAAATTTACTAAATAGTATTCCATCAATACAGTTTTTTTAATTGTTTTTCGTTACCAATCAGCCAATTATTTCAAATATGAAAAGGGGATGTGACAATAACTCTGTCACATCCCCTTTTTTAAAGAAATGGTGTTCCCAAAGCAACTCCTCAAAATAATTCGTAACTGATCAAAAATATATGAAGCTATTTTGTCAGTTGCTCATTATCTAGTCGGAGCTAAACGCTTTGCGCCATAACCTCTTATTAAGCAACTTCTTCAGAAAATTGGCTATTATAAAGATCTGCATAGAAACCATCTTTAGCCATTAATTCTTCATGATTACCTGTTTCTACAATTGATCCATGATTCATCACAATAATATTATCCGCATCACGAATCGTTGACAAGCGATGTGCAACCACAAAACTTGTCCGATTTTCTAACAGACGATTCATTGCTCGTTGAATCAAAATTTCTGTTCGAGTATCGACACTTGAAGTTGCTTCATCCAGAATCAAAACATCGGGATTAGCTAGGAATGCACGAGCAATCGTGATCAATTGACGTTGTCCTTGGGAGATGTTACTTGCATCTTCATTTAAAATCGTGTCATATCCTTCTGGCAATTTGCGAACAAAATCATCGACGTGCGCAGCTTTTGCAGCGGCAATCACTTGTTCTTTTGTCGCTTGTTCATTTCCATAATGGATGTTGTCATAAATTGTTCCTGTAAATAACCAAGTATCTTGTAAGACCATCGAGAATTTAGCGCGTAATTCATCACGTGACAAGTCTCTAGTATCGACACCTTCATAGCGAATGCTTCCGCCAGATACATCGTAAAAACGTTCCAATAGATTGATTAGTGTCGTTTTTCCGGCACCCGTTGGCCCAACGATTGCGACCATTTCTCCCGGTTTGACGTCCAAATTAAAATCAGTCATCAATAAATTATCATCAGTATAACCAAACTGCACATTTTCAAAACGAACTTTGTATGGAGAATCTTCTTCTACAGGAAGCCCTGAAGATTCGTCTGTCATCTCGGCTTCGTCTAGGACTTCAAATACACGTTCTGCAGAAGCCACGGTTGATTGGATCGTATTCATTAAGCTAGCGATTTGGGTAATTGGTTGTGAGAATTGACTCGTATATTGCAAGAATGCTTGCACATCCCCTAAAGAAATATTCCCATTCGCTACTTTGATCCCACCAAGGACAGCGACAAACACATAGCCTAAATTCTTAACGAAGTTCATTAATGGCATGATGATTGCCGAAATAAATTGTGCTTTCCAACCAGACGCATAAAGTTTTTCATTTTCAACTTCAAAAACTTCTTGATCTTTACCAGTATGATTAAAAGTTTTCACAATCGTGTGCCCAGCATAAGTTTCTTCTACTTGGTTATTCAATAAACCTAGGCTCTTTTGTTGATCTGAAAAGTATACTTGTGACTTAGGTGCGACGATCATCACAACGATTAAGCTTAGCGGAATCATAAGTAAAGCAACTAAAGTCAATTGCCAACTAATCGATAGCATCATCACGATAACACCAACTAGTGTAACTATACTTGTTACAAATTGTGTTAGATTTTGTTGAAGAGTACTTGCGATGTTGTCCATGTCATTGATTGCTCGAGACATAATATCACCATTCGTATGTGTATCATAATAAGAAATGGGTACTCGGTTCATTTTACCTTCTAAATCCTTACGCAAATCATAAACTGTTCGTTGTGAGACACGTGTCATAATAAACTGTTGTAAGAAACTAAACACAGCAGCAATAACATACATAATAATAACGGTCGCAATAATTTGACCGATTTTGTCAAAATCAATTGGAAACTCAGACACTTTTTGACCTTGCTGCATTTGTTTTGCGCCGATCATCACGCCTTTAAAAATTTCAGTTGTTGCACGACCTAAAACTTTCGGTGTTTGAATTTGGAAAATTACCGCTGCGATAGCCAACACAAATACTAAAACAATCGCCACTAGTCGTTTTGACATATAACTGAAGAGCCGACGAACTGTCCCCCAGAAATTTTTTGCTTTTTCTCCTTTTGCACCAATGTTGCGTCCAGGTCCATGACCGCCTCCGCCACGCATTGATCCATGAGAGGATTGTGTATTTTCTTTACTCATGCTAAGTCCTCCTCTCTTAATTGGGAACGAACGATTTCTGCATACGTTTCATTTGTTTCTAACAGTTCCTTGTGTGTTCCCTTGCCAACTAACTTACCTTCATCTAAAACTAAAATCGTATCTGCATCCATGACCGTACTTACGCGTTGTGCTACTAAAACAGTGATACTGTCCGTCATGTCCTGTTTCAATGCTTGACGAAGTTTCGCATCTGTTTTGAAATCGAGCGCAGAAAATGAATCATCAAAAACGTAAACATCCGCTGGCTTGACTAATGCACGAGCAATCGCCAATCGCTGTCTTTGCCCACCAGAAAAATTCCCTCCGCCTTGTTCAACATGACTATCAAGTCCATCTTCCAACTCAGAAACAAAGTCTTTTGCTTGAGCAATCTCTAATGCTTTCCAGATCATCTCATCTGTTGCACCAGGTGATCCGTATTGCATGTTTTCCCGAATCGTGCCAGAAAATAAAATCGCCTTTTGGGGAACGAAACCAATCAACTCGCGTAAACTTTCTTGAGTCATTTCACGAATATCCGTTTGATTCAAACGAATCTCACCGGATTCAATTTCATATAGTCGAGGAATCAAATTCACTAACGTTGTTTTACCAGATCCTGTTCCACCAATAATTGCAACGATTTCTCCCGATTTCGCATGAAAATCGATATCTTCCAACGCTAATTTTTCCGCACCACGATAACGATAATCCACATGATTGAAATCCAGTGTTGCAGACTTTCCAGCAAGGGTTACTTCTTTTGGATTTTTTGGATCCGTGATATCGATATCTTCATCTAATACTTCGTTGATCCGATCAGCAGAAGCTTGTGCACGAGGAACCATGATAAAGATCATTGATAGCATCATGAAACTAATTAGGATTTGCATCGCGTAAGTCATAAAAGCAATTAAATTCCCAACTTCTAAACTCATTTCAGCTATGTAGTGTCCACCAAACCAAGTAATTGCTACGTTTGTTCCACTCATGATCAATGTCATCAATGGCATCATCAATGCGACAATCGAATTCACTCGAATCGCTGTATTTGTGTAATCTTTATTCGCTAAATCAAAACGATTTTCTTCAAACTTTGTTTTGTCAAACGCACGAATCACGCGGACACCAGTTAGCCCTTCACGGAAAACTAAGTTCAAACGGTCTGTTTTCTTTTGCATGCTCTTGAACAATGGCACTGCAAAATACATAATACCGCCAACTAAAACTAGCATGATCGGGATAACTACCAAGAAGATTTTTGTTAACTCTTGATCCTTTTGATAAGCAAGAAAACTTGCACCAATCAATGTAATAGGTGCATTGATCATCATTCGTAAAAACATCTGAACAACCATTTGGATTTGAGTCACATCATTCGTTGTTCTTGTAATCAATGAGGCTGTTCCAAATTTATCAAAGCCATCGTTTGTTAAGCTTTCTGTTTTTTGATAAACATCCGAGCGTAACTTTTTACCTAATTTTTGTGACTCACGTGTCGCAAAAAAAGTATTCCCAATAGCAGCTAAAATACTAATCAATGAAAATCCGATCATGACTATTCCGGTTTGCCAAATATAATCAATATCTCCTTTGGCTACCCCTTTATCAATAATATTGGATGTCAATGTTGGTAAGTACAAGTCTGCTAAAACTTGAACAACCATAAAACCAACTGCAGCAATTGCAGAAGTAATGGAAATTCGTTTAATAATTTTCAGCATCTATTCCCCTTCTTTCTACTTATATGCTCCCTCTTTCAACCAAGAAAGCTTTAACTTAAATTCTTCAATTGCTTGTTCAACTGAGTAATCCTGAATCACTGAAAGTGACTTATATGAATGTGCAATCGTTGAAAACACAATATTCATCAATAGTGAAATCAATAATTCTAATTCATGTGAATCTTTTACTTTTAACTTCGTTTGATCAATTACCTCAATCAATGCCTGTGTATCCTGCTTATGCCTTTTATGTGGCATTTTCTTTGCTTTTTCTTCTTCAGAAAGATGAGGAGTCACTTTACGTGAAGCACGATAATCCATGTGCATGAATAAGTGTCGGTAAAATGCAGAATTTTCCCCCGATAAAATTTCTCGGATCATCTTTTCAAAATAAAGCTCAAATCCTTCAAAAAGATCTCCGTGAACTTCTTTCATCAAGTTCCTCATGTCTCGCGAACTATCACGTCGCAGTGTCTCAAAATAATAGAAGTAAAGATCCTCTTTATTTTCAAAGTATTGGTAAAAACTACCTCGTGGTATCTCAGCTAACTTCACAATATTAGCAATGGACGCATCCTTCAACGGTACTCGTGAAAATTCAGCACTCGCAGCAGCAAGTAAACGTTGTTGCTTTTCTTTTGGTAAATGAAAAAATGTTTGTGTTGGCATAGTCCTCCTCCTTTCGTTTTTCTCTCTAATGACACGTTGTCATATGACGCTATGTCATTATAACACCAATAGACTGTTTTGCAAGTTTTTTACATTATTTTTTTCATTTATTTCATCTTAAAAAAAGAAACAGTACATCCATTAAACGAATGCACTGTTTCTTTTAAAAATAAGTGAGTAAGGGTTTCCCACCTTTTATGTCTTAGTTCATTGTTCTTATGGAAAAAGAAAACCCGTTTGCCAGCCAGACGAACTTAGAATATGAGAAGTCACTTCGGCCATCTTTCTTGTAAAAACAATGAACTAACAACAACTCTGATGAAAGAGTGATGATTTGTTACAAGTATGTAAGAAAAAATCAACTCTCCCACTTGTGGGGTTATTTGAGATATGAATCCCAAATCAACATGGTGGAATAACTAAATTATAGCCAAGCAAATCAGGTATTTCCAATATACTTTTACCGATGTCGAGGTAAAATAATGTAAAAAAGCTATTCTTCACCCTAGATTCAAGTATGATCTAATTTTAAAGAAAAACACTAAAATAACTATTCTTTGTTTTTAAACCTTGATAGCCTTTTCTTTTTCGAGTAAACTAGCTTTGTTAGTCTTAAACATAACAAGTATGTTTACAAAAAAGGAGATTGAATCATTATGTCATCAGTATTAATTGTCAAAGGCCATCCTTTAACTGCTGAAGAATCACGCTCAGTTAAAGCTCTTTCTACATTTTTAACTAGCTATAAAGAAAATCATCCAGAAGATGAAATCACTATTCTTGATCTTTATCGTGATGATATTCCTGAAATTGATGAAGAATTGTTATCAGGTTGGGAAGTTCTTCGTACGGGAGCAGACTTCTCAGAATTAACTGAGCATCAACAACATAAAATTGCGCGCTTTAATGAGTTAACTGAACAATTTTTAGCTGCTGATAAAATCGTTATTGCTAATGCACTTTGGAACCTAAATATCCCAACACGTTTAAAAGCTTGGTTTGACACAGTCAATGTAGCTGGTAAAACATTCAAATACACAGAAAATGGTCCTCAAGGATTGGTTCAAGGAAAGAAAGCTTTACACATCCAATCAAATGGCGGTATTTATCAAGGGCAAGATTTTGCTTCACAATATGTTAAAGGAATCTTGAACTTTATCGGAATCGACGAAATCGATCAATTATTTATTGAAGGAATCGACTACACACCTGATCGTGCAGAAGAATTAATGCAAGAAGCATTAGACAAAGCTGCTCAATTAGGTAAAGAATTTTAAACTAAGCATTTCCCTTTTTATCAGAAGAAAAAACAGCGGACAGTGATCTAGCCTTAGATCCTTGTCCGCTGTTTTTAGTTGTCTGTCTTTTTGATTTTTTAGATGACTATCTACTCTTTTTTCGGGGCTTCAATTGGCTCATCTTCATACAATGAAGAAATCGTTGTGTACCACTCAAAAATATGTGTAATGATTACTTTGGCCGCCGCATACACGGGTATTCCAAGGATTACTCCTACGATTCCAAACAGTTTTCCAGAAGTTAGCAAAACTAATAAAATCGTTACAGGATGAATTGCTAATTGATTACCTAAAACTAATGGTGAAATCAATCGTCCTTCGATCGTTTGCTCAACAATAAAAACGATAATTACTTTCACCAACATCAGAGGTCCTGCTACGATCCCAAGAAAGATTGCAGGAATCATAGCTAAAAATGAGCCAAGGTATGGAATTAGATTTAAAAATCCCGCCACAATACCTAATGTCACTGAATACTCCAACCCAATAATCGAAAAACCAATAATAAACATGATTGCAACAGCAAAAGCTACTGTCAATTGACCTCTAATATAAGAAGATACTTGATCATTCATTTCACCTAAGACCTTCAAAGTTGGCTTTCTCATACGTGTTGGTAAAAATTTAACAAAATAAGGTGCTAATTGACGTCCATCTTTTAATAAATAAAATAAGATAAATGGCATCGTCATAATTGCAACAATAACTGTTGCTACCGCGCCTACGATACTTCCAACACTCTGAACAGTCGTTTTTGAAAGGTTCTTAATCAAATCGCCGGCGGAATTGATAATTTTGTCTCCCGCAGTCTCAAGTTGTTCACGAAATTGATTGAACAAAGGATCGCGTAAGATTTCTGTTAATTTATCATCAATTGTGTCGACATATTGTGGAAAATTACTAGCAAAACTAACAGATTGCTCTTGAATTTTTGGTACAATCACTACGATTCCCCAAACAATCAATGCCACTACAACGACAAACAAACCAATAATACTGTAAATTCTAGGAATTTTTTTCTTTTCCAAATAGTCTACTACAGGATTCATCAAATAATATAAAATGCCTGCTAAAATAATTGGTAACCCAACGATGGCTAAAAATTGCCACACAGGTTCAAATAAGTAAGACACTTTCGTAAAAAGAAAAACGATTACTAATAAAAGTAGAACAACCAATAATGCTGTTACTACTTGGTTATTTAAAAACCATTTCCAAAACCAGGAAATCGGTTTTCCTTTTTTATTTTTTTCCTCCATATGCCCCTCCTACTGATAATAAATTTGTGTTCCCAAATGAATTTCTGGAAGTTGATAGGGATTCAAATACACACCATTAACAATCGTATTATCCGATTGATGCTCATCAAACACTAGCGTTACGTGACCAACTGTTTCTAAATTTTGATTAGCGGTCGTTCCGACATGTTCGATCGTGTATTCTTGTTCATCAAATCGAATTTTTTTTCCAGATTCTAGCTTAAAGGGTTCTTTATTTAAAAATTCTTGGATAATCGAGTAGTTTCGTAAAGTAGTTGTTGCTGTGTTGTTAAATAAAATCAGCATTGGTTCTTTTTCATTAATTGCTTCTGGTCCAATTTCTACTACATTGGCTTGAATCATCTTGATCTCTCCTTTGATTACTATCACAATGAACAGTGTTTTTCTTCCTATAGCGTATTTCTACGCTCAAAAATATTATAGCATATTCTCTTTCATTATCCGCCAAGAACAGTTGTATGCTAAAATAAAAAAGAAAACAATTTCATTTTTTAGGAGGGAATCAAATGATTGAAAAAATCATTTTGGGTACTTATACACGTAGAGTAAGTGAAGGAATTTATACAATCGATCTTGATACTGAAAAAAAAGAATTATCTGGACTATCTTTAGTAGCTAAAGAAGTAAGTCCCACCTATTTAGCAAAGAGTGATGCAAAAAATCTATATACTGTCACAACAGTTGATGGATTGGGTGGCGCAGGCGCATACGATTCAAATTATCATTTTTTGAATGCGGTAACAGAAGAAGGAGCCCCTCTTTGTTATGTAGCTGTAGATGAAACACGTCAACTAGTTTACGGCGCAAATTATCATAAAGGTGAAGTGAATGTTTATCGTATTTTAGATAATGGTGGTATTGAAGCTGTCGAATCTCTTTATCATCTAGAAGAAACTGGACCACACAAAAATCAAGACCACGCACATGTCCATTACACTGATCTAGCACCCGATCAACGCCTAGTTGTTTGTGACCTTGGAACTGACCGAGTGTACACTTATGACGTTGCAGAAAGTGGAAAGTTAACCTTAGTTGCCACTTTCGTTGCTGAGCCTGGAACAGGTCCTCGTCATTTGGTGTTCCACCCGATTCAACCAATTGCTTATTTATTTGGTGAATTAGACAGCACCGTAAGCGTCCTTGCTTATCAAGAAGATTGTTCTTTTACAGAACTACAAAAGATTTCAACTTTGCCAGAAGATTTCAAAGGTGAAAATGGTGGGGCTGCTATCCGAATTTCAGCTGATGGTCATTTCTTATATGCTTCTAACCGTGGGCATAACTCGATCACAGTCTATGAGATTTCTGATAATGGTAAACAGCTTTCAACTGTTCAAAATATTTCAACAGAAGGAGATTTCCCACGTGACTTCGCCTTGGATCCAACAAATAAGTTTTTAGTTTGTGCCAATCAAAATAGTGACAACTTAACTTTATTTACACGTGATGATCAAACTGGTCAGTTGACATTACTACAAAAGGATATTTATGCACCTGAATGTGTGTGCGTTTATTTCGACCAAAACTAACCTATTCTTCAAAGGAGGAAATTTTTATGATTCAAAAATCAGCCGAAGAGTATCTATTAGACAATCTTTCTGAACTTTATAACAAGTGTCTTCCCTTATATGAATTAATTACTAGCCCACGTTATGAAAAAAATCGTGTAATTGTTGTTACCAACGAGCTGTACAGTCTTGCTCAAACAGCAGGATTATATACTCAGATACATCCAGAATTACAAATCAAAGAAGTTAGCAAATTCTTTGATGCTTTTCATCAGTTTTATGCTGAGCTCAAGCAAGTCTTCTTCAATGAAGATTCTAATACTGCTTTACTTTATAGCAAATTGACTATTATGAAACAAAACTTTGAACATTTAACTGCTATTTTTCACAGCTTATAGATGGATTCAAAGAGAATTATAAATGAAGAAAGAAGCGAAGAACATGAACCAACAGGATGTGTTAGATCGTTTGCGTGAAGACTTAAATATTCCTTTTTTTCAGGGGAAAATCGAAGATAAAGAATACACAGAGGCAGACTATCAACAAATAAAAAAAGATTTAGAAGCTTATTTTGATAACTATGTCAGAAATGTTGAAAACTGAAGAAGGTTGTGGCGCAATGCGTTTAACTCCGAACAGATAACAAGCAAGCACTCAAAATAGCTTTCCATATTTTGAAGTGAATGCAAGTTATCTGGAGGAGTTGCTTTGGGAACACCGTAAAGAAGGTTGTGGCGCAATGCGTTTAACTCCGAACAGATAACGAGTGAGTAACAAATAATCTTCCCTACCCTAATATTACTCCCTTAAGAAGGTGTGACAAAAGTCTTGTCACACCTTCTTTTTTCGACTAATTGGCATTTTAGCATGACTTCTTCGGAATTGAAGCAAATCTTTGAGCATAAAAAACCACCGAGTTGGTTAGGCTCGGTGGAAAAGGCTACTTACTCAATGAGAGTAAATAAAGGTTGTTGTTGGTTGTGCTTTTATCATATAGCAGTAAGTAACGCTTATCATAAAAAAAACGTTATATTTAGATTAAATAACTCTAGTTTTAAATTTATCTTATTTTTTCATCAAAAGATTAGTCATTTTTTGGATTGCTAGTGAAATATCATCTGTTGCTTGGTCTTGTTTTTTTTCTGAAGCTTCAAATAAATCCGTGTCAATTCCTTTTTCGATATCAATACTTTGAATCATTTCTTCACAACCAGCTACATAAGAAAGATAGGCACGTTCAAATTTTTTGTGGATTCCCATAACTTTTGCTGGAGGACGTAAAGCACTAACTTTTTTCAACATTGCTCGGTATTGCTTTGTTCCAGCTTCAAACAATTGAACAACTTCTGTTAATTGTTCTGAATTTAATTCAGCAACTTTCTTTTCATCAATTGCTTGACGAACCATTTCGTATTTGGGATGCATCTGCTCACCAATTTCTTCTGTTTGTTTCACAATGTTGTCAACTGATTGAACATAATAACCAATATTTGGTAACATGTAATTCCCTACTTTCTCCGTTTATCTACCATTTATTGTACCTGTTTTTACTATTTTCTGACAAGTTTATTTCTCGACTTGTTCCCTTTCACTTCAACTACTATTTTTCAAAAAAACCATCCTGTAAGCTATATTGTTTACCAGAAACGATATCATACTGAATCATTTGATAGTCCTCATATAATTTTTGTTGTTGCTCATTTAATTCCGCTTCTTTACGCCATTGTCCATTCTGATAATACAAGCCACGTTCGAAAGCAGGTAAAACTTTCTCCACATTTAATAATAATTGATAAAAACCAGTCGTTGCTTGATTCGTTTGTTCCAATAAGTTAGCGGCAAAATAAAATGGACTACTGATTGCATCATGAGTACCTTGCTTCGTTAATTTTCCTGCACTATCGAACATTAAAAATTGTGTTTCATGTAGAGTTTGTTCATCGTTTGCTCCCCGAATTGCTTCTGAGTAAATACCAGGAAGATGATCTCCCCAAAAAACAACTAGAGTTCTCCGCGAAACATCTTGTAAATTATCGACAAATTCTTGCAGTGCCTCACTACTATAAGCAACATCTTGCAAATAATTAGTTAAATTATTCGTATCACTCCCATCACTCACCTGGACATCGTAAGTTGTATCTGGATACTTTCCAGCATAAGGCATATGTGTTTGCATTGTCACTAAATGAACGAATTGTGGTGAATCTTGCTGTTTTAAAATAGACAAGACTTCTTGATATGCTGCTTTATCTGAAATGTAAGGATTGTTTTGGAGCTTTTCTGTGTAATTCATCTCTTTTTCACTAATGAACGAATCAAATCCCAAAATATTATACACATCTTCACGCTTGTACATTGATGTGTTATAAGGATGAATTGCTGTCGTTTGATAATTTTGTGCTGCTAAATTGGACACCAATGATGGAAATTTTGTCATTTTAGGAACTAACATCGTGTATGGAGTTGTTAATTGTGCATTAAACAGTTCCATTGAAAAACCAGTTAACGCTTCAAATTCAATATTTGCAGTCCCACCCCCATAATTTTGGGATAACATTTTTCCACTATAGGTTTGATTCGCAATGTCATAATAATCTTGCAGTGGATTTCCAGAAACTTCAATTCCGTTTAAGTGACTAGGATCAGAAAAGCTTTCACTCATTACATAAACGATGTTCGGTTGTTCTTCATCAACTGTTTGATTTTTTTTATCAGCTATTTTCTGATAATTTTTAGTTATTTCTGCTACTTTTTCTTTGGAATAGCCTTTTGGTTCATCCATTGCTTCAACTTGTAGATTGTAAAGAAACCCGCCAATAAAACCTGTATTATAGTAATTCATTTTTTGACTATAAGGAATCCACAAGGCTGTTTTGTTATACGCTTTTCGTAAAAGATTATTCGGGTTATTAAAACTACCGATGTACATCAACAAAATAACAGATAGAACGAAGACAGTTCCTCGTACAAGCTGAAAACGACGCCCTTTTTTAAAACTGCGATATAACCCCCAAGCAAATAAGATGATTACTAAGCCAGCAACCCCCATTAAGACAAAAAATGTCGTTGAGCCTGCCATTTCTCTCAACAAACCAAGTTCAGTAATCATTTTGATATCATCGGGATAAATGGGCTCTTGTCGATAACTCATCTTTAAATAGTCAGCTATCCCTAAAATCCCGATAATTGTTGTATACAAAATAGAACCAATCAAAACCGAACCGGCAACGCTACTTAGAAAGGCTAGAAAAACGAGTAAAACCAAACAAGCTAAAATAAACTTTTCTGTATGCCAAGAAAACGCAAATTTCAATGCTAAGTCATAAGACAAATCATTTTGGCACCATTGTAAAAACAAATTACTCAAGACAACTAAAATAATCACACCAATCGTAGTCAAACTAATTCGAATGATACTTTTTTGTTTGAGTGAAAGATCACTTATTCTTTTCTTCAATTAATTGCTCCTTCATCGTCTACTTTACAAGCTTAAACGACTAATTTAAATTTGACTCACTCTCTTATTTTAGTAGCATCAAATTTGAATGTAAAGCAGTCACTGGCTAATTAAGAAAATAAAAATAACTCGATTACACTTGTGGGTGAGCTAATAAACGCACGCGTTTGACATCTGCAATTGTTTCCAACTGACGTTTAGCTTCTAATAAATTTTGGACATCTGTACTCTCAATGTCTATAAGTGTATAGACGTACTCCTCTTTTTGATTACGCGTCATATTACCAATTGGCAAGACATTCTCCTCTAAGATCTTAAAAACTTCAGATAAGATACCTTGTCTTTTTTGATAGAAAATTGTAAAACGATAGGGCGCACGAAAAATCATTCGCACAGTTGGAAAATTAACGGATGAACGAACTGTTCCAAATAGCAAATAGTTTCGTAGTGCCCGAATAGCTTCGCGACTGCTATCCGCTAAAGCTTCTTGTGTGGACCCACCCATATGCGGAAGCATCATGATTTTTTCATTTCCTAAAAATTCTTGTGCTGGAAAATCTGTTATGTATTTTGCCAGTTTTCCATTCTCAATAACTTGTAAAAGTGCTGTGTTATCCACAATTTCACTTCGTCCAACATTAATCAGAACAGCTTCTTCTTTCATTAAAGATAACTGTTCTTCCCCCAACAAACCGTTTGTGTCCGGTGTTGAAGGCAACATAATCACGACGAAATCAGATAGGCGTAAAATATCAGGCAAGGGTAATTGTTCTACATAGTCTAACTCATGGTCTCTTCTAGCATAGCCCAAAACTTCCATGCCTAATTCATAACAGACTCGAGCAACTTCTCTTCCGATTGAACCCAATCCCAGTAAACCAATCACCTTGCCTTGCAATTCTTGACCAACAAACGGTTTTCGATTTGCTTCTGCTTGTTCTAATAAATTTTCTCCCTCTAATTTTTGAACCATCTCGCTTGCTTTGGTAACCGGGCGAACAGACAGAAACAAACAGCTTAGGACTAATTCTTTAACTGCATTTGCATTCACACCAGGAGTATTCATCACGATCGTGCCATTTTCAGTAGCTTTTTGTACCTGAATCGTGTTGACACCCACACCAGCTCTTGAAATTGCTAGCAATTCTGGACTTATCCAGTCTTCTTCAACGACAGAGCTTCTTACGAGCAAGCCATGCGCGTTTTGTTTCTTCGTACGTTCAAAAAATGGTCCTTCTAATTGTTTCAACTGTTCCTCTGCAATCTCATCAACGAACGAAATTCGGTACATAAAAACGCCTCCTTTTTATCAGTATCTCTGATTACCGAAATTTAGACAAGAATTAACTTCTACTAACCATCCGTCGTTATTCCATTCGTTTTCTAAGTAGAACAGTTTGTCTCCTTCATAAAGAAATACAATCAACTTTCTTTCAAAAGAATCTGATTCAACAATGCTTTTGACACACCATTTTCATCATTGGTCAAAGTTTGGAGATTTGCTTCTTTAATCACTTCTTCTGGTGCATTGCCCATTGCCACACCCAGTCCAGATAATTTGATCATAGGCAAATCGTTAAAATTATCCCCAATTGCCATCGTACTTTCCAAAGGAATTTGATAGTAATCTGCCACAGTCGTTAACGCTTTTTCTTTCGATACCTCATAGTGGGTAACTTCAAGATAATTTTTCTTTGATAAATAAAACGAACTAGTTTCCAGATTTAATGTTTCACAAACTTTTTTTAATTTCTTAATTTCTGGCGTTGCCCCTATCAATAATAGTTTATGCACAGGTAGCTTTTGTTCTAAAAGTAGTTGGGTAAGACTGGCTACAATTGGTTCCAGTTTCGTGATGGCAGCTTCTTGTGCTACCCATTCATCCACTGCCTCTACATACCAGTCACTTCCTGAATATAAACTAATTGAGATGTCTTTGAATTGTTTTGTTAATAGTCCAATGAGCTGAAGCGTTTCTTCTATATTCAATTCTTGACTAAAAATTTGTTGAAATTGATCATTTTCTACCTCTCGAACAATCAAGGCACCATTGTAACAAGCCATTGGGTATTCAGTGATTTCCAATTTCTTAGCAATGGCCTGCATTCCCTTAGGTGATCTGGCAGATGCCAAGACAAAAGGAATCTTTTTAGTTTTGAGCTGTTTCAAACGAACAGCTAATTCGTCATCAATTTTGTGTTGGCTAGTTAAAATCGTTCCGTCAATATCACTCATTACTAGTTTGATTTTTTGTGTCATTTTTCTTCACCTACTAAATGATTATTTTTTCAATTTTATAATTGGCATTCCTTGCTAATAATTGAAAACTTCTTCGAAACATATTTCTCATTTTTTTTGATTTCTCCTTTTATTATAACGTTTTCCGCTATTCTTTGTATTTCTTTATCGGGACTTGCAAAATATGACTTGCTCGAAACAAAAAAGAAGTCTGAGAATTTTTAAATTCTCAGACTTCTTCAAAGCCTTTACTTCCAAAAGTCATCGAAAACTGTGATTGGTAGATGACGTTTATGTTTGGTTTTGTTCCACCAAGCTTCAAGGGTTTCTTGCGCATGTTCAGGAATTTCTTTTCCTTCTAAATAATCATCAATTTGATCATAAGTGATACCTAAAGCAACTTCATCCGCAATCAATGGTTTACCATCTTCCAAGTCAGCTGTTGGGATTTTAGTGTACAATTCGGTTGGGGCGCCCAATTCTTTTAAGAGGGTTTTTCCTTGTCGTTTATTCAAACGAAAAAGTGGCAAGATGTCCGCCCCACCATCACCAAATTTTGTAAAGAATCCTGTAATATTTTCTGCTGCATGGTCTGTCCCTAAGACGGCACCAAATTTTGCACCAGCAATGCCATATTGGGTAATCATTCGTTGACGTGCTTTGATATTGCCTTTGTTAAAATCACTGATTTCGATACCTGCTTCAACTAATGAAGAAACTTGTGCATCCACGGCTGGTTTGATATCAACACGTAAACTCACATCAGGCTGAATAAAATCCAATGCAGCTTTTGCATCTTCTTCATCCGCTTGTTCGCCATAAGGTAAGCGAACAGCAACAAATTGATAACTGTCATCCTGTGTTTCTTCACGCATTTCAGACATTGCTAATTGTGCCAGACGGCCAGCTAAAGTTGAATCTTGTCCGCCACTGATCCCTAAAACAAATGTTTTGATAAATGGATATTTTTTCAAGTAGTCTTTCAAGAAATCCACACTTCGACGAATTTCTACTTGCGCATCAATGACAGGTTTCACGCCTAATTCTTTGATGATTTCTTGTTGTAAACTCATGTTTTTTCCCCCTCAGCGATTTTACTCATGCTTCATTGTGTAGCTCAGCAACGCTTTTTTTCATTCGTTCCATAATAGACATCTTATGATTCCAGCATTCTGTTGATAGATCGACTGGATATTTTTGTGGGTTCAAATCACGTTTATACTCTTCCCATAGAGAATCCAGATTTTCACGTGCATACTCTTTGATTTCATTTAAACTTGGCAATGAATAGACTAACTTACCTTCAACGAAAATATCTTGTAACATCGGACGCGCAGAAAAATCGCGTACCGTTTTATTGATAAACGTGTGAACAGGATGGAACATGAAGATTTCTTCTTCCTTACGAGGATCTTCATTCCACAATGTGACATAGTCACCTTCAGATTTCCCATCAAAGTTCCGTGTGATACGCCAAACTTGCTTTTTCCCTGGCGTTGTTACTTTTTCTGCGTTGCTAGATAATTTGATGGTATCGATCATTTTTCCCTCTTCGTTTTCAATCGATACTAATTTGAACACCGCTCCTAATGCCGGTTGATCATAAGCTGTAATCAACTTAGTGCCAACACCCCAAACATCAATTTTAGCCTTTTGCATTTTTAAATTTAGAATTGTTGCTTCATCTAAATCGTTAGAAGCATAGATTTTTGCATCTGTAAATCCTGCCGCATCTAACTGTTCACGTACACGTTTTGAAATATATGCCATATCACCACTATCGATTCGAACACCTTGAAAATTGATTTTATCGCCCATTTCTTTTGCTACTCGAATCGCACTTGGCACACCTGACTTCAATGTATTATACGTATCAACTAAAAAGACACAGTCTTTATGTGTTTTTGCGTAAGCCATGAAGGCATCATAATCGTTTCCATAGGATTGAACCAATGAATGAGCATGCGTTCCACTCGCAGGAATACCAAAAATTTTCCCAGCACGCACATTACTTGTCGCATCGGCACCACCAATGAAGGCCGCACGTGTTCCCCAAACTGCTGCATCCAGTTCTTGCGCACGCCTTGTCCCAAACTCCAATAGTGGATCATCACCAATAACGGATTTGATTCGGGCTGCTTTCGTAGCAATCAATGTTTGAAAATTGACCATATTCAGTAGCGCTGTTTCAACCAATTGACAATGTGCTAGTGGTCCTTCTACTTGAATAAGTGGTTCATTGTTAAAGACGATTTCGCCTTCAAGCATTGAACGAACAGTTGCTTTAAATTCAAATTCTTTTAAATAAATAAGGAAGTCTTCTGGGTAGTTACCCTCTTCTCGTAAATAATCAATATCTGATTCGCTGAAAGTTAAGTTTTCTAAATACTGAACCAAACGTTCCAGACCAGCAAAGACAGCATAACCATGGTTAAAAGGCATTTCTCGAAAGTAACATTCAAAAACGGCATGTAAATCTGCGCGACCTAATTCCCAGTATGTCTGCATCATATTGATTTGGTACAAATCAGTGTGTAGCGTCAAACTGTCATCTGGGTAAATTTTATTCATCTGTTTAATACTCCTCTTGGCGATTTTTCATTTCCTAACCATTATATCAAAAAAACGAAATAGGAAAAGCAAACTTGATTTTTTTCCGAAAATATCAATTTTATATTCTTCAATCATTTTCATTTTTTCTTCTATGAATGGATTGACAGAGATACGAACGTATGTTCTAATTGATTTGTAAAAGATTTCAATTCATTTTGTTATTAATTCATTTATTCGTGCACTCTATTTAGACAGTATCGATTAAGGAGGCCGGTATGCGTACAATCACACAACACTTTGAAACAGTTATTATCACTGCTTATATCGCAAAGCAAAAGATTATCGTTGAGCGCTTGGATCATAGTTATGCAGAAGGATTTGTTCAACCAACCATCACACCTGATGGCTTCTATATTGATGAGCATTTTATCCAATGGGAACAGATTTCAACGATTTGCTTAGCTGAACAATATTTTCATTTTTGGAAAGAAATTATTCAAAAATAAAAAAACTTCTCAGTTTTTTACTGAGAAGTTTTTTTATTATATATTGGCTACGTTTTGTTCGATGATCACAATATCTTTATTTGGACGTTTGAATTGGAGGCCGGCCCTTTCCAATTCTTGTTTGACTCCGACATGAACAGATACCTCTTCCCGTGCTACTTTCAAAATTCGGCGAATAGCATAGTCGATTTCTTGTTTTGTGATCTTCTTTTTCGTATTAATCATCACCAACTGAATCTTATCGTATGTATCTACATATAAAATTTGTGTACGATCTAGTGCGTAGAATTTGTAATAGTTGATTGTTTGATCTCCAAAAAAGAAATTCACTATTTTTGGGTAAAATGTCTTGATATTTAGATTACTATTGATTGGTGTTTCAACTAATTTCATCTCATCCCTCTTTTTCTTTTTACTTATAGAACATGTTCAAAAATAAACTGACCGACGCCACCTTCACTACAACTTGGTGCAATCATATGACTATTTTCTTTTACATTCCTTGCAGCGTTTTCCACAGCAACAGGCACATCAACAACAGCTAACATAGCTAAGTCATTTTCTCCGTCCCCAATACCATAGCTGGTCGCTAATGGATAGTCTGATAAATAATTGGTGATAGCACTTCCTTTTGTACTATTAGGATGCACAATTTCTAAGGTCTTTATAAATGAATGGAATACAAGTAACTCTGTTTCTTGTAAAGAAGATCGAATCACTTCGTGACGCTCGTCATCTGCTTCCATCAATTCGATTTTGACCACGACTGTTTCAGGTCTTTCGGAAAGATATTTTGCAATATCTTCCGTATGTACGCAATCGTTTTCAAAATATTGTTCTTTATAATCCATGATTCGTTTACCTTGTTCTCCAAGTTTTTCTAATGATTCTCGCAGCGCACTTAGCTGTTTCGTGTATTCTTTTGTTGGGCGTATCACCACACCACGATCTGTATGAACAAAGTATAAAATTTCTTGCTTTTCTAAAATTTGAATCACTTCTTTTGTTTCTTGGTGCGTTAGGGTGCTAGTGTAACGCTCAGGCTCACCTACTTTTTTAATGCCTGCACCATTTCCAAAAATAACATCACAATCAATTAACAACTCATCATTCATTTGCTTGACTAAGTCATATCCTCGTCCTGTGACAAAAACGAAATGATCTCCCTTTGCTTGCAATGCTTGAATGGCTTCGCGATTAATCGATGGGATTTCTTTTCCTAGCTCTTGAAACGTACCATCAATATCTGAAAAAACAATGTTCATTGATTTCTCCTTTTCCTTTTCTTATAAAATAGTATAACATAATTTTTAATAGGATTTTGAAATTTTTCCTTGACCTTCTCGTTACGTGAGGGAGTATTCTAGCAATTGTCAGGAGGAAAAAATGGAATATACAATTAAAAAAATAGCAGAGTTATCCGGTGTCAGTCCCCGAACATTACGTTTCTATGATGAAATTGGATTGCTTAAACCAGCTAAGATCAACTCTTCTGGTTATCGCATCTATGGTGCAAAAGAGATTGATCGGCTCCAACAGATTTTATTTTATCGCTCACTTGAGTTCAAACTTGAACAAATTCAGGAATTACTAAACCAACCAGACTTTGATCAACAGCAAGCATTACGTAACCATCAGCAACTGCTATTAAAGAAACGTGCACAAATCGACGCCCTTTTGACAACTGTTCAAAAAACACTTACTAGTTACGAAGGAGGAATAACCATGTCAGACCAAGAAAAATTCGAAGGATTTAAACAACAAAAAATCAGCGAAAATGAAGAACAATTTGGACAAGAGATCCGAGAAAAATATGGCGAAAAAACAGTTGAGGAAGCCAATCAAAAATGGGCAAATATGACTGAGCAACAATTTCAAGAAATGCAGGTAATTGAAGAACAGCTTTTAACAGATTTAGCAACTTATCTTACACAGCCGGAACTAGATCAACCACTAGCGAAGGCCATTTTTGACGCGCACAAAGAATGGTTAGCATTTAGTTGGTCTACTTATACACCACAAGCTCACCAGGGCTTGGGACAAATGTATCTAGCAGATGAGCGCTTTACCGCTTATTATGATGATCGCAGTGGGAATGGTGCAACCAAAGCATTGAATGAAATCATTCAATATTATACGAATAAATAATGATTACTTTTTGATCCTTTATCCGTTCTAGGAAAAAATGAATGGATTATTTCATTCCATTCTGTTTTGATTTATCCGAAGAAAAAAACTGGGATAGCCTACTCAAGTGTCCATCAAAAGTTCCATTTGAAAATCGAACTTTTTGTGGCATCACATAAAGCTATTCCAGTCTTTTTTATTATTTTATAACCAGATCTCTTAAAATCACTAATCATTTTTTCTATTAGTTCGTTCCAATTATCTTTATCTTTGAATAAATTCATATGGAATCTTGATTTGTTCAGGTTTCTTTTTCAAGAATAAGTAAAATGCCATTTCCCCACACTTTTTCAAGTGATGGTCAATGGTGGAAAAGTTCAATAGCTCACTCACATACAGATTATCTCTGCCAACTAATTTAGGTGCTCTTCCTTTAGGAAATGCTTTGAGGATACCAGCTGCAACCATATCTGCATTTGTAAAAATACCGTCTACTGGATGCTCATTAAAAAAGGTCCCCGCCTTGATTCCATCTTCCAACCCAATACAGTCCCAGATAACCATTTCTTCTTCAAAATTTGGATAGAGTTTCCGACATAATTGTAAGGTGATTTTAGAATTGAAACTGATTCGGCTACTCCTTCCTAAAGTAACACCCAATTTTTTGACACCAACTTTTTGTAAATAATCCAATGCTTCTGTAATCGACTGCTCCCGATCGATAAATACGCAACTTGACTTTTCATCTTTGATTTCTTCACAAAAAATAATAGGACCATATTTTTGATATGCCTTCAGTGTTTCTAATGAATTAGCACGTGATGTTACAACTAGGCCATCAAATCTTTTTGCTGCAAATTCTTCGAGATACGCTTTCTCACGATTTATTTGATAATTTGTTGGTAATAAAGTGACTTTATAATTGGAATCAAAGGCTGCCTCAGTGATTCCGCTAATCAGCTGATCAAAGTAGGGGTGATTAGTATAGGGCAAAATGACGCCCAAATTTTTCGTTTCCCCATAACTTAATGTTCGTGCATTTGCATTAGGAATATAATCTAGTTCCTTCATAACCGCTAAAATTTCTGCACGTTTCTTTTCATCCACATAAGGGTGTTCATTAATAACTCGAGAAATAGTCGAAACGGAATAGCCTGTCAAACGTGCAATATCTCGAATAGTTGCCACGATGTCAATCCACCTACCTTAAACGAAAAGTTTTTCTTGTAGATAGTCTATCACAGCTGGCCCACATTCATAAAATTGATACAACTTTTCTTGATAATAAAAACTAATTCGTTGTCCGCCCCAAAAGGTATCTTTGGTTAAATTGGTTAACTCGCTGATATCAATTTTTTCTATCACTGGTTTATTCAGGCCTTGAAAACTTTTTAAAACTAATTTATTTTCACGACAATCTACCAACGCGTAAAAACAAGTGCTTGATGTTCCCAAAATTTTCACATAAGTATGCATAGGTAAGCCCTCCTTCTTGATAGTTCGAGTATAATTTATGAAACGCGTCCCAGAGCAAGCAAAACGTTTTGATAACAAAAAAGAAGACAGTTGACGGATGAATTCGTCAACTGTCTTCTTTTTTATTTAGATGATTGTTCTTTATCTGTAGATACCTCATTCAATAAAAGAGAGCTGTAACCATACAGCTCTCTTTTATATATGTTAGATTACTACATCATACCGCCCATCATTGATGGATCCATCGCTGGAGCAGCAGGAGCAGCTGGTTCTGGTTTATCCGCAACAACTGCTTCAGTTGTTAATAACAACGCTGAAACGGAAGCAGCATTTTGCAATGCAGAACGTGTTACTTTCGTTGGGTCAACGATACCGGCTTCCACCATGTTTACCCATTCGCCTGTTGCTGCATTGAATCCAGTACCAAGTTCAACATTTTTCAATTTGTCAACGATTACTGAGCCTTCATATCCAGCATTTTCAGCGATTTGACGAATTGGTTCTTCTAATGCACGAACAACGATTTTAATCCCTGTTGCTACGTCACCTTGAGCTTCTACTTCAGAAACTTTACCAATGACATTCACTAATGCAGTACCACCACCAGATACCATGCCTTCTTCTACGGCAGCACGAGTAGCATTTAGCGCATCCTCAATACGTAATTTCAATTCTTTTAGCTCAGTTTCAGTCGCCGCACCAACTTTGACAACTGCAACACCACCAGCTAATTTAGCTAAACGTTCTTGTAATTTTTCACGATCGAAATCAGAAGTTGTTTCAGCAATTTGGTTTTTGATCAATTGAACACGTGCATCAATTGCTGTTTTATCGCCAGAACCTTCAACGATTGTTGTATTATCTTTATCAACAACGACTTTTGAAGCATTTCCTAAGTTATCAACCGTTGCATCTTTCAATTCTAGACCTAAGTCATCAGTGATCACTGTACCACCTGTCAAAATAGCGATATCTTCAAGCATTGCTTTACGACGGTCGCCAAATCCTGGTGCTTTGACAGCAACTACATTAAATGTTCCACGAATTTTGTTCAAGACTAATGTTGGTAATGCTTCGCCATCTACGTCATCTGCAATGATCAATAATGGACGAGATTGTTGTAAAATTTGTTCTAATAAAGGTAAGATATCTTGAATATTTGAGATTTTTTTATCTGTGATCAAGATATAAGGATTATCTAAAACAGCTTCCATTTTGTCATTATCAGTGACCATGTATTGTGATAAATACCCACGGTCAAATTGCATTCCTTCAACAACATCTAATTCTGTTTCGATTCCTTTTGATTCTTCAATTGTGATTACCCCGTCGTTACCGACTTTTTCCATTGCATCTGCAATCAAATGACCCACTTGTTCTGAACCAGAAGAAACAGCAGCAACTTGTGCGATTGCTTCTTTTGAATCAACAACTGTAGAAATATTGTGTAATTCTTCTACTGCTGCTTTTGTAGCTAATTCAATTCCTCGGCGAATACCTAAAGGATTAGCACCAGCAGTTACGTTTTTCAAACCTTCTCTAACGATTGCTTGTGTTAAAACAGTAGCAGTAGTTGTACCGTCACCTGCAATATCATTCGTTTTTGAAGCAACTTCAGAAACTAATTTTGCACCCATGTTTTCAAAATGATCTTCTAATTCAATTTCTTTTGCAATTGTTACCCCATCATTAGTAATCAATGGAGAACCATAAGATTTTTCTAAAACAACATTACGACCTTTTGGCCCTAAAGTAACTTTTACTGTATCAGCTAATTTATCTACGCCACGAAGCATTGCTGCGCGTGCGTCTTCTGCGAATTTCAATTCTTTTGCCATGATTGGTTTCACCTCAATAATAAATTTTATTTATCTAACTTTACTCAACGATCGCCATAATATCTTTGCCAGAAACGATCAAATATTCTTTGCCTTCAAATTTCACTTCTGTTCCGGCATACTTTTCAAACATTACTTGATCGCCTTCTTTAACAGCGGCAGGAACTTTTTCACCGTTTTCTAATAAACGGCCTTCACCAACCGCAACGATTCTACCAGTTTGTGGTTTTTCTTTTGCAGAGGAAGCTAAGACGATTCCTCCCACAGTTTTTTCTTCTTCTTTTGCGACTTCGATGATGACACGGTCACCTAATGGTTTTAACACGATAAATCCCTCCGATAACACGATTTTTAGTTCTGTTAGCACTCTTACTCATCGAGTGCTAACCTACATTTTTAATAATACTCATTCTGCTCCTTTTTTGCAAGCTTTTTAAATCAAAGAAATCTGATTTTTTATTTTCATCGGCGAACAACTTTCGTATGGTATAATTACCAATAAATCTTGACTACTAACACAGGTAAGCCATCTTTTATAAGAGCCTGCAAGGAGGAATTTTATGTCATTAAAAAAATATAGTCTACTAAGCATTTTTTGCTACGGTTTAGTTTTTGTTTCCCCTGTACTTTTGAGCATTACTGGTATTGTTACTACTTCGACTGGTTTGATTTCAGCGACAACGATCACGTATTTACTAGGAGCTTTGATTCTACTATTTCTGTATTTTAAGCAAAAAGAACCTTTAACGATAGAAGCAGATGTACCCAAAGCAAGTGTTCCTGAAATCATTTTGCTTGGATTAGGTGGTATTTTGATAGCGATCCTTTTACAAGGTGTAGCTGTCAGAATAGAAACTTTTTTATTTGGTCAAAGCGCTCCATCTGAAAATACGCAAAATATCATCCAGATGATTTTAAAAGCACCTGCCTTTATTTTAGCAACGACTATTGGTGGCCCAATTATGGAAGAACTTGTTTTTCGTCGTAGCATTCTAGGTCTTATTAGTCACTACTCTAATTTTTGGGTAGGCGCTGTAATCAGTTCTCTACTTTTTGCCGTTGCACATGCAGATGGACATCTATTAGTTTACTTTTTTTTGGGTTTCTTCTTTAGTTTATTGTATAAATCAACTGGTCGAATTTGGACTTCGATGATCACACACGTTGGTATGAATACATTAGTTATCGTTGTACAGTTGTTGATCCAAAAATAATTTTCACCTTCAATTAAAAACTGCGACAAAATCATTTGAGATTTTGTCGCAGTTTTTTTTAGCTTAATGTTTCACCGTTCGTAGCAATAACTTCCTTATACCAATCAAACGATTTTTTCTTGCTTCTTGCCAATGTCCCATTTCCTTCGTTGTCCTTATCAACATAGATAAAGCCATAACGTTTTTTCATTTCTCCTGTTCCAGCCGAAACCAAGTCAATGAATCCCCATGGCGTATAGCCCATTAAATCAATACCGTCATATTCAACAGCGTCTTTCATTGAAGCAATATGTTCTTGTAAATACTCAATACGATAATCATCTTCAACTTGTCCGCTTTCCCCAATCTCATCGATCGCGCCAAATCCATTTTCCACAATAAATAATGGTTTTTCGTAACGTTCATTGAACCAGTTCATTGCGTAGCGTAAGCCCATAGGATCAATTTGCCAACCCCAATCAGATGCTTTCACGTAAGGATTTTCTACTAAATCTGCTGCTTCATCATAATCAAAAGTTGGTGCTTTTCCATGATCTTTGATTGCAAACGACATGTAGTAACTAAAGCCAATATAGTCGACACATCCTGCCTTTAAAATATGGGCATCTTCTGCTGTTCGATCTAAGTCAAATCCTTTTCGTTTGAAGTATGCATCCATATAACTTGGGTAATGACCTTTGCAATGCACATCAGTAAACCAATAGCGTCTTTGCATTGCAACTGTTGCTGCCATCATATCATTGGGACTACATGAGTAACTATAGATTGGAACCATGGCAATCATACACCCAATTTCAAAGTTTGGATTGATTCGATGACCAATCTCCACTGCCTGCGCACTTGCTACTAATTCATAATGTGCAGCCTGATACATGATTGCTTCGCGATCTTCGCCTTCTTCATAACGAATACCAGAATTAGTAAATGGTGCGAAATCTTCATGGAAATTTGCTTGATTGTTGATTTCATTAAAGGTCATCCAGTATTTCACTTTCTCTTGATAACGGGTGAAACAAGTTTCCGCAAATCGAGTAAAAAACTCAATCATTTTTCGATTTCGCCAGCCCCCATATTTTTTCACCAAATGATACGGCATTTCAAAATGAGAAAGTGTGATAACTGGTTCAATTCCATACTTTAAACATTCATCGAATAGGTCATCATAAAATTGTAATCCTGTTTCATTTGGTTCTAATTCGTCACCTTTTGGAAAAATTCTGCTCCAAGCAATGGATGTTCGAAAACAATTCAATCCTAATTCCGCAAACAAACGCACATCTTCCTTATAGTGGTGATAAAAATCAATTGCCTCATGATTAGGATAATATTTGCCTTCAATCACACCATCTGTAATTTCTCTTGCTACACCATTTTTTCCAGCAGTCATGACATCAGCAACACTAACACCTTTGCCTCCTTCTTGCCAACCACCTTCTAATTGATGGGCTGCTACTGCACCGCCCCATAAAAAATCTTTTCTCAATACGCTCATACGATCGACTCATTTCTTGTTAATTTGTAAAATCGTTTATAAAACTTGTGACTCTTCTAATTGATCTGCTTCCTCAAAAGAAAGATCATTTTCTTGTGCATAATTCATTGCATCGATTTTCTTCACAAATGGTAGATAGATAAAGAAACCAACTGCTAAAACAAATGTTTGTAACAATGCTGCTTGCCAGCCACCTACTAAAAAGCCTGAGATAATTGGTGGTGTTGTCCATGGTACTTGTACAGCTGTGAATAACGGAACTAGTCCTGTATACAAAGCAAAGTAAGTGATCACGCCAGAAACAACTGGCGTTGCAATAAATGGAATGGCCATAATCGGGTTCATTACAATCGGTGTTGCAAAAATAATTGGTTCGTTAATGTTAAAGATAGCTGGTGCTAAAGATAAACGACCAAGTTGTTTGAACTGCGCTGATTTTGCAAAGAAAACCATGAACATCACGACACCAATTGTCATTCCAGCACCTGTGACTGTCATAAATTGATCTAAAAATTGTTGTGTAACGATATGTCCACCATTCGCAACAGTCAATGCTTTACCAGACTCAAGAATCTCTGTGTTTGCTAATGAATTTGCTTGTAAGATTGGTCCCATGATCCCGCCGACAATCGTTGAACCATGTACCCCAAAGAACCATAAGAATGGAACTAAGAAACCAAGCATCAATGCACCACCAAGTGAATCAGTTACACCTTGCATTGGGCTTTGGATTACTTCGTAAATCCATTGAATCATTGTTGTGCTGAAGACTGCATCAAAGAAAATATATACAAGCATTGCAAAAGTGATCAACACAGCTGCTGGAATCAATGCAGTAAATGAGTTAGCCACATTATCGGGCACTTGCTCAGGCAATTTGATTCGAATATCTCTTTTTAGGAACCAAGTGTAGCCCCATCCAACAAATAATCCCACCAAGATTGCACTGATCATTCCTTGACCACCAGTCCAAGCTTTATCAATTACGTTCCCAATTACAACACCAGATTCTGCATCCGTCACATCTGAACGCATTGTTAATAAAAAGATAACTAATGCAATCATTCCTGCTGGCAATCCTTCAAATCCTTCGTCTTTAACGTAAGAATAAGCAATCCCAACTACTGCAAAAATTGCCATGATCGCAAATGAAGCACCATACGCTTGATTAAAGTAAACAGCAAGACCAGAATTATTGACCCATTCTGAAACGGCTGTAACTGGGAAGTTCGCTAGTAATAGAAAAACCGAACCAACAATGGTGAAAGGCATTGTATATAACATCCCATTACGCAAAGCAGTAATAGGCTTTGTATTAACAAATTTTAAAACCGGAGGTAAAACTTTCTCATTAATCCATTCGTTCATAATACATCTCTCCTTATCCAAGTAAATTAAAAAAATCATCCAATAAAAAATAAGTGCACTTCATCCAATAAATCCTTTTCTATACTCCTTTCTTTCGCTTTGTATCCGTTTACATATATAACTATAACTAACCTTGCCAAAGAAAAAAAGAGCTCAGCCGTATGCAGGAACATGTTCCAACAAAAAAAACAGGCTAATGTGCTCTTTCCATTTCTTGACTCGCTTTTTGCGCTAACATTTCTAATAAGGTCACCACTGGGACTTGTGTCGTAAGATTCAGTGACTCCTCTTTTCCTCTTGTTTCTGGCATATAATAAGACAAATTGTAGTCTGCCAAACGAGCAATCGTTGACGTTTCGTCATTGGTAATACTCAAGACTTTCGCACCATAACGCTTAAAAGCTTCTGTTTTTTCGATCATTTCAGACGTCTCACCTGATACGGACAAAATAATCGCTAATGTACTTTCTAAACCACGAGAAGGAACTGGGGCGAATGGATCAGTGATACTATATGCATTCAATCCTAAATTGATAAAGTAGCGGCTGCCATATAATCCCAGGACACCACTTGTACCAATTCCAGAAAAAGCAACATGACGAGCTTCTACAATCATTTGTACTGCTTGTTCCAAAACGATTCGATAGCTTTCATTGTTGACTTTTTTCAAAAAAGAATCCACTTGAACAGTTGCATCATAAAATTGTTCAAACATTTGCTGCTTCGCTTGTGTCTGATAATTTTTGATTGCAAATTTCAACTCGGAAAAACCTTGTAAACCTAATTTGTTACAACAACGTAAAATCGTCGTGGTCGACACATGACACGCATCTGATAATTGACGAATCGTCATTCTTGAAACTTCCTCTAAATTGGCAATCAAATAATTATAAACAATCATTTCTAGTTCATTTAACTGCTTTATTTTTTCTGATTCAAACACTGTTTTCCCTCCCCTCATTATCTTTTAATTATAACAGAGCAATAAATATAAAAGAAAGTCTGGCACTGAATTCTTCCAGAAAAAACCAATTCTTTGACCCTACTCACATAACTTCATACAATAAAGGAAATGATAGGAGGTTTTTTGATGAAAATAGCAATTATTGGTGCAACTGGTCACGCAGGTTCATTGATTTTAAAGGAGGCCCTTGCTCGTCAGCTCGATGTTACAGCCGTTGTCAGAAATGCCAAAAAACTAACAGTAGCTGTTCCATTTATTGAAAAAGATTTATACGATTTGGCGACTGAAGACCTTGCTTCTTTTGACATTGTTATTGATGCATTCAACGCACCCGCAGGCAAGGAAGAAATGCATCAAACGTCGCTTGCTCATTTAACAAAAATTTTAACGAATACTTCGACTCGGTTACTTGTCGTTGGCGGTGCGTCTTCTCTATTTACTGACCCAGAAAAAACAACTCGGATGATTGACCAAGTACCAAAAGACGCGCCTTTTTATCCAACAGCTTTCCATATGTCACAAGCGCTTACTCATTTAAAAAACACAAAGGGACTTCGTTGGACCTATATCAGTCCGGCTGCGTTCTTCAATCCAACTGGCGAACGAACTGGAAAATATCAATTAAATGACGACTTTCTTCACAACAATGCACATGGAGAAAGTGTTATCAGTATGGCGGACTATGCCATTGCTTTAATTGATGAGGTCTTAGCAGATAAGCATGAAAACGAGCATATTAGTGTTGTAAGTCAATAAAGTAAATAAAAAATCCCAATAGTTTAATCAAACTGTTGGGATTTTTTATGATATTTTTGGAACAATTTGTTAGATTGAAAACAATTCCGTTGCTTGATCTGGATCCGTATCGTACACATCAAAATCAGACCCCACACCGAAATCTTTTTCTTTTAATATGTTTTCCATCGTCAAATGAGCTAGCTCTTTCAAGTTATTTTCCTTACTCAAGTGACCTAAATAAATACGTTTCGTTCGATTACCAATCACATCAGTCATCACTAATGCACCATCTTCATTTGATAAATGACCACGATCTCCTAAAATTCGTTGTTTTAAATTCCACGGATACGAACCCATCCGCAACATTTCCAAGTCATGATTACTTTCCATCAGATAACCATCTGCGTTTTCAATAACCCCACGCATATAATCACTACAGTAACCAGTATCCGTTAACATCACGAAAGAACGATTTTCTTTGTAGATACGATAAAACTGTGGCGCAGCCGCATCATGCGAAACACCAAAACTTTCAATATCGACATCTCCAAAAGTTTGGACTTTTCCCATTTCAAATAAATGTTTTTGCTCGACGGGTACATTACCGATCAACGGCGACATTGCTTCCCACGTTTTTTCATTGGCATACACGTCTAAATGGTATTTCCGTGCCAGTACACCTACACCATGAATGTGATCTCGATGTTCATGCGTCACAAGAATACCATCTAAGTCTTCAGGTTTACGATCAATTTGAGCCATCAAGGAAGTAATTTTTTTCCCGCTAAGACCTGCATCCACCAATAGTCGTTTCTTCTCACTTTCCAAATAAAGTGAGTTTCCTGAACTCCCACTCGCAAGGATACTGATTTTAAAAGCTGGTTTTTCTTGGACCATTTATTTATTACTTCCCTTCTTCACACTGTAAACTTTTTTCATTATACCTACTTTTTTAATTATCTTCCACTTTTGGAACCACATTATTTGTCACAATGGTGTTACTGAATGCATTAACGGATTCAATTTGAACACTTTTATCACTTGTTTCAATAGCCACATACCAAATTGGAACGTACACATTTTTTTCTCGAACCTTTACGATACAAGAATAAGCAAGTTGACGCCATAAAATTTTTGAAGAACTAGGAATCTTATTATTCACATAAAGCGTTTGGATTGCTTCTTCTTCTGAATATAGATCCATTTTTTCACGTAGCTGTTCAATATTCGTCAAATGTGTTTGCGTATATTTCGTCAGTTGGTAGACACCATCATCCTTTTCCACCATAAAATTGATTTCAGCTGTATCATCATGAAATGGAATTCCTTCATACGACTGACTCGCCTGAATCTCTAGTGAATCTCCGTCTAATGTCGAGAAATTCGTCATAAATTCATATTCATCGCCATAAAGCACATTATTTTGGCTATTCAAAAATTCCGTAATCGAATGTTTAGTTTGTTTATTGTCGATCTTGTACTTTTCGGATTCTTCAGTGGCAAACGTCTTCGTTAAAGTAGACAGCCCGTCAAAAGTGATGCCGCTACGAAGCAACCCCGTAGGATTCTTTTTTCGATGTTGTGTTAAGACCGTGCCTAAATCACTTTGTTCAGCACTTAAATAATATCCTTGCTTGCTCTCAGAAGAAATATTCCCTGAATAAGAAATATCATCACTAGCTAGACGATTTTGTATTGACTCCGTTTGATCTGATCGTATCACATTGTTTTCTTGGTTCATTGCCTCGTGATAACTGCTGAATAAAAAAATATTGAGACCTAAGAAAGCTAGGAAAAAAATCCATTCAATTTTTTTAAAGTCCACTTAGTTCGCCTCCATTTCAGCTAGTTTGTTAGACAATTCACTGGCAGAGTACCAATTCCCTTGATATTTCACATACCATTCTGGTAGCAAATCTACGACTCGGTTTGTTTCTTTGATATTTTGCCACGTATAACCAATGATGACCGATTCAAGTTCTTCTTTTTCCACACCATGGGTAACCAATTGTTGAATCACTTCAGCTGTGCTAGCCAATTCTACTGATTCATCTGAAGGGATAGGTACTTGAATCGCATTTAAACTAGTCTGAATGTTCACTTGCGCTTTTTCACTGGCTTCATCATTAATCGTTATCCCAACTTTTCCTTTACTATCCGTACCAAATACTGGGAAGCCTTCAACAAAAATCCGATAATCGATTTGGTTATCTGTGCGATCAAAATAATGAAGATTTCCTAAGCTACTACCAATTTTACTGATGTATGGAAAACTTTTTGAATAAATATTTCCATTAGCATTTGTATCAGACAATTCTCCTCGAAAATCGACAACTTGACTAGCAGAATGAATTGTCATTGTTTCATTCCCACCATAAAAAATCAATTCGCTACTTTCATCATTGTTTTTTACTTCATCAGGTGATTGGAAGAAAGCATTTCGAAAAAGTGTATAAGGTTGTTGCGATAGAATGTAACTGTATTTTTTTAACTTGATTGGTGATTCTGTATCATATTGTTGAGCAATCACAGATGCTTTTTTAGACATTTTAGTCCATTTATTTTCATCGAAAGATAACTCTTTTTCAATATCCTCCCAATTTAGAGAGATATTGGCTTCATAGATTGTTTGATGAACAAAGTCCAAGAAACGGATTTTTTTATTTTTTTCATCAAACTGGATACAAGTAAATGAAATCATCTCCGCATCATTGGATAGACTACTTATGTCTAAGTTCAATCCAAATGCTTGGATGTATTCTTGTAACAAAAAAGGAGCAAGATAAGTTAACTCAAAACCTTCCGAAAGTTCCTTTTTCTGATCGAATTCAGTTTTATTTCCTGTAACCACTGCTGCAAGTTTGCCAAAACGAGCTTTACCGATGACTGTTTGTAAACGCGAAACTAAGTTCTCACTATTGGTTTCTCGAATATTCTCTCCTTGGACCCACGTCACATGGAGTGGCAAAAAAATTTCTGAAGATTTTCGATTAGCCTGTGATTCAGTCATCACTTGCGTACTTGTTTCATCCACATTCACTGTTTCTTTTCCAGCAGGACTTAGCCAGATAACATAGGAGAAATATAAACTCAGTGCAACCATCAAAACTAGTCCAATCCGGATGATTTTTCCTGAAATTTTCATTCCCACCAGTCCTCCTCGTATGGTTCATAGGGTAGCGAAATATAGAAAGTCGAACCTTGTCCTTCTTTACTTTCTGCCCAAATGGCTCCTCGATGTGCTTTAACTACTTCACGTGAAATTGCTAAACCAAGACCTGTGCCACCTTGCGCACGTGCTCGAGCTTTGTCTACACGATAAAAGCGTTCAAATACTCGATTCAAATCTTTTTTAGGGATGCCTAGTCCTTGGTCAGTTACACTTAAAATGACATTGTTATGTGTTTCTAATAAGCGACAAGTGATTGTTCCTCCATCAGGAGAATATTTAATGGCATTATTCATAATATTATCGATTACTTGGATAATTTTATCGGTATCCACTTCGACCCAGAGATCTCGTTGAGTAAATTCACGGCGAATCGCATATTTCTTTTCTTGATTGCCAACCATCATGTCGAAACGATCGAGGACGAAATTGATTAGCTCATTAAAATTGACATATTCTAATTGTAGTTGTGTATTCCCCGTATCCATTCGAGAAAGATTCAATAAGTCATTGATCATCCGAATCATACGGTCTGTTTCATCTAAAGTTACCTTCAAGAAATTCGGAGCAATCTCTTCATCTTGCCATGCACCTTCGCTCAACGCTTCAATATAGCTACGCATACTTGTTAATGGTGTGCGCAGTTCATGTGATACGTTGGAAACAAATTCGCGACGTTCACGTTCTGTTTTTTCTTGCTCTGTTACATCATGCAATACAGCAACCAAGCCACTAATAAAGCCTGATTCACGACGAATCATCGAAAAGTCAACGCGTAAAATCATCTGGTCGCTTTCGGTAGAACCTGTTGAGCGGTCAAGAACCATCTCATCTGGGTTTTCTAACAATTTACGTAATGTATACTCTTCTTCGATATCAAGTAATGTCAAAATAGACTGACCAATCGCCTCTTCATTTTTAATATCTAACAATGATAAAGCCATATCGTTAATCGTGATAACTTTTCCTCGACGATCGGTGGCAATAACCCCATCCGTCATATGGGAAAGGACACTGTCCAATCTATTTCGTTCAGCTTCCATCGTGTCTTGCGCTTCTTCGATTCGTTCAGCTAACTGGTTAAATGTGTCTGCCAATTGTCCCAACTCATCTTGTCCGTGAACTTTGACTTTTCGACTATAGTCACCTCGCGCAATCCGGATAGCTTGTTCACGCATTTCGCCAATTGGTTGTGTAATTGAACGAGCAACCAAAACCGACACAATCATCGAGATGAATGCCGCAATCAGCGAAGCCGTGAAAAAGATAATCGCTGTGTTGCTAATTTCTGAATACTTTTGCTCAATATCACTTTTGACGTAAAGAGCCCCGATGACGGCATCGCCGGTCGGGGACAGAATAGGCTGAACATTAATATTTACCCGTTTGTCATCTGAATCAAGTGCGACATAACGTTTAGTAGTAAAATCATCAACGGCTACATAATCATTTTTTTTACCGATAGAACTTTGTTCACTTACATCTGTTGTCCCCCGAATAATCCCTTTTTCATCAACCACACGAATTTCGATAATATCGCTTGAAGCACTATTTTCGATAAAACGCTTGATATTCGCATTGACCTCATCTGGATCTGCCGTATCTTTTCGACTAAGTTCAGGACTAATCGTTGAAGCTAATGAGACAACTGTCTGATTCATATCTTTGATAAACGTGTTGATCGTGGAGCGCTCCAAACCACGTATAAAATACGCACCAATAATTTCAATCGAAATCAATAAAATCAAAATGAATGTAATCGCGATTTTAAAATTGACTGATCGAAAAAAGCGGACCTTTTTCTTCATTGATTACTCCTGTTCTGGGTTACGCAAGTAGTAACCAACACCACGACGTGTAACTAGATAGTTCGGGTGACTTGGATTGTCTTCGATTTTTTCACGTAAGCGACGCACCGTAACATCAACTGTTCGTACATCACCGAAATAATCATAACCCCAAACAGTCTGTAATAAGTGTTCACGTGTCATTACTTGTCCAATATGTTTTGCCAAATAGAAAAGCAATTCAAACTCGCGATGTGTTAGTTCAATTGTTTCCCCACGTTTTGTTACCATATAAGCATCTGGGTGAATAGTTAAATCACCGATGGTCAATTCAGATGGTGTCACCTCTTCGACTTCTTTTGCAGCTGCTGCACCACGACGTAAATTTGCTTTGACACGAGCAACCAACTCTCGATTCGAAAACGGTTTCGTCACATAGTCATCTGCGCCAAGCTCTAATCCTAAAACTTTATCAATTTCAGAATCTTTTGCAGTTACCATGATGATTGGCATGTCATAAGTTTTACGAACTTCTCGCGCTACTTCTAGTCCGTCCATTTTGGGTAACATCAAATCTAATAAAATCAAATCAGGAACTACCTCTTCGACTTTTTCTAAGGCTTCTTCGCCATCGTACGCAGTATAAACATCGTAACCTTCTTTTGTTAAATTAAACTTAACGATATCCGAAATCGGCTTTTCGTCATCGACAACTAAAATTTTCTTCATAAAGAGCCACCTCTTTTTTATTATTGTCATACCTTTTCATTATACCGTATTTCGAGATTTGTTTCATCCTTGCATTTTGAAATGAAAAGGAAACTTAAAAAGGTTGTGAGGCAAAGCGGTCAGCTCCGAAAAAATAAGGAGCAACTGAAAAAAATAGCCTCATATATTTTTGATCCGTTACGAATTATTTCGAGGAGTTGCTTTGTGAACACCGTGTAAAAGGTTGTGAAAGAATTATCTAGTCCGTAAATATAAGGAACACTCACACAGAATAGTTTTTACTTTTGCAATGACTATTCATTCATCTAAATTCTTTTTTACTACTAGCGAAAAAGAATGGCACACGATTTATTACAAACAAAAAAGCCAGAACATTTCTGTCCTGACTTCTCTCTTTTTAGAAAGCTTAAGCTTCTACGCGATCGTTTTCAGTATTTAATAAATATTTTGCAACAAGTGCTGCAAGGATTCCACCTACGATTGGTGCTACGATAAATACCCAAACTTGTTCTAACGCTTGGCCGCCAACTAACACAGCTGGTGCTAAACTACGTGCTGGATTAGCTGACATTCCTGTTAATGGAATACCAACGAAATGAATCAATGTTAATGACAACCCAATCACTAAACCAGCTAAGCTACTGTTTCCTTTTGTTTGGCTTGTAACAGTCATGATAACTAATACAAAGATAAAAGTTAAAATAATTTCAACTGATAATGCACCTACTGTACCCATTTCAAAAACATTTTGTCCCAAGTTTTCAACACTTTTACCTGCTGAATCAAGCAAGCCAGATAATGTTAATGAAGCTGCAAATGCCCCAACAACTTGACCAACGATATAGTAAACTAATTCAGTAGCTGAAATTCTTTTATTCATCCACATTGCAATCGAAACGGCTGGATTTAAATGAGCGCCAGAAACAGTACCAATACTGTAAGCTGCTGCAACGATTGTTAAACCAAATGCTAACGCGATACCGGCAATCCCAACAATCCCTTCTGCACCTCCACCTAGTACGGCTGCGCCAGTCCCAACAAAGACTAAAATATAAGTGCCAATAAATTCTGCAATACCTTTTTTCATAAAAAAATACATCTCCTTTCTTTGCAATTATATCATTTTCTTGAAAATTTCCAAGAAATTGCATTCTTGAGATATATTCTTTTCGATCAAGCTTCCAAAATTTGAACACCTACACCTAACAAACCTGGTCCAGTATGCACCACTAAAGCAGGCGAGATTTGACCAAAGTACATTTGTTGTACTTGTGGAAACTCTTGTCGTAGTCTTGCTTCCATGGCATGTGCTTCCTCTTCTGCAGCTCCATGTGCCACAGCTAAATTGAAAACTTTTGCGTTTCCTACTCGTTCTTTAATTAAAGCTACGGTTTTATCCAAACTTTTTTTTCGACCTCTGGCTTTAGCAACAGTGTAATAAATTCCCTCTTCATTACAAGAAATAATGGGATTTAATTTCAAAGCTGTTCCTAAAATGGACGCAACTAAACCAATACGACCACCTTTTTGTAAATATTCTAGCGTCGCCACGTTGAAGAAAACCTTTGTTTGTTTCACTAAAATTTCCAATTGTTTAATGACTGTTTGCCAGTCCATTCCATCTTCAAGCCATTGTGCTGCCTGAATAGCTGAGAAACCTGCACCAATACCAATATTTTTCGTATCAAGAATATATGTTTCTAACGCTGTCTGTTGTTCAGCAATCAGTCGCACAACATTATAGGTTCCAGATAAACCGCTAGAGATTGTAATCGCTAGCACTTTTTCGTATCCATCTGCTTTAATTTGATCAAAAATAGCAGTAATCGTTTCACCATCAGGCAATGAAGTTCCCGGAATTTCTGTTGGTAATTTTTCATAAATTTCTTCTGGGGTAATGTCTACCTTATCAATATATTCACGATCTGAATAAATAATTTTCAAAGGAATCATATACATATGGTATTGTTCCATCAGTTCTGCCGGAACATCTGTACCTGAATCAACTAAAATCGCAATTTTTTCTTTATTCATTTGATTTCTCCCCTTTTAGATAATCTGTTTCTAACATAATTGTTTTTTCTGCAAGTAATTTTAAGGCAAAAGATAAAGTCGCCGTTTTAACAGCAATCCTTTCGATCGGCATTGTTTGATTTAAAATGAGTGGTGCTTGCTCTTTTCCTTGTGACTGTTGACTGATTAAATGAATAGCGGCTTCCTGTTCTTCGCAAAATAAATTATAAGCTTCCCGAATGCCGATCACTTTTCCTTGAAACAGGATTCCGTTTTTGATTTCTGGAATCGTCAAGACTTGTTTTAAAGTTGTAATTGCGATTAAAAAAGCAACATGTTGCTTATTGTAACGTTTTTTGACAGGTGCTGGGATCAATTCTTGTTTAACATAATTATTGACCATCGAAGACGTCAATAATGGATGCTTTTCTCCTTGGATAATCGGTGATAGATAACGATCAATCAGAGTGATCACCTGATCCATGTATAACTCTAAATCGGGTAATTCTTCCCATCGTGGTAAGCAAAATGTTTCGATATCCGTTCCCCACGCAACTAATTGTTCACGCATTTTTTCCATTAGTTCGTCTCCTTTTCTGATTTCACCAACATCATATCAAAGTTATCAAAAACATTCAATCTGGTTTTAAAAACTAGATAATTTTCTTAATTTTCATTATATAAAAAAGTTGGAACAAAAAGAAAGACTCAAACAGCAAAAAATGATTGGCCTAGAATCCTTTTCAGAATTTTAAGTCAATCATTTTTTGTTCATATAGAAAAATTCTATCCATAACTCTTTGAGCACTTCAACAAAACTTACGAAGAAAAAGATTCTTTGACAAAAGATCTTTTTGGCAGCTGTGCAATAAATGTTCCCCATTTGCATTTGTATTAAGCAAATCGTTTTTTATATTCTATACTTCCTAAACACGTTTATAAATTAAAAAACATGTTCACACCTTAGGGAAACCCCTTACAATTTCATATCCAATATTTATACTAATAAGTGAAGAAACAGTGGCCACCTCGTTCTTCTAATCAAAGATAGACTTTAACGCTTCACTCAGTAATTGTTCAAATTGATTCAATGCTGTCCCAAAGAAAAGATTCGGTTGGTATTCTGATAAAACTTGTGGTATATACGTCTCTGTGCTAATTGTTAAGGTTGATAATTGTCCGATTCGAGAATTTTTTTCTCCGACAAAGGAAATTAAATCGATCCGATGTTTTTTGGCCATTTCGGCAAGTTCTGTTAAACGAAAAGTATCCCCAGAATTTGAAATAATAATAATCAGAACGTCTTTTTCAACATTTTCGCGAAGAAATTCCAAATGACTATTAGCAGTCGCACGAAATCCATACAGATTAAACATTTCAGAAAAGTGATTAGCGATATTTTGAGAAAACCCTGATCCTAGGATCATAATTCTTTTTTCGCGATAAATGGTCAGCAAGTTGACGAACATATCTCTATCGGTACTTGAGTAAGTACGAGAGAAATTGTTGAGAGACTGCTTGTTTCCATAAGCAAAAACTAGTTCACTATAACCAGAATAGCCAATCTTTTTTGCCATATTGACAATCGTTGCAGTTGAGACATAGGACTCTTTTGCTACGTCACGAATCCCTAATTTTTTTAGTATTTCACGATTGTTATCCATAAATCGTAAAACAGCAGCTTCTGAATCATTCAACTGATATTTTTCAATAAGCGTTTCCGTATCCATCAGATCACCTCAAATTCAATTCTTTCGTTAGGAGTATTATATTATGACAGAAAAACAGTTTATTCAAGACCCTTGGGCAAAAATGACCACTAGAAATGGTTTAGCAGGAGATGAAGTTATTTCAGCGTTACAAAAATCTATTCGTAGAGGAAAAGAAAAAGAAGCCTGCGAATTTGCCTATGAAATGTACATCACTTCACCTCAATTTGAAGAGAAACTATGGCGTCGATTACTAGCTATCAGTGTAGAGGATATTGGAATGGGAAATCCAATGGCTGCAATGATGATCAATCATTTAAACATCATGCGTAAAGAATTCCAATATAACGAATCAGACCGTGCAATGTTTTTCTTCCATGCCATTCGTTACTTGTGTGAATCAGAAAAAGATCGTTCATCTGATTTACTTAAAAATATTGTGATAAAAAGTTTTGCTATGGGCTATGTACCTGAGATTCCAGACATTGCCCTCGACAAGCATACAACTCGTGGTCAAGAAATGGGACGTGGTTCAGAACATTTTTTACACGAAGCTAGTAAAGTGGTTCCCCAAGCAAAAGTAACGAATGATTACAAAGAACAATATGAAAAAATCATAGAAAAATATGATCCAACTCACGTGGTTCCAAGTACCTTTGTTTTTAATCCTTGGCAAGTATAAGGGGGAAATTTCATGGAAAATTCGACAATCATTACGAAACTCAACGAGATGCTTAGCCCTATCGCTGCAAAAATTGGAAATCAGCGTCACCTTAAAGCAATTTCTAGTGGTATGATGTTTGGTTTGCCTTTTATTGTTATTGGTTCTTTTTTTCTGATTTTTGCTAACCCACCTATCAATTTAGATCAATACAATCCTGAAACAGCTAATTTTCTCCTGAAATTTATGGCAAGCTGGAAAGATTTTGCAGTTGCAAATTACGATCTGATTACTGCACCATATAATTTGACTATGGGACTTATTGGACTCATTAGTGTTTTTGGGATCGCTTTTTCTCTTGCTAGTGAATACAAAATCAATCCATCTATGAATGGCATGGTTGCATCAGTTATTTTTCTAATGGTATGTACACCTGTAACAGAAGGCATGATCAATTTAAATTATTTAGGGACAAATGGTTTGTTCGTAGCTATTATAATTGGTCTTCTGGTGGTTGAAATCAATCGTTTATTTGAAGTAAAAGATATTAAATTAAAACTGCCAGATACCGTACCACCTATGGTAGCAACCTTCATCAACACTTTGGTTCCACTACTGACGAATATCATTCTTTTTTATGGAATGAACTTACTCTTTTTAAGTACAACTAAAAAGATTTTTCCAGAAACAATCATGAGCATACTAACACCAGCCACTGATATTGCAGGAAGCCTTGGCGGGTTCCTGTTGATCGTTACTCTAGGAAATATCTTATGGTTATTTGGCATTAATGGCTCATCCATTATTTTCCCAATCGTATTTACCTTAGGGATGGCGCAAACTGGACTGAACGCTGAACAAATGTCTAATGGAGAAGCGATGACCCATCTAATGAATTTACAAATGTTTCGTATTTCTGTTTTAGGTGGTGCTGGTGGAACCCTTGGCTTAGTCATTTTAATGATGCGTAGCAAAGTGTCAGAATATCGTACGATTGGAAAGCTATCACTTATCCCGGGTATTTGTTCAATCAATGAACCAATCATTTTCGGTCTGCCAATCGTTTTTAATCCAATTCTGGCAATTCCGTTTTTAGTTACACCAATCGTTTCGTTATTACTAACCTATTTTGCTCAAAAAATTGGTTTGATTGGCCTAGGATTTATCGTAGATCCTTCCTTTACACCATTTTTTGCACAGGCATATCTTTCAAGTATGGATTGGCGAAATATTGTCTTTTGTTTACTACTAATCCTTATCAGTGCTGTCATCTATTACCCATTTTTCAAAGTGATGGAAAATAATAAAACAAAACTAGTGAATGAAGAACAATAATCAGCTTTGCTTAGCAACAAAAAATTCCTTTATAACTGTTGAAATAAGAAATCCATTATGAGTTTTACGAGCTATCCTTTCATCCATTTACCTATAAGAGGATAGTTCGTATCATAAGTTAAACATAACTTATAAAACAAATATCCACCTTCTATGAGATTGCTGATGTTGCAGACAAAACGACTTAAGTTATTGTCTTTTAACATTAGCATATATCAAGTTGTAAACAACATGGTTCTCAAACAAAAAAACAATCACGCCAGCCAAAGCATGCTTGTTTTTATTTTTATTATCGTTAAGAATCAAGAGGCCCGCCGAAAAATCGGCGGGAAAGGAGTAAAAATGAAAAAGTGTTAGGGCTCGTTCTTTTATTAAGAACTTTGTTTTGTTGGTATGCTTATATAATAGCCAGAATTTATGAACAAACTATGAAAAAAATTCTCTAACCTTGTAAATTTTTCTTTGATTTTTTTCTACGTCTTCTTGCATTTTAAAACTCTTAGTGCTAATATTATTAAGTACTTTTGGTACGGGCCGTTAGCTCAGTTGGTAGAGCAGCTGACTCTTAATCAGCGGGTCGCGGGTTCGAGCCCCTCACGGCCCATTGGGTGCCAAACCCACGAGAATGGTAGTTTGTCGGCGTCTTCGGACGTTTGGAAGACAGACTACGCATTCTCTTTTTTTATTTTCGGACATAAAATTCGGATACACTACTCATTTTTTTGACTTTAATAATATGAATACACAAAAACGAGTTCATTAAAGCTTCTATTTTTATTTCTCTGTTTCCCCCTCCTCTTTTTTACTGCTATTCTTCCCAAATAAATATATATTATATCGTAGAAAGACCTCTCTCAGCGAGCTGTTCCAGTGAATGAAATTAGTGTAAATCTTCTAATCCAATAAGATTTACCATTTGAATCGCTACTTTTTTAAGCTTTCTTTGTTCCCTTTTCCAGCAAACAGCGTAACGTTTGCTTTCCATTAATAACTCATTTAAGCTTTGAGGTATGAAATACAGTCTGTCACTTGGTCAGTTGTCCGTTGTGTCATTTGAGCATTAAAAACAAAGTAAGCTTAGTAAACCAACTAACTTCTACGCTGGAAAAAACTTTAGGAGGAACAACCATGGACATCTATTTGACATTTACCAATCAAGCAAAAGAAGTCATCTGTTTTTACGAAAAAATCTTCTCCGTCACTTGTACCGATCTAACAACTTTTGGAGATATGCCTAGTTCACCTGATTTTTCTATCCCGGAAGAACAAAAAGAGCTTGTTTTAAATGCTAGTCTGATGATTTATGGCACACGCGTCATGTTTTCCGACACGCCAGAAAGTATGTCTGTTCCGGTTGTGATGGGCAATAATGTTTCTTTAGTCATTCAGACGACTACTCCAACAGAAACCAAGCAACTTTTCCAACAATTAAGTGAAGGCGGAGAAGTTACTATACCTTTAGAACCCACCTTTTGGGCAAAACTTTACGGGACTTTTACTGACCGCTACGGAATCAATTGGATGGTCAATCTTCCCTTAGAGGAAGACTAGCTATCAGCCTTGCGCTAGGTAACTTTCTTTTTGGTTTTTTCTGACTTACTCATACAAAATAAAAGGAGTACAGCCATTCTGGCTGCACTCCTTTTTTGTCAACTTCTGTTAAGCTTTCCAGCTAGCTACTTTATCTTGGTTATTTTCAATCCAAGTTTTTGCAGCTTCTTGCGGATCTTTTCCATTGTTGATTTCTAGCATAACTTCTTCCATGTCTTCTTTCGTCCAATTGAATTGGTCCAATACTTTATATGCTTCAGCTTGATCTTCTTTCAATCCTTTACGAACCATTGTATGGATCTGTTCTTCACTACCCATACCATTTTTAGGATCTTCTAAATATTTCAACTCATATTTTGCGAACATCCAATGAGGTGACCAACCAGTAATCACAATTGGTTCTTTCTTCTTAATAGCTTGTCCTAAAGCAACTGTCATTGCACCGGATGAAGAGGTTTCTACCGTCCAGTCTGCTAAATTATCATATGTGTTGATTGTATTTTCTGCGGCGTTGACTACACCAGCGCCAGGCTCGATCCCAATGATTTTTTTATTTGCTTGATTTGTTAAATCAGCAATTGAGTCCACATCCATATAGTCTGGAACAACTAACCCAACTTTTGCACCTTTTAAATTTGCTCCTAAATCAACAATTTGATCTTTGTATTGAGCATATTGTGAGCCATGTGTTTTTGGTAACCACGCAGAAACCATGCCATCTGATTCGCCCTTAGCTATTGATTCCCACATGATTGAATTATCGAGTGGTGTCATCGTTACATCATACCCCATTTGGCGTAAGACTTCGCCTACCACATTCGTTGAAGCCACTTCTGTATCCCATTCAACATAAGATAAGTTGATTTTCTTCGTTTCTTTACTTGAAAAGACGCTACCAACACCTAGTGCACCTAGTAAGATAACTGCTGTTGCAAGGATGATTGCTCCACGACGTTTTTTACTTTTAACACCTGCAGGATCACTTGCTTTTTTGGTACGTGGTTGATTCAAATGTTGTGTGAAACGGTCAATGATAATCGCTAAAATAACTAAAGCAACACCATTAACGAACCCGTTCCCAACTTGTGCACGTTGTAATGCGGACAACACTCCACGTCCTAATCCAGGCGCACCAATCATTGAAGCAATCACAACCATGGATAATGAAAGCATCGTCGTTTGGTTGATACCAGCCATAATAGTATTTTTGGCTAAAGGTAATTCTAATTTAAATAATTTTTGCCAGCCTGTACTCCCAAATGAATCAGAGGCTTCCACTAACTCTTTCGGTACTTGACGAATACCTAAATTCGTAAAACGAACAGTTGGCGGTAAAGCAAAAATGACAGAAGCGAAAACACCGGGTACCATTCCAATTCCGAAAAAGGCAACTGCTGGAATTAAATAAACAAAACCAGGCATTGTTTGCATAAAATCAAGAATCGGTTTGATTATGCTCTGAGCTTTATCACTTTTTGCCATTAAGATCCCTAAAGGTACACCAATGATAATCGAAATCACACTTGATAATAAAACAAGGGTCACCGTATTCATCAAATCAGTCCATAAACCTTGATTATAGATAAACCATAAACCCACCAGTGTAAATAAAGTTAATCCTAGACGTTTTTTAGAAATAAAGAAAGCTACTATTGTTAATAGTAAAATGAAAATTGGTGCTGGAATAATCAATAAAAGATTTGTTATCCCAGTCATGATTGCTTGTCCTATTGTTTGTAGGAAAGAAAATAAGCTCGAAAATGTTGTTGTGAACCATTCCGTAATCGTTTCTACCCAATCAGCAACAGGAATTTGATAGTTTAATAAATTATTCATGTTCACTCACCTCACTTGTTTCTGCCAACGCTTCAATCACACTTCCACGAATGACAACTCCTCGTAACTTGCCATTATCAACAACTGCTAGTGGCGTTGGTGAATCATAAATAATATTAAAGATGTCATTAACTAACATATCCTTATCAATGGTCGTTACATTCTCATCCAAGAAATCAGTCAATGGCCGTTTTTGACGACGCGCTTCCAAAGCATTTTCAGCTGTAATAATTCCTTTTAAGTGACGTTTTTTATCAACAGCCATCAGCATACTTACTTCTTCACTGCGCATTCGTGTCAATGCAACGTTTGGTCCATCAACTTCAATATTTGTTGTTAAAGCTGGTACCATGATATTTTGTGCAGTCAAGACTTTTGAACGATCGACTTCTTCCACAAATTCACGGACATATTCGTTGGCAGGGTTTGTTAAAATTTCTTCCCCTGTTCCAATCTGCATAATCTCTCCATCTTTCATTAGAGCAATTCGATCCCCAATACGTAAAGCTTCGTTTAGATCATGCGTGATAAAAATAATTGTTTTTTGAACAGAAGCTTGTAATTCAAGTAGCTCATCTTGCATCTCACGACGAATCAATGGATCCAATGCAGAGAAAGCTTCGTCCATCAGCAAAATTTCTGGATCATTTGCTAGCGCACGTGCTAGACCAACACGTTGTTGCATCCCACCAGATAATTGATTAGGATATTGATCTTTAAATGAAAACAAACCGGAATTTTCTAACGCTTGTTCTGCTTTTTTTTGGCGTTCTTCTTTGGGTACGCCACGAACTTCTAATCCATACTCCGTATTTTCCAAAATCGTTCGTTGTGGAAACAACCCAAAGTTTTGAAAAACCATGTTGATTTTATGACGACGAACTTCGCGTAGTTCTTCTTTATTTAATTGGGATACATCTTCCCCATCAATATAAATATTCCCAGAAGTTGGCTCAATCAGACGATTCAATAATCGAATCAATGTAGACTTTCCACTTCCTGAAAGTCCCATGATGACGAAAATTTCGCCTTCTTTCACATCAAAATTCACATCGTATACGCCAACTGTTGCACCAGTTTTCTTTAAAATTTCTGTTTTTGGTTGATGCTGTTGCATCATTTCTAATGCGGTTTGTGTCTTTTTACCAAAAATTTTTGTTAATTTTTTTACTTCAACTTTTGCCAAACCAATTCTCCTTTTTTTCGCAAGTTTCAATTTTTTTTCATGAAAAAAGTGACCACACAATATTAACATCATGTAGTCACTTTGTCAAAAAAAGAAAAAAGAGCGTACAATCGCTTGTCCGCTCTGCATTTTGCTCATTTTTATTCTTCTGGATAGAAAAAATTCATCATTCGTTGTAACGTATATTCATTTCCAATAAAGTGAACTGTATCGCCTTCACTAAATTTTGCGTATGGGCCTGGAGAAACGAGTAGTTCTTCTTCGTGCGAGATCGCAATGACTGTCGCACCAGTGACTTGCCAAATGTTTAATTCACTGATTGATTGATCCAAATGTTCCGCATTTTTACTTAATTGCAATTCAAATGGTAACAATGGATTCATTTTGTGGATACGTTTTGTTTGGTTAACTAATTGATCCAGAAGTTGCGAAAAGTGATCTAACTCTTCTTTTTGTTTTTCGACACTAGCCATAATATCTGCTTTGGTCTCCTGAATGGATTGTACATCTTGATATTGTAATAAAAATTCTTTTGCTTTTTCTTTGGAAGCAACAAATGCACCACTACCATGACGAACTTCCATGATTCCCAAATCAACTAAAACATTGATGGCTTTACGTGCCGTTTCTGGTGAGGCATTATAAGTGCTTGCTAAGGTTGAGCGGGCATGGATTTTTTCGCCAACTTTGTAACGATTTTCCACAATTCGTTCCGCTAAGTCCACCGCAATTTGTTGATAACGTGGACGAACAACTTTTTTCTTTTCCGCCATGGCTTCTTTCCTCTTCCCTTTCGAATCTTGTCAAACTCATCTTACTATGCTCGGTTAAAATAAGCAAAAGAAGCTGAAGTAAAACGAATGTCTTCCCTCAGCTTTTTATCAGTTCTTACTCAATTTTTTTATTTTTCAGCGCTGGATGCTTTTTTCACTGGACAAGTAGTATGACAATCGTCACAATTTTTACCTTTTTTCACACGAGAATAAACAATATAGCCTGCACTACCAAAAATCAATACACTTAATAAAAATGTTGCCATCTTATCTTTCTCCTTTCAATGAAAGTGACACAACAGATTCTTTCTGTGCCATCGGTTTTTTTATGATGCCATACACGAGAGCAATCCATACGAAGCCAGCTAAATAAGTCATGATTGACAAAGATCCACCTTCAAATACCGCATGCCCAATTTGATAGATGATAAAACTTACTAAGTAAGCTAAGCCACACTGATAACCAATCGCAATCCATGTCCACTTTTTCGAACCCATTTCACGATGAATTGCGCCAATTGCAGCAAAACATGGCGCACACAGCAAATTAAATGCAAGGAACGAATAAGCTGCGACTGGCGTATACGTTCCACGAAGAACTTGCCAGATTTCTTGTCCGTTTTCGGAAACTTCTGTATTTCCGAAAAGAATACCAAATGTTCCAATCACATTTTCTTTTGCTACTAACCCAGTAATCGTTGCAACGGCCCCTTGCCAATTTCCCCAGCCAAGTGGGTGGAAAATAGGTGCAATGATTCTTCCCAGTCCAGCTAAAATACTGTGGGTTTCCGCTACTGACTGACCACGGAAATTATAAGAAGATAAAAACCAAACAGCAATACTTGAAACAAAAATAATCGTTCCTGCTTTTTTCACAAATGATTTACAGCGATCATACGTTTGTCGCAAAATCGTTTGAAGCTGCGGAAAATGGTACATAGGTAATTCCATAATAAATGGGGCTGTTTCGCCAGCAAATAAGCGTGTCTTTTTCAACGCAATCCCAGATAAAATAATGGCACTCATTCCCAAAAAGTAAGCAGACGGTGCTACCCAAGAAGAATGTGGGAAAAAAGCGCCTGCAATCAATGCAATGATTGGTAGTTTTGCGGAACAAGGCATGAAAGTCGTAACCATAATCGTTAAACGACGATCTTGTTCATTCTCAATCGTCCGACTCGCCATCACGCCCGGTACACCACACCCCGTCGCAATCAACATCGGGATGAACGACTTACCTGACAAGCCAAACTTGCGGAACAAACGATCCATCACAAAAGCAATGCGTGCCATATACCCGCAGTCCTCAAGAAAACTTAAACAGAGAAACAGAACCATCAGTTGTGGTAAAAAGCCTAACACTGCACCAACACCAGCAATGATTCCATTCAAAATGAGTTGTTGCATCCAGTCTGCGACTTGAGCAGCCTGTAACCAGCTTCCAACTGTTTCCGGTACCCATGAGCCAAAGAATGTATCATTGATCCAGTCCGTGCCCATCGTTCCAATTGTTTGAATGGCTAAATAATAGATAAACCACATCACTAGCGCAAAGATTGGTAACGCCAACCAACGATTCGTTACGATTCGATCAATTTTGTCGCTTAACGAATATTGGAAGGAGTCAACCGTTACCATACTCAAAGCTGTTAGCTGTGTGATAAATTCATATCTTTCATTGACGAGAATCGTTTCGCTTTCTTCTGCAAAAATTTTTTCTGTTAACTGGATCAGCTCTTCAATTTCTTTTGTTTGTTGCGTTGTTAACACTAATTCAGAACTAGCTAATGTTTCTCGTTCAAAGTACTTCAAGGCATACCAACGTTGGTTTTTCATTGTGAAATCAAAATGCAAGACATCTTCAATTTCATTTAATGCTGCTTCCAATCGCGGATCGTACTCGCACGGTTCTGGTATGGTAAAAGTTTCTCGAGTAGTTAACAACTTTGAAACACGCTCAAGTCCTTGGTTTTTGACAACACTCATCGGAATAACTGGCACACCTAAACCATAAGACAATTTTTCCAGATTAATTGTTTTTCCTTCTTTTTTGACCACATCCATCATGTTTAAACAGACAACCACTGGAATTTCTAAATCAAGTAACTGCGTAGTTAGATAGAGGTTTCTTTCCAGATTCGTCGCATCTACGATATTCAACACAACATCTGGACGTTCATGAATCAAATACTCTCTGGCAACCATTTCTTCAGGTGTGTACGGTGAGAGAGAATAAATACCGGGTAAATCTTGAATATGAATGGCTGGATGTTTTTTCAGGCTACCTGATTTTTTTTCGACTGTCACTCCTGGCCAATTTCCAACATATTGATTGGCTCCCGTCAGCGCATTGAATAGACTTGTCTTCCCACTGTTAGGATTACCAACTAACGCAACTTCAATACTCATTCACTTTGCTCCTTTTGAACAAGAATCAATTCAGCTTCTTTTTTTCGCAATGTTAATTCATATCCGCGTAAAGTAATCTCGAGTGGATCGCCCAATGGTGCTAACTTCCGAATCACAACTCGAACATTTTTAGTCACACCCATATCCATTAAACGTCGTTTCACTGCACCTTGCCCATGAATAGCAACCACTGTCGCACTTTCACCAACAGTTAGTTGATCAAGGGATGTCCAAGCTTCAGCTAATGATTCTGGCTTCTTCACAATGATTTGCGCTAATAATTCTCGATTGACTGCAATTCGATTGTTCTTTAATAGTAGAATTGCATTTTCCCCTGAAAAATTCACAACAACAATTTTGGTTCCTGGAATGATTCCTAAATTTTGTAAATGATTTTTGACAGACTCTTTTGTCTGGATTTTGACAATTTGGTAAACTAAATTCTGTTTTGCTTGTGCTAAAGTTTCCATCCGAAATCCTTTCTTGTGAAAAAAATCATGTAGGGAAATGATTTCATTCTTTTTGTTTCTATTTATTTTTATTGAACATATTAACGATTGATAATCATTCTCAACAAGAATAACTCCATCAATTGAGAAAGTCAATTATCATTGTGAAAGATTACACTTTCGTTATAAATTATTTTAATTTGATGGAAAAAAATTCTTTTTAAGCGGTTATCCACAGCTTTTTTTTACTTGATTATGGTTTTTTCCTTACTGATGCTTGCTTTCAATTGTTTTTCAAAAAACACAAAACTTAGTATTCCACAGTTTCCACAACACAATATATAGTGTTTCTTAATTGACTTTTTTACTAAGAGTTTTATACTATTGATTATAGATAACGACGGAATATGTTATGAGGAGGCAGAAAGAATGAACGTAAAAATTTTTTCTAAAAACAACTGTATGCAATGTAAAATGGTCAAACGCTTTTTAGCTGATAATAAAATTGATTTTGAAGAAGTAAATATCGATGAAAAACCAGAAGCAATCAATTGGTTGAAAGAACAAGGATTCCAAAGCGTCCCTGTGACAACTTCTGAAATTGAAACAGTTATTGGCTTTCGTCCAGATCAATTACGCAAATTAGCTAGCTAATTTGTCTATCAACTAAAAATAGGTAGCACACTTGGATTTGACGGCTCGACCAAAAGCCCCAAATCCTTTTTTAAAGCACGATTCTCCAAAACTAAACAAAAAGAAAAGAAGGTTGGGCGTACTTATGAGTCTTAAAAATTTAAAAGATGTCAGTTACTTTAAGTTAAACAACGAGATTAACCGACCAGTTAACGGTCAAATTCCTTTGAACAAGGATAAAGAAGCTCTTGCAGCTTTTTTTGAGGAAAATGTGCAACCAAATACAATGACATTTCCAACAATCAAAGAAAAAATCGATTATCTGATTGAAAATCAATATATCGAAGCAGAATTTATCCAATTATATTCTGATAAATTTATTGAAAAGTTGTACCAATTTTTGGCAGACCAACACTTTACCTTTAAGTCATTTATGGCAGCTTATAAATTTTATTCTCAATATGCGTTAAAAACAAATGATGGCTCTGCTTATCTTGAATCTTATGAAGATCGTGTAGCTTTCAATGCTTTATACTTTGCAAATGGTGATGAAGCACTTGCATTAGCTTTAGCAGATGAAATGATCCATCAACGTTACCAACCCGCAACTCCTTCATTCTTAAATGCTGGGCGTAAACGTCGTGGCGAGTTAGTTTCTTGTTTCTTAACACAAGTGACTGATGATATGAATTCAATTGGGCGATCAATCAACTCCGCTCTACAATTATCTCGTATTGGTGGCGGTGTAGGGATTACTCTTTCCAACTTACGTGAAGCAGGTGCCCCTATCAAAGGATATGAAGGAGCAGCTAGTGGTGTCGTTCCTGTCATGAAATTATTCGAAGATAGCTTTAGTTATTCAAATCAATTAGGTCAACGTCAAGGTGCTGGTGTGGTTTATTTGAACGTTTTCCACCCAGATATCGTTGCCTTTTTATCTGCCAAAAAAGAAAATGCTGATGAAAAAATCCGTGTCAAAACACTTTCTCTTGGTGTTGTTGTTCCAGATAAGTTCTATGAATTGACTCGTAAAAACGAAGAAATGTATTTATTTAGTCCTTATAGTGTAGAAAAAGAATACGGCGTTCCATTTTCTTATGTAGATATCACGGAAGAATATGATAACTTAGTAGCAAATCCTAATATTCGTAAACAAAAAATCAAAGCACGTGATTTAGAAAATGAAATTTCAAAATTACAACAAGAATCTGGTTATCCTTATATCATCAATATTGATACAGCGAACCGTGAAAACCCAATCGACGGCAAAATCATCATGAGTAATCTATGTTCTGAAATCTTACAAGTCCAAACACCTTCTGTTATCAATGGCAAGCAAGAGTACGAAGTGTTAGGAACAGATATTTCATGTAATCTAGGTTCAACGAATATTGTTAACTTGATGGATAGTCCCGACTTTGGAAAATCGATTCGAACAATGACTCGTGCCCTAACATACATTACAGATGCTTCTGATATTGATGTTGTGCCACCAATCCAAAATGGAAACAAACTAAATCATACCATTGGACTAGGCGCAATGGGCTTACACACTTACTTTGCAAAAGAACAAATGGAATATGGTTCTGAAGATTCGTTAGACTTTACCAATATCTATTTCATGTTGTTGAATTACTGGACATTAGTTGAAAGTAATCAAATTGCTCGTGAACGTAAGGAAGTTTTCCACAACTTTGAAAAATCAGACTATGCGAATGGTACTTACTTTGACAAATATATCACTGGCGAGTTCCAACCAAAATCGGAAAAAGTAAAAGCATTATTTGAAGGTATCTTCGTCCCAACTGCACAAGATTGGGAAGAGTTAAAACAAGCGATTATGAAAGATGGCCTATACCATCAAAATCGTCTGGCGGTAGCGCCAAACGGTTCAATTTCTTACATTAATGATACAAGTGCAAGTATCCATCCGATTACGCGGATGATTGAAGAACGCCAAGAAAAGAAAATCGGAAAAATTTACTATCCTGCACCTTATCTTTCAAATGAAACGATTCCTTACTATACTTCTGCTTACGATATGGATATGCGTAAAGTCATCGACATTTATGCGACTGCGCAAAAGCACGTTGATCAAGGAATGAGCTTAACTTTATTTATGCGTTCAGAAATTCCAGAAGGCTTATATGAATGGAAAACAAGTAGCAAGCAATCCACACGTGATTTAAATATTTTACGTCACTATGCCTTTCATAAAGGTGTGAAATCAATTTACTATGTACGTACCTTTACCGATGATGCAGAAGAAATTGGCAGCAATCAATGTGAAAGTTGTGTCATTTAACAAGCCAAGAATTTAGAAACGACAATCAATAAAGGAGTAAACTCATGTCAGAAACTTATTATGAAGCAATTAACTGGAATGAAATCGAAGATATTATTGACAAGTCTACCTGGGAAAAACTAACGGAACAGTTTTGGTTAGATACTCGTATCCCACTTTCAAACGATCTAGACGACTGGCGGACACTTTCTGAACTAGAAAAAGAAACCGTTGGGCATGTATTCGGTGGTTTGACGTTGCTTGATACCGTCCAATCAGAAAGCGGGATGGATCAGCTACGAAATGACGTCCGTACACCACATGAAGAAGCTGTTTTAAACAATATTCAGTTTATGGAGTCGGTTCACGCAAAAAGTTATTCTTCTATTTTCAGTACATTAAATACAAAAAAAGAAATTGAAGAAATTTTTGAGTGGACTAATACAAACGTCTATTTACAACGCAAAGCAGAACGTATCAATGAGATCTATAAAAACGGTACACCTTTAGAGAAAAAAGTAGCGAGTGTTTTCTTAGAAACATTCCTCTTTTACTCTGGTTTTTATACACCTCTTTATTATTTAGGAAATAACAAATTAGCAAACGTTGCTGAAATCATCAAATTGATTATCCGCGATGAATCTGTTCATGGAACGTACATTGGTTATAAATTCCAACTTGGCTACAACGAGTTACCTGAAGCAGAACAAGAACAATTAAAAGACTGGATGTACGATTTGCTTTACGAATTGTATGAAAATGAAGAACGTTATACAGAAGAATTGTATGATGAAATGGGTTGGACAGAGGAAGTAAAAACCTTCTTACGCTACAATGCAAATAAAGCATTGATGAATCTCGGGATGGATCCACTTTTCCCAGATACTGCAAATGATGTCAATCCAATCGTCATGAATGGGATCTCAACTGGTACAAGTAACCATGATTTCTTCTCTCAAGTCGGAAATGGTTATTTACTAGGTCATGTGGAAGCAATGAAAGATGACGATTATTTAATTGGATTAGAATAAACATTCGACATTCTTTAATCGAATCTTTTGGTCATTTTCTTTCGCTAAAAAGAAAGGAACACATCAACTATTCGCTCTAGAAAACCAAAAATCATTTGACTTATTTTCTGGGAAATTTTCCTTTGAGCTGCTGTTGATTCATAAAAAAATGTCTAAGACATAATCAAAATGATTACGTCTTAGACATTTTTTACGTTCCTAGTTGTCAAGAAAGACTAACTAAGCGTAACTTAGTAATATTTTTATATGTGGAAAGTTCCTCGATCACATCCGTGTAAGTCATTCCCTTGGGTAAATCAATCGTGTAAATATTCGTGTAAATGCGATAATCTTCAACAAATTTAACATCAAAATTCACATCTTCAATTTTAATTTTTCTCGCTTCAAAATAATCAGACAAAAAATCTTTGGTTTCCTGTCGATGAATAAATTGGATCTCTAATTTTTTTGTTGTCGGAACGTGAATAATCCGCTTAACCATTGTCAAAGCAATCATCACTCCAATGAAACTGATGATTGCAATTGAATAAAAGCCCATCCCGATTGCAATTCCTAGGCCAGCTCCTGCCCAAAGAGAAGCCGCTGTCGTCAAACCAGTCACCGAGCGCTTTGTTACAATGATCGTTCCAGCACCTAAAAAACCGATTCCACTAACAACTTGAGCAATCAATCTTGCTTCATCTGAACGAATCACGCCTGAAAGATCTGGATGTTGCATTGCATCCTGCACTGCTCCTCCAGCAATTTCGACTTGTATCAAAGCAATGATACATGCGCCCATACAAACTAAAATATGCGTGCGCATTCCTGCTGGACGATTTTTATATTGTCTTTCAAAACCAATTGCACCCCCAAATAACATCGCCAATCCTAGACGCAGAGTGATTTCTGGAATCGTTAATACCATATCTGCCATCTCACCATCTCCTCTCATTCAATATAGCACATTTTTTATGGGTAAGAAAAAAGAAGACGACCAAATACTCATTGATTTGGTCGTCTTCTTTTCAATCATGTCTTTTTTATGATTAGCCCAAAATTCCGAGTGCACTTAACGCAATCGATAAAATCAAAATAATCCAGATGACACGTGTGGAATTTAATTTCTTGTGGCCTAGCATCCAGTAAGTCAACAAGACTAATAAAACTGGTACTAATGAAGGTAAAATAGCATCCAATGTATCTTGGATCACTAGTTCTACGCCATCTTTTTTATAAACAAACGGTACAGTTGCTTTCACAACGGAAGGAATCAATGCCCCAATAACCGTAACTCCTAAGACAGTTGCCGCATTCGTAAAAGCAGATAACTTATCTTTTAAGGTCGTAACTAATTTTACCCCTTGTTTATAGCCCAATGGTAATAAAGCAGCTCGACCAAATAGCAAAGCAATATTGGCGATGACCCAGATAACACATCCAACAATTGAACCACTTTGGGCTAAGGTACCTGCAATTGATCCAAAAATTGTTCCCCAAATTACATGGAATAGTGAATCCCCTACACCTGCAAGTGAACCCATCAATGCTGTCTTTAACGCAACGATCGTATCTTTTGCTTGATAGCCATCTTCTTCTTCGATTGCAACATCGATCCCCATAATCAAATTCCCAAAAATCGCATTTGTATTAAAAAATTGGTTATGTGTTCGTAACATATCTTGTAGTTCCAATGGATCTTCTCCATAAAACTTTTTCAAAACAGGCAACATCCCATATAAATAACCTGAACTCATCATTCGTTCATAGTTCCAGTTCAATTGACTTCCTAAAATATAACGCCAACTAATTGCGTTCAATTCTTTTTTTGTTAGTTTTTGATTATTCATCACCATCAAATCCTCCCTCGAAAGTTCCAGTGTTTGCTACTGTTTGAACACGTGCTGCTTTTTCGCTATCACGTTTAAAGACAATCATTGCTGCAATGACACCCACAATTGAAATACCTAACATTGGTACTTGCAAATATGCAGCTAAAAAGAAACCTAAAAGCAAATAAGGAATATATTGTTTTGTAGGAAGGTAATGTAGCAAGATTCCGATACCAACTACTGGTAACACACCGCCAGCTGTTTTTAGACCATCCATCAACCAAGCTGGTGTATTTTCAGTAATTGTTGAGACTGCAGCGTCACCTACAAGTAACATCAACAGGATTGGAATCGCACGTGATAATCCCCATAAGAAAGAACCAGACAATACAAGTCGAGGAATTCGGCCAATTTTCATCTCATCAATTGCACGATCAATACGGTGTAACAAGAAAACATTACAGAAACGAGCTACTACATCAAGTTGCAACATCAATAAAGAAACTGGAACAGCTAATCCAATTCCATACTCTGCTCCTTTTCCTGAAATCACCGCAAAGGCAGTTCCTAGCACGGCTCCTGTAAAGTAATCAGGAACTGAAGCGCCACCGAATGCTGCGATACCTAAACGCATCAATTGAAGCGTCCCGCCAACCATTAACCCCGTTTTTAAATCCCCCATGATCATTCCTGAAATCATTCCGGCGATTGCTGGCTGCGTTAGTGTATTTGAAATAAGTGAATCATTAATGGCAATAAAAGCATAAACAGTAATAAGAATAATTTGATATATTTCTAAATGCATGGCTGTCTTCCTCCTAATATTAGCTTCTTAATTTTTCCATAAAGTCGATAATTGGATCATTTGGCACCAATTGCGCAGTTACTTTCACTTTTTTTGCGGCAATCGCTTCGAAAATTGTTTCTTCTTCTTTCAATACTTTGATGCTCTTCGTTACATCTCTTGCGCCTTCTTTATAACTCATGTTTCCGACATTGACCGTTTCCAGTCGGCCACCAGCTTCTAAATATCGCAATACGTCCGTTGGATTTTTAAAGACCAAGAAAATTCTTTGTTTTCCGTACTTACCTGATTGAATATTTTTAGCTGCAGTAGCGACGTCTAAAACAGAGAGACGCATCGATGTAGGCGCTGCCATTCTTAACGAAGATTTTTGTAAAGAATCTTTAGCTGCTTCATCATTGATCACAATAATTCGTTGCGTATTCAAGCTGGGTGACCAGATACCCGCCACTTGTCCATGAATCAAACGTTCATCGATGCGGACGTTAACAATATTTGCTTTACCTTCATATTCTTTGTATTTTTCTAAATCTGCATTAGAAACAATCGGATCTTTTTCGACTTCGGCTTCCATCATTTTCTTTTTAACGTTTGCAATTCCGCTTAACGATAGTTGAATCAACTCACTGACACTTGCTTGGCTGTTCAACGTAGCTTCAATGACTAATGGTAAAGACATTCCAGCAATAATTTCTACGTCGTCATTGTCAAGATAGTTAGCCAATGCAACATTACACGGTGTTCCACCTAATAAATCGGCAATAATCAAAGTCTCTCCATTAAGGGCTTTCATTTTTTCTTTTAATTCATTTTCAAATTGTAGATTGTCCCCATCTGGTTTCAAAGAAGCTGTATGAACATGTGTCTGTTTGCCAACAATCATCTCCAAACTTGCTTTGACCCCTTCTGCCATATTTCCATGGCTAATCAATAGGATATTTCTCATCTGTTTTCATCCCCCAAATTGAATATTAAACTTAACATATTATGTTTTGCATACTCATACTATATCACACCACTTTCTTCACGTAAACCTAACATCTTAACATATTATATTTTTTCGATAAAAATCACATTTCGTGAATTAACCCAAGGATAATCAATTGCTAAACTAAAGTTAACATGTTATGCTACTAGTTAGTATTTACCGCAGAGAATGGAGGGTATAATCGAATGATTCCCAAATATGAACAAATTAAGCAAGATTTATTAACAGAAATAAAAAAACATAAATTTATTCCTGGAGATAAATTTTATTCCGAAGCTGACATCAAACAAAAATATTCTGTCAGCTCAATTACAGCTGTCAAAGCATTGAACGAGTTGACAAACGCAGGCTATCTGTACCGTATTCAAGGAAAAGGAACGTTTGTTTCCAAATCAAAAGTCTCCCAAAGTGTGAAATTTTCTGATATTGAACTTCATTCTTTAGACAAAGAAAAAGTCAAAGTTTTAGCTATTGAAGAAGAGAATCACCCTACTATTTTAAAGGAACTTGGCTTACCTGCCAATGCTTCCTACTATAAAATCAAGCGTGTTCGTTTTTTTGAAGACGTGCCTTTTCTTTTACATATCACTCATTTACCTAAAAAGTTGGTAAAAGAACCACTGGCAAAAGATCTCTCGGCCTACGCAAGTGTTTATGAGCGGGTACGCAAAGACTTTGACATTGATTTATTTTCCCTAGCTTCTGTTGAAACAGACGAAATTATTTTTTCTGATGACTCAGAACTATTGAATTTACTACAGTTAAGTTTTAGAGAACCTGTCGTCAAGCAAGTCAAACATTCTTACTTAGCTGATCAAAGTGTCGCAGAGTACATCGTCAGCTACAAACATTGGAAATATTTCAAAACAAAAATCGAAGTGGAAGCTGAGTAAGCTACCACTTTTTTTGTGCTTCAGTCCTTTTTTAAATGGATAAGAAGAAATGGAACATTCGCTTTTTATAGTTAAGTACGGTATACTAATCTAAGTTAATATGTTAACAAGTTAAAAGGAGGCTCTCATGAAACTTCAAGATAAGCAAAAGGAATTGATTCAACTCAGTAGTAACGTACAAGAAGACTGGTTAGCACAACAATTAGATTGGTGCTGCCAACAAATCGAAACAAATATGCAACGTTATGGGTTAGATTTCCCTTCCGCCTGTGCAACAGACGGAAACTATCGAATCAAACCAAATGATGATTGGACAAATGGTTTTTGGACTGGGATGCTTTGGCTCGCTTACGAATGGACGGGAAAAGAACTATTTTTAGTGCGTGCGATGGAAAATATCCATAGCTTTCAAGAGCGATTAGACAAGCATTTTGTGTTAGATCATCATGATATTGGCTTTTTATATAGTTTATCTGCTGGAGCGGGTTATACTGTTACCGACAGTTTGTTGTGTCAGCAGCAAATTTTACAAGCTGCAGATGTTTTAATGGCTCGGTTTCAGCAAAAAGGACAATTTATTCAAGCTTGGGGAAAATTTGGGGAACCCAAAGAGTATCGGCTAATCATTGACTCACTAATCAATTTGCCGTTACTCTTTCGTGCAACAGAAATTTCTGGTGACACACGCTATCAAGAAATTGCCCAAAAGCACTATCATACTTTACTGAAAACGGTCATTCGAGAAAATGCGACCACTTTCCATACTTATTATTTTGATCCACTAACCGGCGAACCCAGCCATGGTGCAACTCATCAAGGAAACAGTGATGAGTCGATTTGGGCACGCGGACAAAGCTGGGCAATTTTAGGTATCCCATTAAATGAAAGTTATTTACAAAATAAGCAACTAAATGGGACAAAGGAAGTTACACCTCTAACAAATGCTGGCTTCCCGTCAAACTATAAGGAAATCGTCGATGTCTTTTTAACGAACCTACCTCAAGATCTCGTTCCTTACTGGGACTTTGATTTTAATGACCAAGTTCCTTCAGATAAAGACAGTTCTGCTCTAGCAATCACTGCATGTGGTCTACTGGAAGCTGATAAAAGTAGTGCCTATCCATCTGCAAAGGAATTAGCACAAGGAATGATTTATCAATTAGGTGAAAAATATTCAGCCAAATCCGAAACGCAAAACGAAGGTCTTCTATTACACGGTGTCTATGCGCATGCAGAAGGAAAAGGCATCGATGAACCAAACCTTTGGGGCGATTATTTTTATTTTGAAGCACTGATGCGTTTAGCAAGACCTGAGTGGAAAAAATATTGGTGAGGAGAAAAAACGATGCAGACATTTGAAATCAAAGAAGATTTTTTACTTGATGGAGAACCCATCAAATTAATCAGCGGAGCGATTCACTACTTTCGACTAGCACCTGCTCAATGGGAAGACAGCCTATATAATTTAAAAGCTTTAGGCGCCAACACGGTTGAAACCTATATTCCTTGGAACATCCATGAACCTCAAGAAGGAACTTTTGAGTTTGAAGGAATAAAAGATGTTGTAGCTTTTGTTAAGTTAGCACAAGAATTAGGTTTGATGGTTATTTTGCGTCCTTCTGTTTACATTTGTGCTGAGTGGGAATTCGGTGGTTTACCAGCTTGGCTTCTGAAAGAACCTGGTATACGATTACGCTCAACTGATCCTCGATTTATGGAAAAAGTCAAAAATTATTATACTGTTTTGCTACCAAAACTAGCACCGCTTCAAGTCTCTCAAGGTGGCCCTGTTATCATGATGCAAATCGAAAATGAGTATGGTTCATATGGCATGGAAAAAGAATATCTTCGCCAAACAAAACAACTGATTGAATCTTTTGCTATTACGGTTCCTTTATTTACCTCTGATGGTTCTTGGCCTGAAGTTTTAGATGCGGGAACATTGATTGAAGACGATGTATTTGTGACTGGAAATTTTGGCAGTCGTTCAAAAGAAAATGCAAACGTTTTAAAAAAATTCATGGAACAACATGGAAAAAATTGGCCCATCATGTGTATGGAATACTGGGATGGTTGGTTTAATCGCTGGAACGAACCCATTATCAAACGTGATCCACAAGATTTAGCAAATGAAGTCAAAGAAATGCTGAAAATTGGCTCTCTTAATCTGTACATGTTCCATGGTGGTACAAATTTTGGCTTCTACAATGGCTGTTCAGCTCGAGGAATGACCGACTTACCACAAGTTACCAGCTATGATTATGATGCATTGTTAACTGAATCTGGTGAACCAACTGAAAAATACTATCTCGTGCAACAAGCAATCAAAGAAGTCTGTCCTGATGTTTGGCAAGCAGAACCAAGAACGAAAAAATTGAGTGCCCTTGGAAATTATCCAGTAACAGAAAGTGTTTCCTTTTTCAAAACAAAAGATCAAATGATGACGGGGATTGCTTCTCCTTACCCATTAACCATGGAAAATATCAGTACAGGTTATGGCTATATCCTCTATTCTGCTCAGTGGAAAAATTATCAGCACGAAAATAAATTACGACTTGTTGAAGCAAGTGATCGTGCGCATATCTATAGTGATGGCAAGCATCAGGCTACACAATATCAAGAAACACTCGGTGAAGAAATCATGATTACTGGTCAAAAAGAAAACGAGGTAATCCAAATCGATGTATTAGTAGAAAATTTAGGTCGAGTGAATTACGGAGCTAAATTAAATGGTCCTACACAGTCAAAAGGCATTCGTGGGGGCATCATGCAAGATATCCATTTTCATCAAGGATATGTTCACTATCCATTGACGTTGGAAAAAGAACAACTCGAAAAAATTGATTACCAAGCTGGAAAAGTACCAGAGCAACCTTCTTTTTATCAATTCAAGTTTGATTTAGCAGACACTGCAGATACGTTTATTGATTGCTCCCGTTATGGTAAGGGCGTTGTAGTTGTCAACGGAATCAATCTGGGGCGTTATTGGAATCAAGGGCCACTTCTAACTCTATATTGTCCAAAAAGTTTCTTGAAACAAGGAGAAAATGAAGTTATGATTTTTGAGACGGAAGGAGTGAAAATCGAAGAACTTTGTTTGGTTGATGCACCGAAGGAAAAAGTTATTGATCGACCAAACCTGTAAAGGTTGTGGCTCCAAGCGCTCAGCTCCAAAAAAATATTGAGCAACTGACTAAAATAGCTTTTCATATTTTGGGACAGTTGAGAGTTATTTCGAGGAGTTGCTTGGGGAACACCGTGAATGAGGTTGTGGCTCCAAGCGCTCAGCTTCAAGCAATAAGGATACTTTTCTAACAATGGCTTCCCTTTTTTCTATGAAAAAGAGGTATTGCCAAAGTGAGGATACTTTGGCAATACCTCAATTGAAGTTATGAATCAAAGTATCCACTTCAACGACTAATTACAACTCGTACATAGCAAAAACAGCTGGAGCGTTTACTTCAGCCGTTTTTGCTATGTTCTTTTAATTATTCATCGCGAATATTTCGTCCAAAGACTTCGATTTGTGTTAATGCTGGAAATGGTGAATCATCATTTGCTTTTTTCAAGTTTTTTAGTGTTAGTTTGCTTGTTTTTTTCAGTGGAAAAGTAATTTCTTGGAATGACAAGGCATCTGTCGTAGGTACAACTAGCGTTTCACCATCTGAAAAAAGTAACGTGATTTCTGTCCAAAAACTATCATGTGGAAAATCTCCGCGAAAGAGCACTTGTACCCGATCTGTCTCAATCATTCGTCCAAAATCGATAACTAACTCTGCATCTGCTTGTTGATTGATTCCCCAAGAAGCAAATGGATAGGAACCATGAGAAAGGTTGCCATATTTACCATCAATCGCATTTTTAGCAAAAAAGACAGCATCATTTCGTGTTTCTACATTTGCAAACGCATGCGGATAAACACCTGTATCATTTTTTTGGTCATGTGTATTGATGGACAAGTTTTGATAGTTAGTGATTTCAAATTCATAAGCTTTACGAATCATCAACTGATGTCGAGTTGATTGAAATCCAGTTTCTACACTTGATTTCATCAAGGATTCCTCCAAAGGAAAATGATATTCCCATTTTTCTTCGGGCAAATAAATCAAATTTGGTGCTAATGTCTCATCTAACTGAACGACAAAATAACTTTCATTTGCCTCTGTAGTCACTACGACTTTATCGCCCAACTGATAACGGTAATCTTTAATTGCCAAAACAGCCATATCTTCTCCCATTGCTTCAAATGGTCCTACTTCTTTGTTATGATCGATTTTTCCAATAATTGGTTGATTGTATTGATTTTTCAAACTAATTTTCAGCATGTTTTTCTCCCTTTTCTGTTATGCCACCAACTAAACAAATCAAGCGATGTGTTCCGGGTTGCAAATGATTTTTCAAATACGGTAAGCTAGTCCGCGGGAAAAACAAAGAAGTATTTGCTTCCAATTGCGTGACCTTTGCTTCTTCATATCCTTCAACAGCTATGATTTGCGAGCATAACTCTTCTGAATTGATTTTCGCGGATAATGGCTCAATTATGCCTCCAATGTTTTTCCCTTTTAACGGTAAACTAAAACCCCCTTCTCTGATTTCAATTGGGATCATCGTTTTGATTTCATGGAATCGTACGTGCCATTCACCAAAAGGATAAATCGCTGTCTGAATTTCTACTTCTTCAAAGGGTTGCCAGAGATAGCTTACACAATTGTTATCCGCGTGATAAGAAATGACTTCTCCTTTCACTCGGTAAGATTGACCGTCTCTGGAAACTGCCAGAACATTATCAAACGCACCCGCTTCATACTCGACGCCAGCTTTTGGGACACTAAACCCAAACTTGGTTGAATAGACAAATTTACTGTATTTCGCTTCTGCATGCGCTTGGTGATACACTAGATTTCCAAATGGATACCCCAATACATGCTGTCCATTTTTTGCCTGAACGATGAACATATTTCCTGTAGTTATAAACTGGTTTTCTTTTTTTTCGATTGGTTCTGGCTCTGCTTGCCAAAATGGATGTGTTCGTTCCGTAGCTAATAATAAGAAAATCTTCAATGCCCAATAGGGTGATCCTGGAGCATTATATCCTTCTGCCATGACAAGATTCTCGTAGTGGTACCCAATTGACAATCGTCCATCAAAAGTAAAGATATCGTGTGTCAGCCACGTCTGTAGATGATTGGATAAAAGTGTTTTCATTTGTCCCCAAGGAATTGCTTCAACCTCTGCAAAAATCAGTGCTGAAAAAAATGCACCTTGAGCAAACCGATAAGTCAGACTTCGTCCGTACGGTAGTGCCTCGCCATCTGAGTCAAAGAAATAAATAAATTCTTGCGCAAATCTTTTAGCACGAGCAACAAATTTATCTGCCCATTCTGGTAGTTCTTCTTTCATGAATTTCGCAAAAATCAACCCGTAATAATGAAAAGCAAAAGGCACATAATAATCTTTTTGTGTGAGTTTTCCATCCACATACCAACCATTTTCAATCGCCATTGTATCAATCAAAGTCAATTCTTCAATCAATTTTTTCTGATTCAACTTTTCTCCGCAATGAGCTAGTGCCAAACGAATCAGTACTTTGAAAAAAGTCCAATTATTTTTCGGAATTTTTTTATCCAATGCTTGAGTCAACCAAGCAACAAGATTTCGTTGATCCTTGGTTGACATTTCCAGCCAAAAATAATCTTTATCTAATAATAAAGTTAGTGAAAGTGCAGCCATTTCAACGATATATTGATCATAGTCTTCGACTGCTCCCCAGTAGAATGGGCTGTCTGGGTTGGTCCCATTTGAAATCTTTTGGATATAAGCATCTCTTAATTCATCCTCTTGCTTCGTTGTCCAATACGGGCCTAAGCCCCAAAGCACACGGATAAGCGCTTCCATATCTGCGCGTTTTTGATCGTATACTGCGCCACTACTCCCCAAGTGTAATCCGGATAATTCCGAATGAATCATCTCATCTCGTAAAGGTTGAATCATGTCTTCCAATGCGTACTGAAAATCTTCGCGCGTAAAAAAATGACTTTTTTCTTCCTGATACACTCAATCTCCCCCTTGCCTCTTTCAATCAAGGATAACAAGGTACTATTGCTTTTTCAACTTAACATTTTTTTCAAAATGAATGTTAGATGAGAAAAAAATTTTTTAGCCACTAACTTAACCTATTAACTTTGTACGAGGCATTTTTAATTCCAAGGATTCAGCCGGCTTTTCGTTTTTACTTAACCTAAAACAAATGAAAAATTTTTTATCAAATAATTTTCCCTTTTTTAAAATAAAAATGGCTATCACGAATGCCTCATTGAAATATACACAAGAAAATAGGAGATAAGACAAAAGTTTTGCCCTATCTCCTATTTCTGAATATCTCAAGCAACTCTATCAAAATAGCTTACATTCATTGCAAAATATGAAAAGTTATTTTGAATGTTTGCTCGCTATCTTGTCGGAGCTGATTGCTTGGAACCTCTTCTTATAGCTTGCTTGCAGCTTCTTCGTCGATGATTACAACAACATTATCATGGTTTTGCAATGCACTTGCTGGCATTTCTGTTGTCACAGGTCCATCAACCATTCCTTTGATGGCGTCTGCTTTGTTTTCGCCATAAGCCATCAAGACGATTTTCTTTCCTTTAAGAATTGAACCAATTCCCATTGAAACAGCTTTAGTTGGTACATCTTCCACTTTGTCAAAGAAGCGTTTATTCGCATTGATTGTTGATTCAGTTAAGTCAACGACAGAAGTTGTTCCGTCAAATGGCGCACCGGGTTCGTTGAAACCAATGTGTCCATTTTGACCAATTCCTAAGATTTGGATATCAATTGGATTTTCGTCAATTGTTTTGTCATATTCTTTACATGCAGTAGCTAAATCTTCTGCTTTACCATTTGGTACATAAGTTGCTTTGAATGGTTTTTTATCAAATAATTGAACGTTCATAAAATGACGGTAGCTTTGTTCATCTGATCCGCCTAGTCCAACATACTCATCTAAGTTAACAGAAGTCATGTCACTAAAATCAATGTCGCTTGAAGTCATTTCTTTATATAAAGTAATTGGCGTACTACCTGTTGCCAAACCTAAAACCTTTGCCCCATTTGCCATGCCATCTTTGATTATTTCAAAAGCTTTTTTGCCGCCTTCTTCAGCGTTTTTCACACGAATGATTTCCATAGTGATTACTCCTTTGTGTTTTGGTATAGCCCAATTATAGCACCCTTTTTTTCAGATTACAATAATTAGTATAGACCAAATTTGAATTTTTTTCATTTTCTTGACATTTTTCATTCATTTGTGTTAGTTTGCATAAGACGAGGTAATTAAATTGATTTTTGCTGCATTTTAACCAGGATACTTGACGACTGCGGACAGAACTGTCTGCAGTTTTTTTACTATTAAGAAGGAGAAATTATGAGTATATTAACACTAACAAATATCACCCAACAATTCGGTGATAAAATTCTTTATGAAGACATTCAACTACAATTAAACGCTGGCGAGCATTTAGGACTGATTGGTCAAAATGGTGCGGGAAAAAGTACCTTGATCAAAATTATCACAGGGGAAATTCTTCCAGATAACGGTCATATCCAATGGCAAAAGAATATTCATCGTGGCTATTTAGATCAGTACGTCGAAGTCGATGAACAATTGACAATCCAAGAATTTCTGAAAACTGCTTATGCTGATGAATTTGAAAAAGAACAAAAAATCGGCGAACTTTATACCCAATATGGTGAGACGTTTGATGACTCCCTACTTGAAAAAGCAGGAAAATTACAAACCGAACTCGATCAAGGTATCTTTTATCAAATTGATACGCTTGTAGCTGAAATGAGTAGCGGGCTTGGCTTAGACGTGTTAGGCACCAATACATTATTAAAAGAACTGAGCGGTGGACAACGTTCAAAAGTGATCTTAGCCAAATTACTTTTAGAAAATCCAGATGTTTTAATCTTAGATGAACCTACAAACCATTTAGATGATCAACACATCCAATGGCTGACACAGTTTCTGCAAAGTTTTCAAGGTGCATATATCGTGATTTCCCATGATCAAGAATTTTTAGATCAAATCACTACACACATTGCAGATATCGAATTCGGTCAATTAACAAAATACACAGGTCATCTAAAACAAGCTTTGAAACAAAAAGAACAAAATCGAGAAAGTTATTTACGACAATATCATGCGCAGCAAAAACAAATCGAGAAAACTGAAGCTTATATTCGTAAATACAAAGCTGGCTCTCGCTCAACCATGGCAAAGAGTCGTCAAAAACAATTAGACAAAGTCGATCGATTGAAACCGCCAACCAATACAGCAACTGCTGTATTTGATTTCCCTTTCACACCAATTGTCACAACATTAGCACTAGAGACAACCGATTTAGTCATTGGGTACGAACGACCTCTGCTATCACCTATCAACTTGACGATTCGTTTTGGTGAAACCGTTGCGATTCGTGGCTTTAATGGGATTGGAAAATCGACATTGCTTAAAACCTTAATTGGTGAAATCAAACAATTAGATGGTCAGTTTCATTTTCCAGAAAACACCAAAATCAATTATTTTTCACAAGATTTAACTTGGGAAAATCCATTGGAAACACCGTTACAATATTTAAGTGGGCACTTTCCTAAAGCAACAATCAAAGAATTACGTCGTCAATTAGCCAAAGCTGGCTTAGTCAACCAGCTGGCAAGCGAACCTCTAGCTACACTAAGTGGTGGTGAGCAAACAAAAGTAAAACTTGCACAGATGACTATGAACAGTGGGAATCTACTGATTTTAGATGAACCTACAAACCATATTGATCACGAAACGAAAGCAAGTTTACAAAAAGGGATTCAACAATTTACAGGAACTGTCTTAGTTGTTTCCCATGAACAAGAATTTTATCAAGAACTGGTTGATCGAGTGATTGAAATCGAAACGACTTAGACAACGTACAGCAACAATCACTTAGCAAATAAAACGTGCCAAATCAAAAGGTGAAGCAAAACGAAATGAGGTTTTGCTTCACCTTTTTTTAGTGCTAACTTTTTTATTTTTTACGGAATAAAATCAATTGACAGAAATAAGCACATGCTTGAAAAGCTAAGCCTGCAAGAGTGACACCCATCCAGCCGAAATGTTCCCACATCGTTGTACCTACTAACGATCCTGTTGCTCCACCAATAAAATACATGAACATAAAAATCGTATTATTGCGGTTACTTGCTTCTTCACCCAGACCTTGGACACGTGCTTGATTAGACACTTGACCAAACTGATTCCCAACATCTAATAAAATAATTGCAGATAACAAAAGTGCTAAATGGTCGCCACCAATGAGAAGTAAAACGAAACTCAGTGTTTGCATCCACAACCCCATCGAAATAATCTTTCTTTCCGAATAAGAATCTGCTAAACGTCCCACAATTGGTGCCGCAACAGCTCCCGACAAACCAAAAATTGCTAAGATCCCTGCTTCAAATGTCCCCCAATGATACGCAGGGCTGCTAATATAAAAAATCAACGTTGACCAAAAAATCGAAAACGTTCCAAACATAAAAAAGCCATTGAATGCCGATTCACGTAATAAACGTTGTGATACAAATAAATGCGGTAAGCTCTCCAAGGAATCAACATAAGAAACGGATGCTTTTCGATTTTCTTGTGTTCTTGGTAATTTTTCATAAAGCAATACTGTTAATAATCCCACAGCGACCAGTGCAAATAAATAGACCATCCGCCAAGAAAATACACTGGCAATAATACCTGATATCGTTCGCGATAATAAGATCCCAATCAATAAGCCACTTAATAATTGACCCATTACTTTTCCGCGTGCTGCTGAACCTGCTAAAACAGCCCCATATGGAATAATGATTTGTGGCACGATAGACAATAATCCAATTAAGAAAGATGCACATGCAAATAACGTAAACGATGGCGCAAAAAAAGCAGCCAATAATGAAATAGCCGATAATGCAGCCATCCGAATAATCAATTTAGGCCGATTGACAACATCTCCCAATGGTACTAAGAACAACAAGCCCAAAGCATAGCCGAGTTGCGTCAACATGGTTAAAATACCAATTGCACTTGTACTAACTGAAAAACTTGTTGCTACTTTTGTTCCAATCGGTTGGATATAATACATATTGGCAACCACGACACCACAAGTAGTTGCTAGTAAAGTCGTCAATGCTCCTGTTAATTGAATTTGTTTTTTTTGTTCCATTCTTTCCCCTCACTTCCAACTAATAGTGTAGCTCTTTCATCAAAGAAATGAAATCATCTATGAATATTTTATTCACTTTTCTTTTCCATACCTAACCGATGTTTTTCACGATCTTTATAAATAATCACAACTAACCCAATCAGTAAAAGTACACTTGCAACAATTCCTACTGCTGTTTTGCTATAGCCATGAAACAATGCTTCACCCCCGCAAGCATATAAGATTGATGAAGGTAATACGCCTAAAATCACTGACATCGTCACTTGTTTTAAAGATAAATTTAGTGTATATGCTGTAAAACTGACAATGGAGGAAGGAATTACTGGTACCATGTAGCCAATCATCACACCTATTTTAGGGTGTCTCATTCGAGTAATCGCTTTTACCCAACGGTTTTCTTTGGTTGATAGATCCAAAAAAGATATATGATGCAATAAAAAAATAGCAAATAAGTTCCCTATGGCATTCCCACTAATATTGATGAAACTTCCAACAACTGGACCATAACTAACCCCCACTAAGATACCGACAATCGATGTTGGAATCCCCGGCACCACACACATTACTGTTGTTAATAAAATCAGTAATATTGCAGTGAGTACCCCATGAGAACGTACTGTTTTTTGTAATAACGCCTGACTTGCCTTAGGATTTAGCAAGATAGCAAGATCCTTTGCATACTGCAAATAGACATGATAGCCAATCAATAAAATCAATCCGATACCACATAGAATCAAAATGAGTTGAATCCTTCGCTTTTTCATTGATACTCCTTTTCTCAACTATTTCTTTTATTTCTTATTTTAGCATAGGTTTCACTTTCTTTGCTTCCTCCTTCATTCAGCCTATCTCAGCTCCAATCTTTTTATTTTCTTTATGTATTCGCTTTTTAACCAAAGTAAAGTCTATTTATTCCTTCTCTATTCAAAGCTCAATCCCTAATCTTCAATAGATTATCAAAAATATTGATTAGAATACTGCTCACTTCCAAAAAGTAGGATTAACTAGTTTACCCCAAAAAATATTTTTCAATGCTGACATTTGGAATAGCCATAATACTTATCCTATACTTTCATTATAATCACGTATTGATTCTTAATAGCATTTGTTGAAAAAAAACAGACAATTAGTAAACATAGATAATTCAAACTATCCCTAGCGTTCAACTTTATCTAGATATTTTTCGCCTATTTCAACGTCCAAATTCTTTTTCTTCTCGTGAAAAATGTAATTGGTGATACTGTTCAAATTACACTTGATGTTTTTGTAGAACAGATACAACAAACACATAAAATATCAAAAAAGTAAAAAAGCCAATTTATAACTCTCTAGCTCTTACTGGAACATTATTCCGTGAGAGTTTTTTTGTCTCGCGTTAGACTCATGTTTTGACATCATCAAGTAGCAAGTATAACAAGTATAATAAAAAAGCATCGAAATCCTTGATGGGATTTCGATGCTCTATAATCAGCAAAAATTATTTAACTGTTACTGATGCGCCAACTTCTTCAAGTTTAGCTTTTAATTCTTCAGCTTCGTCTTTAGACACGCCTTCTTTAACTGGTGCAGGAGCGCCATCAACTACTGCTTTAGCTTCTTTCAAGCCTAAGCCAGTTGCTTCACGAACTGCTTTGATAACTTTAACTTTTTGGTCTCCAGCTGCAGTTAATTCTACAGTGAATTCAGTTTGTTCTTCAGCTGCAGCACCTGCTACAGCACCAGCTGCAGCTACAGGAGCAGCAGCAGATACGCCAAATTCTTCTTCAATAGCTTTAACTAGGTCGTTAAGTTCTAGGATAGTTGCTTCTTTTAACTCAGCAACGATGTTTTCAATGTTCAATGCCATGATAATTTCCTCCATTAAATGTTGTTTGTTTTATTTATGCTATGCGGCTATTAAGCTGCATCTCCATCTTCTTTGTCTGCGACTGCTTTGACAGCGTAAGCCACGTTGCGGACTGGCGCTTGTAGTACAGATAGCAACATAGAAAGAAGTCCTTCGCGGTTTGGCAATTTTGCCAAGGCTGTAATTTCTTCCAATGAAGATACTTTACCTTCGATGATACCGCCTTTGATTTCTAATGCTTTTGCGTCTTTAGCAAATTCATCCATGATTTTTGCTGGTGCAACTACATCTTCGTTACTAAATGCAACGGCTGTAGGGCCAGTAAATACTTCGTCCAAGCCTTCTAATCCAGCTTGTTTTGCAGCACGTGAAAGGATAGAGTTTTTGATAACTTTCATTTCTACGTTTGCATCACGAAGTTGTTTACGCAAGCGAGTTACTTCATCAACAGTTAGTCCACGGTAGTCAACGACTACTACAGATGCTGCTGCTGTAAATTTTTCACTTACTTTATCAACGATCTCTGCTTTTTTTGCGATTGCTGCTTCACTCATTTTGAGTTTCACCTCCTGAATTTTGATGGAAGAGTCTTTAGTTACCTCATTACGCTGTTCAAAAGGAATCCTTTTTACTTTGCTTAATCAGTATTGTTTATCCTCTAATCACTTTGCTCTTAGTGATTCAATCTCGCATTGCTCGAAAGGAAACTCCTTTCACTTTGCTCAACGAGTAATGTTCATCAGCTAACCTCTCCGCTCTTAGTGATTCACAATAAAAAAACCCTATGCCACCGTAGACATAGAGGGACTATTGAAATTATTCAATAAACGTCCTCGGTAGGAAATTAAGGCAAAGCCACCTACTGTCTTCGGTACAAGTTAATTATTAACCTCAACTAGCTTAGCACGCTAAACTAGTTGAGTCAAGAATTATTTTTCAGTTGGATCAATCAACTTTCTAATTTAATTCAAATTAGAAAGAAGCTTGGTCAACGTGGATACCAGGTCCGAATGTTGTTGTTACAGTAACATTCTTCATGTATTGACCTTTAGCTGCTGATGGTTTAGCTTTCACTAATACATCATGGATTGTTTGGAAGTTTTCGATAAGTTTTGCGTCATCGAATGAAACTTTACCGATTGGAACATGTACGTTACCAGCTTTGTCAACGCGGTAAGTTACTTTACCAGCTTTTACTTCGTTAACAGCTTTTGTTACGTCCATTGTAACTGTTCCAGTTTTAGGGTTAGGCATTAAGCCTTTAGGTCCTAATACACGACCTAATTTACCAACAGTTGCCATCATGTCAGGTGTTGCAACAACTACGTCAAAGTCAAACCATCCACCTTGGATTTTTTGAACCATGTCGTCGTCACCAACGAAATCTGCACCAGCTGCTTCAGCTTCTTTTGCTTTTTCGCCTTTAGCAAATACTAAAACAGATTGTGTTTTACCAGTTCCGTTTGGTAATACAACAGCACCACGAATTTGTTGGTCTGCTTTTTTAGGGTCAACATTCAAACGGTAAGCAACTTCAACAGTTGCGTCGAATTTTGCAATGTTAGTTTCTTTTGCCAAAGCTACTGCTTCTGCAACAGGATAAACTTTACTTGAATCAACTTTTTTTAATGCATCTTGCATTTTTTTGCTCTTTTTAGCCATTTTGTTTCCTCCTTGATTGTGGTTATAACGGTTGTACCTCCCACGTGTTCTATATCTTTCAATACAGAGCCAACTGAGAAGCTACTTTCTTGGGGTCGTTAGAATAAATTATTCTACAACGATACCCATGCTTCGTGCAGTTCCTTCAACCATGCGCATTGCTGATTCAACGTTAGCAGCGTTTAGGTCTTCCATTTTCAACTCAGCGATTTCTCTTACTTGATCGCTAGAAATTGTAGCAACTTTATTTTTGTTTGGTTCGCCTGAACCTTTTTCGATTTTAGCTGTTTTTTTCAATAAAACTGCAGCTGGTGGTGTTTTTGTAACAAAAGTAAATGAACGGTCTTCATATACTGAAATTACAACTGGGATAATCAAGCCTGCTTGATCAGCTGTACGAGCGTTGAATTCTTTAGTGAATCCCATAATGTTGATACCCGCTTGACCTAGTGCAGGACCTACTGGTGGTGCTGGAGTTGCTTTACCTGCAGGAATTTGCAATTTAACGATTTTTTCTACTTTCTTTGCCACGAGACATACCTCCTTAAGTCCGTGATGTGGTTAATTGGAGATACATATTTCTCCTCCCACGTTTTCATCTATCAATTTTTTAAAAAGTTAGATAAAAATGCGCATTTCAATGCACACTGATACATTATAGCAAATTCAATCATATTTTCAAGAATTTTTTCGATTATTTTTAGAGTTATGAGAAAAAAGTGCTAAAAATTTTCTTATAAAAGGAAAGATTTTTCTCTTTCTCTCACCCTTTTGTGCTAAACTTACGCCAGAATAAATAAATGTACGAAAAATGAAGTTTTTTATAGAAACTTTTTTCCTTAAGAATTTGACGAGGTGAAAAAATGAAAGAGTTAAAGTATAGAAGTGTTTTTGATATTATCGGACCAGTGATGATTGGTCCAAGCAGTTCTCATACTGCAGGTGCAGCTAGAATTGGAAAAGTGATTCGCAGTATTTTTGGCGAACAACCAGATTCTGTTGAGATTTACCTTTATGAGTCCTTTGCAAAAACGTATCGTGGTCACGGTACCGATATTGCTTTAGTTGGTGGTTTGTTGGGAATGGAGCCTGATGATGAGCGTTTAGCTGATTCACTAAAATTAGCGTATGAAGCTGGGATGGAAGTTTTGTTCGTACCTAAAAGTGAAAAAGCAGAGCATCCGAACTCAGTTAAAATGCTTTTAACAAAAGGAAAACGCAAATTGTCAGTGACAGGCATCTCGATTGGGGGCGGAAATATCCAGATTTCCGAACTTAATGGTTTCAAAATTTCTTTAAGCATGGGAACACCAACACTGATCGTTGTCCATCAAGATGTTCCTGGGATGATCGCTAAAGTGACCAATATTCTTTCCGAAACAAACACAAATATCGGAACGATGACCGTGACAAGAGAATCAAAAGGTGAAAATGCCATTATGATTATCGAAGTGGATGATCCACAAGTCGAAGAAACTGTCCGAAAACTACAACAGCTACCACATATTGATAGCGTGAATTACTTTGATTAAAGGAGTCTGCAAAGCCTATGTTTTTATCAATTGAAGAATTAGTCGAACAAGCAAAAGACTACTCATCTGTCGCAGAGCTAATGATTGCAACTGAGATGGAAATGAGTGGCCGTTCGCGCGAACAAATCATTCAAATCATGGAAAAAAATCTAACAGTCATGGAGCAATCGATCACTGAAGGAAAAGCTGGAGTCACTTCTGTTACAGGAATTACTGGCGGAGATGCGAAACGTTTAGATGCTTACTTGGAACAAGGTGATTTTTTAAGTGGTGACACGATTTTAACAGCTGTAAGAAATGCTATTGCAGTGAATGAAGTTAACGCCAAAATGGGGCTTATCTGTGCGACGCCTACTGCTGGAAGTGCGGGTGTTGTCCCGGGTGTGCTAATGGCCGTTCGTGAACGTCTTTCTTTAACACACGAGCAGCAACTAGATTTTTTATTCACAGCAGGAGCTTTTGGATTAGTCATTGCAAACAATGCTTCAATCAGCGGTGCCGAAGGTGGTTGTCAAGCAGAGGTTGGTTCTGCTAGTGCGATGGCAGCTGCAGCTTTAGTTTGTGCAAAAAATGGCACACCGCATCAAGCTGCTCAAGCAATTGCCATCACATTAAAAAATATGATGGGGCTAATCTGTGATCCTGTCGCTGGACTAGTAGAAGTTCCCTGTGTGAAACGAAATGCTTTAGGTTCCTCACAAGCTTTTATTTCCGCAGACATGGCACTTGCAGGAATCGAAAGTGTCATTCCACCAGACGAAGTAGTTGCGGCTATGTATCAAGTTGGACGCCAAATGCCATCGATTTTCAAGGAAACGGCTGAAGGCGGTTTGGCTACGACACCTACTGCACAACGATTAACCAATGAACTGTTAACTAAACAAACTTAAAAAGGTCGGGGCAGATAATTCTGCCTCAGCCAAACTGAAGACAACAACCATGAAAGGATGGTTGTTGTCTTCAGTTTTTTTCTTTGTTTATATGTGAGAATCGAAAACTTCATGCATTCCAATTTCATACCTCAACGGGCTACTACGTTGAAATACGTTGTTACACAACGATTTTTAGTTCAATAATGATTACTTCTATGGATTATCTGCTCTATTTATTTATAACCCACAAAATAAAGAAACACTATAAGCATCGTTAAAATATCAAGCACAACGATCACAATCATCAGTGCAATCGCTCGTTTAAATTGTTTTGGAATAATTTTATTCTTCCACGTAAAAATCATGGAAAGGGCGATGGGTGCGGAGTAAGGAATAAACACCGCAATTACTAAAAGAATAATCAAAGCAAAATTCCATAATTTCAAATCTTGTATCTCAAATAGCCTATTTTTTCTAACTCGTTTGTTCATCCTTTCTGAATCCACCACTTCATTTTCAGAATAAAAATAATCAATTGGCAAATTAAACAATTGAGCTAATAAAATAATATTATCCGTAGTAGGAATCGCTCGTTGGTTTTCCCAATTAGAAATTGTTTGTCTAGAAACTAAGATTTTTTCTGCTAATTCTTCTTGTGTTAGTTTTTTTCAATCTTTCTGCTTTTGTTTTTTGGTGCATACGATCAAACAACCCCCTTTCTTATCAAATTTTACGAATGTAAAGTCTTATGTAAAACACCTTTGCTAGTTAGTTACATCATTGCGTAGTAAGTTATTTTTGTAAAAAAAAAATTTTAGAAAGAAGTGTTGAGAAGGTTAGCAAAAAATTTAAAAGTTGTTACAGGTTTATTATCAGTTATTACAATTTCCGGAGCTCTTGTCCCAACAGCTACTGTCTTAGCTGAAGAAAATAATCAGATTAGCCTGACTAATGAACAAACAAGCACACAAGAAATATATGTCCTCAATGAAAATAATCAAAACTATAACCAAGCTGTGAAGTATTTAAAAGAACATGCTACTAGTTTATCCGTTACATACTTTAAAGAATATTTTTACGGAAAAACTGTCACTTCTGAAAATCACGATGCATTGTTGGATGGTTATCTTGAGTTTTTAAGTACCAAACCTCATTCTAGAGTTGGTATTGAAGTCATTTTAGGAATTATCGCCTCTTCTATTGCAATTATTCAAGGAATGTATAATCGTTAATTTATTTTATGAAAGGACTAAAAATGAACATCTTCAGGGATATTTTCAAATTTTTTATTGATCACTATGATTTTATCGCAATCTTATTACTCTCAGGAGCTGTAATATCTTTATCTGTCAAATTAGCTAGACAGCAAGATGAAATTGACCAAATTAAGCAGCAACTTCACACTTACGAAGTACAAGATCTTTTATCAAGAAAAAAGAAGTAGCCGAGCTTACTAGGTTGATAGTTCTTACAAAATATTTGATGATAAAGTGGCTGTGACAAAGGTGTTTCGCTTCAAGCAATAAGTACACTTTATAAAAAAGAGCAGTGACAATATGTTTGTCACTGCTCTTTTTTTATTGATAGATTTAAATATAGCTAGAAAGTTTTTGGTTACACTTTCTCACCTAATCCAACAATGTCGTATTTTTTACTTCTTCAATTGTTTTTGTACCAGCTAATTGCATAGTAATGGATAGTTCTTTATTGAAATGTTCAAAGACGGAAGTTACACCTTCTGCTCCACCTAAGTTCAATCCGTAAATCACTGGACGACCAATTGCTACTAGATCCGCACCACTTGCCAATGCTTTGAAAACATGTTCACCACGACGTACACCTGAATCAAAAACAATTGGTACGCGTTTATTAACTGTTGCAGCAATCATTGGTAATACTTCAAATGAGGCAGGACCACCGTCTAATTGGCGTCCACCATGGTTTGAGACCCAAATGCCATCTGCTCCAGCAGCAATTGCAACTTCAGCGTCTTCTGGTGATTGAATGCCTTTTACAAAAACAGGAAGATGTGTAAATTCTTTGATTTTTTTGATGTCCTCTGGAACTAACCCTTGTTTAGCCGCTGCATAAATTTCAGCGATTCCTTTTCCTTCACCATTTCCGCTAGCACTTTGTTCACTATAAGCAGCTAAGTTAGGCATTGGTAAAGGGAATTGGAATTGATTGATGACATCTTCTTCACGATAGCCACCTAATGTCGAATCCGCTGTAAGAATAATTGCTTTTGCTCCGGCTTCCATCGCTTGTGTCAAAATAAATTCATTGAAGCCATCATCTTTACTCATATATAGTTGGAAAAATTGTGGTGCATCTGGTGCTGCTGCAGCGGCATCTTTAATTGTTGTATTCGCATACGTGCTGATTGAGAAAATTGAACCAGCAGCTGCGACACCTTTTGCAGTATCTGCCTCCCCTTTTTCATGAGCTAATCCTTGTGCAGCTGATGGTGCTTGAATAATTGGTGTATCTAGATCAATGCCGAAAATAGATGTGTGTAAATCAGCATGATCAATCCCGCGTAAGACGCGTGGCATAATTTTTTTAGTATTGAATGCAGAAGTATTTTCTTTCATTGTCCATTCATCTTCAGAGCCGCCACGAATATACCCGAAAGCACCTGCTTCCATGCGTTCTCTCACGCGACCTTCTAGTGATGCAATATTCACGATTTCGATTGGATGTTCTTCATTACTTGTATGATAAGTCATTTTGACTCCTTCTTTCTTTTCAACTTTACAAAAGTAAGTATATTACTCTTACAAAAAGTAAGCAAATATTTATACTCGAAAAAAAGAGCACTAGCTTAAAATAGCTACCGCTCAATTTATTTCAACTAAAAATTTTTATTTTACTGCACTTTCCTAAATTCTATTCTTTCGCTTCCCACAGAAATTTCTGGACAAGTTTATCTACTTCTTGATTTTCATGCAGCATACTATGAGAAGCATTATCTCCTTCAACGACATGTTCCTCCACTTGATTACCATGCTGGGTTAGCAACGCAAATACAGCTAACGCACTATTGAGCGGTACCGTTCCATCACTTAAATCCGTTTGGCTCAATTGCCCCGCAATCAATAATATCTTGGTCTGCGTAGGAACATTGTCGATCATTCGCTGATAGTCTTGGTAACGACTAGAAGTTACCGCTGGTCCATTGGCTAATTCATCTGATAATGTTTGTGTGCTATCATCAACAAAATCATTAAATGGCGCACCAATTGCTACAAATTTTTTGACTTGAGGTAATGAATTCTCTTGACCATAAGTTGCTAAGTAGCGCAACGCACTCACGCCTCCCATCGAATGACCAACAACATTCACTTTTTCCACGCCATATGTTGTTTGTAAATAGGCTAAACAGTTTTTGATCCATTCCGTCTGATTCCATTCATTGTTGACATTATCAGTAAACAAAACTTGAACCATTGGATTTTCTGCCTGTTGGTTTAACTCTCCCGTTGCTTGAACCGTTCCATCTGGGCGCACAGTCAACTGAAGGGATTGTTTTGCTACTTGATTTTCTTCTAGCCGTTGCAACATGCCCTTAAAAGAATTGACTGTTCCACTGTAGCCATGAAAAAAAAGTGTTGGGGTCGTTGACTTCTTTGGAGCCTCGCTTGTTTGTGTCGTTTTTTCAATTTGCGTAGATGCGCTGGAACTAGCTTTGCTCGTTGTTCTTTGACAACCAGCCATGATGACCAGCCCTAATAAAAGAAAGCTAGTGAACAAAGCAAAATTGATTTTCTTTGAACGAATTTTTTTCAATGACTTTTTCCTCCTTTAATAAGTGATCGTCTTGTTTACTAAAAAAACCTGAAGCGCTAATCACTGGGATCAACAATTCAGGTTTTTTGTTTAATTAGTCAATTTTATCTACTTGATCGAAGTCAAGCTCAGTGCTTGTTTCGCGACCAAACATATCGATATTTACTTTTAGTTTTTCTTTTTCTTCATCGACTTCAGTCACGTGTCCTTCAAGTCCAGCAAATGCACCTTCAATGATTTTCACTGTTTCACCAACGCCAACTTCTAAATCATTTTGACGCACACTCATACCGATTGAACGTAAAATGTGATTTGCTTCTTCAGGTAACAAAGGAGCGGGCTTACTGCCGGCGCCGTGAGATCCTACAAAACCAGTTACTCCTGGCGTATTACGAACAACATACCAAGAACCGTCGGACATAATCATTTCAACTAGGACATACCCAGGGAATGTTTTATGAACCGTTTCTTTTTCTTTGCCATTTTTTATTTCAGTCTCTGTTTCTTCTGGGACAACGACACGAAAAATATAATCAGCCATTTTCATGCTTTGCGCACGAGATTCAATGTTTGCCTTTACCTTATTTTCATAACCAGAATACGTGTGCAGCACGTACCAATTTTTTTCAAAAGATTCCATTTACGGCTCCTCATTTCGTTGTAAAATAAAAAAACCTCAGTCACCCGAAGTTTTTCTTCCACCCAATTGTAGCACAAATCAAGCTCATTTACTAGCGTCTTATTTAAGAACTAGTGCAAATAAGCTTTGGATCGCCGTGTCCATAATGAAAAACATCAAAGCAAAAATAATTGATGTTTCAATGACAACTAAAGTGTCACGACGCAATTGTCTTTTTGTTGGCCAAGTCACTTGTTTCATTTCAGCCAGTACACTTTTAATAAATTTCACCGCTGTGTCCTCGTTTCCTTCTTATTTTGTTTCTTTATGTAATGTGTATTGATTACAATATTTACAAAATTTATTGATTTCCAAACGCGCGCCACTTTTTCCTTCACTAACCGATTTGGTGTAGTTTCGAGAGCCACAAACGGAACAAGCTAATGCAGCTTTTTTCTTTGCCATCCGTGTCTACCTCCTAACTGAAAATCAAATTTATACCTATTAACATTAGCATGAAAATAAGTTCTTGTCAATTTGTGGTAAGTACGAGCTATTGTTTTATAAATACTTATGATATGATTAGTAAGAAATGAAGTAAAAATGAGATATGGAGGTATTATTATGCTACTTAAAACACTTGTATATAAGAAAAAAGATCTAACAACTGTAACCGAAACAAACACATTAGAAGAAGCACTTGAAATCTTAGAAACATCTGGTTATCGTTGTGTACCAATTTTAGACGAATCTGGGAAAATCTTCCGCGGAAACATCTACAAAATGCACATCTATCGTCATAAAGCAAATGGCGGAGATATGACTTTACCAGTCACTCACTTGTTAAAAAATGCGACAAAATTTATTTACGTGAACACTTCATTCTTTAAAGTGTTCTTCACGATTAAAGAGTTACCTTATATTGCTGTTCTCGATGATGAAAATCATTTCTATGGCATCTTGACTCACAGTACATTGCTAAACATGTTGTCACAATCTTGGAGCGTTGAGCAAGGAAGCTACGTTCTAACTATTGCTTCTACGGGTAAGCAAGGTGATTTAGCAGCTATTTCTAAAATCATTTCTAAATACAGCAGCATTGCCAGCTGTATCACACTGGATATCGGCAAAGACGAATTTATTCGTCGCACATTGATTACTTTGCCAGCTGATACTGATCAAAAACTTTGCGATACGATTGTTGAGCATTTGGAACGTAAAAACTATAAAGTTGTTGAAATCGAAAACTTAAGAGATATGTAAATAACAAAAAGTTACGCTAACTTGGCGTAACTTTTTTTCGTATGAGATTTTATTTCTATCTTTTTTAGACAGACTCTAAAAAATACAAAAAGAACTAACCTTCACTCTACAAGAAAATTGGCTAGTTCTTTCTAAATTTATTGATTCACTTGTCACTGTTTTTAGGATGTTGTCTACTGCTCTGATTAGAAAATCTATACTCTTTTATCAAATCCAATTGCTCGATTCAAGTAATACATAATTGGTGCAGAGATTGCCATTGTCACGAATTCACTCAATGCCAATGTTCCATAAGTGATCCAAAAAGGTTTGCCACCTGTTGGCACTAGCATGTACGCAATCAAAATCATACTCACTGTGAAAAATAAAGTATTCAATGCCAAACGAACTTTGACGTTTTTTACTTTATTATGCAATAAAGCTGTAATACCTAGTGCAAGTAATGTTTGTCCTCCACCGAACAAGACATCTAAAATACCAAAACCAAAAAAAGCATTATACACAACTACACCGCCTAAGACGCCCCATAATAGTTTTCGATTAAAGACGACTAAGTGATTCAAGCTTTCTGAAATTCGGATTTGAACTGGTCCTGATGAAAGTGGTGTAACAAAAGTCAACGCTAAATATAAGGCCATTACAATTCCATTAATCATTACTACTCTTAAACGCTGATTACTTTTTGTTTTCATTTCCTTTTCCTCTTTTCTCCTAGTTTTGTTAACGCGGGATGGTCGACGAACCGCAAAAGGTATTATAGCAGATGTCTTTTACTTTTCAACCATGCTTTTATTTTTTAAGCAACAGTCAAGATTGTAAACGATCGCAAAAACGGTGTGTTTTATGGTATAAAATAAGTGTAAGAGGACATAGGAATTCCCCGTCACGCAAACGAAGTAGGTTTTGCACGCAGAGAATTGTTATGAACTTAAATAAACAACAGAAAGGTGTGGGAATTTGAGCTACCTCTTACTATTACCAAGGTCTAGCAAGCAGCGGAAGAACTAAGTGGACATTTCGAACCTTAGAATTCTTCTCCTTACACAGTTAAGGATTGAGCACTTGCTAGACTTTTTTTATTTTTTTTCGGATAAGTTCTTTTTTATTTCGGATTTCCTCTGCTATAATAACTAGGAATCTGCAAAAAAAGATCTTTTTTTGCGTTAGCCACAGGAGGCACACATGAATTTTCATTATCATCTTTTAATCAATCGAGCTGCTGGAAGTGGCAATGGTCAAAAAGTCGCCGATAAAATGTTTCCCATTTTCGATCAGCATCAAGCCAACTATTCTGTCTATTATTCAGAATACCCTGGACATGATGCAGAGCTAGCAGAGCAACTTGCTAAAGACACACTATTACCATGGACTACTGAGAATCAAGAAACAGTGACTACTTTCCCGCTCCTAGTCATCGTTGGTGGTGACGGAACGCTACACCAAGTGTTAAACACGTTTTACCAATTAGATTTGGAGTTACCCGTCGCTTATGTTCCAGCTGGTTCTGGAAATGATTTTGCCCGCGGAATTGGCTTATCTCGTAATACAGAACAAGCGGTCACTCATTTATTGAACACAGATGAGCCACAAGAAATCAATCTATTGACTTATCAAGAACAGGTAACTGACACCAAAGGAGTTTTAGTCAACAATCTTGGCATTGGTCTTGATGCGGCAATCGTTCATACAACAAACCATTCCGCTACCAAAGAGCGCTTAAATAAGTATAATTTAGGCTCACTTTCTTATATTTTATCCATTTTACATGTCTTTTTTACACAAAAAGGATTTCCAATTTTGGTAGATGTTGGCGGAAAAACAATAAATTTTGAAAAAGCTTTTCTTTGTACAACGACCAACCACCCTTATTTTGGGGGTGGCGTTGCTATTGCACCAACTGCTGAGGTATTTAAACCAACAATTGATTTTGTTGTGGTTGAGAGAATTAATTTATTCAAAATTATTTGGATCGTGATTTTATTAATACAAAAGAAACAATTAAAATCAAAGAATTTCCACCATTTTACTACAAGCAAACTACGTATCGTCTCCACGACTCCACAGTTTGGCCAAGCAGACGGCGAAGACATTGCACCCCAATCATTTGATTTACAGTTTGGAACGAAGACCCAGTCATTTTGGTGCCAAACAAAAAAATAAGGAGATTGTTTCCAGAACAACTCCTCAATATATGGTAAAAAGAATTAGCGGGTAAAATCAACGATGGTTGATTTTACCCGCTAATTTTAGTGTTTTGTCATTTCAAACGAATCTTTTCCATCCCAATCATTGGATCGATTAATTGATTTTCAATTGCTTCACTTGTTAAGATGTAATTTTTAGGTTCTTCGTTTGCTCCCACTTCTTTTTCTGTTTCCATCGTTTGTGTTTCAAATAAAGGAACTTCTTGAACAACAAATTCATTTTTGACTTCTTTTTTATTGGAAACAACTGCCTCTTCTTTTTTGGCTGTCTTCACTACTTTTTCTGATCCTTCACTTGTATAGGAACCATCTTCAAAAGGATCATTTCCCACTAATGAATCTTCATATGCAGTCAACTTCGTCCGCGTAACAAGCGTCATACTATCGTTTTCTTCAATCCTTCGTTTCAGGGTCGTCATACGACTAGCCGTTTCATTTTTGACGCAAGTCAAATAAGCTTGCTCTTCTCCCAACAAAATCAACAGATCTTTACTTCGGGTAACTGCTGTATACAATAAATTACGTTGTAACATCCGTTGATACTGATGCACCATCGGCAAGATAACCATCTTAAATTCGCTACCTTGCGATTTATGGATCGAACAACAATATGACAAGGTAATTTTATTCCACTCGTTTCGCTTATACGTTACCTCGTTTGCATCGAATTGAATAACTAATTCATCCACTTTATCGTCAGAATCTTTCGCTAAAATGATTCCTGTGATGACACCCATATCTCCATTAAAAACATTCAGTTCTGGTGTGTTGACTAGCTGTAATACTTTGTCCCCAATTCGATAAACTGTTTCATTCCAGCGAACTTCTTTTTTATTAGGTCCACCCGGATTAAAGATTTCTTGCATCATCTTATTCAACGCATCAATTCCAGCTGCACCTCGATACATTGGCGCTAATAACTGAATATCTTGCGCAGTAAATCCTTTATTTTTAGCCTTTTCTACGATTTGCGAAATCAAAGGTTCGATTTGGTACGCATCACTTCTAAAAAAAGAGCGATCTTTTTGATTCTGAGTAAAATCACTTGGCAAGCGACCTTCCTTGATTTCATGTGCTAATGGAATAATACTGGATCCGTCCCCTTGTCGATAAATCTCATTGAGTTCCATTTTTGGAATCTGTTCGATGTCTAGTAGGTCATGTAATACTTGACCAGGACCAACGGATGGTAGCTGATCTTTGTCCCCAACTAAAATAACCTGCATATTTGTTGGAATTGCTTTAAATAAAGTATTCGCTAACCACGTATCCACCATCGACATTTCATCGACAATCAATAAACCACCTTCTAGCTCTTTCGTGCTGACAGAAGGTGTTTTTTCACGGCCATTCAATCCAAGTAAGCGATGAATCGTGCTAGCTGGCAAGCCTGTTGTCTCATTCATTCGCTTAGCTGCTCGTCCCGTTGGCGCTGCTAGTAAAACCGGAAAGAGTTCTTGCGTATATTTATTGGGATCTAGTTCAATTCCATTTAATTCAGCGAATAAATGAACGATCCCGTTGATGACCGTTGTTTTTCCTGTCCCTGGTCCCCCTGTCAAAATAAATAAAGGCGAACGTATCGCTTCAGCAATCGCTTTTTCTTGTGAATCGCCATATTGGATTCCAAAGATTTTTTCGATACGTCGAATGTTTTTAGCGATCTCTTTTTCTGGATAATGAATTTCCTTTTTACGACTTAACAATCGTTGAATCGAGTTGCCAATCCCCCACTCTGAAAAATACAAGCTATTTTCATATAAGTTTGTTTCTTCCTGTTGGATTTTTCCCTCTTCGACCAATTGAATAATAACTGTGGCAACTTGATCCGGCTCAATCTCAACCGGACGACTGGTTTCTAAAATCCGGATTGTTTGCGCCAAAAGAGTGTCAGCAGGAACATATGTATCACCTGTTTGGACACTGTGCTGGAAAATTTGATGCAAGATAGCCGCACGAATTCTCCTTGGCGAATCCGAAGCAATCCCAATTTGTTCCGCCAGATTGTCTGCTCGTTTAAATCCAATTCCTTCAATATCTTCGACTAACTGATACGGGTTTTCTTGAATAATATCTAACGCTTCATTTTTGTACGCTTGATAGATACTGAAAGCCAATTGACTACCGAAACCATATCGATTTAACCCCATGATGACTTGATCCATTCCATGATTCAAGCGAATCGTTTCAGCAATCATGTCACGCTTTGGTTTCGTTAAACCAGAGATTTGTCGTAAAAGCGAAGGATCTTCGATGATTTTTTCAATCGCATCTTCTCCCAGCGTCTCAACGATTTTTTCAGCTGTTTTTTTACCAATCCCCGGAAATTTTTCGCTTGAAAGATACGAAACGATTCCATTAGCTGTTGTTGGTTTTTCTTGCTCATAACGTTCAACCTTCAACTGGCGGCCATATTTAGGATGATCCACTAGTTCGCCGTAGAAACGATACGTTTCATTTTCTTGGATTTCACCGAAACTCCCCGTAACAACGATTTCTTTTTCTCGATAGTCTGCACTCGTTTCATTCACATGGACTAAGAGAACTTTATAAAAATTACTTGGGTTTTGAAAAAAAATCGCGGCAACTGTCCCAACGAAATATGGCATTTCTTCTGGCTGCATCGAAGCCGCCTCCTTCTTCTATAGTAACGGTTCTGGTTTATTATCCAATCCTAAAAAATCTACTTCATTCCAAACTTTTAGTCGATAAGGTAATAAGTTATTTGGCTCTTCGGTTTCTAGTATAGTCAAACTACTATTAAATAAGCCACCCATTTCACGTAATTGGCTCAACTCTTTTCCCGTCATCCACTGAATTGCGGCCGTCAACGACGCTCCGTGTCCCACGAATAAAATGGGGCCATCATGTTGTGCCACTGCATCTGCTACAATAGTTTCGATTCGCGTAATCGCGGCTGCAATCGATTCACCATGAAACGGTGTTGGATCATATTTATCTAAATGATTACGTAAATTAGGTAGATTTTTGGGGAATTTTTCATACATCTCTTCGATTTTTTGACCTTCCAGCAGGCCTAGCCCCAACTCGCGAAGCTTATCCGTAAAAATAATTTCAACTGGGTGTGTCAACATGCGGTTGATTCCTTCAGCTGTATCACGTGCTCTCTTCGCCGTACTTGCATAGATAACTTCAAAAGGAACGTTCTTCACTTTTTCCCCTAGTGCTTTGATTTCTTCATAACTTTGTGGGAGTAAAGGTGAATCTCCATTACTTCCTTGGAAGCGACGTTCTTGATTCCATTCTGTTTTGCCATGTCGGGTAAAATATAAATCCATTCTTCCTCACACCTCACTCATTTGTCTAGCATTCTTTTTACACTTCTTTATCAAAGATTAATCAAGTTTATCATGTTCATAGTGGTGTGTTAACTCTAACGCAGGAAACCCCTGTTGGCGCAACGCTTCATAAACGATCATAGCTGCCGTGTTTGACAAATTCAGTGAACGCACATGTTCATCGTTCATTGGAATACGTAAGCATTTCTCTTCATTACTACGCATGAATTCTTCAGGTAATCCGGTAGTTTCTTTACCAAATAAAAAGAAATGATCTTCGCCATCTGCAAAATTTTCATCACTATAGATTTTATTGGCAAATTTTGAAATCAAATGTAGTTTTCGATTTCCCAAAAAGTCTAAAAAGGCTTCGAGATTTGGATAATACTTGATATTTACATCGTTCCAGTAGTCCAACCCAGCACGTTTTAAGTGTTTATCATCGGTGGAAAAGCCTAAAGGTTCGATCAAATGTAAGGGTGTATTCGTTGCGGCACATGTTCGTGCAATATTTCCAGTATTTGCTGGAATCAAAGGTTCAAATAAAACGATATGATTCATCTGTTGCTCATCCTCTCATGGTAATGTTTCATTTTTATTAATAAATACAATTGAATTTTGGCATAAAAAAAAACGTATCAACTCGGTGTTAGTCACTGCGAGTCGTTACGTTAGTGAAGCTCTTCTCACTATCTTTTATCAGAACAGGAACCTGATAAAAACCAATGAAAAAACAACTTGTTGCTACTATATCACCATTAAATTATTTTTGCAACCACTTGTTAATAAAAACTCAATGTAAACGGTTTTTCTTAGTTCCTTTTAATAATTCAACATCGATTGTAATTTTTTCTAGCGGATGCTTATACAAATTCTCTTTTATTTCAGACGCAACTTGCCATTCCAAAGGTGACATCGCCAAGAGATCTCGTTGATTTTTTTCTGGGATTTCAAATTCATATGTGACACGCTGACGTTCAATCAAGTCTAGTGATTCAGCAAACTTTGTGACAACTCGCTCATTTGAATAATTTTGTTTTTCTGGTTGATCTGGATAAAAAGCTTGTCGTAATTCTTTCAAATAGTTTTCTTGAGGTACAATTTTTAAAACCTCGCCATCGTCTGTTAACACCCGTTGAAATTCTTGATAGTGTGAAGGTGAAAAAATATTTAAAATCGATGAAAACTGTTGTGATGCAAAGGGTAAGTTTGTTAAATCTGCTACACACCAAAAGGCTTGAACTTCTTGTTCCGTTGCAGCATATACACCTTCTTTAGAAATATCAAAACCAACTGCTGTTTTTATTTTTTGCAACTCATTGATTTCATTTAAGAAGCTACCTTCCCCACAACCAACATCTAAAACAGTCGCCTCTGTTGGTAGATGTTTGGCAATCAATTCGATTACCGGTTGGTACATTCCTGAACGTATCATTCGTCGCCTAGGCGCAAACATTTCTTGATCATAGTCCGTTTTGACTGCATGCGATAAAAAATAAAGTGTTCCCTTTTTAGATAAATCAAAACGATGACTGTTTTCACAAACTAAACCTTGTTCTGTTGCAACAATCGCTCCATGGCAAACTGGACAACAAAACAACTGCTGATGTTTCAATAAAAACTGGCGTCCACGGTCAATTTTTTTTAGCATATACTTCCCTCATTTCATTTTTATCTTACCTGTTGCCGAAAACTTTAGCAACCGGAAAAAATGTGTTACAATGCCCAAGAAGAAACGCAAAGGAGTGCAGTTTATGATTAGAGAATTTTGTGCCGAAAATTACACCTCGATCCCTTTAGCGATTTCCCGCGGCGCGAACCGGATCGAGTTATGCGACAACCTTGCTGTGGGGGGAACCACACCAAGCACTGGCGTAATTGAAGAAGCTTTAAGCTACGCTGGCGAAAAAGAAATCCCCGTGATGACGATCATTCGTCCACGTGGAGGCGACTTTGTTTACAACGATATTGAATTAAAAATCATGCATACTGATTTGATTGAAGCAAAAAAACTAGGAACAGATGGTGTTGTTATTGGCTGTCTCACTCCTTCTGGTTGGTTAGATGAAGAAGCCTTAGAGTTGTTGATTGAAACAGCAGAAGGATTACAGATCACTTTCCATATGGCATTTGATAGCATCCCTAAAGAACGTCAATTTGAAGCAATCGATTGGCTAGTTGAACATGGCGTTGAACGAATTTTAACCCATGGCGGTATAGCCGGTACACCAATTGAGAATAACTTTACGCATTTGAAAGAATTAATAGCGTATGCAGATAATCGTTTGATTATTTTACCCGGCGGTGGTGTATCTGATAAAAACGCAGAACAAGTTGCAAAAGAATTGGGTGTTGCTGAGGTACATGGGACAAAAATTGTTTCACTGGATTAATCCCAAAAAAAGAGTGTGGCCTGATGAGGTCACACTCTTTTTTATAGTATAAATGATTGCTCGCTAATTTATTGGAGCTGAACGCTTTGAGCCACAACCTTACATAAAATACCCCATAAATAAAGAAGCAATATTAAAATAAATCAATACACTTGTCAGATCACTTAAAGTGGTAATAAATGGCCCACTCGCAACTGCCGGATCAAACCCCAAACGATCCATCAACATTGGAATCAAACTTCCTGCTAGATTAGCAACTGTAATTGCAAACAACATTGCCATTCCAATAACAAATCCTAGAATAAAATTATTCTTCCAAAAACCAACGATCAAGAAAATAGTCAGACCTGTCACTGCTCCAGTAACTAAACCTGTGAAAACTTCTGCTAGAATCAATCGTGTAAAACTATTTTCCTTTTCATCGGAGATGGCTAGTCGTCGCACAGCAACCGCCAATGACTGCGTCCCCGCATTCCCAGCTGTCCCTGTAATTAGTGAAATAAACACCGCCAAAATACTTGCTTCACTCACGAGGTCTTCATAATGACTAATCAATGACGCTGTTGACATACCTAAAAATAATAGCGTAATCAACCACGGTAGTCGCCTGGATGCAGCCTTGATCGGATTTTCATTGACTTCTTCTACATTGACCCCGGCCAAACCAGAGTAATCACTTGCTGCTTCATCATCAATAACATCAATAATGTCATCAACCGTTACGATCCCTAACAAGTGATCATCGTAATCAGTAACTGGCAATGCTAGAAAGTCATAGTCTCGGAATGTTTGCGCCACATCTTCTTGGTCATCACCCACATGCACTGAGATGATTCGCTCACTCATCAAGTCAGCGATCATCGTATCGTCATCATTGACAATCAAATCACGCAAAGAAATAACACCAACTAGTTTTCCTTCTTGATTGACCACATAAATGTAATAAATCGTTTCAGCTACATCCGCCTCATTTTTCAACACATACATCGCTGAACGAACAGTTTGATTGGCAACGATCGAAACAAACTCCGTTGTCATGATGGCACCGGCTGTCTCATCTTCATAGTGTAACAATTCTTTGATTTCACTAGCATCTTCAGTGGACATCAAGCTTAAATATTTAGCTGTTTGTCTTTTATCTAATGTGTTTAACAAATCGACTGCGTTATCGGTATACATTTCTGCTAACATATCCGCAGCATAGCTTGGTCGCATTTCCGCCAAATATTCCTTCATATGTTCATTATCTTCTTCAATCACATCGAACATATCAGCTAATTCTTTCGGCGAAAGATACGTATAGATCAATTGACGATCATCTTCAGGGAGTGACTGGTAGAACTGCCCCTGCTCATAAATGTGCATCTCCAAGAAATCATTTCTAAATTCTTGAATATTATTTTTCTTCAAATCCTGAGCCAACTGGGCAAATCTTTCCTCTAATTCTTGATTTTCGTCCAAACCAATCTCACCTCACCTTAATCTTTAAAACATTTGATCACTGCAGCCATATCTTCTGCTAATGGCTGCTTAAATTCCAATAATTCTTGAGTAAACGGATGATAAAATCGTAAATCATAACAATGGAGCGCCTGCCTTTGGATGCCCAAATCCATACGTCCTTCATACATATCATCACCTAACAAAGGACAACCTATTGCAGCAAAATGGACTCTAATTTGATGCGTACGTCCTGTATGAAGCTGGATATCAACCAATGCTGCATCTAAAAAAGCTTGGTCCAGCCAATACTCTGTTTCCGCTGCTCGACCTTCTGGAGAAATCGTTCGTTTCAGTAACGAAGTATAATCCCTCGCAATCGGCAATTCAATACTTCCATGTTTTTGCAGTTCATCGATTTTCCCGCTAACTAACGCTTGATATTTTTTCGTAAATTTCTTTTCTCGAAGTTGTGTATCCAACTTTGCGTGAGCAAAACCGTGTTTGGCAAATAGCATCAGTCCAGATGTATCTCGATCCAATCTGGTTACTACATGTATCACTTGATTTTCATACCCTTGTTTTTTGTAATACGCTTTGACTCGATTCGCCATCGTACCATTGGGATGGTATTGTGCCGGAATCGAAGAAACACCTGCTGGTTTATTGACGACTAAAACATGTTCATCTTCAAAAACAATATCGATTGGCGTCTCATCTAAAAGAACTGTTTCATGCTCTCCCTCAGCAGGAATCACAATGGTTACCTTATCATTGTCCGTCAGAGAAAACAAGACATTTTCGACTTGGTCGTTGACTTTGATCTCGCCACCTTGAAATTTTATTTTTGCTAATAAACCTTTAGAAATTCCCTGTTCTTTCAAGAAATATTTTACTTGTTGCGGATGTTCCTTTTGGTATATCCATGTAAACTGCATACTATCCCTCACCAATAAAGGCATCCTTCACACGATGCCAAAAATGCATATGTCGATAAGAAGCAAAATGGATGCGTTCTTTCGCAATTCGGTAATAAATTGAATGAATGTGTCCTTTTGCCACGTCTAATTGATCGACTGTCACCAAATAATCTTCTGTATTTTCTAATTTGATTTCAACCCACTCATCTTGCCCAATAACGATGGGCGAACCTAACGTCCGAAAGACACGATTATTTAAAGAGGCTATTTCTGCTAATTGAAAAGCATTGATACTTGGATGAATCACTGCCCCTCCAATACTTTTATTGTACGCAGTGGAACCGGTCGGCGTTGAAATAGCCAAGCCATCACCTCGAAAACTTTCAAACAATTCATCTTTGATATACACGTCCGCAACCATTGTCCGGTTCGCTCGTTTGATTGTCGATTCATTCAATGCAAAAAAATGTTTGTCCGGTTGATTATTGGTGTAACTGATCCGCACATCTAGTAAAGGGTAACTAACACTTTGTTCACGCGTTGTCAGCAAGCTATCCACTAACTCTTCTAGTTCGTAATCGCGCCAGTCTGTATAAAAACCAAGATGTCCAGTATGCACACCTAAAAAGCGAACTTCATTTAACCGATGATTAAACCGATGAAAAGCCGAAAGTAACGTTCCGTCCCCTCCAACTGAAATTACCAGTTCCGGATTTTTTTCATTGATTTTGATACCAGCTTTCGTTAAAAGAGCAACCAACCGTTCGGTAACTTCTAATGTTTTTGCTTCATTATTATGAACAATGGCTACTTTCATTCGTTGCCTCCTTGCTTCTCATCTTCTTTATCTAGCAACGTTCGATAATAAACATCATCTGATTTTCCTCGACCATGAGAAAATAGGCGCTGTGCTTCTTGGATTTCTTCACGAATATTAGACATTTCTTCATCTAATTGATACGCGGCTTCTGCGGCGCGTTGTAATCGCTCGCTCATTTCTTCTGGAAAAACACCTTGATATTTATAATTTAGCGAATGTTCGATTGTCGCCCAAAAATTCATCGCTAATGTTCGAATTTGGATTTCAGCCAAGATTTTTTTTTCACCGTTAATCAGTTGAACAGGATACTCGATTACTAAATGATAGGAACGATACCCGCTCGCTTTTTTGTTCGTAATGTAGTCTCTTTCTTGAATTACCTTCATGTCTTTACGGTTACGAATCACCTCTACAACTTGGTGAATATCTTCGACAAACTGGCACATAATACGTAATCCCGCAATATCAGACATTTCTTCTTCTAGCCGTCCCATTGGAATATGTCGTAACTGAGATTTTGTTACAATGCTATCGACTGGTTTCACACGACCAGTTACAAATTCAATCGGCACATGTTGATTTTGTTCACGAAATTGTTTACGAATCCCGCGTAACTTAACTTTCAATTCTGATACAGTTTGTTCATATGGTGCTAAAAATGTTTCCCAATCTCGTTCCATAACTCATACCTCTACTTTGCACTGACATTCATTGCCTATTTTACCATATAACCAATAGTTTCCGTAATCGTTCACCCTTTCATTGACCAGAAAAGAAAATTTAGGCAAAATAAAGAAAAAAGGAGCGAATAACATGGCAGAAAATTTAGAAATCGAATTTAAAACAATGCTTTCTCAAACAGAATATCAACAATTGATTGCTCATTATCAATTGACAGCGAACGATTTTAAAACTCAAATAAATAGCTATTTTGATACACCTGATTTTCAATTAAAAGCAAAAAATTGTGGACTACGCATTAGAAGATATGAAGAACTGGCAGAATACACACTAAAAACTCCGGTTGCATCGGGTCTATTAGAAACAACTGATACACTAACTCGAGCGTGTGCTGATGACATTCTCCAATCAAATGTGCTACCAGTCACAGGTCACGTCTTTGAAAAATTAATTGAGCTTGGAATTCACTCCTCTCAACTAATCAAAACTGGAGAGCTAACGACTGAACGTGCAGAATTTCACATAAAGGAAGGTCTCTTAGCCATTGACCAAAGTTGGGCAGAGAATTTACATGACTATGAATTAGAGCTCGAAGTGCAAGATACAAACACAACCAGTGCTGATTTTTTGCAGTTTCTAGATTCGTTCCATCTTCCTTATCGTCCAGCAAAAAATAAAATCTATCGAATGATCGAAGCAAAAAATTAGATTTCTTTCATTTTCACAAGGCGCATGAGTTCATTTTTTGTGCTTTTTCTGTTAAGTTATAGTCTGTGGATGAAAGAATTCACTAATTATATAGAATCTATTTTTGGGGGAGATTCGTATGATCGAAATTTATCTTTTCGTGAACCCTTTGGGGAAATACTGTTTTAATATGGAACGGCAGCTGTTACAGTTCATCGAAGAAGAATATGGGACGACAAATCTAAAAAACAAAAAAGTTCAATTTCGTTTTTTACCTTTAGTTAACTTGCAGACAATTGGGGATGTCATGCAAATACGAGGTATTGATCGTCAAAATTTAGAAGAACGTAACAATTTATTTTCAACAATCTACTCTGCATCACTTGATTGTAAAGCTGCACAGTTTCAAGGAAAGAAAAAAGGACGTCAGTTTTTGATTAAATTGCAAGAAGCTGTAGGCTGTAATGATATTCCTTATTCACAAGCTTTATCTGAGGAACTTTTTGCGTCTATTGGTGGAGATCTAGCAATGTTCAAAGAAGACCGTCAATCTGAATTTGTAAAGGAAGCTTTTTTCTCTGACCAGAAAATCGCTCGAGAGATGGGAATTACTAAGCATCCTTCCGCTGTTGTTTATAATTACGCATATGATTGTGATTTCGGCGTTTTAGTCGAAGGCACAAATACTGTTCACCGTATTCAAGAACTTTGTAAAGTAACTGATGAATCCTACCAAATTTTTACTGGTCAGCAATTACATACAACTGGTTCAAAGTTTACAACTGGCGCAAGCCACTTATCCTTACTTTCAAATTAATTTTATTCAAAATAAATATGATCTATTTGACCTCCAAGACTGCTTGAATACTCTGTCTTGGAGGCTTTTCTTTCATTAAAAAAAGAGCCTCGACAAAAGTCGAGACTCTTTTTTTTAGGTGGACAACAAGAAGACAACTCGTCTCCTGTATCCCCACATGAAAGATTCGTTTTCTCAGCAGAAACCTTCTTTTCTTTCTTGCTTTTTATAACTCACCGATCAACGCTTCTAATTCGTCCAAACGTTTTTCAAACATGGCCATTGCATCTTCAATATAAGCTGCTTGCGTCATATCAACACCCGCTTTTTTCATTACTTCCACTGGATAATCACTGTTACCTGCTTTTAAATAAGCTAGGTAATTATCCAATGCATTTGGTTCTTTCGTCCAAATCTTCTTCGCTAATGCAGAGGCTGCAGAAAATCCTGTTGCATATTGGAAAACATAATAATTGTAGTAGAAATGCGGAATACGTGACCATTCATATTTGATTTCTGGATCTTCTTCCACTGCTGGTCCGTAATATTTTGTATTTAATTTGCCATAGCTTTCACTTAAATATTCACTCGTTAACGGCACACCTTTTGCATCTTCAACATACATAAAATGTTCAAATTCAGCAAATTGTGTTTGACGGAAAATTGTTCCCTTAAAACCGTCTAAATAATGATTTAATACGTATGCACGCACACGAGGATCTGTTTCTGTTTCCAATAAATACTCAGTCAAAATATTCTCATTCGTCGTCGAAGCAATCTCCGCCAAGAAAATTGAATAATCCCCATAAACATACGGTTGGTTTGAACGAGTAAAGAAACTATGCACGCTATGACCCATTTCGTGAACTAAGGTAAATAATTGATCTAATGTATCATGCCAATTCAACAAAATATATGGCTTTGTATCATAGCTTCCTGAAGAATACGCCCCACTACGTTTCCCTTTGTTTTCAACAACATCGATCCAACGATCAGCAAATGCTTCTTCAACAACTGCCATGTACTCTTCACCCATTGGCTGTAAAGCTTCCAAGGCTTTTGCTCTTGCATCTTCATAAGAGAACTTGATTGGCGCTTCACCCAATACCGGCGTATACAAATCATACATGTGTAGTTCTTCCACATTTAATAAACGTTTACGTAACTCCATATAACGATGTAACAATGGCAAGTGCTTATTCACTACTTCAACCAATGTATCATACACACTTTCGGGAACGTGATTATTGCTTAAAGAAGCTTCACGAGCAGAACCATAATGACGTGCTTTCGCTTTAAAATTGTATCCCTTGATATGCGCACTTAAAGTCGAAGCAAAAGTATTTTTAAATTGTTCATACACTTCATATAATCCCTTAAATGCCGCTTCGCGTACAGAACGGTCTGTACTTTCTAACAATTGACCATAGACCCCATGAGAAAGTTGGATTTTTTCACCATTTTCCCCTGTGATTGTTGGAAAAACTAAATCAGCATTGTTCAACACTGAAAACGTACTACTTGATGCGCCAAAAATCTCGCCAGCCCCAGCTAAAAGTGCTTCCTGATCAGCGGATAAGACATGTGCGCGATTATCAACCATTTGTTGAACGAAATGGCGATAAATTTCTAATTTTGGTTCTTCTTCAAAGTAACTCCAAATCGTTTCATCGGACAATTGTAGAACTTCTGGTTCTAACCATGAAACAGATTCCCCTACTTTTGCCATTAAGCTGCCAGCACGAGAATGCAAAGCTTGATATGTCGTATTTGCAGTGTCTTGGTCATTCTTCAAATGAGCGTAAACATACAATACTTCAATTTTACGATAAACATCTAAAACAAACTCAAGCGCATTCAAAAATGCGGTGGCGCCGTTAGCCAATGTTCCTTTATATGTTTCTGCTTGCGTCAGTTCTTCAGATAGTTCTTGATATTTTTCGTCAAATTCTTGATCATTTGCAAAAATTTTCGTCAAATCCCAAGTTAATTTTTCGGATAATTCTTCACGATTCGGTAATTGGGTTGTTTCACTCATGAAATCGACTCCTTTTTCTTAATCTTTCTTCATCTTATCACAAATTTTCTCAGACAAAAGCTTCTTGCTTAAATTAGTCTAAATATTCTAACAAAAGTTTTTCAACTTTTTAGTTATCTTCTTCCTTTTTCCATAAATCACAACACTCTTTAAAAAATCGCCAATACGTTTGTTCTTTCGATATCAGTGGAAATAACCACTCTGACACAATTTTTTCAAGTTTTTCCCGCCAGAAAAGATAATGAAGCAATCGATTTTCTTGCACTGTTTCCTCAAAAAGTACTCGATACACAACTACACTTGTACTAAAGAAAAAGAAAAATTCACTTTGCTGGTAAATCCATGATGAAAGATAAAGAAGATGCTTTCCTCTCATATAACAAAACTCTTGCACTTTTAACAGAGAACCTTGTTTCCGACGTAATTCCCGATCGAGTTCCTGATAAATACCTTTTTTAGCTCGATTAGCAATCATTTGTGTCCTGCTACACCACTTCTTTGTCAAAATCTCAGTTAAAGAGCAAGTATAAAACGGCCATTCCATCACTTGATAACTGATTTTCCGAGTAATCGACAGCGTTAATCGATAATAGAGATACAACTTTCCTACTTGTCTGTCCACTGCCCAAAAATGAACATTTTGTTGTTCATCATAGCGGCAACTTCCTTTCACCAATTGAGATAATTTTTGTTCCGACAATAGCTTCTTGTTAATCAAACCACTACCAAGAATCCACCAAACGGTGAACTGTTTACGCTTATAATTCATTGTCCGTTCAATAAATCGTGAATATATTAATGGCGAGCATTGGATCTCAAACGCAAGATTCTCACTAAGCAAATCGGGTCTTTGAGCTAATTCGGGTAAATAAGGTTCTATTTCTACCTCTTCATTGAATTTTTTTAACCATTGATAAAAGACTTCTTTCAGGAATATATGCTCCTCTGATTCTGCTTCACTAAACATTTGACATAAATTACTTTTTTTATGCGCAAAATGCGGCCGAACTTGCTTCCCTTGTTTTAAAATCACCGGTAAACGACAACCTGGACAAAAATAATTTTCTTGTTTTTCAGCATCATCCGCGCGATATCTTTCTCCCCATCGATTGATTGCATACAACATCGTATTCACCCTTTTTCATTTGTCAAAAGAAGTTACGCGATTTCTAATGAATTTTTTGCAAAAAAAAGTCATTGTTGATAAACAATCAACAATGACTTTTTCGATATCGCTATTTAGTTGAAATAAAATCTAGTACGTTCAATCGCATTTCGCTCCATTAAACATGTTCCATGTTCGCTTAATGCATCTGCAGTGCGGTCACTTTTCTTAGAAAATTCAAGAATTCTCGCAACTTGATTTTCTACATCCACTTGGTTAAGATTTTCAAGCCAAAAATGTACTGATAAATAGTATTTTCCTTCAAACAAATATAAATCCGTCCAAGCAGACTCCAACTGTACATCTTGAGCTAACTGAATCATTTGTTCAAAGTCATCAAATACAAAAATTGCACGACTCTCATCCATTTTTACAGAGTCATCTTCCCCATCTTTGGTCTCATCGTAATCATCAATGACTTGTTGACGCAAAAACTCACTAACATCATTTGAATCAATCGGACCATCGTGCGCTTGGATCATTTCTTCATCAGGCAAATTCTTACTAATAAATAATTCTAGTCCATCACCTTTTGGCAAAACTTGGAAAGTCACAGCTTCGCTTCCACGAAATTCTTCTTCGATGTCGACTTCTTCTAAAATACTATAAAAGAAATTCTCAATCTCTTTATGATTGCCCAATAAATCTAAAAAAGAGACACCTCGTTCTTCTAAATCTTCATGACCAATCAACACGCGGATGGTATTTTCATTTATATGTTCCATTTCCATTTCGCAACACCTCACTTTGCCACAACGGTTAATATAGCTTCATTGTAGCGAAAACCAATTAAATGTAAAGGAAAACCTTACTTTACCAATAGAAAGTTAAAAAATCTTTCTTTATTGAAGCAGCTACTGAAACAATCAACTGATGCTCTTTTTTATAATTGTGTAATGATTTTTTATCTAACCAAAAATAAATAATCATGATCCTTGAACTAAAAATAGCATCCAAGTTTTTTATTATAACAAAAAACTTGGAAGACTATCTACAGACAGTCTTCCAAGTTCGATACTCTTTTATAAACCAGCCATCAACTGGGCTTGACGTAACTCTAATTGACGAACATCACGCGGTAAGAAACGGCGAATTTCATCTTCATTAAAACCAACTTGCAAACGTTTATCGTCAATCATGATCGGACGACGAAGCAATCCAGGATTTTTTTGAACTAAGTCTAGTAACTCTGGCAATGGTAGCTCATCTAAATCCATATTCAACTTTTGAAATACCTTTGATCGTGTTGAAATAATTTCTTCTGTACCATCTTCTGTCATTTGTAAAATAGCTTTTAATTCTGCACTATTCAACGGTTCAGAGAAAATATTACGCTCAACAAAGGGGATTTGATGCTCTTGCAGCCACGCGCGAGCCTTTCTACAGGATGTACAACTTGGGGAAGTATATAGTGTTAACAACGTGCACCACTCCTTTTCGTGAAAATCATCACATTTTTGTAACAGAAGACTCATTTCATCTTCCATCTGTTTCTATTATACCTAATCGCAAATTAAATAGCTACCTTTTTTTTTATATTTTTTTTTAAAAATGAATGTTATCTAAGGTTTATTTACAGTAAAAGCAAGGTTTTTCATTTTAATACACATTTTAAAATGAGAAAATTCCAATCGTTTTCCAATTTTTCTGCAAAATTAAACAGCTAAAAAAACTGTACCACTTTAAAATCGTCAAAGCCAAAAGAAACCGGATACATTATCGTAGATATGTTTTTTATTCCCACAAGATCAATTATACCTTCTTACTGTTCTCTAAAAATGTTTAACATAACGCCTATTTCATCTGTACTAAATAACAGCCACTATTAACATAAAAAACAATCAATTAAAATAATTCTAAATTAAAAAGAAAAATAATGTTATTTAAAGTTTTCTACGAAATTTTGATGCTGTATCAAAATTCGATTTCTAAAACTTTTCTTTAGATTTAAAAGCAAAAGCACACAACAATATAATCTCAAAAAAGCCTAATTAAGTGTTTTGATTGTTCTTTTCTTTTTTGTCTCATTTTTGGTGAAAAAAACTGAAATTTAAAAACGTTGTTACAACAACGACTAGAAAATACAGTAATAAAAACCTTTATTATCAACGTTTATCGAGATTTTTTTCTGATACAATGATGAAGGATTTGTGAAAAAACAAATGAAAATCGAAAGGCGTGTAAGATTTGATTAAAGCTGTTGTATTTGATGTTGACGATACAATGTATGACCAACAACAACCATTTAAAAATGCGGTGAATAAAGTGGTTCCGCTGGTTTCAGATGAAGATATGCATCCATTATATATTCGTTTCCGTCATCATAGTGATGAAAACTTCCCAAAAGTGATGGCTGGGGAATGGACATTAGAATATATGCGGGCACATCGGATTAGCCAGTCGCTAAAAGATTTAGATTATCCACATATTACTGAAGAAGATGGTTTGTTTTTCCAACAAGTATACGAAGATGAATTAAACAATATTTGTCTACATGATGAGGTTCGCAAAACACTCGACTTTCTAAAAGAAAAAAACGTACCTATGGGCATTATTACGAATGGCCCAACAGATCACCAATCAAAAAAATTAAACCAGCTCCAATTAGCTAAATGGATTCCAACTAAAAATATGATTGTTTCTCAAGCAACTGGGTTTCAAAAACCTGAAAAAGAAATTTTCCAATTAGCAGCCGAAACCTTTTCAATGAACCCAGCAGAAACACTGTATGTTGGTGACAACTATGACAATGATGTTCTGGGCGCACATCGTGCAGAATGGCATTCACTTTGGTTTAATCATCGTGGAAGAACGATTGATACAACTCCTGTTTCAGATATCGAAATTAGTTCGTTTGATCAATTACTTGAAACAATGGAGTCTGTATTTGCCTAACAAAAATCAAAAAAGCTTCTGGACAATTATTTGGTCCGGAAGCTTTTTCCTATTTAGCGATAATATTAGGTAACCTTTTTCAAAAACATTCCTTTTTTTCAAGCTATTCTTCCAATTCACCCACACTTAAGATCATGCGAATATCGTCTTCTGTCAGCTTCGTTAATTGTTCTTCGTTTCCTTGAATTACTTTTTGGAACAACTCTCGTTTTTCTTTTTGTAAAGAGTTCATTCGTTCTTCAATCGTTCCTTCGGCAATCATTCGCCAAACTTCTACCACATTTTTTTGGCCAATTCGGTGCGCACGTCCGGCAGCTTGTTCTTCAATTGCGGGATTCCACCACAAATCATACAAGATAACCGTGTCTGCTCCCGTTAGATTTAATCCCGTTCCACCAGCTTTCAATGAGATCAAAAAGACATCTCGTTCTCCTTCATTAAAAGCATCTACCATTGTCAAACGATCTTGTGGTTTTGTACTTCCGCGTAAGTAGAAGGTTGTCATCCCTAGTTCTGCCAGCTCTTCTTCCAGAATACTTAGCATTCCAGTAAATTGCGAGAAGAGTAACACACGTCGGTTGTTTTCTTTTGCAGCAACTAACAGATCCTTCACTTGTTCTAGTTTTCCTGAGCCCCCTTGATAATCCTCAATAAATAAGCGCGGGTCACAACAAATTTGACGTAAGCGTGTCAAACCAGCTAAAATTCCGATTCGATTTTTCTTAAATGCTTCTGCATCCATTGAGGCTACTTCCTCCCGCATTTGCCGCAAATAAGCAAGATAAACTGTTTTCTGTTCTTCCGTCAAAGCAGAATATAAATTCATTTCTGTTTTTTCTGGCAAATCTTGAAGAACCGTTTGCTTGTCTCTTCTCAGAACAAACGGGCGAATCATCTGTGCAATCTCTTCTGTCGAAAGTTCCCTGAACTTTGTTCGATTCGGAAAGAAACCAGGCATGATTGTCGCAAACAATGACCAGAGTTCTTCTAAATTATTTTCAATTGGTGTTCCACTCAGCGCAAATCGTTGTGGAACTTGTAGTTCTCTTAAGGCTTGCGCCGTTTTCGTACTACTATTTTTTACCATTTGTGCCTCATCTAAAACCAAATATTGAATTGGCATCTCTTGATAATCAATAACGTCTTGTCGCAAACTAGCATAAGAGGTTACACGAATATCAACATCATTTTTAAGAAGTGTTTCCCGTTCTTTTTTATTTCCATTTACCACTTGGACACTTAACGAAGGTGCAAATTTTTTGATTTCTGCTTGCCAGTTATAAATCAGACTTGCAGGCGCAACAATCAGTGCAGATAGCTCATTTTTTTCTTCTTTTTCTGAAAGTAAAAAAGCAATTGTTTGCAGGGTCTTCCCTAATCCCATCTCATCCGCCAAAATTCCACCAAATTGATAATGACCAAGCATCTTCAGCCACTGAAATCCTTGCTTTTGATAATCACGTAGTTCGGCATGCAATCCTTCAGGTAACGTTACTTCATAGTTTTCTGGTTGGATCAGATCCTGCACCATTTTTTTGAAAGAGTCACTAAAGGTTGCTCGACTTCCTGATAATTGGCTTTGAACAATCAAACCTTGGTTTTTGGGCACATGGATCGTTCCTGACTCCGAGCGAATCGATTCTCTCAATTGACGCAAAACTTCACTTGTTTGTTGAAATTCTTCTGAGTCAAAGGATAATACTTGACCATTTTCCAGTGTATAGAACGCATCATTGCGCAACAAGCTTTGTAATACATGATCGATTTCTTTTTCTTGGATGCCTGTCACATCAAACCGTATATCTAACCATGAACCTGTTTCAGTCACTTCAATTTGTGGTTGATGCTTTTGTGCATCCAAATACAGCTCGCGTAATTTTTTACCAATGCGAACTTCGCCAAATTGACGAAAAACAGCTAATTCTGTTCTAAAAAAAGCGTATAATTCTTCTCCTGTAGGCAACACACGCTCATAGCCAGTTTCGTTTTCTTGATAGTGATACATCTTGAATAAGTCAATCACTCGTTGTTCTTGTGCTTGATCTCGTAAAATTTCACGAGAAGAGTCTGATTGTACTTCATGCTTCTTATCAGTTGAATAAATGACATCTTCATAAATGAAATCAATTCGTGCTTGAATTTTTCCTTTAGACTTTCTGAAGAAAAACACAAATTCAACAGGGATGTCTACAACTTCTGACTCTACATCCTCCGTTACTTCAACCTCTGCAATCTGAGACAACAAAGGTAGCAACTCTTTAAAAAGTGAAGAAAGCTGTTTCTTTTCAAATTTGACTTGCGGCGTTTCAAAACGCTTCATTAGTTGTTCCCAAGTAAGATAGATCGTTTGCTGTTGTTTCGTCAAAGAATAGAAAGTTCCTTGTATCATTCCCCATTGATAGTGGGTAAAAAATAAATCAAATGTCTTTTCAGCACGTAATAGATACGCATCATCTTCTTTAACTACTTTAAAATGCAGTGGCTTTTCTTGTTCTGAAAATTCAATTCCTTGATAGGTTTGTTGATCCACCATCACTTGCAAACGAGCGGTTTGGTTCATCTGCTCCAATAAATATTTTGCTTGCTCTACTGGTAACATCAAATATCGTTTGTCTAATTTTCCTTTGACTTGTAGCCCACTGACACCGAGTAGTTGTTGTGTTTGTGCCGTTCCAGCGAATAAGCTCAAAATCGTTTGATCTTCTCCTTGAAACGCGCGTCTATCCAATTCAAATTGATATTGTTTATTTACAGTGTACGATTCATTTTCTGTATAAGCTTGCAAAAAGTCATAGATATTTTTGACAATATAGGTTTTCTTAGGTGCTTTTAAATAGCCGATTCTCAAAGAAACTGCTAGTAACGCTAATTCTGGATGGTATTGATTGGTTTCAATTGCTTCGACTTGGTACTCAACAATTAGCGGCTGGATGGCACGCGTTGTTTGTTTCGTCTGTAAACGTGCAAACCCTTTGCTTAAAATATCACCTTCACTAACTGTTCGAACTGGTTCAAGCATCTGCTGATCTTTACTCATTACTCGAGAAACATTTTTGGAACGAAGATATAATTCAACAGCCACCGTATGTTTACAATAATGATGCTCTTCCCAATAAGGACACTGGCAATAATCAACTTCCTTTGCTGTACCATCTAAATCAATCATGTATAATTCGCTACCTAATACTTCAGCATGCCATACGTTATTTTCTTGATCAGGAACAACCGATAACACTCGACCTTCTTGCAAGTATTTGCGTCCGCGTTCAATCACTTTTTCCGGAATACTCCATTTCATCGTTATCAATCTCCTTTTATCCAAGATGATAGCGAACGGTACTTTGTCCACTACCTTTTGCATCGATTCTTATTTGTTGTAACACTCGTTCTTTTAACTCTCTTACGTGACTGATGATTCCTATCATCCTTCCTTCACTTTCAATTGTTTCTAAAGCTTCCATTGCCATCTCTAGAGCTTCTTCATCTAGAGAACCAAACCCTTCATCAATAAATAGTGCTTCAACAGTAATTCCGCCTGACTGTGCCTGAATAACTTCTGCCAATGCTAACGCTAACGAGAGGGCAGCAATGAAACTTTCTCCCCCAGACAAGGTATGTGCACTTCGTGTCATACCTGCTTCGTCATCATACACATTGATTTCCAATCCAGTTTTTCCACGATAGCTCCCAACTGAATCTGCTAACTCAAACTGATACCGATTTTTCGTTAGACGTTGTAAATGGTTGTTAGCTACTTGGAGCACTTCTTGTAAATACACTTGAAGGACATATCTTTCTAAACTGATTTTTTTCACATTTTCACCGTTAATTGTTTGTGAAAGTTGTTGTAACTGTGCCAACTCATCCAATTGCTCTTGACTTGTTTGATAAAGTGCTAAAAATTCTGTCACAATGGCTTGATTGTTTTCTTGTTGTTCTTGAATTTTATAGAGTGCTGTTTGTTGTTCTTCAATCAATTGTTTCCCTTGTGCAATCTGTTCAGCTAAATGTGCATCCTCTGGCATTTCAGCTGACAAATCCACAGATTCTAGTTGAGCCAGTTTCGCCTTAGTAATCAATTGTTCTTCTTGATATGTCGTAACAATTGTTTTGTACTCCTCATATTCAACTTGTTGCTGGGCAAAAGCTACTCCTGCATCTGCTGAGTCAAAATACTCTTGTTCAGCTAACAAACCTTGAATTTTTGTTTGTGTTTTCATTTGTTTGGCAACTAATTTTTCTAATTGTTCCATTAGTTGGCTGAGTTGTGCTTGCGTTAGCGCAATGGATTGATCGATTTTTTCTCCAGCTACTTTTTCTTGAGCTAATTGTTCACTTTGCTCTTCTATTTGTTGAGCCAGCTGTTGTACGGTTTCTTCCAGTGTATCGATGTCAACTGTCGCTAATTGCTGCTTTAATGTTTCCAATTGTCCGCTGCTATGCTGATGTTTCGCCAATAATTCCGTCTGAATCTCTTGTTGTTCTTCGACCGCTTGGCGATTTTTTTCAAGTTTTGCTTGCAAGGCTCCTTGCTCCGTCTTTGCTTCTCCTAATAATTGCTCTTCTTGAATTATTTTTTGCTCAATCTCACTAAACAAACCTGAAACTTTTTCATTGGTAACTGTTATTTTTGATGAATCCTCAATCAAAGGAAAGTCTTGTAATGATTCATTCAATGTTTGTTTGCAGTTTGCTTCTTTTATCAGTGAGTTAGCTAATTCTTTTTCTTCTTTTACTAATTGTTGTTCAAGCTTAGCTAAGTATGCTTCTTTTTGACCAAGAAGTAGGTTTAACGATTCTGCATGTGCTTCCGCATCTGCTAATTCTTTTTCCAGTTGCTTCACAGTTTGTTTCTCAGGTGCTTCATGACTGATATTTTCTAGTGGATGCTCGACAGAACCACAGACTGGACAAGGTTCCCCTGGCAAAAGCAATAATTGTAGTCGAGCAATTTGTTGTTTTGCCCACTGACTTTTAAGCCGAGCAATCTTTTCTTGATGTCTTGTTCGTTCTTCTTGAATTTCTTCGACTTCACTAGTTAACTGAACTAATTGCTGCTGACTCTGCATTTTTTGTTGGTCAAGTTTTTGTGTTTCTTGTTGTGCACTTTCCCACTCTCTTTTTTGTTGCTGTAAGTTTGCAAATGTCAGTTGTTCTTTTGCTAATTCTTCTTGTGTTGTTAGGAGGTGTGTTATTTCTTGTTGACGTTTATTTAATACGCTTTGTTGCTCTTGCAAGTCTGCCAACTTTTGCGTACCGTCAGTTAATTCCGCAGTGATCACTTGAAGTGACTCGTCTTGCTCCTTGTATTCTTTGACACGAGGAAGCAGTGTTTTCTTTTCTTGATAGTCATCATTTAACCGATCAACTGCTTCTTGCAAGTTTTGTCGTTCTTTTTCTTTTTCTTTCCACTGCGTAAATTTTTCTTGCAGCTCGTTCAACAAAAGGCGCTGCTTTGCCTCCTCTTCAAGAAGTGATTGTCGTTCATTTTCATACTCTTTGTTATGTGATACTGGGTCAATCAAACGTTGCCCAAACTCATAATAACAAATCCATTGTTGCTTTTCTGTTATTTCATCTTGCATTTCAAGCAAGTTTTCTAGTTTTTCAAGTAACGTTTGCTTCTCTGCTCTTTGTCTTTGTACAGATTGAATTTGATAATACTCTTTTTCTAGCTTTTCTTGAGCATCTTGTTCTTTTTTCAATTGTTGTTGAACGAGTTGGATTTTCTCTGCTAACACTTGTTGTTCTTTTGTCCAACACTGCATCACTTCTTCAAAGCTCAGTTCAGAAAAGTCTCGTGCTTCTAAAGAAACAAAGCGTTTTTGCAAAAGCAACAATTCCTGTTCTAAGTAATCAAGTTTTTTTTGTTGCTTTTTAGCTTTTTCTTTTAAAATTTCATTGAACTGTTGGAAAATCTGCGTACCAAATAAATTACGGAGCACCACTTCCTTTTCACTACTAGATGAAATCAAGAAATTACGGAATTCCCCTTGCGGCAGTAATACGATTTGTGAAAATTGCTTAGCATCTAAGTGTAAGAGTTCTTTAATCAGTTCATCGACTTCCCCGCGTTTCGTTAATTGACGTGCTTCTTTTCCTGATTCATCGAAAATCGTCAAGGAAACTTTCGCTGCTTGCTTACGATTCCCGTCACCTTTTAGCTTAGCCAATATCTGCTCAGGTTTACGCGTGACTTCATAAGTAAGTTTTTGATGTTCAAACGAAAAAGTGACACTGGTTTCTTCCGCCGGTGTCGCAAATAACGAACGCATCTCTTTTCCCGAGCGTAGTCTCCCTGAGGTTTCTCCAAACAAAGCATAAGTCATCCCATCAAAGATTGTCGTCTTGCCTGCACCTGTTTTCCCGCTAATCAAAAATAGAGGTGCTTCAGTCAAAAGTGAAAAATCAATGATTTCATCAATAAAGGGACCAAAGTTTTTTAATCGTAATTTTTGTGGTTTCATCACTGATCATTCCATTTCCATGAGTTCTTGTAGAGTTTCTGTGAGCCACTTTTCTTGATCATTGGTCAGTGGTTCATTTGTTATTTCTTTAAAGAAATGCATCGCCATTGATTTTGGATCCTTCATTTCTACTGTTTGTTTTTTTGTTATTGTTTCTAAACGACCATTTACTCGCTCCACACCTAAGATTCTTGGATAGATTTTCCGCAACTGATTCATCATATTAGGAATGATCGTTCGATCCATCAAGTAGATTTGTGTGTAATTTTCTCGATTAACAGTTTGATAAAATGTTGGACTCAAGAGTTCTTTAAAATTGGCTTGTAATTCTTGGATATCATGTAGGGGTGTCAGCTCATGAAACGTCAATTGTAGCTTATCATTTAAATCAACAATCCAAACACCCTTTTTTTGATTGATTTCTGATAAAGAAAACTTCAATGGCGAGCCGCTATAGCGTGCATTTGCTTGGTGCAAAGCCGCTTGGTTATGCAAATGGCCCAATGCCACATAGTCAAAATCACTCAATAAGTCGCCAGATACTGCATCTAACCCGCCAACTTCAATTTTTGTTTCTGAGTCAGACTTTGAGCTTCCCGTTACAAAAAAGTGACTTACTAATACGTGTTTTTTATTTGGTTCAAATAGCGTCTGCATTTTTTCGACGACTAAAGCCATCGCTTGTTGAATTGTACGAATTTCATCGTCTTCAAAATATAAACGAGCGGCAATTGGTTCAAAGTAAGGTAACAAAAAGAATTGTGTATCACCAAATGTAATTGGTTGAAACGCTTCAGCAAACTGAGTGCGTAAGAAAAAATTAGATTGGCTAAACCAAGGTGTCCCTGTCGACAATCGAATACTACTATCGTGATTGCCAGAAATTGCGAAAATTGGAAATTTTTCTTCTAAATTCCAATCAATCATCAATTGATTAAACAATTGCACTGCTTCCGTCGATGGCACGCTTCGATCATATAAATCGCCTGCAATAATGATTGCATCCACTTGTTCTTCTTTTGCTACCTTCAAAATATCTGAAATAACTTGCTTTTGTTCCTCAAGTAAATCATAGCCTTGTAATTTTTTACCAATATGCCAATCGGCCGTGTGCAAGAAACGCATATACTCACCTCAAAAAAATGTCCTTCTAATGATTATAACACTTCCCAGAAGGTCATAACAGAAATGTTTCACATCTCCTATATCTATAAAAAAACAGAGAACAAACAAAAAGCTACGAAAAAATCAAAATTGATTTTCTCGCAGCTCCCTACTTATTTTATTTCATATTTAAAATCAGGATTTACTTCTTTGTCTAATTGATCAAACGCACCTTGTGTTCGCCGCTCAACTTCTTCCAAACCTTCCTTATCCATCTTTTTAATGTCAGATAAGTCGATGGGTTCTCCGAAGCGAACCGTTACACGTTTTCGCTTGAACAAATCGCCAAGTGTTAATGGTCCTTGATATACAGCTGGAACGATTTTCACTTTTGCCATTTTAGCAATCAGTGCCATTCCACCTTTTAACTCTGTCGCATGGCGCGTGCCACTTGGAAACATGATTAGTCCTAAGTCTGTTGATTTCAAGATTTTTACAGGCGTTTTGATTGCACTTGGCCCTGGCTTATCACGTTTGACAGGAAAAGCATTCGCATGTGTCAAAATAAATCGTAAAATTGAATTTTTGAACAACTCTTCTTTTGCCATAAAGCTAAATTTCTTTGGTGCTGCTCCAACTGCTAGATACAATGGGTCCCACCAAGTACGATGGGGCGCAACTAATATGTAATTCTCATCTTTAGGCAATAATTCTTTATTTTCATAGTGGGCATTGCCGTTGACTATTGCTAAGACAACTCGAACAACCCCGCGCATAAAACGATAAAACATAGACTCTTCCTTTCTCTTTGCTGAACATAGATAGTATGCCTAAAAAAATCTTCCTTGGCAAGCAAACTTGGTTCTTTTTGACAAACATAGTATAATACAAACGATTATTTTATTCACTTTGGAGGGAAACCCATGCTTCACGAAGACGAACGAATTGACCAATTATACGCAGAAGATATTAAAATTATCCAAAGTGCGCAAGTTTTTTCTTTTTCACTTGATGCTGTTTTACTCGCAAATTTTGCGCGTGTGCCAAAAAGAGGACAAATCGTTGACCTATGCGCTGGAAACGGTGCGGTCGGCTTATTTTTAAGTAAAAAAACCAATGCACAAATTGATTCGATCGAACTACAGCCTCGTTTAGCCGATATGGCGAAACGAAGCGTTGTGCTTAACCATTTAGAAGACCAAATCACTGTTCACACGACTGATTTAAAAAATAGTTTAGCAGTTGTTCGTCATAATTCTTGTGATCTCGTTGTCTGTAACCCACCTTATTTCAAAGGGCTACCTACGAACAAAAAAAATCCCAATGAACACTTAGCCATTGCTAGGCATGAGATTTATACAACACTCAACGATGTTATTCAAATCTCCAGCAAACTCTTAAAAACAAATGGCCGTTTTGCAATGGTACATCGTCCTGAACGTTTTTTAGAAATTTTGGATGTCATGCGTGAACATCAGATCATTCCAAAACGGATCCGTTTTGTCTATCCAAAAGTTGGAAAAGATGCGAATATTTTATTAGTCGAAGGCATAAAAGAAGGAAAATTAGATGGTTTCAAGGTTTCTTCACCACTTATCACTTATGATGAAGAAGGCCAATATACTCCAGAATTACGTGGTATGCTTTATGGAGACTAAGCATTACTTTTACGTACTCGCTTGTAAAGACAATACTTTTTATGGCGGATATACAACCAATCTTGAAAGGAGACTTGCCGAACACAATAACGGCACAGGAGCTAAGTACACTCGCTTACGTAAACGTCGGCCGCTACAAATGATTCACGCAGAATGTTTTGAAACTAGAAGCGAAGCAACCAAAGCAGAAGCAGCCTTTAAAAAATTAACTCGAAAGCAAAAAGAACTTTATTTAACTACGCATCTTTCGGTTATTCTTCCCAAAGATCTAACACACAAAACTTAACCTTGTTCCTTTTAGGACAAAAAAAGAATTGAGATGAATCTTCATCTCAATTCTTTTTTTATTGTTCTGTATCTAGCTCTTCTGATGTGCTTGAGGTTGAGGAAGAAGCTGCACCGTTACTTAAGGTTTCACTGCCTTGACTCGTTGCCTCATCAGTTACTTCTGAATCTTTTGTTGACTCACTATCTGTACTTTTGCCACCTAATAATGCTTGGCTAACAAAGTGTGCATAATGGATCATTCCTTCAGGGTTTGGATGAACTTGATCATCGTAGAACCATTCGTTATGGTCTTTGCTATAGTCGTACCAATCAATTAGAGTCATGTTATCATATTTTTTCGCCATTTGAGCTAGCATATCATTTACATCATTTTGCCAGCGTTTAGTTGGTACTCGAACATTCACCCAGTAAACTTTGCGATCGCCTATCGCATCCATTACACTATCAAATTGCGTTTCTGAAAATGCACCGTTAGTTCCCAGTCCAACCAACACAGTATCTTTCAAGAGTTTTTGTTTTTTCAGTTCTTCAAGATAAGGTTCACTCGTATAAAGTTGACGCCCGACATCGCCATCCACAACTACTTTAGGATAAATTTCTTTTAAGTCCGTAGCTGCATCAAGCATGACTGAATCCCCAAAAGCTGTAAGTTCTAGTTTTTGTGCTTTCTTCCCTTGTGCTTTGGTCAAATCGTATTTATCCAAAATACTCTGATCCAATGCTCCAGAAGCTTTGCCATCTTCTTCTTTACTTTTTTCTGCTAATTTTTTGTTTGCTGCAATTTTTTCTTGTAATTGTTTTTGATCCGCTGTCACAGCATTCTTTGGTGCAATCGCAAAACCAACTAATGCGATCATGAAAACTAATAATCCGGGAATCAGCCATGGCTTTTCAAGACTGAGAATGGGTTTTTGGAACCACCCCTTAACAACTGAAAATGTTTTTCCATAATCAAAACGTGCCAACGGTCGTTCGATATAGCGGTAAGATAATTCACTAATCAGCAGGATCAAAGTTACTTCAATTATGGTGTGCATGAAAACGTGATCCCCAATATTAGAAACCTTCGCCTCATAAAAAATCATTACAGGAAATTGATAGAGATAAATGCCGTAACTTCTTTTCCCAATCCAAGTAAAGACCGGATTAGTTAGCCATTTATTCCAACTTGCACCAGGATGAGCTGTCACAGCAACTAATACAACACACAACAAGCTAACTAACAACATCCCACCGTAGTAAACAAAATCCATATGGTCATTAAAGAAAAAGAAAGCCGCAACCAATGAGACAAACGAAATCAACCCTGCAATATTCAATGTCTTCTTCGCTTGTTTAGGAATCTCTTTTTTCAAACGTGTACTTGGCCAAACAAAAGCCAACGCACAACCAAGCCAAATTGAAAATAGTCGTGTATCTGTCCCATAATAAACACGAGTTGGATCTGCGCCAGGCGAATACAAAATCATCATCAAAATAGCTGAAATTCCTGACATTCCCAGCACAGTGTAAAAAATCCATTTTTTCTTTCGGACTAAAGTCATCAGTAAAACAAATATAATTGGCCAAAATAGATAATTTTGTCCTTCAACTGCCAAAGACCAGATGTGTGTGAATGGTGACTCATTGGCAAACCGATCAAAATAAGATAATCCATTATTGATCTGCCACCAATTGTTCACATAGAGTAAACTGCTGATAACAGTCCCTCGCAAGTTATTTAACAAACCTCGCTGAAACAAAGTAATATACGCTGAAGCAGTAACTAATAAAAAGACTAAGCCCGGGTAAAGCCGCTTCATCCTTCGAACATAAAACTGCCAAATATTTATTTTTCCATTTTGTTCCCATTCTTGTCGCAATAAATCGGTAATCAAATAACCAGATACCACAAAAAATATCGGTACGCCCAAATAACCACCTGTCATTGTTCTTGGTAACAAATGATAGAGAATAACACCCATTACGGCTAAAGAACGAATACCATCAAAGCCTGTGATATAGCGACTCTTTTTCAATCTTTTTTGTTTTTCCATTCAATCTTCCAACTTTTCATAAACTTTTTTCATTTGTAATATACGTGCATTATAAGAAAATAGCAAGACTTATTTAAACTTCTTACTATCTTTTCTATCATCCCACAAAATTTGGCAAAAGAACAATGATTTCATCGACTTTAAGAAATTTTCAAAAGAAATAGCGCATTACCTCCTTTTTGCTTCAAACTAAGATTTGATGAAACAATTTATTTTTTGTGGTCACGAATAAACGGGTAAAAAAAACAGGATAAAACGAACAATCGTTTTATCCTATCCGATTCTTTTTTATTTTCTCTTTAAACGCCATCTTCATAGAAACGGCCTAAAATTTGAACATTTTCTGCAATACTTACGAAAGCGTCCGGATCAGAGGCTTTCATTGCCTCTCTTAATAGCGGGAGTTCATAACGAGTCACAATCGTCATCAAAACTGTTTGCTTATCATGTTTGTATGCACCTTCTGCTTCATTGATGATCGTGATCCCTCGACGCATACATTTTTGAATTTCATTCACGACTTTTTCAGGGTGTTTTGTGACAATCATAACCTGCATTTTCTTCTGTTTCGTGTAAAAAACATCTGTCACTTTTCCGCTAACAAAAATCGACAACGTGCTATAAAACATGTATTGCCAACCAAACAAGATTCCTGCAACAAAAACAATCAACGCATTGAAATAAATCGAAATAGATCCAATTGATTTCCCTGTTTTCTTTCGTATCGTAATACTGACGATATCTAGTCCGCCCGAAGATAAACCATTTCTAAGTACTAAACCTATCCCCGCCCCCATCACTGCTCCACCAAATAATGCACAGATGATTGGATCAGTTGATAACACTGTTTCGGGAACGATGTGGATGAATAGCGAGGTCAACGTGACCGTAATAAACGTGAAAATTGTAAATTTCTTACCGATTTTAAACCAAGCTAAGAAAAACAACGGAACATTCAATAGGTAAAGAGTTGTTGATACAGGTACTTCAAAACCAATCAGTGATTTGGATAAGGTGGTTAAAATTTGTGCCAGACCAGTAATACCACTTGAATAAATATGACCTGGTTGATAAAAAAGATTTAACGCAATTGACGCAATTAACGCATAAACAATAGATACCGAAAGCTTGGTCGTATAATCGTGATAGGCCCAATTTTCGAACGTTTTTTTCATGAAAAAGCCTCGCTTTACATAATTATGGCTCTATTATAAGGTTTTTTCGTATAAAAAAAAAGAGGAGATGGCAAAAGCTTAAGACTTTTACCATCCTCTCAGAAACATTTCTTTTTTAACTCATTTTATTCTTCAATCTCTGTAACATCAATACTCAATTCTGCTAACTGGAATGGCGAAACTAAACTTGGTGCTTCACTCATGACATCAGCAGCTTTTCCGTTTTTAGGGAAAGCAATCACTTCGCGGATATTTTCTTCACCTGCAAGTAGCATAGCAAAACGATCTAAGCCTAAAGCAATTCCGCCATGTGGAGGGAAACCATAGTCCAATGCAGTTAATAAGAAGCCAAATTGTTCTTCCATTTGTTCTTTCGTGAAGCCAAGTGTTTCAAGAACTTTTTCTTGTAACTCACGCGTATGGATACGAATTGAACCCCCACCAAGTTCATAACCGTTTAAAACGATATCGTAAGCTTCCGCATAGACTTTCGCTGGATCTGTACCCAACAACTCAACATCTTTGGCTTTTGGCATCGTAAATGGATGATGTGCAGAAACATAGCGACCTTCTTCTTCTGAATATTCAAATTGTGGCCAATCAGTTACCCATAAGAAATTGAATTTTTCTTCATCAATCAATCCTAGCTCTTTTGCCAAACGCGTACGAAGAGCACCTAATGATGCTGCGACAACTTCTGCTTTGTCTGCACAGAATAACAATAAATCACCAACTTGGGCATCTGTTGCTTGAATGATTTCTTCGCCAGCTTCACTCATGAATTTTGCGATTGGTCCTTTCAAACCTTCTTCTTCCACTTTCAGCCATGCAAGTCCTTTTGCTCCAAATTGACCAACATATTGACCTAAATGATCTAAATCTTTTCGAGAATAATTGCCAGCAGCACCTTTTACATTCAAAGCTTTAACTACTCCACCATTTTCTAAAGCCATTTGGAATACTTTAAACTCGATGGATTTCACCGTTTCACTTAAATCGATCAGTTCCATTTCAAAACGTGTATCAGGTTTGTCACTGCCGTAGCGACTCATTGCATCATCATAAGTCATTCTTGGGAATGGCAATGTTACATCTAATCCACGAACATCTTTCATGACTTTCGCAATTAAACCTTCTGTATAGGTTTGAATTTCTTCAGAAGTTAAAAAAGTTGTTTCAATATCAACTTGGGTAAATTCCGGTTGACGATCGCCACGTAGGTCTTCATCTCTGAAACAACGTACGATCTGATAATAACGATCAAATCCTGCATTCATCAATAATTGTTTAAATAATTGTGGTGACTGAGGCAACGCGTAGAAATGACCTGCATGGACACGAGAAGGAACTAAATAATCACGTGCGCCTTCGGGTGTTGATTTACCTAAGTAAGGTGTTTCAATGTCTAGGAAATCATTATCATCCAAATAGTGACGAATGGCTTTAGTTGTTTCGTGACGCATTTTAATATTTTTTGTCATTTTCGGACGGCGCAAATCTAAATAGCGATATTTCAAACGAACTTCATCACTGATTGTTTGATCATCTTCAATCGAGAAAGGGGGTGTTTTTGCTTGGTTTAAAATTGTCATTTCATTGGCAATCATTTCGACTTCACCCGTTGCCATTTTCGTATTGATTGCATTCTCAGCACGACGTTTGATCACACCAGTTACTTCAATTACATATTCACTTCGGCATTTATCTGCTACTTCCCAAGCTTCTTTCGAAATTTCTGGGTTGAAGACTACTTGCACAATTCCTTCACGGTCACGTAAGTCAATGAAAATCAATCCACCTAAATCACGACGTTTTTGTACCCAACCCTTAAGTGTAATTGTTTGATCTAATTGTTCCTGGGAAACAAACCCACAATAAATTGTCCTTTTTGCCATCTTTCTCTCTCCTTCTTACTCAAATAATGTCGTTGTCATTTCATCGTACACTTCATCAAAGCGTTGATAGATTTCTTGTAATGAAAAGCTTTTTTCTTTACGATCTGCCATTGACTTCACATTAATTGTCTGGTTCTTTAGTTCATCTTCTCCAAGTACTAGCACTAATTTGGCATTTGCTTTGTCAGCTGTTTTGAACTGGGCTTTTGCTTTACGATTCATGACATCACGATCCGCAGAAAAGCCAAAGTTACGAATCGCTTGGACTACTTTTAATGCTTCAAGATTTGTGACTTCACCAATTCCAACCACGTAAGCATCTAATTCATTTAAGGCTGGAATAACTACTTCTTCTGCTTCCATGGTTAACAAGATACGTTCGATGCCCATTGCGAAACCGAATGCTGGTGTTTCTGGTCCACCAAGCTCTTCTACTAATCGATCATAGCGACCACCAGCACAAATTGTTGCTTGAGCACCCATTTTTGGAGCATCACTCATAATTTCAAAGATAGTATGTGTATAGTAATCCAGACCACGAACCATATTGCTATCAATTTCATAAGGGATTTCTAATGCATCTAACATAGCTGTCACAGTTTCAAAATGGTTCTTAGCTGATTCACTTAAGTAATCCAAAATCGAAGGTGCATCTGCAACAAATTTTTGGTCTCGTTTATCTTTACTGTCAAGGACACGCAAAGGATTTTGATGTAACCGTCGTTTTGAGTCTTCACTTAATTCATTTTCAACTGGTTCTAAATAGTCAATCAATGCTTGACGATAAGCCTGTCGTGTTTCTTGATCACCTAGAGAATTGATGACCAAACGAATTTGTGTGATGCCTAACTGTTTGAAAAAGTCTAACGCCATTGCCATACTTTCAACGTCTGTTGCTGGGTTATCAGAACCAAATGCCTCAACACCAATTTGATGGAATTGACGCAAACGACCTTTTTGCGGACGTTCATAACGGAACATTGGCCCCATGTAAAAAGTTTTATAAGGTTTAGCAAACTCTGGTCCGAATAATTTGTGTTCTACAAATGAGCGAACAATTGGAGCCGTTCCTTCTGGACGTAAAGTTACGTGACGGTCACCTTTGTCATAAAAATCATACATTTCTTTTGAAACGATATCAGTCGTGTCTCCTACACTGCGTGAGATAACTTCATAATGTTCAAAAATCGGCGTGCGAATTTCATTGTATTGATAGTCTCTAAATAATAAACGTGCTGTTTCTTCAATAAATTGCCATTTTTCTGATTCACCTGGCAAAATATCATTCGTTCCTTTTGGTCGTTGAAAGTTCATACATCTCTCTCCTTTTTATGTAACTAAGTGAAAAAAAAATTCACCCCTGTTCACAATGAACAAGGGCGAATGAAAGTCATACACGGTACCACCTAATTTTGAAAGATTGCTCTTTCCTCTCACGAATAACGCTCGTACACGGGACGGCTTTGCACGCGTCCATCTCCAGAGTGTCTTTTCGGTAACCAACTCTTGAATCATTTTCAGCCTCGATGATTCTCTCTATCTAAAAAGTATAGGTTACTTACTCGCTCTTTCAGTGATTTTTTATATTATCTACAACTTACTAAAAACACTTCACAAAGTCAAGAATATTTGCCCTAAAAGTTAAACAAGCCTCTTTCATTTTTCAAAAGACAATTTATTTTTGCATTTCTTCAGTTTGTTTTAAACTGAAACAAAGGAGGAATTCAACATGGCAGAAGTAAGAATCGGACATTCTCAAGTATATGCAGAACAACTTGGCTTAGGAACAAATGCTGTTGGTGGACACAATTTATTCCCTCATTTAGAGGACGAAGTGGGGAAACAAATCATTCGAACAGCACTTGATAATGGCATCAATCTTCTTGATACGGCTTACGCCTATGGTTTTGGTCGCTCAGAAGAATTGATTGGTGAAGTCTTGAAAGAAAAAGAATATGACCGTTCACGTATCGTCATTGCAACTAAAGCAGCTCATGACCCAAACAATTCTGGAAAATTTAATAATACACCTGAATTTTTGACTCAAGCTGTTGAAGATGCTCTAAAAAGACTACAAACAGATTATATTGATATTTTTTATATTCATTTTCCAGACGAAAAAACGCCAAAAAACGAAGCAATAGCTACTTTGCATCAATTAAAAGAAGCTGGAAAAATACGAGCAATCGGTGTTTCAAATTTTTCTTTAGCCCAATTAAAAGAAGCTAACCAAGAAGGATACGTAGATATCGTTGAAGACCATTACAGCTTGATCCAACGAAAGGCGGAGACAGAACTTTTTCCTTACATCAAACAACATAAGATTAGTTTTGTCCCTTATTTTCCACTAGCTTCAGGTCTTTTGACTGGGAAATATCAGCTTGGACAACCACTTTCATTTTCTAAAGGTGATCTTCGATTAAAGCAGCCAAATTTTCAAGGTGAACGTTTTGAAAAAATTATTCATACTGTTGAGCAACTTCGTCCACTCGCAGCGAACTATCAAACAAACATTGCTCAATTAGTATTAGCATGGTATATGAAAAATCCAGCTGTCTCTGTCGTAATTCCTGGTGCAAAAAAACCTGAACAAGTCTCAAGTAATGCTCAGGCTTTAGATATCCATTTAACAAATGCCGATTACCAACTAATCGATCAGCTATTTGCAGAATTTTAATCAAAAATAGAAGTTCTTGTTCGACTAAGCCGTAGATTTTATATACTAAAATCTACGGCTTTCTACGTCATCTTTAAGCTAAAAAAAGATTTGTTATAGGAAAATGCAACCAATGGCTAGGCGATTGATGGTAGTTATTGCATTTTTCTATCGTCAATTCAATACTAGAAAAAGATACTACTTATTTTCCGTCATACTTTCCATCTTTGCTAAATAAAAAATAAACTAATATCCCAAAACCTACTAATGCAACAATACTTCCGACAATGGGAACCCAGTTAGCATACTCACTTGCTAACATAAGTATCGCTCCTCCAACAAATAGAAAACCACCTGCTAATAAATTTTCCATCAAACCCCTCCTTTTTGTATATTTATACACCAGTATAACATAGAAATATAAAAAGCTTTATCATACTGCATCATAAAGCTTGGGACAAAAATACCATACAAGTAAATTAATCATAGGATACATAAATTGACATAGAATTGATTTCTATGACGAAGAACTGTGTTAATTTAATGTCCCTAGATCGATTGCAAAACCTGACAAATCTCTCCTATTTTTTAGTCGATATTCCAATAAATGACAGAAAAGCACATTCATCAATAATTTTATCAATGTATTGTACAAACTTATTTTCGAATTTAAAGTACAAATAAAAAATAAAAGCCAACATTAGCATGTACCTGCCATGTCGACTTTTATCTTAACTATTTTAGTAATTAAGAGAGCTCTTACTTCTGTTTTTATTTATTTTGTGAGTCGATTACAATGGTTACGGGACCGTCATTTACTAAAGAAACATCCATATCTTCGCCAAATTTACCAGTTGAAACTGGAATACCACGTTGTTTCAAACCAGTATTAAAAGCTTCGTATAATGGAATAGCCGTTTCTGGACGTGCAGCGGCAATAAAACTTGGTCGATTGCCTTTTTTAGTATCCGCAAACAGCGTAAATTGTGAAATACTTAAAATTTGACCACCAATGTCTTCAATACTTGTATTCATCTTGCCTTGTTCATCTTCAAAAATACGCATTTGCGCGATTTTTTTAACCAAATAGTCTACATCATTTTGAGTATCTGCTTCATGAATACCTAATAAAATTAATAACCCCTGATTGATCTTACCGATTTCTTGACCATTGATCGTAACTGCCGCTCGGCTCACTCGTTGAATGACTGCTCGCATCAAATTTTCCCTCTCTTCACATTTATCCGTTCATCCGCCGTACACTATAGACATCTGGAACAGACTTGATTTTATCTACAATACTTTTTAGGTGTGTTAAGTTCTGGATCCCTACCGTTAAATGGATTGTTGCCATCTTATCTTTATTCGTACGTGCTTCCACACTATTAAGATTTTTTGTCATAGAATTAACAGTTTGCAAAACATCATTTAATAGACCTGAACGATTATAGCCATAAATTTCTAGGTCAGCATCATATTCTTTTTTAGAATTTGAAGTATCTTCCCATTCTACTTCAATTAATCGTTCTGCAACATTCGGTTTATCCGGCTGAACATTTGGACAATCACGACGATGAATGGAAATTCCTCGTCCTTTGGTAATATAACCAACAATATCGTCTCCCGGAACCGGATTACAACAACGACTAATACGAATAAGCAAGTTTTCAACACCTTGAATCACCACGCCACCTTCATGACGAACCTTCATTTTTTCTGGTTCTTTTTTCGGTTGGTTCATCAATTCGTCGGCTTCTTGTTTTTGTTGCTCGATTTTTTGTTCACGACGTTCTTTTTCAGTCAATCGATTTGCCATTGTTAACGGGCTGATTTCACCATACCCCACGGCCGCATAAATATCATCTTCATTATTGTAATTAAATCGATCCAAGACTTCTTGCAGTTTTTCTTTGGTCAAAATATCTTTTGGCAAGAAACCAAGATCAGAAATACACTTGGTAACTGATTCATGACCTTTGGTAATATTTTCTTCACGATCTTGTGCCTTGAAGAAACGTTTAATTTTATTTTTTGCTTTGCTCGTTGCAACAATTTTTAACCAATCACGGCTCGGACCAAACGAATTAGGTGAAGTTAAGATTTCAATGATATCACCATTTTTCAATTTATAATCCAATTGAACCATTTTACCATTCACTTTTGCGCCAGTTGTCTTGTTCCCAATATCAGTATGGATGCTATAAGCAAAATCCAATGGTCCCGATCCTTTAGGAAGCTCGGTTACATCTCCCTTTGGTGTAAAGACATAGACTTTATCACTGAAGATATCACCCTTAACGCCTTCCATAAAGTCAGATGCATCATAACTTTCGTCTTGTAATTCAATAATTTCATGGAACCAACTTAACTGCTTCGTCATTCCGTCAGGTTCTACTTTATCATTTTTTCCTTCTTTGTAAGCCCAGTGTGCTGCAACCCCAAATTCTGCGATTTCATGCATTTCTTGCGTACGAATTTGAATTTCAACAGGATTTCCCGCTGGACCAATCACTGTCGTATGCAAAGATTGATACATGTTCGCCTTTGGCATAGCAATATAATCTTTGAATCTTCCTGGCATTGGTTTCCACTTCGTATGGATCGCACCTAAGACTGCATAACAATCTTTGATAGACTCGACAATTACTCGGATAGCCAGTAAATCATAGATTTCACTAAATTGTTTCTTCTGATCTTTCATTTTTCGATAAATCGAATAAATATGCTTTGGGCGACCATAGATTTCTGCATAGATGTCTAGTTCTTCTGTCGCTACTCGAATATCTTCTACAGTTGCATTCACATACTGCTCGCGTTCTTCACGTTTTGTTCGCATCAAATGAACGATTCGATAATATTGTTTTGGATTAAGATAGCGTAAAGCAGTATCTTCTAATTCCCATTTGATTCGACTAATCCCTAAACGATGTGCTAACGGTGCATAGATTTCTAATGTTTCTTGTGCAATTCGACGTTGCTTATCTTCCCGTAAATGTTTTAGTGTACGCATGTTATGAAGACGATCGGCCAATTTCACCATGATTACGCGTAAATCTTGTGCCATTGCTAGCAACATTTTACGATGGTTTTCTGCTAATTGTTCTTCATGAGATTTATATTTTATTTTTCCCAATTTAGTAACGCCGTCAACCAGCATGGCTACATCGTCACCAAATTCTTCTCGTAAATCATCCAAAGTTACTTCTGTATCTTCAACTACATCATGTAAAAATCCTGTTGCTACAGTGTGCGGATCCATTTTCAACTCAGCTAAGATCCCAGCAACTTGGATCGGATGAATAATATAAGGCTCTCCAGATTTTCTAAATTGTCCATCATGCGCTGCTGTTGCATAATCACATGCTTTTTGTACAAATGCAACATGATCCGGTCCCATATATTTACTAACAAGCGCAATAACGCCAGGACCTGTTAAAATTTCTTCTTTTGACATACAAACCGATCCCCCTTTCGTTTCGATAGCAAAACAGGAGAGGCATCTGAAATCACAATTTCTAAATTTCAGCTAACTGGTATAAAGAATTCGTTTTTCCACGAATGGTATTAAAAATAACTCCGAAAAAACAACGCATCATCACACAAAAACCTAAAAATGATTTCTGGTGCCTTTTGTCAATTTCATCGGAGCTAGTTAATTTGACCCAACCTCTTTTTATTTTTTATCGGACTCTTGAACGGTTATTGTTACCATTATACAAATTGTCGTTTCTTTTTTCAATTCTATCATGTTCAAATTTATTAAGAAAAGTTCCGATGACTTATGGCGATTCTTGTAAGCCCATTTGCAACTAAATGGTACACCGTCTCTTTTAGTAAGTCATCACTTATTTGATGATCCAATAATCGTACACGAATGGACTCCCTATTCCTGTTCACCTAGTAATTCCCATTGATAGCTCGCGGCACTCAATAGATATAATGGTGCTGTTTCTGTTCGCAAAATTCTTGGACCTAAGCCACAAAGGATTGCGCCTTCTGCAGATAGTTTTGCTACTTCATCTGGCGTCAACCCACCTTCTGGTCCAAAAATTGCCAAAATACGTTGTCCTGAACCCGATTTTTGTAAGGCTTGTGCTAAGTTTGCTAATTCGCCTTGCTTAGCTGACTCTTCGTAGGCAACTAGCACATGATCATAAGTAGAAATTTTTTGATAGAACTCATTGACTGTACTTAACAATTCTACTTGTGGCACTACTTGACGATGTGATTGCTCTGCAGCTTCTTGAGCAATTTTTGTTAAACGTTGTTGCCGTTTATTCCGTTTTTTTTCATCCCATTTAACAACCGACGTCTTTGCCGGAAACCCAAGAAATGCGTGTGCTCCAAGTTCCGTTCCTTTTTGCACAATCCAGTCTAATTTTTCACCTTTTGGATACCCACTTGCAATGGTAATCATACTTGGCAACTCTTTTTGCCCTTGTTCTTTCATTACCTCTTTTAATTCAACCTCATTTTCTGTAATAGCAATAATTTCAGCAATGATAGCCACTTGGTCACTAAAAGCTAAGTAAACGCGGTCTTCTAGCGTCATACGCATAACTCGAGTTATATGATGATACGGCTCTCCGGTTAATACAAAACGATCTTTTTGCTGATATGGTTCCTCCAAAAAATAACGTTGCATTTAGTCCACCTCAGGTTTTTTCAAAATAATTGCATACCAATCTTTTTGTTGGAAAATTTGATCAACTACAAATCCTTGTGCCTCCATGGCATCAATAACCATTTGCTTTTTATCTTCAATAATTCCAGAGACAACCAACGTTCCTGTTTGCTTTAATAAACGCCATGCATCAGGAATCATCAATAAAATAATATCAGCTAAAATGTTGGCAACAATTACATCACTTTCGATCTCTATCCCATTCAATAGATCATTTGCAGAAACATGGACATCTTTAGCAATTTCATTCATATCCATATTTTCTTTTGCTGAACGGACAGCTACTTCATCAAGATCGTATGCATAAACATCTTTTGCACCTAAATATTTGGCAGCAATACTTAACACGCCTGAACCTGTACCAACATCTAGTACCGTCTCACCACCACGCAGAACAGATTCTAATGCTTCCAAAGTCAGTAATGTTGTTGGATGTGTTCCTGTTCCAAAAGCCATACCTGGATCTAAGGTAATAATTTTTTCCATTGGATCTTGTGTCGTATAATTTTCCCAGCTTGGAGCAACCGTCAACATTCTCGTAATGCGAACAGGATGATAGTATTTTTTCCAAGCCGTTGCCCAGTTACTCTCCTCTACTTCACTAGCCGTTACAATATTTTTCCCAATGGCCAAGCCAAACTCAGGTAATTGTGTCACACGGTCTTTGATAAAAGGTAAGATTTCTGGTAAGAAAATTGTTTCTGGAAAATATGCCATAACCAATGCGCCTTCAGTTAATGAAGTAAAATCAGCCTTATCTAAGATTTCACCATATTGGTCTGATTTAAAATTCTCAACGTCAAGCGCATCTTCGATAGCCACGCCGCTGGCTCCTGCTTCCATTAAAATATTGGCAACAGCTTCAACTGCTTCACTTGCTGTCTCTACTTTTACTTCGTTCCATTTCATCGCTATCGACTCCTTAATAACTTGGATATGGTAAATAAGTTGTTGTATTTTGTTCTTGCTGTTTCTTTTCAACGAACTGTGCGAACTGTTGATTGTCCCAATGTAATTCAAAAATCGTATCTTCATCGTCTGCATCTAAAAAATCCAACAAATCGCTTTGTCCTTGATCCAATACATCCTTCAAATAATCAATCATTGCATCTACAACTGCTTTTTCCAACCCTTTTTTACCTTCATAAGGAATAACTGCTAAATAGTCCTCTTCATCAAATGAAGATTTTTGTGGATTAAATAGTAAAATGCCGTCCTCAAATTCAATGATTTCTTCTTCAGAAACAACACCTTTTGCATCATCGATTTCTAAATGTGCTTTGTTTTCCGCAAACAAGCGCACAACTATTTCAATCGTATGGTTCTTTGTATCCCAATCTAATGCGACGTCATAAGTAGCAATGTTTTTTTCAATGGACTCATCCAAATAACTTAATAAATTATTTTTTTTCATCTTCGTTCCTCCATCCCCAATCTTCTTGATCGATCAGGCGCTTTTTTTGTAAAGAAATATATGGATTGCCTGAAACAATGTAGCGCAACGGCATATCCGTCCACTCTCCCTTATTTGGAATACCAATTCGTGGCAGAGCAATAATTTTTTTTGGTTCCTTACGTTTTTCAAAGTCTAGCCGTAGTGTACTTTCGCTATCCATAATTGATTGACCATAAAGTTCTGGACCAATTGCTAATGCTTTTACTAACTTACCTGGGCCGTTACTGATTTCTGGCCCCACTTTTCCTCCACGATTCTGACTCATTTGTTCAATACCAGCAGCTGGTTGAACAGCTCGAATCATCACACCTTGAGGGACGCCTTCTGGTTGAGTAATAATGTTTAATATCCGATGTGTATGCATCGTATAGAGATAGATTGTTCCAGCCTTTTGATACATCGCACGCACCCTTGGCGTATCTCGCATTCCATAACTGTGGGCAGCTTGGTCATCTGGTCCAAGATAAGCTTCAGCGTCAACAATATAACCAGCTAATTTCCCTAGCGGCGTTACATGTTCTAAATACATTCCTAATAAATTTTTCGCAATTTCTGGCGTTGTTTTATTTTCAAAAAAATTTTCGATTTTCTTTTTCTCTGTCATTTTTTCCACCTACTTTATCATACACAATATTTCCGTTACATGCCATGAAAACAAAACGTTTCTTCTATGTTCTTTCCGCCAGTTTTTTACAAACTATGCTATAATAAACGAACGAAAAATTGAAAGGGAGGTCACTTCATGCAACAACCTTTAGCTTATCGAATGCGTCCTCGCACAATCGATGAAGTCGTTGGACAACAGCAACTAGTCGGTGAAGGAAAAATCATTCGCCGAATGGTTGACGCGCGAATGTTGTCATCAATGATTCTATATGGACCACCTGGCACCGGAAAAACCAGTATTGCTAGTGCCATTGCTGGTTCTACAAACTATGCCTTTCGTACGTTGAACGCCGCAACTGATTCAAAAAAAGATTTACAAGTTGTAGCTGAAGAAGCCAAAATGAGCGGGACAGTCATTTTGTTACTTGATGAAGTTCATCGACTAGATAAAACAAAACAAGATTTTCTTTTGCCTCATCTTGAAAGTGGACGTATCATTTTAATTGGCGCAACGACTGAAAATCCTTATATCACCATTAATCCTGCGATTCGTAGTCGAACACAAATTTTTGAAGTCAAACCCTTAAATGAGACAGATATACAATCAGCAATTCAAACAGCTTTACTTGATAAAGAACGTGGACTTGGAGAATTACCGATTCAACTTGATGGAGACGCCTTGCTTCATTTATCACGAGCAACAAATGGAGACTTGCGAAGTGCGTTAAACGGCCTTGAACTAGCAGCACGATCAACTAAACCGATAGAAGATGGGCTTATCCACCTCACCTTAGCAATCATTGAAGAATGTGTACAAAGAAAAGCATTAACTCATGATAAAAATGGAGACGCTCATTACGACGTCATCTCTGCTTTCCAAAAATCGATTCGCGGCAGCGATGTGGACGCAGCCCTGCACTATCTAGCACGTTTAGTGGAAGCTGGTGATCTTGCAAGTATTTGTCGACGTCTAATGGTCATTGGCTACGAGGACATCGGTCTAGGAAATCCCGCAGCAGCAGCCCGCACTGTTAACGCTGTTCTTGCAGCAGAACGTCTAGGATTACCCGAAGCACGAATTCCTTTAGCAGATGTTGTGGTTGATCTTTGTTTGTCCCCTAAATCTAATTCTGCTTATACTGCACTAGATGCTGCCATTGCAGATATCCGAGCAGGCAAAGCCGGTGAGGTCCCAGATCATTTGCGTGACAGCCATTACCAAGGTGCGAAAAAATTAAAACGCGGACTTGATTATCAGTATCCCCACAACTTTGAACACGCTTGGGTCAATCAACAATATTTACCAGACAAATTAAAAAATGAAACCTATTATCAACCAAAAGAAACTGGAAAATATGAACAAGCCTTAAAGCAACAATATGAACGAATTCAAAATTGGAAAAAGCATTCCCCTCAAAAATAAAACGGTTACTTTCCAAGGAGCACTCCCGTTGCTCTTTTTAAATTCCTATGCTACTATAGAGATGGGAAATCTGTGATGTTCGAATTGTCCTCTTTGTGTGTTGACCGAACATTTTTATTGATATCTTGGGACCTGTCTTGTGTCACTGCTGGTAACATGCCTTATCATTTGGTAGTTCAAAGCTTCGACCGTGGGACCCACCTGCTAGAATTTGCGGGATCAATACTACAGGACAAACAACGGCATTAACGGAGATTACCTTTTGTTTAAGAATGAAGCAATTTGCTTTTAGCAAATTGCTTTTTCTATTTTTATTCTGATTTTTTTGGGGGAACGCTTCATGATTCGTGTGTTGATATCTATTGCAACCATACTACTGGTCTTTGTTAGCTATTATTTATTCAAGAAACAATCTATTTTCTTCGTTTTAATTGAACCATCTGAAAAGAACCAAGCCTTTTTGCAGTTTTCAGGTGTTGTCTATGCCTTTCTTGCTGCATTAGGTTTACTCGTCATCTTTTTTAATCAAAGAATGCTTGCCTTTTTATTCTTAATAGTTGTTATTCTAGCTTCAACTATTTTCAGTATTTCATTTGCTAAAAAAATATCGTCCACTAAGCAGTAAAATAATTTTCTTTTTTTGCAAAGTGCTTTACAATAAGGATAGGAAAAGAACTGATCTTTGAAGGGAGCGAACACTTATGTTACAACAATATAAAAAAATCATGGTTGCCGTCGACGGCTCTGCCGAAGCGGAATTAGCTTTTAAAAAAGCGGTTAACGTTGCAAAACGTAATAACGGAGAACTTTTACTAGCACATGTTATTGATACTCGTGCATTTCAAACTGTTTCTTCATTTGATGGAATGCTAGCTGAACAAGCAACAGAGATGGCTAAACAAACACTAGCTGACTACGAAAAGAGTGCAAAAGAAGCTGGGCTAGAAAAAGTTTCGACTATTGTGGAATATGGTTCACCAAAACCAATCATTGCCAAAGAAATTCCTGATGACAATGATATTGATTTGATTTTATTAGGTGCAACTGGGCTAAACGCTGTAGAACGTTTATTCATTGGTTCAGTTTCTGAGTATGTGATTCGTAATGCAAATTGCGACGTCCTTGTCGTACGTACAGATTTAGAAAACCAACTACCAACAGGTGACGACGAAGAGTAATTTAATTAAAAATCCCCGCCAATCATCATGTATGATTGGCGGGGATTTTTTTTAAGTTTTAAAATACCTATTACAAGATGCATTGGACAAAACAAGCTTATTTTTCATTATAAGAACCCTTATAATAAGTAAACTACTTTATACTAGGATGATTATAATCGTTATTATCGATAATCAAATCAGCGGTTTCTTTTACATGATTTTGTTCAAGGTGTCGTTGGTAAACTGGAATATAACGTGTACGATATTTGTCCATAATCCATTCGCCGACTTTCGGTACATCCCTTTCTCTTCCCCTTCGCATAACTTCTTCCAGTGACACCTCTAAAAAGATTTTGTAGTCAATAAATGGAAGTAACTTCTCTCTAAATAAAAGCGATCCTTCTAAAAGCACAATTGTATGCTCATCAATATTAATCGGCAAATCATCAACATAGGTAGCTAATACCCAATCAAGACCTTTGATTGTCTTGTTAAATACACCTTCTTGCTTCAAAGGAATCAAAAGTTCATTCAAAAGTTTTTGACTATTGAAAGCATGATAAAAGGCATCCACTTCACTACTTTTTTCTTCAGACCATTTGATCAAGGGAAGCGGTTTATGAAAGCTATCATAATGAATGACTTGTACATCATAACCATTATTTTTAAGATAAGTGGCTAATTGTGTTGTAAAGTTCGTTTTTCCTGAAGCATAACTGCCATCGATTCCTATGACACTTGGTTTCTTTAACTTTTGGATTTCTTCTTCAATCACATCATAAATCGGATACAATCGGTTCGCTCCCTCCCTGCTTTATTCGTTTTAACTATATTGAATGACGGACAACAATTGACTTGTAGATAGTTGCTTCCATGCCTATTAGCTTCCATCTTTGGGATAAACATTTTGTATTTCAGAATTATGTAAAAAGAATGCCAAACTTAAGTTTGGCATTCTTTTAAAATTTTATTATCCGCGTAAACGTTCCACATCGCGAGCAATCATTAATTCTTCATCCGTTGGAATAACCAGTAGTTTTACTTTAGATTCTGGTGTTGAAATTTCCACTTCTTCACCACGAATGCTATTCAATTCGGGATCTACTTCACACCCAAACCAAGTCATTCCTTTAATAATCTCACTGCGTACGTGCGCATCATTTTCACCAATTCCAGCGGTAAACACAATTGCATCGACGCCATTCATAGTAGTTACATAACCACCAATGTATTTACGAATACGATCAACAAAAATATCATAAGCTAAACGGATATGCTCTTTTTCATAATTTTTCTCAAGATCACGCATATCGCTTGATAAGCCTGTTAAGCCTAATAAACCAGATTCTTTGTTTAAAACTGTAATCATTTCATCAATTGTCAGATCCAATTTATCCATTAAGTATGGTAAAACAGCTGGATCTAAATCACCTGAACGAGTCCCCATCGTTACTCCTGCTAACGGTGTGAATCCCATTGACGTATCTACTGATTTTCCACCATCAACAGCGGTGATTGAAACACCATTACCCAAATGACAAGTAATGATCTTTAAGTCTTCAATTGGTTTGTTTAATAAACTAGCTGCACGTTCTGAAACATATCGATGACTTGTACCATGAAAACCATATTTTCTTACTTTAAAGTCCTCATAGTAAGAAGTTGGTAGACTATACAAGTAGTTATGTTTTGGCATAGTTGCATGGAAAGATGTGTCAAATACTGCAACACTGATGATATCAGGCAAGATTTTTTTGAATGCCTTGATTCCCATCAAGTTTGCTGGGTTGTGTAATGGGGCAAATTCTGCCAATTCTGCAATTCGTTCCATTACCTCGTCCGTCACGACAACAGAGTCACTATACGTTTCTCCACCATGAACAACACGATGTCCAACACCTGTGATTTCGTCATAAGAACTCAAGATTGTTAATTCAATCAATTGGTCTAATAACATTCTAACAGCTATGTCGTGGTCAGCGATATCCAAAATTTGTTCGAACTTTTGATTGTCACCGTATTTAATTGTAAAAATAGAGTCGCTTAAGCCGATACGCTCAACGATTCCCTTGGCGATAACTGTTTCTTCAGGCATTTGATATAATTGCCATTTTAAACTTGAACTTCCAGCATTGATTGCAATTGTTTTAGACATAGTACTCTCCTTCTATTTTGAATGATTACAGAGCAGATGATTTCCAATCTTCAAATTCTTTAAAGAATTCTGTCACCTTCTCTGGTTCTTTAAGTGAAGCAAGTTTAACAAGTAATACTTCTTTGACTTGTTTTGCTTGCGGACCTTTTTTCTGTAAAATTAAAATACTTTTTTGTGATTCTTTTTTGCGGAATAATTCATCTGGCAACTGAACCATTCCTTGAAGATAGCCTTCTTCTTTAAACCATTTTTTGATCATTTCACTTTGATCAGTTTCTAGGAAATTACTTGGAATCAAGAACAATCCGAAGCCATCTGGTTTTACATACTTCATTGATTGTTCTAACAATAAATGATGTGCATAACTATGACCTTCATCTGCACTTGTCAAAAATTCGCTGGCTTTCTGATCATTCGGATAGTAACCAATGGGTAAATCACTGATAGCAAAATCTACAGGATCAACCAGTAAATCTTGTAACCCATCTTGATGAAAGTACTGAACGTTTGCTTGTGTCAATTCACTTGTCGATGCAGCCACAGACAACAATGTATCATCAATATCGACACCAAATCCTTCAACTTGATAGTTAGCAATTTTCAAATTTAAAAGAACTGTTAGTAGTAGATTACCCATTCCAGCCGAAATATCTAAAATTTTAACCGGTTCTTTTTTATTTGTGAACAACTGTTCAATCAAGAAAACAAATAAATATCCAATGCTATCTGGCGTAAGCTGATGATTAGCTTGCAACCGTTCTGTTTGACTACCTTTTAATAAAAGTAGTTGTGATAGACGACGCCATTCCTCTGGTTCAAAAGACAACTTTTTCAACTCTTTATAAATCGTCTCAATTTGTTGGACAACTTCTGGCGTTGGCACGCCATCGACTACCCGAACTTGATAATCGTCATTTAAATTTTCAGCATTCTCGACATAAGCCTCTAAAAAGGAAGTTCCCAATGCATTTTGAAGCAATTGAATTGCTTCAAGGTTTTGATTAAACCCTTGCTCCATTTTTTCTGGTAACATGGTGCACCTCATTTCTAGATATATTATAACAATTTTTTCACCTGTTTAATTCTATCGGACAATCACAAAAATTTCAATCGTTTTCACTGTTTTTTTGTTTGTGAAACGACAAACATTCTTCTGCTAAAACAGTGATATAACAGAAAAGAGGACGTTTTCATGATTATACCTTTATTCTGTACTACTAACTGTATCATTCTGTATCGTTTCTGTAAAATAAAAGTCAAATACATCAACCGAAATTTCAAATTTCATCTTCTGATTTTCAATCGCATATTTAACTACTCCCGTATTATAGATACATTTTCCGTTCTGTGCTATGTTTTCCTCTTGCACAAATTCCGATAGGCAAAGTTCCTTCATAGTTTGTGCTATGTAAAAGAACTTTGTCCGCTGATTAAAGTCAACTGTTAATCGATAGGTATCAACCACTGTTGCTAATAAAAAGCTACACAACAAGAATAATAATAAAGTAGAAAATAAAATATTTCCCTTAAAGCCTGTTTTCATTTGTTGGTCACGGCTTTGCCCATTTACCATACCCACGTTCTCCATTTTCAAATTTAACTTCAAGTATGACTTCATTGTCCCTCTCCTCAAAACTAAACTCGTCAACATTCATTAGCATTGGTTGATGTCCACCAGCAGTTTGTCTTTTTCGAACAATTGATTGATACTGCTCAATAATATACGTTTTATTTTCTATAACATAGCGAAATTGTTTTCTTTGTATATCCGACAATGTGCTACCTGCAACTTCATTTTCAAATTGTGTCAAAAAAATCAACCATTCTTTCTGATCCTTCCTTTGTAAATACTGATCTAACTGATCTGCACGTCGAATAATCAAAGTAACTGTTAGTATCACCCCACTAAAAACAAGAAAGGATATCAAGCACTCAATCAGAGTAAAGCTTGGATACTTCTGGTTTTTTTTCAATTTCCAATACGCCCTTTCGCTTAACTTCTATTCGAATTTTTTGAATGGCACGCTGATTTGTTTGAAGAACAACTTTACTTTTTATTGGTTGGTCCCGAGCAACTTGTTTCAATCCTTCATGTAGTCGGTATTTTCGTGCTTCTTCATAAATGATACGTGCCAGCTGGACTTCTTGATTGCTCTTTTTTTCTTGCTCTAATAAAAATGTCTGATGTGCACTGACACCATAGACGATTATTAAGACCAACCCCAGTGCTGTCATTGTTTCTAATAATATGTAACCAGACTTATTCGATTTTTTTAGTATAATGACCACTTCCCAACTGGAATTGATATGTAATTTTTTGTTTTTTCTTTGGCCAGTAAAACTGATAAGTTTTTAGTGAACTGTCATTTCCCGTTCGACCAGCAAAAATCACTGTTCCATAACGTTGTATTTTTAAATTTTCTGGAATTTTTAGATACGTCCAATCAAATTTAGTGTATTTAGGTACACCAAAGTAAACTTTTTGCTGATCATCAGTTAAATGTATTCGAGTCGCTTTCTGACTGACAATTGCAATCTTCTGCGCTGCATAAATTCGTTTTTCAAATTGACTGAAAAATTGATGTATTGCTATATCTTTTTGTAAATGTTCAAACGAAAAAATAGGAACTGTCACGAAGAACAACGTAATTAAAAAAACGAATAAGGTTTCCACTAAAGCAAACCCTGCATATTTATTTTTTATTATAGACATCTGCGTGTTCTTGTTTGATATAGCCTTCTGCAAGCAGCTCATCAATAGTCGGGACTTTCCCATTATTTTGTAAACCGTACAATTCTTTTTGCGTATCAACTAACTGAATCACCGCTGCTTGACTTTCTTCATCTACATGATTTTTATATTTTGAAAGATTTGGTACAAATAATAAAATTAACACACTGATAATCAATAAAACAATCAACATTTCAATCAAAGTAAAAGCTTGTACTTTTCTCAAGGGTTTTCCCTTAATTTGTTCATTCTTACTAATATTTTCTATCATCATGAAATAACCTCCTCAAGATTTCCATAAATGGGTAACAAAACCGCTGCATAAATCATAAGTATCAAGCAAGCAATCACTAAAAAAAGCACCGGCTGAATCCAATTTAACCATCGATTTAACCGTTCAAAAAAAAGTTGGCGTGTGTAATTACTATAAAATAATAATTCTTTCCCTAAATTTCCCTTTAACTCTCCTTGCTGAATGATTGTGCTAAACTCTTCCGTTAAAAAAGAGTATTTTTCAAATTGGCTTGCTAATGCACTTCCTTTTTCTAATTCATCTGCCATTTGTAAAGCTAATTGTTGCATCAAACTACCTGTTTTTGTTTCTTTCAGACACAAAACTACTTGTTTCAGCTCAAGTCCTTCGCTAAAAAGTTTCCCTAATTCCAACGAAAAATAAGCAGACTGATACAACGCATAAACTGGTCCTAAAATTTTCAATTGACTAATCCACTGACTTCGCCGTAATGAATTTCCCTTCCGATCAAAAAAACGAATAGCTCCATATAAGACGCTTAGCAACAATAAGATGCCTAACACATACCAGTGAAATGTTTGAATTAACTGAATTCCCCAATGATTTTGTGGAACCATTTCTGAGATTAACAATTGTGGCAAAACAATTTGGCGCATACTAAACAAAATACCAATCAAAAATAGCGAAAGTAACAAGGGATAGCTTAGCAATTTTTGCAACTCTTTTTGAAATGCACCCATTCGTTGAAACTGACCGGCTATGTTTTCCAATGTAGCTATTAAGTTCCCATGTGTTTCAGCCAATTCAATCTGTACAAGATAAGTTTTGTTAAACCCACAGTAAGCTAGTATCTTTGTAAATGAGCCACCAGCACTCACTATTTTTTGGACTTCTTCTAGTAGTTCAATTGGAAATAACTTCAACTTAATTACTAACTGCAATGCTTCTTGTAAACTGAAACCATTGCTCAGTAAATCAGCAATAATTTGAATAAACTGTTGTTGTTGTTTTTTATTCAATTTCTTCAAATGGATAAGACCTCCAATCGTTTCTTTCGGCTTGAAGATAACTCGTTTGCCAGCACTTTTCTCGGACTACTTTAAGTTTAGCTTCTTTATCGCTCCATTTAGCTGATTCTTCCCGTATTTTTTCAAAAAACTGATAACTCCATAACACAGCAGAAGATTGTTCTTTATCTGGTAATATTTCTTGATAAACAATCCCTTTTAAACAGTCTGACAATGCTTGGTGGTGACCAATCAATTCTTCTATTCTTGGCAAAATACCTGCTAACTCTCTGGCATGAATAGTGGCAAATACTCGATGCCCAGTCAATGCCGCACGTAAAGTCATTTGAGCAGTTAGCGCATCTCTTATCTCTCCAACAATCAATAAGTCTGGCCGATGACGTAAAGAGAGCTTTAATAGTTCTTCATAATTTTGGTGGATTTTCTCGTTGACTTGTAGCTGTAAAAACGTTGATTCTTCCAATTCCACAGGATCTTCCACAGTAATGATTTGTTCTGAGTTTTTCTGAGCCAAACGATACATCAAAGAGGTTTTTCCTGATCCAACTGGTCCACTAAATAGATATAAGCCACGTGTCCCAGTATGCCGATGTAATTCTCCTAGATCGTCTAAAGAAAAACAGCGGAAATGCTGATCACCAAGCGGATAAAGCAACCGTATCACCAAAGTTTCTCGCTGCTGATAGTCCCCTACAGATGAAAGTCTTAGACGAATCTCTTCTTCGACACTTGAATTTCCGCACCTATAAGTCAATGCGCCAGATTGTACTTTTCTTTTTTCCCCAATATCCATTTGCCCTAAGTATTTGAATCTGGAAATCAATTGTTGACCTATCTCTTTTGAAAAATTCCGTCTTAATGTTCGGTTTTTACCTTTACGCTCAAGAAGCTGATAACCTTCTTTTTTTGGTAAAATATAAACATCTTCTATTCTTCTTTTGTAGGCTTCTGTAATGATTTCATCTGAAATTTTCTTAATATCCATTATCCTCCCCTCCAACAAAAACATACGCGTTTATCAATTTTTTATCGTGGATTTTGATAATTTCATAAAAAATGTTGGCTAAATCCGAATTTGTGTTATACTATTAAAAATTTATCTTAGGAGGCGCCACTTTGGAATCATTGCTAAAAAAACATCTTTTAGTTGCGAGCAAACAACAACCAGCAGATTTAGTTATCAAGAATGCTAAAATCGTCAATGTCTTCACCAGAAAAATCATGTCAAATACTCTTGCTATCTGTGATGGAAAAGTCGTCGGGATCGGCGAATATGAAGGAAAACAAACGTACGATGCAAATAATCAGTACTTAGTGCCAGGGTTTATTGATGGACATGTTCATATCGAAAGCTCTCTGCTTTGTCCACAAGAATTTGCTAAAATTTCTGTATTACATGGTGTAACAACAGTTGTAACAGATCCTCATGAGATTGGAAATGTTGCTGGTAGTACGGGTTTAAAGTTTATGCTGGAAGATGCTCAAAATGCACCTATGAATATTTTTTTCATGCTTCCTTCATGTGTACCCGTTACACCTTTTGAAACAAATGGCGCTATCCTAGATGCCAAAACACTAGCTCCTTTTTTAGAAATGCCCGAAGTTCTTGGTCTTGCTGAAGTAATGAACTACCAAGCAGTCGCAAATGCTGAAACAGAAATTTTAGATAAACTTCAATTAATGATTGATCATCACAAAAAAATTGATGGACACGCAGCTGGAATTACTGGTGAGGGGTTAAATGTCTATCCTGTTGCTGGAATTCGTACCGATCACGAAGCCACAACTGCAAAAGAAGCGAGAGAAAGACTTGATTTGGGTATGTATTTGATGATTCGTGAAGGAACTGTTGCAAAAGATTTAGCCGCTCTCTTTCCAGCTATTACTCCAGAAAATTCTCGGCGTTGCTTCTTTGTCACAGATGATAAATTAATTGACGACTTAGTGAGTGAGGGTTCGATTGATTATATCGTCCGTAAGGTGATTGAATTAGGTATGGATCCATTACAAGCAATCCAAATGGCATCTCTAAATGCAGCGGAATGTTTCGGTCTATCCACGCTTGGAGCAATTGCGCCAGGTTATCAAGCTGACTTTTTCTTAACAGATGATCTTGAAACCTTACCAATTCGAGAAGTGTTTCATAATGGTGAACAACTCGTAACGAACGGAAAACTCATCGATACAACCAGTGAACTACCAAAAAATTCTCTGATGGAAGACTTACCGGACATGACAGTGGCATCTTTGACAAATGATTCTTTAAAGCTGTCTTTAAGTTCAAATAAAGCGCATATCATCGAGATTATCCCTAACAGCTTAATTACTAATGACTTATTCTCAGAAGTCACCGTTCAATCCGGGTTCTTTGTTCCTTCTATTGAAAAAGATTATTTGAAAATTGCTGTTATTGAACGACATAAAGGAACTGGAAATATTGGTCTTGGCATCGTCAAAGGGTTCAAACTAAAAGAAGGAGCCTTAGCAACTACGATTTCGCATGATTCTCATAATATTGTTGTCGTCGGAACAAACGATAAAGATATGCTTTTTGCTATAGAACAGTTAATCAAAAAAGGGGGTGGCATGATTGCTGTCAATCGTCAACAGGAACTGGCTAGTCTTCCCCTTAAAATTGGTGGATTGATGTCTCAAAAACCTTTTCTAGAGGTAAATCAAGAATTAACTAGCTTAACAACTGCCGCTCGTCAAATTGGTGCTAGTCAGCTATTTGATCCCTTTCTGACCTTGTCATTTTTGACTTTATCTGTTATTCCTGAACTAAAAATCACGGATATGGGACTCTTTTCATTTTCAAAATTCCAACTTATTCCACCATGCTAAGTAAAAGGAAGCTATGATAGAATTGTCCATCTTTAAATAATAAGATTATGAAAGAAGTACTACTTGGAAAATGTTTATTCAGAAAAAGGAGGTGTGACAAAATATTTGTCACACCTCCTTTTGATTATTGTGTTTTATCTTTAAATTGTGCTTCTACTCGATAGATACGTTGACCACGAGAAGAAAACTTTTCTTCATACTCAGTCATGATATTTCCTTCGAATGTACTCTCATGCAAATCAAGCCAGACTTGTTTGATTATCATGCCATATTGAGAAAAACTTGCCAAAGAATACTCAAATAATCCTTGATTATCTGTTTTAAAATGAATCTCACCCTCTGGTCGCAAGATCTGTTCATCCACCGCTAAAAAAGTTTTAAACGTCAAACGACGTTTCTCATGACGCTTTTTTGGCCATGGATCAGAAAAGTTCAAATAAATCTGATCGACTTCACTATCCGCAAAATACTCTGTCAGCGCTGAACCATCAACATGAAGTAATTTCAAATTAGGTAGCGGTTCTTCAATTAACTTATCTAGCGCCAGAGAAATAACACTGACTTGCATCTCCACACCAATGTAATTGATTTCTGGATGTGCCTTTGCCATTCCATTGATGAATTGACCTTTTCCCATTCCAATCTCTATATGGATTGGATGATCGTTACCAAAGAGCTCAGTCCATTGTCCTTTCCATTCAGTTGGATTACTAATAACAAACTCTGGATGCGCAGCTAACAATTCTGTTGCACCAGGACGATTTCTAACACGCATAATTCATAATTCCTTTCTCAAATAAAAAAGGTTGGCCAAATCTCTAAAGAGTTTGGGCTCAACCTCAGCCACTAAAAATTCGTTTTAATTGTAAAATTTCCTCATTCATTCGTCGGTCATCCCCTCGAAGGCAATAACGAGTGATTTCTTGCAATAAATTCATCACTGCATACCAGTGAAGCTTCTCAAGAACTTCATCAGTTGGGCGAATACCATAAATAATCAACCATTGATTCCAGTTTGAAAGCGGAACATAATTACCTAAAATCGTTCCAATATCAACTGCTGGATCAGCAAACATGATTGAGTCCCAATCAACTAAATATAAATAATTTTTACAAACTAACCAATTACGATGATTCACGTCTCCATGAACAACAGCAAACTCTTTTTTATCTGTATAAGGTACTTGCTGACTCAAAAATTGATGGACAAGTTGGATAAACTGATTTTTTTTTAATATTTCTGGGAGTTCTTGGTTGTATTTTTTCAACATCGTCTCAGGCGTAACGACACGACCACCTATTCGATTCAACATTGTTTTTAATGAGTCAGAATGATGCAAATGATATAGGACATCAATAACATCATTTCTTTGCCCAATTTCTGTAGTAGTCAATAAGCGACCATCCAGCCATTCTTGAGCTGTTAACGTATCTCCATTACCTGTTCTTTTTGTCCAAACAAGTTTAGGAGTAATTCCTTCTCGAGATAACGCAGCAAGCATGGGGGTTGTATTACGTTTGATGAAGACTTTATCTTCGTCACGCATGCCTATGTATGTTTTTCCTGTATCCCCTTTGATGGGCCGTAACCGCCACTCTTGGTCTAACTGAAACTCCATCATGCTTTCTCCCATCCTCTTAAACTCTTTCATTTGCAGTAATTATTATTCTAGTCGCCCCGACACATAACGTCAAGCACATATACGTTCTTTTTCAGCATTTTTTCATTCAAAAAACCAACTTTTCTAAAAAAGAAAAAAGAGAAAGATCAACGATATGACCTTTCTCACTTTAACTTGGACAATTATTAGTCTGACAGCTTCTTCAGACGTGTGGGAACGTACATTTTTACAAAAAGAAAAACAAAAACCAAATAAACCAGAATAGGAATCCAGCGCTCTACCCCAGACAAAACAAAAGCTGCAATCACTCCAAAAATAAGAGCTGCTAAACCTAATATGCCCAACAACAATTGCTGAATAGCTGTTTTTTTCTGTGTTTCTTTTATGGGATACAGTTGCACTAATACCATATAGCGAAACTGGCTATATAGCGGCAACAACTGGAAACCAATCAAATATAAAAACAATGAGCCAATAATCAAACTAAATGTTAAATCTGTTACACCTATAATCAGCAAACAACCAATCAACAGTAGTCTCAGATACAGACCACTAAAATCAGACCCACGAACAAATCGTCTAGTATATAAATAAAGATATGTTTGACTTTGGTTCCTTTTGATTTTATTCAATAGCGGGTCTAAGTAACGTCGGCGTTTTACCTTTGCTGAAATTTCTGGTACATCAGTAAACAAATTGATAAACTGATAAATTTGATGAAGACGATTTTCTTCCACTTGGATCATTTTTTCCCAGTCAATCTGTACCTCATTTTTTCGCCATAAATACCAATAATAAATACCAGCTTGTACTAATGCGACCACTAAACCTAACCAAATGGACACATAGAACGTAAGTAGTAAAATGACAAAAGCTGAGACATACCATCCACTTTTAAACCAACGTAAAGCTTGATTAGAAAATCGAAAAAGTTCCGCTCGCTTTACTTGTAGATGACCCATTTTTAGGCAGACAAGCAAGATCAAATAGATCAAATACATTGAAAATGGCTGTCCGGTACTCACTACCACTAACGGCATTGCAAATCCACTAGCCAAAAATAAAACAAGGAATGGAAATAAACAAGAATAGCGGAAAGCTTTACTTAGATATACTCGCATTTCCTTTTCTTGTGGCAATAAAAAAACAATATCTGCTGCCTCGGCAAAAGTTGCAATTTTTCCTACTGCCAAGCTAAGTAACCAAAAAACTGAAACAATCAGTCCACCAAACTCAAAAGAAGGAGCTAAGCTTTTCAGCCAACTAGAATAATAAAAACCAATTCCTCCCACCAAAAAAAGACAAACTAACACAAAATGATCATTGAAAACATAGCGCATATACTTTAGCATTTTTTTTTGGTGTCTAGCTAAACGTTTTCGAAAAAAATCATTCATGTCCCTGCTCCTTCGTTAATGCGACATAAATCTCATCCAAGGATGAATCTGGAAGGTTAAATGATTCTCTTAACTCTTCCAGCGTGCCTTGTGCTCGAACCTTACCATTATGTAAAACCACAAAGCGATCACAGTATTTTTCAGCAGTCGCCAAAATATGAGTTGACATCAAAATCGCAGAACCACTTTTCTTCATTTCAACCATCAATTCTAACAACGCATTGATTGCTAAAGGATCAAGACCCAAAAAAGGTTCATCAATGATATATAGCGAGGGTTCAATTAAAAAAGCACATAAAATCATGACTTTTTGTTTCATTCCTTTTGAAAAGTTAGCAGGAAACCAGTCTAAACGTTTTTCTAATCGAAACGTCTCCAACAATTTTTCTGCTCGCTTCATCGCTACTTCTAGGGGGATACCGTAAGCCATAGCTGTCACTTCAATATGTTCTCGTAAAGTCAGCTCTTCATATAATGAAGGTGTTTCTGGAATGTATCCAATTTGTTTTCGATACTTTTCAATATCACTTTTCAATGTTAAACCATCGATTTCGATTTTCCCTTTAGTTGCTTCTAGCAACCCAATGATGTGTTTAATCGTTGTACTTTTACCTGCACCATTTAATCCAATCAAGCCCACCATTTCGCCTGAATGTACTTCAAAACTTATATCTTTTAACACAGGAAGATGTCCATATCCTCCCGTCACGTGTTCAATCGTTAAACTCATTTCTTTTCCTCCATTGATCTTGTTTACTCGCTTCTTTATTATACCATGAAGAAAATGTTGACAATTTGTTTTTTTCCTTACAACAATCAGAACTTATGGTAAAGTTAACTTAGCCAAAATATTCTTAGCAGAAAGGATGTCTCGTATGGAAAACTGTATTTTTTGCAAAATTATCAACCAAGAAATTCCTAGCTATAAAATTTATGAGGATGACAAAGTGTATGCGTTTTTGGATTTGTCACAAGCAACTAAAGGTCATACCTTAGTTGTACCAAAACGGCACGTTTCTGATATATTTGATTATGACCAAGAATTAGCTGGTGCCGTCTTTTCGCGCGTGCCAAAAATTGCTCGTGGTCTAGAAAAAGCATTTCCTGATATGAAAGGTTTAAATATTTTGAATAACAATCGTGAGTTAGCATACCAATCTGTCTTTCACTCACATATTCATCTGGTACCACGTTACGCAACAACAGATGATTTTTCAATCCACTTTGGTAATCATCAAGCAGATTACTCAGCAAGTGAACTGGCAACCATCCAAGAAACCATTGAAACGCAGGTGAATGACATTGATTAAACAATTTCTGAAAGGTCTCGTATTTGGTTCAGCTGTAGGCGCTGTAGGTGGACTTCTTTTTGCTCCAAGAAGTGGTAATGATACTCGAAAAAAATTGATTGACGAATTAGAAGAAGCTGCTGATTTAACGCTAGATCTAAATAATAGTCTCAACCACTTTAAAGAGGCCTTAGCCGAAACAAAAGAAACTGCAGCTACACTCATTCCGGAGTTCCAAGACTCTATTCAAAAAGATGTACAGGAGTTTAAATTTCAAGCAGAACCAAGAATTACTCAGATTCAAGAACAAGTAGAAAAAATTTCTACTAACTTACCTGAACTTCCTGAAGAAAATCTTCACTAATTGAGTTAAAACACGACGATTATGCATTTTAACCCGTTTTTTTGTCATACTCTCGTAATGAATGTGATTAAAACATGAATTTTCTTTGAAACTATTCATTAGAAGCTTTTTTTTAGGAATTAGAATATGGTATAGTTGTAGATGTGAACAACTAAATATAAAAAAACAGGAGTGCAAAACTAAAATGAAAAGAAAAAAAATAATTTTAGCAGCGACTAGTGCTTTAGCTGTCTTAACACTAGCTGCTTGTTCTAATGGTACAAACAAAGATATCGCTACAATGAAGGGTGGAACTATCACTGTTTCTGACTTCTATGATGAAGCAAAATTAGAATCATCTAACCAAACTTTGGTTCAAAGAATGATTATTTACAAAGTATTTAATAACAAATATGGCGATAAAGTAACAGATAAAAAAGTTGACGCTGAATACAAAAAACAAGCAGAATCATTAGGTGACGGGTTTGAATCTCAATTGAAAGCTGCCGGTTATACAGAAGATTCTTACAAAGACTATATCCGCAATAACCTAGCACTTGAAGCTGGTTTAAAAGCACATGTTGATATTACAAATGATGACTTAAAAACTGCTTGGGCTTCTTTCCATCCAGAAGTAGAAGCACAAATCATCAAACTTTCAAGTGAAGACGATGCGAAAAGCGTGAAAGAAAAAGCTGATAAAGGTGATGACTTCACTAAATTAGCAAAAGATAACTCAACTGATACAACAACTAAAGATGACGGTGGAAAAATCAAATTTGATTCTGAAACAACAACTGTCCCTAACGAAGTAAAAGAAGCCGCTTTTAAATTGAAAAATGGCGAAATTTCTGACGTGATTTCCGCTACTAATGCTTCAACTTATGCAACTGATTATTACGTTGTGAAAATGGTTAAGACTTCTTCTAAAGGCGATGACATGGATAAATACAAAGATGAATTAAAAGAAATCGCTACTCAAACAAAATTGAACGATAGTGCATTTACAACAAAAGTTATCGGTGAAGTCTTAAAAGATGCTAATGTGAAAATCAAAGATGATGCTTTTGAAAGTGTCTTGAGTGCATTCACTACATCTTCTTCAGGTTCAGAAGCAACATCTGATTCTGAAAAATCAACTAACTCTTCAGCTACAGAAAAATCAACTGAAGCAACTGATAGTTCAGAAACAGCGACTACAGACTCTTCAAAATAAATTTTATGACTAAAAAGAAGTAAAGCAGACTCCTCTTCATGAGTCGCTTTACTTCTTTTTTAGTTTATTTAAACACACTAGTCAGATATCTTTTGGTACATAAAAACTGCGATTATCCATACCAAAAATTCGATCTGTATATTTTCCAGGTTCTGTTTGACGAATAGAAGTCAACATCATTTGCATTGACGCATCGATGTTATCGATTTGATGTAAAACCTCAGCTTCCATAATTCTTGGTCGCACTGGTGATCCGTATTCCAAAAGACCATGATGTGCTAGAACCATATGTCTTAACACTAAAACATCTTCATCTTCTTCACTGATTTTCAACGCAATACAAGCTTTAGTAATTTCTTCATCTACGAGAACCAAATGTCCCACTAAATTGCCAGCTAGAGTGTACTCAGTTGACATTGGACCAGATAATTCAATAACTTTACCCAAATCATGTAAAATAATTCCAGCATACAATAATGCGCGATTGATCTCTGGGTATTCATTTGCAATTGCTTTTCCTAAGTGAAGCATCGTCAACGTATGATAAGCTAGTCCACTAGCAAATGCATGATGATTTCTTTTTGCCGCTGGATACTCGAAAAATTGTTTTTGATATTTATTTAATAAATAACGTACAATACGATTCCAATGTGCATTCGTAATCTCAAACAATAATTGATTGATTTCCTCTTCCATTTCTTCTTTTTTTATTGGTGCTCGTTCCATATAAAGACTTGGTTCACTAGGTTCATCAATTTTTGTCAAACGCATGTGGATAATTTTTACTTGAGGATTTCCTTGATATACTTCTCTTTTACCGCTCAAAAAAACAACAGTTCCTGCAGTAAATTTGCTAATTTCCTCCTCGGAAGCGTCCCAATATTTCCCATCAATTGTTCCCGAAGTATCTTGAAAAGTAAATGCAATAAATTTTTTACCATTTTTTGCCATTCTTACGTCAGCATTTTTTATCAAGACAAATAATTCAAACTGTTCATCAATGATTAATTCACGAATTTTTTTCATTCTATGCTCCTTCTAGCCATTTCACAGATTGTTGTAACTCTTGATAATAGCTTAACATTTCTTTGTCAGAAGAAAAACAAATTATCTGATACTTTTTACCAAACTCTGCTAAAAGTTTTGCTAAGTAATACTTTCTGTGCGAATCATAGTGTAACCAACCATCGTCAATAATTACTGGACAAAGCGCTCGATTTGCTTCCAAAGAAAGATAAGCAAATCGCATTGCCATGATTAATTGATCTTTGGTTCCTGTAGATAGCTCATAAATAGGAAATTCTGTCTTTCCATCTGTGAGAGTCAATAAATCTTCTTTTAATAAAATTCTTTGATACTTGTGGTCGGTTAGTAATCCCAAATAATAAGTAGCCTCTTTTAACAACTGCGGTAATTGCCGCTCACTCATTTCAGTCGATAAATCACCTAAAAAAGTACCAGCAATTTCATATGCTCCCCACTCCACCATCAAATGTTCTAATTCTGCCTTCTGGCGGCTTTCTTCTTGGTATAGTTCATCAAGTGTACCATCTTTTTGTAATTCTTCAACTTGAATATTTAAACGTTGTTGTTGTTCACTTGCAGCTTTTTCTTCCAACTGTAGTTGTCGTTGTAATTGATCTAAACGAAGGCTTTCTTGTTCTAAAAATGAGCGTGTCATTTTTTCAGGAAATAATGGTGTGAGTATTTTACTTAATTCAGCAAGTCTTTCTTGTTTTTGGATTGTCTCATGTGCTTTTTGCAAAAAGAATGGTACTTCAGATGGATACGTAAGTTGTGCCTCGTTAAGTTGTTGTGCATACTCTTGGAGCCATGCTTTTTGCTTCTTCTTCAATTGATTAATTTCTTGCGTGAGTAATGTATTTTGCTGGTAGCTACGAGCAAATTTCATTTGTTCCATTTCTTGAACAAATTGTGCCAGTAATGCCATTTTTTCAGAAATATGCTTGTCTTGAACAGGTAGCCATTCTTGAACAATATCAAATTTTCGTTCTAAGAATAGCAACTTCTCTTGAATTTCTCTTTCTCTTTTTTGCTTTCGCTCATAAATAGCACAAAGTCGTTGATAGTCCATAACTTCTTGGCCGTATTCTTTCATTAACTCAACTGTATTTAGTTGGTTTAGACACCATTGATCAACAAAATACTGTACTTGTTGATTAAACTGTTGTTTCATTTGTTGATTTTGTTTCCTATTTTCTTCTACTTCTGCGATTTGTGCAGATGCAACATCTAATTGTCCTAGTTTTTCTTGCCACATTCCTTTGACTTCTAAAGAATTATTTTTGCTATTATTTTCTTGATGCAAGAAATAACTTCCTATAATCCCAGCTCCACTGAGCAAGAAAATAATTTTCCAAGGAAGAGGGAAAAATAATCCTAAGGCTATAACTATCCCACCTACAATTATATAAGGAATACTATTTCGTTTTTCCTCCTTCTCCTGCTGATTCTGTAAAAGAAAGGGATAGCGTGCTTCCAACTGACTGATTTCTGCATCAATCAATTCCTGCTGTTCTTTTGCAACTTGTAATCGAATTGTCAATTGTCGGTCTTCTTCTAAAAATTGTTGATTTTGTGAAAATAACGTTTTCCATTCGGAACTTTGTTGAAATTCTACTGGTTGATTTTGTCTTTGCCAACCCCAACGCTGTTCTAAAATCTTTAACTCTGCTTCTGTTTCGCGTGTTTCTACCTGAAGTCTTTGCCATTCATTAACTAACTGCTCAACTTGAGCCTGTTCTTTTAAAAGATTTTTTAATTCCGTTTCTTGTTCTAAGAAAAAATAGTATTGCGCTGATTGCAGATCCATCCCGCTATGTTTTTCTAAAGTTGCTTCTAGTTCTTCCAAACGTTCACTCATTTGTTGATATCTGTTAGAAAACTCTTGTAGATCTGTCATTAGTTGCTCATTTGGTAATTCATTAAGTGTCTTTTCTTGTAATTCTTGCCATTCCTCGTAAAGTGAGAAATTGATTTTTTGCTGGTTTAAATGCAATAATTTTTCATTATTCTTTGATATTTCTTGTCTTAATTTATCTTGCTCTTTTTTTGCGGCTTGCTCTTGCATCACAAGCTGACTAAAAAAATCTTCTTGTGCTTGTTTTTGATGAATTTTTTCTTGTAAACTTTTCCAATTATTTAACTTTTGGTTGATAAGTAATTTTTGTCCTTTTTTCTTATATAAATTTTGAGCCTGATTATAATACTCTTGTCTTTTTTTAAAAACTTGTGAACTTCCAGTAATTCCTAATGATATCAACATATCATGTAATTCTTTTTCTCTAAGATGATCTAATTCTGATAACTGCTCTTGCTGAAAAGTAAACACCTGTTGAAATAATTCTCTAGTTAATGGTGAAATCAACTGAGCTAATAATGTTTCACTTCCTATTTGTTCGCCAAAAACAACTTTTGCCTTTCCACGATTCTGCTGCTTATAACGTTCAACCATGAATTCACCATGGATTGGATGTTCTAACCAGATACGACCACCATAAGCCGCTCCATCTTTTGGTGTATAATCTTTCTTTTTTCTTCCTTTTGATGGAAAACCAAAGAGAATTGCCTGTATAAACTGATAAACAGTTGATTTACCTGCTTCATTCTCGCCATAAATCAATTGATTACCTGAAGAAAAATCAAAATTCTTTTGGCGCCATTTTCCAAAAGCATTAATTTCAATCCGTAAAATTTTCATTCATTATCCTCCTCGAATTGAAAATCCTGATTGATTAATTCTTGTGCAGCTATTAATGTTTCACTCTGATAATCAGGTAACTCATTCAATAATTTTATTGCTCCTGGATGGCTATACAATTCACTTAAAATTTGTTTGAAATCTTGAGACGTTTGATAGCTTTCAAATAATTGATGTTTCAAATTTTTTGAGACAGTTAGAATTGTCTGTTTCTGAGCAGTATTCTTCATAAGAGAGATACGCCATATAAAAAAATTTGATGTATATTTGCTTAATTCTCCAATCAAATATTCTAATACCTCACCAGAATTAATTCGCTCTACAAAATCTATTCCTAAATGTTCATAATTAGTAATCTCTAGCTCAACTAGATGAAATTTATTATTAGGGACTTCCAGTTGTCGTTGAACCATTGAGAAAATCTCATTAGTTGTACGAATATGTTCAAAAGAAATTTTTTGACGATACCAATATACCTCTGCTACCTCTATAGGAATAGTTTGATACGCACTTTTTTTCAACTCTACTAATGAAACAGAAATTGAGGTCTGTTCCTTTCTCGTGTGTCCTTGAGGTGCGCCAGGATACACTATTCTCCCGTTAGTACTAAGGACAGTTGGAACATGGATATGACCTAACGCCCAATAATCATAATTTTTTTCTTGCATTTGATTAGAACTAAATGGCGCATAATTACCATGATCTCTTGTGCCCAATTCCCCGTGATACATTCCAATGTGATAATCTACATTTGCTCGAGAGGGAAACTCTAATACTTTTTCTTGTTGTATCCATGGATGACAATAGCTAAAAGCACTGATAGCAACTTTTTCTCCAGAATTCAGTTTAAATTCATTTGTTTTTACTTCTTCGTTCACAAACAAATGAACATTTTCAGGAAAATCAAACCAATATCTTTCTTTCTGGTAATAGTCATGGTTTCCAAAAATCATGTACACAGAAATGTTTAGTTTATTTAAACGTTCCATTTGTTCAAAAAAGTACTTTTGTGTTTTAAGCGAAGGTTTATTTTGATGAAAAGTATCTCCAGCAAATAAAACAAAGTCAACTTCATGGAACACCGCTTGATCTACAATATTTTTTAGAACCATTTGATTTGCCTGTAATAATTTTTTTTGCACACGTTTGTCAAATGGAATTGAGCCTTCAAAAGACCTATCTACATGTAAATCAGCTGCATGGATAAATTTCACTATCAAATTCCCTCCTTTTTTTCTTTTATCATAACATTTTTACGTGTTTTTTTCATCAAAATACGAAAGTTTGTTCGTATTACAGTGTGATATTTCGTGAGAATACAAAAAAACAGATGAGCTTGATTGCTCATCTGTTTTTTACCGTTGCGTGGCGACGTCCTACTCTCACAAGGGGCAACCCCTCACTACAATCGGCGCTAAGAAGCTTAACTTCTGTGTTCGGCATGGTTACAGGTGTATCCTTCTCGCTATCGCCACCACACTGTGGTGTTATCTTATTGAGTTTGCTTTTGCTCACTCAAAACTGGATTCGAAGTAATCTCAAACTCTTCCGAGTTTTTTCTTTTACCATTCTTGGTTAAGTCCTCGATCGATTAGTATCAGTCCGCTCCATACATCACTGTACTTCCACTTCTGACCTATCTACCTGATCATCTCTCAGGGATCTTACTTTCTTAAAGAAATGGGAAATCTCATCTTGAGGTGGGCTTCACACTTAGATGCTTTCAGCGTTTATCCCTTCCCTACATAGCTACCCAGCAATGCCCTTGGCAGAACAACTGGTACACCAGCGGTAAGTCCATCCCGGTCCTCTCGTACTAAGGACAGCTCCTCTCAAATTTCCAACGCCCGCGACGGATAGGGACCGAACTGTCTCACGACGTTCTGAACCCAGCTCGCGTGCCGCTTTAATGGGCGAACAGCCCAACCCTTGGGACCGACTACAGCCCCAGGATGCGACGAGCCGACATCGAGGTGCCAAACCTCCCCGTCGATGTGGACTCTTGGGGGAGATAAGCCTGTTATCCCCAGGGTAGCTTTTATCCGTTGAGCGATGGCCCTTCCATGCGGAACCACCGGATCACTAAGCCCGACTTTCGTCCCTGCTCGACTTGTTGGTCTCGCAGTCAAGCTCCCTTCTGCCTTTACACTCTTCGAATGATTTCCAACCATTCTGAGGGAACCTTTGGGCGCCTCCGTTACCTTTTAGGAGGCGACCGCCCCAGTCAAACTGCCCATCTGACACTGTCTCCCACCACGATTAGTGGTGCGGGTTAGAGTGGCCATAACGCAGGGGTAGTATCCCACCAGCGCCTCCATCGAAACTAGCGTTCCGATTTCTACGGCTCCTACCTATCCTGTACATGCGGTACAGACACTCAATATCAAACTACAGTAAAGCTCCATGGGGTCTTTCCGTCCTGTCGCGGGTAACCTGCATCTTCACAGGTACTAAAATTTCACCGAGTCTCTCGTTGAGACAGTGCCCAAATCGTTACGCCTTTCGTGCGGGTCGGAACTTACCCGACAAGGAATTTCGCTACCTTAGGACCGTTATAGTTACGGCCGCCGTTTACTGGGGCTTCAATTCGTACCTTCGCTTACGCTAAGCACTCCTCTTAACCTTCCAGCACCGGGCAGGCGTCAGCCCCTATACTTCATCTTACGATTTTGCAGAGACCTGTGTTTTTGATAAACAGTCGCTTGGGCCTATTCACTGCGGCTGATCTGACGATCAGCACCCCTTCTCCCGAAGTTACGGGGTCATTTTGCCGAGTTCCTTAACGAGAGTTCTCTCGCTCACCTTAGGATTCTCTCCTCGACTACCTGTGTCGGTTTGCGGTACGGGCCATTGTTTTCTCACTAGAAGCTTTTCTTGGCAGTGTGACATCAGGAACTTCGGTACTATTATTTCCCTCCCCATCACAGCTTGTCCTTAAAAGATTAAGCATTTGACTCAACCTAAGACTTACTGCTTGGACAGACATTTCCAATCGTCTGCTTTCCTTAGCCTCCTGCGTCCCTCCATTGCTCAAACAAAAACAACGGGTACAGGAATATCAACCTGTTATCCATCGCCTACGCCTTTCGGCCTCGGCTTAGGTCCCGACTAACCCTGGGCGGACGAGCCTTCCCCAGGAAACCTTAGTCATTCGGTGGACAGGATTCTCACCTGTCTTTCGCTACTCATACCGGCATTCTCACTTCTAAGCGCTCCAGTAGTCCTCACGATCTACCTTCAACGCCCTTAGAACGCTCTCCTACCATAACACCATAGGTGTTATCCACAGCTTCGGTAATATGTTTAGCCCCGGTACATTTTCGGCGCAGGGTCACTCGACTAGTGAGCTATTACGCACTCTTTAAATGGTGGCTGCTTCTGAGCCAACATCCTAGTTGTCTGTGCAACCCCACATCCTTTTCCACTTAACATATATTTTGGGACCTTAGCTGGTGGTCTGGGCTGTTTCCCTTTCGACTATGGATCTTATCACTCACAGTCTGACTCCCGGATATGAATGAATGGCATTCGGAGTTTATCTGAATTCGGTAACCCGAGATGGGCCCCTAGTCCAAACAGTGCTCTACCTCCATCATTCTCAATTCCGAGGCTAGCCCTAAAGCTATTTCGGAGAGAACCAGCTATCTCCAAGTTCGTTTGGAATTTCTCCGCTACCCACACCTCATCCCCGCACTTTTCAACGTACGTGGGTTCGGTCCTCCAGTGCGTTTTACCGCACCTTCAACCTGGACATGGGTAGATCACATGGTTTCGGGTCTACGACTACATACTCAAACGCCCTATTCAGACTCGCTTTCGCTACGGCTCCGTCTCTTCGACTTAACCTCGCATGCAATCGTAACTCGCCGGTTCATTCTACAAAAGGCACGCCATCACCCATTAACGGGCTTTGACTTGTTGTAGGCACACGGTTTCAGGTTCTATTTCACTCCCCTTCCGGGGTGCTTTTCACCTTTCCCTCACGGTACTGGTTCACTATCGGTCACTAGGGAGTATTTAGCCTTGGGAGATGGTCCTCCCGGATTCCGACGGAATTCCTCGTGTTCCGCCGTACTCAGGATCCTCCTAGGTGCTTTCCAAATTTCATCTACGGGGTTTTTACCCTCTTTGACTGACTTTTCCAAGTCATTCGATTATCTGAAAAAACTACCATATCGGAGTCCTACAACCCCAACAAGCAAGCTTGTTGGTTTGGGCTTTTCCCGTTTCGCTCGCCGCTACTCAGGGAATCGAATTTTCTTTCTCTTCCTGCAGGTACTTAGATGTTTCAGTTCTCTGCGTCTACCTCAAATATGCTATGTATTCACATATTTGTAACATCCTATAAAAGATGCTGGGTTCCCCCATTCGGAAATCTCTGGATCATAGCTTACGTACAGCTCCCCAAAGCATATCGGTGTTAGTCCCGTCCTTCATCGGCTCCTAGTGCCAAGGCATCCACCGTGCGCCCTTATTCACTTAACCTTATCAACCTTACGGTTGGGTTTTGACTTCATTTCTAGCGATAGAAACGTGTCAAGAAAAATAAGCAATTGAACTTATTAAAAAACTCATTCAACGCGGTGTTCTCGGTTTGTTTTGATCTTACTTCAAATATCCAGTTTTCAATGAACAAAATGTTTTGAGAGTAAACCTCTCAAAACTGAACAAAGTAATAATGACAAACCTGTGTAGTCTCCGTAATATTCCTTAGAAAGGAGGTGATCCAGCCGCACCTTCCGATACGGCTACCTTGTTACGACTTCACCCCAATCATCTATCCCACCTTAGGCGGCTGGCTCCAAAAGGTTACCTCACCGACTTCGGGTGTTACAAACTTTCGTGGTGTGACGGGCGGTGTGTACAAGGCCCGGGAACGTATTCACCGCGGCGTGCTGATCCGCGATTACTAGCGATTCCGGCTTCATGTAGGCGAGTTGCAGCCTACAATCCGAACTGAGAGAAGCTTTAAGAGATTAGCTTAGCCTCGCGACTTCGCGACTCGTTGTACTTCCCATTGTAGCACGTGTGTAGCCCAGGTCATAAGGGGCATGATGATTTGACGTCATCCCCACCTTCCTCCGGTTTGTCACCGGCAGTCTTGCTAGAGTGCCCAACTTAATGATGGCAACTAACAATAAGGGTTGCGCTCGTTGCGGGACTTAACCCAACATCTCACGACACGAGCTGACGACAACCATGCACCACCTGTCACTTTGCCCCCGAAGGGGAAGCTCTATCTCTAGAGTGGTCAAAGGATGTCAAGACCTGGTAAGGTTCTTCGCGTTGCTTCGAATTAAACCACATGCTCCACCGCTTGTGCGGGCCCCCGTCAATTCCTTTGAGTTTCAACCTTGCGGTCGTACTCCCCAGGCGGAGTGCTTAATGCGTTAGCTGCAGCACTGAAGGGCGGAAACCCTCCAACACTTAGCACTCATCGTTTACGGCGTGGACTACCAGGGTATCTAATCCTGTTTGCTCCCCACGCTTTCGAGCCTCAGCGTCAGTTACAGACCAGAGAGTCGCCTTCGCCACTGGTGTTCCTCCATATATCTACGCATTTCACCGCTACACATGGAATTCCACTCTCCTCTTCTGCACTCAAGTCTCCCAGTTTCCAATGACCCTCCCCGGTTGAGCCGGGGGCTTTCACATCAGACTTAAGAAACCGCCTGCGCTCGCTTTACGCCCAATAAATCCGGACAACGCTTGCCACCTACGTATTACCGCGGCTGCTGGCACGTAGTTAGCCGTGGCTTTCTGGTTAGATACCGTCAAGGGATGAACAGTTACTCTCATCCTTGTTCTTCTCTAACAACAGAGTTTTACGATCCGAAAACCTTCTTCACTCACGCGGCGTTGCTCGGTCAGACTTTCGTCCATTGCCGAAGATTCCCTACTGCTGCCTCCCGTAGGAGTTTGGGCCGTGTCTCAGTCCCAATGTGGCCGATCACCCTCTCAGGTCGGCTATGCATCGTGGCCTTGGTGAGCCGTTACCTCACCAACTAGCTAATGCACCGCGGGTCCATCCATCAGCGACACCCGAAAGCGCCTTTCAAATCAAAACCATGCGGTTTCGATTGTTATACGGTATTAGCACCTGTTTCCAAGTGTTATCCCCTTCTGATGGGCAGGTTACCCACGTGTTACTCACCCGTTCGCCACTCCTTTTCTTTCGGTGGAGCAAGCTCCGGTGAAAGAAAAAGCGTACGACTTGCATGTATTAGGCACGCCGCCAGCGTTCGTCCTGAGCCAGGATCAAACTCTCATAATAAAAGTTAGAACAATCTTTCGATTGTTAAGCTCAATTTGTTTGCTAGCATATTGCTTGCTGTTTAAAAATGTTTGTTGTCTTGAATTGAATCAAGACGCCCTACACATTTGGTTTGTCTTACTTTGTTCAGTTTTCAAAGGTCTACTTGAATTGCCGTAGCAACTTTTATATCATATCAGAGCGACGTTTAAATGTCAACTCTTTTTTGAAAAAGTTTTTCCGATTTCGTTTAAGAAATCTTTCGGCAACTCATTTATCATATCGCATCATTTGTTATTTGTCAAGAACTTTTTTGAAGTTTTTCTTGATGAAATCAAGCTTCTTAAGAGGTTCTTTTCAAACGACTTAGTTATCTTATCATGTGATAACTCACACGTCAATAACTTTTTGAAATTATTTTTTTAACTTTCAGTTGCTTTTTAACAACTCATTTACATTATCATTAAAAAAAAGAATGGTCAAGCAAAATTTTACATTTTGCTTGACCTAATTTTAATTTCTATCTCTTCATAACTTAACGATTGATTTGTTTTAATTCTTCACCCATTTTAATCGTTTCTTTCTTATTAAGTGGATAACCAAAGAATAAAATCACCGCAGATACTAACAAACAAACTGCTGGCAATAAATTAGCAACCGTATAAATACGCTCTTGCACTAAAGCTGATTGAATTGTCCCACCTACTGAAGATGACTGATAACCAATCATTGTTAACATAAACCCACCAATCGCTCCTGCACATGCTTGTCCCAGTTTTCTAGCAAAAGAATTAACACCGTAAACTGTTCCGTCTTCTCGTAATCCTGTTGTATATTGATGATAATCAATTACATCTGTAATAAAGGCCCAAACCATCAAATTGAATAAGCCCGATCCCAATGTCGCAATAAATAGAAGGAACAAATAAACCCATGCATTAGTAATATGTAGAAAATACATTAATAAATACATGACAGAGGAGAATATCAGAGCGACGACACTCGCCTCTTTCTTACCAAACCACCTTGTCAACGCTGTTGCAAAAGGAGCCAACACAATAACTGTTCCATACGTAAATAACAAGGCAATCGACATTGCTTCTTTATTATGGAAGTAATCATTAAAGAGATAGGTCATATTTGTCCCTGCTAAAATCTGGTTGATCACAATAAAAATGTCCACGATAACTAGCACTACTAGCGCACGATTTGAAACTAATCCTTTGACCAATTTAGTTGCTTGAATCTCTTCTTTTTTTTCTACTCTTACTCGTTCTGTAGATAGTTTACACGTTAATGTATACGCTATGAACGCTATCGATGCACAACCAATAGCAATCCAGAAAAATCGCTCTCTTGAGACAACTTGTTGACCACTTTTATTTTGCGTATACATTAATATTGGAATAAAGAAACCTGTCGTTGATCCTCCGATCGCTGATCCAATACTTCTGAAAGTCGACAATGAGGACCGATCATCTGGATTCGAGCTGATTGCTGCCGCCATTGCTCCGTAAGGGATATTAATTGTTGAAAGAAAAATACCATAGACAATGTATGAAACAAAAATATAAATCATTCTGGCGGTCATTGGTAAATGCTGAATAATAGGCAAAAACATTAGAATCGTTATGGTACAAAATGGATATTTCATTCGGCGAATCCATGGGATGAATCGCCCAACCTTTGTTAGCTTTGAAACATCACACAGACGTCCAACAAAAACATCCGCAAATGCATCTAAAATTCTCGAAACTAGAAAAAGCGTACCTACTATTGCTCCAGAAACTCCAAGGACATTTGTGTAATAAATCATCAAAAAGCTATTAACCAATCCCAAAATAAAACAATTTCCTAAATCACCAAACATGTAGCCCATTTTGTCCTTTAAGCCAAATACGTTTGTTGTCTTACTGATTTTCTCCTCTGAAACTGCTTGTTGAAAAAGCATTTTGATCACTCCTTTTCCCTTTTGGTAAACGTTTTCAAAATTATAACCCCCATTTTTTTATTTTTATATTCACAATGTTGTTATTTTCTTGCATTATCTTGGTTGATAAAAACTAAGAGAAAGAATCATTTGATTACAAAAAAAAGAGCAAGGCTGCAATTAGCCCTGCTCTTTTTTATTTACTGTGTTTATTCGCTATATAAGTCACGTACTGGCGTCATAATGATTCGATTCAAATCATTGATGATTGTACTAAAACCTTGTTCTTTTTCCATTAAATCATTGATAACTGACTCGGATTGAATTTTCATAGCCATTTCTTGTGCTTTCATTGCATCCTCATCAGAGAATTCTTCACCACGCATTTGTTTTTCTTGTAATTCAATTTGCATTGCTTGGAAGTTTTTGAATAGTTCATGTGCCTCTTTATTCTCTTTTACTTTACCGTATGCTTCTTGTAAAGCTTTAAATTCAGGAAGTTCACGAATTTCGCGTTCGATTTGATTCGCACTATCATAGATATTTGACATAATATTGCCTCTTTTCTTTCAGTAGTTGAGTTTATTGTAACATGCAGCTATCCGTTTTCAAAGAACTACTCACTTTGATATTTCCGCCACAAATCTTTGGCTGCATCACCAATTCCTTGTACACCATCTTTCACAAAGTCGCCAAAGTTCTTCAATCCTTCTTTTGCTTTCTCACCATATTGATCTAAGCTTTCTTTCCATTTTGCAGAATCATCCTCTGTTCCTGATGGATTATTCACTTGATCTGCTGGAACGACCTCTCCACCTGTTGCATACGCATCTGCAACACTAAAACTTGTATTTGAAGTATATGGAAGAATTCCCTCTGCAGCAGACTTGAAGACTCGTCCCACAACATTCCCACTCGTTCCTTCTAAATAATGCAGTTCGCTAGACTCTTCGTAACCCATCCAAGTTGAAATAACTACGTCTGGCGTATAACCAACAATCCACTGATCATTTGCTTTCGTGGCATCAAAATTCGTTTCTGTAGTACCAGTTTTACCAGCAACCGTATAACCGGCTGGATTGGCAGCAACTGCAGTTCCATTAGAAAATGTGCCAAGTAGCATACTTGTCATTTGTTCTGCTGTTTCTTTTGAAATCACTTGTTTAGGTTTTTTGTCCGTATTATCTACAATAACTGCACCTGTAGAATCAACGATTTTTGTAATCAAGTGTGGCGAATACATCTGACCATCATTTGCAAAAGCACTATAAGCTCCAGCCATCGTCAACGGTGATACGCCTTTTTCCAATCCTCCTAATGCTAAACCATAATATTTATCAGATTTCGATAAACTCAAACCGAATTCTTCTGCTTTATCATAACCTTTTTGAAGACCAATCTCATGAAGTAACCAGACAGCAGGTAAGTTCAAACTTTGAGCTACTGCTTGATACATTGGCACTTCTCCTTGGTACGTACCATCATAATTTTGAGCATCATAATAACTTTGTGGCGTATCTTGTAAGGTGCTAGAGGGTAAGTAGCCAGACTCTAACGCAGCAGAGTACACACTTAACGGCTTGATTGTTGAACCTGGTGACCGCTTCATTTGTGTTGCAAAATTAAATCCTCGGAAGACGTGTTCCCCACGTCGGCCTACCAAGGCTTGCACGCCCCCATTTTTCGGATTTAATGCAACAGAAGCAGACTGGACCATTGCGCCGTCGGAAGCATCTGCCGGAAATAGTTGTCCATTTTGATAAGTTGCCTCTAGCTGTTTTTGATAATTTTGATCTAAAGCAGTGTAAATCTTATACCCCTTGTTCATTACATCTGACTCGTCCAATCCATATGCTTCCACTGCCTCATCAATTACCGCATCAAAATAATAAGGATAGCGATAACCTGATTCCGAATCCGTATATGTGTCATTTAAATAATCCGCAATATTCGTTTGACTCTCTGCATTAGCTTGATCAGCTGTGATTTTTTCGTTTTCTTTCATCACACTCAACACAGTATTTTTTCGGTTATTAGCATTTTCTGGATTATCAATTGGATTATAAATCCCTGGTCCTTTCAGCATACCTGCAATCGTTGCCGCCTCTGACAATGTTACATCACTTGCGTTAACACCAAAATATCTTCTTGCAGCATCTTGAACGCCCCAAACGCCATTACCAAAATAAGCGTTATTCAAATACATAGTTAAAATTTCTTCTTTACTGTATTTCTTTTCTATTTCTATCGCCAGAAATAACTCTTTTGCTTTTCTATCAAAGGTTTGATCTAGTGTTAAATACGCATTTTTCGCCAATTGTTGCGTAATCGTACTACCTCCGCCACCAGCCGTACTCCCTGAAGTTAGCATACGCACCGCTGCTCGAGCAATTCCCTTCACATCGAATCCGTGATGGTTATAAAAATTTCGATCTTCTGTAGAAATAACTGCATCCTGAATATATGGAGAGATTGCATCTAATTCTACGTAGGTTCCTTTTTGAGCATAAAGCGTGCCTGCTTCTTCATTGTCTTTATCGTAAATAACAGTTGATTGACTTAATCCAGATTTTAAAGTCTCCACATTTGCTTGTTTTGCCAAGATAAATAAATAAACACTCGTTATCAAAATAAAAATCAGTCCCAATAAAAGAATAACTTTATTGATATGATATTTTTTCCAAATTCGCCTTCGCCATTTATGAAATCGGCTTAAATATGGCTTGATCCAGCGCCAAAAGCTAATCAAAGAAGCTTTTATTTTTTCCCAAACGCGTTGAAAATCCATTTGCATGTTCTCCTATCTTTTTATTCACACGGTCAGTTTACCACAACTAACTGCGCCTTTCTTCCTGCTTAAGATGTAAGTTTTGCAGTTAATGACGGTAGTTTAGCATAATAAATAGCAGATTGACTTAATCTTTTTCTTAAATATATTTTAAAAATGGTAAAATAAAGCTGACTTCGACGAAAGGAGCTTCTTTATGGAAATCACAATTACCTTACCTGCTGACCACTCAGTAATCACTATTCAAGAATTATTAGAAAGAGAATGGCTAGTGCCAAGAAAAGTTCGTCATTTTTTGCGTACCCGAAAAAACGTTTGGGTGAATGCTCAACTTGCTCCTTTTCATTCAGAAATTCGCGGAGGCGACACAATTACTTTGCATTTTGAAAAAGACGACTACAGTCATCAAGAAATCATCTTAGGAAACGCCAAAAAAATCCAAGTTCTCTATGAAGATGAACAGCTAGTGATTGTAAATAAGCCAGCTGGTTTGAAAACTCATCCCAATGACGTCAAAGAAACCGGCACTTTGTTAAATGATTTAGCTGCTTATTTAGCCCCCAAAAAACAAAAACCGTATGTCGTGCATCGCTTAGATCAAGAAACAAGTGGCGCTATTTTGTTTGCTAAGAATCCTTTTATTCTGCCTATTTTGAGCCAATTAGTGGAACAAAAGAAAATTTATCGTCGCTATCAAGCTGTCGTCTGGGGCAAGTTAACTAAAGACCTCACTATTACTAAAAAAATGGGACGCGACCGACACAACCGCCGAAAACAAGTCATAGATGAGCGTAATGGAAAAACAGCTGTCACCCACGTAACCATTGCGAAGAATCTACCGACACAAACACAAATCTATTGTGTTTTATCAACTGGAAGGACACATCAAATTCGGGTCCATCTCGAAAGTTTAGGTCATCCAATTGTAGGTGATCCACTTTATCAATCACGACCAGCGAAACGAATGATGCTTCATGCAATTGAACTACATTTGACACATCCATTCACACAAGAAAGAATCCTTGTCAGAGCAGCCCCAGGATTATGGTAGTTCTGGTGCAAATAAAAAAGGATTTCACGAAACATTTCTTATGAATGTTCATGAAATCCTTTTTTAGTTTTTTTGAGGATGTTTTTGTATCATTCTCTTTTTTTTAATTTATTTTTGTCGATACTCTTTTTCTGCTAATAACAAACTACCAATAATTCCACTTTCATTCGGTAACCCCCAACGAACAATATATTCGCTAGCTTCCGGAACTTCCATGTATCCTGCCATTAGTTCGACAAATTGTTGACGAATTTTTTGTAGTAAATGATCTTGATTCATTACACCGCCACCAAGGATAATTTTTTCTGGTGCTAAAGTTAATGTATAGTTGATTAAAGCTTGTGCAATATAAAACGCTTGGATATCCCATACAGGATGGTCTACTGGTAAATCTTGACCTTTGATTCCTGTTCTTGCTTCTAATGAAGGTCCTGCCGCCAACCCTTCCAAACAATCCCCATGGTAAGGACAAGTACCAGCATATGTGTCATCTGGATGACGTTTCACCCAAATATGTCCCATTTCCGGATGAGCAATTCCTGAAAAAATGTCTTGATTCAAGACGACACCTGCACCAATTCCAGTACCAACAGTTAGATAGATACAGCTATCCTTTCCCTGTGCTGCACCTTTCTTTAATTCGCCATAGGCTGCAGCATTAACATCTGTTGTCCACGCAATTGGAATTTGATAACGTGCTTTAACACTCCCTAAAAAGTCAAAATCAGCCCAACCTTTTTTAGGTGTCGCTAAAACGTATCCATAATTATCTTTTGTTTGGTCAATGCCAATCGGGCCAAATGAGCCGATCCCCATAGCAGATAAGTCAAACTTATCAAAAAAAGCAAACACTTGTTGCAACGTTTCTATTGGAGTCGTTGTAGGAATACTTACTTTCTCCATAATTTTATGTTGATCATTGGCCACCGCACAAACAAACTTTGTGCCACCCGCTTCTATTCCGCCGTACATTTACTTTTCCTCCTCGAATCCGATTGTCCGAATTTCATAAGGCATCAATGTCGGCTCAATCGTTTGCTTACTGTCTTTTTCTAAAAGATTCAACAATCTGCTAGTTGTTCCTGTTTTTTGAACAACGATTTCTTCTTCTTTTTCTGACAGATTGAATCCTCTCAGTACTACTTTATCATTAAACTTGCTTCGCTTCAAAGCAGTAATTGCAAACGTTTTAGCTTTTACTTCCAAATAACTATTTTTATTGCTTAATTCACCTTGTTGATTCGTTAACTGTTGCGTCGTAAATGGAACTTGCGCAGCATACGCATGTTGATAAGATTCAAACTTTTCATTTGGTTCATGAATTTCCATACTATATTGGAAGTGTTGTTGTCCTAAACACTGTGCTTCAGGAGTTGGAAAGTATCCCCAGTCCCCTAACTCACCAACACAACGCAATAACGTCAATGCAATTTGTCCTTCATCTAAAATTTCGTATTCATTCAAACCATAGTTTCCAATTGTGACACCATAATTTTTATCATGAAGATTCACAAAAGCGTGTTGATGTTGCGGATTCGTTGGATTCTCCCAGCTTGCAGAAACTTTATTTGGTCGTGTAACGACTTCAAATATACTATCTGCTTCATGGTGTTCCACATGTAACTTCGTTGGAAATAGTGCACGTAATCGATGATCTTTCATTTGATTATCAATTGTTGTTTCAAAGTCGATTTTTCGACTATTTTTTCTTAAAGTAATTTTTGTTTCTATTAATAATGGTTTTAATTCGTTCGCTCGTTTTGCTTTACGGTAACGAAATTCAACTACCATTTGTTGTTCTTTTTCCAAAAGCTCATCGGCAGAAACGGGAATCATCATCGTCTGATTGAGTTGGATTTGAGCAATCTCCGGTGTATCAATCAAGATTTCTACTTGAGAATCCTCTTGTTGGTTCGAAAGAATCGGTACTGTATCAATTGGCTGTTTATAGATATACTCATTTCCGACATCACCCGTGTCTTCAAAAACAAGAATATCTTCAAATTGACGAGCCATTTTTTTGTCCATTACTGTTAACGAACCATTCTCTTCAATTTTGATTTTGAGAAATTCATTTTCGATTACTCGTCCTTGGTCGTTGACCATTGAACCAGTAATAGTTGATGATTCTCCTTCAGCTAACGTAAATGTCTCCCATGAAAAAGCAGCCATTTCTTCAAGTGGAATAGTTACAGTCACTACTTTTTCCATATAAGGTATCCGGAATCGATCTTTTGGTAAGTCATAATCAAAACGAACAGTTGCTTCAGAAACAGTTGCAGGAATGACTTCTCCTTGTGCGTTTTCAACATGATAACTCTTAGCAGGAGCATCTTCCAACTCTTTAAACAACGTTTCTGGTAATCCTTCAGCAAACTTTTTACGTTCCAGTTCGATTTCAATAACCGCTTCACCCGTTTTTGCTGTTCCAGCTGTATTGACTACAACAAAAGGATACGTATCTTCTGGGAATTCACTTGTATCGATAACTTGCGCCAATTGTCTCATTGCTTCTTCTGCCACAAATTTCCCAACTTCATCTGCTTTTTCAAATCGTGTAATCATTTCTCGATGAACAGAGTCCACTGAACAACCACAAATACTATCATGTGGATGATTCTGCATTAATGTTTTCCAAGCATAATCTAATTGATCATGAGGATAACTTCCCGAAAATTCATATGCCATCGTTGCTAATGGCTCAGCAATATTTTCTAATTGTCTTTGAACTTTTGTATTCCATTGTTTTAAATATACGCGTGCAGATGCAGTATTTGCCAAAGTATACCAGCCGTCTGTTTCTTGACTCGTTAATTCGCCTTCCACTGTTCCCAAATCTTCAGGCAAATCATTTGTTACCGCTGCTAAGTAGTCTGTAAAATTAGAATGAATGAATTCATAATCTGGATACAAACGATTGGCTAACGCAATTGCCTTTGATATATCTTTTTGAACAGGCTGATGATCAACACCATTCATCATCAATAAATGTTCGGTTGAAGCATATTGTTCTGCATCAGCCAATTTTTGGTCCCAAAATATTTTAGCTTCTTGTTCTTCAACTGGTATTTCATTTCCATTGCTATACCAATTTGCGAATAATAAGCCGAAAATTTCAGAGCTATCAGGACCTTTCCATTTCATTTCAGAATATTGGGAAGAATAATTTTCTGCCTCAAGCACTTGATTATCAAAGCCAATCGGTTTTACCCCTCGACCGAATGCTGCTGCTTCAATTCCAACTTGTTTCATCATTTGAGGCGTTTGACCCATATTTCCAAATGTGTCTGGGAAGTAGCCAAGCATTACTGGTACACCCCATTTTTGTGTTTCTTCCATCCCAATCAACATATTACGCACGTTGGATTCTGAGCTAATCAAAAAGTCATCTTGCAAAATATAAAATGGTCCAATACGTAGCTTGCCCACATCAATTGCTTGTTGAACTAATGCTCTTTTCTCCGGTCTTACTTGTAAGTAGTCATCTAAAATAATTGTCTGTCCATCTAAGTGAAAGCTATCGAATGCAGGGTCATTCTCAAAAAGTTCTAACAAATCATCCATCAATTCAACTAAACGCATGTGGTGTTGTTCATAGGCCATGTACCATTCTCGATCCCAGTGACTGTGGGAAATAATATATACTTTCTTTTTCATTTAATCACTCCTATTTTTCTACTCGAATATCAAAATAATCCATTACTAATTCACAAAACATCATATTTGCCCAAGAAAACCATTCTCTTGTGTAATTGTTCGGATTATCCACATCAAAACCTTCGTGCATCAAGTTTGTTCCAGCATCTGTTGCTACTAATAAATCTAAAATTCGTTCTTTTTCTTTTCGATCGTTAGTAGTCATGCCTTCCATTGCTAAAGCAATTGGCCAAACATAATTTTCAGGTGTATGAGAAGAGCCAATTCCTTTCGCGTACTTTCCTTCATAAAAGTAAGGATTTTCTGAGCTCAGCAAGGTTTTTCTTGTTTGTAAATACGTTTCATCTTCAGAAGAACAGTAGCCTAGATAAGGTGCAGACATTAGGTTTGGCACATTGCTGTCATCCATTAATGAGGAGTTTCCTTGACCATCTACTTCGTATGCGAAAATAGTTTCTTGTGCTTGATTTTTAGTTTTACCGTATGCTTCAATCCCTTGTTGGATCTCTTCTCGTAACGCAGTAGCTTTTGCTACGATTTGATTATTTGATAACACTGTTTGAAAAATTTCTTCAATATATCCTAAAACAACTACTGCAAACATGTTCGATGGGACTAGATACCCATATCGGCAAGCGTCATCACTTGGGCGAAAACCTGACCAAGTCATTCCTGTAGGGACTACTTTTGCACCTTTCCCATCATTTACAAGCGTGTCTTCCAGACGAGTAGTATCACGTTCAAATTGGTAAGGTGATTTAGTATGATCTTGTTCTGTTTGAAAAACACCTAGAATTTTTTGGATTCCTGAAACAAATGAGTCGTCAAATTGATCTGTTTGTCCCGTATTTTTATATAAAAGATAAGCAAGTTGAACAGGGTAACATAATGAGTCAATTTCATATTTCCTTTCCCAGATCCAATTATTCATTTCGGTATGGTCACTTTGATGTCCTGCCCCGTTTGCTTCTTCATTGAACGCATTTGCATACGGATCAATATTGATATAAAAGAATTGTTTTTTTACCAATCCACTAATCATTGCTGCTAAGTCTTTGTCTTCTTTAGCAATCACTAAGTAAGGACGTACTTGTGCAGTGGAGTCTCTTAACCACATAGCTGGTATATCACCGGTTAACAAGAAAGTTGTTCCATCAGAATGCCGTTTTACTGTGGTTAGCAATGTATTAGCAAAGGCAGTAGAAAAATTTTTTGCCCAATCTTCATGCTCACTTCCACATTTTTGTTCAATTTTCCCCATGAATTTTCCAACTGATTTTGGTATATCTTTATATGGCATGTCTCAATATCCTCTTTTCTATTTGATATATCTTAGTAGATTATACTTCTTGAAATAATTTTTGTCTACGCTTTCATGGTATTTTTTATTGTTTACTTTTATATTATTTATGCTATCATTTATACATGATATATCATTAAGAGGTGTTATTATGGAGCAACCATTATATAAGAAAATATTTATTGATCTACACAATGCAATCCTTGATGGAACATTAGCTATTGATAGTCAAGTCCCTACTGAAAAAGAACTTTCTCAAAAATATCAAGTAAGTCGAATCACTTCCAAACGAGCATTAACAGAATTGGAACAACTTGGTTTGATTTATCGAATTCGTGGAAAAGGTAGCTTTGTCAAAGCAGACAAGCCAGAGGCATCGATTGTCTCTATCCAAAAAACAAAGCGAATTCTATTTTTATTTCCGTTCTTAACTGATTTGTCTGTTGGTGATTTCACTGAAGGATTGAACCCAATCATGCAAGAAAATCAATTTGAAGTATTAATGACTTCCCTTGATTTTCTCCAAACAAAGACGGCGCAAGAAGTGATGGATGAATTCGATGGATTGATTTACTACGCTATTGATACTGAGCAGCACTTGGATTTATTATTTGAACTTTCGCTGAAAGAATTTCCTGTCGTTATCTTGGATAAGAAAATTTATGAACTGCCATTTCCAACCGTTCTTTCTGACAACTTTGCAGGTGGCGCGCTAGCCACAAATCAATTGATTGCTGATGGACATCAGAAAATTGGTTTCCTATTTGGTGAGCCAACTCATCCACAATCTGTGCGTCAACGCTACTTAGGCTATCTTGAAGCTCTTGATAAAGCTAATTTAGCTTTCCATACTGCACTTGATGACCAAAAAGCCACGAATAAAGAGTTATTAAACTATATCCAAGAACACCAGCTTACGGCGTTTGTCTGCGAAAATGATCTTGTTGCCATTCAAACAATGAACCAACTGAAACAAGCTGGATTTTCAGTGCCTGCCGACTTTTCGATTATTGGTTTCGATGATATTCAAGCTGCCTCTTTAGTTGATCCACCTTTGACAACTATCGCCCAAAATTTTAAAGAACTTGGAAAATCAGCTGGAGAAAAGTTGATTCACTGGCTTGAAACCAAAGAAACACCAATCGATACCAAATACCCAGTTACATTAATAACAAGACACTCAACAAAGGAGCTTAACAATGAACATTCAACAAATTGATACTCGTCACGGGACTGCTAACCAGTCCAACTATTCAAACGGGAATTGCCTGCCTTACACAGGCGTTCCGTTTGGAATGAATTATTTTGCCCCACAGACAACCGATCAAAAGGGAAGTTGGTGGTTCCACCCAGAAGACCGTGTCTTTCAAGGTTATCGTTTAACTCATCAACCAAGTCCTTGGATGGGTGATTTCAGTCATTTCCTAATGACACCTGTTAGTGGTACTCTCCCTGAAAACAGTCTTTTTCACGCACAGAGTTCTTATCGACCAGAAGAAAGTACATTTTGCCCTACACATTTATCTATCAATCAACTACGATATGCTATTTCATCCACGTTGATTCCTAGTATGTATGGCGGGATACTTACAATTGACTACCAGAAAAATGATAGCGGTTTACTTTTAACTTTCCCTGAACGATATCAGATAAACATTGTAGATTCGCATACTATTACGGGTTCTTTTATCAACTTTTCTGGGTGTGAAGATCCTGATTTTCGCTTTTATTTTATCCTTTCCTTTGAAAAACCATTAGCTGACACTGAGTTAATGGTTTCAGAAAGTGATTCTTCTATTTTGCTACCGTTTGGTTCAATCAAACAGCAAACGATTCGCTTTGGTACTTCTTTTATTAGTGAAGAACAAGCACAAGTAAATTTATCGAGAGAGTCTGCGCAGTCACCTGATGCATATCTAGAAAAAAATCGTCAAATTTGGCAAGAATATTTTGATAAAATCAAAATCAATCATCATGATAAACAACAAGTAAGTACTTTTTATCACAACTTGTATCGCATATTTCTCTTTCCTCAAACATTCTATGAAGTAACTGATGATGGTGAAAAAATCCACTATGATACATTTAGCAAAACTGTTCGCCCTGGTGTTCTCTATACAAATAATGGATTTTGGGATACGTATAAAACAGTTTATCCACTTTATTCGTTGATAGCCACTGAAAAATATGAGGAAATGCTTGAGGGATTTCTTACAAGTTATCGAGAAACTGGCTTTTTGCCAAAATGGCTATCACCTGATGAACGTGGCCTAATGCCCGGAACACTGATTGATGCAGTAATTGCTGATGCTGCAGTCAAAGGAATTCGTACTGACTTGATGCCTGAATTTTTAACGGCAATGAAAAAAAGTGCTACTGTTCAAAGCAAACTGCCTAATTACGGACGTCAAGGAACACTTGATTATTTAACATACGGCTATGTTCCTAGTACCTACCATGAATCAGTCAATCATACGTTAGATTATGCTTATAGTGACTTTTGTATCAGTCAAGTAGCCGCTATACTAGGTGATGAAGAAACTAGTACTTTTTATCAAAGACAGTCCTTAAACTATCGCAATATTTTTGATCCTGCTGTCGGATTCATGCGTGCAAAAGATACTAATCAAGAATTCAGAGAAAACTTCCTAGCGACTCGCTGGGGCCAAGATTATGCAGAAGGTAGTGCATGGCAAAGCAGCTTTGCCGTCTACCAAGATTTTAATGGATTGATTCGCGAACATGGCGGAGAAGCCGTTTTTCAAGAAAAATTAATCGAGCTTTGTAACCAATCCCCCTCCTTTGAAGTTGGTGGATACGGTTTTGAAATCCATGAAATGAGTGAAATGGCTGCTATTGAATTTGGACAACTAGCTATCTCAAATCAGCCTAGCTTCCATTATCCTTATTTATTCAGTTATCTTGGTAAACCAGAGATGGCACAGCCATTAATTAAACAATTACTTACGCAAACATTTAATGACTCATCAACAGGGTATCCTGGCGATGAAGACAATGGTAGCATGTCGGGTTGGTATATCTTTAGTAGCTTAGGCTTTTATCCAGTCACACCTGGTTCAGGAGAATATGTTATCGGTCTGCCATTATTCGATCAAGTTCAACTAAAACTCTCAAACGGTCAGACACTTACGATTGAAAGTTCGCCAAATCGGCCACAACAACAGTTTGTTCATCAAGTTGATCGTAATGAACAAAACTATTCTAAGTTATTCTTTACACACGAAGACTTACTCACAGGAGGAACGATCCGTTATCATTTAGGTACTGTTCCTCACCCAAAAAAATACACGGCAGACGCTTTACCATTTTCTTTAACCTAGTGACCCTTCGCAATTAACTACGTGCAAAAATAAAATTTGATTTTTTTCATAAAAAAGACTGAACCCAAGCGTAAACACGTTGTGGTTCAGTCTTTTTGATTTTTTTCTTGGTCACTAACATTCCACAATCAGAAATTCCAATCTATGCAAAAAAGCATCTGCATCTAACCGCCGTTCCCGCTACCTTTTCCTTGAAACTAGTTTAAGTAAGAGGTTTTTCTCGATACTCCTTTGGTGATTGTCCCACGATTTTCTTAAATAACTTAGAGAAGTAAGTGGTGTTATTGTAACCAATCTCGTTTGAAATTTCATTGATATTTTGTTCACTATGCAAAAGCAACCATTTTGCTTGCTCCATTCGCAAATGATTTAAATAAGTAGAAAAGCTTTTTTTCGTTTCTTTTTTAAACAGTTGTCCAAGATACATCACGTTTAGGTGTAAACTTTCAGACACTTCTTTTAACGTTAATGGTTCTCGGTAATTTTCGTGCAGTATTTGTAGCACTTGTTTGATATTTTCACTGTAGTTTTTTTGCTTTTGTTGCTTACGAATTAAAGAGAGCAATAATTCTTGAAGATCATTTACATTTTTTGCCTGATTAATTTGTTGAATGCCTTTTAAGTATTCATCATCTTCTAGTGTAATCAGCTCTCGTTGAATATCCATAAATAATAAAAAAGTAAAATGTCGAATGTCCTCAGGAGTCATGACTGCTGACTGGAATTGTTCAAAAAACTCACGAATCATTTGTTGAACTAAATCCAGCTGATTACTTTGAAGTGCACGACTAAACGTTGAAAAATCAATTAACTGATCTTGATTCTCTGCAGGAATCGACCGAATGATTTCATGTCTAGTTTCACCGTAAAATTGTTGAAGCTGTAACTGGTCTTTTGCTCGACGAAAGCTTTCAGGAATATCATCCACTTCTTTTATTTCATCCCCCACGCTAATCAACCAATCTTGCTTTGGATACTTCATTTGAAAATAGTGACAAAAATCGCTGCCTTTTTGAGGACTAAGCAAGATGGTAAAGCAAGTCATATCCCCAAAACTTCGCTGATAATAAGTAGTTACTTGATGCTCCTTTAACCATGGAATAATAGCAGATTCATAGATTCTTTCTAGCTGAATCAATAAAATTTGTTGTGTCCCTTGAGGTAATCCGCTCAAAAATTCTTCTTCGCTGGTTTCATCTAGTTCTTCATTCAGCCATTGACTAAATAAAAGTTCTTGATAAATTTCTTGCTGATTTTTTTGTTCATTTTGCTGATCCAAACGTTCCTTGACCTTTTTTAAGCTTTCAATCAACTCTATTTTATTTACAGGCTTCATCAAATAATTAACTGCCCCAAGTTGCATACCACCTTTGAGGTATTCAAATTCTTGATAGCCAGAAAGAATCATGAATTCAAAAGCGTATTGTTCCTTTTGAGCTGCTTCAATAAACTCTAAACCATTCATTTCTGGCATGGTTACATCTGTAATAACTAAATCAATACCTGTTTTTTCTAAAACTAATAACCCTTCCATCGCGTTTTCTGCTGTTGCTACGATTTCAAAGCCAAAACTGGACCAATCAACAATTTTTTTCAATCCATTCAAAATCATGTATTCATCATCAACCAGCAACACTTTATACATTTTCAGACTCCTTCTTCTTAAATGTAATTTTGATCGTCAAGCCACCTTCTTCATTTGCAAATAACCTCATCCGGTAAGTACTCCCGAAATTAGCACGTAAACGTTCATTTACATTTTGCAAACCAATTGACTCGTGCAACTCAACCCTTGGGTGTACCAATCGATTTTCAATTGCTACTAATTGCTCTGGAGTAACTCCTTTACCGTTATCTTTCACTTGAATTTGTACCAATGATCCTTGTTGAAAAACTTTTACACTCAACGCATTGTCATAACGAGTAAAATCAATACCATGTTTAAAATAGTTTTCAACTAATGGTTGGATCACAAATTTTGGTACTTCAATTTGTTCTAGAGATTCCTCAATCGTAAAATGATAGGCTACACGATTAGGATAACGCATTTGGTAGAGAAATACATACTTTTCACAAAAATTCAGCTCTTCTTTAAGACTGATTTTTGTTTCTTGATTCGTGTTATTTCTTAATAATGCAGAAAAAGCATAGACCACTTCCGCAAGTTCTTCACTTCCCTCGCTCAACGCATACATTCGAATATATTCCAAGGTGTTATAAAGAAAATGAGGGTTGATTTGTGCTTGTAGTGCGCGCATATGTGCATCTTTTTGTTTGATTTCTAATTTATAGATATCTTCAACATATTGGTTGATACTATCCAACATTGTATTGATACCTTGTGCTAAATCTTTCAACTCGTACTCTGTTTGTTCTTGGGCGATTCGTGTGTCTAGATTACCATTTGCCGCTTCGTTCATCGCACGCATTACTACGTCGACTTGCTGAGAATAACGCTTAAATGTTTTGTATAAGAAGACTAATAAAATACTAACTAAAAGAATCACACCAATAATTAATGGCGCCAGACTTCTTGCCGTCTCTCGATACACATTTTGTTGGTCTAACGTTGCTAGTATACGATACTCACCGGATAATTCCTGATAGGAAACAAAATTATGTTCTTCCAATTTCGACAAAGGTAATCCAGAATTCTTATCCAATTCTTGTGTGATCAGCGCTTCTTGTTTTTTTCGACTTTCTGGCGTAAGCCCTGCGCTATGAAAAGTGTACAGGCGATTAGCAGAGCCAGAAATCATATATAAAGACAAGCCATTAAAAGCATTCAGACTTTCCAAACTAGACTCTAGTTCTTTCTTTTGAAACCCAACAAAGATACTTCCCAATTCCGTGCCACCTTGGGTAATCGGCATTTTGATATAAAAAGCATTTTTTAGTGTTGGTGTTCCTGTTTTGACAATACCAGCCTTATGATCTCTGGTAGATTCAAAATACTCTGGCAATTGACTAAAAACAATGTAAAGAGAACTTATCTCTTCATAGTTGACGTAAAGATCCAACATCTCATTGGGAAAAGATAAAAGTTCATTCGTTTTGCTTTGTTGCGTGTATGCATACATTAAATACTGATCAATTGGTTGAGTCAGATAAGTTGTCGCATTTTCAATTTTTTCTGGACTTCCAAGAAGTTGATCTTTGATAATTTTGCTTAATGTTGTTTTGTCAATTAACATTCGATTTGTCGTTTGCAGTGCTTCATTGGTAACATTTTCTGCTTGATTTTTATTTTGACTCCAAGTATGGATACTAAAAATAATTGTTGCACCAATTGTGAGTACAGTCATTACTACTGCGTACTTACGTAACAAACGGTTGAGCAACGTTCCTTTTGAAAATAAAACTTTGAATGGATTATTCATAGTTTTCCATTCGGATCGCTAATTCTTCGCGCCATTTTTTCGTTGCCAACACATTCCACACGGTCAATAAACCCAGTAACCCAAATAACAATAAGCCTTTGAAATGCCATGTCAACATAAGAATAACACCACTACCAATAATCATCTTCAACAATGTAGAGAAACTCGATAAACTTGAAATAAAACTTAACTTGATCACATTGCCGAATGTCATTTCATATTCACTATCTAAAATCAAACTCCATTGATACGTTGCAAACAAATAAAGTAACCCAAATAACAAAATAAAGTCAATTCCCAAAAATAAGAGTCCCTGTATTTGAACAGAAAGGTAAAGATTATAACTTAGAATAGCTAGTGCTGAGAAAAAGAAGAAAAACAAATAATTTCCTCGCTTAAAATATTTCTTGAAACAGTACCAGCCTTGCTTGATTGTGATGTCTTTGTACGCAAACTCATAATGATAAAATAATTCATTGATTGTTTTCAACGCTGGTCCAATCCCTAAAATAATTCCTCCGGCTAAACTAAACAACCAGAAAAAAAGTGTTAGTTTAACTACTACCCACACGCGAATGAACAATGTCTCCAAAGCTTTTCCTAACATAATATCTCCTTTTCAAAACATAATCTTTTCTCTCTTATTATATAAAGAACAGCGAGCAGATGGAACCGCTCGCTGTCAGACTTATTTATTTTCGAAATTCATCGTATTGTTTTTGCATCTCAGTTAACACTTTTTCGTAACCAGCTTTATCTAATGCCTCGAGCAATTTAGGCAATGTTTCATCTGGATCAACCGTTCCGGTGTTTAATCCATCCATATACTGATTCATAACGTTTGAGATATTACTGATTTCTGTTTTAACACTATCTGTATTAAAGCTGAAGCCTAAGATTGGTGAAGTTTCAGCTTCTTCAATTGATTTGTCGCGTTTAGCGATCATTTCATCAGTAATCGATTCTTGTGTATATAAGATTGCATTATTCCCTGTGTTCCAAGCAGACATGTGAGTTTTTGGTTGATAGCCATCTAACAATTTGATCTTGTCGTTGGTTCCATCTACTTTTTCCCAAGCCTCGCCTTCAATCCCCCAAACTAATCCGTTCAATAATTCAGCATCGCTGTTAAGCAAGCCTAAAAATTCAACAGCTTTTTCTTTGTTTTTTGAAGTATTTGAAACAACGAAGTTTGCCATTTGTGCTTGTCCTGTTGATTTTAAAGGAACAGTGATTGATTTAGAAACTAATTCTTGGTTGGCTGCATTACTTAAAATTGTGTCGCCATAATCGAAAGGTCCTTGTGTTTCGCCACGTAGTAACCAAGTATTTCCTTCTAAAGGATAATCTTTGCTACTTGTTGCCGCATCACTTGGAATCAATCCTTGTTGGTACCAACTATGCATCGTACGAAGTAAATCAACATAAGTTTTGTTGTCATATTGATTGATGATCTTTGCTTTGTCTCCATTTAAGTCAATCGCAAACGGTAAGGTATTTCCTAAAGGATAATCAAAGTCGCCTTGAACTTTGAAACCTTGACCAATGGCAAAAGCAGCCGTATTTGGTTCTTTTTTGTGGAATTCTTGTAACACTTTTTCGGCATCTGCATAAGATTCGATACCATCGATTGAAAGGTTGTATTTATCTAACAGTGGTTTATTAAAAGTTAACACTTGTTGAGCAAAAACATTTCCATTTACTGGAAAGGCATATAATTTATCATTGACTAAGTTTCCCTTGATATAAGCTTCATCTAACGCATCATAAGCATCTTTAGCATATTTAGGCGCTAACTCCGTTAGGTCGGCAAAAGCACCTTTTTGAGCGTTAGAAACATAGTTGTTTGCATAAGCGATATCATAATTTTCACCAGAAGAAATGATTACGTTCATTTTTTTCTCGTAATCCCCAAAGCCAATATAGTTGATATTGACTTTCACACCAATTTTGTCTTCGATTCGTTTATTCGCAACTTCCATCAAGGCATCATAATTGTCTGGTTTATCACCAATTTGATACATTTGCAACGTTTTGCTGTCAGATCCTTCTGAATTACTACTTGCACTTGATCCTCCCCCACAAGCAGCTAATGTACCAACCATCAACGCTGAAACTCCTGTAAAGGCTAGTTTCTTCCATAACTTCATTTTACTTCCTCCTAAATAAAATAATTTATTATTTATTCCTTGACTCCACCAATCGTTAATCCTTTGACAAAATGCTTTTGGAAAAATGGGTAGCTAATCGCAATTGGCAATGTTGAGATAACAACAATCGCCATTCGTGCTGATTCTCCTGGTACAGCTGCTAAACCTCCGGCAAGCTGGCTTCCAGCACCCGCATTTTGTGTTAGATATTGAATATTACTTTGAATCTTCATCAACAAGTATTGTAATGGGACTAAGTTATCGTTTTGAATGTAAAGTAATGCGTTAAACCAATCATTCCAGTAACCTAAAGCAGCAAATAAACTAATTGTCGCAATTCCAGGAACTGCTAAGGGTAACACGATTTGAATAAAAATCCGCAACTCACTTGCTCCATCGATTCGAGCAGATTCAATAATCGAATCTGAAACTGAACGTTTAAAGAAAGTTCGCATCACGATAATATTAAATGGGCTAACTGCCATTGGCAAAATCAGTGCCCAAATCGTATCTTTTAATTGAAGTAAATTGGTCATCACCAAATAGTTTGCCACCATCCCTGGTGAAAACAACATCGTGATTAAACAAAAAACGGTAAAGAAACGACGGAATGGGAAATTAGAGCGGGATATTGCATAGGCATACAGCGAAGTGGCTGTGCTATTGATCAAGGTTCCTAAAACCGTCACTAAAACTGTTACAAATAATGCTTGGAAAATTTTCTCTTGCATTTGCCCAAATAGATACGTATAACCAAATGTACTGAATTTTTCTGGCCAGAAACTATAACCATTAGTTGCTAACGCTGTTTCATCTGTCAAAGAAATCGCGATAACAAATAGAAACGGCAAGATACAGGAGAAGGCAAAAATCGCGATCAATAAGTTAGAAAAGAGATTCATTGGTTTGCTGAAAGCTCGCACTTGAACCTGCTCTACTTTTTTCTTTTTCATCGAATCCTCCTCCTAAAACAATGCTGATTCGCTGTCGAAACGACGTGCGATCGCATTCGTAGTCATTAACAAAACAAATCCTACAACTGACTGATACAATCCAGCTGCTGCAGTCATTCCAAAGTCACCTGTAGAAGTCAATCCATTAAAGATATACGTATCTAAAACTTGAGTCACATCATACAGTGCGCCTGAATTTCGTGGAATATTATAGAATAATCCAAAATCAGCTCGGAATATATTTCCGACAGCTAAAATCGTTAAAATCGACATCAAGGGTACTAATTGAGGAATCGTCACATGTTTGATTTGTTGCCATTTGCTTGCGCCATCAACCATAGCTGCTTCATAGTAAGTTGGGTCGATTCCCATGACTGAAGCAAAGTAAATGATACTATTATAGCCGATTCCTTTCCACGTCCCAATGAACAATAGAATAAATGGCCAATATTTCGGTTCATTGTACCAATTGATTGCTTCTCTTCCATGACCTAAAAGCCATTGGTTGAAAATCCCTTTGTCTGGGCTCAAAAAGGCATAAACGAAGTAACTAATGATAACCCAAGATAAGAAATAAGGTAGTAATGACATTGTTTGATACACTTTTACTAACTTTTTATTCCTTAATTCACTCATGATAATGGCAAAAACAACCGAAATCAGTAAGTTTAGTGTAATGAAGCCTACATTGTACAAAATCGTATTCTTAGTAATTAAAAATGCCTGATCTGAAGAAAATAAAAATTTGAAGTTCTCCCAACCAACCCACGGGCTCTCTCTCAAACTTGCCAAAAATCCATCTGCAGAGATATGGAAATTTTTAAAGGCAACCACGTTTGCTAACACTGGAATATAGAAGAAGAAGATCATCCACAACATCCCAGGAACAGCCATTAAAATCAAGGCTTTAAAACGCCAAGCCATTGAAAAAAAATGTTTTAACCCCTTTCTTTTTTTCATCAAAAAACTCCTTTCAACTTGTTCGCACCGTTATTATAGCGCTTTCAAAAACAAGATTGAATAAACAAATTATAGGTATAATGAAACAAACTATAGCTGACATTGAACTATTTTTAATTGGTTGTTGGCTAATTCTGAATTTGTCCAATAAAAAAAGGAGAAATACAGTAAATTCCACCTTTCTTTGTTTGTGCTAAAAAATAGTTGATTTGACTACGTAACTACGCAGTTAAATCAACTATTTTTTTAAGTATTCACTTTTCTTGGATTTTTGCTAATTCTTCTACCGTCAATTCTCGATATTCACCTAGTGCTAAGTCTGCAGGCAACACAACATTTCCCATTCGGATTCTTTTGAGATAGGTGACATCTTTTCCAACTGCTTTCACCATTCGTTTTACCTGATGAAATTTTCCCTCATGAAGAATCAAACGAATTTCTGATGTCTCTTCTACTTCATTCACTGCATCGATCATTAAAACAGCAGGTAATGTTTCTTCTCCTTGGCTGATGACTAATCCTTTTGAAAAAGCTTGAACGTCTTCTGCTGTCATCACCCCAGTTACTTTTGCAAAATATTCTTTTTCAACATGTTTCTTTGGTGACAATAATCGATGTGCTAAAGCACCATCATTGGTTATGAGCAGTAAGCCTTCTGTGTCCTTATCCAACCTGCCTACTGGAAACAGATCTTCACGATAATCAAAATCATTCAACAAATCCAAAACAGTTTCATCATAGTTATCTTGTGTTGCAGAAACTACACCTGCAGGTTTATTTAAAAGATAATAAAAATTTTTTTGATAAGTAAGTTTTTCATCTAAATAAGCAATTTCATCCGTGAGTTCTTTTACCTGAAACTTATCACTTTTGATTACTTTTCCATTAACGGTCACTTGGCCTTTTTTGATTAGCCCTTTGACTTCCTTTCGGCTACCTAGCCCTACATCTGCTAAAAATTTATCTAACCGCACGCGTTTCCCTACTTTCTATAAAGAAAGGAACTTGCAACAACAGTCTATTGACGTTTGTCGCAACTTCCTCTTCTTTCTTTTTATTTGATTCGTAAGCGATAACGTAATCGGACCATACTACTGCCCAATAATTTCTCCGCTAAGCGAATTTTTAATGCTAAATAGCCATAAACTGCTGCACCAACACCAGCCACACAGACGACTAAAATCAATGATTCAAATTTACTATCTTGGCTTAAAAATAAACTTAAAAACTGCTTTGCTAATCCTGCTACTAACAACATCAATAACGTCATGATAAAAATCAGCAATGTTCTTCGCCAAACAAAACCAACTCGAAAACGTACAACTTGGTGCATTTTTCGGAGAATCAAAATACAAGAAACAGCAAACCCAATCATTGTTGCAAGTAATGGTCCGTAAACTTGAAATATTCTAATTGCGGGATACTGTAAAATTACTTTCACGATAAAGCCGATCAGCAAATACCGAATAGCTGCGCGATTTTCAAACATTCCTTGTAACATATTAGAGATCAACATATACAAACCTAAAAATAATCCTACAAAACTTGCTTGAACCAATACTTTACTACCTAATACATCTGGTGTGTAAAATAGTGTGTTCAAAGGATACGCTAACAACATCACACCCGCTGTAGCAGGAAACATGACAAAAGAAAAAAGCTGTAGATTCCCACTAGTTAACTTAGCCAATCCAGGACGGTCTTTCAATGTGACTGCTTCTGTAATCAATGGTAAACCTGTTGCCGCAATCGATGTCGCTAGAGCAATGACTACCATCGTTAATTTATCTGGATTTGCACTGAAAATAGAAAATAGATCAAGTAACTGAGCCTTTGAATATTCTGTCGTTGCAGACATGATTCGAATAAACGTAAACTGGTCAACCAATTTGAAAATCGTTACTCCAGATCCAACAATGATAAATGGAATAGCTTCTTTCATAGTATCCAATAATAGTTTTCTAGTTGCTACATTCACTTGGTTATTGCTGTGTTCAACCTGCTGAGTCATCAGAGGTTGTTGTTTGCGTAAATAATAAAGTAGAACGACAATACTAACTAACATTCCGACAAATGCCGCAAACGTTGACTGAGTGACTGCAGCTACGTAATCGCCTGTAGTCATCTTCATGATGATAAATGTCATCAATAACATGTAAAAAATTCGTGCAACTTGTTCAACAATTTGTGAAAGCGCATAAGGCATCATGTCTTGATTTCCTTGGAAATACCCACGAATCACACTCATACATGGAAATACTAATACAGCAATACTTAATGAACGCATCGTTGGAATCAATTCATCTCCGCCGCCAGAAGCATGGGCAAGCCACGGTGAAGCAAGATACATGAATGCTGCAAAAATAATACCTAAAATCCCCATCATTTGTAACGCACGGAAGAAAAGTCGGCGAGAAGTACCATATTCATTCAATGAATTATAACGAGCTGTTTGTTTGGCAATCGCTGCTGGAATCCCAGCTGTTGAAATCAATAAAAACAATGCATAAATATTATAGCCCATGTTAAACAAACCATTTGCTGCTTTGGCGTTTTCACCCATCCAGGCATACCATGGAATAATATAAATTGCCCCCAATAAACGCGAAAGGATATTACTTGTTGTCATCCAAGCAGAGCCTCGAGCCATTTTTTCTTGGGCTGTTAAAACTTTTTCTGTCGGTCCTCTTTGATTATTCATCTCAATTTTTCCAACTTTCTTCAAAACATTACTATTATTTTAATTGTTAAACAAGAAACTGGCAATCTCTTTTCTATGGTTTTTCTGTGAAGATGTACTTTTTTTGGATTCGGTTTCTTTTTAAAGCAGATTTTCGAGTCCTTTCTGTTTCACCCACCAAACCATGGCTAATTTTCTTAGGTAGTTTGATCCTAAACGTTTTTCCTAAAAAGAACCCTGCATTAAAGAAAAACATTTCATGCTATGCTATAATTAGTTAGAAATTTCAACGAAGCGAGGGATCAATCAATGAGCTTCTCCTTAGAAGATATCCGTGAATTATTACTAAAAGAAAATTTATTAAAAGAATTTGTTTCCGATCAAGGCTGGCATTTAACTGCGCCAACTAATTTTTCATTTGAAAATATTAGTTATGATTCTCGCCAAGTAGATGAATCAACTTTGTTTTTTTGTAAAGGTCTGAACTTTAAAGAAGCGTATTTACAATCTGCTGTTTCGCAAGGACTCGCTTATTATGTCGCTGAACAACCTTACGAAGTATCTGCTGTGGGCATTATCGTTACGGACATTCGTAAAGCGATGGCAATCTTAGCGATGGCCTTCTATGATTACCCACAACAAAAGCTACAAGTTATTGGTTATACTGGGACTAAAGGAAAAACAACAGCAGCTTATTTCACCAAGGCAATTTTAGACCATACGACAAATAATAAAACTGCCTTACTTTCGACAATGAATACAACGTTAGATGGACAAACTTATTTCAAATCTCATTTAACTACACCAGAATCTTTGGATTTATATCGTATGATGGCTGAAGCAGTCGCGAATGGGATGACTCATTTAGTGATGGAAGTTTCTTCTCAGGCTTATAAAACACAGCGTGTCTATGGACTAATATTAGATGTCGGCATTTTCTTAAACATTTCACCCGACCACATTAGTCCAATCGAACATCCAACATTTGATGATTACTTTTACTGTAAACGCCAATTGATTTTAAACTCTAAAACAGTTGTCTTGAATCATGAAAGTGATTATTTCGAGCTACTGAAAGAAACTGCTGACCTTTACCACATACCTGCAATCGTATATGGGCGTTCGCCTGAAACAACTTATCAAGTCACAAGCCTAGCTGGCTCTGGTCATCCATTTACTTTGACAAGTAATCAAGGTCAATTACCAATTGAAGCAGATTATAATATTTTACTTGCTGGCGGTTTCAATCAAGAAAATGCGGCTAGTGCAATCATTGCAGCTGCTTTGACTGGTGCTTCAATCGAAGATGCACAAACTGGCTTAAAAACAGCCCGTGTTCCTGGACGAATGGATCAGCTGATTCAGCACAACGGCGCGCATGTCTATGTCGACTATGCACATAATTATTTAAGTTTAAAAACCTTATTGAAATTTGCTAAAAGTGAACATCCTAAAGGACGTGTTATTGTTGTCTTGGGCAGTCCTGGAAACAAAGCTATTTCTCGACGCCATGATTTTGGAAATGTCTTATCAGAAACAGCAGATGTTGTTTTCTTAACTGCCGACGATCCAGCTTTTGAAGATCCTCAAAAGATTGCCGATGAAATTGCTGAGGCAATCACGAACGAAGAGTTACTTATTCATTATGAAATGGATCGGCCAACTGCGATTGAACAGGCTTTGGCTGCAAGTACAGCCGAAGATTCCGTAGTCATTGCCGGAAAAGGCGTTGATCCTTATCAAAAAATCAATGGTGAAGATGTCCCTTATGAAGGCGATTATGCTATCGTGAAGCGACTCATCGAGGATAAACACCTTTAATTTTTTGCTTATGCCTGTACACATTAATTTGTTAATCCCAAATAATGCAAATGGACTGCGAAGAAAATCGCAGTCTATTTTTATGTAAGGCGATTTATTTTTAGGTTGTTTTGTTTCGTTCTTCGACATTTCGTTGTTCAGCGGCTAAAAAATCTTTTAAATCGATTTTATTTGCTTTATTCAGCCCACCCTATCCGGAAGTCAGCTATTTTTCTCATCCTGTTTGCTTCTTTCTTCTATTTGGTTCTTGATTCCTGTTGCGAATTTTTCACTTTTTCCCACTCATTTCTTTTGTAAATAAGCTTCAACATTCTCTGTGAATTTCATACCATCTACTCCTTTTTTTCTCCATTGAAAGAGCATGTAGTTATCCTATAAATGCTCACTATTTATTTGCTTGACTACATGAAAAACCACCTTTCGATCTAAAACATGGGAACTAACCACTTTTAGTCTATGAAAGGAGGTTTTATTATTGAAACTATTTTGCGCACTTGTAAAACGGACAAGCCTTATCTCAATCCGTTTGTACAATGATGCACCAGATTAACGAATACGGAGATTATACCTGCGTCTCTTGACTCATTATGATTTGAGCAATCAACGAGCTTAAGAAATGATAACCTAATTTAGAAGGATGCAGACCATCTTCTTGTATAAATAAATTTGGTTCCTCAAAAGAAGTTTCTTGATGGTAACAATCGATAAATTCGACCGACAGTCTTTCAGCTATTTCTTTTGATAGTTGAACATACTCACCTAATATCTTAGGATCCGTTTGTTGTTTGATTGCTTCATCTACATAGCTAGGTCCTACTAAGATAACCTTACTGTCAGAAAAATAGTTGATGATTTTTTCAAGATTTCTTTGATACTCCAATTGATTGGTTCGAATGTTAATTGCATCATTAATGCCAAGAATTATCACTGTATAGTCAGATTGCAATGTTTGAGTATCCATCGTTACTAGACGTTTTAATCCACTTTCTGTCGAATCGCCTCTTTGACCTAAATTACTGATTACAAAATCTGAATGTCCTGAAAGTTCCAGTGTCCGTAAAAGATAGCGGTCTAGGATTTGTGCAACCTCTCCTTGAAAAAGTCCTGCAGCAATACTATCACCAAAGATGATGATTTTTTTCATATCTTTCATCCCTTTATATTTTATTCTTCTTAAATCTTAACACTGCTTGAAAGAAAGAAACAATTTTTTCATGCGTTATAAAAAATAACTATAACACCTATTTTAGATAATTATTCTTCTTAGCATCAGTGATGTATCTTTTCGAATACGCAATTTAAATATAGCGATTAAACAATCAAACAGGGGATTGATCGTTTTTTGTCTTTACCAACTTGAGCGGATGAATCCACGCTGATTTTTTTAGTCAATCTATTAGTTTCGTTCATAAACAAAAATGAAGTTAACAAAAAAAAATATAAAAAAACCGTCTAAAATTCGTTTTTGAAACGTTCATTTTAGACGGTTTTTAAATTTAAATTATGTTTGGAATAACTAGATTTTAACTGTTGTCCCAGACTTTATTCTTAGTACTTTTGATAATACACTTAGTTTGCAACAATATTAACTAATTTATTTGGGACAGCGATTACTTTACGAACTGTTTTCCCAGCGATTTGTTCTTGGATTACTTCATCTGCTAAAGCTACTTTTTCAAGTTCATCTTTCCCTAAGTCACGCGCAACATTTGCTTTAGAACGAACCTTTCCATTGACTTGGAAAACAACTTCGATTTCATCTTCAACTAACGCAGCTTCATCATACGTTGGCCAAGGAACATAAGAAATGCCATCTTCGTTTCCTAAAATTGACCAAAGTTCCTCGCCCAAGTGTGGTGCAACAGGAGCTAACAATTGAACAAATCCTTCAACATATTCATAAGGCAATGCATCAGCTTTATAAGCTTCGTTAACAAAGACCATTAGTTGGGAAATAGCTGTGTTGAAGTGCATACTTGCATAATCTTCTGTTACTTTTTTTACTGTCTGGTTGTAAACTTTTGCAAGCTTGCCGTCATTGATGGTTGTAATGCGATCACGCATTTTATTATTATCGTCTACGATCAAACGCCATACACGATCCAAGAATTTACGGCTACCTTCTAAGCCATTTTCACTCCATGCAATGGAAGCATCTAAAGGACCCATGAACATTTCGTACATACGTAATGTGTCCGCACCATAAGTTTCGACTACGTCATCTGGATTCACAACATTTCCACGTGATTTTGACATTTTCTCATTGTTTTCGCCTAAAATCATTCCTTGGTTATATAATTTTTGGAATGGTTCTTTTGTTGGAACAACGCCAATATCATACAAGAATTTATGCCAGAAACGAACATATAATAGATGTAGCACTGCATGTTCAGCACCACCCACATAGATATCCACTGGCATCCAACGTTCCAGTTTTTCATAGTTTGCTAATTCTTTTTTATTATGTGGATCAATGTAACGTAGGTAATACCAAGAGCTACCGGCCCATTGTGGCATCGTATTTGTTTCACGACGACCTTTTTTGCCTGTTTCTGGGTCAACAACATTGACCCAATCCGTGATATTTGCCAATGGCGATTCCCCAGTACCACTTGGTTTAATGTTATCTGTGATTGGCAAACGTAATGGTAATTCTTCTTCTGGTAAGGCAGTTACCGTGCCGTCTTCCCAATGAATGATTGGAATTGGTTCTCCCCAATAGCGTTGACGTGAGAACAACCAGTCACGTAAACGGTAGCTAACTTCTTTTTTACCAAATCCATTTTCTTCAAGCCAGCTATTCATTTTAGCAATGGCTTCTTCTGTATTCAAACCATCTAGAAACTCAGAATTGATATGTGATCCATCTTCCGTATGTGCTGCTTTTGAAAGATCGCCACCCTCAATAACTGGCTGGATTGGTAAATCGAACGTTTTGGCAAATTCATAGTCACGTTCATCATGCGCAGGAACAGCCATAATCGCACCTGTCCCATAAGAAGCAAGTACATAGTCGGCAATCCAAATTGGAATTTCTTTGCCGTTCACTGGATTGATTGCATACGCGCCGGTAAATACTCCTGTTTTTTCTTTGGCAAGATCTGTTCTCTTCAAATCAGATTTTTTCGCCGTTTCTTCAATATACGCTTCAACTGCTGCTTTTTGTTCTGGCGTCGTGATTTCACGAACCAAATCTAATTCTGGCGCTAGAACAGAATAAGTTGTTCCAAATAATGTATCCGGACGAGTAGTGAAAACTGTATAAGATTTATCTGTTCCAGCTACTTTGAACTCTACATTCGCCCCAACTGAACGACCAATCCAGTTTCTTTGCATTTCTTTAATACTTTCTGGCCAATCAACTGTTTCCAAATCGTCTAGTAAACGATCGGCATATGCCGTGATCTTCAACATCCATTGACGCATCGGTTTACGTACGACATCAAAGCCACCACGTTCGCTCTTTCCATCAATAACTTCTTCGTTTGAAATCACTGTTCCTAGTTCTGGAACCCAGTTCACAGCAACTTCTGCTTCGTAAGCTAAACCTTTTTCATATAATTTCGTAAAGATCCATTGTGTCCATTTGTAATACTCTGGATCTGTGGTGTTCACTTCTCGATTCCAGTCATAACTAAAGCCTAAAGAATTGATTTGACGACGAAATGTTTCAATATTTTTCTTCGTGAACTCTGCAGGATCATTCCCAGTATCTAACGCATATTGCTCTGCTGGAAGTCCAAATGCATCCCACCCCATTGGATGTAACACATTAAAACCTTGACTACGTTTTACACGTGAAAGAATATCTGTTGCTGTGTATCCTTCTGGATGGCCCACATGTAATCCTTGACCAGATGGATATGGAAACATATCTAGTGCGTAAAATTTTGGTTTTTGTGGATCATCTTGGGTATTAAAAGTGTGATTTTCCGCCCAATATTTTTGCCATTTTTTTTCTATCTCTTTATGGTTATAACTCATTTTTTGTCCCCCTGCATTTTTTTGTTGAAAGCAAGTTACTTTCGTCATTTTTTTCGTTCTACCGATAAAAAAACAAAAAAATCCTATAAAAAGATTGCTCTTTTTATAGGACGTAATCTACGTGGTACCACCTAATATTTACCTTTTCCATTGGAAATAGGCCTCAAACGTTGTAACGGTCGTCACCGCCACTGCTTACTTTTATGTTCAGCAAAGGCAACTCAAAGGCGAGTTCAAAAGCGTCCGTACACATTCTCACCAACCATGTGCTCTCTAAAACTTCCAACTTTTTACTAATTCCTTTTCAAGTGTTGTTTATTTAAGTAGATTCATAGTAACAAATATCTCCAGCAAGTTCAAATAGTATTTGACAAAATGTTCAGATTTATTTTGCAACTACCACACTTTGACCTGGATAAATGAAATTGTCTTTAATATTATTCCACTCAATAAATTGCGCCATTGAAAGATTGTGATCATTGGCAACGCTCCAAACAGATTCACCAGCTTTTACTGTATACTTTTTAGCCGCAGAGTTAGTAGCAGGTGCTGTTGTTTGTGCTGACCCTTTTTTCACAATGACTTTCTGACCTGGATAAATGAAATTGTTTTTTATATTATTCCACTCAATGAATTGTTCCATCGTGATATTATTTTTATTTGCTACACCCCAAACGGATTCGCCTGCCTTCACCGTGTAAAGTGTATCTCCACTGGTACTTGTGCTTGTCGTTGGCTTTGTATTATTTGAAGGCGTTGCATTATTCGCTGTATTATTTCCAGTCGTAGCTGCTGCCGAATTAGTTGATGCAGTAGAGCCACCCTTAATAATCAATTTTTGGCCCGGGTAGATGAAGTTATTTTGGATATTATTCCATTCAATCAATTGAGCCATTGTAATATTATTTTTATTTGCCACACCCCAAACAGATTCGCCTGCTTTCACCGTGTAGGTAGAAGAAGTAGTTGCTCCTGCTGAAGAGTTAGCTGAATTACTGTTGTTCGCAGTAGTATTATTATTGTTATTGGTTGTAGCACTACTTGATGTCCCGTTCTTCACGATTAGTTTTTGACCTGGATAAATGAAGTTATTCGAGATTTTATTCCATTGAACAAGTTGTGCCATCGTGATTCCATGGGCATTTGCCACGCCCCAAACAGAATCACCAGCTTTGACCGTATAAGAACCAGTTGTCGCTGCACCTGCATTCCCTGTATTAGTTGACTGATTTGTATTTGAGTTTGATGAACCTGTTGTCGTTGCGCCATTGGAAACAACTAATTGTTGACCTGGATAGACAAAATTATTTTTGATATTGTTCCATTGGATCAATTGATTCATTGTAATTCCATGGGCATTTGCGATGCCCCAAACAGAATCACCCGATTTAACGGTATATTTTGAACCATTGCTTGGTTGTGTATTTGTTGGATTACTATTACCCGAAGAATTTGTATTGCTTCCAGAATTATTGGTTGATGAGCCAGTTGATTGTTCCCCTTTGATCGTCAAACGTTGACCTGGGTAGACAAAATTATTTTTGATGTTGTTCCAATCAATCAATTGGGCCATCGTAATTCCATGGGCATTCGCAATACCCCAGACAGAATCCCCTGATTTAACAGTATATGTTGATGTTACAGTCGTAGAACCATTATCAGTTGGGTTCGTCACAGAACTATTCGAGCCTGCTCCTGTATTCACGCTACCGCCTGAACCAGTTGTAGCTCCCCCACCAGCGTTACCAGTTGCAGGCGTATCGTATCTAGTTAAGCCATAAGTTACAATAATATTGTTTAATTTTGTTGAATAAGTTGGATCTGTCGCGTAACGACCAGTTAATGCTGAAGTTGCTTCCGTATAGGACTTAGTATTACTTTTCCAAGTACCAGCATAATAATAGCCATTGCCAAAAGAAGTATTGCGCAACACATATGCATTATCACTAAATGATTCTGCAAAAGATGGGTAATGACGGAAAGGTTCTTTTTTTGTCACCCATTTGTTGTTTAAATATTCTAATGTATTCATATAAACAGTTTGACCTTGGTAACTGCCTTTGATTCCAAATAAATTGTGATAAGGTGCCTGTGACAACGCACTACTTCCCCAGCCACTCTCAACAACTGCTTGTGCGATCATAACCGAAGCATATAAGTCATTTGCTTGAGCAATGGGTTGCGCATAAGTCGATATTTCTGCGATAAATGCTGAAGTATTGATTCTCGCACCAACCTGAGCAGGTAGCTCATTTGCTGCTACAGGAACTGGTTGGATCAACGGTGCCGCAACAGAACAACCAACCATTGCAGTACCAACTGCTGCTACTCCACGTTTTGCATTTCGAAAACGTTTCTTTTCTTCTTGGCGTCTCCGCTCTTTTCTTCCAATCGTTGCCTTCTCCATTTTCTATCCTCCGCATCCATTTTCAGTTACTATAAGTATAACTTTTCTTAAACTACATTAAAAGTTCTTTAAACCCTTTGTTATCCTTTGTAATCTATATGTAATTTTACGTAACACCCAATCAACTAGTTTTGCAAAACCCTTGATAGCTATACCTTGCGAGAAATCAATATTTTTTAGGAACATCCATTTTTATTTCAGAAATATTACCAAACTTTTTCGTCAACATTACGTCGGATGTTATCATCGAAAATTCATCGTTTTTTCATTTGATTTTTTTGAGTAAAAAATCTAGCAATTAAAAAAATGCTATAATGATTTCATTATACGGAGGAGGAACTTTATGAACCAAAACAAATCATTTCGAGTTACAGGGAGTATTTTTCTTGTACTTTTCTTAACTCTTAGTTATTTTGTAAAATTTCATTTATCGCAGCTTCATAGCTTCGATCAATTTTTTACTTCAATTATTCGAGCACCTTTACCACATTGGAACGCTTACCAAATGATGGTGACAAAATTAGGAAATCCATTAACCGTCATTTCTATTTTTGTTTGCTTGATATGTTTCTTATGGATCAAAAAGAAACATATCGAACTAATTTGGTTAGCAACTAATTTCATTTTGATTGCCGGAGTCACCAATCCATTGATCAAATTATTTTTTATGCGTGATCGCCCTACATTACCCCACTTAGTTAGTGAGTCAAGTTACAGCTTTCCTAGTGGACATTCGACAGGAAGCATGATTTTATATGGTACATTGATTTTTTTGTTACCTTATTTGATAAACAATAAAACGGTACGAATTTTGTTGCAATTTATCTTAGGATTGATTATTTTAAGTGTTGGTATTAGTCGAATTTATTTGGGGGTACACTTCCCAAGTGATGTTTTAGGTGGTTACTTATTAGGATTAACTTGGTTATGTTACACTTATCCGATTTATTTAAAAAATAAGGAATCGATTACCTAACGAAGAAAAAGAAAGAAGGAATTTAAATGGAATTTCCTTATGCAGAAGGAAATAAACGTTACCATTCATGGAATTATGCTTTGCGTAATGAATTTGGTGGGAAAATTTTCAAAGTGCCTATCGATGGCGGTTTTGATTGTCCTAACCGTGACGGTACAGTAGCTCATGGTGGTTGTAGTTTTTGTAGTGTTTCTGGGTCGGGAGACATGATTGTCGCACCTGAAGATCCACTACCTATCCAATTTCATAAAGAGATTGACATGATGCACCAAAAATGGCCACATGTACAGCAATATATTGTTTATTTTCAAAATTTCACTAATACACATGCTCCTGTTGAAGTGATTCGAGAACGCTTTGAACAAGTCATCAATCTTCCTGGCGTTGTTGGACTTTCAATTGGTACACGTCCAGATTGTTTGTCAGATGAAGTGGTAGACTATCTAGCTGAATTAAATACCCGTCTCTATCTTTGGGTTGAGCTCGGTCTACAAACAACTTTTGAAGAAACTTCGATTTCAATCAATCGCGCACACGACTATCAAACTTATTTAGATGGCGTAAGTAAACTACGTAAACACGACATTCGCGTATGTACACACCTAATCAATGGCTTACCTGGAGAGTCTTTAGAAATGATGCGAGAAAATGTTCGCCGAACAATCCTAGATTCCGATATTCAAGGAATCAAACTGCATCTCATGCACTTGATGCGCAAAACACGTATGCTTCGTGATTATCACGAGGGTCGCCTTCAACTAATGAGTCAGCAAGACTATGTTCATGTGATCTGTGATCAATTGGAAATGATTCCTCAAGAAATCATTATTCATCGTTTAACTGGTGATGCACCTTGGGATTCTCTAATTGGACCAATGTGGAGCTTGAAAAAATGGGAAGTTTTGAATGCAATTGATGAAGAATTAATTCGTCGTGATAGCTACCAAGGAAAGTTCAACGTTCGAACAAAGGAGCTCGTATAGATGCTACAAACAGCACTTCATTTTAGCCACACTTTATTAAAAGAAGTCTTACAACCCGGCGATCAAGTAGTTGACGCCACAATGGGAAATGGTTACGATACTATTTTCATGGCTGAGCTGATTGGTAAAACAGGGCATGTCTATAGCTTCGATATCCAACAAAAAGCAATGGATTCCACCCAAGAAAAATTAAAAGCCGCGAACCTGGTAAAACGTACTACTTTATTTTTACAAGGACATGAAACGCTTGGTGAAGTCATTCCAATTAGTCAACCAATCAAAGCAGGAATTTTCAATTTGGGTTATCTTCCACAAAGTGACAAAAAAATTATTACTTTGCCACAAACAACCAAGAAAGCAATGGAAGAAATTTTAGCGCGGCTAGTTCCGAAAGGTCGATTGATTTTAGTTGTTTACTACGGACATGCGGGTGGAGAACACGAACTTGATATGGTTCAAGAATTTTGCCAACAATTGCCACAGGAACAATACAATGTTTTAACTTATCAATTCATCAATCAAAAAAATCAGCCACCAATCCTTTATTGTATTGAGAAAAAGAAGAAAAAAAGAGAGTTCAGCTAAAAATAGCTGGACTCTCTTTTTGCAGAAACTCTCGTTGACGAAATTAATCGGTCTTTCACCAACTTTTATTCAAATACAAATTGAAATTGAATATCTTTTTTTGACACATAACAGATATACAAAAGAACTACAAAAGCATTGATATATAGGCGTTTTTAATAATTTTTATGTTTTTATATGTCATTCATATATCGTTAATATTTTTATTATCAGTCTATTTCTGCCCCTTTTTTGCCCCTTCAACTAAAAAAGTCTTAATGTACCCTGTAGGACTCGAACCTACGACCGGACGGTTATGAGCCGTCTGCTCTGACCAACTGAGCTAAGGGTACGTACTACTGCAAATCTAAAAAAATGGACATAGACGGATAATGATGGTATTTCATTCTTCATGTTGTAATGACCAATTTATTATTGCGGAATTAATAGTAAAATTTTAAAAAAACTTTACGTGAATTGCACTGAATGATAATATTTTAGTTGATTAGGATACTTTGTAATAATGACATGAAACCTAAGCTTATAAAAATCAAAACATCAACGAACGAAAGTTCCCTATTGATTAATTTTTAAAGCGATGAAATAATAAAATTAACAACAAGGAGAATAAATCTTGTTAAGTTACAATGAATGTTATCATGGAACTACGGTAGACAACTATAATCTTATACAAACACAAAAAAAATTCACTTATAACAAACGAAAAAATCATTGGCTTGGACAGGGTGTATATTTTTTTATTGAAGATAAAGAAAAAGCTAGATGGTTTACATTAGCGGATAGAAGAAATAAAGACAAAGATAAATGTATCATACAGATTAGTGTTAATATTGAAACTGATAAACTTTTAAACTTGGACAAAGAAAAAGATAGAAAGCTTCTAAATGATTTTGCTAGAGATCTAAAAAAAGAAGGTATTCAAGTAAAAAAAATTAACGGAGCTTCTGATAGTAGAGAATTAAGATGTGTATTAATAGATGTGTATGTAAAATATTTCAGTAAACAAGCAGTCAAATATACATTTAAAGACGATAAAATACAGTATAAGAATTTAAACAAAGATGATGCTTATCCCGATAAAATCCAAAATAATGGAATACAATTAAACATTATAGATCAATCTATTATTAATTTTGATAATTTAAGTGTAGAATATATTTAGAAAGGGCGTGATATGTATGTCATTAAATAGAGAATTACTAAAAAATATTTTCGATGATATGGGATACGAAGTTGAATTTGATTCAACCACTCCGGGCTTATGTGTAGAAGAATTAGTAGTAGAATGGACATCCGATTTATGTTTAAATGATATTGAAGAACCAAAAATTAAAACTTCATCTATAAAAAAATTGCCGATCACAGAAAGTTTATCAGCCAGAAGTTATACTTCTAATTACAACTCAAAATCAAGTCAAAGTATTCTTTATTCTGATTCTTGGGGGTTAGTTGCTTAATGACTAGTATCAGATTTGAAGATTATTCTATCAATAAATTAAAGTATGAACTAAATCCACATTTCAATCCAGAAACAACTAAAATTGATATTACACCTACCTTAGATTTTGGAATTAAAATTTCTAAAATTTCATCTGAGATTTATACTAAGTTAGGAATTACATTAGGAAATTTAGAATCTGAAGATGCTGGTTTTATACTTTCTATTGAAATAGTAGGCACGTTTATGTACGATGAAGATGAAATCAATAGCTATGGAATCGAATTTGAAACTTTTATAAAAGAGAGTACTATATCTATTTTGTGGTCATTTATACGGCCTACGGTATCTGATATAATTTCGCGCGGAAATAAGTTTCCTAACTATATCCTTCCTGTAGTAAATGTTGCGAAATTAGTTAAAGAAAATAATATTCAAATTGAATATGAAAATGAAGAATAAGATCATTTTTAGTGAATGATCTTATTTTTTTATTCTGCATTATATTATATGTACTGCCCCTCAACGAGGGGATATTTATGTTTATAAGGTCAAATAGATATCCTTAATTCGCACATCATTGACTGTACCTTCACCGTTTGCTTGATTACAGCGACGGAAAATGACATCGATTTTCGTGCCTTTTTTCACCCAGCTTAAATCCAAAGTGACGTCCATTCCTAGAGCATCGCCACCTTTGTAACCATAGTTTTTCTTCACATCAGGACGTTTGATACCTTGCGAAGCCACACGAGTGATTTCTTCATTTGTGCCGTGCTTCATGATCAATATATAAGCAAATTTACCAATTGCTCCTTCTGGTTTGTCTGGCACTAACCACCCAGCAATTCGGACTTTTCCTTTGCTTACTTCATTGAACTTATCTAATTTCGCCCATGCGTTCCCTTGATGAACAGCTTTACTTGCTGCTACTGCTTTGTCATGGTCGGATGGTGTTTGTGGTTTTGGTTGCTGTACTTGTACAGACTCTACTTTCACTTGATTACTTGAAGTTTGACACTTGCCAGATGTGGCATAGGCTTCCCAAGTATTTTGATCCCCATAAAAAATATTTTGGTCATATGGTGTCGAAGTATATTGCCACATAGCTGCATTGGACCAGTGTTTAATTTTAGGGAATTTTGATTGATACGCTGCAACCCATAGCCCATAGTCGGCTTTTACAATTTCGGAAAAGTCTTCTTCAAATAAAACCGAAGCTGAGGTGTAAACTAAAGCTTTAATCCCAGTTTTTTGTTGGATACGATCCAGCATTTGTTTTAAAACACACGTTCCTTGTCGTCCATACATTTCATAGTCTAAAACTAGAATGCCTTTACCAATGTAACCTTGAACATTTTGAATAAAGAAATCTGTTTGTGTTTGCCAGTTTGAACCATCAATAAAATGATACACGCCAAAAGGTTTGCCAGCTTTGATAGCTTGTTGAACAAACGGATCACAATAACGATCCACAAAGTTACAACCTTCCGTTGCTTTAAACATATAAGCATCTGCTGGATAGTCCTTGATTTTTTTTGAACCATTGTTATTGGATAAATCTACTACCTTTAATTTCATTTTTCATCGTCTCCTTTATCTAATTCTTTGATTCCATAAGTCGTTTGTTTCCATAATTGATCGCCATACACTGTAATTCCTACTGCCACAATTGCGACAAAAAAATTAAATACGTTATATCCACCAAGTAATAGTGGTGTACAAATACAACTAATGACCGTGAGTACCAAAGGAATTCCCCAGTTGGGGAACTTAGGAATTTCCTTTAACACTTTTCCTGCTACATATAACCCACACATAGCGAGGATCATTTCAGTTGAGAGTGATTCCATCAGAATCCACCTCCTTTCAGGGCATAAAAAAGAAGCACAGAATTATTTCCGTACTTCTTTTTCGATCTCATTGACTTTGTCATCAATCCGTTTAACATCTGATCGTGTATTGATCAATTCATTTTTAATTTCACTCAACGTAGCTAAAAAGTCTCGTCGATCTTGTTTTGAGTTTTCTCTTTCATCGTGTAGTTCTTTTCGATAGTAAATATTGATTCGCCAAGAAGCGAAAATAATAAACCCGATCAATACAACTGTTAAGGGTAAAAAAATAAGCCCGTCGATTGCGACTAGCTTGTTAAAAATCTGATCAATTCCTTTCACACTTTCTCACCTTCTTCATCAAATTTTAGGAGAGAAATGATAGAATCCTCTTGCAAACAACTTTTCGCCCTCTTCTAAGGTAATTGTTGCAGAAGAATCTGAAGCTATAGGATTGAAATAAACTTTACCGTAATTTCGGTAAAACCATACGCTTTTTCCTTGATTGTATTGATAGCGACCTAAACCAAAATTTCGATCAATCCCTATAGTTAATTGATTCATATTATCCGTAAGAATCATTTGCGAACAATAAGATTCTCCTTTCCCTCCTCCATAAATATTTTCAGTAAATTCTGTAATAGTTTTTAAGTACAGGTTATCGTCAACTGGTAATAATGCTTTTGAATAGCTACTACTATTTGAAGCTTGCAAGAAGTAATAATCTTTCATTGTCAAAGGTTCTAAAGCTGTCAATTCTACCTCAACCTGAATTTTTCCACCGATAACTAGATAAGTCACTTTTTCACGTAAAATAGCTCGACCAGATCCGTCTGCTTTCTTAGTATTTGTTCCTTGAACCAGATTCACGACCACAATTTTGATTTCATCTCCACCGATTATTTGATCTAATAAGTCTATTTCTACATTATCCACAAATATTTTTAAACTCTCGATAGTAGAAGTAGGAGTGTTTTCATCTCCACCCGCACTATCATTATTATAAGCATGCCAGCCACCTGTATAATCTGCTGATTTTGGCTTATCTCCATCAATATTCTGTAAAGCCCTTAATTGATGATACGGAGAAACATAATCGGTAAATACTTTATTCAACAAGATTCTATTTCTCGAAAAATCACTTGATGGATATATTTCGTCATTTGGCAATAAGTATGAGTTAGAAATTTGCCATGTCTTATTTTTCGAGATAATTCCAAACGTAAGTAGCAAATCCTGTCTTTGGTTATATTTACTAATAATTTCAATTGTATCTGGTAATCGACGAACATACATTTTTTTATTAGATTTTATAGTTTCTAATTCAGAAATATCTTTTGAAACAATTTCTTTCCAAGCTCTTTCGCTGGGATTCCAAAATTGACGATCTAATGGAACATTTGGCAATGGTGGTATGGACGTATAAGGCACCCCTTCTGGGAAATCATCTGGCATATTTTCCCAGACCTTACAACCTACTGGATAAAAATATTCATACATTGTTTTCATGATTTGTTCCTCCTAAGCTTTGATTACTTCTTGGATGTGGAGTTGGTCGACTCCCCAAGCATTTACTGAGCTAGTCTTGTAATTGGTTCCTGTTATTAGTGTCACTTTGTCTCCAGTATAAAATTTTCGTACCTTGAACCATCCAACATCATTTCGCCAATTCAATGAACCCGCAACGCCTGCCACTCTCTGTTTATTACCACCATTGGTTGCTATTTCGAGATAAGCGTAGTACTTAGAGTCTTCAGTTTGGCAAGTAAAATTTCCGTTAAATTGTAAGGTACACTCTTTTAAAATTGTTAATGTCTTTAAATCAGATGAAATGGTAAACAGATCATTATTTTTTGACCGTTCATTATCATATGAGTAGGGTGTTCCCCATTTTAGTATCGTTCCGTCTTTTACTTCTACTCCACCCAATTGTCCGCCAGTAAGTGTGATCCCAAACGTTTCTTTCGCAAGATTAACTCCTTTAACCATCGGTGTTTGCAAAAAATTCTTAAACCCGTCAATGGACTGATTACTTGAAGTATCCACAGCTTCTTTGAAGTTTTGATTAATAACTTCTGCGCCATTTTCCATACCTCGATAAATTTCTTGAAATGACATTAAAAATCCCTCCTATATCGATAAATCAAAAACGATCGATCGATTATTCTCTTCATCAATAATAAGATATTTATTATCGTTAATTTTATTCGGTAAATATGTTGTTTTATAGTCATTTGGTATTGTGACTACACATTTGTTAGAGCTAATCTGTTTGACACTACACGGCACAGAATTTGGAGCGCTTCCTCCAAAAAAACCTTCGGGTTCCGTCCCTAAGGGAACTACACCAATCCCATATGTCCAAGTTCTAACCACAATTAATGGATTTACTCCTAAATTATGCTCAATTGTTACGTCAAATCCTTCTGGAATAGAAGACGACAAAATCTTTTCAATATATTCTAATCTTTCGTCTAGAGTTTCAAATTCTCCGTATTTCTCACTGCTTCTAGCATTAATTACCTCGCTATCTACAGTAGCATTAGCAATCACATTCTTGAAATTTTCTTCAATAATGGTTTGTCGCTTTTCAATCTCTGACTGACGTTTCTCGGTATTTTCTGTTAAAAGCTTAATTTTATTGAACAACACACTGGTATATTCCATCATTCTTGCTAATGATTCTCTCACATGACGACGATACATCTTAGTTCTTATCCATGTAGCAAATGTCCTTGAAATAGGATCAATAATCCCGTACTTAATTTCATCTTGAACCTCATCAACATCTGTTGGATCTCGGTAGTCTACAGATGTGTTAGGTTCATTAGTTGGTTGTGTATCTTTAAATTCTTGTGTCAACAAAATTCACCTCACTTATTTTCTAAAACCTCAACCCGTTTGATCAAGCTAGAAATGGTGACCTCAGAATCTTCTCGATATTTTTTTAAATCTGTTATTTCAGAACTTAAATTATTATCAACTTGAGCTATACCCTCTTTTATAGAATTAATAGATTCTGATAGCTCTTTAGTTCCTTCACTTAAATTTGTTATTTCGTTGCTTTGCTGAGATAGTTCATTTTTTAATAATTCCTGTTTTTTTATTAAATCCGAAATCGACTGTGTTCCAGCCGAAGCATTTGCTTTGATATTAACTAAATTAGATTGAATTGTTTTTATTTCATTCTGATAATCTGTTAATTTTTTCTTTTTTGAACCTATTGTGAGGGTTACTTTTTGAGGTGCTAAAATACTAAACTTCTTTTCAATTACTTGTAGCCTTTCTACCGCATATAGAAATTGATTATCTACTTTGTAGCTATTTCCCAACGTGATTAATTCATATCTCTTATCAAGTAAGCCTAATTCAATTGCTTCAACATCCCATGTAACTAACATAAGGCTCTGATCTTTTAACCACTGCTGACCTCTTCCTTTTAAAATTGATGGTTCTTTTACATTTGGAAATTCGACAATTCCTGTGTTTAAACCAAATTTTTCAATTAAAGAAGGATCATCAAGATAATTCTTGCCATTATTTACTGATTCAATTGTGTATTTGGGTCTTGAATAATCTGTGCCAACCTCAATATCTGTTTCAGAGTTGTCTTCGATATCCTGCCCAACAGGAACAATTCGTGTGAAAAGTTCTGAAATATCAATATCTCGAGTAGCGCTTTTTAGGTTTTTTGTCAGCTGTAATGGGGTATCACTATCATTCCCATAATTCGATACATAATCTAAGTAATTTGTGTTGCCTACATGTCGAAGAATTAAGTTTCCGTTTAGTCTATCTAACAGCTTTTCTTTGATTGTTTCTGCTGTACTTTGATAGCCTAGCCCCCTTAATAGATCACCATTATCTATTATGTCAACATTACCTAACTTAAACCTTTTATAAGCTTCCACTTGTTTATTATGAGTATCAATTATTTTTTGTAAATAATCTCTGACAGTCATTCGAGTCGGCTTCATATATGTTTGCACAGAATCATATAAAAAAGCTTTCTCATCTTCCACAAGGAAAGACTGAGAAAAGCTCCCTGATGCATCCATTTTATTTGTTATTTTAGCTACTCGACCATAAAAAATTTCTTGTTCTCGTACAACATCTATAATTTGAATAAAATTAACAATAGGCTCTATCTTTTGATAGTATTTGTTGTTAATGTTGAATGTAAATTCAAACGTAGAAATTCCTAATCCGTTTAAAGATAGATAAACTTCATTCTCCTTAATTTTTTCACCGTAGCTATAAGGCTCGTGAACAATTTTTGGATTTAGACGGTTAGGATTGTCGTATAGTAATACACGATACATTAAACCATCACCTCACTAGACATAAAGAACGAGATATGACCTTCGCCAAAAATGGTTAAATGATTGATTCCCTTTTTCAATTTAAAGAAGTAATCTTGAGACTCTCCTTTTGGAACATTAATCATAGTTTGATCATCAGTTATAATTTTCATCATCGAGGTTGCTTTTATTGTAGGACTTGAAGCATTAGCCCCGATATTTATAAGCAGAATGTTTCTTTTTCCGTGAATATAGTAACCTGTCCAGTTATCTACACTATCATCAGTGAAAAAATCCTCATCAAATACATCTGAATGAGAGATATTATCTCTTAAAGCAAAAGGATAAACATCAAATTCAACAGTCAAAGTTAAAGAATTAGTTGAAGCATCATCTTCTGGTTTTATACTTTTACACTTACCGTACCACCTGAGACCTGAACGCAACCAAGAATCTTCAATGTAATCAATTCCTTGTAGCATAAGTTCTTCTTTAACTTGGGATTCTAACGCCTTACGTTCTTCGTAAGGCGTATTTGGTCGCCAAAAAGTAACTGTAACAATGCGATTATTGAAAATTCGCTCACCAGTTAACATTGAAAAATCATATTGCCCTTGCATAAAAGGAATTTGCTCAATGATCTCTACTTCTTCCGCAGAAGGAGCATCGTGTTCAATAATGTAGAAACCATGTTCTTTACTATTAAAACGACCTTTAGCCATATATTCTACAATTTCAATCAACTACGATACCTCCCATCTTGCTTTTGTTGTTCTGCTAAATTAAGATTCATCGGGCTACCCAGTGCTCCCACTACTTGTCCAGTATCCATAACAACGGTTAAATGACGTATCTCTTCTAAGATTTCTACCATTTTATTCATTGGCGTATTATCTATAGAATGTTTTATCTCAATTGCATTTGATCGTTTCATCAAGCGACTCCCCGTGATAGAATGATGAATTCTTGAAATCATATCTCTTGCACTTTGAACAGCAACTGACGTGTCCTCCTTAATACCTTCTGCAACACCCCGTGCAAGGAAAACACCAACGTCATATTTCAATAGACGTGATGGCGATTTAATCTTTGCTTTTTTCTGTGCTTCTGCATTAACTGCGGCTACTAAATTTTGCATAGCAGACACAGCTTCACCTTGGCTTGACCGAATACCAGAAGCCACACCTTTTGCCATGTTAGAACCGACAGATGTCATGTTGACTGAACCAGCACCACTTTTTATCGCATTACCTAATTCTCTACCAGCGTTATTAGCTGATGAAACTTTTGATAATATTCCTTGTACAAAATTATCACCTAAAGTTTTACCTGCATTTCTAGCCTCAGGAGCTTTTTTACGTATACCTGTTACGGTACTTGATCCTAGTTCAGCTCCTGCACGTTCTGAGTCAGATTTTTTAGATCTTACACCTTTATTTTTACTGTCAGCGTTCCCTTTACCAGCTTGTTCATGTTCTCTGTCTTTTTTTCTAGTTCCTTTTGCACCCGCACTACTATTTTCAGCAGCAGTTCTTTCAGAATTAGACTTTTGAGAAGATACACCCGTATTCATTGAATTCATTAATTCTTTACCGACATTATTGATTTCAATACGTCCTGAATTTAATCCTTCAACTAATTTGTTTTTTCCATCCTGACCATTTTTAAACAAAGCTGGTGGCAATGCTTGCAAAGTGTTAACAATGTCATTCTTCGACATATTTGCCCATAATTTAGGATCATTACTTTGCAACCCTTGAACTAGTCCGTTAGAACCATCAATTCCTCGTTGACGTAACATTCCAGCTATTAAAGCCATTTGTTGGTCAATGCTAGCACCGTTGTTTACATACGATTGATAAATACCTAAAAGCTGCTGGTCTGTCACTCCTTTTAATTGAGCTAGATTGTCGGCAGTTACAGATATTTTATTCGCGCCATTTTGTGAAATAATCGCTAGAAGCTGCGCTCCTTGTTCTAATTCACTTTGACGTATCTGATCGTTCTGTGTTTGTAATTGCGTAATTTGGTTTTGGAAAGCTGCTTTTTCAGATTCAGTTTTTGCTTGGTTCTTTTGTGTCTCCAGTTGCTGAATTTGTGCATTATTCTCCTGCACTTGCTGTGCTTGAATTTCTCCAAGAGTTTTTAGACTCGATAAAGTTTGTTCTTTTTCTTGTTCACTTAACGCTTGGTTGTTATTCAGCTTATTTACACCAGCTTCGACAAACTGTTTCTGTTGCTCTACTAATTGATCACGAATGATATTTGTTTGATTTTGCAAAGTTGCTCGTTGCTGATCTGTTAACTCTTGACCTTCTATCGTTTTACTATTCTTCAACTGATTGGAGTAATCAGTATATACTTTTAACAGATCGCTATTGTTTGATTGAACAGCCTTCATATACTCAGTTGAAGCATTGGCAAAAATCTTTTGTTTTTCAGCTTCCGATTTACCTTCTGCCGCTTCAATCTGCTTATTATAGGTTTCAACAGCCTTTTTTTGTTGCTCTTTTATATTTGTCACTAAATCAAGCGTATGATTGAAATAAGCTTCTACTCCTGCCGTACTACCATTTTGCTGTGAGAAAAGTTCAGTCATTGCCTGTTTAGCTTCATCAAGTTTTGAGGAATAATTTTCAACACTATTTGATACCTCTTCCATATTCATGGACATGGCTTTCGTAGTGTCTTTCGATTTCTTCCCTAATTCTTCTGTGCTTTTAGCTGCTTTTTTTAGAGCAGAATCGGAGAACATTGTATCCCAGTCTTTTCCGATATCAGATAAACTTTTCTTCACATCTTTAAATGATTTATCGGCTCCTTTTGAATCGCCTTTTAATCTTTGCCAAAGTCCTTTTACACCGTTTGCAATTGCCATTATTGCATTTACTACCGTTTTTCCTACAGTAACAATAGCACGTAATCCATCTACAAAACCTGAAATAGCAAAAGTAACTCCAACGATAGTTCCTGTTCCCAACCACTTAAATATATTTCCTAATCCTTTTATTGTCTTAGTAACACTCGCAGAACTAGGAAGTACACTTTTAAATGATTTTACTATTCCACCAAATGCAGTTTTTAAATAGCCTTGAATGTTCATAAAATTGGACTTCCAAGCTTGCACTACACCGACTATTGTTGTGGTTATCGCTAATAGGATAGCTGTTATAGGATTACTTAACATAGCCATTGTTAATCTTCCCATGGATTTAATAGCTGTAAGAGACATTGTTTTAAAACCATTACCAATTTTTTTCGTTCCCATCGAAACAGATACACCTAATCCCGATAAAATAGTACCTGATTTTCCAGCAGAAGTTGATAAATTTGTTAGCGAAACTATAGGGTGTCTCACGCTTGAAGCAAACTTAGAAAACGTAGGAAAAGTTTCAGATAAAGCGCTTTTTATAGACATAAATCCTCTACGAACAGCGTTAAATTCTGTCTGGCTTTTTAAAGAAGCCAGACTCCCCTTAAACGAATCAGAAAATACAAGCATTTGAGCTTTAATTGTATTGCTTCCTGATGATATTGCTCGTAATAGAGGATTTAACACAAAGTTTCTCCATTGACTATCAAGTTTAGTCGATGCGCTAAATACCTTGGCTAAGGCTCCTGAAACATTTCTAGAGAAATTAACAATTTCTCCTGTTACATTTTTTAGAATTGTATAACCTTTAAAAGCACTCCATAATTTTATTGCTTTTTTGGCATAATCTGCTATTTTATCAGCGTTTTCTTGAACATAAGTTGAGAATTGAACAATTGTATTTGAACCCTGATCTACGATAGATTTGAATTTATCAACCGTACTAGAAGACTCTAAAAAATTTCTGCTAGAATTAGTAAGTTCGCCTACTACACTAGATAATGCACTTTTTACAACAGGAGCAACTTCTGTAAAAGAATTTTTAACTACATCAATATAAGGTTTAGCAATAGAAGCAAAATTTTCAAAACTGGTTGCCGCTTTCTTCAATACACTTTCTATAGTAGCACCTGCTGTCGTAATCAATTCTGCTGCAGTCATTCCGCCCACAGCTTTATTGAACTTATCAAAAGCTTCAATTGAGCGTGTTACTCCACGTACTACTGCTGTCTTAGCATTAGACATTGCCATCGCCATACCATCTGTAGCAGAACGTGCCATTGCCGCAAAACCATTTGCTCCTCCATCAAGTTCAATTAATTTATCAGCAAATTGGTCAAATGTAATCGTTCCTTCTTTCAAAGCATCATAAAAATCTGTTTGAGCAGATTGTCCTGCGAATCCAAAAGCGTTAGCGGTCTTTGTTAATGCGATAGGCATTGTTTCTTGAAGCGTGCGCCAAGCCATCATATCTACTTTTCCTACTGCTAACATTTGAGTAAATTGTTGTAATCCTCGAGAAGCATCCGCACTACTTGAGCCAGAAGCTAGGAAAGCATCATTTAATGCAATGGTTAACTTCGTAGATTTACCTAAGTTTCCTGTTAACACAGTCAACCGTTGCGCAGTAGATACGACCTCATTCAACGGAGTAGGTAATCCTTGAACACCTTTTGATAAATCATTTACAGCCTTTGTAGATTCTTCTGCACTAAATCCTAACTGTTTCATAACTTTAGGAAAGTTATTCATAGTATCATATCGGCTAATGGCTCCTGTAAAACTATTAGTTACAGTAGTTGCTGCTAAGCTAGCAGCTTTGTAAATACCTATTGCACTAACTATTGAGCCAAAACTGCTTCTTACTTTAGATACTTGACCTGACAATCCTGAAGTTCCAGCAGAAAATCTTTTCAATGAACCTACAGCGCTGTTCATCGTTCTCGTAAAACCTTTGTCACGAGCTGTAAGTATTGCTGCTACTGATTTACTTTGTGCCACGTTGTCTCCTCCTTTCCCCAACAATTTTTCTTGCTAGCTCTAGTCGGCGAGCGTTTTCTTCTAATTCATTTAGCTTTTCCGTTTCTCGTTGCAAAATTTCTCCTCGCACATCACGTTCAAGCTTTTCAAAATCATAGACATCTTTCACTTCGTTAAAAATGTAGCGTTGACCTTTTTCATCTGGTGTTGTAAAGAGACGGGTAGCTAACGCATTAACGTATAGCTTCCTTTCTTCGTTAATTGCACGTAAATTTACAGCTTTTATCCGTAAATTAAATTCATAAGGAGTCATACGCTCAATTTCTTTTAAGGTGATATTGGGAAAATGTTGAAAACAAGTGACAACTATTTCGTCATAATCTAAGCTGTCGTTTCTTGTTGATTGGCTTCCATTTGCTCCATCTGTTCCATGTAATCCATGATTTTTTCGATTGCTTCTAGTGCTTTTTTCGTCCGAAGAGCTGTTAACGGTGCTTGCTTCAAGAAAGAGATAAAATTTTCAAACAACGTTAAGACCTCGTCTGATGTTTCTAAATAATCGTCAATTTCTTTCGTTGTTAAGTCATCGTAAGTAATTAAAGCTGCGTGCATTAATTTTTGAAAAGCGAAAGCATCGCCATCTTGTAACCCTCCGATCAGTTGAACAAAGCCATCAACTTCTTCAACATCTGGTTTTAAAGCGTTAAGTTCATTTAAAAATTTAAAGCCAAAAATCAAAGGATATTTTTTTCCGTTAATTGTCGCGACTGGTTTTACGTTTGTTGACATGCAAAATTCCTCCTAAAAAAGGAAGACCTATACTAGATCTTCCTAATTATTTATTCATTTTTCTGTAGTAATGATAAAAGTGTTTCTTTTGTATCAGATGTTTTATATTCTATGTTTTTTTCATCTAATTTAGCTTTCATTTCATTAGCAGTCATATTCATAGAGTAAGCAGATTGTAATACAACATCAGAAGTACCTAATTCTAAATGTTCATAATATAAAGTAACTTTTACTCGATCAGAAGTCTTAATCCCCTGTTTATAATACCTAAACTGTTTTTTAGAAGTTAATTCTTCTGATAGTTTTACTATTTGTTGCCTTTCATCATTTACAATTAAACTGATTTTGTTTGGCGTTATCCCTTCATATTTTCCTGTAACGTAATTACTACCTATAGAGTAAACATCTGGAGTAATCAGACCTGTTTTAAATGATGGAATCTCTATTTCTACAGTTTCTTTTTCTTTACCGTTTATAGTATAAACGCCAACTAAAATGTACTCACCAGTTGCTATCGACGTATTTGATAATATTTTAGAAATTCGTAGTGGTGAGCCTCCTTCACTTACCAAAACTCTTCCCGCTTTTTTATAGATTCGAAACTTTTCAAAAAATCCGCTCATTTTAATCACCTCACTTCCGCTCTATCTATCATATTCATAAAAGAATGTCATGATTGTACAGTAAAAGCAGGAATAGCTACTTTTTCAGATTCTTTATCATCTTGCACACGTACAATATGATACGTTCCTGCTGTTACTTTTGCTCCCGCACTAAGTCCAGTAATTGTTAATGGACTTGCTCCTTCGACCACTTTTTCACTACCTTTATAAATACGATAATTATTTGCCATGATTATTCTTCCTCCTTCACTTTTACAACAGCACCATCTGATGTCGGCGTTACACTTTCAACTTTAGGCACTTCAATTGTTTGTGGGGTGTATTTTTCTACTGGTTCTTCTGGTTCTGCTCCAGCCACTGTGTCATAGAAGAAAGCACGTGCAAGTTCTTCGTTTTCAGTATCAACCGTTGCCCATCCATCTACTAAATCACCATTTAAAACTAATGTAGGTTTGATACTTGAATTCGAATCAGATTCTGCAGAATCTCCAAATGAGTCCAACAAACCTGTGCCGAATTCTGCTTCATATTTTCCTGTTTTTGGATCTTTTTTATCAAAATTAATGCGCCATACATCAATTTCTAAACCGTTACGATAAGCGTATTTCAACATGTTATAGGTTTCTGTACCTGTTCGTAAAAATTCCATTTCAATAGAAGCTGACGGCATTCCCGATGTAGGAACATTTCCGTCTTTCGTTGATTGCGTGTCTGTTTTTGTTTCTGACTTATATTCGTGTGAAATTTCTAAAGCTAGCAACTTTGCTGCTGTTGTTGCACGTTCACGGGTTAGCCGAAACATCAATTTGATTTTTTTACCTTGAGTTGCTTTTTCCATCGCGTTTTTCCTTCTTTCTTATTCAAATTCTAATGTTATATCAAGTACGCCATGTGCAAGATTCGTCCCAAAATTTGTTGTATTTTCATAAATGATCTCTGTACTACTTTCTGTTACTAACCAAGTAAAATTCTTAGTCTGACGTAATTCATAAACGATTTTTCGCACATTTGATAATAATTGATTTAATTCTCGTCGTTTATCGTCATGATCATAAACATGAATTATAATATTTGTTGAACCTAACGTTCTTGTTTTTGTTTGTCTATCCTTAGACCATTGTTCACCTAAGAAAACAAACGGATAAGAAGCTTCATCATCTGGTAAATGTGCATAGGTTTCATAGCCTGCTTGCTCCAAAATGACAAATAGTGCTTCGTAAAATTCAGAATACGGGTCTTTAAAGGTCATTTTACTAACGCCTCCATATCGTTGATGAATCTCTTAGCAGCTGCCGCATGCCCTTTTTTCATATAGAAACGTCCGTACATATAACGCGTTCCATACTCTACATAGGGTGAATAATCAGCCATTGCTTCGACTTCGCCAGTCATTCCGTCATCTTTAATAGAAGGTGTCTCACTTCGTTTTAAGTATCCACTTTTGACTGGTGTTTCTTTTGCAATTTGATTTGCCATATAGGCAGTATCATTTTTTACAATTGCTTTTACATCGTCCATCTTTTTTGCTTCTTCAATTGTTTCGATTAAATCGTCAATTCCTGAAATATCTACTCGGTAAGTCATCGATACTCACTTCCGTACACTGTTGTTCCTTTACTGACTTTTAGGTTTTTGACAATCGTAAATTTTTTTAATTTATTTTCTTCATCGTCATAATATTCAAGAAAACCAGATCGCATCGTAATCCGATCTCTAAAACGAAAAATGACCATTTGCTCCTTTACAGTAGGAAAAATGGTCATTTGTTTTTCTGTTCCAACTTCGGTTACACTACCTATCAAGTTTTCCGAAATCAATTCATGTTTTTTGTTGTAATAATTAATACAGGTTCTCATAAAAATGATACCTTTCTTTTTCTAGTTAGTCCTTTTTCTTCAAGATAATCATTGATTTCACTTTGAAATTCTCCAAAATCATCTAAATTATAGGAAATGGTTTCTTCTGACTGGGAATGTTGTTCCATTCCTTCATACCCCAACCGATTATATCGTTTAACCACTACAGCAGACACGATGTAATCTAGTTTATCGGGAATCTCATTAGCTTTAAGCTTTATAAGCAACTGTTTTTCAGTCATTTCTATAATTTTTCTGATTTTTTCTTTATCTTTATTAAATGTTTCTTCTGAAATATCTAATAAAAGGCGGAAATCATTAAGGTTCATTTTTTCACCTACTATTCTACTTCAATAACTGCCCCATCTACCGTTGTTGTTACCTTTTTAACGGTCGGGGCGCTTACTTTGAATCGTAAGAGACGTAAATGGCAGGGCGAGCTTTTTCAGTTACGATAGCATCGTAATAGTTTAATCCTTTGATGGTATCTCTGTAGCCGTCACGGTCTTGTGAAGCTGGAATTAGATCAATAGAGTTGTATTTTTCAACTGGCGAACAAACCTCCAAAGGAACAAGAATATAATTAATTTTCTTTGTAGAATCTACCTGCAAACGAGATTTTGCAACTTTTTGAATAATAGTATCTGAACCGTCTAACTGCGCAACTTTACGGTTAATACCTGAAATTTGTTGCTCATTCGTAGTAAATGTTTTTGAAACACCTTTTGCGTTTTTTAATGCTGAATAGTAGTCAGTAGATGCAAACATAATAAACGGACCAACAATTTCTGCATCTGTCATGTAGGCTTCTGCCGTATCATAAGAAACCAAAGAGTTTTCCGTAGTAATGGTTTCTTTTACCGTTTTTCCAACGTATTTCCCTTCGCTATCATCATCCGCAGCATCAGCAAATGCCGCTTCTAATAAGCGTTGTACAGCAGTTCGATCTTTTTCAGGAATCGCAATTAAACGAGTATGCTCTTCCACAAGCGCTTGAACTTCGTAGGAAGCATTTTCTGATTGATCTAAGGTGTCTAAATCATAACCAAACCAACGTTCTTTCTCTAATTTGAACGTTTCTTTTGCTACGTCAATTTTTGAACGTTTATTGTCTTCATTACGTTTATAATCACTAGCAGTAAAACCTTTCATTTTGTTGATACGGACTTCTTTTGCACCTACAAAATCCGCTTCAGTTACTGCAGAAGCTCCACCTTTTAATAAATCCCAGACTTGCGAACCTGAAGCAAATTCTTTATCAATTTCTTTTAAGTCTTTGCTATCTAAAATAACTGGCATAATTTTTCATCTCCTATTTCTTTTCTAAATTTTTAGCTAAATTACTGCGCCAATCAGTTTCTTTCGTTACTGTAGCAACATTTACTGCTTGACCTTTTAATAATTCTTTTTGGATACCGTCTCTTGCTTTTGAAATAATTTGTTTTAATTCATCTACTGCTTTCTTTGTATCCTCATCTGTATCTTTCACAAGCAACAAATCGGCTTGTGAAGCACTTACGTAGTCGGAAAGTCCGTTTTCGGATAAATCATTGCGGACAGACTCAGCACGCGTTAAACGGTCAATACGAGCTTGTGCTTCCTTTTCTCGTTTTTCCGCTAGCGCTTCTTTTTCTGTAGCTTCTTGTTCTTTTGCCTTAATACGTTCTTCCGCAGTCATTTGCTCGTAAGATTTTTGCTTTTCCCAGTCAGATTTTGCTTGCTCCACCGCTTTTTTAGTTTCTGCTGCAACCATCTTGGCAACATCATCACGAGTAAAGGTTTTTCCTGTTTCTTTTCCGTCTGGATTTTCATCTTCTTGATTCTGAGAACCTCTATTTTGATCATCATGATTTTGACCATTAGGATTTGAATCATCCGCGAAAAATTGTAGTTTCATCGGTAATAATAAACGTTTATTGGCTTTCATTTTGTTTCCTCCAGTCATTACGTGACCAATCGAAATTTAATAAGTTACGCCTATCAATCGAAACAGCTTCCTCTTTAACGCCTGTAAGCAGTAAGAAGGCAATAAAAAAAGACTAACGTTTGTTAGACTTTTCATCTTTATATGCTGGCGCAGTGCTACACCGACACCAGTTATGAATAGGACTTGCATTGCTTCCTGCGATCATTTCTGAAACTTTATGTGGGTTGGCACTTGCTATTCCTACACAAATTGGACAAGCGCTTGGCTCTACGATTAGATTATATTCATCATACCCGTACTTTTCGTAACTTTGCTTTTGTATCTCGCTTTGAATTCTAGAAGACTCACTAATCATTAATCTTCTAGCCACATAATCTGCAGTCTCTTTTCCTCTCAAACTATCAATTACTACTAATTTACGTAATTCTCTAGCTAAAATATCAGGATGTTTGCCTGCAATTAAACCAACTGTAAGCAATCGATCAATATTTGCTTTTAAAATATCTTGATTCAACCACAAACGCTGTGAAAATGTCGCATTATGAAATGAACCATCAATAATTGCTTTCGCAAATTTTCGATAAGTTTCTTCAGAAAGAATTGACTCACCCAAAATTCCTGCTTGTCGTTTGAATTCTGCAACTGCTTCACTCATCAACTGATTATTAAAATAAGTCTGTAGTTGATTTGTATTATCGGTTAAATAGATGCCAATACTTGATTTCAACAATTCTAAGCGATTTACCTTCATTGTTAAGTTATATAACCGGAGCTGATCATTTGCTTCTTTTGAAAAATCTCTAGTTTGTACATAGAATTTTGCTTTATTAGCAAAAGCCTGAACTTCATGTTTACTTACACGTCGTTTTGCTTCTTCAATAGAAATTTTTTCCCTTCCAGCATAATTTGAATAGAATTGTTCTATTTCTGATTCTATCTTTACCCACAATTGTTTATAACGTCTGTGAATTTCCTGTTCATAACTTATGTGCCGTCTTAACATTTCTTCAATATGTTTCGCTTCACGATCAGCCCAATAATTACTCATGTTCTTCGGTCACTTCCTCCGTAGTTTGAGTAAATTTTGCAAAATCAATTTGAGGATTTAAACGTTCTTTCGTCTCTTCATCTTTTATACGCTCCATTTCTTGAGTCACGTCAGGGACAATCGATAATACGCCTAATTGCGTTTCTCTTGAAACGATACCTTCAAGTTTTTGTGCGGTTTCTGCCTCATCTCTAATATTTCTAGGAATATTGAATTCAAAATTATATTCTAAATTAAACCATTCCTTTGTTTTGGCTGCAGACACATTCGTAGGTAATGAAAAAATCATTTTATACATTTGTGCATATCCTTTTTTGAATTTTCTAGCTTTCGCTTGTGCTAGATTTCTAGGATTTTGCATTTTAAATTCTAACGAGATACCTGAAGCATTATTGCTGAAACTTTCATCATTTGCGTTGTAAGTCATCGACATTTGATAAATCAGACGTTCTAGTCGATCTAATAAATTTTCTTGTGTCGTATCAGAACTAGGTTTATCCAAAAAATTAATGTCTACGGTTTCTCCTTCAGATAAAGGTGTAGCGCTGTTAATCACTCTGTTGTCACGCAAATAAGCAGAAACATCTTCGTTCGATAAATCTACACCTATCATTTTTAAGTAGGCATCTGCAAAATAACTCACGTCATTTGCTTTTTCTGATAAGGCTTCATTGTAATTGTTAATCAGAGACCACACCGATTCAATACGTCCTTGTCGTTCATCATTTTCCATAAACTCAATCATAGGAACTTCACCGTATGGATTAGTGATTGCCTCTTTTCCACCTAGTAAATATGACAAAGCTTTCTGAAAAACAGTTAGTCCTTGTTTAGGCTCCAATCGTTTGGAAGTCTTGTCCTTCGTAAAAATAAACGTCTCTGTGCTATTTTGTGGGTAAACAGTCGCTGTTAGTTCATCTCTTGTCATTTTGTTATATAGAACTGCAAACATAGGTGCTTTTAATAAATCATCTGCATAAACGATAAACCCTTGTGTAGGTTTTAGATATGTCACACATGTTTCTGCTTCTTCGTTTTGATATAAAAGCTTATAAGCATGTCCATAAATAGCAGTTAGCTTAGAAAGCTCTGCATCGTTGTCTTCTTCCTCGTTTCTTTTACGAAAATCTTGGACAAATTCTTTTATCTCACCATCAGGATGAGTAATCTTTGTTGGTTTACCGTTAAAGAAAGCTGCGGAACTATCTACAACATAACGCGCAAAATTAACCGCAATTCTATGATCAGGTTTTCCAATCCCTTTGTTTTTTTGATAATAAATGTCATGTTGACCGTTGTAGAGCTTTTCCAGCTCCTCGTAAAATCCGATTAGTTTTCGATGCTTATTGATATATTTGTCCACTAACTGTTCATTAATCTCTGCGTTTTTATCACAATAAAATACACGATTTCCTAAAAGGTCAACGAATTCACGTATTTTCCCCTCAGTGTTTGGTCTACTTACTTCTTCTGTCATCAAATAACCCCCTTTACACTTTGTAATTTAATACCTTGAGCTTTGAAAATTACTGTATATACAAAATATCTCAATGCATCACAAGCGTGATCGTATTGTTTAACTGGCTTATCCTCACCTCTATCGGCTGCTTTTTCATCCCAAATATAAGAAGAAATTTCTGTAAATAAATTTTTACATTTACTTGAAAAATAGATAGTTCCTTTATTCATTGCAACTTGTGTTGCCCTAATACCATCTAAAACATTATTCTTCGCTTTTATTACTGTAAATCCCTCTTTTCTCAACTGTGCAATAAAAGATGCAGCGGATGGATCGACAATAACTTTTACTTTTTTATTTCCAACAAACTCTCTTAATTCTCTACTGTATTCTTCATCTGTTTTTTGTCTCGATGAATCACGACCTGAATAATAATACTCATCAATGCAATACCATTGCTTATCATATTTAGCCCATAATAAAAAGACTGTGGCATTTTGTGTACCATAGTCTATAGACACATAGTATTGAGTTGCTGTTGTATTTGCAGGAGGTTCCTTAACCATCGTATCTTTATTGAAGTTATCAAAAATAATTCCTTCTGAAAGTACCCACAGCCCGCGAATAAAACGATCGTAGAACACGCCTGAATACATTCTCTTATAGCGATCAATTACTTTTGCGCTTAAAGAAGGATTATCTTCCATTTCAAAATGAATCCGAATAGCATGTTTTTCAGTTAGCTTGTCAATCCATTCTAATTTAAACCAGTGATGTGGACCTGCTGGGTTACAGTTAAACCATGACTTAGCGCCCTCTACTGATAGACGAGCTGTCGCTTGGTTAACGAATGATTGAGGCATAAGGGCTACTTCATCAAAAAAGAACCCTGCAGCTGTTAAACCTTGTACTAAATCTTGTGATGCTTCATCTTTACCACCAAATAAAAAGAAATAGTTTGTCTTACCATTTTTGATGATTTCCAAAATATTGTCTGTGCGGTTGTCTTTAACAGCATAGCCACGACCGCGAAGCATTTTCTTTAATGGTCTAATCACATTACGTCTTAATGACCCAATCGTTTTGCCAGCCATTCCAAACTGTTCTTCATCGTAACTTTCCATTGCCCAAAAGATATATGACAACGACATAATAACTGTTTTACCTGCACGTACAGAACCATCACAAATGATTGCTTCTTTATCTTTATATTTAGGGTTTTCCCACCAAGATAAAACTTGCTTTTGTTTCTTAGAAAAAGGGGTAAATTTAAAAACAACTGACGTTTTAGGTCTACGTTTCGATGTTGTCATCGTCCCACACCTCACTATCAGTTGCAGTTTCTTTAATAGCATTCATGAAACCATCATCTCCAATTTCTTCATGGCTAATATCACCATTTTGAATTTGTAGACGTCTAATTTCAGCAGAAATCTTTTCGGTTTGTCGTTCAAGTAAACCTCTTCTAGTTTCGTTCAATGTAATATCTTCTAACTGCTTAATAGCTTTAGCTAACTGCTTGCTAATCCGAGTTAATGAATCTTCAATTGAAAGAATGTCATCAATTTTACGATGTGTTTTTCTGCTAACTTGAACATCTTGCATAACCTCTCGTTTAATTTCTAGCTTTTTACCGTCTTTTTCAATCGGCGTTTTGATTTTCCTTAACTGTTGCAGACGTTCGATTTCTTCATCGTTTAAACCAGCCTCGGCTTGCTGGATTCTCTTCATCATACGAAATTGTCTTATCTTAAGTAGACGTATTTCTTCAGACAAAACAAAAGAAGGATCATCATTCAGACTAGAATAGATGTCCTTCTCTTCATCACTTAGTGTCTCAAAAAATATGGTTTCATACTCACCAGTTTTCAAAGCGTTCTTGTTCCCTACTGGAGGTGATGCTCGGCTATTGCCTTTATTCCCTCTGGCATTTTGATTGCCAATAGGTGCGCCACCTTTATTTGTAGTACTACAAGGATTATTTGAAGTACTACATTCATCTTTTTGCAGTACTTCATTCCATTTGTCACGTGATTTCCATGCTGAAATAGTTTTTTCTGGGACAGATAACTTTTCAGAAATTTCTCGATTAGTTATTGTTCCATTAGACTTTTTAAACAATTCGAAAGCTTTATCACGTCTTGGATCGCGTTGCCTTGCCATTCAAACCACACCACCTCACAATCTTTTTTAGGTTGAGTTTTGTTTTTCTAAATAATCAAATTTGTTAATTCTCTTATTGTTTCATCGAGAATGCTACAAGTTATACTACTAATTTTTGTTTCATCCAATGTAGTTGATCTCAATATTGTATTGCCATTATCTGACATTTCAAAATGTTTTAATCCGTTATTACCATGTGCTTCCATACATAAATATCTATATATGCCATCATACCAATCGGATTTACCTAAACGTTCAAATAACTTATATATTCCTTTTGTCTTTCCGTCATCATTATACCAGGGCACCAATTTATGTCCGTAAAGTGAGTCAAGTTCTTTTAAATATTGAGTAATTTCAGATTTATTTTGTTCATACAGATCAATCTGTATATTTAAAGATGGATCTTGTTCGCGCATTTTTTCTAACCTTTTATTATTTTTTTGAGCATTGTATTGTTTTTCCATATCTCTATAAGTATTTAATTGATATGCTTTACTTCTTTTAAATGAATCTTTACTCAGAATATATTTTAAGTAAATACAATTTTCCAACATTATCCGTGTTAGAGATAAAATACCTGTATAATGTTTTTTATCTAATAAAATATTGATAGATATTTTTAAATTTAAAATTTCAAAGCCGATGTCTGTTGAAACCATATAATGCAAAGGTTCTTCTACTTCTGGTATCTTATTTGCAATAGTTTTTAGTACTTTTTCATAATCTTTAATACTTTGATCGTCTTCTTTGATAAAATTATTTTTCAATCTAGTAACCTCCCTTATTTTCATATTGATTATCTCTCAATCATCAATGTCTTTCAACATAAGGTCAGCTTCAATCAATATCTTTAAATCGACAACTTAATTAAGTTGCATCTTTTCACCTCAGATATCTATCAATGTTCGTTTGAATGTTTTTTTCATCAAAATAGCCGTGACCACAGTAAACTAAACGACAGCTGTCTAACTCGAAAGGAGTAGCTTCTCTCGTCATTTCGATGATTGAGTATTTATTTTTTATTTGAACAGACTGTACTGCACGAATTGGGTCATCATCATTCGGATGAGGATATTTATTTGATAGTGATACATACCAGTAGTTTCTTATTGCATAACCTCCTTTATGTAAAACAAAAAGATCACCTCAAGTCGAGATGATCCTTAACAAACAAATTTTAAATTATTACTTAAGAGTAGCAGTTCCTTTATTTATTATATACTTTTTACTACATTCATCACAGTTAACCCATGTGCTCTTATCACGAAAACCAGGTATATCATCTTTGTCGTAAGTTACAGTCCCTTTTCCACATGGGCATTTGTATTCCATATGGATTATATAACCAGGGCCAGCACCATAGCCTGGATGCGGTTCTTGAGAGCTATCAATCAATTCTAGATTCATTTTTATTCACCTCCTTCAAAATAAAGATACCTCTTACTTTGAAAAAAGCCAATATTTTAACAAATAAAACTTAAATTTAGAATAGTCACAATCGCATAGATAAAACGTATGCGTGAGTAGTTTTTAGTTGATTATGACTATTCAAGAAGAAGCTACTAACGATGAGGGAGACTACCTCCCTTCGTTTATTTTGTCGATCCTGTTTTCTAATCTTTCGACACTATCATAATATCACGTTAAATCGTTCAAACCCCCTACACTTTCCCTACAAAATCCCTATAAAAACCCTACAAAATTATAGATAAGCAATCAACGCTCCTTTTTTATACGCTTCTGCAAATTCAATTAGTGCATTGGATTTTAATTTCTCTACATTTTTCTCTCCGTAACCGCAAATCAATTGACCGATTTCATAATTTGAATGCTTTTCAACGTCGCAGAAACTATAATAAAGTATCTGTCGGCTAATCAAACTAAGTGCCATTAAAGCTCCTAGAATCGCATTTCGTTCTGTTTCAGCATCTGCTAATTGGATCATTGCATCTTCTGTTTTATTGCCGTGTTTCGGTGACCGTGGCATATCCGTAATAATCGGAGACTTAATATCTACCAAAGAGCGACCAGCGAGTCGCTCTAAACGTCTAAAGTTTTTAAGTACATCTCTCGCATTGCATCTTGTCTGTCTGAAATCTACCTCTCGTAGTAACTGCATCAAGTCAAATCGCTCCTTTTTTATGCTATAATGTCATTGACTAGATAATATTAAGCGCTGAGCTTTGACTTGGTGCTTTTTTAATATTTAATTTTTATTTTCCCAGCTAATATTCTTACGTTTTTCATATGTTTTATAACTAGATCTCATACATATCTCATTCGTGTTATACTGGAGAAGTACCAAGAAAGAAGTGAATCGTTATGGCAAATTTTTACCCTTTAAATGTATATATCGCAAATTATCGAATCTTCTCTACTTTAGAAAAAGCAAATTTCAATAAACAATTAACAGACACTGTGGTCAAATCAATTTCTGTATTAAACTTAAAAGAGATCAAATCTATGAAAATGAACCTCTTTATCTATGATATTGACATCAATCACTTTGATAAAATGAGTGATGCAATAGTGGATGCAAAGCGTCAGTCAGAGCTATCATCTGGTTACTAGTTCGTCCGTAAAAATTAGCCTGTTTAATCAGTCGGAGGAATCCGGCTTTTTTTATTTGCCTTTTTTATGATAAAATCATTGAATAGCGAATTTAAACGTTCGTTATACCATATACAAGCGGAGTTGTCTGACGGAAAACAGGCAACTCTATTCTTCAATATTCTGTAGACAGCTAGTGGTCAGCTGTCTTTTTTATTTATCCGAATACTGATTCACCATATTGATTGCTTTTTCAATGAACGCAATTAATAAGCCTTTGCAAATAAAACGAGTGTATCCTTTTGAATCAGAAATTTTTATTGATGGTCCAAATAGCACTACAACAAAAACTAACATTGCTAGTTCATTCATTTTGCTTCCTCCTGTTCCAATCCCCATTCTGCGAACGCTACTAGGACTTCAAATTCTTCTCTATCACTTAAATGATTGTAGTGACTAACAATTTCTGCAGGCATTTTTGCAACTAATTTTCTTACTAAATTCATCGGATAGACAGGCTTTTTACGTTTACAAGTATTCTCTTTCAACCACTTCAACACGATTCTCTGGTTATTGTTGATCTTTATTTCTTCTAGCGCCTGAATATTTGCTAGCGCATAATTAAAACCTTCTAAAAAGCTATGATTTACTGTTTTATATAGATTGCTATTCTCATTACACTCTTTTTCAAGTCTATATGATTCTTCTTCAAGCCATTTTAATGTCTTACTCATCCTTCTACCTCTTCCACCGGCACGGCAAATGGCCAGTATCTTTCATCAATTGCTTTGATTTCTTGTTCAGTGAGTTGTGAATCTTTTGTTTTACCGATTTCTCGCTTATCAAAAACACTAACTCTTATTTCGCCATTCAACGTTTTTTTTAATCCATAAACATTATCACTTGATGAGTGTCTAAGATCAGAGAACTTCACATAATACAACGGCTCTTTCTCGACCTCGTATCCGTTGTACAAGCTCAATTGTGTTTCATATGATTGTCTCGTTACCCAAGCGAGTAATTCTTCTCCTTGTTCTTGCGTCACTATGCCATCTCGTACAAACCAATCACAGAAATAATATGAATCACCATCTTTTGATTTGATTAAATACGCTATTTTTTCAGCTTTTGTTAAATTGTCTGTACTTTTTTCGATCCAACCTGCCACAAACTTCGGCACAACTGGCTTCTGTGGTTCGTCTAGTTGTCTAGTTAAAGCTAAAGCCACTTTGTAAGCACCAAATCGCCCTTGATCGTATTCATCCATTTCATCTTCATATCTTTTTACATACTTAGTCAGTTCAGCAATCAATTCTTGTTTATTCATCGCTGTTCCTCCAAGTCCTCTGATTTAATAAATACACCATCTACCATCTTTCCAGTTCGTCCTTTAATCTCGTTATACGCTAGTTCTAAACATTCTTGTACATTTGTTCCTTTTTGCATCGAAAGAATAATCAGCGTAACAATGACATCTCCTACGCTGTCTTTAAACAGCTCGTCATTACTTCTTGCCATCGCAGAAGCGATTTCCCCGAATTCTTCCGCAACTTTCAAAAATTGTGCTTTTGGATCAGCTTGATCTAATCCTTTGTCTTTTGCCCACTGTTCTACTTTTGCGATTAGTTCGTCCATTGTTTTTCCTCCTGAATTTCACATGCTTCTTCAAACTCATTGGTGATGCGCTCAAGCGCATTTTTATACTCAATAATACTTTTTATCACGTGACCTTCTCTCATCACATAGTCGCGTTGTATGGCTCTTAAACACGTGGTTAATGTTTGGTAGTACCCAATAAACGAAGTAGATTCTATTTTTTCACCTTTGTCACTTTCGGTATATTGGATATCCCCTTTTTCATCAAGAATGACTCGCGATAATACAATATTTTTACAATCACTCGTTTCAGTGATTCGATAGTTTTCGATTTTCATTGCTAACATTTTCTTTCTCCTAAAAAATCATTTGCCAAAGTAGTACGCCTAATTTGACTACTCCTGCTAATACAAGCATTGCCACTGCCAAAATAAGCCCACATCCTAAAAATAATGATGTGATATCTAGTAAACCTTTTAAACCATTCATTTCGATGCCCTCATTTCTGTGAAAGGAACAATCATTCTTCCACCACGTTCTATCACTAGGTAATCATCTTTTGGGTGAGTACTATCAATCGTTACCATCGCTGAATTGTCATAAACATGTTTTACATATCCCGAAAATGGATAAAGCCATGGTGTTTCTCTATTTGAATCGCAACAGAAGCATTCGACTTCTTGATCAACTTCTGGAATAAAATTCTTTTTTCTGTTCATCTTCAAACCTCCAATAACTAATTTCTAAATGCTCTGCGTACTGTATACGCTTCGTTAATGATTTTCTTCAACGTATCCGATGGATAGATTCGATGTTTTGCCTTTTTAGTATCTTCCTCATGCATCCAAGCGAGTTGTTCGATCGTATCATTATCAAGAGAAAATCTCGGTCTTTTCTTAGGTGTCCCACCTGTTTGTTTTGGCTGTCCCACCTACACGACCACTCCTTTTTGTTGGGCTTCCAAATGTTTCTGTAACCCTCGGTAACACTCATCGAATGTTAAAAGGGAATACTTCCTCTTTTGTGTATGAAGCCCATCTTCTCGCTTCTCAAGGACACGTTCTAGCTTTGTAGGATCTACGTATAGCGCATAGTAAACACGTAACTTGCTCCAGCTCGAGCGATCATTTTTTATTTGGTCTTCGGTTAAATCTTTTAGCTGGCTATAAACTGCTTGCAAACATCGACGTTCATCACCTTGTTTACATTCCCCCAGTTTTTTTAACAGCTTGAGATAGTTATATTCTTTCAAAGTATCACCTCACGTTTAGAAAGGGACATCGTCATATTGATGTGCTTCTCTTTCTTTTCTGAGCCTTTCTTGTTCTTCATAGTCTGCTAACCATTTGGGGGTAGGTTCTTTTCGTGTTACATTCCGAATAGGTTTAGAATTAGAGAAATTCTTTTGTTTATTCTTCGCTTCCCAATCTTCTTTCGCTTTGACTGCATCCTGTAGCGTAGAAACATTCTTTGACTTCCACGTATCAAGAATTCTACCCACATATTTGTTTAATCCCCGCATCTCCGCGCCATACTCATAAGCGGATTGAAAAGCAAATAAAATCATTTCTGATCCCCATTTACGTATCCATGGACCTAATGCACCTTGCAGAACACCAGTAGGCGGTTTCCCCCAAGATTTTTGAATGAACTCGTACACGCCCATATCTTCTTCATAATCTATTATTTTATTTACTTTACTTTCCTTTTCTTTTGTTTCCTTTCCTTTACTTTCCTTGCTATTTTTTTCTGTAGCAATCGCATTAGCATTTTCATTTTTGCTATTTTCATCTGATGACATTGCTATAGCATTGCTATTTTTTTGCCATCTTTTGCTTGCACCCTTTTTCCCTGCTTCTGATCGCTTTCTTGATTTGGCATCTTTAATCTCCATGCGCTTGTTGAATCCTTCGGAGTAAAAACACTCACCATTTTCGGTGAAGGCAAATAACCTGAAATCTTCGACAATAGCCTTTATTTTTGAGGTATCTACACGAAGATCAAAGGCTAACGTATTGTAATCTTTGATACTCATGTAGTTCTTCTCTTCACGAAGACGTTCTAAAATCATAAAATAAATGCCATAACCTTCAGCACCGTATTTCATTCTCACAGGAATCAATTTGTCTGAATTTCTTGCATTGCTATCATGAGGAAAGTAACTATCATTCATGCTATTCCCTCCTTAGATAAGCGAGAGAAAAATCTCTCGCTATAGTGGTGGATTCAGTGAATCAAATAATGTCGTTTGTTGATTAAAAGGGAAGGTCATCATCCGAAATATCTATCGTAGAACTACCTGCAAATGTATCATTTGAATGTTGTTGCACAAATGTGTTTTTGTTTGCTTCGTTACCGTTAGGACGTTCTACACCGTTAGGCTTACTTCCTTCTTCATCAAGTTTGTTATAAGCTTTCACAGATAAATTCCATCGATCGTTATAATCACTGTGTTTCCAATCAACAGTAATATTTAATGTTTTACCTTTTGCAGCAGTGACTAATTGTTGAATGCTATCAATTGCTGTTCCGTCTGGTACTCCAATTGCTGTTAAAATTGTATTAAATCGTTTAGTAGAAAATTCAATATCGTTGTTATCCCATACGACGTTGTCGTAAAGAATTTTTCCACCTTTGTATTTCCCATCAATTACTTCATAGTTGAATACAGCCATGTCATTATTTGTTTCTTTCGTTCTTTTACATTCAGAGTCAGGAAGAATTTTCACATTATAGCTTCCTGCTTCCTTTACTGATTTACCTAAAACATTTTGTGAATCTACTACAAATAGCGCCATATTAAATTCCTTCTTCCTGATAATTAGTTATTAGTTCCTTCGCTTCGATAAGCTTGCGATCATCGATTCTATTTTTTGCATGATTCCCGTTTTCCGGATTTAAATCAATCAAACGTTTATCGTCATCAATGTAAATACGACCGACTAAATCAAACATCGATGTAAAAGCATTAAAAGTCTTTTCGTTCATATCTGGACTAAAGCGCCCTTTACCATCTAATCCGCTGGCACCATTATCAACTTGGTGTGCAGTGGCATAGATCGTTTTATTGCTCTCTCTTAATTTAGTACCCAATTGTCTGAACCATAGTTGCAATTTTTGATAATTTTGACGTCCATCTCTTGAAGCTCCATCAATATTTTCCAGTACTAAATTTTGTAACGCAGTCATGTTGTCTAAGATAATCACTTCATATTCTGATTTCATCAATGCGCCTAGTACCCACTTATCTATTAGCGATTGGATATTCGGTGCATCTCCACTTTCTAACTGAACAACAGAGATATCTTTTTCCCCGATTAACACGTTCGTTGATAAATCAAAACTAAAAAGCATTTTGTTGCCTTCAAACTGTTTTGCTAGTGAAGTTTTCCCTGTACCGCCATCACCGTAAATAAAATACATATTCGCTTGTTTTGGTACTGTTCCATTTGGATAGAATTTCATACCTGCTTCACCTTCACTTTTACTTCCGGCTCTTTGATATCAACCGTTAAATTAGGAATAAAACAACCGTTGTCATCAACGACTCGACAATCATCTGTTAATTGAAACACACCGTCAGCAATCAACTTTTTAATGTCTAGTTGCTTTGGTTTGTATTCGGTTGATTCTTTAACCAATTTAGGATGTGCATTTCGAAGATACTGAATAAATTGTTCCTTCTCTTCTTTTACTTTTGATGGTTGTAATTTAAATTGCGATGGCTTACGCAAATCGACAGGCTTCATCGTCAAAACAAAACTTTTGGTTTCGACTAATTCCGCATTGCCCATCAACTGTATTTGGATAGCTACTGCTTCATCAATTTCTTTTTGTAAATCTGCACATACACGGTTCTTTCTTTCTGTTAGCTGTGCAATTTCAAGATCATATTTATCAAGCCAATGTTTCTTCGCTTGTTCCAAGCTTTCGATTTTTTTTGTTATCCACTCCAAATCATGTCCTTCAAAATGATTCATCTTCATCCTCCTCATCGATTGGTGCTTCATAAGGTGGTTTAGCCCAATCAGGATCAGTTATATAGTTGTCTAACGACTGTGCAAAATCATTCATGCTTAGCACCTGATTTCTTTGTGAAATCTTCTAATAAACTTAACAAAGTAATCATCCCTGCAAATAAACAACCTGCAAACAAATTAGCGTTTGAGATTACTACAAGCATAAAGACAAATAATGCAATCCAAAGCGTATTGATTTTAATCATTCAAATTCCCCCTTGAGAATTCCTTTCTTATTTTGTTAATACGTTCCTCATATAGATACAAAAAGACTTCTTTAAATGTTCGATAAACTTCTTGTACTTGTGATAAATGCTCTTGTGTTAAATCCTTGTTCTTGGTAACACCGAAAACATTCAATGCTATTTTTTTCAATGATTCGTGGATTGTAGATTCAGTTAAAAATTTCCCTTCAACCACATAGATTGCTCTCAGTGGTTCAAACATTGTTTTATCAAAATCATCTTCAGTAAAATACTGTTTATTGATTGCGATTATTTCCTCGTTTTGGATAGCAACTGGTCGAAACACATCAAACGTGCGAGTACCGATTAAATTGCGTTGTTCTTCTTTCAACTTAGCTCTTAAATCAGCTACATCTTCATATTCGATAATTAGCTGGTGTTTCTTTGCCATTTCTGCCATTTGATTCTTCCTCCTAGATAAGTCATGTGCTATACTCTAGGTAAACAACTCTTCCACAGTTGTTCCTAATAGCTTTGCGATTTTAATTGCCGGAGCGACATTTGGTAGATGTTCTCCAGCTTCAACTCTCTGATACTGACGAGTTGATATACCGGCTTGTTTTGCAACTTCCACTTGCGACAAGCCTTTTTTAGTACGAAGTTTTAGCATTTTTTTATTCTTCACATCAACCCCTGCTTTCTTATTTAAGACGACGTTTTCGTCGGCTTATATTTATATAATAAGCGACGTTTTCGTCGTTGTCAATTATTTTTTTGGAGGAATATATGATGACGACATTTAGTGAGAATTTGAAAAAGCTTCGTTCAGAAGCTGACATATCTCAACTTGTATTAGCAAAAGAAATAGGCATAACTACTAGGCAAATCCAACGATATGAAAGTGGAGAAAACGAACCTAAATTATCACAAGCTGTTTTACTCGCCGACTACTTCGGTGTGTCGCTCGATTATTTGGTCGGTAGGTCAGATAGAAAGGAAAATTTGTAATGATCAGACAGAATATTCTTATAGATAACAAAGAAATATTATTTGATTTCCCCAATAAATGTTGTTTTTGCAATAAAGCAAACGAAGTACCTTTAAATATAATTTCTAGTCAATTAGTTCCTACTAATAATGGTAAACTAGGTAGTAAAAATGCTTTCATCGTTACGAAATGTCCCTATTGTGAAAATTTATCTTTTCACTACTATTATTTTGATGAACATCAAAATATTTTCAAAGATTCAAATAACTACTATGCTAGACGGAAAAAATATCCTCCCACCCCTCGTAGCAATTTTGAATTCCCTTGGCAAATAGAAAAAATTTCTCCTCGCTTTATTGAAATATTTTGTCAATCAGATATTGCTGAACGACGAAGCCTAGACGAATTAGCAGGAATGGGATACAGAAAAAGTCTAGAAATTCTTTTGAAAGATTACCTAGCTCTTAAAAAGCCAGATTTAAAAGAATCAATACCAAAAATGAAGGTTCAAAAAGCAATCGGGTTCATTGAAATTCCTCAACTGAAAAGTCTTTTTTTAGCTGGTTTTAAAATTGGTAATGATGAAACACACTATTACAAAAAATATGAAGACTGGGATATAGATAATCTAAAAGATTTTATCAACTCTGCTCAGACTTACATTTTTTCTGACTATAATTATCTCCTATCTCAAAAGTTACTCCGCTAGCTTTTTCAGCTCTTTCTAACGTATTCAAGAGACTTTTGCAAGCTAGTATCGTTGTTTCTGCATTTTGCTGAATTAATTCAATTTGTGTTTTCAATGCACCAAATGCTAACGTTGATAGTTCTACTTTAGGTTCCATTATTGATTCACTTCCTTAATTTGCCGGCCGCTCTGACGAGAAATGATCGCTTCGGCGGTCTTTTTTTTATTCAAATTGAGCCTCCATTAACTCGTAATCAACTTTTTGTTGTGCTTGTTCAAATAACTTATTTAAGTTATCTTCTGTTGCAAAAAGTAAAATCTTTTCAACATTTGGAAATACTGTTTTTATAAATTCAATTTTCTCTTTTGCCATCACAATCTAACCTCTCTGTTTTTCATTTCTAAAAATCGCAAATCTTCAAGCTCGATTTCAATCAGTTTCGCTTGTCGATCAGTCAGTTCCTTAGATTTTTTTAGCGCTTCTCGCTCCTCTCGTAGTGCTTTTCTGCGCCATCTGATCAATCCAAGTATTTGATTTTCTTGTTGCAAGGTATATGCCATGTCATCCCTCCTTCGACTCTTACCGTCACCACCTCCAAGGAGAGGTAAGTGTGGAATTTTCGATACTAACAAACAGCTCTAACTCTAAAACGATTTTTAGAGCGCCATGTTCTGAACTGCTCATACAATTCAATATCAATCGTCACTTCTTTAGCAGTGACTGCGTTATATCCTTCACTAAAACGTGAGTTTTTAAATTCTTTCATTCTTCTTTGATAAGTGCTTTCAGAATACTTATACTTCTCTTTAAACTCCGCTTTGCTCAAACGCTGTACCATCTTGACACCTCCCACTTTATTGTCTTGTTATCCACCTCTTGATAAAATTAGTTTGAAAGCGAGGTGAAATATTTTGAAAAAATACTTAATATCTTTTTATTGGGAAACTGATGCAAATAGCTCATTAGCAGTTTCTCTACGATCTAAATTAGAAAAATTGTCACCAGATAAATGGATTCATATTTTCCCAAATCTTTTAGTTATCCAATCAGAATTATCTATTAACAATTTATATTCTGAACTTTTGCCCGAAGCCGAAGACACTAAAATTATCATTGTAGAATTCAATAAGAGTATGGTAAATGAAGCGAGAAGCAATAATTTGCTTGATGAATATGGTTATTAATTCGAACAACGCTTAACGTATTCTTCATACGCTTTAATGTACTCTTCCTTTGAGACTGGTGGATATTTGAAGCTAAAACCTTTAAATATACTTCTAGTCTCTTTTGATTCTTGTTGGTTCTGATTCATCTTTACACCTCCTGTTCTGATGGCTGATCATTAAAATCTACTTCTAACTTGATATCCAAAAGTTCTTCGATTTGTTTTAAACGTTCCTTAGGTTTTCTTTTTTCAATAAAGATATCTCGTAAATAAGTAATTGATATACCCATTCGTCGAGCTAATTCTCTTTGACTCCAACCTTTCTTTACTAAAGCAATTAATACTTGCTGTTTTAAAGTCATTAAATATCACTTCCTTTTAAAACGAAAATTTTACATTGTTTTTTTACTTTAAGATTGACACAAAATGTAATATATTGCATAATGTAAGCATAGGAAATACAGCACACAAAATGTGAGCTTTGCTTATGTCTGGGGAGACTATTAAGTAATTGCTTATTCGCTTTTTATGCGCCGTAAATATCTTGCTTACAAATAAAGTATAATGCAATATTTTGCACAAGTCAACTTGAAAATGCAAAATTTTACTTTTTTTGTAGTCTAGGGGGAATAAATAATGCTTTTAGATAGAGTTGACAATCTTATTAAAGAAAAAAAAATGACCAGAGCAGAATTAGAAAGAAAACTAGATTTTAGCGCTGGGAGTTTGAGAAATTGGAATAAAAGTACTCCATCTGGAGATAAAATACAAAAAGTAGCAGATTACTTTGATGTAACAACAGATTATCTTTTAGGTCGTACAGACACGCCACAATTTACAGCCAATAATGAACGCGATGTCCAAAAAACACTTACTGAACTAAAAGAAGGATTAAGTAACCGAAATACTATTGGATATTTCAAAAATGATGGCGAGGAAATTGACGAGGAAGATGCAGAGTTATTAGCAGAAGCTTTGGATTTTGTTGTTCGTCAATCCAAGCTTATTGCAAAAAAGAAATTCACTAGAAAAGATTATCGAAAAAACAATCATGATGATTTAATCAAGTGAGGTGTCTCTTCCGATGTCGAAACGTTTAATTCGAGAAACTGCCCATTCTCTGATAGAAAAATATGAAACCAATGATCCATTTGAATTGGCTGATCATCTAGGAGTATATGTTTTTAAAAAAGATTTGGGAAAAAATATTTTGGGGTTTCGTTCACTTTTGAACCGAGCTTCCATTATTATTCTAAATAGTAGAAACACGGAAGAAGATGAGTACCCTGTATTTATACATGAACTAGGACATCATTGTTGCGGTCATAAAAATAATGCAGATAAACTCACTAAAGATAATATGCGCTTTATTGCCCAAGGTGATGAATTTGAAGCAAATTTTTTTATGGTTTCATTTCTCACCTATGGCGCTAATTTAGCGGAACATCCTACAAAAGAAAATTTTTTAAATAATCATGGTATTCCTAAGTGGGCTGAACGGTATGTAGACTGGAAATATTTAGAAGAAACAGCCGATTTCAATAGTTATAACAGTTATTATTAATAAGGAGTTTTAGTTTTATGATTTTTTTTACTAATTTGCAATCTCACAAAAAACAATTAGAAAAATTTTATATCAAGAAAAAATATGAAACAATTCCTGTTTTACCTAGCGAAGAAGAGTGTAAAAGAATACTAGCTGAATACGAAACTTTTCCTTCAGTTATAGTTCCGAAAGAAAATATGAAACAATTAAATAACAGGTTATTACCTGGGCATATCATAATGTTGTGGTGGATACACAATCCACGCACAAATAAAGAAAACATCCCACTATATTTTCTATATGAATACGGAATTGATTTCCATAAACAATTCGATTTCTTGATTTCAAAAAATTATATTATTGGAAAATGTATTATTTCTGAATTAGGTAGAAAAACAATTGAAAAATATGAATACATTATAAAAAATCATAAAGCCCTCAAAACAATTGATAAAAATGGAAATGTCAAATATTCTTACCAAGATAAAAAAAGAACTCAAGTTAAGGGGAAAATCATACCATTTAAATCTACTGGCGATTTTGTGGAAGATCAACATGTAGGATACTCGTATGAACAAAATAAAGATTATCCGAATGCTATTAAAGCCTATGAATCTGCACTAAAATTAGCTTTAAAAGATAAAATGTTCTCAAACTGCCCTCCCCCTAACATTTTCACTAGATTAGCTATTATTTATAGAAAACAAAAAGACTATTCTTCTGAAATAAAAGTACTTAATCAAGCCTTAATGTATCATCCTTCATCTGAAGATTTTCAAAAAAGACTCGAAAAAGCTAGGCTTTTGAATACAAAAAAAGACTAGCCTTCGGGCTTTTCTTTTACAATCAACAAGAACATACATTCGAAAGGGATAGAAATAATGTGGGTAGAAAAAATAAATGACAAAAAATTTAAGTACACCGAACGTTATACGGATCCTTTAACTGAAAAGAAAAAGAAAGTATCCGTAACTTTATCTAGCGGCTCACGTCAAGCTTGGAATCAAGCAACCTTACTCTTAAATGAAAAAATCGCAGAAAAAATAAAACGGAATGAAGAATTACCACTAACTTTTGGAGAATTAAAAACTAAATGGGATGAAAAATATAAGCCAACTGTTAAAGAGAGTTCCTATCGAACAGCTCAGGTTTATCTATCATTAATTTCAAAATATATAAAAGATGATGTACTTGTAAAAAATGTTAATAGCAATCTAATACAAGATATGCTAGATTATTACTATTTTGAAAAAAATCTATCATACAATTATGTAATTCATTTAAAAACTTTTACAGGAATGATTTTTAAATTTGCTAGTCGTCGTTATGGATTAAAATATAATCCTGTAAGTGGAGTTTCTTTAGCAAGAAAACCTAAGACAAACGAAGAAATAAAAAGAGAAAAAGATGGTTATTTGTCAACAGAAGAAATTCAGATGATTGCTAATAAACAAAAAAGTTCATATCAACAATCACGTTATTCTTTAATAACTAAGTTTTTGTTTTTAACTGGACTGCGTTATGGTGAGTTGATATCTTTAACCGAATCTGATTATGATGGTAATAAAATCACAGTTTCTGGAACTTATGATTACGAGCTAAAAATTAAAACAACTACTAAAAATACAGGCTCTTATCGAACTATCGAATTATCAAGTAATTCTAAAAAAATCATAGACCAATTAATTGAAGAAAACAAATTAATTAAAAATAATAAAAACAAATACATTTTCATTTCTAAAAATGGTACTCCGATATCTATTCAAGCGTACAATCAATCTTTAAGAACTGTATCAAAAAAACTAAACATAGATAAAAAAGTTTCTTCTCATATGTTAAGACATTCCCATATTTCGCTACTTACAGAGTTAGGAATTCCATTGAAAGCAATTATGGATCGTGTAGGACATGAAGATTCAAAAACAACATTAAAAATTTATACTCATACAACTAAAAATATGCAAGACCAACTAGTAGAAAAACTTGGAAAAATAGAAATTTAATTTGCCCCTTTTTTGCCCCTCGGAAACACAAAAAGTATATAAAACACCAAAAGAACCCCTGTTTAAAGGGGTTCTTTTGAATTATCATTCAAATACAAATTGATTATGATAAAGTTCTGCATAGAAGCCATCTTCCGCTAGTAACTCATGATGGTTTCCTTCTTCAATTACTACCCCATCACGTAAAACAACAATGCGATCGGCATTCAAAATTGTTTTGAGACGATGTGCGATCACAAAACTTGTACGACCTTTGATTGCTTCATCCATCGCCTTTTGGATTCTTGCTTCTGTGACCGTATCCACGTTACTTGTTGCTTCATCCAAAATCAACAAACTTGGTTCCGTAATAATCGTCCGTGCAATGCTAATCAATTGTTTTTGTCCCGTACTAAACAAATTATTTTCTTCTGAAACTTCCGTTTCGTAGCCTTTTTCTAGTGACATGATAAAGTCATGAATGTTGGCTTGTTTCGCCGCATTGACGACTTCTTCATCTGTTGCTTCTGGTTTACCAAACGTAATATTCTCGCGAATCGTTCCAGAAAATAATACAGATTCCTGCAACACAATCCCTACATGTTTACGTAACATATCTAAATCAAATTCACGAATGTCTGTCCCATCGATCATAACCGCACCGTTATTGACGTCGTAAAAACGATTCAATAAATTCATGATCGTTGTCTTACCAGAACCAGTTGGACCAACTAGAGCGACCATTTCGCCTTTGTTCACCTTAATCGAAACATCTTTCAAAACCAAATTATCTGGTTTATAGCCAAAATCAACATGTTTCAAGGCTAATTCTCGTTCCACACCGTCAAATGCTTTCCCATCAACTGGCTTAACTTCTTCTGGTTCATCAAACATTTCATTTAGTCTTCTCGCACCTGTAATTGCTAATTGGATCATGCTGTAACCAGAAGAAATTTGCATCAATGGTTGATAATATTGTTGTGAATATTGAACAAAAGTTACTACTAATCCTAATGCGACAGAACGTTCTAAATCACCATTCAAGGCTAACCATCCACCAAAGAAAATCACGATTGCCGTGTTGACCAACGACATTCCTTGCATCATTGGAAATAGTAAACCTGAATACACTTGACCTTTATAGGTTGCTTTACGCACTGTTTGGTTATGTTCCAGAAAACCATCAATCGTTTCTTCTTGTAAACCATTGGTAATGATCACACGTTGTCCACTGATTTTTTCATCCATATAACCATTCAACTTACCAACTTCATCTTGCTGTAAATCGACATATTTTCGTGCTTTTTGAATAATAAATACAGCAATCAAAATGGCAACTGGCGTGGAAGCAATCGTTGCCCAGGCCAATTCCACATTTTGACGAAACATCATAATTAAAATGCCAACCATCAACACCGCATTCGTAATAACTTGAAGCAATGCTTGGTTCAAACTATTTTGGATATTATCCAAATCACTTGTAAAGCGGCTTAAGATTTCACCATCTTGATGCGAATCAAAGAAGCGAATCGTCAATTTTTCAAGTTTATTAAATAATCCAATACGCATTCTGTTTGTTGATTTTCCAACTACTTGCGTAAACAAAATACTATAAATAAAGTTTGCAGCACTAGCTAAAACATAGAAAATCAACAATTTCCAAATAATATCAAGGAATTTACTCTTGTCATCAACGCCTTGCATTAATCCTGTCACATAATTTGCTAGTTCCTGAAAAGCTTCCCCAACAAATTGTGGAGCCTTCACTTGTAAGTAAGTAGCAATAATTACTGTCACAAAGATAAAGAAAAAGGAGAATTTATAACGTTTCAAATAATGATAGAAAAATTTACTTGCTTTAATTAAATCAGTCATTGATTACTCCTCCATTCCTTTTTGTGTTTCAAAAATTTCTTGATACACTTGATTAGTTGCAACTAATTCTTCATGTGTACCTTCTCCCACTAAGCGGCCTTCATCTAATACTAGAATACGATTCGCTTTGACTACAGACGCAATTTTTTGTGCAATAACGATTGTCGTCGTTTCTTTCAATTCATGATTCAATGCTTCACGAACTAATTTTTCTGAACGAGCATCCAAGGCGCTAGTGCTATCATCCAAAATCAAAATTTTAGGATTACCAATTACGCCACGTGCAATAGATAAACGTTGCTTTTGTCCCCCAGAAAAATTACTACTTCTTTCCTCAACTGGTGCTTCATAGCTTTCTACCAATTTACTGATAAATTCTTGTGCTTGCGCAATTTTAGATGCACGTTCCATATCTTTTTCTGTTGCATCTTCTTTTCCTTGGCGCAAATTTTGTGCAATTGTTCCCGAAAAGAGAATGGCTTTTTGTAAAACAAAGGAAACTGTTTTACGTAAACTTTTCTCATTCACCGTTTTCAAGTCAACGCCACCCACTTCAACTGTTCCTTCTGTTGGATCAAATAGTCTTGGAATCAGTTGTGCTAACGTTGACTTACCTGCACCCGTTGCACCCACAATCCCAACCATTTCTCCGGGTTCAATCATAAAGCTGATATCTTTTAAGGTATCTTCATCATCACCAGGATAACGGAAAGAAACATGGTCAAACGTTACAGAGCCTGTTAATTCTTGTTCAGGTACATCCAGATAAGTTAAATCTGGTTCTGTATCCAAGATTTCTTTGATTCGTTTAAGTGAAACAGCAGCCCTTGAAGTCATCATCATCATCATACCGCCAATAATAATTGCCATCATGATTTGCATCAAATAGTTCATAAAAGAAGCGATCCCACCAATTAAAGTAGGGTCATCTTTCGCCAAATCACTCACAAAGAAAATCGCACCAACCACTGCTAAATTAGCTGCTAACATGAAGGAAGGAATCATGACTGAAAACAAAGTTCCAACAATAATGTTGTGTTCAGTTAATTCATCGCTCACTTTGGTAAATGTTTTTAGCTGGTTCTTTTCCTGTACAAAAGATTTGACTACACGAATGCCCATGAGATTTTCTTTCGCAATACTGTTCACTTTATCAATCAATTGTTGGATGATCATAAAGTGTTTCCCCATTCTTGTAAAAGAAAGTCCAGTAATGATAACAACTGCAACAATCAATGCAACAATGATCCACCACAATTGAGGCATTGTCATCATCGCCAAAATAAATGCACCAATAAATAAAAATGGAATTCTAAAAAGTGATTGTAAAGAAATCATCACTAAATTTTGAATTTGCGTGATATCATTTGTCAAACGAACAACTAAGTTTCCTGCAGAAAACTGTTCAATATTCCCAAACGAGAACGTTTGGATTTTTCGAAACGCCTCTTCTCGAATATCCGCACTTACACCTTGCGCTACTCTGGCAGAGAAAATCGTATTCGTCACACCTGCAAGCAGTCCTAATACAGCTAAACCAATCAGATAGACACCAATTGTTTTCATTTCATCGTTATCTTCTGTAATAATAGCTTCAAGTACTTGTTGTAATAGTTTTGGTTGCCATAACGTAGCTGCGACCATAATTCCTACGGAAACCAATGAAATAAAGACAGCCATCTTATACTTCTTCGCATGTCTTAAAATTAGATTCATGTGTTATCTACACCCCTTTAGTTAAATTGACAGTCTCTCTTTAACACTGTAAAATAAGACCGCATAACAATTTACCATGTTTAAAAAAATAATGCAATACAAGAGGTCGATTAAATGGAACCTAAGCTTTCACAAAAAATTATTATCCAAAATGCCTTTGAAATTTTAGCAGAAAAAAAAGAACTATCCGCTCTTTCTATGCGTATTCTAGCAAAAAAAATGGACGTTCAAGCACCTGCACTTTATTGGTATTTTAAAAATAAACAACAACTCTTACAAAAAATGGCTGAAACAATTGAAGATATGCTAGTCGTTCCCAATACCAACATGCCATGGAAGCAACAGCTTTTACAATTTATGGAAAACTATTATGACTTGTACTCTCAATTTCCTTGTGCTGCTGAAATCGAAATTCATACTGTTCCAGCATTTCCTAGTCGACTAGAGCATTTAGAAACAATGATTCAATTGCTCATCAATCAAAATTTTTCATTACAACAAAGCCAACAAGCAATCACAGCTTTGCATAATTTGTTAATTGGTCAATTAATGGACTACCAACAAGAACAAAAACTACGGCATGAAGTAATGAATGGTAATGAGCTATTAAAAGAATCTATTTTATATATGCGTACTTATGTCCAAGAACATCAGTTAACTGGTTTGATTGAAGATATTCATGCCCATCGTACGGCCAATAATAAACAAGAATTTCTCAATAATGTAACCATTTATCTAACTGGTCTTGAATATAGCAAGACTTTATAAAAAAAGTAAGCCAGTAATGTGATACCATACATTACTGGCTTACTTTTTTATTCTCCTTCAAATAGCCAACCGAAAGCACGTTGTATCCATTCGTCCCAAAAAATCCAATTATGCTCACCTGGCCCATGTTCAAATGTAACGGCTAAACCATTTTCTTTGATTGCCTCAGCCATCTCCTGATTAGCAGTAAATAAAAAATCAGATTCCCCACAAGCCAAAAAGATTCGTGGTGCTTGTTGACCACTAGCAATTAGATTATCCAGTAAAAATCTTGGATCATTTATCGAACCTTCAATTTGGTCTAGTGGTCCAAAGATTCCTTCCCAGAAAGACTGCTTTCGAATTTTTAATAAATCATCCATTCGATTGCCAACGGAAACAGCTCCAGACAATGAAATCACTGCTGCAAAATTTTCGGGTTTAGCTAAGCCCAATTTTAATGCACCATAGCCGCCCATCGATAACCCAGCAGCATATGTTTTCTCTCTTCTTGTTGTCAATTGTGGAAATAATTCGTGGCAAATAGCCGGTAGTTCTTCTGAAATAAACGTCCAATATTTCATATCATATGTCGTATCCGTGTACCAACCTAAATCTGTTGATGGCATAATCACAGCTAAACCATAATCTGCAGCATAACGTTCAATAGATGATCGACGCTCCCAGACACTATGGTTGCCACCCATTCCATGTAATAAATACATCACTGAAACATCCGTGATTTCTTGCTGTGTGCTTGTGCCAATTACTTTATTCGTTTTTTGTGGAAGAATAACATTTAAATTAACTTCCATTTCTAATATATTAGAATAAATATTTGCTTGGATAAATGCCAATTTTTTCGCCTACCTTCTTTAACTTTCTATTATTTTACCACTTTTAATGCGTACAAAAAATGTTAAAGCTAGTGCAAGAACGACTAGAAGCAAACCAGCAAAGTAAACACTGTGTAGTCCATCATATAAAATTTCTCTTAATGGAACTAATAATGTAGCATCAATTTGTTTAGCAGTTTGTGGATTCACTAATTTATTCATGATATCAGCATCATCAGTTAGTTGTTTAGCTGCTAATTCTCTTTGAGTAACTGCATTCATCAGCAACCCAAATACTGCCACCATCACTGTTTGACCAATCGTTCGCACTAGTGTATTAAACGAAGTTGCCACGCCTAATTGTTCATGTGGAACACTATTTTGTGCACTAACAGTTGAGGTAGTCATTGTGATACCCAATCCGACACCAATAATCGTTGAAATTGCAAAGAACCATAAAAAATTACTTGCAAAAGGCATCAAGTATAACCACATTCCACCAATAGTTGTAATCAATAGCCCAATTCGTAACACCCAATGAGTCGACATTTGTGACATCCATCGACTCGCTAAAAATGATCCTACCATCCAAACAAGTGAAAGTGGTGCTAAAACCAATCCACCTACTGCAGCATTCAGTCCAAGAACGCCTTGCATCCACATTGGAATATACACATCAATTCCCATCAAAAAACCACTCGCTAAAGCTGCTGCTAAATTGACAATCACAAACAATGGATTCTTAAATAAATCCAACATAATAACAGGATCTTTTGCGCGTTTTTCTGCCCAGATAAAAAGGAAAAATAGCAAAATACTAACTATCAATAAACTAATAACAAAAGTCGTAAATCCTTGGTCACCTAATAATTGAAATCCAAGTAATAATGTTACTAATGTTGCCATCAAGCTCAAACTTCCCAAAATGTCCATTGGTTTTGCTTCACGTTCAATCGCTGGCTCATTTAAATAAATCCAAATCAATATCATCAGTCCAATACCAATTGGCACATTAATGAAGAAAATCCAGTGCCAGCTAATCGTATCAACAATAAAACCACCAGCCAGAGGACCAAACACACTAGCAATTCCCCATGCAGAACTATTTAATCCTAATACTTTTGCACGTTTTTCTATTGAATATAAATCACCTATAATGGTCAAAGCCACAGGCATCATTGCTCCAGCCCCCATCCCTTGTAGTGCACGGGCTGCAATCAATCCAATCATTGTTTGAGATAACCCACAGAACAAAGAACCAATAATAAAAAGGAATGTACCAAAAATAAAAATTGGTTTTCGGCCAATTTTATCAGCTAATTTTCCATAAATTGGTGTCAACATCGCATTTGTCAATAAGTAAATTGAAAATACCCAGTTCATTATTTCCATTCCATGTAGTGAACCAACAATTGTTGGCATTGCTGTTGTTACAATTGTTCCTTCAATCGCCGTCATAAATGTAGCAATAAATACACCTATTGTTACTAACGTTACATTTGTTTCTTTTTTCATTTTTTCCTCCCCATATTCAATTGTCAAAAATAAAATATATTAAAACAAGAATGATTTCAGATAATTAGTGAATAAGACTATAAAAAAAAGCAGAACGACTATCTTAAAGATAATCGTTCCAGCATTTTTATTACTTACTTAAAGTTGCTTTCAATGCTTCTACTTTATCCGTACGTTCCCACGGTAAATCAACATCTGTACGCCCAAAGTGCCCATAGGCAGCTGTTTGTCTGTAAATTGGACGACGTAGGTCAAGCATCTCGATAATACCAGCGGGACGAAGGTCAAAGTTTTCCCGTACTGATGCAATTAAATCATCTTCCGATACTGTTCCTGTGCCGAAAGTATTGATTGAAATCGATACAGGCTGTGCAACACCAATCGCATAAGCTAATTGAACTTCAACTTTTCTTGCAAAACCAGCAGCAACAATATTTTTTGCAATATAACGTGCAGCATAGCTTGCAGAACGGTCAACTTTTGTTGCATCTTTCCCAGAAAATGCTCCGCCACCATGGCGAGCATAACCACCGTAAGTATCAACGATGATTTTTCTTCCTGTTAAACCAGCATCCCCTTGAGGACCCCCGATAACAAAGCGACCAGTAGGATTGATATAGTATTTAGTCTTATCATCTAATAATTCAGCCGGAATAACTTCCTTAATAACTTTTTCAATTACATCTTTATGAATTGTTTCATTATCTACTGCATCATCATGTTGTGTCGAAATCACGATTGTGTCAACTCGTTCAGGCTGTCCATCTTCTCCATACTCTACGGTAACTTGTGATTTAGCGTCTGGACGTAAATAAGTTAATTCGTTCGATTTACGTAATTCTGCAAGGCGGCGAACTAGACGATGGCTTAAAGCAATTGGTAAAGGCATCAATTCTGGTGTTTCATCAACCGCAAACCCAAACATAAGACCTTGGTCACCTGCACCAATCTCATCTAATAAGTCTTTTTGGTCTTCTTCACGAATTTCTAACGCTTCATTTACACCTTGAGCAATATCTGGTGACTGTTCATCAATCGCTGCTAAGACGGCCACGGTATCTCCATCAAAGCCAAATTTTGCACGAGTATAACCAATTTCTTTAATTGTTTCTCGTACAACTTTTTGAATATCTACATAAGCAGTGGTCGAAATTTCTCCAAATACCAAAACTAACCCGGTTGTTACGGATGTTTCGCAAGCAACACGTGCCATTGGATCTTGTGCTAAAATTGCATCTAAAATTGCATCACTGATTTGATCAGCAACTTTATCCGGATGCCCTTCAGAAACGGATTCTGAGGTAAATAAATGTCTTTCTGTCATGGTGATTCCCCCTAGTTA
>NZ_CM177102.1:2475000-2620163 GCF_058216595.1 Enterococcus sp. AAFC-DPL-6103
CATGCAATCGTAACTCGCCGGTTCATTCTACAAAAGGCACGCCATCACCCATTAACGGGCTTTGACTTGTTGTAGGCACACGGTTTCAGGTTCTATTTCACTCCCCTTCCGGGGTGCTTTTCACCTTTCCCTCACGGTACTGGTTCACTATCGGTCACTAGGGAGTATTTAGCCTTGGGAGATGGTCCTCCCGGATTCCGACGGAATTCCTCGTGTTCCGCCGTACTCAGGATCCTCCTAGGTGCTTTCCAAATTTCATCTACGGGGTTTTTACCCTCTTTGACTGACTTTTCCAAGTCATTCGATTATCTGAAAAAACTACCATATCGGAGTCCTACAACCCCAACAAGCAAGCTTGTTGGTTTGGGCTTTTCCCGTTTCGCTCGCCGCTACTCAGGGAATCGAATTTTCTTTCTCTTCCTGCAGGTACTTAGATGTTTCAGTTCTCTGCGTCTACCTCAAATATGCTATGTATTCACATATTTGTAACATCCTATAAAAGATGCTGGGTTCCCCCATTCGGAAATCTCTGGATCATAGCTTACGTACAGCTCCCCAAAGCATATCGGTGTTAGTCCCGTCCTTCATCGGCTCCTAGTGCCAAGGCATCCACCGTGCGCCCTTATTCACTTAACCTTATCAACCTTACGGTTGGGTTTTGACTTCATTTCTAGCGATAGAAACGTGTCAAGAAAAATAAGCAATTGAACTTATTAAAAAACTCATTCAACGCGGTGTTCTCGGTTTGTTTTGATCTTACTTCAAATATCCAGTTTTCAATGAACAAAATGTTTTGAGAGTAAACCTCTCAAAACTGAACAAAGTAATAATGACAAACCTGTGTAGTCTCCGTAATATTCCTTAGAAAGGAGGTGATCCAGCCGCACCTTCCGATACGGCTACCTTGTTACGACTTCACCCCAATCATCTATCCCACCTTAGGCGGCTGGCTCCAAAAGGTTACCTCACCGACTTCGGGTGTTACAAACTTTCGTGGTGTGACGGGCGGTGTGTACAAGGCCCGGGAACGTATTCACCGCGGCGTGCTGATCCGCGATTACTAGCGATTCCGGCTTCATGTAGGCGAGTTGCAGCCTACAATCCGAACTGAGAGAAGCTTTAAGAGATTAGCTTAGCCTCGCGACTTCGCGACTCGTTGTACTTCCCATTGTAGCACGTGTGTAGCCCAGGTCATAAGGGGCATGATGATTTGACGTCATCCCCACCTTCCTCCGGTTTGTCACCGGCAGTCTTGCTAGAGTGCCCAACTTAATGATGGCAACTAACAATAAGGGTTGCGCTCGTTGCGGGACTTAACCCAACATCTCACGACACGAGCTGACGACAACCATGCACCACCTGTCACTTTGCCCCCGAAGGGGAAGCTCTATCTCTAGAGTGGTCAAAGGATGTCAAGACCTGGTAAGGTTCTTCGCGTTGCTTCGAATTAAACCACATGCTCCACCGCTTGTGCGGGCCCCCGTCAATTCCTTTGAGTTTCAACCTTGCGGTCGTACTCCCCAGGCGGAGTGCTTAATGCGTTAGCTGCAGCACTGAAGGGCGGAAACCCTCCAACACTTAGCACTCATCGTTTACGGCGTGGACTACCAGGGTATCTAATCCTGTTTGCTCCCCACGCTTTCGAGCCTCAGCGTCAGTTACAGACCAGAGAGTCGCCTTCGCCACTGGTGTTCCTCCATATATCTACGCATTTCACCGCTACACATGGAATTCCACTCTCCTCTTCTGCACTCAAGTCTCCCAGTTTCCAATGACCCTCCCCGGTTGAGCCGGGGGCTTTCACATCAGACTTAAGAAACCGCCTGCGCTCGCTTTACGCCCAATAAATCCGGACAACGCTTGCCACCTACGTATTACCGCGGCTGCTGGCACGTAGTTAGCCGTGGCTTTCTGGTTAGATACCGTCAAGGGATGAACAGTTACTCTCATCCTTGTTCTTCTCTAACAACAGAGTTTTACGATCCGAAAACCTTCTTCACTCACGCGGCGTTGCTCGGTCAGACTTTCGTCCATTGCCGAAGATTCCCTACTGCTGCCTCCCGTAGGAGTTTGGGCCGTGTCTCAGTCCCAATGTGGCCGATCACCCTCTCAGGTCGGCTATGCATCGTGGCCTTGGTGAGCCGTTACCTCACCAACTAGCTAATGCACCGCGGGTCCATCCATCAGCGACACCCGAAAGCGCCTTTCAAATCAAAACCATGCGGTTTCGATTGTTATACGGTATTAGCACCTGTTTCCAAGTGTTATCCCCTTCTGATGGGCAGGTTACCCACGTGTTACTCACCCGTTCGCCACTCCTTTTCTTTCGGTGGAGCAAGCTCCGGTGAAAGAAAAAGCGTACGACTTGCATGTATTAGGCACGCCGCCAGCGTTCGTCCTGAGCCAGGATCAAACTCTCATAATAAAAGTTAGAACAATCTTTCGATTGTTAAGCTCAATTTGTTTGCTAGCATATTGCTTGCTGTTTAAAAATGTTTGTTGTCTTGAATTGAATCAAGACGCCCTACACATTTGGTTTGTCTTACTTTGTTCAGTTTTCAAAGGTCTACTTGAATTGCCGTAGCAACTTTTATATCATATCAGAGTGATGTTTGAATGTCAACTCTTTTTTGAAAAAGTTTTTTCGATTTCGTTTAAGAAATCTTTCAGCAACTCATTTATCATATCGCATCGTCTGTTATTTGTCAAGAACTTTTTTGAAGTTTTTCTTGATGAAATCAAGCTTCACAAGAGGTTCTTTTTAAACGACTTAGTTATCTTATCATGTGATAACTCACACGTCAATAACTTTTTGAAATTTATTTTCTGAAAAAACTTTCATCTTTCAGTGGTTGTCCGTCTTACGAACAAATAATAATATACCAACTAAAACAAGTCGGGTCAATGAATTTTTTTGTTTTTTTCCGTTTTTTTTATTTGTCCGATCATTACTATTTATAATGTATTTTTTGTTCGCTTTTCAACCAAATATCAATGATATCAATTTAAATAAAGAGATAATTTTCGTTAAAACTATTTTTAAATTCTTGAACGACAAAAAAGACAGCTATCTGGATAATCAGACAGCCATCTTCTATTATTTATTTTACTATTTGGCTTAGCGCATTGTCGGGAACAACAAAACATCGCGGATTGATTGTGCATCTGTAAGCAACATTACCAAGCGATCAATTCCAATTCCTAATCCACCAGTTGGTGGCATTCCGTATTCTAAAGCTTCCAAGAAATCTTCATCTACACCATGCGCTTCATCATTACCTAGTTCACGCTCTTTTTCTTGCGCTTCAAAGCGTTCTCTTTGATCAATTGGATCATTCAATTCAGTAAAGGCATTTGCAAATTCTCTACCAATGATAAACAATTCAAAGCGATCAGTAAAACGTGGATCTTCAGGATTTTTCTTCGCTAATGGTGAGACTTCGACTGGATGTCCATAAATAAAAGTTGGTTGTGTCAAGGTTTCTTCAACAAATTCTTCAAAGAATTCATTGATTACGTGTCCCACACCCATTGCATCTGTTACTTCCACGTTATGTTCTTTAGCAATTGCAAGAGCTTCATCTAATGTCATTTCTTTCCAGAAATCAACCCCAGTTTGTTCTTTAATTGCGTCTACCATATGAACACGTTTGAAGTCACTTTCAAGGTCAACTGCTTGACCATCATAAGTAATACGCGCTGTTCCTAAAACTTTTTCAGCAGCATTACGAATAATCCCCTCAGTTAGATTCATGACATCGCGATAATCTGTATAAGCAGTATAAGCTTCTAGCATTGTGAACTCAGGGTTATGTGTTGTATCGATTCCTTCATTACGGAAAACTCGACCAATTTCATAAACTTTTTCCATTCCACCAACAATTAGACGTTTCAAGTGTAACTCTAGTGCAATACGTAAATATAAATCAATATCTAGAGCATTGTGATGTGTAGTAAATGGACGGGCTGCCGCTCCACCAGCTTCATTGTGTAAAACAGGTGTTTCTACTTCAATGTAGCCATTTCCATCTAGATAACGGCGAATTTCACTAATGATTTGACTGCGTTTCATAAAACGATCAAAGCTTTCACGATTACTAATCAAATCTAAGTAGCGCTGACGGTAACGTTGCTCAATGTTTGTCAATCCGTGATATTTATCAGGTAATGGACGTAATGCTTTTGAAAGAATTGTAAATTCTGTTGCTTTGATCGTTACTTCACCTGTATCAGTCTTCATAATTTGACCTGTAACTCCGAAGAAGTCCCCTAAGTCAGCATGTTTAAAAATCTCATAAGCATCATCACCCACTTGATCTTTACGCACGTAAATTTGGATTTGGCCTTCACGATCTTGAAGATGCGCGAAGCCCGCTTTCCCTTTTCCACGGCGAGTCATCATTCGTCCTGCTACGCTAGCAGTCAAACTCATCTCAGCTAATTCTTCTTTTGTTCTTGAATCAAATAATTCATGTAACTCTTCTGAGTTATGTGTACGTTCAAATCGATTCCCGAACGGATCGATTCCAGTTTCTCTTAGTTCTTCCATCTTTTGGCGGCGAACAAGCATTTGATCATTTAAATCTTCTACTTGATGTTGTTGTTCCTCAGTCACAAAAGTTCCTCCATTCTCCTAGTAGTTCTCAGTTCTAATAATGCCAATGAAACACAAAAAAAGCAAGCCGAACTTAAATTTTCGGCTTGAAATTCACAAAAATCTTAGAAATCAGTTTAATGTTTTACAGCAACCTTTTCTGTTTTTTCTAAAAAAGCGTCAAGCAAATCATTGATCTCTCGTTGGTTTTCAGAATGATTGATTGCTACTTTTACTTTAGCTGCGCGAGGAATTCCTTTTAAATAGTAGGAAGCATGTGTTCGGAATTCACGACATGCTATTTGTTCACCTTTTAAATCAGCCAAACGTCGCAGATGAAGTTTCGCTGTTGCGATTTTCTCAGCAGGTGTTGGCTCAGGAATCAGCTCACCTGTTTCCAAATAATGTTGCGTACGATGAATCATCCAAGGATTGCCTAAAGCTGCACGCCCAATCATCACACCATCTGCTCCGACATACTCCAACATACGTTTCGCATCTTCAGGCGTTTTTACGTCCCCGTTTCCCATAAAAGGAATCGTCAAATGTTGTTTGACTTCTTTCAAGACTTCCCAATCAGCTTGTCCTTCATACATTTGCACTCTAGTACGACCATGCATAGCAATCGCACCTGCACCAGCTGACTCTGCAGCTAAGGCATTTTGAACGGCAAAAACGTGTTGATTATCCCAACCAATTCGCATCTTAACTGTGACAGGTATGTCTACAGCAGCAGAAACAGCATGAACCATTTCATAAACCTTATCTGGATCAAGTAACCACTTAGCTCCCGCTTCTGCCTTGATCACTTTGTTTACTGGACATCCCATATTGATATCAATAATATCTGCCGTTGTATTTTCTTGAACAAATTGTGCCGCTTCAACTAAGCTGTCTTTATTGCCGCCAAAAATTTGGACGCTTAGTGGATGCTCTGCCTCTTCAATATGAAGCATCTCTAGCGTTTTTTTGTTCCGAAAATGGATGCCTTGATCACTAATCATCTCACAAACGACTAGTCCTGCACCAAATTCTTTAACCGTTACTCGAAAAGCAGAGTTACTAATTCCAGCCATTGGTGCAACAACTACACGATTTGGAATTTCAACATTCCCAATTCTCCATTGATGTTCCAACTAAATTCCTCCTACTGCTTCTGCCTTCAGATCTAATAGTTCTTGTTCAGAATACTCATATTTATTATTACAAAATGAACAAACAGCTTCTGCTCCATGATCTTCATCGATCATCGCCTGAATTTCTTCTGTACCTAGTGCAATGATTGCCTCTGCAAATTTTTCTTTTGAACAATCACAAGCAAATTGAACAGGCATTTTTTCTAAAATATTTAATTCTTCTGTTCCCAGTAACCCTTTTAAAATTTCTTCAGGTGTGTGCCCTTCATCAAGCAATGTTGAGATTCTCGGTGTTGTTTTCAGTTGTTCTTCGATTTTAGAAATCATTTCTTCATCCGCACCAGGCATGATTTGAATCATAAATCCACCAGCAGTTTTAATACTGTCATCTGTATTCACTAAGACGCTTAGACCAACCGCTGATGGAATTTGCTCAGAAATAGCTAAATAGTAAGTAAAGTCTTCTGCGATTTCACCCGAGACGATGGGAGTTTGCCCAGAGAAAGGTTCTTTTAATCCCAAATCCTTAGTTACTGTGAACATCCCTTGTGTTCCCACTGCACCACGGACATCAATTTTCCCCTCGGGGTTCAACGGTAAGCTTAAATGCGGGTTTTTAATATATCCTTTTACATCACCTTTCCCATTTGCATCAACAACAATTCCAACAGCTGGGCCGTCTCCTTGAATACGAACCGTTAATTTATCTTCACCTTTTAGTGTCGCTCCTAATAATAAACTACCAACTAGTGTGCGACCTAACGCTGCCGACGATGTATGCCATGTATCGTGGCGACGCTGTGCTTCTGCGACTGTATTTGTTGCTTGTACTGCATAAGCACGAACAAAACCATCATGTGCTAGTGCTTTAACTAAATAATCTTCCATTATTGTATGTACCCCTTTTTTGGTTTTTCAGCTCCTAGTGAATCATACTAGCAACTTTCATTTTTTTCAACTTTTGAAATCAGAGCTTAATAATAAATCAAATTAAACAAAAGAGAAAACAATTTTTTACATATAAGTTTTTGCTTCAATTTGCTTCAAGCTGCTCAATAGAAAACTAAATTGAATGGATTCAAAGAAAAAAAGCTGGGACATTGATTTGTCCCAGCTTCAAAACATTTTACTATTTATAACGATCTTCAAAGTTGTTTTTGTCGTAATCAGACTTTTTGTCTTTTTCTTCTTTTGCAACTTCCGAACCAGTTTCTTCACTAGCCAATTTTACTTCTTCGGCTTCATCTTTTAGTTCTTGTTTTGTTTCTTCAAAATCTTGTTTTTCTTCTGCTTGTTTTTCCGCATCTTTCTCTTCTAAAGCACGTTTTGCTTCTTCAAATGTTTGTGCTTCTTTTTCACTTGGATAATCAGCAGATTCTGTTCCTTCTGGCATCACACCATGTTCGAACAATGATTTAATTGCTTTTGCATCCAGTGTTTCAAATTCAAGAAGTTTTTCTGCGATCAATTTATGTTGTTCACGGTGTGCTTCGATAATTTCATGTGCTTTTTGATGAGCATCCATCAAAATCTTGCGAACTTCTTGATCGATTTCAAATGCAACTTGTTCAGAGTAAGCTTTTGTTTGACCATAATCACGGCCAACAAATACTTGATGGTTTCCTTCGTATTGAACTGGTCCAAGTCGATCACTCATTCCATATTCAGTAACCATGCTTCTAGCTAATGAAGTCGCTTGTTCAAAGTCATTTGAAGCACCTGTTGATTGAACGCCAAAAATAATTTCTTCAGCTGTACGACCACCAAGTAATCCAACGATTTGTTCAAACATATCTTCTTTGGTCATCAAGAATTGATCTTCTTTTGGTAAAGCGATCATGTACCCGCCAGCACGACCACGAGGAATGATTGTTACTTTATGAACGATACGTGCGCGACTTAAGACTAAACCAACGATTGTATGTCCAGCTTCATGGTAAGCAACCATTTCGCGTTCTTTTTTGTTGATTACGCGATCTTTCTTAGCAGGACCAGCGATAACACGATCTTCTGCTTCATCAATATCAGATGCGTCAATTTTCTTTTTATTACGACGAGCAGCTACTAAAGCAGCCTCGTTTAAAACATTTTCTAAATCCGCACCAGCAAATCCTGGTGTTTGTTGTGCAACAACTTTTAAATCAACGTCGTCAGCTAAAGGTTTATTTTTAGCATGAACACGTAAAATGGCTTCGCGACCTTTGACATCTGGACGACCGACCAAAATTTGACGGTCAAAACGACCTGGGCGTAACAACGCTGGATCTAAGACATCTGAACGGTTCGTTGCAGCAATCACAATTACACCTTCATTTCCATCAAATCCATCCATCTCCACCAATAATTGGTTCAATGTTTGTTCACGTTCATCGTGTCCGCCACCCATACCAGCTCCACGTTGACGACCAACAGCATCAATTTCATCAATGAAAATGATTGCTGGTGCATTTTTCTTCGCTGTTTCAAACAAATCACGTACACGACTTGCTCCAACACCGACGAACATTTCAACGAAATCAGAACCAGAAATTGAGTAGAAAGGTACACCAGCTTCACCGGCAACAGCTTTCGCTAATAACGTTTTACCTGTTCCTGGAGGTCCTTCTAAAAGAACACCAGCTGGAATTCTTGCACCTAATTCAACAAATCGACGAGGATCTTTCAAAAACTCAACGACTTCAACAAGTTCTTGTTTTTCTTCTTCCGCACCAGCAACATCAGAAAAACGAACACGGTTCGCTTTTTTGTCGGCTTCTTTGGCTTTTGATTTACCGAAGTTCATCACTCGGCCACCGCCGCCACCGCCACCGCCTTGTTGACCCATCATCATATAGAAGAAGAAAATGATGATTACAATTGGCAAGAAGCTTAATAGTAGAGATACCCAAATACCACTACTTGACTCTTCTTTAATTGTTGTTCCTACATCATGTTGTTTTGCCAAATCTGTTACCTGACTTAACGTCGTGTCATTTGGCAAAATGATTGTTGTGAAGTGTGTTGTTGATACATCAGTTGAGCCTAGGATTGCTAAACCGCCACTGTTGCTGACTGTTTGTTTCTCCTTGTATTCACCAGTGATTTTATACACACCATTTGCAGGTTGAACACTAAATTCTTTGATTTTCCCTGACTCTAATTGTTCAGTGAATTTTGAGTACTCGATGTCTGACGACTGCTGGCCATTGTTACCAAAGATAAAATAGACCACCATGACCATCGCCAAAATCACGAGGACATAATATAAGGCATTTTTCATCATGCCGTTATTCTTTTTGTTCATAGTTACCCTCCTTAAACACTAATTTGATTTAGAAATTTTTATCAATCCTGACCATTTCATTGTAACATAACTCATTTCAGAAAAGGCACTAATTTGACTGATAAACACTAGGTTTTAAGACCCCAACATAAGGAAGGTTTCGATAAGCTTCTGCATAGTCCAAACCGTAGCCTACAACAAATTCATTAGGCACATTAAACCCAACATAATCAGCTTCAATGTTCACAACGCGTCCTTCTGGTTTATCTAATAAAGTAACGATTTTCACGGAATTGGCTTTACGATATTTAAAAAGATCAACTAAGTACGCAAGTGTTCGACCACTGTCGATGATATCTTCAACAATCAGCAAGTCGCGACCTTCTACATTTGTATCTAAGTCTTTTACGATTTTTACTTCACCGGAAGACACAGTAGCATTTCCGTAACTTGAAACATCCATGAAATCTAGCTCTAAATAAGTGTCAATTGAGCGCACGATGTCCGCCATAAAAGGAACGGCTCCTTTTAATACGCCGACTACTAGTGGATTTTTATCACGATAAGTTTCAGTTAATTCTTTGCCCAGTTCTTCACAACGAGCTTGTATTTCTTCTTTTGAAATCAAAACTTTCTCAATATCCTTTTCTAACATTGGGTTCTCCTTCCAGTTGCTTCTTTTGATATTTGTAAAGAAGTATGTAGTGTATTTTATCAGTTTCTTTGGCAATACTCAAATAAGAAAAGACAAAAGGAGCAACACTATACACGTTTCTTTGTTCATCTGTAATCAAGTACGCTTGTTTCCTTTGTACATCAGGGATTTTTTTGTCGATAAAGTAACGAGAAATTTTTTTCGTAAGCGTTTCAGTCAAACGAATCCGATCACCAGGTTGTCGTTGATCTACCTGAAGTTCTGTTCCCTTTTCGAGCCACAAATCGTGTCTAAATTCTGACCAATCAGCAAGATTTTCTGGTACAGCTATTTTGTCACTCGAAAACAAGCCAATCCATTGTGAATCACTTAAATAAATCGGTTGGTTTGGAAGCAGATCTCTTGGTGTGAAACTTTGCACTGGTCGTGACTGTTCAATTCTTACATTCATATATTCTTTTTTGAACACCCAACCTTTACCTAGATCAACCTGCCATTGGCTTTTTTCACTTTGCCACTGATTGACTAGAAATAAAATTTGTTGCTCTTTTACTGCGACAGTCGTTTCGTTGAACAACCGTTCGAAAAGTGTGTGGAGAAAAAAGTAACGTTCACTTTCAGCCATTGCCGAAATGTTTGTCGCGGAAATTGCCCAGCCATTGGCTAATGGTTGAAGAAGTTCAGTTACCTTTTTACTCATCTGTTTTCGGATCAATTCATCTGCCCATTGAATCTGATTTGAAAATCGTTGGAAATGACGTAAAGCTTGTGTATTTTCTTCTTTTAATTGTGGAACAACTAAATGACGCAGTCGATTTCTTTGTATATCTAATTCCTGATTTGTTGCGTCTTCAAAATAAATCAGCTGTTGTTCGTTCGCATATTCATATAATTGTTCCTTGCTATAACTTAGTAATGGACGAATCAAATTTCCTGTTGCGAACGGTTGAATTTCTTTGATTCCAGCAAAACTATTCAATTGTCCCCCTCTTAAAATTTTCATCAAAATCGTTTCAATTTGGTCATCTCCATGATGGGCGGTCATCAACGTGTCATACCCTTTCTCGTACATGATACGAGAGAAGGTTTGGTAACGAAATTGCCGTGCAGCTGTCTCAACACCAGTTTCAGCAGGTAGCTCCCACGTAACGGAATAAAAAGGAAGATTCTTTTCTTTCGTATACTTTTGTAAATACTGTTCTTCCTCAACAGATTCTACCCGTAATTGATGATTGACATGAACAACGCCCAAAGTAAAGGAATCTTTTTGTTGTGCAGCTAACAATAAATCCAACAAAACCATTGAATCTACTCCGCCAGAAACAGCAACTAAAATTTTGGTTTTTTCTGACCAGAAATGTTTTTGTTGTCCTAATTGGCTAAACCATTCTTTCAAGACAATCTTCCTCCTTTCAAAAAAGAAAAGCCGAGACAAAACGAAGCCAATGTTTTGTCCCAGCTATATTTTTATTTGGTACGAATAATGATGTGTTCAATAAATGTTCACCTTAGCTAGTAAGAAAAACGTTAGGGTGATTATTCATCTTTATTAGCTACGACGTCCGCCGCGACCACCACGTTTTCCTTCAGTGTTACGTTTTAGTGAAGTTAGTCGATCATCACTATCTTTCAAAAATGAACTCATCAATGAATCGAAGTCTTCTTTCGTATTTGAAGGTTGACTGCGAGAAAAAGATTTTTTTTGTGTTGAGCGCGTACGATTTTCCCGAGGTTCCTTATTTTGATGTTGAAATTTCTTTGCATTATGATTTGTTTCTTTACCAGCACTTTCTGGTTGTTCTTGTGCTTTACGAATGGATAATCCAATTTTTCCGTCATCACCAACAGATGTAACTTTCACTGTCACCTCATCGCCAACACTTAATACATCATGAATATCTTTTACAAAACCGTTTGATACTTCACTGATATGGACTAAACCTGTTTTACCAGAACCTAAATCAATAAATGCACCAAAATTTGTAATACCTGATACTTTTCCTTGCAGTTTTGCTCCTACCTCGATTGACATAAAAAAAATGTTCCTCCTATTTATTACCCAATTTATATTCCTGCTTATTTTGCAGTTGTAGAACTCGTTGATTGGTTTGTTCCTTCTGTTGAACTGCTTGTATTAGATTCCAATACTGGATAAACTTGCTCGCCTTCTTTGGAATAAAAGAATTTGCTTCTGGCAAGTTTTGCCACATAGTCGTCATCCTTCAGCAGCGAGACATCTGCTTTTAATTGCGTGACGTCTGCTTTGACTTCTTTCATTTCCGTGGTAGCTTCGACCTTTAACTCGGCTAGTTTATCTAGACGTTGCATATCCCGGAAAATTTGCACACCAATGATTGAAAAAATGAACAAAGCGCCTAATAAGATGACCGCTAACCGACGTCTACGAAAAACGAGCTGTCGTTGTTGCTTTTGAAATTCAGCATATTTTTTCTTTGTGTAATCTGTATCTAACGCAGCAATTTTATTGCCTTTTTTTGCCACTTGCTTTCGCTCCAATCTGTTTTGGCTTGTCTTTTCTATTATACCAATATCAATAAAGCTTGTCTAATCTATTAATTTGTGTTTTCTGTTCTTGTTTCTGAAATAATTTCATACATTTTTTGTGCATCTTCTTTTTTTGTTGATTCGTGAAGTTCATTGACTTTGACTTCCATTGTTTTGTTTCCAAACTGGATTTTTAATATATCGCCAACTTTGACATCACTCGAAGATTTTGCTAACTTACCATTCACCTGAATTCTACCTTTATCAGCCACTTCTTTTGCTACGGAACGTCGCTTGATAATACGAGAAATTTTCATAAATTTATCTAATCGCATAATATATCCTCACTTTTTCTTGAATTTTTGATTGAATCGTAGAATTTTTTTACCAAAAGGCAACAACAACCATTCCCGAATCGTAAAAACTTTCAACGAGATGACCGCAAAGACAAATGTTAATCCGCCAATCACGACACCAATAAGGCTGATGAATAATGCACCTGAACGATGTGTGACTGGTCCGACAATTACTTGGATCACTCCATAATAAGTGAATAGCACAAAGATCATCCAAGCTAAACTCTGTAATAATTTTTTTCCAAAAGCCCGTTCTTTCCAAAAAGCATTTACTTCAGTTGTTTCTATATGAATAAAATACCAAAGAGTCACGACTAGACCAAGCAAGGTTGATAAACTTGCTCCAACCGTCCCAAACCATTGAGTAAATACTGCCGTTGTTAATAATTTGACTAATAGTCCCCAGCCCGCACCTTTCAACGATGGACGAAAAGAGTTTTTGCTTTGCGCAATGCTTTGATAAGCTTGAATCACAGCTGTTAAAACAATCGCAAACACAAACAACACTAAAGTAGCATTCCCAGCGTAATCTTTAAACAACGCATAGTTGATATAAGGAAGCAGCATTGCTAGACCAGCGGAAGCCGCCAAAGCTAATGCCGTCGTTAATCGCAAATACATCTTAGCAGTCTTCACGAATTGTCCATAGACGGAGCCTGCTAAATACCTAGTCAATGTCGGTAAAAAAGTAGCACTTAATGCCGTTGCAATGACCAGTCCTAATTGTACTAATGGCTGTCCACGATCGTAAACCCCTTTAGCTATTTTAGACGCATGCTCACTTAAGCCATAGATTTGTAACGCATTCTTTACAAAAAATGAATCAATTAATTGAAATAAAATCAATAACCCACTGTAAATCGAAACTAAACCACCCTCAACCAAGAAACGACGTATCAACCATTTACTTGGTTGTGAGAAGATGGGAAAACTTCGGAAACTCATTGCTCCTCCATGAATTTTTTGTTCATAATAATAAAGAACAAGGTATGCACATAGCCCACCTGCCACAGCGCCACTCATTGCTGCTGTGCCAGTTTCATAAACATTCCAACTATACTGTTTAAATGCGAATGCGCTAAACACGATAATCGACACGCGAACGATTTGTTCCACCACTTGTGATATAGCAGTTGGTTCCATCAAAAAATGTCCTTGGAAATTCCCTCGATAAAAAGATAACCCTGGCATCAATAGAAATGTGAAAGAAACGACTTCAATCAAAGGTTTCAGTTGATAATCACCCATCATTTGTGCTAAAACACCACTAAATAACCAGACACCTAGCCATAAACAAACACCTGTCCAAAAGACCAAAGGGTATAATTCTTTTAACGCCTCTCGTTGTTTCAATGGCTCCTTTTTTTCTGCGACATATTTTGAAATGAATTGGGGTAACCCTGATAAAGCCAAGGTCATCGCGATTCCATAAATCGGATATACTTGTTGATAAACGTAAAATCCTTCATCACCAACCAAATTTTGAAGAGGAATTCGATAAAGCGCGCTTAAAACTTTAGCAATAAAAGAAGCTACGGTCAAAATCACCGCTCCTTGCATCACTTGACGCATTTCTTTGTGGTCCAAGGGAATCGCTCCTTCCTATACCGACAAATATTTTTGTTGTCGTAATGCTTTAACAAATTGTTGGATTTCTAATAACCAAACAGCTTCGTTCATTGTTTTTGGGATGGTTAAACGGATAACCATCTTTTCCTTTTCCACACCTAATCCTGCTTTCAACGTTGTTTCACTTAATGCTTCAAACAATTGTTCAACAGAATAACGCTTTGTGCCTACCTTACTTAACGTGAAGACCACTGTATCTTGTTGCTTACGCATCGTTTCTAGCAGTGCACGATCTCCGTCCATTTTTAATTGTCCGACTGTTAATAAATGGGCAACTTCTTCAGGATATTCACCGAAACGATCCAATAGATCATCTTCAAGCTCGTCCAACATTTCTTGTGATTCAAGTTCCCGGATTCGTTTATAGATTTCAATTTTTTGGCGTTGATCTGAAACGTAAGTATCTGGTAAATAAGCGTCCACACCAAGGTCGATTTCCACCGTTGTTTTTTCAACTTGATTATTTTTCCCTTGTTTACGAGCAACAGCTTCACTTAACATTTGTGAATACATATCGAAACCAACTGCATCAATAAAGCCATGTTGTTGTGCACCTAATAGGTTTCCAGCACCACGAATCGATAAATCACGCATGGCAATTTTAAAACCTGATCCTAGTTCTGTAAAATCTTTGATTGCTTGCAATCTTTTTTCACTCACTTCATTGAGAATCTTTTGTGGTTCATACATAAAGTAAGCATAAGCTACTCGATTGCTTCGCCCTACTCGACCTCGTAGCTGATAAAGAGTTGATAATCCCATATAATCAGCATTTTCAACAAATAAAGTATTCGCATTGGGAATATCTACACCTGTTTCAATAATTGTGGTCGTTACTAACACATCGTATTGTCCTTCAATAAAATCAAATAATGTATTTTCTAATTGAACTTCTGTCATTTGACCATGAGCATAGCCAATCCTCGCTTCTGGAACTAACTCTTGGATTTCTTCCACTTTTTGCTCAATCGTTTCCACTCGATTATAAAGATAAAAAACTTGCCCGCCTCGTCCCATTTCACGATGAATTGCTTCTCGTATTGCTCCAGGATTCTTCTCCATAACGTAAGTTTGAATGGGGTAACGATTTGCCGGTGGTGTTTCAATAACTGATAAGTCTCGTACGCCAAGCATCGACATATGCAGTGTTCTTGGTATTGGTGTCGCTGTCAACGTCAGTACATCTACTTGCGCCCGAAGCTGTTTCAATCGTTCTTTATGCTTCACGCCAAATCGTTGTTCTTCATCTATAATCAATAAGCCCAAGTCACTAAATTCAATATCTTTTGATAAAATACGATGCGTTCCGACAACAATATCTACTTGCCCTGTACGCAATTGTTCAATCGTTTCTTTCTGTTGCTTTTTCGTTCGAAAACGGCTCAACAAACCAATATTAATTGGAAAACCTTCAAAACGTTCCATCATCGTCTCGTAATGTTGTTGTGCAAGAATGGTCGTTGGAACTAAAAATGCCACTTGTTTACTTTCTTTCACTGCTTTAAAAGCAGCACGCAAAGCGACTTCTGTCTTACCATACCCTACATCGCCTACAAGCAAACGATCCATCGGTTTTTCTTTTTCCATATCACGTTTGATTTCTGAAGAACTACGCAATTGATCATCCGTTTCAGAATAAGGAAACGCTTCTTCAAATTCTTTTTGGTAACCATCGTCTGGGCCAAAAGCATAGCCGATCTCAGATTCTCTAGCTGCGTATAGTTTGATTAGATCATCCGCGATATCTTCAATTTTAGAAGAAACCTTACGTTTGGTTTTCGTCCACTCACTACCACCTAGCTTATTAATTCGTGGAGCTTTTGATTCAGACGCAACATATTTTTGAATCAAATTTAATTGAGTGACAGGAATAAATAATTTGTCATCATTTTGGTATAGAATCGTCATGTAATCTTGATGGACGCCATCAACTTCGAGCGTCTCCATCCCAATATACTTTCCAATCCCATGATTTGCATGAACAACATAGTCACCAGCTTTTAATTCATTATAACTTTTTAATCGTTCTGCATTCGTAACTGTTTGTCGGCGAGCTCGTTTTTTCGTTGTCTTTTGGAAAATTTCTTTTTCAGTAATAACCACGATTTTTTCTTGTGGTAATTCAAAACCATTTTGTAATGCACCTTCAACTAACTGTACTTGACCAACGATTAACTCATCACTTGCCGTTTCAATGGCTAAAATGTCATCGTCGCGCAATAATTCTTCTACTTTGCGAATTCGTTCTTTGGTTGGAATGTAGATTATAACTGTCTGTTTTTGCTTACGCCAACGATCGATTTCCGTTTTCAATAAAGGCATTTGCCCAAAAAATTGCTGCATCGTTCGATATTGGAACGAATGAATGGCATGAAACTTCAAATTGCCCATCCCTTTTTGGAACAAAGCAAAAAAAGTTGTCGAAAAATGTTCTTTTTGGATCAATTTATGAACATCTATAACAAAAACTTGTTCAGAAAAAACACGCAGTTCACTAATTTTTTGTGTCTGCCATTCGGCGGCTTCTCGTTCAATTTCTCGATTTGTTTCCATCATTCTCGGATAATCATCCACCATCAACAAACTATCAGATTGAAAATAATCTAAAATCGTGGTTGATGTTGGATAAAGCAGATCTGTGTAAAGTTTTGCCTCCTCCGTCGGTACTCCCGCTTGCCAATTTGACAAAATTTGTCCGAAATAGTCTTGTAAAAATACTTGATCGACCTTTTCAACAGTTGTAGCTAATCTTTTTTCAAGTAATTTTTCTAACTCTTTCATCCCATGTTCCAAATCAGTTTCTGTATAGACTTGCTCTGATGTTGGCGAAATCCAAATTTCTTCTGTTGGCCCAATAGAGCGTTGCGTTTCTGCTTCAAAGTAACGCATCGAATCAATTTCAACATCAAACAATTCAACTCGTACAGGATGTTCCATCGTTAAAGGATAAATATCAACAATGCTTCCACGAATACTAAATTCACCCGGTTTTGCAACCATTTCTTGTCGCTCATATCCCATTAGGACTAATTGACGTGGTAGGTTTTCTGCATTAATCTCATCGCCAACTTTCCAGTTGAGTTGTGCTTCAATCCAAGCCTTCTTACTTGGTAATTTCTTGTGTAACGCAGCTACTGGCAAAAGATAAATTCCTGTACGCTTTTCTTGTAATGCATTTAACGTTGCTACTCGTTCTGCTCTTGCTTCTGGTGAAGAAAAAGCCATCTCTGCAGACAAAACTTCATCCACTGGAAACAAATGAATGCTATTTGGGTCAACGATGTGTTGTAAATCTTCCGCTAATTGATTTGCGTAATATAGATTTGGTAACAAAACAATTATATTTTTGTCCGTTTTTTCGAAAACGTGAGCAATCAGCAATGTTTTAGCAGAACCTGCTAGCCCAGTAATCAATTGCCGTGGCGTATTTGCTTCTAATTGAGCCACCCATTCTTTTACTTGAGGTTCTTGGCCCACTAATTGAACAATATCCATTATGTTTCTCCTTCTTAGTTAAACTGATTCATTGTATCAATAAATGAATGCCCATCGAGAACAAAATTGATTGCTTGAACCGATCGATGAATACTTTCTTCTATTAAAGGTTGTGTTTCTTTGCTAAATGGGCTAAGCACATGTGAAACCACCGTTTTCTTACCTTCTGGTCGACCAATCCCAACTTTTACACGATCAAAAACATTCGTATCCAAGTGTGAAATAATACTTTTCATTCCATTGTGGCCGCCAGCACTTCCTTTTTGACGCAAACGAATCTTTCCGATTGCTAAATCCAAATCGTCATATACAACAATCAATTCCTCTGGGTAAATACCAAAGTAAGTCATTAACGGTCCAATTGAACGACCCGATTCATTCATAAACGTTTGTGGTTTTACAAGTAAAATCTTTTCTCCTTTGTAAAAAAATTCTGCGACTTCCGCCTCAAAACTATTTTTTTTAAATGTTGCTTGATGCTCTTTTGCAAGACGATCAACAACCATAAATCCAATGTTGTGTTTTGTTTGTTCATACTTCGTTCCTGGATTACCTAATCCTACGATCATTTTCATTTGTTTATTCACCTAATTCTAAAGAACACAAAATGCTGGACAGCTAACGAGCAGTCCAGTTAAAAGGTTCATTCTTCTTTTTTATTTTAAAAACAGTATAACACATAAACAGCTGTTTCGACTAAAACAGAATGTTTAATAAATGATAAAAATATTAAAAAATTCTTCAAAACTTAATGAAATCATTGGTTTCAAGAAATAGTGAAATAACGCACATGTAAGCTTTTACATATGATACAACCTTGTTATCTGTTATATTTCCTAGCCAAATAGCGTGACAGCAAGCCTGATCCATGATAGCATAGTCAAGGGAAAAACAAATCAATGGAAGGATTGATACACATATGACTGCAACTGCAGAAATTAAAGATCACAAAAAAGTTATTCTTGTTGGAGACGGTGCCGTAGGTTCTAGTTATGCTTTCGCTCTAGTTACTCAAAATATCGCTCAAGAAGTTGGAATTGTAGATATTAACACAGCTAAAACTGAAGGAGACGCATTAGACTTAACTGATGCTCTTGCTTGGACACAGCCTAAAAAAATCTACTCAGCTACTTATGCAGATGCACATGACGCTGACCTTGTAGTTATTACTGCTGGTGCTCCACAAAAACCAGGTGAAACTCGTTTAGACTTAGTAAACAAAAACTTAAAAATCAACCGCGACGTTGTTACACAAATCGTTGAATCAGGTTTCAATGGTATTTTCTTAGTTGCTGCTAACCCAGTTGATATCTTAACTTACTCAACTTGGAAATTCTCTGGATTCCCTAAAGAACGCGTTATTGGTTCAGGTACATCTCTTGATTCAGCTCGTTTCCGTCAAAAGATTGCTGAATTAGTTGATGTTGATGCTCGTAACGTTCATGCTTACATCCTTGGCGAACATGGTGACTCAGAATTCCCAGTTTGGTCACACGCAAACGTTGCTGGACTACAAATTTACGAATGGGTCAAAAATAATCCAGAAGTAGATGAAGAAGCATTAGTAAATATCTTCTTCGGCGTACGTGACGCAGCTTATACAATCATCGAGAAAAAAGGCGCTACTTTCTATGGTATCGCAGTTGCATTAGCTCGTATCACTCGTGCTATCCTTGATGATGAAAATGCTGTATTACCTTTATCAGTTTACATGGAAGATCAATATGGATTGAATGACATCTATATCGGTGCACCTGCTGTTATCAATGCTCAAGGTGTTCAAAAAGTTATCGAAATTCCTTTATCTGATGCAGAACAAGATCGTATGAACGCTTCAGCTAAACAATTAAAAGAAATTTTAGACGAAGCATTCTCAAAATTAGAAGACTAATTACTTTCTTTTTTGTAAAAATTAACTATCTAGTCGGGACAAATGATTGTCTCGGCTTTTTTAGTATTTTGAAACAATTATCAAAAAAGATTTTGTTTAATTTTTTTTATAATGAATATTTAAATTTCGTCTTTTCAAATAAATTGTGCTATGATGAACTCGATATGCACCCTATTCTATTATTCAAGGAGTTATCGTTCTATGACAAGATCTTCTCAACATAAAAAAAAGATACACATTGGCATTCTTTCTGCACTTGGTGTTTTGTTAATATTAGTCAGCTTCTATACCTTCCGCAGTACATATTACACGAGTCATTTCTTACCTCATACTGAGATCAACGAAATTGATGTAAGTAATATGACTGTTGATCAGGCAAACAATAAATTAAAAGAGACTTATTCTAATACAACTCTATCTATTGAAGAAAATGGTAAGGTTTGGCAAGAAATCGCCAAATCAGAATTAGGTTATCGTGATGATTTCTCAAATGATTTAAGTAAACTCTTATCCAAACAAAACGGCTGGACTTGGGGTATGACTTATGTTTCCGCAGCTGAAAAACAAGAAATTGATCCTGTTAGTCAGGACCATTCAAAACTAGACACTACAATTGATGAACTGACAACAAAGCTAAATGATTTAAATAGCAATCGAAAACAGACCCAAGATGCAAGCATCAAAAAAACAGACGACGGATTTGCTATTACACCTGAAGTCAATGGTGATTCAATCGATGTAGATGCAACAGTAAAAGAAATCAAAGAAGTTGCTGCTACAAATGAAAAGAAAATTGATTTGAATGATTTTAAACCAAAAGCTAAAGTTACTGCTGACGACAAAGAGCTAAACCAACAATTGACATCTATGAATAACATTGCTAAAGTCAAAGCAACTTATAGTATCAATGGAAAAACATTCCAAATTCCTACAAATGATTTAGCTAATTGGCTAATTTATTCCGACGGAAAAATCGATTTAGATACTGACAAAGTGACACAATATGTAACTGAGTTAGGTCAAGAATATAATACAAGTACAAATGATACTGTGTTTAACAGTACAAAACGTGGCGAAGTAAATGTTCCAACAGGAACGTACAGTTGGACTATTCAAACAGAAGACGAAGTCGCAGCTCTAAAGAAACAAATTTTAGCTGGGCAAGATTTTACTCGCTCACCGATTGTCCAAGGTAGTACAACTGCTGATCATGCTTTAATTGAAGATACTTACATTGAAGTTGATTTACAAAATCAACACATGTGGTACTACAAAGACGGCAAAGTCGCACTTGAAACAGATATCGTTTCTGGTAAGCCAACAACACAAACCCCAGCTGGTGTCTTTTATGTTTGGAACAAAGAAACCAATTCCGTTCTAAAAGGAACCAACGATGATGGCACACCATATGCCAGTCCAGTAGATTACTGGATGCCAATTGACTGGACAGGCGTCGGAATTCATGACTCTGACTGGCAACCTGAATACGGTGGTGAATTATGGAAAACCCGTGGATCACACGGTTGTATCAATACGCCCCCAAGTGTTATGAAAGAGTTGTTTGGAATGGTCGAAGTAGGTACACCTGTTTTGGTATTCTAATAGTCAAAAGGAGTCAAACGAACATAATTGTTCGTTTGACTCCTTTTTTTACATCTCAGCAGAAGTAAAGACTTCTGAAACGTCATCATCATCTTCCAATTTGTCGACTAGTTTATCTAGTTGTTCGCGCTGCTCCTCTGTTAGTGCAATCATCGTTTGTGGAATCATTGTCAACTCAGCCTGTACAAAATGAAAGCCATCTTTTTCTAATTGATCACGAACAGCTACAAAATCTTCTGGCGCTGTATAAATCTCAAAAACTTCAGCTGAAGTCTGCAAATCTTCTGCTCCAGCCTCCAAGACATCTTCAAACATTGTCTCCTCATCTACTGCTAGACCTTCACGTTGAATCACTAGGTAACCCTTTCGATCAAATAAATAATTAACAGACCCAGTTTCTCCCAATGATCCTCCATTACGTGTAAAAGCTACACGCACGTTGGTTGCTGTCCGATTTCGATTATCTGTCAACGCATGTACCAAGATAGCCACACCACCTGGACCATATCCTTCATAAGTAATTTCATCATAGTTTGCTTCATCCGCCGCAGTTGTTGCTTTTTTGATGGCACGTTCCACATTGTCATTTGGCATATTAGCAGCCTTTGCTTTATCTACCACTAAACGTAGTGCAGGATTCATCGCAGGATCAGGTCCACCTGATTTTGCTGCCATATAGATTTCTCGTGAAAGCTTTTGAAAAATTTTACCCCGTTTTGCATCTTGGGCATTTTTTCTTCCTTGAATATTGTGCCATTTGCTGTGTCCTGACATTCCTATTCCTCCTTTGTGTTCACACTACTCATTTTAGACCCTCTGGTAGAAAATGCAATCACACAAATCTACAATTTCTTTTTCCAAGCTTTCATCAAGATACATAAAAAGACAGCCGTCAATGCGCCCATTGAATCAAGCATCACATCTTGAAACATCGGTGACCTTCCACCAGTCACCATTTGATGAAACTCATCTAACCCTGCGTATCCTGTAGCTGATAACCAAGCTAAAATCCCAGTCAACCACCAAATCTTTAGTTTAGGAAATACACCCAAGAACAAGCTACCGCCTAAAATAAAATACGTGCCAAAATGAGCAGCTTTTCGCATAAAGAACTCTACAAATTTGAAATAACCTAAATGCTCGATACTTACTTCACTTCCACCATAATCAAAGCGAATCGTTGTCAATGCATCTTTAAACGGCTGCGAAGATAACCAGCTCTCTAAACGGGAAACTTGTGACTGCTCTACATACGTTTGCGACGAACTATAAAACAATATAGCTGCAATCAGCAAAGCAACGACCAAGTAAAAGTTTCCACTTTTCATTTGTTTTTGAATTGAATTCATAAGTCACCTCTTTAACCTATCTTAGCTTTTTTTTACGGAAACAACAATCTAAAAAAAGACTTCTTTTACTAGATAATGCTATACTAAACGTTGAACAAAAAATTGAAGGGAGATTTTTTATGAACTATTCATTAAACTGGGATCTTGACTCTATTTTTTCTGGAGGAAGTAATTCTTTAGCATTAAACGAACGCCTGACTGAGCTTGAATCACAAATGAATGACTACTATGAATTAGTCGGCGATTGGGAATTTTCATCAGAGAATTTTGAGCAACTACAAACTATTTTACAACTACAAGCAAAAATTTCTGATGGATTTACTCAATGTGATAGTTACATCACAGCCTTGTTATCTGCAAATGTAAACGATTCACAAGCAAAAATTTTATCTGGAAAACTTTATGCACTTCTTCCTCAACTACAATCAGCAGAAACAGTTCTTTCGACAAAATTTGCAAAAATAAATGAAGAACATTGGCAAACCTTACTCGCAAATTCAGATTTTCAACCACTTGCATTTCGTTTAGATGAAATTCGTCGTGATGGCACACAATTATTATCAGAATCTGAAGAAAATATTATCAATACTCTATCACTTGATGGACTAAATGCTTGGAGTAGCCATTACGATACCATCGTTGCCAGTATCACAATTCCTTTCACTCAAAATGGCGAAACAATCGAGCTTTCTGCTGGACAAGCATTCAATAAAATGATGAGCGATCCTGATTCCGAAATTAGAAAAACTTTATTCGTTGCTTGGGAAGCAGCATGGAAAGAAAAAGCACCACTATTTGCCGATACGCTAAATCATTTAGATGGTTTCCGCCTATCTACTTACAAACTTCACGGTATTACTGATTATCTGCAAAAGCCGCTAGAGTACAATCGTTTGAAAAAAGAAACTCTTGATGTTATGTGGTCAACAATTGAGAAAAACAAACAACCTTTAGTAGACTATTTGACAAGAAAAGCAAATCTTTTCGGTAAAGAAAAAATGGAATGGCAAGACCAAGATGCGCCAATTATTTTAGGTGATCTGGAAGAAAAAACTTTTACCTTTGATGAAGCTGCAGCATTTATCATCGAAAACTTCAAAAAATTCAGTCCTAAAATGGCTAACTTTGCTCAAGCAGCATTTGAAAAAAGTTGGATTGAAGCGGAAGATCGTCCTGGAAAACGCCCAGGTGGTTACTGTACCGAATTGCCTGAAACAAAAGAATCAAGAATCTTCATGACCTATAGTAACTCCGTAAACGAGGTTGCTACCTTAGCACATGAACTTGGTCATGCCTTCCACAGTAGTACGATGTGGGATCTTCCTTCGTTGAACCGCGAATATGCAATGAATGTCGCAGAAACTGCGAGCACTTTTGCAGAATTGATAGTAGCTGATGCCACTTTAAAAGCTGCAAAATCCAAAGAAGAACAAATCAACTTACTAGATACTAAGTTGCAAAATGCTTTAGCAATGTTCATGAACATTCATTCACGTTTTATTTTTGAAAATAATTTTTATGCAGCACGTCAAAAAGGATTAGTTGCCGCAGAAGAGATAACATCAATGATGGTTGATGCACAAAAAGAAGGCTATCAAAATTCATTAGCTAGTTATCATCCATATTTCTGGGCAGCAAAACTACATTTCTTTATTGATGATGTACCATTTTATAACTTTCCGTACACATTTGGTTATCTATTCAGTATGGGAATTTATGCTTATGCTAATCAAAAAAGCACAAACTTTGAACAAGAATATATTGATTTGCTAAGAGATACAGCATCCATGACGACTGAAGAATTAGCTGAAAAACACCTTGGTGTTGATTTAACAAAACCAGATTTCTGGCAAGCTGGAATTGACATGGTTTTAGATGATATTCAGCAATTTATGGAATTAACAGAAGAATTTGTATAATCATTTTTCTATCATAAAAAGCATGGGCGACTTTCAATCAAAGAGTCATCCATGCTTTTCCGTTAAGCAAAAACAAAAAAGCGTTAGGCCTTTGCCTAACGCTTTTACTTTTTCAATTAAAATTACATGCTAACTGCAAAGTCAGGTGCAAACCATTGAACTGAGCCAACTTTTACACTTTCACCTGGTTGAGGTGCGTGGATATATTGTCCGCCACCTAAAGCAATTGCTACGTGGTAAGTTCCACCAGCTGAACCCCAGAATAATAAGTCTCCTGCTTTAGCTTGAGAAACTGAAATTTTTGTTCCAGCTTGTTCTTGAGGAACAGTATAGCCGCCGATATCACGACCAGTTACTTGTAAGTATACATAGCGTGTGAATCCTGAGCAGTCAAATCCTGCTGGAGTTTTTCCACCCCAAACATACGGTGTACCAATATATTTATAAGCTTCTGCTACGATAGCTGAACCATTAACAGATGATGAACCACCAGTTGATGGAGGTGTAACAGGTGTAGATGGTGTAGTTGAACCACTGTTTCCAGTATTTGAACTGTTGTTACCAGTATTTGAACTGTTATCGCCAGTACTTGGTGTTGTTGGTTCTTGAACTACAGGAGCTTCTGAAGATGAATCTTCTGTTACAGGAGCTTCCGGTGTTGTTGATTCTTCAGGTGCTGAAGTTTCAGGTGTAGTTGACTCTTCAGGTACTGAAGTTTCAGGTACTGTTGATTCTTCAGGTGTTGAAGTTTCAGGTACTGTTGATTCTTCTGTTACTGAAGATTCTGGTGTTGTTGATTCTTCTACTACTGAAGACTCAGATGTTACTGCTTCTGAAGATTCAGATACTACAGTTGATTCAGTAGCTGTAGATTCAGAAACTGCTGTTTGAGCAGCAGCTTGAGCTTCTGCTTGTTCACGTGCTTCTTTTTCAGCTTTTTCTTGAGCAGCTTGTTGACGTGCTTGTTCTGCTAAACGTTCTTGTTCGCGAATACGAGCTTGTTCCGCTTCAGCTTCTGCTTTTTGACGGTTTAATTCAGCTTTCTTATCTTCAGCAGTTGCTTGTTCAGCAGCTAATGAAGTTTTCATTACGTTTAAGTCAGCTTGCGCAGATAGAAGATCACCTTTTTGAGCTTCTAAAGTTGCTTGATTTTCAGCAAGTTCTTGTTGTTTTTGTTTGTTTTCAGCTTGTTTGTCTTCAACAGCTTTTTTGTCTTCTTTTTGTTGTTCAATTAGTTCATTGTTTGCTTTAACGATTGTTGTCATCGCATGGATACGACCAACAGCATCTGCCAATGAATCTGCATCCATTACAGCATCAATGTAATTTGAACTTGTATTTTTTACTTGTGCTTCACGCGCCTGGTTTTGAATTGTATCTTGGCGTTTTTCAATACGTTCTTGTAAATCTGCAATTTCTTTTTCTAATTGTGCAGATTCATTACGCAAAGTTTCTTGTTTTGATAATAAATCTTGAGCTTGTGTGTTAATATCAGTAACTTGACTTTCCAAAGCATCAATTTGTGATTGTGCATCTAATTGTTGGTTTTGTAGGTCCGCAATTTTCTTATCTTGTTGTTGGATCTGTGAATCGAAATCATCTGCCGCGGCAGCGATCGGTGATGCTACGGCAGTTAAAGTCATTGAACAAACCATTACTGCTGATAATAAACTCTTTTTCACTCTTCATTCCTCCGACTGGCTTAATTTAATAAATATCTAAAAATATTTAAGTCTTTCTTAACGATATGAAAATTGTACCATAGCTGTATGTCAACGATATAATAGTTATGTTACAAAAATATTTCAAAATACAATTATAAAATGACAAAACTGTTAGGAATAAAAAAAAGAAATTATTCATCGCTGAATAATTTCTTAAATGGGAATACAAATATAGCAAAAATAATCATATTTAATAGCAATGTTGGTCCTAAAAACTGGGTAATAAAGTAATTCGTATTAACTATTGCAAGTTTGAAAATCAACTGGATGATTAACGTGAATAGTTCATACCCAGTCACAAAAATAATCATACTAAAAAATTCAGTAAATATGTTTGTATGAATAGTTTGACTCATTGAGTACATAATAAAAATAATTAGTGGAAGTGCTACAGCGTAGATGCCAATGACGCCAATATAATACATATCAAAAACAGCGCCTAAAATAATTGTCGTAATCAACAGGTATCTTTTTGAAAAACTCAGGCTGCAAAATAGTAACGCCAGAATCAAAAAATGTGCATTTGCCATGTAGACACCCTTGGTCCACTCACCTAAAACTCTAGTTACCTGTCCATCTAAAAGCATAAGAAAGAATAAGACAACAGGCAAGTAATACTTCATCGTTTCTTTTTTCAGCATAAACTATTCATCCTCCACTAAACGTTGGATGATCGTTACAACGGATAAGTCATACATCTGTGCATAAGGTTTGATATAAACTTCTCGATCTAAGCCATTACTGTCAGGTTTGACTTTTGTAACTGTTCCGATTGGCAAGTTAGCAGGTGAATTACCACCTAAACCAGATGTCTGTACAACATCGCCTTCTTTGATGTCTGTATCACCAGTCAGTTGTGTTGCAACCAATGCTTGTCCAGTTTCATCGTATCCCTTAAGCAAACCAAAAGCATCCCCATTTGCAGAGTTCACTTTTACTGGAAAATGATCTGAGCTTTCATTAGCTGAAGTTAGTAATTCAACTTTGGAAGAAGCTACATTTACCTCAACTACTCGTCCAACTAAACCTTTTTGTGACATAACAGCCATATTTGTTTTGACACCATCTTTCGAACCCTTATCAACAGTCAGCATATCTTGCCAACTATCAGGTGAACGGGTAATCACGTTAGCCGTGACTTTCTCATAACTAGTCAAGGTTTGATTCAAATCAAGCTCTTTCTTCAATGATTCAATTTCTTTTTGATAATTTTTATTTTGCTGCGCCACTTCATCATAACTGTCTAAGCGCTCTTTTAGTCGCTCATTTTCAGAATAAGTAGAAAATAAATTGTGTACAGAATTCACACCGTTTCCGACCCATCTTGCTGGTGCAAAAACGGCTTTGTCAATAATTGCAACACTGTCATTGACAACAGATTGAAATAAATTGGTTTTTCCTTCATTTGCTCGTTGAGCAGCTGTTACACTTAAAATTGTCACCACAATAATGACAATAATCAACGTAATAATAATATTTTTATTGGGATTGAACTTCTTCACAAAGACACCTCGAATTAATTAGACTCTTACATTTAATTTTAGCACTAAACACCTTGAAACAAAAGGCAAGTTGCTTCTCTTAATCTTTTTTTAGCAAATCTTTTTCACTCTACTTACTTTAGTTGTTCAAGTGTCCACATTTGTGAAATTCTAGCCAAGGAAGTGCCTTAATCTTTGCTTTGAATTACAGCTACTACACCCGTTTCAAATGAAAATTTAGCTGTATCAGAAACAAATTCATTACTTGCATATGAAGTTGGCTGAGCAACAGTGGTATCTTCCAATTCGTATTTACTTTCTTTGATATTCAGATGACTGACAGGCGTCAAACAACAGTAAGCCAAGTATTTCATTTCTGGTATTTTTTTAATCGAATAACTGCCTGGCAAATAATAACTCAAATTGTTTTGACGATCTGCCAAAGTCAATCGCTGGATATATGGCTGAAATCGTGGTTCCAGTCCCAACCACAAGTTAGATAGCAAATGATCTAAGCGACCACCAGTAGCTCCCACTAAAGTGTATTCTGCCTCAGGGTAGCGTTCGAATGTGGAAGCCAATGCTAATTGAGTGTCCGTGTCGTCTTTTTCTGCTGGTGATTGGATGATCAACTCTGCTTGCGAAAAAACATAAGTACGTTCTTCCTCGTTCAACGAATCAAAATCACCTACAGCGATTTCCACAGATAACCCTTGTTGCAACAAATATAACGCTCCACGGTCAATACCAACATGATAGTCATACTCAGAGCTTGTTATCTCTGGCCATTTTCGAGGTGACCCTCCTGCTGCTAACAAAATTTTCATTTTAGCTCAATGCCTCTTTTAATTGATTGATTTGATGGATTGGATCTTCTGAGGCATAGATGTAGGAACCTGCTACAAAAACATCCGCTCCTGCCTCTTTACAAATTTTCGCTGTTTCTGGAACAATTCCACCGTCAACTTCGATTGCGTAATGATATCCGTTTTCTTGACGAAGCAAATCTAATTCAACGATTTTAACAACTGTTTCTTCAATAAAACTTTGACCTCCAAAACCAGGATTTACCGTCATAACCAAGACTTGATCCACAATAGACAATACATGTTGAATTGCAGAAACCGGTGTACCAGGATTGATTACCACACCCGATTTTACTCCTAGATCATTGATCATTTGAACAGCTCGATGAATATGTGGTGTTGATTCAGCATGGACAGTAATAATGTCAGAACCGGCTTTCGCGAAATCCGTAATATAATTTTCTGGATTTACGATCATTAAATGGACATCCAAAGGTAATTTGGTCACTGGACGGATTGCTTGGACAACATTGGGTCCTAATGTAATGTTTGGTACAAATTGGCCATCCATAACATCGACATGGATATAATCTGCTCCACCTTTTTCTACCAATTCAATATCACGTTGTAAGTTGGCAAAGTCTGCGCTTAAAATTGATGGTGCTAATTTCATTTGATTTCCCCCTATTTTCTTTTACTCTCTTTTTTGTAAATGGGTCTTCGTTTTTCAACCTCTTGTAAAAATTGCAAATAGTTATCATAGCGTGTTTGTGCGATTTCTCCATTTTCCACTCGATGCTTGACCTCACACCCAGGTTCTTTCGCGTGCATGCATTCACGGAAACGACAGTGTGTAGACGCTTCAACAAATTCTGGAAATTGCTTTGGTAATTCCGTTGCTTCAATCGTCAGAAAGTCAATCGAACTAAAACCTGGTGTATCAGCGACTAATCCATCGTACAACGGAATTAATTCAACATGACGCGTTGTATGCTTTCCTCGGCCAAGAGAATCTGAGATTTCTGCTGTTGCTAACTGTAATTCTGGCGAAATTTGATTAAGTAAAGTTGATTTACCTGCCCCTGACTGCCCCATAAAAACAGTTAACTGGTCTGGAAAATAACGAATTAATTCGTCTGTATCTCCTGGTTGTTTCGGTACTATGACTGGATAACCAATTTTTTCATAGACTTTTTTGATCTCTTCAATTTTTGGATCGTTCGGTGCTAAGTCCGTTTTTGTTAGAAAAATAATTGGTCGGATCATTTCATATTCGAGCATCACTAAAAAACGATCCAATAAATTCGCTGAAAAATTCGGTTCAACTAAACTTGTGACGATCACACCTAAATCAACATTCGTCACAGGCGGTCTTACTAATTGATTTTTTCGTGGCAAAACTTCTAGTAAATAGCCATCTGTTTTATTTTCACTTTCAAAAATGACTTGGTCACCAACTAATGGACTGATATTTCGATTACGGAAATTCCCTCTTCCTCGTGTTTGGTAGGTTTCCCCATCTGCATAAACATAATAAAAACCACTGATTGCTTTTCTAATTTGTCCTCTGATTTGTGCCACCTCCGTTTTTTATTTATTTTAACACAGGAAAAAGAATTCTTATGCCTTAACAAGCAAACTTATTACGCTCTAAAAAATTTCTTTTTTCCTTTGTGCACAAAAAAAAGAATTATGTCATTAGATTTTCACTAACAACATAATTCTTTTGTACTTAATTCAGTTACTGTTTCAAGACATCTGCATTTACTCTTGTGATTTATTTTCTTCAGTTGATTTTTCTGACCCATCTGTTGTTTCTTTTGTTGAACTACTTGAGGAATTTTTTTCCGAAGAATCTTTTGAAGAAACTTTCGTTGGATCTGGTCCCTTAGAATAAACAACGCTTACGATGTCACCTTTATTAATACTTGCACCGACTCCTGGATTAGTTCGAATAACTTTATCCTTGTCGACAGTATCCGAGTATTCAGAAGTTTCGTGTCCAATATATTCAGCACCAATTCCAGATAAATAATTTTGTGCTTCGCTCTTCGAATAACCTGAGATATCATTTAGACGACTTGGTTTTTCTTCGGCGCCTTGGCTGACTACAAAACTAACAGCTGTTTCAGCCGCTGTAAATTCTCCTGAGCTAGGAGTTTGGCTAATAATATTTCCCGCAGCTATTGTATTACTATAGTCATAACTCACACTAATATTTGATGCTAAAAATCCTGCAGCTAGGAGTGTACTATAAACTTCATCATAGTTTTCACCCGTATGATTATATAAAAAGACAGGTTTGACTCCCTTGCTCACTTTGAAAGTAATCGTATCAGAATCTGGATCAACTTCTCCGTCTATAGGTGTCTGAGAAATAATCATGTCCTTCTCAACTTCAGAACTATACTCTTCTTCCGACTTAATTTGTTCCTCTGAAAATCCTAAGTCAATTAAGTTGGCTTTCGCCTCATCATAACTTACGCCTGTGTAATCTTTTAATTTGATTTTTTTAGAGCCACTACTTAAATATAATTTTATTTCGCGATTCTTTTTCACAGTTGTTTCTGCTGCAGGATCTGTTTTAACCACATTTCCTTCTTCAATTTTATCATCAGCAATTTCTTCTGTTTTACTTGCTACTTTTAGATTCGCATTTTCCAAAACTGTTCGAGCTGCTGCTTCTGTTAAATCTGAAACATCTGGCACTTCCACTTCACCTCGGCCGCCAGAAGCAAAAAACACACCAGCACCGATACCTAATCCGAGTAAAACAAGAAGGAGTAAAATCCACCATTTTTTTCGTTTTTTCTTTGGTTTTTCTTCCTCTTCTTCTGGCGGTTGATTCGGTTGTTCCCAAACGTCATGTTCATCTGGTAAACGCATCGATTTAAATGAATCTGGCATTGGCGAATCTGCATCAATTGGCGTCAGCACTTTTGTCTCGTTCAACATAGCTTGTGGTTCCCATTTCGGCTCATTCGCACGCGCAGGCGAAAGAACGGTTGCTAAATCTTCATTCATTTCATCAGCTGTCAAATAACGATCAGTTGGTTCTTTAGCAGTTGCTTTCAATACAACGTTTTCCAATGCTTGTGGCGCTCCAGGGTCAATTGCTTTAATCGAAGGTAATTCATCTTGAAAATGTTTCAAGGCAATCGTTACTGCTGATTCACCATCAAACGGCACGCTTCCTGTCAACATTTCATAAAGAATAATTCCAAGCGCATAAATATCAGATTGCTTAGTAGCCATACTTCCTCTTGCTTGTTCAGGTGACAAGTAATGTACGGATCCTAGCATTGTATTTGTTTGGGTAATTGATGTTTCAGATAATGCAATCGCAATACCAAAATCAGTAATCTTCACGACACCTTCGTGGTCAATCAAAATATTTTGAGGTTTTAGATCGCGATGAATGATTTGGTGATTATGTGCCAACGAAATCGCTGATAAAATTTGTTGCATAATATCAACAGCTGTTTGATAAGGAATTGGATAATGGGTTTGGATGTATCGTTTGAGATCCATCCCTTTCACATATTCCATTACTAAATACTGCATATCCGCTTCTTCCCCAACATCGTATACACTCACGATGTTGGGATGGACCAATTCAGTTGCTGCTAACGCTTCTCTTTGAAATCTACGGATAGCAGTTTTGTCGTTTTGAAAGTCAAATCGCAAAACCTTGACAGCGACATCACGATCTAAGATTAAATCATGGGCTAAGAAGACATTTGCCATTCCGCCACTGCCAATATTGCCAGTAATTTGATAACGTCCATTTAGTTTCTTGCCTAACTCGATCATGCACAGTCCTCCTTATACTCGATAAGGAGTGCAGTAATGTTATCAGCACCACCTGCCTCATTTGCACGATCAATCAATTCTTTTACTTTGTCCGTAAGCAAACCTGTACCATCAATAATTGATCCAATCATTTCTTCCGACAACATATTAGTAAGCCCATCTGAGCAAAGTAATAATCGATCCCCAAGTTGCCAAGAATAAGTTGCGACATCTACTTCAACCGTTCCCGGCATTCCTACCGATCGTGTCAAAATATTTTTTCTTGGATGGTTCACCGCCATTTCTTGACTGATTTCACCAGACTTAACTAGTTCATTTACTAATGAATGATCCTCTGTTAACTGTTTTAGTTGATCTTCGCGCACTAAATAGGCACGACTATCTCCAACATTTGCAATCGTAAATCTTGTATCTGATAAAGCAACAGCAACAATTGTTGTGCCCATCCCATTGTATTCTGACTTTTCCTGTCCTCGCTGATAAATTTTAACATTTTCATTTTGGATTGTTTGAATAAACCACTGGGCAATTTTCTCACTATCTTTTAGTGTTTGTTCTTCCCAGTCAGCACCTAAATTGGTCACAGCCATTTGACTGGCAATGTCACCTGCACGATGCCCCCCCATTCCATCAGCTAAAACTGCCAGCTTAATTCCTTCTTGATTAGTAAATACATTCGCATAGTCTTGGTTTGTATTACGGCGTCTTCCTACATCTGATTGAAATTCAATTTGCATTTCTTCACCTCATTACTTTTTACGCAAACAACAGATAAAAAAGCCATCTGTATTAAATTGATGTGGATACAAAGTTAACATTTTATCTTCGATTGATGATTTTAGCACAGGACTCACTAAAACATCAATCCTTTCAAATTCAGGGTGGCGTTTCAAGAAAGCCGCAATGACCCCTTGATTTTCATCAGCTAGAATGGTGCATGTGCTATAAGTCAAGATTCCTGACGATTTTAATGTAGGAGCACAGCTTTCCAAAATTGCTAATTGAATTTTAGGTAAATTTTCTAAATCTTGTGGATTTTTTTTATAGCGGATGTCTGGTTTTCGACGTAACAAGCCTAAACCTGAACATGGCGCATCGACTAAAATACGATCGAATTGTTCTGGTTCAAAAGTTTGTTGTACTTCTCGCGCATCCATTTTTTGTGCAAAAACTGCTGAAGAGACATTTAAACGAGCTGCATTTTCTTCAATGAGTTTTACTTTATGATCATGGACATCGAGAGCAATCACTTCGCCGCCACATGTTGAATCTAAAAATGTCGCAATATGCGTCGTCTTGCCACCAGGCGCAGCACACGCATCCAGTACGTGATGTTCTGGTTCAATTTGCATTGCTGGTGCAACTAGCATTGAGCTCTCATCTTGAACTGTTAGCAAACCGTCATGAAATAATGAACTAGAAGCTAGGTGACCTTTTTCGGCAACAACACCATAAGGGCTAACTTGGCTTTCTTTCACAGAAATCTCTTCTTCATTTAAAACAGCAATTGCTTGTTCACGTGAAAGACGACGAACATCAACGCGTCCGCTTGCATGACTCGGCACATAAAGTGAATGACCCAGTTTTTCTGTTTCATCAAACCCAATTTGATCGATAAAACGTTGCGTCAACCAAACAGGTAAACTGATTTTCACTGCCAATCGTTCTATGGGATCCTTGATTGCTTCTACATCAGGTTTTCCTTGACGTTGGTAGCTTCTCAATACGCCATTCACGAATTTTCCTGTTCCAGGGTTTCCTTTTACTTTTGCAATTTCTACTGCTTCATTCAAAATCGCATGGTCTGGAACCTTGTCTAAAAATTCCAACTGGTAAACAGACAAGAGTAGCAATGTTTTGACCCATTCATCTACTTTTTTTGCTTTAGCAATAAAAGGCGTGATATAAAATTCAAGTAATAATTGGTGACTAATCGTTCCATAAACAAGTTCTGTAAATAAGCCAATGTCTTTTGGATTAAGCTTTCCTTTGTTAATCATTTCATTTAATAAAAGATTGGAGTACGCCCCACCTTTAGAAACTCTTTCTAAAGTCATTAAAGCCATATAGCGTACAGATTTCTTCATACTATTTGGGATTTTTGCCATTATTTCACCTGCTGTCCAACCGTTACATGTTGTCCGCTGCCATTTAGAAACGCTTGAATGGTCTGCTTCCCTTTACCTGCAGGTTGTAATTCTTTGATTGCTAATACTGTTTGATTACCACACGCGATCCAAAGATTCTTCTTGTCTTTGCGAATAATCGTACCGGGAACTTCGGTTGTTTTCTCTTGAAGTGGTTCCACCACTAGTAATTTCCAACGAACATCTTCATACGTTGTAAAAGCAATTGGCCAAGGTCGCATTCCGCGTACTTGATTATCAACTTCTTCGGCTGTTTTATTCCAGTCGATTGCTTCTTGCTCTCTTGTAATATTAGGAGAAAAGGTCACTTTTTCTTCATCTTGAGGAGTTGGTGCTAAACTACCATCTAAAATACTTGGTAATGTTTTTAATAAGAGTTCTTTTCCCAATAAACTTAATTTATCAAACATTGTCCCAACATCATCTTGTTTGGTAATCGGCAAACTTTCTTGCGCAAAAATACCACCTGCATCCATTTTTTTTATCATTTCCATAATGGTTACACCAGTTTCTTTTTCACCATTGATAATCGAATAGTGCACAGGTGCTCCTCCACGATATTTAGGTAATAAAGAGGCATGGACATTGATTGCTCCGTGTTTAGGAACTTGAAGTAGTTTTTCTGGCAAAAATTGACCGAACGCAGCCGTAATCAAAATGTCTGGTTGTAATTCGATGATTTTTTTCATTTCTTCTGAGCCGGAGATTTTTTCTGGTTGTAGTACCAGTAACCCATGCTTTAATGCCGCTTCTTTGACTGGTGTTGGCGTGATCACTTTTTTTCTACCGACTGGTCGGTCAGGCTGTGTCACTACAGCTTGAACTGTATAGCCAGCTTCCAATAATCCTTCTAGTATTGGGACAGAAAAAGCTGGTGTTCCCATAAATACAATATTAGTCATTTAGGTGCTCCTCCATATATTTTTCAAGTTCTTCCTCAGGAATTTGTTCAATCATTTTTTCAACAAACAAAACACCATCTAAATGATCGATTTCATGCTGAAATGCTCGTGCTAAGTAGTCGAATGCTGTTACTTCCATTTCTTGACCTTCACGATCAAAATAACGCACGGTTACTTCATCTGCACGTTTCACAGTTCCATAAACATGCGGAATACTCAGGCAGCCTTCCACATCTAAACTTTCTCCTTTTGCTTCGATAATTTCAGGATTGATCAATTCAAATTTGTCCCCTTCGTCAACTTCAACGATTGCTAAACGAAGATTTTTTCCTACTTGTGGTGCTGCAATACCAATACCGTCCATTGCAACCATTGTTTCATACAGGTCGTCTAGTAGTGCAACTGTTTCATCGGTGATGACATCGATGGGTTGAGCTGTTCGTTTTAACTTATCATTTGGGTGAATCAAGATTGGGTAGCGCATATAGTGTCCTTTCTCAAATAAAATGTAATGGTTCATTATCGATCGCCACAAATAATCCTTGGCGTTGTTCTTTTTGGCTTTTATCTAAAATATCATCCAACACATTTGTTAGCTGAGGTTCGTGCTTGTATTTAATAATCAATTGATAATAATAACGATTCTTCACACGCAAAATCATACTTGGTGTTGGACCTAAAATCAAACTCTGGTTACTTAACGTCTGTTTGAGCAATTGCGCAATCTGGAAGATTTTTTTTGCAGCTACTTGTTCTTCTGGATGGCTCGTAGTAATTTTCACTGTAAAGTAATACGGTGGATAGCCCCCACGATGACGAACTTGCATTTCCTTTTGATAAAAACGTTCGTAATTCTGCTCTTTTACTAACTCGATCGCGTAATGTTCTGGATTAAAGGTTTGGATAACTACCTCACCAGCTTTTTCAGCTCGTCCAGCTCGTCCTGAAACTTGTGTTAACAGTTGAAAAGTATGCTCACTTGATCGAAAGTCAGGCAAGTTTAGTGACGTATCCGCATTTAAAACGCCTACCAAAGTTACATCTGGAAAATCTAGTCCTTTGGCAATCATCTGTGTTCCTAGAAGAATATCTGCTTCTTTCGCACCAAATTTTTGCAAAATCCGTTCATGTGCTCCTTTTTTCCGAGTAGTATCAACATCCATTCGTAAAATACGAGCTTCAGGATACAAAGTTTGTAATTCTTCTTCCACTTTCTGTGTACCTGTGCCATAATAGCGAATTTTATTCCCACCACAATTTGGACAACGATGAGGAATTGCTTCTTCGTGTCCACAGTAATGGCAACGCATTGACTTACTGTCCATGTGCAATGTTAAAGAGATATCACAGTTTGGGCAAGGTAAAACAAAACCACAGTCGCGACACATAACAAATGAAGAATAACCGCGACGATTTAATAATAGAACCATCTGCTCCTTCTTCTCTAAACGATCTTGAATTTTATCTTGTAGCTGGCTAGAAAAAGTTGCGGCTTTATGTTTTTGAAATTCTTCTCGCATATCCACAATGTCAATTACAGGTAATTGCGCACTACTTTTTGCTCGTTTATTCAAAGTCAGAAGTTGATATACACCCTTTTGTGCTCTTGCACGTGATTCAAGAGAAGGTGTCGCACTTCCTAATAATACTGGACAATGGTGGTATTTCCCCCGCCAAATAGCTAAGTCCCTTGCATGATAGCGTGGGGTTTCGTCTTGTTTATAACTCGACTCATGTTCTTCATCGATAATAATCAGACCAATATTTTCTAACGGTGCAAAAATCGCTGAGCGGGCACCAACGACTACTTGTGCCTCATTTCGTTCGATCTTACGCCACTCGTCATATTTTTCTCCTTGCGATAGTCCACTATGTAACACCGCAACGGCTTCTCCAAAACGTCCTTTGAATCGCTCAACCATTTGTGGGGTCAATGCGATTTCAGGTACTAACATGATAGCTGTCTTTTTTGCATCTAAAACTTCGGCAATACTTTGCAGATAGACTTCTGTTTTTCCACTTCCGGTAATACCTTCTAATAAAAAAATTGTTTCTTTTTGTGTTTGACACGCATCAGTGATTTGATCGACTGCGAATTGTTGTTCTTGGTTCAATTCTAACGCACTAGTTTGTTCAAATGAACGATGTTGATATGGATCACGATAATGCTCCACTTCTTCAAAACGAAGCCAGCCCTTCTCTTTTCCTTGATTCAATACAGCGCTACTGATTCCTTTATCTTTAAAGTACGCAAGTGGTTCATCCTTAACTACTTCAGACAAGCAAAGTAATAATTCTTTTTGCTTTTTAGCATTTTGACGTAGTTTTCCCCACTCTTCTTCGATCTGCTCTTCTTGTAAAAGTGAGTGAACCATTCGAATTGTCTTCACTTTATTTTTAGTATGAACTTCATAACGGATATCAACTAATTTCTTTTTTCGCCAATGCATCAACTGCGAAACAACACCTAACGACTCTGCTTCTTTCCAAGAAATCACTTCTCGTTCTCGAAAAAATTCTTGTGTTTCAACTGATGGTTTCAAAGGATAAATGATTTTATCATACTCTGCCTTCATTACACTTGGTAGCATCGTTTGAAGACAAGTGATTTTGAATGCGTAGGTAATTGTTTTCATGTAGTCGGCTAATGCTAATAGTTCTTGATTAACAACGGGTGCTAAATCCAGCACGCGAATAATTGATTTCAATTGAACATCAGTCTGAGCAACTTCATTATTCAAACCAATAACAAATCCTTGAACATGACGATCTCCTTTTCCGAAAGGAACCTCCACACGCATTCCCACTTGTAACTCCGCTTCTAACACGAAGGGAACGAGATACGTGAAAGGTTGATCCGTTTGCATCGTCGGTACGTCTACAATCACTTCTGCAATTACTCCCACAACTTTCCCCTCCTTTGATACCCATTTTTAGTGAAAAAGATCCGAGCTTATTTTACTAGAAAACCCTTGTTTTGTCCTAATTTCTACTATTTCGTAACAAAAAAATAAACTAGCTAACTCACTTCTTCTTTTATTTAAAAAATTAAAAAGAGAGCCGTGACTCTAGTCACAGCCCTTGAAATTATAGTTTTTGTTCTTCGAGAATACGTGATTCTAATTCTTGTTGCTCACGTTCTTTTTTTGCTTGGCGTTCTTCATTTTCCATACGTAGACGTTCACGTTTCAATTCGGGATGTGGATCGTTGATCACATTTCCTGCATCGATTTCTTCAAGTGCTTGTCCAACACTTTTTACAGATTCAAATGAATCTAATGTTGGCTGTGCTCCAGCATCTAATTCATGGGCACGTTTACTTGATAAAATTACTAATGAGTATTTTGAATTTACTCGGTCTAACAATGAGTCAATTGAAGGCTTCAACATCATAAGACTACATCTCCTTTAACATTTTAATATATTTTCCGATTACCCGATCTACTCGAAAGTGTTCGCTAGCAATGATTTCTTTAATCCGATTAACAGCTAACGGAACTTCATCATTTACAACGGCATAATCATAAAGGGCCATCATTTCGATTTCTTCTTTAGCAACTCTCATACGTTCTTCAATTACTTCTTCTGCATCCGTTCCACGACCGACAATTCGTGATTTTAATTCTACTAGATCGGGCGGTGTCAAAAAGATAAATACACCATCTGGCACTTTATCTTTCACTTGCTGTGCTCCCTGAACCTCGATTTCTAAAAATACATCTTTTCCTTCGTCCAAGGTTTGATTCACATATGATAATGGTGTGCCATAATAATTTCCAACATACTCTGCGTATTCAAGCATTTCACCAGCTTCAATCATCGCTTCAAATTCTTCTTTGCTTCGAAAGAAATAGTCCACTCCTTCGACTTCTCCTTCTCGCATTTTACGAGTAGTCATTGAGATTGAATATTGAAAATCATTATCCTCACTCTCAAAAATTGCTTTACGTACGGTTCCTTTTCCTACACCGGATGGACCTGACAATACGATTAATAATCCACGCTCTGACATGACGACGTCCTTTCAACTAGTCTTTTCTTGCTTATCGTTTATTTTGCACTTTTTTTCTGCAACTTTCAAGGTTCTCTTTATTATAGACAGATTTTCCTAAAAAAGCCACCTTTGCTTGAAACTAGAGAAGAAAAGCTTGTTTCTTTCACAAAACAAAAAAGCTGCAACCAAGCTTCTGGTGCAACTTTTGATATCATTGATAAGCCAACACAATTGATTTTAATTAAAAAATTAAAAGCCCATATTGGACAAAGTATTCACGACGCCAATGATTTCGTCCTTGCGGCTGAGTACTTTTTCTGTTGGATCACTAACTTCTTGTGTATCTATGCGTACAATAAATTTTCGGTTAAGCGTTACATATGTCCCGTCATTGATTAAAATATTTAGTTCTTGGTCTGAAATTTTTACGCATGCGTCTTTCCAAACATCGAATCCTTCTTTATCTGATGGGACATTTCTTTTAACCACACTTTTGCCACTTAATTCATGAAAAGTAATATCATAATAGTTCATTATAAACTTCCTCCTTTTTTTGTTTCGTGCAATTATTCAATATTTTGGACTTGCTCACGAATTTTTTCTAAAATCGTTTTTAATTGGACTACTTGGTTTTTGATTTCAATTGCACTTGATTTTGATCCAATCGTGTTCACTTCTCGATTCATTTCTTGGATTAGAAAATCAAGCTCTCGACCAACTGGTGTAGGCATCAAAATTAAGTCATTTAATTTTCCGAGATGGATAAACAAACGATCTAGTTCTTCATGAATATCCCCACGCTCTAATAAAATGGCCAACTCCGTCAACAATCGTTGCTCATCAACTTTATCACCTAAAAATTCTTCCAATTTTTTTTGGTAACGTATTTGGAATTCTTGTTCATATGTTTCAACAAAGGCTGATAGATTGTCTAGCACTTGCGAAAATTCGGCTTGATTCTGCAATAATACAGCAGCTAACGCCTGACCTTCTGCTTCACGACTACGTTCAATTCCACCTAATGCTTCAGACAATGTTTCTTGAACTAGTAGCCTTAGTTCTTCTTCATCTGCTTTTTCTGGTTCACTGACCGAGACAAATTTTTCTTGTAATGCTAGACGCTCAATCAAGGATGCTACCGAAAGTTGAACTTCTCCACCGAAACGATCATGTACCCCTTGAGAAAGTTGCGTCACTAATGAATCAATCAATGACCAGTCGATTTCAACTTGTTTCGCATTCTCTCCAATGTGCGTTATATTTACAAAAACTTCAACACGTCCACGAGTAAGCTGTTGTTTAATCAACTGTCGCATGTCACCTTCGAGAAAATTTAGAAGTTTCGGACTGCGTAATTGAATATCTAAAAAACGTTGGTTGACACTTTTAATCTCGATATCTAATTGATACTCTTTTGTTTCGCGGATTGCTTTGCCAAAACCGGTCATACTTTTCATTCGACAGGGTCCTTTCTTACATGTTTTCTATTGCTTTTTGCAGTGCTTCAAATTCTTCATTAGTCAATGTCAATCCTTTACCCATCTTTTCATGTTCTGGTGACCAGTCACGCAAGTCAAATTTTGGCGGACGACCATTCCAACTAACCAAATTTAATTCTTTACGCCAACCTTTTGCGTTCTCAGATAAAATTGCAATCTCTTCTATGATTTCATAGGAAAATTCTTGTGCCATTCTTGTTCCTCCTTAAGATAATGTGCATATAAAACAAATAATGTGTCCACTGGTTGTTCGTTAAGTAACACTTGAACCTTTTCTTGTGTACTAGCATAAAGCTTTTTTGCTAGTATCGTCAATTTTTGTTCTAAACGTTGTTCTCTCGAAGAAGACCACCACTCTTCCAGACTCAGCAACCCGATTTCTTTCTTAACAATTTCTGTAAAAGGGCGTTGCTCTTTCTCACGAATCAACGCAAGCATTTCTGGTACTCGATAAACTTTATTAGGTAGTAGATACATTTGTTTTGCCAAAAGTTCTAGCATCGCTAATCCGCATGTTTCAATGACGACCCTGTCTTTATATACATTACGCAAATCCTCCCAAAATTTTACGTCATAGAAAAAAGAAAGATCTAATTTTTTTTCCTTGGCTAATATACGTAAGAATTTTTTCCAAACTTTTTCAGCCAAAACAGTCGAATCAAAGGTATACCAATGTCCTTCATATTGGTGTAGCTGCTTCTTTGTTTCCAAATAACCTAATTGTAAATTCAATGAATTACGCTGTCCATCAAAAATCAAAAATGTCCCCAGTGTCCAAAGTGAGCGACAATGCCATTCAACAAATCCTAATGGTTTTTTGACTTTTTTCGTAATCCCAGGGCCCTGAACATCTACCACAAAAGCTTCAGTTGCTCCTTGTTCAATCGCAACATCTACTGGCAGATTATTTTTATACCCGCCATCAATATACCGATCTTTGTCAATTTTTTTATAGGTCATCGCTGGATAAAAAGAAGCAGAAGCAACGATCCAATTAGGAATTTGTTCTGGTGGCATCTTTTGAATAGGCACCACTTTCTCAATCATTTCAGGGATTTTAGTCGTAACTGTAAATAGTTGTGGTTTCGTTTTTTGAACGAGATATTTCAAATCCAATGATTTTCTCAGCAATTCTTCTAACGGCATTGAAGAAATACCGCGAGTCAAAAAAGCCGTCTTAGTCATTTGACGAATATCATTCAACAATTGTTGGCGCAAATCAGTTAAAGGTAAGTTTTCTGGCACAGCTAAAATCTGATTGGTCGATAAATTCGTCCATAAAAATTCGGCTTGATTCAAATCACCTTGCAACATCAAAATACCATTGATTGCACCGACTGACGTACCCGTAATGATCTCAACTGAAAATCCAGCTTCTTGCAAGGCTTTCCATACACCAATTTGATACGCGCCGTGTGCCCCACCCCCACCAAAAACCACAGCAAGATGTCCAGAAATATTTTTCACCCATCGAGTTGCCGTAGTATCAACTTTCTGATACCCAAACTGGATAAATAGTTCAGTCATTTGTGAAGAAACTGATTGCGAAAAAGAAAATTGACAAGTAGACTTCAAAAAGTAACGCGTGCAGCTTTCTAGCAACGTAAATAGTTGGCGCCATTGTTGAAAAGCTTCATTGACCAATACATTCGTTATAACTAAATGATCTGACTCACTTGCTTCTCCCATTTTCTTTTCAAAATAGAGGACTAGCTTACCGACTTTGACTCGCCATGCATTTTTCTTTTTGGTCGTTTGCCAAAAAGAGTCGCGACTTTTTTGTTGTTCACTGAAAAATGGAAATGGTTGCGTCATTTTTTGACTTTCGCTGTGTAGTCGTTGCCTTTCTGACCAATAAATCGGTTGAATATCCATTGCTCTCTCCTTTTTCTTCAAGTATAGCAGTCTCTTAAAAAAAATTCTTGTCTGAACAAATACATCTAAAATGTATGAAGACAAAATAATTCATTATTCTTTTCTGAAAAATAACTGACACCAAATTTCCAGCGATTTGAAAGCTACGGTTATTTTCAATGAAAGCGTGACTTTGTAATGGAATTTTAAAATAAAAGAAACAAGCTTTTTTCTTACAATTGTTGTAAAATAAAATAGTTGAGAAATCAAGTGAGGAGGGGCATGATGACTGATTCAGTTTATGTACATATCGATACAACGAGTAACGCTGTTTTGACCAAAGGATTAACTGCGAATGATTTTTCAAACAGCATCGTGCATTATCCTCAAAACTTGCTACTGTTAGATCCTGCTGCTTCAGCAGGAGAATATGAGCCTCACACTGGCTTAAAAATTATTCGTGGGACAGAAAACATACAACATTTCTTTTCCTCACTTCGTAATCGCCACAACACAGACGATTTAAAGTGGATAGACTTTACAGATTTAACAATGTTAAAAGAATTATCCCCATTAGAGATTTCAGAATTATTGTATTTTGGGCATATGAAAACCCATCTGCACTCACCATTTTTCTATAAATTACAAAATAATTTTGTCTATTTTGATTTAAGCGATCAGTTGAACCGTATTTATTATCGCTATTTAGACGAATTTTATCGAATTTTTGCAGACAAAATGAGCCAAATTCTTGCGGATAAAATTAACGAAAAGAAATCATTCTTTCGTCGTGGCATCACTGTTGAAAAAATCAATGGGGATTTACTAAAAGAAATGCGTCCATTGATGCAAGAAGGAATCATTTTTTCATTTGAACAAGCTGGTTTGATCAATGATGAGTATCGAATCCCTATCTATGTGATTGAAGACTACATTTGGAAACTAAAAGGGACTCGCTATCGTGAAGAACCTGTAATTGGAACACTGGTTTACAATACACTTGACCGACGTTGGCGTTTAATCAGTGAAGTTGATGACCTTGCTTACAGCACATTAAGTTAAAAAAGTTTTATCTGTGTGAAAGAACGTAGCATCTAGATGTTACGTTCTTTTTTTGCAAAAAAGAAATAGGTATGACAAAAATTTTGTCATACCTATTTCTTTCGAATGAACACTGTTCTCAGAACAACTTGTCGTAGCTGAGTATTTTGTACCACAGCCTCATTTTAAGTTCTTATTTTTTTGTTTCAAAAAGTGGGCTAACTGGTTTGTTTTCGTGAATGCGTTTAATTGCATCACCCATCAAACCACCTACGCTAACTTCGTCGATTTTATCAATTTTACGATCTTCTGGTAGATAAATTGAATCCGTTACAACTAAGCGTTCGATTGCTGAATCTTCAATTCTTTGCAAAGCTGGACCAGATAAAACTGGATGTGTACAAGAAGCATAAACACTTGTTGCTCCTGCTTCTTTCAACGCATTAGCTGCTAATGTGATAGTACCTGCCGTATCAATCATGTCATCGATCAAGACACAAGTTTTTCCTTCAACTTTACCGATGATATTCATTACTTCAGCAACATTTGCTTTAGGACGTCGTTTGTCGATGATTGCAATTGGTGCTTTTAGGAACTCAGCCAATTTACGTGCACGAGTTACGCCACCATGGTCAGGTGAAACAACAACAACATCGTCCCCTTTGATTCCTTTTTCTAAGAAATAATTAGCAATTAATGGTGCACCCATTAAATGGTCAACAGGAATATCAAAGAAACCTTGAATTTGAACAGCGTGAAGGTCTAGGGTCAACATTCTTGTTGCTCCTGCTTTTTGAATCATGTTTGCAACTAATTTAGCGGTAATTGGTTCCCGAGCACGCGCTTTACGGTCTTGACGTGCATAACCATAATACGGCATAACTACATTAATTGTTTTTGCGCTAGCGCGTTTCAAAGCATCGATCATAATCAACAATTCCATTAAATTGTCATTTACTGGGCTACTTGTTGATTGGATAACATACACATGTGAACCACGGATACTTTCTTCAATGTTTACTTGAATCTCACCATCACTGAATTGAGTAACAGATGACTTTCCTAATTCCACACCAACAGCTGCTGCGATTTTCTCAGCTAACGGGCGATTTGAGTTTAACGCAAAAATCTTTAATCTTGGATCAAAATAATGATTTGACATGGGGACCTCCACTTTCTTTTTCACAACTCTGAAATTCTTCCTAGTAAATAGTAGACATATTTTTTAAATAAATCAAGTTATTTTAAAAAAAACTAATTGAGATAAGGGAGTTTTTTCGCATATCCTTCTTTATTTACTTGTCGCGCACGTGCGATTGCAAGTGCATATTCAGGAACGTCATTTGTAATTGTTGAACCAGCTGCAATCGAACTGTTCTCTTCAATCGTCACAGGTGCAACAATGTTTGAATTTGAGCCGATAAAACTATGTGCACCGACTTTTGTATGGTGTTTTTGTTTGCCATCGTAGTTAACGAAAACAACGCCACAGCCAACATTGATGTCTTCACCTAGCGTTGCATCCCCAACGTAAGTCAAATGACCAACTTTTGTATGATTACCAATTTCAGCATTTTTGACTTCAACAAAGTTCCCAATATGTGCGCCTTCGCCAATTTCAGCATTTGGGCGCAAATGAGCAAATGGACCGATATCTGCTGATTTTTTGACATGGCTACTTTCAACCACAGAATTGGTAATTACAACGTTATCTTCAATTACACTATCTACGATTCGTGAATGTGCGCCAATCATGCAATCCATTCCAATGACCGTTTCGCCTTGCAATTGTACGCCTGCTTCAATCACTGTGTCTGAACCAATCACGACACCAGCATCAATATAAGTTGACGCTGGATCAACAAAACTAACACCATTAGTCATGTGTGCTTCATTAATTCGGTTACGCATAATTTCATTTGCTTTTGCCAATGCGATACGATCGTTCACACCCATAGACTCTTCAAAATCTTCCGTTTGATAAGCAGCAACTGTATTTCCATCTTCTTTTAAGATTTCAATAATATCGGTTAAATAATATTCACCTTGAGCGTTATTCGTCCCAACTTTATTCAATGCAGTAAATAAAGCTTCATTATCAAAACAGTAAGTACCGGTATTGATTTCTTGTACACGAGCTTCTTCTGGTGAAGCATCTTTTTGTTCAACAATTTTTTCTACAATCCCAACATGATCACGAATAATTCGCCCGTAACCGGTAGGATTTTGTGCATGTGCTGTTAAAATCGTTGCACTAGCATTTTTCCCTTGATGGTATTCAAATAAATTATTTAGTGTTTCCGTCGTTAGTAAAGGTGTGTCCCCACTGATGACTAAAGTCGTTCCTTTTTTGCCTTCTAGGAAAGAAGCTGCTTGTAAAACTGCGTGTCCAGTTCCTAATTGTTCTGCTTGTAAAGCATATTCACTACGTTCACCCAGTTGTGCTTTCACTTGCTCAGCACCATGACCTACGATTGTGATGATTTCGTCAGGGTTTGTTTCGCTTACTCGATTGATGATGTGTTCGACCATTGGTTTTCCAGAAACTGGATGTAATACTTTATAGAGTTTTGACTTCATGCGGGTTCCTTTCCCCGCTGCCAAAATAATTGCATAACGTGCTTCCACTTACTTCACTCCTAGTTATCATTTCCTGTGTTAAGTTTAGCCCAGTGCTCGCTTTTTTTCAACTAACGATTATTTTAAAAAATTCAATTAAAAACAAAAAGGTTGGGACAAATTTTTGTCCCAACCTCTTCTACACTTAGTTCATTTCGCTAAAAATTTATTCTTCTGAAAAATAATTTCCAGGAACAACAGTAATATTTTTCGTTTTTGTATCCACATCTTTCACATAAAGTAGAGAAGTATAATCATCGATTGCACGATGTCCGTGGAATTTTGATTCGGCAAAAACAGTGATACCAACTAATTCAGACTCGAATTCTTCAATCAAACTCTTCATCCCGTTCACTGTTCCGCCACCTTTCATAAAGTCATCGACGACAAGAACTCTTGAACCACGTTTTAAACTTCTTTTAGAAAGCTCCATTTTTTCAATTCGTTCTGATGAACCTGAAACGTAATTTACGCTTACAGTTGATCCTTCCGTGATTTTTGAATCACGTCGAACAATGACAAATGGCGCATTTAAATAATAAGAAACAGCTTGGGCAATTGGTACGCCTTTTGTCGCAACTGTCATCACCGCATCAATTTTTTCACCTAAATATTTTGATGCAATGATTTTTCCAACTTGTCTTAATAACTCAGGTTCCCCTAATAAATCCGATAGGTAAACATAGCCACCTGGCAACAAACGGTCTTGCTCTGATAGGCGTTCGGCTAAAGATTCAATATATTTTTTTGCTTCTTCATAAGGAATCTCAGGAATAAACAAGACACCACCCGCCGCACCAGGAATTGTCTCTAGTGTGCCGTAACCTCTTTCTTTAAATGTTTTCTTGATAATCCCTAAGTCCTCACTGATGGAAGATTTAGCAGATTCATAACGTTCGGCAAAACTTGTTAACGAAATCAATTCATGTGGATGATCTAATAAATATTGAGTCATATCAACAAGACGCTCACTGCGACGTACTTTCACATATTCCAGCTCCCTTTTTTAAAATTGTCGTTTTTCATTATATAAGTTTTTTTTCAAAAATTCGAGCATTTTATAAAAAAAGAAGAAAATAGTTCGGTATTTCTGATTTATAAAAAAAGAAACAGCGGAAATATTTCGTTTCCACTGTTCCTCTCAGGCTATTTTATACTCGATTTTTTCGTTTTACACCAATCGATAGTCGTTTGACTATATTAACGAGTAAGAATAAGCCAATAAAGACTAACGTGATTGTTGCTCCAGGTGGTGTGTCCAAATAAAAGGAACTACCTAACCCAGAAAGCATCCCGATAAATCCAACAAAAATACTAATCGCAATTACGACGTTAAAGCTTCGACCTAAACGCATACCAATTGCTGCAGGTAACACCATGATTGCAGAAATCAACAATGCACCTGCTATTGGGATCATCACTGCAATTGCAACACCAGTTATCACGTTGAACATCATTGACATTGCATGAATGGGTAGCCCATCAACATGTGCCACATCTTCATCAAAAGTTAAGACATACATTGGACGTTTGAATAAAACAAACATGACACCAATGACCACAAATAAAATGCCCAAGAAAATGACTTGGTCCCATGTGATCGTCACGATTGAGCCAAATAAATAAGATTGGATACTCGTTGCAGAATTTCCACCACTTAAATTCATCAAAACTAACGCTAACGCTAATCCACCAGCCATTAAAATTGCAATCGAAATCTCAGAGTATGTTCGATAAATCGTACGTAAATATTCTAAAACAATTGCAGCTAAGACTACAACAATCATTGTGGTAACTGTTGGGTTCAAATTGAGAAAGAACCCCAACGCTACCCCTGCTAACGAAACATGAGAAAGTGTATCAGCCATCAACGACTGTCTTCTAATTACTAAGAAAACCCCCAACATCGGAGCAATCCCTGCAATAAAAATTGCAGCCAGAAAGGCTCTTCTCATGAATTCATATGAAAGCAACGCCATTGTGAGTCCTCCTTCCTTACCAAACGAATTTGTCGATCTGCATACTGTTTGATGTCTTCATGGTCGTGAGTGATCATCAAGACAGATTTTCCATGTACATGTGCGCTATGTCGCAACAATCGATAAAATTCATTTCTAGATTCTTCGTCCATTCCTGTCGTTGGCTCATCTAAAATAAATAAATCTGGATCAGTTGCAAACAAACGTGCCAAACTAATTCGCTGTTTTTGTCCGCCTGATAACTCCCCAATACGACGATGCCGCATATCCCACATTCCAACAGACTCTAAGGCAAGTTTTACATATTCGTGATCTTTTTTAGTTAAACGTTTGAACCATTTACCTCGAGGAAATCGTCCTGAACGAACTAACTCAATCACTGTGCTTGGAAATCCCGCGTTAAATGATGCCACTTGTTGTGGAATGTAACCAATCTTCAATTTTTTTCCTTCTTGATTTTCTGCAGCAATCGTGACAGTTCCTTTGGTTGGCTTCAATAAACCCAAGGTTGCTTTAATCAGCGTTGACTTTGCTGCTCCGTTCTCTCCAGTTAAAATGACAAACTCCCCAGCATCGACATGATAAGATACATCCTCTAACACTGGCTCTTCTTCATAATAAAAGGTCAAATCAGATACTTCGATATAATGCATCACTAGACCTCCTTCTAAACTTACTTGATACTTTCTTTCAATGCCGCTAAATTTTCTTCCATCACAGAAATATAATTCTCACCCGCAGCTATTTGTTTTTCCGTTAGACTTTCCAGTGGATTTAATACTTCAAGCTTCACGCCTGTTTCAGCGGCTAGCGTTTCCGCCACTTTCGAAGAAGCATTTTCTTCAAAATAAATGACTTTTGTTTGATTTTCTTCAACAAATTCTTTCAATTTTGCCAAACGACTTGGGGTCGGCTCTTGATCTGGTGAAATACCTGAAATCGATTTTTGAGTTAACTGATATTGATTCGCTAAATAGGCAAATGCAGCATGTTGCGTAACAAAAGTTCGATTTTTTGCGTCTTTTAGTTCTGTTACATATTTTTGATTTAACTCTTCTAATTTTTTGATGTAAGCTTCCGCATTTTCTTCAAATGTTGCTTTCTTCTCAGGATATTTATCTCCCAACTCTTTCGCAATTGTTTGAACTTCTTGGATTGCTAGGACTGGATCTAACCATACATGAGGATCATATTCATGGTCATGCGCATCATGCTCCGCTTCGGCTTCGTGATCATGGTCTTCTGATCCTTCTAAGCGTTCGATTCCTTTAGCTGCCTCAATCATCAATGTTTTTTCCTGATCGACCGACTTCTTCATTGAATCAACAAAAATTTCCATGTCTGAACTATTATACACGAAAACATCTGCATCCGAAATTTTCGCCATTTCTTTCGCACTCGGTTCAAAGTCATGTGGCTCTGTTCCTGCAGGTATCAGTAACTCAACGTTTCCTTCGTCACCAACAACTTCCTTCGTAAAATCATACATTGGATAAAAAGAAGTAATAATGGTTAATTCGTCTGTCTTTGACTCACTTTTCTTTTCAGTTTGTCCGCAAGCAGCAAATAACAACATTCCTGCAACAGCTATCGTTGCCCATACATATTTTTTAATCATTGTTTACCCCTCTCTAAAATAGCAAATCGTAATTTTACGATTTATCAACGTGAACTAATGTATCAAAATAAAAAATTACAGTCAATAGAATTCGGAAATCTTCTGATTTACGACGTATATTTGGAGATAAACCGTAAAACATTTGAATACTTTCTCATAGAATGGACTAGTTTTCTACAAACTAGACAATCATTCTCATCTCGGATAGAATGGCGGTGAACTTTACGAAAGGGGTGATTCCATGAATTTTTACAATTGGATAAAAATCATGATTCCACCATTTCCCTGGAATGGATGTTTTTTCCCTAGATAAATAAACTAGTAGGAGTTTTAACATTGGAAAAAAACATCGAAAAAAATAAAAATAAAAAAATAAATTTATCGCTACTAATTTGCTTAGTTGGGTTTCCACAAATCAGTGAGACAATCTATACGCCATCTTTGACAAAAATCGCTCAGAAATATGGTGTCCAACTCAATATTGCTCAAATGACGTTGAGCATCTATTTCATTTCCTTTGCACTTGGTGTCTTCTTTTGGGGAATTGGATCAGATTTTTTTGGCCGAAGAAAAGCAATGAACCTAGGAATTCTAGTGTATGTTCTTGGTTGTTTCCTCTGTTTAGCATCTAAAACTATCGAACTACTTTTTGTTGGTCGTTTCATTCAAGCATTTGGTGCAAGTACAGGATCTGTAACCACACAAACCATTTTACGTGATAACTACTCAGGCAACGAAAGACATCAATTATTTGCAAAAATTTCTGCGGCGCTCGCTTTTTCGCCAGCCATTGGTCCTTTGATTGGTGGACTTCTGGGTGAATTTTATGGATTTAGAGCTGTCTTTTTGTTCTTAGTGATTATGGGGATGATTCTTCTTTTCTGGAGTCTTAAAGGATTACCAGAAACAGCTATGTTTACTCAAACTAGAGTCGATACGAAAAAAGGTTTTTCAGTAGGTAAAAAAATGTTGTTAGATCGTTATACAATTTCATTTGGAATACTGATTGGGATTTTTAATGGGATTCTTTTTAGTTACCATTCAGAAGCACCCACGATCTTTATCGAAAAGTTTCATTTTACTCAGAGCCAATATGGGTTCATGGGAAGCATCGTGGCTTTAGCCACAGTAGTTGGTGCGTGGCTATCAAATCGCGAATTAAATCATTTAGCACCTGAAACCATTATTACAAATGGAATTAAACTTGCCTTGCTTGGAGCTATTTTCCTTGGACTAACAGCGTCTCTGCCAGTTCATTTCGTCAGCCAAGTAACGATGTACATTCTTGGGATTTTTATTTTACTGGCTGGTGTAGGTATGGCATTACCTAATTGTCTAAGCCTAGCACTTGTAAAATTTGCATCGATAGCTGGCACGGCTGGCGCATTTCTTAGTCTTGGATACTACATTGTTGTCAGCCTCTGTACTTTTTTGATCAGCTTGTTGCATAATGGTTCTCTTTTTGTACTACCACTCTTTTGCCTCGTTTTACTACTGATTTCACTGCTTTGTATCAAAAGTGTAACGATAAAAAAAGAAAAATAAGAGCCATTAATAAAAGTTGTACGAGACAATCCATTGTTTCGTACAACTTTTTAATTTATTCGATTACTCATTAATTAGAATTAACAACTTATAGCTAGTATAAATAGAGAAAAAAAGCACATAAGTTTAGTCGCAAAAGAAAACTAAACGTATATGCTTTTTTAATTGATTTACAGTTAGTCAATCGACTACAAAGAAGCTTTTACTAAACTCGTTATACTTAACGCAATGTGCGTACAAGATAAACTTCATCACAAAATCCCTTTAATCCGTTATATACTCGTTGTGCTCTCGAATAATGCTGACATAAACCAAAAACAGTTGGTCCACTACCGCTCATCAATGCCACATCCGCCCCATACTTAATCATTCGCTCTTTGATCTGATGAATCACAGGATGCCTTTTACCCGTCACATCTTCTAAACTGTTGCCCATTTTTTGAATCATTCGTTGATAATCCTGCTGCTGGATTGCTTCCACCAATCCGGCAACATCCTGATGCTGAATGGCTTGCGTGTCAAGATCTCTGAATACCGTTCGCGTGGAAACACTCATTCTTGGTTTGACTAAAATGACCCAACATTGTGGCATAGATGGAATCAGGTTTACTTTCTCCCCTTTGCCACCAATAAATGCCGTATTCCCATATACGCAGTAAGGAACATCTGTGCCAACCTCTAATCCAATTTCTGCGAGTTCTTCTAAAGAACAACCCAAATCCCACAATTGATTGATTCCGCGCAAGGCTGCAGCACAATCGGTACTACCTCCACCTAAGCCAGCAGCCACTGGAATGTTTTTTTGAACAACGATTTTAACACCCTTTTTGATTTTAAATTTATTTTTTAATAATAAGGCTGCTTGATAGACATTATTTCGTTGATCTACAGGCAAGAAAGCTTTATTTGTTTCTACAATGATTTGATCTTCAGGTAATTCTTCAAAAATCAAATGGTCTGCTAAGTCCACGCTCGACATAACCATTTCAAGTTCGTGATACCCATCTGGTCGCTTATATAATACATCCAATCCTAAATTTATTTTGGCTGGTGCTTTTTCAATTAGTTCCATACCTCTCACCCATTCGAAAAGTCTAAGTCGAAAGTATTCTATCATAGGGGAAAATAAAAGTATAGCTAACTTCCGCCTTAAATTCCTATTTCAACTAATACAAAAAGAAAAAGGAGAGGACTAGAATGAATGACATCTTATCCTCTCCTTATATCTCATACTCATTTCATTTTTATAATTCAATCAAAACTTCTTGAGCTAAACTTGGATTTTTTCCTTTTCCTCGACCAATCAGAATAAATAATTGAAGAGTTGCGAATACAAAATTGCTCCCTTTCATATAAGCAAAGTAACGACCTTCCCAATGACTGACATACTTTGATTTTCTTTCATATGTTGTTTGAAAAGCATAGAAAAAATTCCCATAATTATAAACGATATTCATCATTTTTTCTTGAATAAATGAAAAGTCTGTTTCTCCAACATTCGCCAAAGGTGCTAAACCAAGATTTGCTTCCAAGTACCCTTGTTTTTGATATTCAACAAACAAATTGGCTAACAAGTAATCACTCAATGCAACAGGTTCTCCCGGCAACACACGTAGCAAATCATATCCTACTTGTGTTTGTGTCATTGGTTGTGCTGTCACAAATCCAACTACTTGTTGCTCTTTTCGAACAACGCCCACACCACTGGTCTTCACGTACTCTGTGTCAAATCGCCCAACAGAAAAATGTTTTTCTGTTTCACCATTCAGCCAAGCTTGCGAAACCTCTTCCAGCGTTGGAAGTAGCTCATCAGGAATTTTATCATACCAAGTAAAATGATAACCCTCATTGGTTAATCGTTGGTATTCTAATTGTTGATTGAACCAAGGAACATCTGCAACCGTTAAGTCAGCAATCCCAGCTTCCCCTACTTTGACAAAACGGAAACCAACTTCATGCAACATCACGACATATTTTTCCGAAACTTTATAAAAAGCCAGTTGATAACCCAAGCAATCAGCTTTTTTGAGGAAACTTTTGGTTGCTGTTCGCCACATAGCTGGATTGCCAATTGGATTTCCCAGCACAAAGCATTTATTCCCTTTTACCTGATAGCCGAAAACTACTTGATCCTCACCTTCTTCTTGATAATAAAAATATTTATAACCAGGCAGTTGCAAATAATGACTAGAAGCAGTTCCACCATATCGATCAATCAGTCGATTCAATCTTTCTACCTCTAACTCCGTTCCAAGTTCATTCGTTGCCGTTGCTAAATATTGATATAATGCCACCAACGCTAACAACGAGATACCTAGGCCAATCAGTCCAGAAAACCAGACTTCATCTGAAGGAAACAAAATAAAATTATTTGCAGTCATTCGTCCTACCCAAAATTGTCCACTATGATAACCTGCAATTGCATAAACAATAAACAAGAAACCAAACAAGCAAGCATCAAAAACAATTGCGCCCCAAGAATAGACAAACTTTTCGCGATAAAATTCTTTGCGTGCTAGCCAAACTGCTAACAAAATGAGTACATAAACTAAAATCAATTCCCATGACAAGGTTCGAGTAATTGTATTCAAAATACCAAAAATCAGTAAGATGATAGTTGGCAAATAAGCTTTTTTCACCTTCATTGCTAAACCACGAGCCAAACCTAACAGTAAAAATCCGACAAGTAAATTGAGTGTCTGATCTAAAAAATTAAATGAAAAAGGCAATAATATTTGAAACAAGCGACTAATTGCAGATAAATTTGTAATTGTTGACAATAAAACCATCATAATTCCCGCAAAATAAACAGCACTAACTAAAATAATATGTGCCACTTTTTGGAAAAACAAGCGTGGAATATTATCAAGAAATCGGTTTACTTTTACACCTGTATGCGTAATAAACAGAAGAATCCCTGTTAAAAACGGAACTACATAATAAAATAAGCGATAATACAATAACCACACAACTGCAACATCTTGACGAACAGATAATTGACTCATGCCAAGAATCATCAACACATCAAATGTTCCCATGCCACCTGGTACCATCGTTAACATACCAATCAACGTTGCTACAATAAACATGGGATATATCGAATGAAGTGATATGTCGATTCCCATCAGCTTGCCAATCAATAAAAACACGGTTAACGCACCTGTCCACTGACCAAATGAAGCAAAAAACAAACCTGCTAAGCCTTTGGGATAAAACTCTGAAAACAGTGTTCTTCTTTTAAGATATGCAAAAAAGAAAATAACTGGTGCAACGAAACTGCCACCTAGTAGCCAAATCCAGTAACTTCGAAAAATACTTTCTGTTTGAATAAAAAAGACATCTACAAAAGTGAACAGCGACCAAACTGATAGACCCGTTATCATAAACACTGCCACTTTTGAAACGGTTGCTAGTACCTTTTTTCGATCCGTCTGTTTGCCGTAAAAATTAGCTCGCAAACTAGCGCCCACGACACCGCCAAATCCTGCCAAATTGTTGATTGTATTCGTGATCCAAGCTGCTAGAAAAAACTCTTGCCTTGGCATCTTGGGTTTTCCTTGCTTTTCCAATACGCTAAGTGTCACCCAATCATATAAAAGCATCGGCAACACGCCAAGCAATCCCAGTAACGTCATCAAAACAATGGTTACGTGATTCTGTTTATCCATCGTTTCCCAAATATCTTGCCAGCTCATGCCGTTTGCAATATTAGCAACCTGATTTGCGACAAAGACTAACACTGAACCAAAAAAAATCAACTTTAAAATCAGACTATGATTTTTCATCCATTGAAGGATCCATTGTATTTTATTTTTCACATTTTTACCTTCCATACTCATGTACTTTCATTTCATAACACTAATGTTAGCTTATTTAATTATAATTTTCCACTTTTGCTTAACACGTTACTTGCGATTCCTAGCAAACAAAGCTATTCTAAAATCAAAAGGGAGGAATTAAAATGAATATTGGATTTATTGGAACAGGAAATATGGCACAAGCAATCATTCGTGGTCTACTCGAAAAAGAAACCTTTTCAAAAAATGAGATTTTTGTTTCGAGTGGTCATTTTGAAAACGCACAAGCCTTTGCCAAACAAACAGGAGTCACTGCTTGTCAAACAAACCAAGAAGTTGCTGAACAAGTAGACATTCTTTTACTCGCAGTAAAACCCAAAATTATTTCAACCGTACTTCATGAATTACAAGACTACAGTCAAAAAATCCTTTTCATTTCTATTGCATCTGGTACAACTTTAAGTGATCTTGAAGCAGCTTTAAATAGCTCACAAGCCGCGATTGTTCGTGTTATGCCAAATGTGAATGTGAGTGTTGGTGCCGGAGTCTCAGCCATTTGTAAAAATTCTGTTGCTACAGAAGAACAATTAACACAAGCAACACAGATTTTTGAAGCAATTGGTAGTGTGTATCCTTTACCTGAATCAGATTTCAGTACTTTCATTGGCTTAGCTGGAAGTTCGCCTGCATTTGTTTACATGCTCATTGATGCTATGGGAAGAGCCGGGGTGCTCAACGGATTACCCAAAAAAATAGCCACTGAAATCTCTGCCAAAGCAATTTTAGGTTCATGTGAAAAATTCCTTGAGAGCAATGAAAATCCTTGGGAATTAGTTGACCAGGTCTCTTCTCCAGGAGGAACGACAGTTGCCGGAGTCGTTGCCCTCGAAGAAGCTGGATTTATTCCAGCAATCATCAAGGGGATCAATACTACTATTGAAAAAGATCAAGAAATGCTTGCACAAAAAGATCAAAAATAAATAAAAAAAGACCAATGACTATTTTAGTCATTGGTCTTTTTTTATTTAGCGTAATCTGTTGCTCGCGTTTCGCGAATAACGGTTACTTTAATGTGTCCAGGATAATCCAATTCTTCTTCAATTCGTTTACGGATATCTCTAACCAAACGAACTGCCTCTAAATCAGAAATCTCTTCAGGTTTTACCATTACACGTACTTCACGTCCTGCTTGTACAGCAAAACTTGAATCTACACCAGCAAAACTATTAGAAATATTTTCTAAGTTTTTAAGACGACGAATATAGTTTTCTAACGATTCACTTCGTGCACCAGGTCGAGCAGCAGATAATGCATCAGCTGCTGCCACAAGCACCGAAATAACCGATGTTGCTTCCACATCACCATGATGAGAAGCAATGGCATTGATAACCACTGGATTTTCTTTGTATTTGGCAGCTAGTTCTGCACCAATCTCAACATGGGAACCTTCAATTTCATGATCAAGTGCTTTCCCAATGTCATGTAGTAAGCCTGCGCGCTTAGCTAATTGGATATCTTCGCCTAATTCTGCAGCTAAAATCCCAGACAACTTAGCAACTTCTACTGAGTGCTTCAATACATTTTGACCATAACTTGTTCTAAATCGTAACCGTCCCAAAATCTTAATCAAATCTGGATGGAGTGTATGCGCACCAACTTCAAATGCAGCCTCTTCACCATATTCACGAATACGTTCATCCATTTCCTTACGTGATTTCTCAACCATTTCTTCAATACGAGCTGGATGGATACGCCCATCTTGAATTAATTTTTCCAACGTCATTCTTGCGATTTCTCTACGAATTGGATCAAAACCAGAAAGAACAACTGCTTCAGGAGTATCATCGATAATCAAATCAATTCCTGTCAGTGTTTCTAATGTGCGGATATTGCGTCCTTCTCTACCAATAATGCGACCTTTCATCTCATCGTTTGGCAAAGTAACAACTGATACTGTAGTTTCAGAAACTTGATCTGCTGCACAACGTTGAATAGCTAATGAAAGTAAGTTCTTCGCTTTACGATCAGCCTCTTCTTTTGCACGTTGTTCAGATTCTTTCACCATAACAGTTAACTCATGATTCAACTCTTCCTCGGTTGACTTCATGATAACATCCTTTGCATCTTCTTTAGATAAACCAGCAATTTTCTCTAATTCTTTTTGTTGATCTTCAATCAATTTTTCAACGTCTTGTTCTCGCTCTTCAATTAATTGCTGTTTTGAACTAAGTATTTCTTCTTTGCTTTCAAGTGAGTTCTCACGTTTTTCCAATGAGTCATCTTTACGATTCAATGTTTGTTCACGTTGAATCAATCGATTTTCTTGAGATTTTAATTCTAATTTACTTTCTCTCAGCTCACTTTCAACTTCAGAACGATATTTCTGATTTTCTTCCTTAGCTTCCAACAATGCTTCTTTTTTTAGAGTCTCTGCTTCTTTCTTTGCACTTTCGATAATACCTACAGCCGATGTTTTTGCACCGGCTATCTCTTTTTCGTGACGTGACTTCGCAACGACCAACCCTAAACCAAGACCGACAATTAAACCGATGATAGCGAGGAGAATGTTGAATACCATAAAATCCACCTCCATACTATCTTTTTCATTTTATCAATCACGTAGTTTTTCTGATAAACTATTTTAATCTTATCAATATGCCTACTTGCATATGTGTATAAAAAGTACACAAGTTTATTCTAATGTTTGTACCCCTTAGTGTCAACTTTAAATAAACAAAGAAACTGCTTTCTAAATTTATATTAAACGGTGGTTTTTTATTTACGAAATCAAAAAAAAGACTGACAACACTTAATTTATTAGCTGGACCTAATCTTTTTTTCTTCTCAAATATAAAGATCAAGTATTTGATTATTCTAATTGAACGAGTTAGCCATAACTGTTATATCAGAGTGCAGATCATTTAAAATATACATCAGTAATTACAAACGTTCTTTTATTTTTAACCATTTTTACTCTTGATGAGATTCTTTAAATTTTAACCATCATGTCCGACAAAAAAGGCCGAGACAGCTTGTCCCGACCTTTGAAAATCAAATCAATTATTCTTCTGTTAAAGGTAATTCTTCCTGCTCCGTTTTTTCCTCTGTTTCAGTGCCTTCGCCAATGCCATAAGCTTCGCGCACTAAGCCAGAAATCTCATTCATCATTTCTGGATGTGTAGACATATAGATTTTCGCATTTTCGCGTCCTTGACCAATACGATCTTCTTTATATGAATACCAAGCACCACTTTTATCAACGATATCTTTTTCTACCGCCATATCAAGTAGCTCTCCTTCTTGTGAAATTCCTAGTCCATACATTACATCGACTTCTGCTACTTTGAATGGTGGTGCCACTTTATTTTTAACTACTTTGATTTTTGTACGGTTTCCGACAATATCTGTTCCTTGCTTCAATTGTTCTGCGCGGCGTACTTCTAAACGAATCGTTGCATAGAACTTCAATGCGCGTCCTCCAGGTGTTACTTCTGGATTACCAAACATTACGCCTACTTTTTCACGAATTTGATTGATAAAAATTGCAATGGTTTTTGTTTTATTAATTGAACCTGATAATTTACGCAAAGCTTGAGACATCAAACGAGCTTGTAATCCAACGTGAGCGTCCCCCATTTCGCCATCAATTTCTGCTCGTGGAACTAACGCTGCTACTGAATCGACAACAACGATATCTACTGCGCCACTTGAAACTAATGCATCAGCAATTTCTAATCCTTGTTCACCTGTATCTGGCTGTGATAACAGCAATTCATCAATATTGACGCCTAATTTTTGGGCATATTGTGGGTCCAATGCATGCTCAGCATCAATAAAAGCAGCTGTCCCCCCATTTTTTTGTACTTCGGCAATTGCATGAAGTGCAACAGTTGTTTTACCAGAACTTTCTGGCCCATAAACTTCAATGATTCTGCCACGCGGATAACCGCCTACTCCTAATGCTACATCTAAAGCAAGTGAACCACTTGGAATTGTTGAAATTTGTTGGTCGATTTTCTCGCCCAACTTCATAATAGAACCTTTACCATAACTTTTTTCGATTTTTTTTAACGCAGCATCTAAAGCTGCTTTACGATCATCTGCCAATACGATAATCCTCCTTATATTCACATTAACAACGTCATTTCAATACAATTATCATAGCGGTTTTAGAATTAAAAAGCAAGAAAAACCGAACAAATATTCGCATTTTATTTTTTTCTTAAAATCCGCTTACGTAACATGCTCAATCCTTCCATTACTGCACTACGACGAATCGCTTCACGTCCGCGTGTAAATTGAAACTTAGCTGCACTTACATCATTAACTGAAGCTACAGCAATCCAAACTGTCCCAACAGATTGATTTTCTAGCATTTCTGGTCCTGCGACCCCTGTGAACGAAACTGCATAGTCCGTCTTCGCTAACTTTCTTGCTTGCTCCGCCATTTTTTCGGCACACTCTTGACTAACTGTCCCATGTTTTCTCAAAAATTGTGGGTCGATTTTTAAAAAATCGGCTTTTGTTTCTTCTGAATAGGTCACGAATCCTCCAGGGAAAACTTCAGAAACACCAGAAATTTTTCCTAATGTTGCTTGGAACTCTCCTGCAGTCAAACTTTCAGCCGCAGTCACTGTTTTTCCTCTTTCTTTTAGCAAATCAACTACAACTTTCTCCAAAGAATTATCATCCCCATAACCATAGAAATATTCGCCCACTCGCTCTTGAATTTTTTCTTCAAGTGCAAGTAACGCTTGGTTACCAGCATGTACATCATTTGTTTTAACTGTTAAACGTAAGGTAACTTCATTGGATTTCGCATAGGGTGCAATTGTTGGATTGATTTGGGTAGAAATCAGTTCAGCTAACTCTGTCACTAATTGGGATTCACCAATTCCATAAAAGCGTAGAACACGTGAAATCAATTTTTCTTTTGAAGGAAATTTTTCAATTAATAATGGGCGCACTTGCTCAATGAACATTGGCTTCAGTTCATTCGGTGGTCCAGGGAGTAGGATATAAGCATGTGATTCTTTTTGGATAAATGTCCCGACAGCTAGCCCTGTACGATTAGGTAACACAATCCCTCCTTCAATAGTTTGCGACTGTTGTAAGTTATTCACAGTCATTTGACGTTTGGTTGTTTCAAAAAATTCTAATAACTTTTGGTAAGCCTCTCTATCTTGAACTAACTCTTTACCTAAATGGTCAGCTGTTACTTCTTTTGTTAAGTCATCTTCAGTAGGACCTAATCCACCACATAAAATAATCAACTCGCTCCGTGACTCTGCTAATTCTAACAACTCATCTAATCTTTGTCTGTTGTCTCCAACCACTGTCTGATAATAAACCTCGATACCAAGATCTGCTAACTGCTCAGCCAAAAAAGTTGCATTTGTGTTGACTACTTGACCAAGAAGTAGCTCTGTTCCTACTGCAATAATCTCTGCTTTCATAAATTTGCCTCTCCCTAATAATTAATACGCTGTAACGCAAATATTTTTTATTTAAAAAAGCTTGGGACACAATTGTCGCCAAGCTTTTTTTGGAATTACATCGAACCCTTAAACACACTACTATTTTTGGCAAAGTAATCAACACCAGAATAGATAGTAAATACTAAACATGCATAAAGCATAATTTGATCTAATGGAAGACCAATCAAATTAAATGGAATATTATTGATCAGCAACAAAATAATTGCAACCATTTGTGTAGCAGTTTTCACTTTTCCAGGCCATGCAGCTGCCATTACTTCACCATGTTCAACTAATAATAAGCGTAAACCCGTTACCGCTAATTCTCGACAAACAATAATCGCAACAACCCAAGCTGGTGCCTTATCTTGTCCAACCAGCATAATAAATGCCGTCATAACTAGCATTTTATCTGCTAAAGGATCGGCAAATTTTCCAAAGTTTGTTACTAAACCTTGAGAACGAGCAATTTTTCCATCAAGCCAGTCCGTAATACTTGCAATTGCAAAAATGATTGCTCCGACTACTTGTGTTACAGCAACAGTTGTTGTTCCCACCGTTAATTGTCCCCAATCCAAGGGTACCCCTACAACAAGGATAAAGATTGGGATCATACAAATTCTTATCACAGTTAATTTATTTGGTAAATTCACACTATTGCACTCCTTTCTTGTTCATTTTACGTGAGTCTCTTTAAAGTTTCCACAGAAATAACTTACTTTTTCTACTTACAAAAAAATTATTCGTTTTACGATTGAAAAACTGCAATAAAAATCGAATGGATTTTTATTGCAGTTTTTGTCTGAACTATTCTGCATATTGGACAGTAAGGTTAACATTTTTGGGACTTAAATTATTTTCTCCAGCGTTCACTGGCACATCTTCACCATTTGCTTTAATTGCAACATTACTTGCTGCACCGATTGTCACGACTGCATTAGGTACATTGGCAGCAAGCTGTGTACTCTGTGATTCACCAACTGCAAGTGTTCCTTGGTAAACATATGCCCCGTTTACCATCACACCTACCCACACGCGATCTTTCGCTGTGAATTCCAGCGTCAAAGGCTCCGTTGCATCTGTAACATTCACATCAATCGCGTTTGCTGTATCTGTACCAGCAATAATCGTCATTTTCTTTTCCTCAGTCGTTGATTCAACTGTTGAAGATTGTACTGGTGATGACTCACTTACATGTGAAGATTGTTTTGTTTCCTCAATTGAGCCATCAACTGTCATTGATGAGCTTGCTTCACTAATAATTGGTGCTGCTTGTCGATCTTGCCACGTCATATAGCCAACCACAATCACGATTGCAACTGCGACCAATCCTAATAAAAGAACAGGCAGACTTGTCCAAAATTTACTTGGTGCAAATTCTTCTTGGTGCATTGCTTTTCGTGAACCACTCACAGTTTCCGGTTCTGGTCTTTTAATTTCTGAGCCATCAGATAATTTTCTTTTTCCATCGAAAACATCTACAAGTTTATCGCCATCTTCTCCAACAGCTTGCGCATACTGGCGAATAAATGCACGTACATAAAACTTACCAGGAAGTTGATCGAATTCGTCGTTATCAATTGCTTCGAGGTAACGTTTTTGAATTTTTGTAATTTGTTGTAATTCGTCTAAAGATATTTTTTTATTTAGACGAGCTTGCCGTAATTTTTCCCCAATGGTTTCAAAAGCCACTCGTTCATCTTCTCCAGTCTTTTTATTCTAGCCAACCACCCGTTATTGGTAATGTAATTCCGGTGATATAGGCCGCCTCTTTTTGTAATAAAAATGTCACAGCAGCAGCAATTTCTTTTGGCTGAGCTAGTCTTCCTAACGGGATCGACTCTTTTAACTCCGTTAATTCTATTTCAGACCAGTCATGATTCATCGCTGTTGCGACAGCTCCTGGCGCTATGACATTGGCCGTTATTCCTAATGTTGCCACTTCTTTTGCATAAGCCTTAACAAAGGCTTGTTGGGCACCTTTAACAGCACTGTAAACTGTTTCCATACTGCTTCCTTGCATCCCATAAACAGAACCAATAAACACAATTCTGCCATAATCAGACCGAGCAAGTTTTGATTCCAGTCTTTGCAAAAGCAATAGTGGAGATTTCACATGAATTTGCCACAGCTGATCCATATCTGGTCCCGTATATTCCTTAAACAAAGCATATTTCGTAAATCCTGATGCAAAAATGACACTGTCAACTTGAAATAATCCTTGTGTAAATTTCGGTATTTCTTCCATGTTTAACATATCTAAGGATACCATAAAAAAATCTTGCAGCGGATAACATTTTTGCAAGTCTAAAACGAAATTTAATACTTTTTTTTCATTACGATGATAGTGACAATACAATGACCAGCCCTCTTGTGCCAACTGACGACAGATTGCTTCACCAATGTCCCCACTAGCTCCCATAACTAACGCTGTTGGCATCTTACTCACCTTGTGGTTCCATATAAAATTCACTAAACGTCTCAGCTGCTAAGAAAGCTGAACCAACTGCTAATACATCAGCTAATCGAATGGATTCAATCACTTCTGGTAAATCAAATAAAGTGTACTCACCATAAAGGCTTTGCGTAAATTGGTTAGCAATATACTCAATGGAATTAAGTGATTGGAAGTATTTACCTAGCATTTTTTTCTTCAATAATTCAAGATTTTTTTCATTTACTTCTGGATCCTTCTCAAATCCAAGAACGATTTTCCGCACTTGTTGCGCAGCACGTTTTGGTTCGTCCGTATCGCCACTAAAATCAGCAAAATGAAATTCACGATCTAGACTAAATTCAAAACCAAAACTATCATCAATGATTCCTTCATTGTAAAGTTTCAAATAGTTTTGAGACGTGTTTCCCAACAATAATTGGAATAAGAGATTCAATGCTGTTTTATAGCGCATCAATTGATAGCCATCTGCTGGTAACTCGTCAACACCTTTAATCCCCAAAACGAATTTTTTACGTGTTACAGCCGCTCTTAGATGACTTTCTTCAATAATTTCATCGTTATTTTCAGGAAAATATCGCTTGATTTCTTTCACTGGTGGAAATTCTTTGCTCATTTGATTTTCTCTGATAACTTCCATTATTTTCTCTGGATCCAAATTCCCTACTAAAAACAAGACCATATTACTTGGTTGATAAAATGTGTGATAGCAAGTATACAAATCATCTGCCGTGATTTTATCAATACTATCAACCGTCCCTGCAATATCGATGTGTAAAGGATGTTTTGGATATAAGTTATTCAAAATACCAAAAAATAAACGCCAGTTAGGATCATCTTCATACATTTGGATTTCTTGTCCAATGATTCCTTTTTCTTTGTTGACTGTCTCCTCAGTAAAATATGGCGCCTGCACAAAGTCTAGTAATGTCAACAAGTTTTTTTCTACTTGATCTGTCGTTGAAAATAAATAACTTGTTTTGGTAAAGCTAGTAAAGGCATTCGCAGAAGCGCCTTGTTGCCCAAACAATTGGAAAACATCTCCGTCTTCTTTTTCAAATAACTTGTGTTCTAAGAAATGTGCAATTCCATCCGGTACCTTTGTCTTTTCATTCGCTCCATAAGGAATAAATTCATTATCGATTGAGCCATAATTCGTGCTAAATAAGCCATAGGTCTTGTGGTACTCATTTTTGGGTAATAAGTAAACGGTCAATCCATTTGGCAGCACTTCATGATAAAGCGTTTCATTAATTTGTGAATACTCGGTTTTATTCATTCATGCTTCCTCCATCTAAAAAGAAAATTGCTTGAAGCTCCACTTGATCTGCAATTTTTTGAACATCTTTGATTGTGATGCTTTCTAGTCGAGCTAACCACTCGTCATCTGTTAATTTAGTTTCCGGCAGCCAGTTGTCTAAATAAGTCGATTCGATTGCAGCTTGTGGTGCATCAAGTGATAGCAAGTATTGATTTTTCAACATTGCTTTTGTTTGAGATAAATCGAGGTCAGTTATTTCACCATTTCGTAAGCTTTCTAATTGTTTATGAATCAAATTTAAAACCTTTTCGCGATTTTTCCCATCAATTCCTGTTTGAACAGTCATAAATCCGCGGAACGTGTCTACACTGCTAGAAGCATAATAAGCCAAGCTTTCTTTTTCGCGCACATTCATAAATAATTTTGAATGTGGAAAACCACCAAATAAGCCATTGAACACCATCAGTGAAAAACGCTCAGGCTGGTTGTAGTAAACATTTGTTTGATAGGCTAAGTTTAACTTTGCTTGTACAACAGGTTCGTGCATTTGGCGTTCTTTGATTACATTTGATTGTGGTTGCGCATAAAATATTTCTGGATGTGTAAATTCGCGATCAGTAAATGGCAAAGTTTGAATTGCTTTGATGACTTCCTTCTCGTTCACATCTCCAATGACAAAAATATCGACTTGATCTTCTGCCAAGACTTTCTTGTAATACGTAGCAAGTGACTCTGCCGTAATTTCTTTTAGGTCTCTTACGGTTCCAAAACTAGGGATTCTTTGAGCATCTGCTTGCTCAAAATAGAGCCGTTGCAGTGCTAATGATGCTAATGTCTGTTTGTCTTCATCTAAACTTTCTAAATAAGTTTTCAAATTGTTTTTTTCTAAATCAAACGTTTGATTATCGAACTGCCCATCTACAATGTTTGGCGCAAAGATAACCTCTTTCAAAAAGTCAACAACTTGGAGCAGAATTTTTGAGTCATTCACATAATCACCATTAACAAAACTGATGCCTGCGTTCAGCCAATGTAAATTTCCTTTTTTGCTTACACTCCAGCCAAAACTTGCACCATATAATTCAGCTAACTTTGCGCTAAGTTGTGTCTGGTCTGGATAATTTAAGCTATTTGTTTCTAATAAACTGCTCAGTAATGATCGCTGCGTAATGACTGCTCGATCAAGACGTGTTGTGAATCGAATAAAAATTCGAATCGTTTTATATTTTTTTGTTTGTAAGACATGTAAATTCACGCCTTCTGCCAATTTATTTGTCATAAGTCGTTGCTCCTTTTATCGTTACAGTTGATTCTAGTATAGCATAGAAGCTTAGTATTCAAGCATTTAGCGAACAAAAGCGTTTATTGTTTTTATATTTTTTTATTGTTAGATATACTAAAGGTAATGAAAAAGAAAGTAGGGGTTTTATGATTAAAGAATTTAAAGAGTTTATTGTGCGAGGCGATGTGCTCGATCTAGCTGTTGGGGTTGTCATCGGGAGTGCATTCACAGGAATCGTTAATCAAATCGTAGAAGGATTGATTACACCATTAATTGGTTGGATAGTTGCTCTTATCACGGGTACTTCCGATTTGGACGGAGCGCTGTCTGTGTTAGACGTCACACCTGTCAAAGGCGTAACTTTTTCATTTGGTAATGTCGTTAGTGCTATTATTACATTTTTAATTACAGGTTTTGTTTTGTTCTTAGTGGTCAAAGCAGCAAACAAGGCAAAAGATTTACGTAAAAAAGAAGATGAAGAAGTTCTTGATGAACCAACAGCTGAACAATACTTAAGTGATATCCGCGATTTATTGGCACAACAGGTAGCTGAAGATAATGGTCGTTCAACACTTCAAGCAAAAATAGAAGACGAATCAAATACAAAATAAAAAAAGTTGAAACAACAAAAATTTGTTGTTTCAACTTTTTTTATTTTTTCATATCAATGTGAGGAATATCATCTTCCAAATAAACATCTGAAATCGCTTGAAAACCAAATGATTCGTAAAATGAACGTAGATAATCTTGAGCACCAATAATAATTGACGCAGTTGGATACTTTTGTTCAATAACTTCCAAAGTCTTTTGAACGATTTCCTTTCCTAATCCTGATTTACGATGTCCTTTAGCTACCAAAACTCGTCCAAAATGTACGGCATCTTCTTGTTTGTAGATTCGTGTATAAGCAACTATGTTTCCCTGGTCATCTGTCAAAAACGTATGTAGCGCCTCTGGATCAATTTCGTCAACTTCTTGATATGGACACTTTTGTTCAACCACAAAAACGGCAATTCTCTCTTTTATTAGCAGATAAAATTCTTTTGTTGTTAATTCATCAAATGCTTTCACTTGGTAATTCATTCAGTAGCCTCCTAACAATTTATCTTTTTATAGATTACTTGTTAAAAAATAAAAAAGCAAACGAACCATACAAGGGCCCGTCTGCTTTTAAACTGCTTCTGTCAAAAATTCAATCTCTACTGTACGAGTTAATACATCAGAATAGCTGTAAGAAACTCGCTCAAAAGAGTTTTCTTCAGGATCTAAGTCAACGACAAAGACTGAAGGATAGGTTTCTGTTAAAACGCCGCGGCGTTCTGTTTGACGCTTTCTTCCTGTCTGAGCAACCAACATGATTTGGCTGCCGATACGACCTTCTAAATCTTTCTTGATTGTAGCTAAAGTTGTTGGCATACAGTTCACCTCATTACCCATTATAACAGATAATGCAAAACTTTTCAAGTCTACCATATAAAAAAAGGAAATGCAATAAAAAAATAGTTAACGCAGAAATGTTAACTAGTATTCTTCGCTGTACCCTTTCAAATGCTTCTTAATTTTCTGTTTTACACGGTTGTAACCACTCATTACCTGCTGAATATCCATTGATAGATCTTTAGCTATGTACGAAAAATCACTTCCTTGCATATAATGATGAAAAATCTGTGCTTCTCTTTTTGAAAAATGGATTTCACATGTTTCAATTGCTTCGTTCAACAGTAGCTGTTGGACTGCTACAGGTTCTTGAGTTGTCACTTCCGCTAAAAAATCTGGTCCCTCAGATTCAATTTTTTGTTCCATAGAAACCTCGTCTTTTTGATCTCTACGTTTTAATGCGTTTTGTTTTCTTAATAACGAATAGATTTGATTAGTAATAACACTTTTGTAATAACTACCAAAGCTAACTCCTTTGTTGTTTTCATAGGTTTTTAAAGCTTGATATAACGCGACACGTGCTTCTTGTTCCCAATCTTCGTTCATAAAATTCCGCACATAATAACTATTTTTCAAACGTAATAAAAGTGGATAATATTTCTGATAAAGGGTAGAAAATGCTTCTTCATCACCATCTCGTGCAGCATGTAATAACTCCTCAGGCATAAATAAATCCTCCATAATCTCTATTATGGAGGAATATTAGCATCAAAAATTACGTTATTTAATCTGATAACAAGGTTATCTGTCCTTTTTCATTAAATCGTCTAGCTTTTTAGACAATTTATGCAATTGTTCATCATTCCAAGGAGAATTACGTCGAAAATCAATAAAACGCATATTTATATTTTCTTGGGCTATTGTTTCTTCTGTCTTCTTGATTGTTTTATACAATTCATACGCAGAAGTTCGTAAGGCGCCTTGTGAAAATACTACCCACTGTTCCGCCAAATCACTTGTAGCCACTGTCACTTGTGTCAATCGATCATTCAATGTGCCTGCTACTCGCTCAATATAACTATCCGCTGTTTCATCTTCTTTGGTGAATACAACTTCTAACTGATATTTTTTATAGTTTTGTTGGATTCCTGGGACCAGTTGCGCATCAAAAACCACGATTACTTCAATTCCTTCAAACTTTGCATAATTAGACAAACGATGGAGCAAAGCTTCACGTGCATCAGCCATTTTATCTTGTTTTTTTAACAAAACAAGTTCTGGCCAAGAACCAATCATATTGTAGCCATCGACAATCAATAACTGCTTTTTCATCAGCTTACTCCCCCTGTCGTTGGGAAAATGCCTGATACATCAGTAGACCGGCTGCAACACTTGCATTCAAGCTTTGAACATGTCCTACCATCGGGATCGTCAACAGTTCATCCATTTCCTTTTTCAATCCTTGACTCATGCCACGCCCTTCATTACCAATTACTAATGCGATTGAACCTTTTGCATTCCAATTCTGAAAATTTGTCCCAGACATATCTGTTCCAAAAATCCAAAACCCAGCTTCTTTTAGTTGTTGAGCAGCTTGAATCAGATTAGTTACTCTTGCTACCGGAACATATTCAACTGCTCCAGTAGACGTTTTGGTAACGATTGGTGTGATACCAACTGCACGATGTTTAGGAATAATAACACCATCCACGCCGCTTGCATCGGCTGTTCGCAAAATAGAGCCAAAATTATGTGGATCTTCTAGACTATCTAAAATTAAAAAGAAAGGATTTTCTTTTTTTGCTTTTGTTTGGTCAAGCAATTGTTCTAACGACAAATATTCATAAGGTGTGATAGCTAAAACTACGCCTTGGTGCACACCACGATCACTTAGCGTATCCAATTTTTGTTTAGGAACCCATTTTACGGGTACTGCTTGGTCACGAGCAATTATTTTTAATTCATCTATCTTTTCTCCATGAGCATCTTCTTGAAGAAACAACTTGTTTCCTCGTCCTTGTTGTAGTGCTTCCACAGCAGCATGATGGCCAAAGACAAAATTATCTTCAAGTGACTCGTCTTTTTCTTGCGTATGCTTTGATTCTTCTTTTGTTCTTTTTTGAGGTTTTGTTGATTGTTTCTTCCAGTCATTGCTCTGTCTTTTTTTATTTTTAAAATTATTTTTTCTATCCATTTTTTTCACCTATTTTCTGAATACACCATTCAATCAATTCTTCCATTCGTTCAGTTTGCTTTGTTAGATGTAAATACCCCATCAACGCTTCAAAACCTGTAGCAATTCGGTAAGTCGTGATGTCTGCATTTTTAGCACCTGTATGACTCTTTGCATTTCTACCACGACGATAATAAATATCTTCTGTGTCTGTTAAAATATTTTCTTCTAGCATCTTTTGAATCAAGTAAGCTTGTGCTTTAGCAGATACATAATTTGTCGCTGTATGATGTAATTTATTAGGCTTTGTTTGACCTTGATCAATTAAGTAGTCTCGAATATAAATCTCATAAATGGCATCACCAACATATGCAAGAGCTAAACCATTTAACTGCGTGTAATCTCTCATACTTCTCTTCTCCAACGGGTTCCTTGGGGAGTGTCTTCCAAGATAATCCCTTTTTCTTTAAATAAGTCCCGAATTTCATCGCTACGTGCGAAATTTTTTGTTTGGCGTGCTTGGTTTCTTTCCTCAATCAGTTGTTCGATGTCTTCATCTAATAACTCTTCTGAGGTAAAGAAAATCCCAAAGATTGCTAACCATTGTGTATATAAAGTTATACCTTGCTCTAAAACTGGTAGGGAAACTTGTACTTGTTCCAAATAAGTGTTTAACCATTTTGCAAGTTCATAAACAACTGTGATTCCATTTGCTGCATTGAAATCATCATCCATTTCTTGAACAAATCTTGCTTTCAACTCAGTTAATTCTGCCATTTTGTTACTATCATCTGCTGACGAACTAGCAGCGCTGTCTTTACGGAATTGAACGTTATCATACGTATTTTTTAAACGTTGCAGATTGGTTGCAGCTTCTTTTATTGTTGCCTCACTATAACGAATTGGTCGGCGATATTGCGTCGTTGCCATGAAAAAACGTAGAACTTGTGGATCCACTTTTTGGATCATTTCATGAACAGTGATGAAATTACCAAGAGACTTACTCATTTTTTGATCTTCTTCACCAATCGTTACATAACCATTATGCATCCAATAATTTGCGAATTTTTGTCCTGTTTTAGCCTCACTTTGGGCAATTTCATTCTCATGATGAGGGAACTCTAAGTCTTGTCCACCGCCATGAATATCAATCGTTTCCCCCAAATGTTTTGTAGCCATAACAGAGCATTCAATATGCCAACCTGGCCGACCATTCCCCCATGGTGACTCCCAAGAAATTTCTCCAGGCTTGGCATTTTTCCATAAAGCGAAATCTAAAGGATCTTCTTTCAACTGTTGTTCATCACCTGTTCGCTGACTAGCACCAATTTCAAGTTCATCAATTGACTGATCGCTTAATTGGCCGTAATCTTTAAAGCGACGTGTGCGATAATAAACATCACCTTGTGCTTCGTACGCATAACCTTTTTCAATCAATACTTGGATAAACGATAAAATATCTGGCATGTGATCCATTACTCGCGGATGCAAGGTTGCTGGTTCCACGTTTAACGCTTTAGTATCTTCCTCAAATGCTTGAATAAAACGATTTGCAACTTCTGGTGCTGTGATTCCTAAGTCTTTTGCCGCACGGATGATCTTATCATCTACATCTGTAAAGTTCGAAACATATTTTACTTGATAACCACGGTATTCGAAATAACGACGAATTGTATCAAATGCAATGGTACTGCGTGCATTTCCAATATGGATGTAATTATAAACTGTTGGACCACAAACATACATTCCAACCTGACCTTCTTTAATAGGCACAAATATTTCTTTCTCTCGAGTAAGTGTATTATATATTTTTATCATTCTGTTCTCCTTATCTTTTCACCTTTAATCCGAACAACTTTTGCCGGAATACCAACTGCTGTAGCATCATCTGGTATGTCATTAAGTACCACGGCTCCTGCCCCTATTTTTGCATATCGACCAATTGTCACTGGGCCTAAAATTTGTACATTTGCAGAAAGCAACGCGCCTTGTTTAACTGTAGGATGTCGTTTGCCTGTTTGTTTGCCTGTGCCACCTAAAGTCACTCCATGGAATAAGACCACATCATCTTCAATTTCCGCCGTTTCCCCGATTACTACGCCCATTCCATGATCAATAAAAACACCTTTACCGATTTGGGCGCCAGGGTGAATTTCAATTCCAGTCAGAAAGCGCCAAAATTGGGCAATGATTTTAGCCAACAAATACAAACGGTGTTGATATAAGAAATGTGAAAGACGATGCCAAAGTAACGCATGAAATCCTGGATATGTTAGAACGATCTCTAAAGTCGAACGGACAGCAGGATCATTTTTTTTGGTAGCAGTAATTATTCGCGTAAACCAATTCACTCACTTTCACTCCTTTCTATAACATATTTATGTAATCAAAACTATAAACAAAAAGCGCCTTTTAAATAAGTTTCCTTAAATAAAAGACGCTAACGGCGTGGTTCCACTTTTTTTCATAATCAAAACAGATTACCTCGAAGCAAGATAACGTCTGCTACCCGTTTTTAGCTACTTATGTTCGCTAAAACCACTCCCAGAGGCATTTCAACACCTAATTTGTAACGACTTTCACCTTCCGCCGTCTCTCTATGAACAAACTACCTGTTTACTTCTTCTGTTCTTTGTGTTTATTTTATTACTTGGCTCAAATGAGCAAGTGCTTTTTCACGACCCAATAATTCGACTGTGTCTGGTAATTCAGGCCCATGCATTTGACCTGAAACAGCCACACGAATTGGCATAAATAAGTTTTTGCCTTTTACACCAGTTTCTTTTTGGACTGCTTTGATAGCTGCTTTAACTGTTGGCGCATCAACAACTTCCATTTCTTCTAATTGAGCTTTGAATGCTGTCAAGACGGCTGGAACTGTTTCACCAGCTAAAACTTCTTTTGCTGCATCATTTAAAACGGGATGTTCATTAAAGAATAACTCTGATACTTCAACGATTTCCGCAGCATAGCTCATTTGTGGTTGATACAATTGAACGATTTTTTTCACCCACTCAATTGTTTTTTCATCTGGATCTTTTTCAACTCGACCGTCTGCAATCAAATAAGGTAGACACATATCTGTTAGTTCGTCTAAATCCATTTCTTTCATATAATGGTTATTTACCCATTGTAATTTTTTTGCATCGAATGCTGCTGGTGACTTGCTCAAACGTTCTGGATCAAACATTTTCACTAATTCTTCTTGACTGAAAACTTCTTCTTCACCTACTGGTGACCAACCAAGCAATGCAATGAAGTTGAACATTGCATTCGGTAAGTAACCTAATTCACGATATTGTTCGATAAATTGAAGAATTGATTCGTCACGTTTACTTAATTTTTTACCAGTTTCGCTGTTAATAATCAGCGTCATGTGACCAAACGTTGGCGGTGTCCAACCAAATGCTTCATAAATCATCAATTGTTTTGGTGTGTTTGCAATGTGGTCATCTCCACGTAAAACATGAGTAATTTTCATTAAGTGATCATCCACTGCTACAGCAAAGTTATAAGTTGGCATGCCATCACGTTTTTGAATGACGAAGTCTCCGCCGATATTATCTGATTCAAATGAAATTTCACCTTTGACCATATCATTGAATTTATATTCTGTATTGCGCGGCACACGGAAACGAACAACTGACTCTAGACCTTGCGCTTCTTTTTCAGCTTGTTCTTCTGGAGTTAAGTTGGCACATTTCCCACCATAGTGAGGCATTTCACCGCGAGCGCGTTGTGCTTCACGTTCAGCTTCTAATTCTTCTTCTGTACAGTAACATTTGTAAGCTCGATTGCTTGCAAGTAATTGATCAATCAGTGGTTGATAAATTTCTTTACGTTCAGACTGACGATAAGGACCATATTCTCCTGGATTTTCAGGAGATTCATCCCAATCCATTCCTAACCAAGCTAGATTTTCTAACTGACTTTTTTCTCCATCTTCAATGTTACGTTTTTGGTCAGTATCTTCAATACGAATGATGAATTCTCCATCATTGTGGCGAGCAAATAGATAATTGAATAATGCAGTTCGTGCATTTCCAATATGCAGATGCCCTGTTGGACTTGGTGCATAGCGTACGCGTACTTTCGTCATTTTCTTCCTCTTCTTTCAAACTAGACTTATGTGACTAACAGCAAAAATCCGTCAGCTTTGACCTTAAAAACATTATTTATTTAAAGTCACTCAGCAAAATTTTACCTTTTCTAGTGCAAATAGTAAAGCCAACCGATTGAATTTCCTCATCAGTTGGCTTATTTTATTTATAAAATTAAGATTTCGTCTTCGTTTCTGAATTTTTTTTGTTATCAATTCCTCGACCTGCATGTGCTGGTTTGGCAAAAATCATTCGACCAGCCGCTGTTTGCAATGCACTAGTTACAACAACTTCAAGATGCTCGTTCATATAATGCTGGCCATCTTCAACAACAACCATAGTTCCATCATCTAAATAAGCAACACCTTGCTGACGCTCTGTTCCGACTTTTACGACTAAAACATTCATTGTCTCACCAGGAATAACAACTGGTTTGACTGCATTTGCTAAAGCGTTGATGTTCAACACTGGCACATTTTGAAACTCAGAGACTTTATTCAAGTTATAATCATTAGTGACAATCACACCATCTAAAAGTTTAGCTAATTTAATTAATTTACTATCAACTTCACTGATTTCCTCAAAGTCTCCATCATACATTTCAACAGAAATACCTTCTTCTTTTTGTAGAGCATTTAAAATATCTAGTCCACGACGCCCTCGAACTCGTTTTAAACTATCACCAGAATCTGCGATGTATTGCAATTCATATAAAACAAAATTTGGAATCATTAATGTTCCTTCTAAAAAACCTGTTTTAGCAATATCATAAATTCGACCATCAATGATAACGCTCGTATCCAAAATTTTATATTTATGGAAATTGTCTCCTGATTTACGTTCCAATAGTTGGCTTTCAAATTGAGTTGGTGATTCTTGTTCTACTTTCTTGCTTCGTGGTGCAAAAATTTTCTTCCATTCATCGATTCGAGTTGTCCCCATTCTCATACCAAAATAACCTAAAAAGATCATCAATAAAATGGGTAAAACGCTATTTACAAATGGAATTTCCATGTTGTAAAGAGGAGTTGAAATAATCACCCCTAAAGTTAGACCAATAATTGTACCAATTGCTCCAAACAATAAATAAGTTAAACTAATCTCACTTAATTTTTCTTCTACTTGTTTCAGCACAGCAGCAATATGTTTTGCTAATAGCAGAGATAAAATAAAGAAAATAAGTGCACCTAACAGGCTATTAGTAAACGTATTGTTCAGCCAGCCATTGGTTTGTTGACCGATTGCTTGCCAAGCAGTTGGTAAAAAAGAAATACCTAAACTTGCTCCGGCAATAATCATCAACAACGTAATGACGCGTTTTTGCATAGTTGTTCCTCCATTTCAATTTTTTATTTTATGATTGAAATACTTTTTTAAGTGTTTCGCCCAATGTTGCGACTCCAATAACTTCAATACCCGTTGGAGCCTTCCACCCACCTAAATTATTTTTTGGTAAATAGACTTTCGTAAATCCTAATTTTTGAACCTCTTTGACACGTTGTTCAATATGACTTACACGTCGAATCTCACCAGTAAGCCCAATTTCGCCAATAAAACATTCTGTTGGCTGTGTTCCTTTTTCTTTATAACTTGATGCAATACTTACCGCAATCGCTAAATCAATTGCTGGTTCATTTAATTTTACTCCACCTGCCGCTTTTAAGTAAGCATCTTGATTTTGTAATAATAAACCGGCTCGTTTTTCTAAAACTGCCATAATCAAAGAAACTCGGTTAAAATCTAACCCGGTAGTCGTGCGTTTCGCATTTCCAAACATAGTTGGGGTAACTAAAGCTTGGATTTCTACTAAAATTGGACGAGTGCCTTCCATTGCAACAACGATTGCTGATCCTGTTGCACCATCTAGACGTTCTTCCAAAAAAATCTGAGAAGGATTAGATACTTCTTCTAGCCCGTGTTCACGCATTTCAAAAATACCAATCTCATTGGTTGAGCCAAAACGATTTTTCACTGCACGTAAAATTCGGAAACTATGATGTTTTTCCCCTTCAAAATACAAAACAGTATCCACCATATGTTCCAACATTCTTGGTCCTGCAATCGAACCTTCTTTAGTAACATGTCCGACAATAAAAATAGCAATGCCATTCGTCTTCGCAATTTTCAATAATTCTGCAGTTGTTTCTCTTACCTGGCTAACGCTCCCAGCAGCACTTGTAATGTCTGGTTGAGTCATTGTTTGGATTGAGTCAATAATGACATAATCTGGTTTAAGTTGTTCAATCGCATGACTAATTTCGTTCATATCTGTTTCTGCATATAAATAAAACTCGGTATCAATATTTCCTAAGCGTTCCGCACGAAGTTTGATTTGTTCTGCACTTTCTTCACCAGAAACATATAAAACTTTTCCCCCAATAGCTGCTAATTGCTGAGATACTTGTAAAAGCAGTGTTGACTTCCCAATCCCTGGATCTCCACCGATCAGTACCATTGAACCTGGGACTACTCCCCCCCCAAGTACACGGTTCAATTCAGTTAATTTCGTTTGCACACGAGGTTCTTTTTTAGGGACCACCTCGTCGATTTTTGTGGGCTTTGCTCGTTCGCCAGTTAAACTTGTACGGACTCGACGATCACTTGTATCTTGTTCAATCTCTTCGACCATCGTATTCCATTTCCCACAATTTGGGCAACGTCCCAAAAATTTAGGCGACACATACCCACAATTTTGACAAACAAATTGTGTCTTTGATTTTTTTGCCATTGCCTCGCCTCCTTTAAATAGCTAGTAAATACTGGCCAAGTTAATCTTTATTGGAAGAACCAAATCCGCCTTCTCGACTTGTTGTTGTTTCATCTTGATCTGCCTTCAAAAACGGCAAGAAAATACCTTGCCCAATTCGTTCACCTTTTTTGATTGTCACATCTTTAAAACCAAAATTAGTAAACTGGAACATGATATGCCCCTCATTATCTGGATTATTGTAGTAATCACTATCAATGACCCCAACGCCATTTGTTAAAACTAAAAATCGTTTTAAAGGATTACTTGAACGATTAGCTAACTGTAAGAATTCATCTTCTCCCATATAAGATTTGATACCTGTTGGCACCAAAATAGGTTTTAGTTGTTTTTCATCAATTGTTATTGCATTTTCCCCCATTGATCCAATCAATGTAGTAAGACCATTTTTTATCCCTGATTTCCAAATACTTGGAATAATAATATCTGCCGCAGCTTCAAAATCATATCCTGCAGCATGGTGTGTTGCTCTTTTTGGTAAATTGATTTCTTGACTCGCATAGTTAGAAACGACTTCAAAACCTCTTTTTTTCACGAATCTTCCCCCTAGAATAAACTATGTTTTATTTTACCATATTCACACTACCAAAGACCTTTCTTTGCAAAATCTTCAAAAAATTCTGCTATCCTATAGCAAAGTCTTCAAAGATCGTCCTTTTTTTCTTCTTAATTAAAAAAGTTCTTCTTTTAAACATGACTTTAGACACTAAAACAAGTAGAATAGAAAAAAATTACATACAAAATTTATTCAATTAATTATTAGAGGTGTCTCATGCGCAAAGAACTAACTCAAGCAAAACGAATTATCATCAAAGTAGGTACAAGCACATTGATTTATCCAAACGGAAAAGTAAATCTAGCGGCGATTGATCAACTTGCTTTTGTTTTAACTGATTTACGCAATCGTGGAAAAGAAATCATCTTGGTTTCCTCTGGTGCTGTTGGTGTTGGAATGACAAAAATGAATTTGAATAAACGACCACAAACGATTCCTGAACAACAAGCAATCGCAGCGATTGGTCAAGGTGAGTTAATAAACATTTATAATCAACGATTCGCAACTTATGGTCAGCAAACTGCACAGGTTTTAGTTACGCGTGATGTAATCGATTTTCCAGAAAGCAGAAAAAATGTAACCAACACTTTAGAGCAACTGTTTTCCCTTGGCGTAATCCCAATTGTAAATGAAAATGACACCGTTGCAGTCGATGAGCTAGATCATTCGACAAAATTTGGAGACAACGATCAACTTTCTGCAATCGTAACTCAATTAGTTACAGCGGATTTGTTGATTGTCTTATCTGACATTGATGGCTTTTATTCTGATAATCCCACAACTAATGCTCAAGCTGAACTATACTCATTGGTTACTGAGATCAATGATGATTTGATGGCCAAAGCTGGTGGTGCGGGAAGTACCTTTGGAACAGGTGGCATGCACAGCAAACTACAAGCAGCAAAACGAATTTTTGATGCGAATCGCTCCATGGTCCTTGCAAACGGGAAAAATCCAGCAATTATTTTTGATATCTTAGCTGGTAAAGAAATCGGTACATTTTTCAAGCAAAACTAAAAGACTATTTTTGATGAGAGAACTCGACTAACTTTTATAAAAACAAAGGAGGATTTACGATGATCGACTTAAGACAGCTCGGAGAAAATGCTAAAAGCAGTGCTACTACCTTGGCTTTAATGAGCACGACAGATAAAAATAGCTTGTTACTTAAAATGGCGGATGCTATTGAAGAAAACCAAGCAACCATTCTTGAAGCTAATAAAGAGGACTTGGCTCATGCAACACAAAATAAAATTAGCGAGACAATGCAAGATCGATTAAGACTTACACCTGAAAGAATTCATTCGATGGCAGAAGAGATAAGAAAGGTTGCCCAACTGGAGGATCCGGTCGGAAAAGTTGATCATATGTGGAAAAATGAGGACGGCTTGCTGATTGGAAAAAAACGTGTACCACTTGGTGTTATTGGAATTATTTATGAATCACGGCCAAATGTCACAACAGATGCTTCCAGCTTAGCCTTCAAATCTGGAAATGCAGTTATCTTGCGTGGTGGAAAAGAAGCTTTTGTTTCCAATCAAAAACTAGTCGAAATCCTACAACAAGTTTTGGTGGACAATGGGCATTCTCCTTACGCAATTCAATTTGTAACAGATACTTCTCACGAGGTTGCTGATCAATTAATGAACTTAACCGATTATTTAGATGTTTTGATTCCTCGTGGAGGAGCAAATTTGATCCAACGGGTAAAAGCTCATGCTACTGTGCCAATTATCGAAACTGGTACAGGAAACAATCACATTTATATTGATAAAGACGCGCAATTAGAAATGGCAAAAAAGATTATTGTTAACGCAAAAGCATCTCGTCCTTCTGTTTGCAACGCTGCTGAAACGTTATTAATTCATGCAGAAGTTGCTCCTTTTTTCTTGCCAGTACTTGAAAAAGCATTAGTTGACAGTGGTGTGGTACTGCATGCAGATCAACGTTCACTAGAATTTTTAGAAACAGCATCTTTAGCAACAGATGAAGATTGGGATACAGAATATCTTGATTATATTTTAGCAGTAAAAATCGTTGACTCTATCGACGAAGCGATTACCCACATCAATCGCCATAACACGAAACACTCAGAAGCAATCGTTACAGACAGTTATTCTGCTAGTCAAAAATTTTTAAATCAAGTTGATGCTGCTGCAGTCTATGTAAATGCCTCTACCCGATTTACTGATGGTGCTGTTTTTGGATTTGGCGCTGAAATTGGTATCTCCACGCAAAAACTACACGCAAGAGGGCCAATGGGTCTTAATGAACTAACTACAACTAAATATATCATTTACGGTGACGGTCAAGTACGTGAGTAACATCTAATTTGTTTCACAAGAAACATTTGTTATCATAGATTGTTCCCTCTCACTGTAAATTATGCAATAAAGGTGAATTATTTTTTTAAATGATTCACCTAATAGAAAGGTATTCTCATGTTTGAAATTTTAACCATCTTTTTAGTCTATTTATTTTCCCTAAACATTGCCGCTTTTTTTGGTGTCGCTTTACTAACACTTTTCTTTCAGATAAAAAAAAGAAGTCAAGGCATGCAGCGAGAAAAATGGACAAAGTATTTTGAAAAAATTGGACCTAAAGGATTACTGATTCGGCTTTATATAAGCTATATGTTAGCCTTAAGTTTATTAGCAGCGATTAATTACGTGTCATTTTTTAATCATTCATTACCGTATACGGTCACACTTTTAATTGCAGGCTTTTTTCATTTAACTTACAAATATCAATTGAATAAAGATCAATTGAAACACAGATTTCATTAGATTAGGGAGTGTGTAGTTGATAGAATCGCTACACACTCCCTAATTGATTAATTCCAGTAGTTTTCTGAATCTGTCTCAAAATTTCCTTCATGAATCGAAAAACCATCAAATGTCTCACCATCATAATATCGAAGTAATTCATCGACAGATAAGTTCATCGTCTTTTCTTTTTCTTCATCTAATTCTTCCAGCATTTCTGTACGATACGCTTGATAAATCGTTGCTAATCTTTGTTGCATGGCTTTTCTAGATTCACCTTGTGCATTGATTATTGGTAATTCTTTTAAATAGCCTCGATACACTGGTCGTCCATCGACCAATTCAATGGGTAACTCGACGAACGTTAGCCCTACTTCACGAAAATTTTCTTCAAACATTTTACTTTACTCCTCACTATTTTGTTACAGGTTACTCACTGAATCATTAAGAGAAAAAATATTTACCTTATGGTTAATTTCCATTTTAGATTTTTGTTTAATCCTTTATAGTTGGCAAGCAATTAATTTACCTTTAATGAACCGGCGCATATGGCTATTGCTCTCTCACTTCTCTTTTAAATACTATCCTTGCTAGCTTATATGCCTTGATTTTAGCGGATATTATTCTTTTTTACCAGTGGCTCAAACATGCTGGCTATATTATGCGAGTGAAGACACTCAATTGGCTTAGCTGGATTCCCTTAAGTATTACTTCAGTACTGACTTCCATCCATTAGTTGTCTGACGCACATTCAATCCGTGAGATTCTTAAAAACGAAGGTACGGATCCGTGTAGCAGAAAAATAAAAAATCCTAGAAACTTCGTTTATAAAGTTTCTAGGATTTTTTTCATTTTTATTTTTGGTCTCCTTCTTCTGTTACAAAGTATTGTCGATGATAAATAATAAATCCTAAACTTAACAAAACAATGATTGCTGCAAAATAAAACGAATATTTTTCATCAAAGATTTCGCCTATTTTACCCGCAATAAATGGTGCCAGAGCTCCACCAAAAAAGCGGACAAAACTATAGCTAGAAGAAGCTACATTTCTTTCCAAGCCTGGAATTTCCATAGCAATAGTCGTTAACAATGTATTAATAATTCCCTGAAAAAATCCAGCTAACACAATACTGATTGGTACGAGTATCGAGATTGATGTTCCTAAACCAAGTAATATTAAACAAAGTGTAAAGAAAACAAAAGCAGTCATAATCGTGCGGTAGGTTGTATATTTTCTTTCTAAAAATGGTGCTACAAAAATAGAAGAAATTGCTAACAATACGCCCCAACCAAAAAAGACAAATCCAACTTGCATCTCAGTGTAACCTGTTAACAGAAATGGTGCATATGCAAGCAAAGTAAAAAAGCCAAAATTGTAGAGTAACGCGATTAATCCAACTGAACATAATTTATGATTAGCTAAAGCTTTCACTCCTTCTAAAAATTGAACCTTACGTTTTGGTTTTTCAATTTCAGGCAATAAAATAGCCAACGCAATAAAGGCACACAACATTAAAAAAGCAACGCCAAAGAATGGGTATCTCCATGATCCACTTCCGAGTACGCCACCTAACAATGGACCAATGGCCATTCCACAGCCAATCGCAGCTTCATACATCATAATTGCTTTTTCTGTGTTTCCTACCAAAATGCTAACGATTGTCGCCAGTGCTGTTGAAACAAACAGTGCATTACCAATTCCCCAGCCAGCACGCAAACCAATCAATAAGCCAATATTATTTGATAACCCACCTAGTCCGGCAAATAACACAATAATCAATAAACCCATCATCAATGTTTTTTTCAAACCAATTCGACTAGATAAGAATCCCGTGAACAACATAACTACACCTGTTACTAGCATATAACTTGTAAATAAAAGCGTAGTTTCTGCAGGTGTTGCATTTAATTGTAAAGCAATTGTTTTTAAAATGGGATCAACCAATCCTACTCCCATGAATGCAATCATACAGGTCGCAGCCACAACCAATGCCGAATTTTTCTCGGAAGTCTGCTCTTTCATTTCAATTTTGTTTTCCAAATTTATCATTCCTCTCTAACTAGCATCATACATGACTTAAATTACATGTCAATATGCACATGTAATTTAAGTATATTTTTTGTGATATAATAAAAAAAACAGAGAAAGGAGTATTACTCAATGAATACTTTATCTTATATTCTATTGTGTGTTCTTTTAACAAAGCCACGATCTGGCTATGAGTTAAAACAATTGATTAATATTTTCTGGGAAGCACACCATAGTCAAATTTACACAACCTTAGCGAAACTCGAACAACAAGGTTATTTATCTATCTTAGATAACGAGCAGCATTCACAGAAAAAAATTTATGAACTAACGAATGAAGGACGCTTACTCGTTGAAGAATGGATCAGGGAAGAAACTCCTTCACCTACACAAAAAGATGAGTTTTTAGCAAAAATCTATGCCTTTTCTACATTAGATAAAAATACAGCAAATGGTTTGCTATTTACGCGTGAACAACAGTTGAATAAAGTACTTCAAAAAAACCAAGCAAAATTAGATGGTCTTACCTCAACGAAAAAAGAAGATTTTGGACGCTATGTCGTCATCAAACGAAAAGTTCTTCTTTGCCAACAGGAAATTTTATGGTGCCAACAGGTAAGAGATCAAATGCAAGCTTTCTTTGCATAAAAATAGAGTGTGTCATCTCTGCAGATGACACACTCTATTTTTATTTTGTTTGGATGATGTTCAATACTTTTCGAGAAATAGGCCCTACGAAAAGGAGTTGTAAAGGTAACGCTGCAACAACATTCATTTTCCAAGCGTTCAGATATGCTGGTAATAAATTATCCGAGATTCCTTGTTCCATTATTACACCAAAAAGTGACATACAAGTAACCATGCCAGCGACCATTAAACAAGAAATCGTTAAAATAATAGGTACTTTTTTTTCTGGATCCAACGGTAATTTAAAAGCAATTTTCTTTGCTAAAACACCGATAACAAAAACATCTAAGATGAAGGCAACAATAAAACCTGGGATTAGTCCTGTCATAAATTTCGTCAAATACAGCTCCTGATGTAACCATAAATTATAGGCACTCATTCCAAAAACCATTGAAAAGCACATCATCGTAGTAAAAATAATTCCTTCTTTTTTATTTGTAGGCACTCAAATCATTCCTTTCATTTTGTCACGAGGATTATCGTAGCATAGATAAAAAATTCTCGTAAGCATTTATTTATCATAAAATCAATGAAAGTTGACTTGAGCACTTAAAAGATTGGATTTTATTTGAAAGTAGTCACTTTATCAGCTGCTAAGCGAACAGACTCGTATCCTTCTTCTACCGCTTTTCCGATGGATAAAATGATAACTGGTACATATCTTTCTTTATCTAAACCAAAAGCTTCTGCGAGTTGATCTGCTTCAAACCCACCAATTGGATTCGTTTCATAGCCATGTTCACGTGCAACTAACATGAATTGCATTGCCGCAAGACTAGAATCAACTTTTACGACATCATTCATTTGCGACTTAGAGAATGATTTGTAATAAGGAATAATTGTTGCTAATTGTTGATCGCGGACTTCTTTTGGCATCTTGCCAGCTTCATAAGCTTGATTATAGATTTCTTCACCATATTCATAACATTCTAGATCCCCAAAAATCATCACCATAGCTGAAGATGTATCATTCTGCTTTGTATTAAAACGAATCAGTGGACGTAATTTTTCTTTTGCTTCGTCACTTTCCGCAACTACAAAACGCCATGGTTGCATATTCACTGAAGAAGGAGCTGTTGTTGCTTCCTGAATCATGGTTAACATTTCTTCGTGGGAAATTTTGTATGTTTCATCGTACACCCGGACAGATTTTCTGCCATACATAATTGTTGAAAAATCTTTTGCTTGTTCCATTTATTCCACTTCTTTCGTTTTGATTGCTGATAATTGCGTATTTAATTTATTAAGCAACACTAATAACTGTGACATTTCTTCTCGATCGAATGCCTGTGATAAAATGCTAGCCATATCCGTGTGCTCTCTTTCGCAGTTTGAAAGTTTCTCTTCTGCTTTAGCGGTTAAAGTGACCACTACTTCTCGATTATTCAAAGGATTTCTTTGTCGTGTAACGTAACCTTTTGTTTCTAATAATTTTAAGTGCCTAGTCACCGCTCCTTGATCAATTTGTAATAAAGATTGTAACGTGTTTTGTGAACAAGGATTCTTTTCTCTTAAAAGCGTTAATAATTCATAACGCGTCAAGCTCAACCCAATATTTTCTTCAAAAATTTGGATAATCTTTTGATCTGCTACTTTGATTTGATATAAAACATGACTAACTTCTTCTAAAGACATCTGTTCCTCCTCACACTAACAATTGACTCGTCAACTATTGACTCGTCAATGATAAAACGATTTGTTGAGAAAGGCAAGAATTTTTGTTTGTTAAATGAATTTTTTTATTGGCGATTCAAGATATGATCGCTAAAAATTCTTTAATAATAAATGAACAAGTTAATAACTTAGTAATGATTTTAGTAAGCAGGTTTTAGTTTACTGCACAAAAAAACTAACTAACAACTCTTCCCAAATGCCAAAGCACATTTTTTAGTAACTGGCGTTTGCTAGCTAGTTCGTTATTTAAATTAGTTCATTAATCAATAACTTGGCAACTGCTCGCACAGAAAATGGATTTTGCCCTGTCAGAATTCTGCCGTCTTGTATTGCATATTCTCGATAAAATCTTTTCTTCTTAAAATGTCCTCCTCTTTTTTCCACCGCTACTTGATTCAAAAATGGGACAACCGATTTTTTCCCTGCGAGAATTTCTTCTGCCGTAGTAAACCCAGTAATATTCTTACCTTCAATCAAATAATTACCACTCTTATCTTTAATATTCAATAATCCTGCTACTCCATGACACACAGAAACAAGATATCCACCATTATCATAAATAGCAGTTGCCAGATTTTGAATGGTCAAATCCTCTGGAAAATCCCACATAACACCATGTCCGCCAGTATAATAAATAGCCGAATAGTCAGTTGGATTCACTTGATCTGGACGCAAAGTGTTCGTTAATCCTCTATGAATAAAATCAGGATCTTCATAAATTTCAAGAATTGATTCATCTGTGTATTTCATACTTCGCGGATCAAGTGGTACAAATCCACCGTTTGGACTAACGAAATCGAATTCAATCCCAACCTTTTGCATTTCATCCACAAATTCAGCCGCTTCACCTAGCCATAATCCAGTTGGCTCAGTTGTTCCCTGATAGCGAGTAACATTTGTTTCAATAATCAATACTTTTTTCACATTAATCCACCTCTGCGATAATTTGGGTCACATCACCCAATAATTTTTGCAATTTATTGATTTCGGTTGTTTCATGCGTTAAATAATAGAAATTTTTCGTTCCTTCACTACGATAATCAATGATTTTTGCTTCTTTTAAAATTTTCAAATGATGAGATACTGCTGGGCGAGAAAGATTTGTTGTTGCTGTTAACTCATTCACCCTAACTCCTTGGCAAGCACGGTCTTCTAGTAATCGAATGATAATTGCCTGACGTTTTTCATCGCCCAAAGCGATTAAAAAATTACTCACTTCTGAAAATTCTTTTTTTAAATTTGTAAAGTCAGCCATCTGACACCCTCCGTTTATATTTTTAAACCATTAAACCACCAAAGTAATCTTCTTGTCAAATTAGTTATTCCTTTCTAACTAACAACGCATCTTTTTCAGTCTTCCCTGAAATTATCGACCAGAAATCAAAAAATTTCTCTATATACTTAAGGTATCAAGTAAATGATCACAGGAGGAAACACAATGAAATGGTATAAACTTTCAACTGAACAAGTGAAGCAAAAAACTCGTGCTGAAACAACTGGCCTTACACAAAAGGAACGTCAAACTCGTTTAGAAACTGATGGATTAAATAAGATTGAAAAACAGGAACAATTAAAACCATGGCAAAAATTTGCGAAACATTTTACGGATTTATTGATGATTGTTTTGATGATTGCTGCATTACTTAAATTTTTCACCGGAGATATCATTGGTGGGAGTATTATTTTGCTAGTAGTCGTTATCAATGGGTTGATTAGTTACTGGCAAGAGAGAAAAGCGGAAGATTCTTTGGATGGACTGAGAAATATGATGGGACAAGAATCAGTCGTCCTTAGTGATGGTATTCAAGAAACAATTGATGCGGAGCAACTCGTTCGAGGAGATATTGTTATCTTAAAAGCAGGCGATGTTGTCCCAGCAGATTTACGTTTGATTGACACACACGATCTAACGATTGAAGAAGCTATTTTAACTGGTGAATCTTTAGCTGTTGAAAAGCAAAGCGCCACGATTGAAGAAACCTCGCCAACAGGAGATCAAGTGAACATGGCATTTTCTGGGACATTGGTCCAAACGGGCTCTGCTCAAGGGATCGTTGTCGAAATTGGAAATCAAACTGAGATTGGGAAAATCAACCAAGCACTTCAGTCTGTAAAAGTACAGACAACCCCGCTTATCAAAAAAATGCACCAACTAAATAAGTACATTTTCCAAGGTATCTTGGCCTTGATCGTGTTCTTGCTTTTCTTCTCTAGTTTAAGATACGGGCTAGAATTGAATTTGATGTTCTCTGCTTCTGTCGCATTGATCGTCTCAATGATTCCAGAAGGATTACCTGCTGTCTTAACAATGATCCTTTCAATGGGCGTCAAAGAAATGGCAAAAGAAAATGCCATCATCAAAGGCATGCCAACAATTGAAACATTAGGCTCGATGACCGTTATTTGCTCTGACAAAACAGGAACATTGACCAAAAATGAAATGACCGTGATGGACGTCTTAACTGATGAACCACAAATGATGAAAGAAATTATGAACAACTGCCAAGAATTAAAGACTAAGGACGATCAACCAATCAAGCAATTAAAAGGAAACCCAACAGAATTAGCCTTACTAAACTATGTGAAAAATGATGCACTATCTTTAAAACCAGTTCTAGGCAAGATTCCTTTTAGTTCAAGTTACAAATACATGGCAACTGCACATTCTGTCGACAACCAATTTCTTGTTTTTGTCAAAGGTGCGCCAGAAATTTTGATGCAAAAATCACAATTGACTGAAACTGAAAAATTAAATTGGGAAGAACAAGCTACACAATTAGCAGAAAAAGGGCAACGTGTTCTTGGATTTGCCTACAAGGCGTTCAATGAGTCGACAGAGTTGACCCATGAACTTTTAACCGAGCTAACCTTCGTTGGTTTGTCTGGTATCATTGATCCACCAAAAGAAAGTGCGATCCAAGCAGTCAGAGAAGCACAACAAGCTGGAATTTCAGTTAAGATGATCACAGGTGATCACAAAGAAACAGCTAAAGCCATTGGGATTCAAATTGGATTGAAGCATACAGAAAATGTATTAGAAGGAGTCGACATCGACTTATTATCAGATGAAGAACTTGCTAAACAGGTCCAAAAGGTGGATGTTTTTGCCCGAACGACACCTGAACATAAATTACGAATCGTCACCACTTTACAAAAAAATGACGAAATCGTTGGTATGACGGGTGATGGTGTCAACGACGCACCTGCCCTAAAGAAAGCAGACGTTGGTATCGCTATGGGAATCAAAGGTAGCGAGGTCAGTAAGCAAGCTGCCGACATGGTCTTAGCTGATGATGACTTCCATACAATTGCTAAAGCAGTCAAAGAAGGACGTAGACTCTTTGATAATTTGCAAAAAACCATCAACTTCTTCTTACCCACTGCATTAGCACAAGGGCTAATCGTGATCGTAGCCTTATTATTAAACCGCCCACTTCCCCTAACTACTGTACAAATTTTATGGGTAAATATGGCTACAACGATTACACTTTCTTACGCTTTAGGATTTGAAAAAGCAAGTCCAAACGTGATGAAACGTCCTCCTAGAGAAACAAATGCAGGAATCTTGTCACTTTACAATGTCTTTCGAATATTCTATGTATCCTTGTTAATCATGGTACCTGCCTACCTATTATCCATTCAGTTCGATGGCACTGCATTACAACAAACGATCTTGTTACAAAGCATCGTTTTAGGTCAAGCAGTCTACATGATTAACTGTCGCGAATTACTTGATTCTTCACTCAACCAAGGAATTTGGAAAAACAAAGCTCTGTTCATTTCATTAGGAATCTTGTTCATCCTTCAAACAATCGTGATTTTCTTACCGACTGCTCAACAATTGATTGGCACAACTAGCTTATCCCTCAACCAACAATTATTGATTTTTGGAAACGCATTGGTTCTTTTCCTCATCGTTGAGTTTGAGAAAAAAATCAGTAAAAAACTTTTAAGCAAAAAAAAAGCACCTAACCATGGGTCTACCTCCTAAGAGAAAACTTGGTTAGATGTAAGAATGATTCGTGAGTTCAGTCAATCGGCTGAGCTCATTTTTTGTAGGTATCAATGAAAGATAAAAAACCGGAAGCGGAGAACTGTCAATGGGGATATTTGAAACAATCAAATCCCCTGCTTGATACTTGATTGCGTTTAATTGTGTCAGTTCAATTGGTTCAATCCGAATCCGTTTGCCTAAGTAATCAGATAGTTCTTGTTGTAAAAATAACTTCCAGGCAGGTTCACTTTGAAAAATAAGATAGATAGTTATGGTGTGTGTTTTGATTGAGAAAATTGCTTGCTGGCACAACAAAAGAAAAATATTTACAAAATATGCTTGTTCTTTAATGGATGCGACTTGCAATAATTCTTGAAATAGCTCGTCTCCGACCATTTGGACGATGGGATATGCTTCATTCTGTTGGATCAATAGCTCTTGATACTCTAATTGAAATTGCTCTGAAAGGCTAGGCGACTCAGCATATTTCAATAACAGCACCAGTAAATTACACTGCAAGTGTGTGTCGTGTAATTTGGGAAGGTCTAGTTTTTCAGCTAATTTTTGAACCGTTTGTTGTGCTTTAGCAAGTAGGTCAGGATAGTCAGTATCTAAAACTGTCTTCACTTCTTCACCAAAGTCATTGTTATAATTCCAACTTTCAAAAAAACAGAAAAAAGCAAAAAAAAGTTCTGATTCTTCAAGATAAATGCCCTCTTTTTTATATAAACTCTTTAATGATGACGCATATAAACATAACAGAGAATCATTCTGATTAAATGAAAATTGGTTGATCTGGCAACCTGCCTTGATTCTAATAGTATTGATAAAGAACCAGCAAATACCAAATATCTGTTCCGTTTCAACTTTCAGTTTAGTTGAGATATCTTTCGCTAAAAAATAATGATAATGATCTTCATGAATAAAATAGTCTTCAAAAAAATAATTATTATGGGTGAACGGTAAAAGTAACCTGTGGTAAAAAATCCGAATGGAGCTTTCTTCTCCAATCAGCTGTGCTTTTCCGCCCTTTAAACGAATTCGAATATGATAACTTTTTAGATTCTGATTAACCTTTGTGGTATGACGTTTGAGTGTTTCCATGGATATTCCTGTGTTATACAAAAAATCAGATAAATTTAATTCCTTTGCAAAAAGCAACTCTTTGACTAATTGAAGAGTAATCGAATGCGGCAAGAAAAATTCCCAAATATCATTTGTTGCAACTGTACTTTCACTAATCAATTTAATACCGTTATTATCTGTAGCAATTTTCCATCCAGAAGGTAAATAACTACGAACAGAATTCAAATCTGAAAAGACTGTACGTTCTGTCGTGTCGATTTTTTCAGCTAATTCTTTGACCGTAATCTGTGAATTATTCAGAAGTTGTTCCAACAATAACACTTGTCGATATAAATCTTTCTCTGTTATAAATTGTTTCACTAATGAGTACATGAAAGGTCCCCTTCCCAAAAATAATCAATTCGTAAAAATTGGTGTGATAAATTTTTTATGTGTAACAGAACTGAAAAAAATAGCTATTTCATCTTTTCGACATGTATCTACCCAAACTTTGATTGAAGATTGATTCGATATTACCTGATTTACATCAGTCTCATGGTTTCCGATATCGTTTTCATTCCTTTACTAAGTATAATTTTAAATAAATAAAATGAAAAGACTTAACTTGATAAGGCATAAACTAAATTTGAACTTTGGTAATCAATTAGTACGCAAATTCTAGAATAATCGCTAGTATAGATAACTTCATAAAAATAAACTTTTTATCACTTCGTCAACCAATCGCTAACCAGTGTGAGCCTCATCATATACAAAAAAGACATTCCAAAAATGGAATGTCTTTTTGAACGATAACAATATTAACGTTTTGAGAATTGAGAAGCTTTACGAGCTTTCTTAAGACCTGGTTTTTTACGTTCAACCATACGTGCGTCACGAGTAAGTAAGCCAGCACGTTTAAGAGCTGCACGGAAGTCAGGATCAACTTCTAGCAATGCACGAGCGATACCATGACGGATAGCTCCTGATTGTCCAGCATAGCCTCCACCGTTTACGTTAACAAAAACGTCATATGCGCCTTTTGTTTCAGTAACAGCGAAAGGTTGATTGATAACTTCACGCAAGTCAGCATGTGGGATGTATTCTTCAACATCTTTTTTGTTTACAATAACTTTACCAGTTCCTGGTACTAAGCGTACGCGAGCAACTGCATTTTTACGACGGCCTGTGCCGATATATTGAACTTGTGCCAATGAAATTCCCTCCTATTAGATTAAGTTTGTGATATCTAAAACTTCTGGTTGTTGAGCAGTATGTGGATGTTCTGAACCACCATATACGTTCAATTTAGTAAATTGTTTGCGACCTAAAGTATTTTTAGGAAGCATTCCTTTTACTGAAGTTTCGATTAAACGACGAGAATTTTTAGCACGCAATTCGCCAGCTGTGACTGATTTCAATCCACCTGGGTAGTTGCTGTGACGGTAATAAATTTTGTCAGTCGCTTTTTTACCTGTTAATTTCACTTTATCTGCATTGATGACAATGACGAAATCGCCAGTATCCACATGAGGTGTGAAAGTTGGTTTATTTTTACCACGTAGTACAGATGCAACAACTGTTGAAAGACGTCCCAATGGAACATCAGTTGCGTCTACTACATACCATTTACGTTCTACTTCGCCTGGTTTGGCCATATATGTTGTACGCACGTTAGTTTCCTCCAATTTAAGTTCTGATGTTTGACATACACTTCGAGTTTCCGGGGCTCTTTGTGGGGCAAACAATACCATTTAACATATTACCTGCTACTTCGCATAATGTCAACGTTTTTCTGCTCGCATGAAAAATTTTTCAAAAGTTTACATCTTTGATCTATTCTCCTATCTGCCTCTATACTTCCAATTTCAATTACTGTATAAAAAGGAATTAAATTCCGCTATTTTTTGTATATTAAATAATTAAATTACAAAATAATGCATATTTATTTAATAAAAGTGTTGCTTTTTTATTTTTATGATGCTATTATTTGAAGCATCAATTTTCAAAAGAATGCAAAGTAAGGGGAGTTTTTTTATGAAAGAGAAAATTATTTTAGCTTATTCCGGTGGATTAGATACATCTGTTGCCATTAAGTGGCTGACGGATGAAGGCTATGACGTGATTGCTTGTTGTTTAGACATCGGCGAAGGAAAAGATACGTCTTTTATCAAAGAAAAAGCATTGCAAGTTGGTGCTAGCGCTTCTTATGCGATTGATGCTAAAGAGGAATTTGCGCAAGAATTTGCTTTGGCTGCTCTTCAAGGACATACCTTCTATGAACAATCGTATCCATTAGTTTCTGCCCTTTCACGCCCCTTAATTGCGAAGAAACTAGTTGAACTTGCTCGCACGACAGGAGCTTCAACCATCGCTCATGGCTGTACCGGAAAAGGAAATGACCAAGTTCGATTTGAAGTTGCAATCAATGCTTTAGCACCTGACTTAAAAATTATCGCTCCTGTTCGTCAATGGCAGTGGTCTCGTGAAGAAGAAATTGCTTATGCAAAAACAAATGATATTCCAATTCCTGCAAATTTAGACAATCCTTATTCAATTGATCAAAATCTTTGGGGGCGTGCATGTGAATGCGGAATTTTAGAAGACCCTTGGGCCACCCCACCTGCAGGAGCTTACGAGTTAACGACTGCTTTAGAATATACACCAGATCTACCCGATGTGATTGAGCTAACATTTGAACACGGTATCCCAATTGAATTAAATCAAGAAAAGATGTCTTTATCACAACTAATCTTGACCTTAAATCAACTCGCTGGTAAACATGGAATTGGTCGAATTGATCATGTTGAAAATCGGTTAGTTGGTATCAAATCACGTGAAGTTTATGAATGTCCCGGAGCGGTGGTCTTGATGCAAGCGCACAAAGAATTGGAAGATTTGACTTTTGTACGTGAGCTTGCCCACTTTAAACCACTAATTGAGCAGCAGCTCAGTCAAATGATTTATGATGGTTTATGGTTCAATCCATTAACAGAAGCCTTGTTACAATTTCTAAAATCAACACAAATTTATGTAAATGGGACCGTCCGGGTCAAACTCTTTAAAGGAAACGTGATTGTTGAGGGGCGGAAATCATTTAATAGTCTGTATAGTGAAGAACTGGCTACTTATACATCCGCAGATACCTTTGATCAACAAGCAGCTATTGGGTTCATCAAACTTTGGGGATTACCTTCTAAGGTCCACGCAGAGGTACAATCGAAACAAGAAAACTTGTCACAAATAATTTAAATACACTAGCTAATGAAGATTTCTTTACGTTATAACAGGAAAAAGAAATCTTCATTGTTTTACATAATTTTGGGGAGGAACAGATATGGAAAAACTTTGGGGTGGTCGTTTTCAAGGCGAAAGTGAACAATGGATTGACGAATTTGGAGCATCCATTTCTTTTGACCAGAAGTTAGCAAAGCAAGATATCCTTGGCAGTTTAGCTCATGTCAAAATGCTTGGTCATACAGGAATTTTAACTACAGATGAAACGTTAGCAATTATTTCCGGTTTAGAAACTTTGCAGCAAAAATTAGCAGCAAATGAATTACAATTCACCATTGAAAATGAAGATATCCACTTAAATATCGAAACATTGCTTCATCAAGAAATTGGCGCAGTTGCGGGAAAGTTACATACCGCTCGCAGCCGAAATGATCAAGTCGCGACAGATATGCATCTTTTTCTCAAGGAGACTGTTTTGGAATTAATAACCAAACTTCACCAGTTACGAACAACTTTAGTCAAGAAAGCTGAAGAACATGTTGAAACAATTGCACCTGGATATACGCACCTCCAACATGCACAGCCAATCTCCTTCGGCCATCATTTGCTCGCTTATTATCAGATGTTGACTAGGGATGCGGAACGTTTTGAAGAAAGTTTAAAACGAATTGATTTATCTCCACTTGGCAGTGCAGCACTAGCTGGAACTACCTTTCCAATCGACCGTCAATTTTCAGCAAAAGAATTAGGTTTTTCTGGTATTTATCAAAACAGTTTGGACGCTGTGAGTGATCGTGATTTTATCTTAGAATTTCTAAGTAATTGTTCTCTTTTAATGATGCATCTTTCACGTTTTTGCGAGGAATTGATTTTGTGGTGCAGCCATGAGTTTCAATTTGTTGAATTGACAGATACTTTCTCAACAGGAAGTTCAATTATGCCGCAAAAGAAAAATCCAGATATGGCTGAACTTATTCGTGGGAAAACAGGTAGAGTTTACGGAAATCTTTTTGGTCTTTTAACCTTGATGAAAGGTTTACCACTTGCATACAATAAAGATTTTCAAGAAGATAAAGAAGGTATGTTTGACTCAAGTGAAACAGTTCTAGCTAGTTTAACGATCATGGATGGCATGATTGCAACGATGAAAGTCAATCAATCACGTATGCATGCTTCCACACAACAAGATTTTTCTAATGCAACAGAATTAGCTGACTACTTAGCTACCAAAGGAATGCCTTTCCGTCAAGCACATGAAATTGTCGGAAAACTTGTCCTCCATTGTACACAAAGAGGCTATTTTTTACAGGATATTCCATTAACTGAATTCCAAGCCATCAGTTCACTGATTGAAGACGATATTTACGATACTTTACGGTCAGAAGTAGCCGTTCAAAGAAGACATTCCGAAGGTGGAACTGGCTTTGACCAAGTAAGAGCACAAATCGACTACGCATTTTCTCAATTAGCATCTGAGATCGTTCCCTTGTCCTGAATTGCTTTGCGAAAGGTTAGTAATGCATAGGGCTCCCTTCTTCCACACAAAAAGACACACAACTTAATGAGTTGCGTGTCTTTTTCTTCTATTATTATAGAAATAAATTTCTAAGCATCAATTTCTGGAGCTTTTCCAAGATGTGCTTGGATCATCCAGATGCGTTTTTCAGTTGCTGTTTTAAATTCAATAAAGATATCTTGTGTAGGATCGTCGCCTTCTTCACCAGAAACTTCAATTCCTTTTTGGTAAAGATCAGCTAGATAACGATAATTTTTCACTAATGTTTCTAAACGTTCTGGAATCGTACGGTCCCAACGACCTACTTCATCAGAAATTTTTGTATTGTCTGCAAACTCACGTAATGTTGAGTAAGGTGCGCCATCAAGGGTGATCAAACGTTCTGAGATCTCATCTAATTGATCATTTAGATCATCCATGAATTCGTCCATCATTGGGTGCAAAGTAAGGAAACCTGGACCTCTCATGTACCAATGTGTTTGATGCACAACAACAGACATTTGACTTAAATCTGCAACTAATTGGTTCAATACTTCTTTTGTTTTTGGAAATTTCATTTTGTTACCTCCCTACATTTGTTTACATATAAAATCATAGTCAATTTTCAATTAAATGTACACTAAAACCAATTACATGAGAATGATTTTCATCCAAGTGATCTTTAAATCATAAAAATCATCGAAAAGCAAATGATATATCATTTGCTTTTCGATGATTTTAACTAAATAATTTTCTGCTTATCACTTTGCGTATTTCATTTTAGAAAGGAGCAAATCAGATGATACTTCATTTTATTCTTGGTAGTTGTTTCGGGTCATTCTTTTGTTTAGTTGCACAACGGATTCCTATTAACGAATCCATTCTATCGCCTGGCTCACATTGCAATCACTGTCAAACACGTTTAGCTTGGTATGAGTTAATTCCTTTATTATCAATACTTTGGCAAAATTTTCACTGCCGTTATTGCCATTGTAAATTACCAATTAGTTATTTTTTAGCCGAGGTAGTTTGTGGCGCATTATTTAGCTGGCATTTTTATTTTTATTCATGGGATCTTCTTCTTTTGTTTTGGATTAGCATGGCTTTTCTGCTAAGTCTAATGGATATCTTTTATCTGTTAATTGATTCTTTACTTCTTTATCTCATGTGGGGAATCTTGTGGTTATCTTGGTTTTTGAATGCCAATTTTCATTGGAAGAGTGTTCTCCTAGTCATTTTTGTTATGTGTTTGATTTTATCTTTTGTGCCTAGATCATTAGGAATAGGGGATTGTTTACTACTGATTTGTTGGAGTGGTGGATTGTCATTAGTTTCCTTAGCTCAATTACTATTTGTCGCTAGCTTGCTAGGCGTAACATACTTTGTTTTCTATTATGTGTGTTATCGTAAACAACTGGTGCATCTACCTTTTATCCCTTTTCTAACTATGGGATTAATTATTGTTTTAAGCAGCAAGTAAATAAAAAACGATGACCAGAGTCATCGTTTTTTATTAGCAATTATTCCAAATAGAAATTATTTTCGTTATTTTTTAGATACCTTATCTGACCACTTTTTTCGGATAAAACCAGCGCGTCCAGAACCTTCACGATATAAATTATAATGTACACGATTTTTTTTGTAATAGTCTTGATGATATTCTTCAGCCGGATAAAAAGTTACTTTTGGTTCAATTTTAGTTACAATCGGTTGTTCAAATCGACCACTCGCTTCCAATCGTTGCTTAGATTCTTCAGCTAGTCGTTGTTCTTCTTCACTTCCATAATAAATAACTGGTCGATACGAGTCTCCTCGATCAGCAAATTGTCCTAATGCATCCGTTGGATCTGTTTGTTGCCAATAAATATCCAGTAATTGTTCATAACTGATGATTTCCGGATCATATTCAATTTCTACAGCTTCTGTGTGTCCTGTTGTCCCCGTTGTTACTTGTTCATACGTTGGATTTGGAACATGTCCGCCAGTGTAACCAGAAGTGACGGAAATAATCCCTGGTTGCGTATCAAAAGGCTTTACCATGCACCAAAAACATCCTCCAGCAAAAACTGCTGTTTTCGTTTTACTTGTCATTTTATATCATCTCCCTTTTCTTTATCATACTCATTTCTAAGAAAAGGAACATTATTTTGCTTGAAACCAAAAAAATATTGTTAATCGCACTTACCCTCTGGGGGTATATTTTAAAAGATGGACTTTACTTCTCTAAAAGCCACGAACCAATAAGTTGTCCACATGTGGACATTTTATTTTTCTTTTTATTTATCATTCTTGTGGATATTTCTCCTTAAACTTCGCCAAAATTTATCCACAAAACACAAAAGAGGTCGAACGTCATGACGTTCGACCTCTTATTTCAATCCAAAATTCTCAAACGAATTGATTTATTTTGTTTGATTGTTGTTCATTGCATCTTCAGCAGCCATTTGTGCTTCAATATCAGAAATACTGTACACATTTTCGCTAGCCACACCAACTTCTTTTGGTTCCATGTCACGGTAACGTTGCATACCAGTACCAGCTGGGATGATTTTACCGATGATAACATTTTCTTTCAAACCAAGAAGTGGATCTTTCTTACCGCGAATTGCGGCATCCGTCAAGACACGAGTTGTTTCTTGGAATGATGCAGCAGATAAGAAACTGTTTGTTTCCAATGAAGCTTTTGTAATACCTAGCAAGACTGGACGAGATGTCGCAGGAACACCACCAGCAACTAAAGTATTGTAGTTTTGATCTTTAAAGTCTGCAATATCCATTAAAGTACCTGGTAAGATTTCTGTGTCACCTGGGTCCATTACGCGAACTTTACGCAACATTTGACGTACCATTACTTCAATATGTTTATCTCCGATTTCTACCCCTTGCATGCGGTACACGCGTTGTACTTCACGCAATAGATAATTTTCAACAGATAAAACATCACGAACTTGCAACAATTGTTTAGGATCGATTGAACCTTCTGTTAATGGTGCACCACGATGGATCATATCGCCTTCAGCTACTTTCATACGTGCTGTATAAGGTACAGTGTACGTACGAGTATCTGTTTTACCTTTAATTGTTACTTCTTTTGTACGTGTCGCAGGATCTTCTGAGATGTCAATAACATCCCCAGTTACTTCTGTGATCACAGCTTGTCCTTTTGGATTACGTGCTTCAAAAATTTCTTGGACACGAGGAAGACCCTGAGTAATATCATCTCCGGCAACCCCACCCGTATGGAACGTACGCATTGTTAACTGTGTACCTGGTTCACCAATTGATTGAGCAGCGATCGTACCAACTGCTTCACCTACTTCAACGTCAGAACCAGTTGCAAGGTTACGTCCATAACAATGTTTACATACACCATGTTTTGTATTACATGTGAATACTGAGCGAATCGTTACCGTTTCAACACCAGCATCAACGATTTGTTTTGCAATATCTTCAGAAATCAATTCATTTCCTTCAATAATTAGTTCGTCTGTTTCCGGGTTACGGATTTCTTTACGAGTGTAACGTCCAATTAGACGATCTTCTAATGATTCAATGATTTCGTTTCCTTCACGGATTGCACGAATTTCAAGACCACGGTCAGTACCACAATCTTCTTCACGAATAATAACATCTTGTGCTACGTCAACTAAACGACGAGTCAAGTAACCTGAATCGGCTGTCTTCAAGGCAGTATCGGTCATCCCTTTACGAGCCCCGTGAGTTGAGATAAACATTTCTAAGACAGATAGTCCTTCGCGGAAGTTAGAAATGATTGGCAATTCCATGATTCGACCATTCGGAGCAGCCATCAATCCACGCATACCGGCAAGCTGAGTAAAGTTGGAGATGTTACCACGAGCCCCAGAATCAGACATCATGAAGATTGGATTTTTTGCTTCCAAACCTTCCATCAGTTTTTGTTGGATTTCATCTTTGGCAGCATTCCAAACAGCGATTACGCGTTCATAACGTTCGTCATCTGTGATCAGACCACGACGGAATTGTTTTGTAATTGTTTCAACTTGTTTGTGTGCATTTTGGATAATTCCTTGTTTTTCTTCAAGAACACTAATATCCGCAATCCCTACAGTGATACCTGCATGAGTTGAATGTTTGTATCCTAAGTCTTTCATACGGTCAAGCATTTTAGATGTTTCAGTCACTTTGAAACGTTTAAAGACTTCAGCGATGATGTTTCCTAAGTTTTTCTTCTTGAATGGCAAGATCAACTCTTGTTCTTTGATGTGTGCAGGAATATCTGTACCCGCTTCAACAAAGTATTTATCTGGCGTTTGAACTGTTAAGTTAAAGTCAGTTGGTTCATTCAAGTAAGGAAACTCTTGTGGCATGATTTCATTGAAGATAATCTTACCAACAGTAGTAATCATTGTGCGTTCTTTTTGCCAATCAGTAAATGGTTTGTCACCTAATGTGTTAGGATTTACACCAATACGAGAGTGTAAATGAACATAGCCATTACGCCATGCTATTACAGCTTCATTTTGATCTCTGAAGACCATTCCTTCGCCTTCACGACCTTCTTCTTCCATAGTTAGATAGTAGTTACCTAAAACCATATCTTGAGAAGGTGTTACAACTGGTTTACCATCTTTTGGATTCAAAATATTTTGTGCAGCTAGCATCAACATACGTGCTTCAGCTTGTGCTTCTTCATTCAATGGAACATGGACAGCCATTTGGTCTCCATCGAAATCGGCATTGTAGGCTTCACAAACAAGTGGATGCAAACGAATTGCACGGCCTTGTACCAATACTGGTTCAAATGCTTGAATACCAAGTCTGTGAAGTGTAGGTGCTCGGTTAAGTAATACTGGGTGTTCTTTGATTACGTCTTCTAAAACATCCCAAACTTCATCTTCTTGACGTTCGATTTTACGTTTTGCATTTTTGATGTTTGATGCAAGTTCACGTTGAACTAATTCACGCATTACAAATGGTTTGAACAATTCGATAGCCATTTCTTTTGGAAGACCACATTGATACATCTTCAAGAAAGGACCAACAACGATAACTGAACGACCAGAATAGTCAACACGTTTACCTAGTAAGTTTTGACGGAAACGACCTTGTTTCCCTTTTAGCATATGAGAAAGAGATTTCAATGGACGGTTACCTGGTCCAGTAACTGGACGGCCACGACGACCATTGTCAATCAATGCATCAACGGCTTCTTGTAACATACGTTTTTCATTTTGAACAATGATTCCTGGTGCATTCAAATCTAACAAACGTTTCAAACGATTGTTGCGGTTGATTACTCGACGATACAAATCGTTTAAATCACTTGTTGCAAAACGTCCACCTTCTAATTGAACCATTGGACGTAAATCAGGAGGGATTACAGGAATAACATCCATAACCATCCAGCTTGGTTCATTTCCAGAAGCACGGAATGCTTCTAAAATGTCTAAGCGACGAATAGCACGTGTACGTTTTTGTCCTTGTGCTGATTTCAATTCTTCTTTTAATTCTGCAACTTCTGCATCCAAATCAACATTATCTAATAATTGTTTGATTGCTTCCGCACCCATTGCAGCTTGGAATTCTTGACCATACTGTTCACGTTTCTCACGATATTCACGTTCAGTCAATAATTGTTTCTTCTCTAAATTAGTATTACCTGGTTCGATAACTACATAAGAGGCAAAATAAATGATTTCTTCCAATGCACGTGGGCTCATATCTAAAACAAGACCCATACGTGAAGGAATACCTTTAAAATACCAGATATGTGAAACAGGAGCAGCTAATTCAATGTGTCCCATACGTTCACGACGAACTTTCGAGCGAGTAACTTCTACTCCACAACGGTCACAAACAATTCCTTTATAACGGATACGTTTGTATTTTCCGCAGGCACATTCCCAGTCTTTTGTAGGACCAAAAATCCGCTCACAGAACAACCCTTCGCGTTCAGGTTTTAAGGTACGATAGTTAATCGTCTCAGGCTTTTTAACTTCGCCGTAAGACCAGCTTCTGATTTTTTCGGGAGAAGCCAAACCTATTTGCATACTTTCGAATTTATTTACATCGATCAAAAGGGGTTCCCTCCATTTCGTTTAATGGCAAAACCACAAGGCGGCTGATCATCGACCGCCTCGCAGCCCATAGACCGGATTAGTCTAATTTATCTTCTGCAGTTTCAAAGTTTTGGATTGCATCTTCATGCACTTGTTCAACTTGTTCTGCAGCTTGTTTTTCTAATTCTTTTGCAGATTGTTGTTCAGCAAATTTTGTTAAAGCATCTACTGTAATCAAATCATCATCTTCGTCATCCATGTCGCGTAATTCAATCTCTTCATCTTGGATATCTAAGACGCGCATGTCTAAACCTAATGATTGTAATTCTTTAACTAATACACGGAATGATTCTGGTACACCAGGTTTTGGAATTGGTTCGCCCTTAACGATTGCTTCGTATGTTTTCACACGACCAACAACGTCATCCGATTTGTATGTCAAGATTTCTTGTAGGGTATAAGCAGCACCATAAGCTTCCAGTGCCCAAACTTCCATTTCCCCAAAACGTTGTCCACCAAATTGAGCTTTACCACCCAATGGTTGTTGCGTAACCAATGAGTAAGGTCCAATTGAACGAGCATGTAATTTATCATCAACCATGTGGGCAAGTTTAATCATATACATAACCCCAACAGATACACGTCCATCGAAAGGTTCCCCAGTACGACCATCATAAAGAACTGTTTTAGCATCGCTAGCCATACCAGCTTCACGAACTGTTGCCCAAACATCTTCATCAGTCGCGCCATCAAATACAGGAGTTGCTACGTGGATTCCTAATTGACGTGCAGCCATACCTAAGTGTAATTCTAATACTTGTCCGATGTTCATCCGAGATGGTACCCCTAATGGATTCAACATGATATCGATTGGTGTTCCATCAGGTAAGAATGGCATATCTTCTTCTGGCATAATACGGGATACAACCCCTTTATTACCATGACGACCGGCCATCTTATCTCCTTCATGAATTTTACGTTTTTGAACGATATAAACACGAACGAGCATGTTAACACCTGGTGATAATTCATCGCCAGCTTCACGAGTAAAGATTTTTACATCATGAACGATTCCGCCACCACCATGTGGTACACGTAATGAAGTATCGCGAACTTCACGAGCTTTTTCGCCAAAGATTGCATGTAGCAAACGTTCTTCTGCTGATAATTCAGTTACACCTTTTGGAGTAACTTTACCAACAAGTAAATCGCCATCTTGAACTTCCGCACCAATGCGGATAATACCCATTTCATCTAAGTCTTTCAAAGCATCTTCCCCAACGTTAGGGATTTCGCGAGTAATTTCTTCAGGTCCTAATTTTGTATCACGAGCTTCTGACTCATACTCTTCAATATGGATTGAAGTATAAACATCATCTTTTACAAGACGACGACTCATGATAATCGCATCTTCATAGTTGTAACCTTCCCAAGTCATGAAACCAACTAAAACGTTTTGTCCTAGTGCCATTTCACCTTGTTCCATAGAAGGTCCATCTGCTAAAGTATCACCTTTTTCAACGCGTTCGCCTAAAAGAGCGATTGGGCGTTGGTTATAACTTGTTCCAGAGTTTGAACGACGGAATTTTGTTACAACATATTTATCTAATGCACCATTGTCACGACGAACACGGATTTCTGAAGCATCTACATACTCAACGACACCATCATGTTTACACAATAATGCAGCACCTGAGTCATGCGCAGATTTATATTCCATACCAGTACCAACCCATGGTGATTGTGGATTGATCAACGGAACAGCTTGACGCTGCATGTTAGCACCCATCAAGGCACGGTTGGAGTCATCGTTTTCCAAGAAAGGAATACATGCTGTCGCAACAGCTACTACTTGCTTAGGAGAAACGTCCATATAGTCAACTTTATCAATAGAAACTTCTAAGTTTTCACTTTGTGCACGAGCCATTACAACGTCTTCAGCAAATGTACCATCTTCATTTAGAATACTATTTGCTTGGGCAACGATATAGTGGTCTTCGATGTCTGCAGTTAAGTAATCAATTTGATCAGTAACGCGTCCTGTCGCACGATCAACTCGGCGATATGGTGTTTCAATAAAACCAAACTTATTAACTTTTGCATAACTTGACAAACTGTTAATCAATCCGATATTCGGACCTTCAGGAGTTTCAATCGGACACATACGACCATAGTGAGAATAGTGAACGTCACGAACTTCATAACCAGCACGGTCACGAGTCAAACCACCAGGCCCTAAGGCTGATAGACGACGTTTATGTGTTAACTCACCCAATGGATTTGTTTGATCCATGAACTGTGACAACTGTGAAGAACCAAAGAATTCTTTGATACTTGCTACAACTGGACGAATATTAATCAATTGTTGTGGTGTTAATGTTTCTGTGTCTTGGATAGACATTCTTTCACGTACCACACGTTCCATACGAGCTAAACCAATACGGAATTGATTTTGCAATAATTCACCAACTGAACGGATACGACGATTACCTAAGTGATCGATATCATCAACATTTCCAATATCTTCCATTAAGTTCAAGAAGTAGCTCATTGAAGCAACAATATCTGCGGGACGAATAGTCTTAACAGCTGCTTCTGGGTAGCCATTACCGATTACGTTAACTTCACGTTCTGGATCTTTTGGTGAAAATACTTTAATCACTTGGACAGTCATTGGATCAGTGACTACACCATCTTCTGATGGGTAATAAGTAACTGAGTTCAAACCATTGTCAATAAATGGAGCTAATGTTTCCATCACTTGGTGTGTCAACACAGTTCCTTTTTCAACGATGATCTCACCAGTTTCTGGATCAACTAACGTTTCAGCTAATGTTAAGTTTAATAGACGTGTTTTTAAATCTAATTTTTTATTTACTTTGTAACGACCAACATTTGCTAAGTCGTAGCGTTTTGGATCGAAGAAACGAGCATTTAATAAGTTACGAGAACTATCTGCTGTTTTTGGTTCTCCTGGACGTAAACGTTCGTAAACATCTTTCAAACCTTCTTCTGTACGTGAATCACTTGCATTTTTGTGCAAATCTTTTTCAATAGTATTACGCAATGTTTCGCTATCACCAAATATTTCAAAAATCGTATCATCAGAACCAAATCCTAATGCACGAACTAAAACAGTCAAAGGAATTTTACGTGTACGGTCGATACGTACGTAAGAAATATCTTTTGCGTCAGTTTCCATTTCCAACCAAGCGCCACGGTTAGGAATAACTGTTGATCCAAAGCCTTCTTTTCCGTTTTTGTCTACTTTCCCATGGAAGTAAACACCGGGTGAACGAACTAATTGAGAAACAATTACACGTTCAGCACCATTGATAATAAATGTACCTTGTTCAGTCATTAGTGGGAAATCACCAAAGAATACTTCTTGTGCTTTGATTTCACCTGTTTCACGATTTGTTAAACGCAAAGTAACATGTAATGGTGCAGAATAGTTAGCATCATGTGCGCGAGCTTCTGCTACTGTATACTTAGGTTCCTTAAGTTCATAATCCACAAATTCCAAAGATAAGTTGCCATTAAAATCATCGATTGGCAAAATGTCTTCAAACATTTCTCTAAGTCCTTCATCTAAGAACCATTGGTAAGAGTCTGTTTGAATTTCAATCAAATTTGGTAATTCCAACACTTCACTGATGCGTGCGAAACTTCTACGTTCGCGATGTTTTCCGTATTTTACTACGTGTCCAGCCAAGCTCTTCACCCCTCTAAAATGTCATTCAAAAAGACTACCCGACTAATTGTTACAAAAATATTTCATATATTTTTTTTAGGTAACAACAGACATTTTTTGCGGCTTTTAGGCAAAAAAAAACCAAAAATAGAACAATCTCTTGAAAACTTACTTTCGTGAGCTCCTACTTTTGTTTCTCTTATAAAGCCGAAACGGACAATATTTCGTTTCTGCCTTTCATTCATCAGATAGTTTTTGCAACTTCATATAATACACGTATTTCGTACAAAAGTCAACCTCTCATCGCTTTGCTCACTTGCTTTCGCAACCTTTTCTTAATTCTTTCATCTACTATCAATTTTTTTCATTGATCACTTTTGTATTGACAGACCAAAACCCCTTTGCTAAGATTGAGGAAATTCATTTTGTGGAGGAATTACTATGATAACTAATCGAATAAAACCAACACAACTGAATAACTTTTTCTTTAGCTACTTTAGATAGGTTTGTATTCATCATGATGGATACAAACGTTAAACAACTTGTTTGTATCTATGATGGCTAAAGAACTTTGTATTACGCAAAAAGCCACGTAGACATTACGCTAAGTGGCTAAGCAAAGAAAATACAAAGTATTTCTGGTACCATACTTTTCTATTTATTTTCTCGCTTTTTCGAATCCATTTAGACGTCATGTCTGAATGGATTTTTTTGTTTCTTAAAACTAAGGGGGAAATCAAATGAAAAAGAATGTATTAATTGGACTTGGACTAACAGTATTACTTGCACTAGGTGGTTGTGCTCAAAAAAGCGAAGCAAAAAATGGCGATGAAGAAATGAAAACGGTGGGCGTACTTCAACTTGTACAACATAATTCTCTTGACGATTCTTATAAAGGTTTCAAAGAAGGTTTGTCAGAAGGTGGTTACGTTGAAGGAAAAAATTTAACAATTGATTATCAAAACGCTCAGAACAATCAAGATAACTTAAAAAGTATGAGCGAAAAATTAGTCAAAGAAAAACCTGATTTATTGTTGGGAATCGCAACACCTGCTGCTCAATCATTACTAAATGAAACGACAACTATTCCGATTACTGTTACTGCAGTGACTGATTTGAAAGAAGCCAAACTAGTTGCGTCCAACAAAGAACCCGGAGGAAATGTAACTGGCACTTCTGATATGGTTCCAATCAAAAAACAAATTGATTTATTACTAAGCATTGTTCCGAATGCAAAAAAAATCGGAATCATGTACAACAACGGCGAAGCAAACTCTAAACTTCAAGGTGATCTTGCTCAAAAAGAATTAGAAAAAGCTGGAATTAAAGTAAAAGTTTTAACTGCTAACTCAACCAACGATGTTCAACAAGTAACGAAAAGTTTAGCCAAAGACGTTGATGGCATTTATATTCCAACAGACAATACATTCGCTAGTGCCGCAAGTGTCGTTGGTGAAGTAGCAAAAGAAACAAAGACTCCTGTCGTTGCTGGTTCAGCTGCACAAGTAAAAGAAGGTGGACTTGCAACTGTCGGCATTGATTATGAAAAACTTGGAAAACAAACTGGAATCATGGCTGCAAAAATCCTTGATGGAAAAGCAACACCTGACTCACTTCCTGTTGAATCTGCAAATGATTTAGAACTAATTGTAAATGAAAAAATGGCTGATGATTTAGGAATTGATCCTGCCAGTATTAAAGCAGCTGAGTAGCAAACAATAGGAGGAACAAAATATGTTAAATCTATTTTCAATTTTCTTATCTTCTGCCTCACAAGGTGTTCTTTGGGCATTATTAGCAATTGGTGTTTATATTACGTTTCGTATTTTAGATATTGCTGATCTAACTGCTGAAGGAAGTTTTCCTTTAGGTGCTGGGATAGCGGCAATGAGTATTACAACAGGCATCCATCCTTTACTTGCTTGCCTACTAGGATTTTTAGGCGGTGCGTTGGCTGGATTGGTTTCCGGATTGCTTCATACAAAACTCAAAATTCCTGCATTACTTGCAGGAATCATCACCATGACAGGCTTGTATTCTGTGACTTCACGAGTGATGGGCGCACCTAATATCTCACTGCTTGGACAGCCCACTATTTTTGAATGGGTTGAGTCATTGGGCGTCTCAAAAACAACCGCCGTTTTAATTGTAGGTTTGTGTATCGCTTTACTGATTGTTTTTCTACTAGTGTTTTTCTTAAGAACAGAAACAGGACTTGCAATTCGAGCAACAGGAGACAACTTAGCGATGAGCGAAGCAAATGGCATCAACACGGATAACATGAAAATTATTGGCTATATGATCTCGAACGGTTGCATTGCTTTAGCTGGCTCCTTACTTGCACAAAACAATGGTTTTGCTGACTTAAACTCTGGAATTGGCACAATCGTTATTGGCTTAGCTTCGATCATCATTGCAGAAGTCTTGTTCCGTAACCAGCCACTACTTTCACGTTTCTTGACAATCATTCTTGGTGCAGTAATTTATCGTTTTATTTTAGCACTCGTTTTCGAATTAAATGTCGAACCTAGTGACTCCAAATTGGCTTCTGCTTTAGTTTTAGTTATCTGTTTATCTTTCCCACAAATTCAAGAAAAATTGCGTATTCCTAAATTCAATCGAGGAGGGAACAACAAATGAGTACTGTACTGACAATTAAAGATTTACACCATACTTTTGAAAAAGGAACAACAAACGAAAATCACGTACTAAAGGGAATTAATCTCTCACTTCAACCAGCTGATTTTGTAACAATTATTGGCGGGAATGGTGCTGGAAAATCTACCTTACTTAATAGTATCGCAGGAACTTTTACCGCCGATCAAGGAAAAATTATTTTGCGTGAACAAGACATTACCAAAAAATCGGTAGTAGAACGTTCTAAAAATATCAGCCGTGTATTCCAAGATCCCAAACTAGGGACAGCTGTTCGTTTAACTGTTGAAGAAAATTTAGCTCTTGCAATGAAACGAGGAAAGAAACGTGGCTTCTTTCGTGGCGTAAAACCTCGGGATCGTCAATTTTTTAAAGAGCAACTAGCAAGTTTGAATTTAGGATTAGAAAATCGTTTGACCACAGAAATCGGCTTATTATCTGGCGGGCAACGCCAAGCAATCACATTGTTAATGGCAACGCTACAACGCCCCGAATTGATTTTATTAGATGAACATACCGCTGCACTTGATCCGGCAACTTCTGCCACTGTAATGGAATTGACTCAGAAATTAATTCAGGAACAAAAATTAACAGCTTTTATGGTTACGCATGATATGGAAGATGCTATTCGTTACGGCAATCGTTTAATCATGTTGCATCAAGGGCAAATCGTTGTGGATATTACAAATGAAGAAAAACAACAATTAACTGTTGCTAAATTACTTGATCTTTTCAAAAAAAATAGTGGTACCACACTCAAAGAAGACACCGTTCTTTTAGCTTAAACATTCTTTGTAATCTACAAAAATTCAATCAGCGGAAATTAACTTTTTACTATTGTATACGAAGAAAGTCAGAATTTGATACAATAGCAAAAAAGGAGTTGGATAACCAGATGGCTACAAAAGATACTGTACTTCGCTTATTAAAAAATTCAACGACATTTCTTTCTGGAGAAAAAATCGCCCAAGAACTACAACTTTCTCGTACCAGTGTTTGGAAAGCAATCAAAGAACTAGAAAAAGCTGGCTATCAATTCGAACACGGTCCTATTGGCTACCGCTATTTACCTTCTGATGTACTAGATGCAACGGAAATCAAACAGGAACTTCAGAACGATCAACCACGTTTACACGTGAAGACAATGACTACTTCCCAATCAACAATGCAAGATGCAAAACTAGCTGCCGCGAAGGGAACCGACGATCCAACATTATTTGTTGCAGACATGCAGGAAAACGCACGTGGACGCTTCGGTCGGCCTTTTTTTGCCGAACCAGGACGTGGCATTTACATGAGTTTACTTTTGCATTCTAACCAAGAATTTGATGAGTTACCTCAATACACTTTGGTTGCAGCTAGCGCTTGTGCCAAAGCAATTGAAAAACTTACAGGAGTATCAACTCAAATCAAATGGGTCAATGATATTTATGTCAATGGTAAAAAGATTTGTGGCATTTTATCAGAAGCAATTAGTGATATGGAATCTGGCAGGATCAGTCACGTGATTATTGGGATGGGCATTAATTTTTCATTGCCTCAAAACGAATTTCCCCAAGAAATACAGCAAAAAGCAACTTCAATATTTCCTGATGGACATGCTTTGATTACTCGTAATCAATTAATCATTGAAATTTGGAAAGAATTATTTACTTATTTACGTGAACCAGCAAATAAAGAATACTTGTCCTTCTATCGAAAAAAATCATTTGTGTTAGGTAAACAAGTCTCTTTTATCCAAAAAGGCACCACCTACCATGGGGTTGCTAAATCAATTACTGATACAGGTGAATTAGTCGTTCAAACACCTCAAGAACTTAAAGTATTATCTTCTGGGGAGATTAGTCTTTCATCAATCAATTAAAAAATACGCATACCTTATGACAAAATTTTTATCATAAGATATGCGTATTTTTTATTAAATATTTTGAAAAAGAATGGTTAACAATAATCCTAGAACATAACTGCCGTTAAATAAAATCATATTTTTGATAGAGTAACTAAAACTGATTGGCTGTGGCAAACTCTTTTTGAATGCTTGCAAGTTCCCATGAATTTTCGGAAAAGTTGCTAGTATAATCAAGATCGGCCATTCAAACACACCTGTTAACAGTCCTAATAATATAGCTATATAACTAGCATACATTAAGCTTTGAAAAAGGACTGTGCCCACTGGACGACCAATATAAAACACTAAGGTATAACGATGATTTTCAATATCTCGATCAAGATCTCTTAAATTGTTGGCTAGCATGATATTAGCAATTGTAAAAACTAATGGTAAGGAAGCAAGAACAATAGCTGCAACTGCCCAAAAATTCCCTTCCAAAGCAAAATTACCGGTTTGAAAATCAATCATTAAATCATATACATTTGTACTATGAGTATTGACATATACGACCATTGCAAAAATTCCTAGGCCCATCGTAAATCCACTAAAAATTTCTCCCAGTGGCATACGTGATAACGGAATTGGCCCAAAAGTATAAAACACACCAATAAAGCAACAAATAGCACCCATCACTAACAATAACCAACCCGTTTGAATCGTTAAAATGATGCCGATAATAAAAACAAATGCAATCATTCCTAAAATCATATTTCGAATAATTTTCGGTGAAGTTTTTGTTCGACCGATTACATTTTCTTGATATTTATAAACTTCTGAATGCGCTTTTTGATAATCCATATAATTATTGATTGCCGTTGTTGCCAAATCAAAAACTAACATTCCTATAAAAAATAAAAGTGTACTTAACCAGTGTACTTCATGAAAAAAAGCGATAGAGAATAAAACCCCTATCGCAAAAGGAAATACACTTGCCACTTTTGTTCGAATCTCAACGACTTCTAAAAAAATTTTCAGTGACATCTGCTTACTCCTACTCTAGCTTTGAACGATCACCCATTGCGTAATCTGAGTCTTCTGCTAACTTAAATTCATCTTTGATTGGATCAGTCACATAGACTTTTCCTTCTTTGGTAACAAAAATAGCATTTGTTCCATTGTCTAGTTCTTCAACATAAGATAACCCTTTTTTCACACCCATTGAGAAAACAGCTGTTGAAAGACCATCCCCATCAATCGATTTGTTTGTGATGATTGTCACACTGGCAATGTCATTATCAAAAGGATAACCTGTTTTAGGATCAAATAAATGATGGTATTTCACGCCATCTACTTCCAAATACCGTTCATATATGCCTGAAGTTACCAATGTTTTATTTTTTTCTTTGATTGTTCCTAAAACAGAACCGCGAGCAAGATTAGGATCCTGAATGCCTACATTCCAATCTTGATTTTTTCCACGAGGACTGTGTCCCAAAACATACACATTTCCACCTAAATCAACAATTGCTGTTGTTACACCATTATCTTTAAGTACTTTGATAACTTCATCAGTAATGTACCCTTTAGCAATTGCACCTAAGTCAATGATCATTCCTTTTTCTTTTAAGTAAACAGTTTTCTCTTCATCGTTTAGTTCAATTTTATGATAGTCAACTAATTTTAAAGCTTGATCAATTTCTTCTTGCGATGGCTTTCTTGCATCATCAAAACCAATGCGCCACAGCTGTGTTACTGAACCAATTGCCATGTCAAAACCGCCGCGAGAATCTTCACTATATTCATACGCTTTTTTTACAAGTGAATAAACATCATCAGAAACTTTAACAGGTTTAATACCTGCTTGTGCATTGACCTCATCAATCTCAGAGCCTGATTGATTAATTGTAATTTTATCGCCCAATTCTTTCACACGATCAAAGGCTGGTGTTAATACAGACTCTTTTCCTTCATCATATACTCGTATTCGCACATAAGTTCCTAACAAAAATTTTTCTTGTGCATATGGTTCACTTAGAATTCCTTTGGCTGGTTTATCACTTTCTACTGTCTTTTCAGATGATGAACCACAACCAACTAGTGCAACTAAAGTACATACGGCTAGTAAGGAAAGTAGTAATTTTTTTCGCATAATTTTCCCCTTTTTACTTATTCTTAAGTTATCATACCTTCTTTTTTTCTAAATGAAAAGGTCGATATCAAAAAGAAAGAGGCTGATCTCAATTAAGTGATCAGCCCGTCATCATTTCTTGTTTAATTATTTAGTTACGATGTTGTCAACTTCAATTGTCTTTGTGTCGCCTTTTTCAGCAGCATTGATCAATTGTTGACCATACATAATAAATGAATGTGAGCTATGTGTAGCACCTGTTACTACTTCTACATCAGCTGGTGAACCGTCTTCTTCACTCATCACTTTAACTAATTCTTCGTTTAGTTCTGGGATGTATGTTTCTGGAGCAGTTCCGCTTTTTTCTTTCATTGATTTGTTGTATTCTTCATCATCTTGTTTTGATTTTCCATCTGCATTGATGTAATCAAAGTTTGATTTTGTAACTTTACCGTCAGCTACAGTTAATTCAAATGTTGTACGGTAACCATTTTTTTCATTTTTTTCTTCTAATTTATAAGTACCGTCTTTCAAGTCAGCACCATTATCAATTTCAATTGTTTCTGTGTTTCCAGCTTGAGCAGCTTGAACTAATTGTTGAGCGTAGTTTTGGAAGCTTTCTGATGAGTGAGTTGCTCCTGTTACTACTTCTACATCACCTGGGTTTTGTGCTTCAACAAATTTTTCATTTAATTCAGGAATAAATGCTTCTGGATTTGTGCCAGATTTTGCTTTCATATTTTTATTGTAATCAGCATCTTCTTGTTTTGATTTTCCATCTTCATTTACATTATCATAGTTTGATTCAGTGATCTTTCCATCTTTAACAACCATTGTGAACACTGTACGATAACCATTTGAATAATTTTTTTCTTCCAATTTATATGTGCCATCTTGTAATTCTCCACCTGCAATTACTGTTGCAGTTGATTCTGTTGTTGAACTTTGTGAAGATTGTGCAACTGAAGACTCTGAAGTTGAACTGTCTGAACTACTGTTGTTATCTGCTCCACAAGCTCCTAATACCAAGGCTGAAAAAGCTAAAACAGCAAATCCAGTTACAAAACGATTCTTTTTCATTATTAACCCACCAATCCCTTTTTATAATTCTTATAAATAATTTGTGATTCATTATACATTCTAATGAATCATACCAATAAGTCAACCGTTTTCTAAAAAAAAATAACACGAACGTATAAATCGTTTTCTTTCAGTAATTTTCGTGAAAAAAACGCTTAATAATCTTTTGATTAAAAAATGAAAAAGGAGTTAGACAAATTTACATAACGTATATATAATGTAAAAGGATTGTGTAATAATTATCAAACTGAAATGTTTACTAAGGAGCGGATTATCAATGACAAAGCAAAATATTGTCGTTGTAGGTGCAGGGTATGCCGGTGTGTCAGCAACAAAATTACTGGCAAAAAAACTTAAAAAAGAAGACGTAACGATCACTTTGATTGATCGCCATTCTTATCACACTATGATGACAGAACTACATGAAGTTGCCGGAGGGCGTGTTGAGCCAGAAGCCATTCAATATGACTTACAGCATTTATTCTCTCGCCAAAAAAATGTGCAATTAGTCACCGATACAGTAATTGGTATCGACAAAGAAAAGAAAATTGTTAAAACAAAACTAGGTACTTATCCATTTGATCAATTGATTTTAGGTATGGGTGGCGAGCCAAATGATTTCGGAACTCCTGGAGTGAAGGAACATGGATTCACGCTTTGGTCATTTGAAGACTCAGTAAAAATTCGTGAACACATTGAAACAACGGTTGCTAAAGCTGCAATTGAACCAGATGATGCTTTACGAAAAGCAATGCTAACATTTGTTGTCTGTGGTTCTGGATTCACTGGAATTGAAATGATTGGTGAATTAATCGATTGGAAAGCGCGTTTAGCGAAAGACTATAAATTAGATCCAAACGAAATCACTTTAATGGTGGTTGAAGCAATGCCAACGATTTTAAATATGCTTGATCGTAATGACGCCGCTAAAGCAGAGCGTTACTTACAAAAACATCAAGTTGAGTTGTTACTAAACTCTCCAATCGTTGAAGTTGATGCCAATCATATTAAATTAAAAGACGGACGTCAAATTCCAACACATACATTGATCTGGACAGCTGGTGTCAAAGGTACAACTGATGCTGCTGACTTTGGTCTTGAAACAGCTCGTGGCCAACGTCTTGTTGCTAACGAATACATGCAAGCTAAAGGATACGAAGATAAAAATATTTATATTATTGGTGACTTGGTATTCTATGAAGAATTTCCAAATACACCAACTCCTCAAATTGTTCAAGCAGCTGAACAAACAGGTCATACTGCTGCTGCTAACATCGTCGCTTCTATCAAAGGTGGCGAGAAACATAAATTCAAAGGAAACTATCAAGGATTTATGGTTTCGATCGGTGCTAAATGGGGCGTCGCAAACTTATTTGATAAAATTCATTTAAGCGGATTTTTAGCTATTATCATGAAACATATCGTCAACTTGAAATATTTCTTTGATATTCGTTCTGGTTACTATATGTTCCAATACTTGATGCATGAATTCTTCCATATCAAAGATGATCGTAATGTTGCCCGTGGACATTCTTCACGCTACGGAAATGTTTTATGGAGTGTTCCACTTCGCGTTTTCTACGGTTTGGTATGGTTTATCGAAGCTGGCAAGAAAATTGTCGGTGACGGTGAAGTACTAAAACCTAGCACTTGGTTTGGTGAAGGTTCATGGTTCCAAGGAAATAGTGTATTCCCTTGGACATGGGAATACAATGTTACTGATGTAGCAAGTGGTGCATCAGCAGCCGGTGATGCAACAACAGCTGCAAGTGGCGCTGGTGAAGCAACTGCAGAAACAGCGACGCAAGCTGCGCATTTTGGTTTAAGTTACGCTTATGGTGAACAGCCAATGGCTGTTATCGAAAAATCACCAAATTGGTTTACAAAAATCATGCAATTTATTATGCCAAATAATGATGTTGCAATGTTCTTCCAAAAATTTATGGTCTTCTTCGAAATTGCTTTAGCATTAGCATTGATTGCAGGATTGTTTACATGGTTATGTAGTGCAACAACAATCGTTCTTGTCATTACTTTCTGTCTATCAGGTATGTTCTATTGGGTAAACATTTGGTTTATCTTTGTAGCATTCGCACTTATGAATGGTTCTGGTCGTGCAATTGGTTTAGATCGTTGGGTCATCCCATGGTTGCAAAGTACACTAGGTAGTTGGTGGTATGGCAGACCAAAAGCTCGCTACGGCGAAAAATAAAATGATTTTAGAAGAAAGTTCTAGGGAAGCCTAGGACTTTCTTTTGTTCCTATGCTAAAATTGGAGCAGTTATTCTGGAACAAGGAGGTCAATTACAGAATGAAAGATTTTATCAAGAAAAGTTTACTCAAACCATGGGATATCTTCATCATTATGCTTTTGATTGTCCTTTCTTTTTTGCCAATTATTATTTTTGGTAGTCAACAAAGCCAGTCCGTTGCAGAAAAAGAAGCTGTTTTACGCGTAGATGGAACAGAAATCAAAACATTTCCTTTAATCAGTGGAAATAAAAGCTACACTTACACATATACAGATGCAGATGGTGACTACAATATTATTGAAATCGCCGGTGATAAAATACGAATGAAAGAAGCAGATTGTGGGGATCAAATTTGCGTTCGTCGCGGATGGGTAACGAAAAACGGCGAAACAATTGTTTGCTTACCTCATAAATTAGTGATCGAAGTTCGATCAACAGACGGGAGTGAGGAAGACAGCTTGATTTACTAGCTGAAAAAATTATGAGCAAACTACAAAAATTGATTTATATCTCCTTACTCGTAGCCCAAGGAGTCATTATTGGCTTGTTAGAAAATATGATTCCTTACCCGTTTGCTTTTGCTCCTGGTGCAAAATTAGGATTAGCAAATTTGATTACCATCGTAGCTATTTTTACAATGAAAAAAAGAGATAGTTTCCTCTTGATTTGGTTGCGATTATTTCTAACAACTTTACTTGGTGGAACAATTTCAACTTTTCTTTATAGTATGAGTGGTGCTTTATTAAGTTACTTTGGCATGCTTTTGATAAAACAATTAGGACCAAAACGTGTCAGCATTATTGGAATCAGTGCTACAGGTGGTTTTATGCATAATGTAGGCCAATTAGTCACTGCGTCCTTTATTGCTCAATCTTGGACAGTTATGCTGTACCTACCTGTCCTTTCAATTTTTGGCATTTTATCTGGAATCGCAATTGGTATTGCCGCAAATTATTTATTACAGCATGTCCAAACACTTCAACGATTCCAACTGGATTATGAACGGGAAACCAAACAAAAATGGAGTCCAGTGTTTTTAAAAAAATAATCGTTATACGAGGAGTTTTTTATGAATCTACATCCAATGTGGAAAAATTACCCAACTTTAGCTTTAGAACTAGAAGCTACATTAACCAAAATGGAAAAAATCATCAATCTTAAAAATAAACCTGTCGAACAAGCAATTCGCGAAACAATTCATGCTGGTGGAAAATTATTACGACCAGCTTATCAATTACTTTTTTCACAATTTGGATCAGAACGTGATCGTGACAAAGCAATCTCACTTGCTGCGTCAATTGAAATGTTACACACAGCGACACTCATTCACGATGATATCGTTGATGAATCAGATTTACGCCGGGGAAAGCCCACTTTACGTAATCAATTTGGGAACACCGTTGCCGTATATGCAGGCGATTATTTATTTGTTTGTTGTTTCAAGTTATTATCAGACTACTCAACATCACTTAAAAGTTTACAACTTAACTCAAGAAGTATGGAAAAAGTCCTTGATGGTGAACTTGGCCAAATGGATGATCGTTATCAATACAATTTATCTGTAAAAGAGTATTTAGAAAATATCTCGGGAAAAACAGCTGAACTCTTTAAATTAAGTTGTTTTATTGGTGCCTATGAAAGTGGTACATCTGAATATTTTGCTAAAAAAGCAGGTGAAATTGGCAAAAATATCGGCATTGCCTTTCAAATCATTGATGATATCTTAGATTACACACAGGACAGTGAGGAAATTGGTAAACCCGTTTTGGAAGACATGCGTCAAGGTGTCTACTCGCTACCATTGATTTATTCTTTGCAAAAGGAACAGGCTGCTTTACTCCCTTATTTAGAAAAAAGAACGAATATGACCCTTGAAGATGTCAATAAAGTTCGACAACTAGTTCATGAATTTGGTGGTGTCAAACAAGCGCAACAACTAGCTACTAAATATACAGAGGCTGCTTTGAAAGACATTCAAAAATTACCTCAAACAACCGAGCAAACCAAAGAAAATTTATTAACTTTAACACAAACCATCTTGACTAGAACAAATTAAAAACGTTCAAGCAAAAAATCAATAAAGATTTTTTTGCTTGAACGTTTTTAATTTTGTAAATTTTCTAACGCATAGTCACAAATTCTTCTGCACCAGTAGGATGAATAGCTACTGTGTTATCAAAATCCGCTTTTGTTGCGCCCATTTTGATAGCAACAGCAAAACCTTGTAACATTTCATCTACACCTACACCAATCGCATGTAACCCAACAATTTTCTCTTCTTTTCCAGCACAAATCAGTTTCATTTCACATTTTTGACGATAGTCACTTAAGGCAAAGTACATTGGCGTAAAACGTGAGCGATAAACTTTGATTTCTTTTTCGCCATATTTTTCTAGCGCCTGTTCTTCTGTCAAGCCAATCGTAGCAATCGGTGGATGTGTAAAGATAACTGTTGGAACCAAGTTATAATCTAAATACTCATCTTTCTTGCCATTAAACAAACGCTCTGACAAGCGACGACCTGCAGCAATCGCTACTGGTGTTAGATCGATTTTTCCAATGACATCCCCTACAGCAAAAATATGTTCATCTGTTGTATTTTGATATTTGTCGACTTGAACAAAACCTTTTTTTGTAAGTGTCACATTTGTATTTTCTAGTCCAAGATTTTTAGTATTAGGTACGCGACCACCAGCAAATAGTACACAATCACCCGTTAATGTATTACCATTATCAAAAATAACAGTATAGTCTTCATTATTTTTGATAATCTCAACAGCTGTATGGTTAGCAAAAGTTTTCATTCCTGCTGCTTGGTATATTTCAATCAAGTTATCTGATAGCATCTTATCAAATGTTCGTAGAGGCCTTTCTTTACGATAGGCCCACATTACTTCGCTGCCAAAACCTTGTAATACGCCAGAAAGCTCTGCAGCAATATATCCTGCACCAAGCACAATTGTTCGCGCTGGTAACTCAGTCAATTCAAAGAATCCGTTAGAATCGATCGTGTATTCACCACCAGGGATTGTCATTTGACTCGCACGACCGCCTGTCGCAATTAAAATTCTAGGTGCTTGATATCGTTGACCATTTACTTCAACTGTTTGACTATCAATAAATGTTGCATATCCTTTAACTGCATCTACTTGATTACTATCTAATCCTCGTTGATAAGCTCCATGTAAAAAGTCGATATATTTTTGACGTTTTTCTACTAATTCGGAAAAGTCGACCTTCATTACATCTGCTTGAATCCCATAGCTTGATGCATCTCGTTCAATTGTTTCTAAAATCGTGCTTGCTTGCCACATCACTTTTTTAGGTACACAACCAACATTTACGCAAGTCCCACCAAGTTCATTACTTTCAATCAATAAAACTTTCGCGCCATACATACCCGCACGGTTTGCAGAAGCAATCCCTCCGGATCCTCCACCAACCACGATATAATCATAGGTTTTCATTTCGTTCCTCCTAGAAAAGACGAGTTTCCCCGGTCATTATTCTTTCTTTTTACGAATCATATCACCTGGTTTAACTGGTTGCTCAACCGGCATTGTTAAAATCATCATTGGATTTGGTGCACGGTCAATTGATTCGCCGTCCTCATTATACATAACTTCTACCGTTTGATAGAAATGATTGAACCCAGGACCATAAAACTCGATTTCATCATCAATAGAAAATAAGTTTCTTTGACGAATTGTTGCCATCTTCGTTTCATCGTCATAAGCTAAAACTTCTCCAACGAATTTATAAACAGGGATTTTACGTCGTGCACCAAATAATTGTTCATTCTCACTTGGTGTATCATAATAAAAACCAGTTGCTAATTCTCTTTGTGCAACTTTCCACAATTCATCAATCCACTCTTGCTTGCATACATAATTTTCTGGATCAGCCATATAGCTATCTACTGCTGCCTTGTAAACATTTGAAACCGTAGAAACGTAATGAATTGATTTCATTCTACCTTCGATTTTAAAGCTATCTACCCCGTTTTCGATTAGTTCAGGGATATGCTCAATCATAGACATATCTACAGCACTCATTGAAAACTCTTCTTCAATTTCTCCGGAATCTGTCAAACTATTACGCTCTTGCCCAAACGGCATATCAAACAACCCATATTTCCAACGACATGATTGTGAACATCCACCACGGTTGGCGTCACGCATCGACATGTGATTAGAGAGCGTACAACGACCAGAATACGAAATACACATGGCGCCATGGATGAATGCTTCTATTTCAATGTCCGTGTTTTCACGAATAACTGCAACTTCTTCCATTGATACTTCACGAGCCAAGACAACGCGTTCTAACCCTTCTTCTTTCCAGAATTCCAAAGTTTCAAAATTGGTGGCAGAAGCTTGTGTTGATAAATGTATTGGTAAACCGGGTGCTTCTGTCGCACAAATTTCAATTAATGCTGGATCAGAAACAATCACAGCAGAAATACCCACATCACGTAAACTGCGGAAAAATTCTCCTGCTCCTTCTTCATTTCCTTCATGTGTCACCATATTTGCAGCTACATAAACTTTTGCTTGATGTTCTTTTGCAAAAGCAACACCTTCAGCCATTTCTTCATAAGTGAAGTTACCCGCACGACTCCTTAATCCATAAGCATTTCCACCGATATATACAGCATCAGCACCATAATGAATAGCAGTTTTTAATTTTTCTAATGTTCCAGCCGGAGCTAGGACTTCCGGACGTTTTAATTTCTTTTTGGTTGTCATTTTTCTTTCGTCATACTCCTTATTTGATTGAAGTAGGATCAATATAAAAGAATCCTGTATCCAATTCTCGATTTTCTGGATGCAATTTACGAACCTTCTCTGTTAATTCGATTGCTATTTCTTCGTTCCAACTTCCTGCTAAAATATAATTTTTTGCTTCGACAAATAACTCAGCAATTTCAACGAAAGCATCTCCTGAAGTAAATAAACCATCTAATTTCCAAGTTCGATAATGATAAGTATTTAATTGTTCCAACTCATTCATTAAATTCAAATCATTACTTGCAAAGATATGTGTACCGTGACTATCCTCATAAATCGAATAGTGAGTTTCTTCTTTTTTAGGTTCAGAAATGAAAAGACCTCTTTCACGTCCAACTTCCTCTGTTTGTTGTGTGTAATTATAATAATTTTGTAATAATGGTCGTTTGGATTGATGGATACAAGTTGCTCCGTATACTAAAATTTCTGTTGGAACTACTAGTGATTCTGCCATCGATTTCATTTCATCAAAAGGAACTTCCCTCGATAAAACTGCACCAACTGCTCCTTTTTTACTCCAAAAATTGATTTGGCGTGAGCTCGTTACAAGTGTTTCGCCATCATAGACAAATGGCAAACGTAACTCTGGATTTTTCTTCATCGTATAAATAATTCCAGTGTCGCCTACTGTAATGACATCTGTTCCAATTTCTTTTAAAAATTGAAGATATTCTGGCACTTTCTTCATTTTTTCAGGATGAATAATGCCGTTGACAGCGATATTCGCTTTTTTTCCATATTTATGTGCTAATTCAACTAATTCGCGCTGTTCATTTCTAGTAAATGAAGCGGGCAAACGTAAACCGAATTGTTCTTCTCCAAAATATAAAGTGTCAACTCCAGCGTTTAATAATTCTTCTGCTTGATTAAATGATTCAACAGTAGTTATGATTTCGATCATAGTTACCTCCTTCTACAACCTCATAATAGTAGCATAGGTCTAAAAACTTTCCAATAGTCCTTATATTTAAAGTTGGATTTTCGAAAATATATTTTGGTCTTTAGTTAAACAGTAAAAAATGGCACAAAAATCAAAATTGATTTTTGTGCCATTTATCAAAGTTAAATTCAGACAGAAACGATTTCCTTTTTAATTTTTGGTTCTCTAACATTCAAAGTGATTTTTCCTTTTGAACCACCAATAGTTACTCGATCACCTAGATGAATTTCTCCACTAAGCAAAGCTTCACTTAATCGATCTTCAACTTCTTTTTGAAGTGCACGACGGATTGGACGAGCACCATACTCTGGATCAAAACCAGCTTTACCAATGATATCAATCGCTGCTTGGGTAATTTTCACTTCAATGTCTTGGTCTGCTAAACGTTTTACAATCGCTTTGCTCATAATTTGAACAATTTCACGAATTTCTTCTTTGTTCAGAGAGTGGAAGACTACTGTTTCATCAATTCTGTTCAAGAATTCGGGGCGAAAAGCTTTCTTTAATTCTTCTAAGATTCTTTTTTGCATTGCTTTATGATCTTTCGTTACATCTTGGACATTAAATCCGACATTTTTTTCTTCTCTAATTTGTGTCGCACCAATGTTCGATGTCATAATTAGAATTGTATTTCTAAAATCAACTTTTCTTCCCTTAGAATCTGTCAAATGACCATCATCAAGTACTTGCAATAGTAAATTAAAAACATCTGGATGTGCTTTTTCAACTTCATCTAACAAGATAACTGAATAGGGTTTTTGACGAATTTTTTCTGTTAATTGTCCACCTTCATCATAACCAACATATCCTGGAGGCGAGCCAATCAAACGACTAGTACTATATTTTTCCATAAATTCAGACATATCTACACGAATTAATGATTCTTCGCTACCAAACATCACTTCAGATAATGCTTTTGCAAGTTCTGTTTTCCCGACACCTGTTGGCCCAAGAAACATGAATGAACCAATCGGTCGTTGTGGATCTTTCAAACCACTTCGTGCACGACGGATTGCTCTAGAAACTGCTTTAACCGCTTCATCTTGTCCTACTACTCGTTCATGTAATAATGCTTCTAATTCTAATAAACGTTCGCTTTCTTTTTTCTCCAGTTGCTGTAATGGAACGCCTGTCCATTCAGAAACTACTGTTGCGACATCTTCATCAGTCACTCGATTGGCATAACCATTCGTATTTTTTTCTTCAATCAATAAAAGTTTTTCAAGTTTTTGTGTAGCTTTCTTTTCTTTATTACGCAAAAGGGCCGCGGTTTCAAAATCTTGTTTCTGAATGGCTCTTTCTTTCTCAATAACCAAACGCTCAATCTCAGCTTTAACTACTGTAGTCTCGCTTACATCACTTGTTTGATCTAACCGAACTTTTGCTGCAGATTCATCAATCAAATCAATTGCCTTATCTGGAAGTTGCCTTGAATTGATGTAGCGAACAGAAAGAGTAACGGCGGCACGCAAAGCTTCGTCTGTAATTGCTACACCATGATGCTCTTCATAACGTGAACGTAGACCTCGCAAAATTTCTTCTGCTTCTTCAGTTGAAGGTTCATCGACTTGAATACGCGCAAAACGTCTTTCTAAAGCAGAATCTTTTTCAATATATTTTTGGTATTCATTTAAAGTTGTCGCACCAATTGTTTGAAGCTCACCACGCGCTAACGCTGGTTTTAAAATATTTGATGCATCAATTGCGCCTTCCGCACCACCTGCACCTATCAGTGTATGCAACTCATCAATGAACAAAATAACTTGACCATCATTGTAAATTTCATCAATTACTTTCTTCATACGATCTTCAAATTCACCACGATATTTTGTTCCTGCTACTAAAGAACCCATATCTAACATCATCAAACGTTTTGAACGCATTTCTTCAGGTACTTCACCTAGAATAATTTTCTGAGCCAATCCTTCGGCGATAGCTGTTTTACCTACACCTGGTTCCCCAACAAGGACTGGATTATTTTTTGTTCGTCGACTTAATACTTGGATTACTCTTTTTACTTCTTTTGAACGACCTACAACAGGATCTAATTTATTTTCTTTAGCTAGTTTGGTTAAATCGCGAGCTAACGAGTCTAAAGTTGGTGTTCCTTTAACAGTTTGGCGCTTGTCTTGTGGATTTCTGCGACGACTAGCATTATTTTTAAGACCTTCATTCATGCCCATTTTTCGTTTAAGTATTTGACGAACAGTAGCAACATCTACTCCTAAGTTAATAAGAATACGTGTAGCCATAATACTCTCATCTTTCAACAAACTAGATAAAATTTGTTCTGTACCTATTTTTTGAATATTCATTTTTTTTGCTTCGCTATTTGCTAGTGCAAAAACTTGTTTCATTCGTGGTGAGTATGGAAGATAAATTCCTTCTACATACTTATTTACGCCACCATAACCAATTAAATGTTCAATTTCTTCATAAATATCTGTTTCATTTACGCCTAACTCACGTAAAACTTTCCCAGCAATTCCATTAGGTTCTAAAACTAAAGCTAATAAAATATGCTCAGAACTAACAGATTGGTGTTTTAATCTTTTTGCTTCATCTTGTGCGATTTCCAAGACTACTTGGGCCCGTTCATTAAAAAGTTCTTCCATCAATCTTCACTTCCCATCTTCATAACTTAACCGTTCTAAAAAAGCTCGTAGAATTCTAGCACGAATATGACCTTCCAGGTCACTGTAATTTAGAGTGCTTTTTGCAATAGCACTAAGCATTAAATTTCCTTCTTTTTTTGTAATCATTTTATCCTCATATAATTTTTGGATAATTGAAAATGAATCTTTTTCACTGATTGTTTCATCAAATAGCTGATTAATTTGGTCTAACATATGTCTCTTGTCAGAAATTCGAACTTTTGCAATTCTAATATAGCCACCACCGCCGCGTTTACTTTCTACTAAATAACCGCGTTGAATAGTAAAGCGAGTGTTTATAACATAATTTATTTGCGAAGGAACGCAGTTAAAGAGGTCTGCCATTTCAATCCTTCGAATCTCAATCATTTCATTTTCTTCTAAAATTTTTTTTATATATGACTCAATTAAATCCGAGGTATTTTGATGTGCCATCTTCTTCATTCCCTTTGACTAATATTGACCTTAATTATAGCTAATTTAAACAAAGAATGAAAGGAGAATGCCTTTAGTTAATAAAAGTTTCAATAAAATACCATTTTAAACCAAAAAAAATACGGAATAAACTATTCCGTATTAACGCGCCCAAGAGGAGTCGAACCCCTAACCTTTTGATCCGTAGTCAAACACTCTATCCAGTTGAGCTATGGGCGCATATTCAATTTATAAAAATTATAAAACGAATTCAACAAAAAATCAATAAAAAAATCGGGAAGACAGGATTCGAACCTGCGACCCCTTGGTCCCAAACCAAGTGCTCTACCAAGCTGAGCTACTTCCCGAAAAAATAAAAAGACTACGCGCCCAAGAGGAGTCGAACCCCTAACCTTTTGATCCGTAGTCAAACACTCTATCCAGTTGAGCTATGGGCGCATATGTGTTAATGCCGAGGACCGGAATCGAACCGGTACGGTGATCACTCACCGCAGGATTTTAAGTCCTGTGCGTCTGCCAGTTCCGCCACCCCGGCGTTTTGATAATGGCAAAGCGGAAAACGGGGTTCGAACCCGCGACCCCCACCTTGGCAAGGTGGTGCTCTACCACTGAGCTATTTCCGCATAAACTTGATGCCGGCTAAAGGATTTGAACCCTCGACCCTCTGATTACAAATCAGATGCTCTACCAACTGAGCTAAGCCGGCTTGAATAGATATATTCATATAATGCGGGTGAAGGGACTTGAACCCCCACGCCGTAAGGCGCTAGATCCTAAATCTAGTGCGTCTGCCAATTCCGCCACACCCGCAAAAATATGAGCCGTACAGGGCTCGAACCTGTGACCCTCTGATTAAAAGTCAGATGCTCTACCAACTGAGCTAACGGCTCATATGGAGGTTAACGGGTTCGAACCGCTGACCCTCTGCTTGTAAGGCAGATGCTCTCCCAACTGAGCTAAACCTCCATTGATAACTTAAGCGTGGCGACGTCCTACTCTCACAAGGGGCAACCCCTCACTACAATCGGCGCTAAGAAGCTTAACTTCTGTGTTCGGCATGGTTACAGGTGTATCCTTCTCGCTATCGCCACCACACTGTGGTGTTATCTTATTGAGTTTGCTTTTGCTCACTCAAAACTGGATTTGAAGTAATCTCAAACTCTTCCGAGTTTTTTCTTTTACCATTCTTGGTTAAGTCCTCGATCGATTAGTATCAGTCCGCTCCATACATCACTGTACTTCCACTTCTGACCTATCTACCTGATCATCTCTCAGGGATCTTACTTTCTTAAAGAAATGGGAAATCTCATCTTGAGGTGGGCTTCACACTTAGATGCTTTCAGCGTTTATCCCTTCCCTACATAGCTACCCAGCAATGCCCTTGGCAGAACAACTGGTACACCAGCGGTAAGTCCATCCCGGTCCTCTCGTACTAAGGACAGCTCCTCTCAAATTTCCAACGCCCGCGACGGATAGGGACCGAACTGTCTCACGACGTTCTGAACCCAGCTCGCGTGCCGCTTTAATGGGCGAACAGCCCAACCCTTGGGACCGACTACAGCCCCAGGATGCGACGAGCCGACATCGAGGTGCCAAACCTCCCCGTCGATGTGGACTCTTGGGGGAGATAAGCCTGTTATCCCCAGGGTAGCTTTTATCCGTTGAGCGATGGCCCTTCCATGCGGAACCACCGGATCACTAAGCCCGACTTTCGTCCCTGCTCGACTTGTTGGTCTCGCAGTCAAGCTCCCTTCTGCCTTTACACTCTTCGAATGATTTCCAACCATTCTGAGGGAACCTTTGGGCGCCTCCGTTACCTTTTAGGAGGCGACCGCCCCAGTCAAACTGCCCATCTGACACTGTCTCCCACCACGATTAGTGGTGCGGGTTAGAGTGGCCATAACGCAGGGGTAGTATCCCACCAGCGCCTCCATCGAAACTAGCGTTCCGATTTCTACGGCTCCTACCTATCCTGTACATGCGGTACAGACACTCAATATCAAACTACAGTAAAGCTCCATGGGGTCTTTCCGTCCTGTCGCGGGTAACCTGCATCTTCACAGGTACTAAAATTTCACCGAGTCTCTCGTTGAGACAGTGCCCAAATCGTTACGCCTTTCGTGCGGGTCGGAACTTACCCGACAAGGAATTTCGCTACCTTAGGACCGTTATAGTTACGGCCGCCGTTTACTGGGGCTTCAATTCGTACCTTCGCTTACGCTAAGCACTCCTCTTAACCTTCCAGCACCGGGCAGGCGTCAGCCCCTATACTTCATCTTACGATTTTGCAGAGACCTGTGTTTTTGATAAACAGTCGCTTGGGCCTATTCACTGCGGCTGATCTGACGATCAGCACCCCTTCTCCCGAAGTTACGGGGTCATTTTGCCGAGTTCCTTAACGAGAGTTCTCTCGCTCACCTTAGGATTCTCTCCTCGACTACCTGTGTCGGTTTGCGGTACGGGCCATTGTTTTCTCACTAGAAGCTTTTCTTGGCAGTGTGACATCAGGAACTTCGGTACTATTATTTCCCTCCCCATCACAGCTTGTCCTTAAAAGATTAAGCATTTGACTCAACCTAAGACTTACTGCTTGGACAGACATTTCCAATCGTCTGCTTTCCTTAGCCTCCTGCGTCCCTCCATTGCTCAAACAAAAACAACGGGTACAGGAATATCAACCTGTTATCCATCGCCTACGCCTTTCGGCCTCGGCTTAGGTCCCGACTAACCCTGGGCGGACGAGCCTTCCCCAGGAAACCTTAGTCATTCGGTGGACAGGATTCTCACCTGTCTTTCGCTACTCATACCGGCATTCTCACTTCTAAGCGCTCCAGTAGTCCTCACGATCTACCTTCAACGCCCTTAGAACGCTCTCCTACCATAACACCATAGGTGTTATCCACAGCTTCGGTAATATGTTTAGCCCCGGTACATTTTCGGCGCAGGGTCACTCGACTAGTGAGCTATTACGCACTCTTTAAATGGTGGCTGCTTCTGAGCCAACATCCTAGTTGTCTGTGCAACCCCACATCCTTTTCCACTTAACATATATTTTGGGACCTTAGCTGGTGGTCTGGGCTGTTTCCCTTTCGACTATGGATCTTATCACTCACAGTCTGACTCCCGGATATGAATGAATGGCATTCGGAGTTTATCTGAATTCGGTAACCCGAGATGGGCCCCTAGTCCAAACAGTGCTCTACCTCCATCATTCTCAATTCCGAGGCTAGCCCTAAAGCTATTTCGGAGAGAACCAGCTATCTCCAAGTTCGTTTGGAATTTCTCCGCTACCCACACCTCATCCCCGCACTTTTCAACGTACGTGGGTTCGGTCCTCCAGTGCGTTTTACCGCACCTTCAACCTGGACATGGGTAGATCACATGGTTTCGGGTCTACGACTACATACTCAAACGCCCTATTCAGACTCGCTTTCGCTACGGCTCCGTCTCTTCGACTTAACCTCGCATGCAATCGTAACTCGCCGGTTCATTCTACAAAAGGCACGCCATCACCCATTAACGGGCTTTGACTTGTTGTAGGCACACGGTTTCAGGTTCTATTTCACTCCCCTTCCGGGGTGCTTTTCACCTTTCCCTCACGGTACTGGTTCACTATCGGTCACTAGGGAGTATTTAGCCTTGGGAGATGGTCCTCCCGGATTCCGACGGAATTCCTCGTGTTCCGCCGTACTCAGGATCCTCCTAGGTGCTTTCCAAATTTCATCTACGGGGTTTTTACCCTCTTTGACTGACTTTTCCAAGTCATTCGATTATCTGAAAAAACTACCATATCGGAGTCCTACAACCCCAACAAGCAAGCTTGTTGGTTTGGGCTTTTCCCGTTTCGCTCGCCGCTACTCAGGGAATCGAATTTTCTTTCTCTTCCTGCAGGTACTTAGATGTTTCAGTTCTCTGCGTCTACCTCAAATATGCTATGTATTCACATATTTGTAACATCCTATAAAAGATGCTGGGTTCCCCCATTCGGAAATCTCTGGATCATAGCTTACGTACAGCTCCCCAAAGCATATCGGTGTTAGTCCCGTCCTTCATCGGCTCCTAGTGCCAAGGCATCCACCGTGCGCCCTTATTCACTTAACCTTATCAACCTTACGGTTGGGTTTTGACTTCATTTCTAGCGATAGAAACGTGTCAAGAAAAATAAGCAATTGAACTTATTAAAAAACTCATTCAACGCGGTGTTCTCGGTTTGTTTTGATCTTACTTCAAATATCCAGTTTTCAATGAACAAAATTAACAACTAATGTTGTTAATGGAGCCTAGCGGGATCGAACCGCTGACCTCCTGCGTGCAAAGCAGGCGCTCTCCCAGCTGAGCTAAGGCCCCAAGTATTAAAAATAATAAGAGTAAACCTCTCAAAACTGAACAAAGTAATAATGACAAACCTGTGTAGTCTCCGTAATATTCCTTAGAAAGGAGGTGATCCAGCCGCACCTTCCGATACGGCTACCTTGTTACGACTTCACCCCAATCATCTATCCCACCTTAGGCGGCTGGCTCCAAAAGGTTACCTCACCGACTTCGGGTGTTACAAACTTTCGTGGTGTGACGGGCGGTGTGTACAAGGCCCGGGAACGTATTCACCGCGGCGTGCTGATCCGCGATTACTAGCGATTCCGGCTTCATGTAGGCGAGTTGCAGCCTACAATCCGAACTGAGAGAAGCTTTAAGAGATTAGCTTAGCCTCGCGACTTCGCGACTCGTTGTACTTCCCATTGTAGCACGTGTGTAGCCCAGGTCATAAGGGGCATGATGATTTGACGTCATCCCCACCTTCCTCCGGTTTGTCACCGGCAGTCTTGCTAGAGTGCCCAACTTAATGATGGCAACTAACAATAAGGGTTGCGCTCGTTGCGGGACTTAACCCAACATCTCACGACACGAGCTGACGACAACCATGCACCACCTGTCACTTTGCCCCCGAAGGGGAAGCTCTATCTCTAGAGTGGTCAAAGGATGTCAAGACCTGGTAAGGTTCTTCGCGTTGCTTCGAATTAAACCACATGCTCCACCGCTTGTGCGGGCCCCCGTCAATTCCTTTGAGTTTCAACCTTGCGGTCGTACTCCCCAGGCGGAGTGCTTAATGCGTTAGCTGCAGCACTGAAGGGCGGAAACCCTCCAACACTTAGCACTCATCGTTTACGGCGTGGACTACCAGGGTATCTAATCCTGTTTGCTCCCCACGCTTTCGAGCCTCAGCGTCAGTTACAGACCAGAGAGTCGCCTTCGCCACTGGTGTTCCTCCATATATCTACGCATTTCACCGCTACACATGGAATTCCACTCTCCTCTTCTGCACTCAAGTCTCCCAGTTTCCAATGACCCTCCCCGGTTGAGCCGGGGGCTTTCACATCAGACTTAAGAAACCGCCTGCGCTCGCTTTACGCCCAATAAATCCGGACAACGCTTGCCACCTACGTATTACCGCGGCTGCTGGCACGTAGTTAGCCGTGGCTTTCTGGTTAGATACCGTCAAGGGATGAACAGTTACTCTCATCCTTGTTCTTCTCTAACAACAGAGTTTTACGATCCGAAAACCTTCTTCACTCACGCGGCGTTGCTCGGTCAGACTTTCGTCCATTGCCGAAGATTCCCTACTGCTGCCTCCCGTAGGAGTTTGGGCCGTGTCTCAGTCCCAATGTGGCCGATCACCCTCTCAGGTCGGCTATGCATCGTGGCCTTGGTGAGCCGTTACCTCACCAACTAGCTAATGCACCGCGGGTCCATCCATCAGCGACACCCGAAAGCGCCTTTCAAATCAAAACCATGCGGTTTCGATTGTTATACGGTATTAGCACCTGTTTCCAAGTGTTATCCCCTTCTGATGGGCAGGTTACCCACGTGTTACTCACCCGTTCGCCACTCCTTTTCTTTCGGTGGAGCAAGCTCCGGTGAAAGAAAAAGCGTACGACTTGCATGTATTAGGCACGCCGCCAGCGTTCGTCCTGAGCCAGGATCAAACTCTCATAATAAAAGTTAGAACAATCTTTCGATTGTTAAGCTCAATTTGTTTGCTAGCATATTGCTTGCTGTTTAAAAATGTTTGTTGTCTTGAATTGAATCAAGACGCCCTACACATTTGGTTTGTCTTACTTTGTTCAGTTTTCAAAGGTCTACTTGAATTGCCGTAGCAACTTTTATATCATATCAGAGCGACGTTTAAATGTCAACTCTTTTTTGAAAAAGTTTTTCGATTTCGTTTAAGAAATCTTTCGGCAACTCATTTATCATATCATATCGTTTGTTATTTGTCAAGAACTTTTTTGAAGTTTTTCTTGATGAAATCAAGCTTCATAAGAGGTTCTTTCTAAACGACTCAGTTATCTTATCACGTGACAATTCACATGTCAATAACTTATTTAACAATTACTCAACAAAATTACGACAACTCTGTTGAACAAATAATAATATACCAACTTAAAATTCTAAAGTCAACAAGAAAAAAGCTGTTTTGACAACATTTATAGCAAGATCGATTATTCTTTAATTCTGTTTTAAATTCATTCGCTTTTTACACTATTTTTGCTCAATTATATGTTATATCTGAAAAAATTGTTCAGTTTTTTTTATTATATTTGATTTACAGTGATTTCTTCTAAATTTTTTGTTAACAAAGTGTTGCTTTTATCTATTTCTGCTTTTTTTTGCTAGAATAATGGTAAACATACTTATATTCTGGAGGATTCACTATATGAAAATTTTAATTGCAGATGACGATAAAGAAATTGTAGAGTTATTGAGTATCTATGTACACAATGAAGGATACGAAGCGGTAAAAGCTTATGATGGAAAAGAAGCACTATCAAAAATCAGAACCATTCCAGATATTGAACTACTTATTTTAGATATCATGATGCCTGAAATGGACGGGATGCAAGTTGTGAAAGAATTACGGAAAGAATCTCAAATTCCAATTATCATGTTAACAGCAAAAACAACTGATATGGATAAAATCAAAGGATTGGTTGCTGGTGCAGATGATTACGTAACTAAACCATTTAATCCATTGGAAGTTATGGCGCGTGTAAAATCTTTACTACGTCGTACAAAAATGCAAATAACTGCTGAACAACCAGATGTACTAGAAGTAAACTCGTTGATAATCAATAAAGACTCTCATGAGGTAAAAACAATTGACGGGAAAGAAATCCAATTAACTGCTCTAGAATTTGGAATTTTATATCTTTTAGCAAGTCATCCAAATCGTGTTTTTAGTGCGGATGAAATTTTTGAACGTGTTTGGAAACAAGAAAGTATTGTCTCAGCAAAAACAGTTATGGTACATGTGAGCCATTTACGGGATAAGATTGAAGAAGCTACAGGTGGAGAAAAAGTCATTCAAACTGTTTGGGGGGTTGGATATAAAATTGACGCAAGATAAGAGCGTAGGAAAAGAAAAGCGCCGACGTATCATTTTAACCTCCAAAGAAATTAGTGAACTTTTAGCAGAAGGAATCATCACAGTTATTCTTTTACTTCTATTAAATGTTGCTATTTTAGTAGTAATTAGTTCTGTCATTAACAGCTCCCCTTCTCTCACAAATGCAATTTGGGACTCCAAAAATATTTTTGCTCAACGACTTGGATCTGACCTTTTTTGGAATGGTAGGAATTTTATTATTCCGCTTTTCTTACTATTAGATATAGCAGTTTTATACTGGCGCTTGATTCGTCGCTATCGGCAAATGCAGTTACGTCATATTATTAGTGAACTGCATTTCATTGCTAATGGCAACTATGATCACCGAATCCCTTTTGAACTCAGTGGAGATCTTAGTAGAGTTGTCACTAGTATCAATGGATTAGTAGATAGTACTGTCGCCGCTATTGAAGATGAACGAAAAATTGAAAAATCAAAGGATGAACTAATTACAAATGTAAGCCATGATATTCGTACCCCACTAACATCCATTATTGGCTACTTAGGTTTGATTGAAGATGGACAATATCATTCTCAAGAAGATCTTTTGAAGTACACACATACTGCTTATGTAAAGGCGAAACAAATGAAGTCTTTAGTTGAAGATCTTTTTGAATATACAAAAGTACGACAGCCTGCTGTACCTGTTAACTTTTCAGCATTTGATTTAATTCAATTAATCGAACAACTTGCTGCTGACTTTGAGTTGGAAGCGGCAAAAAAAAATATCCAAATACTTGTCCAATCTAAAGAGTCTTCTTTGATTATGGATGGAGACACAGAAAAATTGGTTCGTGTCTTTAATAATTTAATTACAAATGCTTTGAAGTACGGTAAAGGAGCTACAAAGATTATTATTGAAGTCGAGCGTATTGGAACAGAAGTTGTAGCTGTCGTTAAAAATAATGGTGCAATGATTCCAAAACAATCGCTTGATAATTTGTTTGACCGTTTTTATCGAGTGGAAGAATCTCGATCACAAGCAACTGGTGGAACAGGACTTGGGCTAGCAATTGCTCAAAGTATCGTTGCATTACATGGCGGCTACATTTATGCAAAATCAGATCAAAGTTGGACTTCATTTATTATGCACCTACCTTTGAAAAAAAATAGTAAACTTCCTCAAGACAAAAAATAATCAGTTGACGAATATCCTATTTTTCGATATTCTTAAGTCAATTAGTGAATACTAAACACTGAACCCAGTACACTTTATTTTTTTACAGAGAGCTGATGGTCGCTGCAAATCAGTAAAAAATAATTTGGAAGTTCCAGTTCTATAATGTGTGCTTTTTGAAATAAAAAAAGCCGGTTAGCAGCCGTTATCTGTAAACAAGAGCAGCCGTTGATGCTGAACTCGGGTGGTACCGCGAATACAAGACTATTTCGTCCCAAGATTTTTTGGGAACAAATAGTCTTTTTTTATTTATAAAGGAGGAATTAGTAATGTTAGATGTGAAAATGATGCGTCAGAACTTTGACTCAGTCCAAGAAAAATTAATGACACGTGGCGTAAAAAAAGAAACTTTGGCTGAATTTATGGAATTAGATGAAAGTCGTCGTAATTTGCTTGTAAAAAGTGAGGAATTAAAAAAATATCGAAATGATGTTTCTGCAGAAATTGCGCAACTAAAACGTAATAAAGAAGATGCTTCTGCAAAAATTTCAGAAATGAAAGAAGTTGGTGGTAACATCAAAGCCTTAGATACAGAAATTGCTGATGTTGATGAAAAACTTACTCAGATTGCTACTACCTTACCAAATTTACCTAATGAATCAGTCCCAATTGGAAAAGATGAAGAGGATAATGTCGAAGTTCGTCGTTGGAGCAATCCACGAAACTTTTCTTTTGAACCTAAACCACACTGGGAAATCGCAGAAAATCTTGATATTTTAGATTTTGAACGTGGCGCGAAAGTTTCAGGAAGTCGTTTTGTTTATTACAAAGGGTTAGGCGCGCGTCTAGAACGTGCGGTATATAATTTTATGCTAGACCAACATATTTATGAGCACGGCTATACTGAAATGATTACTCCATACATCGTTAACAGTCGTGCAATGTTTGGGACAGGTCAATTTCCAAAATTTAAAGAAGATGTATTCCAATTGGAAAATACTGATTTAACATTGATTCCTACTGCAGAGGTTCCTTTAACTAACTATTACAATGATGAAATTTTAAATGGAAAAGATTTGCCAATTCGCTTTACCGCTCTTAGCCCTGCTTTTCGTTCAGAAGCTGGCAGTGCTGGTAGAGATACTCGTGGTTTGATTCGCTTGCATCAATTTAACAAAGTCGAAATGGTTAAGTTTTCTGATGCTGAACATTCTTATGAAGAACTAGAAAAAATGACTAATGATGCTGAAGATATTTTGCAAAAATTGAACTTACCCTATCGTGTCGTTGCTTTATCAACAGGGGACATGGGCTTCTCTGCTGCTAAAACTTATGATTTAGAAGTTTGGATTCCTGCACAAGATACTTTCCGTGAAATCAGTTCATGTTCAAATTGTGAAGATTTCCAAGCACGTCGAGCAATGATTCGCTACCGCGATGAAGATGGAAAAATTCATTATGCACATACATTGAATGGTTCTGGTTTAGCTGTTGGCCGCACAGTCGCAGCAATCTTAGAAAATTATCAAAATGAAGATGGCTCAGTAACTATTCCTGAAGTCTTAGTGCCATATATGGGAAATTTAAGAGTAATCAAATAAATTTACTTTATAAAACAAAAAACCATCCACCAAAATCATAATTGATTTTGGTGGATGGTTTTTTGTTGTTTATGATTCAACTGAATAGTTTGGTGCTTCTTTAGTGATTTGAACATCATGTGGATGTGATTCTTTTAGTCCACTGCCACTCATTTGGATGAATTGTGCATCATCTCTTAATTGTTGTAAGTTTGCAGCACCAACATAGCCCATTCCAGATTTTAATCCGCCAATCATTTGGAAGATGATATCTGCTACGCTTCCTTTATAAGCTACACGGCCTTCAATACCTTCAGGAACTAATTTATTTGCTTCATTAATGCTACCTTGGAAATAGCGATCTTTTGATCCTTTTTCCATTGCACCTAATGAACCCATTCCACGATATGTTTTGAAACGACGACCTTGGAAAATTTCAAATTCACCTGGTGATTCATCTGTCCCGGCTAGCATACTACCTAACATAACCGCATGTCCTCCAGCAGCTAAAGCTTTAACAATATCACCTGAATATTTGATCCCACCATCGGCAATAATTGTTTTACCATATTGACGTGCAACGGAAGCTGCATCATAAATGGCTGTTAATTGAGGAACACCGACACCTGCAACAACCCGAGTTGTACAAATCGAACCAGGTCCAATCCCAACTTTAACAACATCAACACCAACATCATAAAGTGCTTTGGTTGCTTCAGCAGTTGCTACGTTACCAGCAATCAATGTTGCTTCTGGGAAAGTTTCACGAATTTCTTTAATCTTACGAATCACACCTGCACTGTGACCGTGAGCTGTATCAATGATGATTGCATCTACACCAGCAGCTAATAAAGCATCCGCGCGCTCAAAAGTATCACTTGTTACACCTACTGCAGCGGCAACGAGTAAACGACCATGTTCATCTTTCGCAGCATTAGGAAATTCGATTACTTTTTCAATATCTTTAATGGTAATCAAACCACTTAAGCGACCATCTTCATCAACGATTGGTAATTTCTCAATCTTGTGTTTCTGTAAAATTTTCTCTGCATCTTTTAGAGAAGTTCCTTCTGGGGCAACAACTAAGTTATCCTTTGTCATCACATCGTCAATCGGAATATGATAATTTGTTACAAAACGCATATCACGGTTAGTGATGATTCCTACTAATTTTCTATTTTCTAAAGTTTCAACAATTGGAACACCACTAATGCGATATTTACTCATTAGTTCTTCGGCATCAGCAACTAGATGTTGTGGTGTTAAAAAGAATGGATCAATGATAACGCCACTTTCTGAACGTTTCACTTTGCGAACTTCTTCCGCTTGCTGGTCAATTGTCATGTTTTTATGAATCACACCTAGACCACCTTGACGAGCCATTGCAATTGCCATTTTACTATCAGTTACCGTATCCATACTTGCGCTCATAATTGGAATGTTTAACTTAATATTTTTTGCTAGTTGTATGCTCATATCCACTTCGTTTGGTAACACGTGACTTTCTGCTGGTATCAATAAGACATCATCAAAAGTAAACCCTTTTTTCGTGAACTTTGTTTCCCAGTTGGACATTGTTAATACCACTCCTCTAATTTAGTTTATCTATTAAAATAAGCGATTTTAACCTTTAAGTCAATAACCAAGCAGAAACTGCTGCTTTATTTCTCATAAAACAACGATTTTCTTTCGATTATTCTCATTGTTACGAAAGAAAACAAAAAAAAACAACGCACAAATAAATTCGTGCGTTGTTCGTTCATTTATCTTCTTGGAACAGATAAGCTGCCTACAATTTCATATTTTTTCTTCAAATAGTAACGTAGTGCTAATGCCCCGGCACCAATAACAATTACTATAATTGGATTCAATACAGGATTAAGAACAGGTGGAAGTAAAGTTGTCGCTGAAAATGCGATTACCCACACAAGTGTTGAGCCACCTAAAATCAATAAAGTTTTTAACATTCCTGGTTTCTTACTTCTATCTGCACCTGGATATTCATATTGATAAATATATTTATACATCATATAAAACACCCAACCACCAATTGCTGACCCGAATAGAAGCGTAGAAATTCCATAAGCTGGAGCTGTTTCACGTGAAAAGAAACCTGTAATTGCAATCATGATGCTCAGTAGACCTAGTAACAATAATGTATTATCTAGCCACATCAAAACTGGTGTAGAAGATTTCTTTGGCGCTACTGGCTTACTAATAATTGATTCTGTTCGCTCAGAAACCGTTCCAAAAAGTTGACGTGCAGTTTTACCGCCTTTTTGTTCTTTCACCAAGACTGGTAACATATCATGAAGCGCATTAACTTTTTCTGCCTCAGATAAGTTTGCCGCCTCTAAAGATTTCTTCAAATCAAAAATATACTGTTGGTTTCGCTTCGTTAATTGTGTTTCTAAATGATTATTTTCTTTCACCATTTCACGTAATTGCTCTGGTTCCATGATCTAGTAGTCCTCCTTAGCCGTTAGTTTGCTTAACGGTTGTCACAAAAAATATTTTAACATATTTTTAGCAAACTATGATAGCCCTTTTATACATTAAAACGGAACAACATAACATCTCCATCTTGCACAATGTACTCTTTACCTTCTAAACGAACACGACCAGCTTCTTTAGCTGCGTGCATATTTCCATATTTATTCAAATCATCAAATGAAACTGTTTCTGCACGAATAAAACCACGCTCGAAGTCCGTATGGATAATTCCAGCTGCTTGTGGTGCTTTGATTCCCTTTCTGAAAGTCCAAGCACGCACTTCTTGTTCGCCTGCTGTGAAATAAGTTGCTAGTCCAAGCAATCCGTAAGCTGCACGAATCAATTGATCTAAACCAGATTCTTCTATCCCTAAAGCTTCTAAGAATTCTGCTTTGTCTTCTTCATCTAGTTCGGCAATTTCTTCTTCTGCTCGGGCACAAACTACGATAACTTCTGCATTTTCTTCAGCTGCAAAATTACGGACTTCTTGAACATAATGATTTGATTCTGCATCCGCAACATCATCTTCTGATACATTTGCAACATATAAAATAGGTTTAGTTGTTAGTAAAAACAGACTTTTAACGATTTTTTGTTCTTCTTCAGTGAATTCGATTGATCGAGCAGAACGACCTTCTTCTAAAACTGGTTTGATTTTATCCAATACAGCTAGCTCTGCTACGGCTTCTTTGTCTTTTGTTTTTGCTACTTTAGCCACACGTGTATAACGTTTAGTAATCGACTCTAAATCAGCTAAGACCAATTCTAAGTTGATTGTGTCAATGTCCCCTAAAGGATCCACTCGACCTTCAACGTGAGTGATATTGTCATCATCAAAGCAACGAACAACATGACAAATCGCATCTACTTGGCGAATGTGGCTTAAAAATTTATTTCCTAATCCCTCACCTTTACTTGCACCTTTAACAATACCCGCAATATCGGTAAATTCAAATGTCGTTGGTACGGTTTTTTTCGGTTGTACAAGCTCTGTTAAACGTTGTAAACGCCAGTCTGGTACTTCTACCATTCCAATATTTGGATCAATTGTTGCAAAAGGATAGTTCGCTGCTTCTGCTCCAGCTTTGGTAATTGCATTAAATAAAGTTGATTTTCCTACGTTGGGTAACCCAACGATTCCAGCAGTCAATGCCATAAATTAATTCACTCTTTCTTTGCCTTTTTTTCAAGTATTTTTTTTAATTTTTTTTCAAAATCGCGACGTGTCATCATCACGATATGGCCACAGTTTACACACTTGATTTTGATATCTGCTCCCATACGAATGATTTCCCAACGATTTGTTTGACAAGCATGAGGTTTTTTCATTTCAACAATATCGCCTAAATCATACATAAAATAGCCTCCTGTTTCTATTCTTCATCAAATTGAATGTTAAGAATATCAAGAATCCTTGTTAAATCTTTTTGTGAAAGATATTCGATTTCAATTTTCCCTTTGCCATCTTTTTCTTGAATTGCAACACTCGTACCAAATTTATCCATCAAGCGATCTTCACTTTCTCGAATATAATAAGGTTTTTCTTTTGCCAAACGTGGAATTTTTTTCTTTTCTTTTCCATCATTTTGATTCAATTCAGATACTATTTGTTCTAATTGACGAACAGTTAAGTTCTCCGATACTACACGATTGGCTAATTTCAAAATAAGATCTTTATTTTTTAGACCTAATAATGTTCTAGCTTGCCCCATTGACAAACGATGATCTTGAACCATTTCCTTCACCAAATCTGGTAAAGATAACAATCGTAAGTAGTTCGCAATGTAAGGACGACTTTTACCCAAACGATTAGCTACTTCTGCTTGTGTCAAATTCAAATTCTTCATCAACATTTCGTAAGCTTCTGCTTCTTCTAATGGATTTAAGTCTTCTCGTTGCAAGTTTTCTAAAACAGCAACTTGCATCATAGCTTCTTCATTGAATTCTCGTACAATTGCTGGAATTGTTTCTTTTTCAGCTAATTTTGAAGCACGAAAACGTCGCTCACCAGCGATGATCTCATATCCTTTTACTGCAGATCTTCTTACAATAATTGGTTGGAACACACCAGATTGTTCAATTGAATTAGCTAATTCCTGTAAAGATACTTCTTCAAATGTTTTTCGTGGTTGATAAGGATTCGGACGTAGCTCATTCAAAGGTAATTGAATAACTACTTCGTCTTTCACATCAACACTTTCTAAATTTTCTAAATCTTGAAATAGTGCGTTGATTCCTCGACCTAAGCCTTTATTTTTCTTCACGATCAACCACTTCCTTTGCCAATGCTTGATAAACTTCTGCTCCTCGAGAACGTGGATCATAGTCAATAATTGGTAGACCATGACTTGGAGCTTCTGATAAACGAATATTTCTTGGAATAATCGTATCATATACTTTTTCTCGGAAATACTTACGGACTTCTTCCACAACTTCTGTTCCAAGATTTGTTCTTGCATCATACATTGTCAATAAAACACCAGCAATTTCTAAATCAGGATTGAAATGTTTTTGTACCAAACGAACGGTATTAAGTAGTTGGCTCAGTCCTTCTAAAGCATAATACTCACATTGAACAGGTATTAAAATTGCATCACTGGCAGTAAAAGAATTGATTGTTAAGTGACCTAAAGAAGGTGGACAATCAATCAAAATATAGTCATATTGATCTTTCACTTCTGCTAAAGAACCCTTTAATCGAGACTCTCTAGCCATCATAGAAGTTAATTCAATTTCTGCTCCAGCTAATTGGAGAGTAGCAGGCACGATATTTAAATTTTCATGTTCTGTTACAATTGTTGCTTCTTCAATTGGCAATTCGTTCACCAATACATCGTAAATATCTTGCTTGACATCCGGTTTTCGGACACCCACACCACTGGTAGCATTTCCTTGTGCGTCCATATCAACTAAGAGTACTTTTTTTCCTAGGCTAGCAAGACAAGCACCTAGATTAACTGTAGTTGTCGTTTTACCAACTCCACCTTTTTGGTTTGCAACAGATATAATTTGTGCCATCTCTTCTCCTCCTACTTAATGGGTTGCTTATTAGGCAATCCAGGTTTTCTTGGATATTTTTTGGGTGTGATTTTTTTCTTTTCTATAATAAGAATATGACGTTGATCCGAAATTTTTGGTAAATCAACTGCTGCCTCTTTGATAAATTTACCACCTAAGAGTGCAATTGCATGTTTCGCTTCAGTCAGTTCTTCTTCACTTTTAGCAGCCTTTAGTGCATAAAAATGTCCACCTAACTTCACTAGTGGCATACATAATTCTGCCAGTACATTTAACCTAGCGACAGCTCTTGCAGTAACTAAATCAAAAGATTCACGAAACTCCATGTTTTGACCAAACGTTTCTGCACGATCATGGTATAAAGAAGCACTGATGCCTAATACGTTCGTTAATTCTGTTAAAAAAGTGATTCGTTTATTTAATGAATCAACAATGGTGATTTGTAACTCTGGAAAAACAATTTTTAATGGGATACTTGGAAAACCTGCGCCTGATCCAACATCACACAAAGAAAGTCTCTCGGTGAAATCAACTTCAAAAGCCAGTGTCAGTGAATCATAAAAATGTTTCAAATACACTTCATTTTCATCTGTAATGGCTGTTAAATTCATTTTCTCATTCCACTCGACCAGTGTTTTAAAATATGTAGCAAATTGCTCCATCTGATGATCCGATAAATGAATTTGTTTTTCTGCTAATGCTTGGCGAAATTCTTCTGGTGTCATAATTAGTCCTTTCATTGTGAAACAGAAATTGTTTCACAGAATCTTCTCCTACTTTAACGCAATTTACTTTTTCTTGCAATGCTTCCAGGTACAATCTTAAAAAAATTCGCACTAAAAAATAAATAAAAAAGAACTCGAGGAAGCATAGAAATTATTCCCCACTCAAGTTCTTTTTTAGTTCTCTTTTTATTTTAAAAATTTATTGGGCAGATACGTCCACTTTCGCGATCTTCCCTTGTTCGATATAGACCATCAAGATACTTAAATCTGCAGGATTTACCCCACTGATTCGACTTGCTTGAGCAATCGTTTCAGGTTGAATTTTTTGCAACTTTTGTTTTGCTTCTGTGGCTAAGCCATTGATTGCTGCGTAGTCGATATTTTCTGGGATTTTTTTAGCTTCCATACGTTTTAGTTTTTCAACTTTTTCCATTGCTTTTTTGATGTAACCTTCATATTTGATTTGTATCTCCACTTGTTCAATTTCTTTATGTGTCAATGTATCGTTTTCTGGAATAAATTTTAACAAATCTGCATAAGAAATCTCTGGACGCTTCAAGAAATCACTTGCTAGGACGCCATCCTTTAATGGAGCTGCTTCAATACTACTCAAGAAAGCTTGGACTTCCGCAGTAGGCTTGATTCGAACGCTCATTAATCGTTTGATTTCTTGCTCAACTGCTGCTTTCTTCAATAGATAAGACTCATATTGTTCTTCTTTTACTAATCCAATTTGGTGACCCATCTCAGTCAAACGTAAATCTGCATTGTCATGTCGTAAAATCAAACGATATTCTGCACGAGAAGTAAGTAAACGATAAGGTTCATTTGTTCCTTTTGTCACCAAATCATCAATCATTACACCAATATACCCATCACTGCGCTTGATTACGAGTGGCTCTTTTTCTTGAACTTTTAATGATGCATTGATCCCAGCAATCAGACCTTGCCCTGCTGCTTCTTCATATCCACTTGTTCCGTTTGTTTGACCAGCTGTATACAAATTTTCAACTACTTTTGTTTCAAGTGTTGGACGTAGTTGATGTGGTTCAATGACGTCATACTCAATGGCGTATCCCGTACGCATCATTTCAACTTTTTCCAAACCAGCAATTGAATGCAATACATCTACTTGAACATCTTCTGGTAAAGAGGTTGACAACCCTTGGACATATACTTCTTCTGTATTTAATCCTTCTGGTTCTAAAAACAATTGATGACGTGGTTTATCAGCAAAACGAACAATTTTATCTTCAATTGATGGACAATAACGCGCACCCACACCTTCAACGATCCCAGTAAACATCGGTGCACGATGTAAATTGTCACGGATAATTTGATGGGTTGACTCACCAGTATAAGTTAACCAGCACGATTCTTGGTCAATTTTATATGCACTGTCGGGTGTGCTAAAACTAAAATGATTAGGCTTTTCATCTCCAGGTTGTTCTTCTGTGACTGAATAATCAATTGTACTTGATTTTACACGCGGTGGCGTTCCTGTTTTAAATCGTTCAATCTTAAATCCTAATTCTTTTAGATTATTGGCTAAGCCTACTGATGGCTGTGAATTATTGGGACCTGATGAATACTTTAATTCACCAATGATGATTTCACCACGAAGAGCTGTCCCAGCTGTGATAACGACAGCTTTTGCGTTATAACGTGCGCCTGTCGAGGTAACGACACCTCGACAGACACCTTCTTCAACGATTATTTCTTCAACAATTCCTTGGCGTAGTGTCAAATTAGGTTCTTTTTCAATTGTATGTTTCATTTCTGACGCATAGGCATGCTTATCAGCTTGTGCACGTAACGCACGCACTGCTGGTCCTTTTCCGGTGTTCAACATTCTCATTTGAATGTACGTTTTATCAATATTTTTCCCCATTTCTCCGCCTAGAGCATCAATCTCGCGAACAACCACTCCTTTAGCTGGTCCGCCAACTGATGGATTACAAGGCATAAATGCAACCATATCTAAATTAATTGTTAATAATAATGTTTTCGATCCTAATCTAGCTGAGGCTAATGCTGCTTCAGATCCAGCATGGCCCGCTCCGACAACGATAACATCATATGATTCTGCTTGATATTGATTCAAAAGATGTTCCTCCTCTATTTTCCTAAACAAAATTGACTAAATAACTGTGTTATCAATTCATCTTGAACACTATCTCCAACTACTTCTCCAAGGTAGTCCCAACAACGGGTCATATCAATTTGAACCAAATCAACAGGCATACCCGCTTCTATCCCTGTAACCACTTCATCTAATGAAAGAGCTGCTTTTTCTAATAATGCGATATGTCGTGTATTGGAAACATAAGTTGCATCTTTCTCACCTGTTTTTCCACCGAAAAACAGTTCAGTAATAGCAAGCTCTAATTGATCCAAGCCATCATTTTTTGTGACTGAAACTGGAAAAACAGGCTCACTATCAATAAACATTGCTAATTTATCTAGTTCAATTTTTGCAGGTAAATCAGTTTTATTTAAAAGAATAATTCTCTTTAAGCCATTTGTTGCTTCCAGTAACTGTTCATCTTCTGATGTTAAAGCTTCACTTTGATTTAAAACTAATAAGATCAAATCAGATTCAGACAAAGCTTTTCTACTTCGCTCTACACCGATTCGCTCTACAACGTCCTCTGTTTCGCGAATTCCAGCTGTATCAATCAATTTTAAAGGTACGCCACGAACATTGACATATTCCTCAATCACATCACGTGTCGTTCCAGCAATGTCAGTTACAATTGCTTTTTCTTCTCGTAATAAATGATTTAGCAAACTTGATTTTCCTACGTTAGGACGTCCAATAATCGCAGTGCTTAACCCTTCTCGCAAAACTTTCCCTTGTTTTGAAGTTGCTAAGAGTTCTTCAATTTTTTGATGAACCATTCTTGCTTTTTCGAGTAATAATTTAGTTGTCATTTCTTCAACATCGTCATATTCTGGATAATCAATATTGACTTCAACTTGTGCTAATGTTTCTAAAATTTCTTGGCGCAATGCGCGAATTAATGAAGAAAGGTTCCCATCTAATTGATTAATTGCTAAATCCATTGCTTTATCTGTTTTCGCACGAATTAAATCCATGACAGCTTCTGCTTGTGATAAGTCCACACGACCATTTAAAAATGCACGCTTTGTAAATTCCCCTGGCTCTGCTAATCGTGCGCCTTCTCTAAGTAAAAGCTGAAGCACTTGATTGACAACAACAATTCCACCATGACAATTAATTTCTACCACATCTTCGCGAGTAAAGGTTTTTGGTGCTAACATTACTGAGACCATTACTTCATCCACTAGATGATTATCTCTTGGATCAGCTATATGGCCATAATGAATCGTGTGGCTAGGTACATCGAGTAAGTTTTTTGCTCCACTGCGATAAACTTTATTGGCAATTTGAACTGCTTGATCACCACTTAGACGTACAATACTAATTGCACCTTCACCTGGGGGCGTCGAGATTGCTGCGATTGTGTCAAACTCCAAAGTAATTTCAGCCATTTTTTCACTTCTCCTTTAATTTTACGCACAAAAAAAGCGCCCACTCCACCCCTTACATAAAAAGGTGAACTTAGCACTTTGACTGCTTGTTCTTGATTAAATTCTTGTCATAGACTATCACATTTCTAAAAATGAATCAAGTTCTTTTGATTGACTAGTCTCTAACCTGATTTTTAAATAAAAAAAGCACAAAGCAAATGCTTTGTGCTTCTTTCTATCAAAGTTAGACTACTACGATCGTATACTTCGATAAGAATGATTTCTAGTAAAATATACTTGGTTTAAAAAATTTTGTCAATCTGATTTTGTTTCTTCACACCAATTAGCCATAAAAACATATTTTGGCATACTTTTTTATCTTCTACGCTATATAGAATAGAAAACAAAAAGGGGAGCGTCATAAGCCAACTGACTTCTGACATTCCCTTTTTGTTGTTTATTTCATTTAGTAGAATTTTTTTGCTGGCTCAACAACTAAATATCGATAAGGCTCTTCGCCCTCAGAGTGTGTTTTTACTCCATCATTTTTACTTAGCACTGCATGAATCTGCTTTCGTTCAAAAGCCGGCATTGGTTCTAGAAATACTGGCTGACCTGTACGAATGACTTTATCAGCAGTTCGCTCAGCTAAACGCTGAATAATTTCTTGACGTTTTTCGCGATAGTTTCCTACATTTACAACAATTGATAGTTTGTTTGTAGCCACCCGATGGATAAATACTTGTGCTAAATATTGTAAAGCATTCAGCGTCTTTCCATGTTTACCAATTAAAATTCCTTGCTTTTGCGTTTCTAAGTGAAAAACAATTAAGTTCGCTTCTCTCTCCATTTTTACTAGCGCGGGCGCATCCAAATGTTTAGAAATTTCAGTAAGATAAAGTGCCAATTCCGTTAAAGCTGCTTCATCATCCAAGTCACTTAATTCTTGTTCTACTGAATTTTCTTCAGACTCGGCTTCAAATTCATCAATCACTGTAATTTCTACAGGAGTTTCCTCTAGGACGTCTTCTACTGTTTCTTCCACTACTTCTGAAATAGTTTCACTAACAGATGGCTCAATAGAAACTTGAGCAGCTTTACGACCCATTCCAAGGAACCCTTTTTTTCCTTCGTCAAGTATCTCAATTTCAACTTGATCTTTAGCCAAACCTAATTGATCCAAACCATTTTGAATGGCTTCATCTACTGTTGCAGCTTTATAAATCGGCATTAGCATTACCTCCCTTATTTTTTACGTTTTTTCTTAGGATTTGTAGCTTTTTTCAATGCTTTTTCTTTTTCACGAATCTTCATTGCTGCTTCTTCGCGTTCTTTACGAATCTTAAACGGATTGTTAATCAACAATGTCTGAACAACTTGAAAAGCATTTGAAACTACCCAGTATAATGAAAGACCACTCGCCAAGTTAACACCCATAACTAAAATCATCACTGGCATAGCAAAGCTCATAATTTTCGTTGTTGGGTTCGACTCAATTTGACTCATACTAGATAGGTAAGTACTTGCAAAAGTAAAAATTGCAGCTAAAATTGGCAAAATAAATGTTGGATCTGCTTCACCTAAATTAAGCCAAAGGAAATGTCCCTGTTTCAATTCTGGTACACGAGAAATCGATTGCCATAATGCCATCAAAATTGGCATCTGTACCAGTAGAGGAAGACATCCAGCGTATGGATTTACACCATTTTCAGCATAAAGTCGTTGTTGTTCTTCTCTTAATTTGCTTTGAGTTTCAGGGTCTTTAGAAGAATATTTCTGTTGTAACTCTTTTAATTTGGGTTGAACTTCTTGTGTTTTTCGCATACTTTTTGTTTGAAAATGCATTAGTGGTAATAATATTACCCGAATCACTAATGTAAATAGGATTATCCCGATTCCAGCATTCCCAAAAGATAAGCCTTTAATTGCTTGAGCAAAATTATAAACAATGTAGCGATCCCAAATTCCTGTACTTTGTGCACTCACTTCCCCAGTTCCACAACCAGACAAGATGACAACTAAACTAATTATGCCAGCCATCAAAAGTAAACGTTTGTATTTCTTCACGTACTCGTTACCTCTCTATCGATTATTTTTGCAAGCTTTAAGACATGGACTAAATTTGAGCGAATCTCATCGTAAGTTAGTCCTTTAACACTTGGTCTTGCAATTACAATAAAGTCTAATTCTGGATCGATTTCATCTTTAAAAGAATAAATCGCTGCACGAATTTTTCTTTTTACATCATTGCGGGAAACTGCATTTCCAACTTTTTTACCTACTGAAAGCCCAACTCTAAAATGAGGTTGGTCTTTTTTATCTAATCGGTAAACAACAAACTTACGGTTAGCAAAGGAAGCCCCTGTTTTAAAGACGGCTTGAAACTCTCGTTCTTTTTTTACTCGATACGCTTTTTTCATTAGTTTTCTTTCCTTTTCTATCTCTCACTTACGTGAACCATCATACCATATTTACTGTTATCAGTTCATCATTTCCCTAAAAAAGGACATAAAAAAAACCACTGAAACCCCAGTGGCCTAAGCTGAAAGAACTTTTCTTCCTTTACGACGACGGCTTGCTAAAACACGACGTCCATTTTTAGTACTCATACGTTTACGGAATCCGTGAACTTTTTGACGTTTACGTTTATTTGGTTGGTATGTTCTTTTCATGTATTCCACCTCCAAAATTTCTTATCTAATTATAAACACAGACATACTTTGATAGTATACCGACTAGAATGCTGTTTTGTCAATATAAAATAATATTAACTCATTCAAAACTTATCCACAACATTCTTTTTTGCTGTGTGATTTTTTTGTGGAAAAAGTTATCAACAGCAATTATCCACAATTTTTTTACCATGCTTTTTACACAGAATAAACACATGTAAAAAAAGAAATCCACAGGGTTTCATTTTTCTGTGAATTGTTTCGTGAATCACTAGTATATATTCATTTTTTTATACACACATACTTGTTGAAAACTTTTTTATATCGTAACTTATCCACCTGTTAATTACTCCTGTGGATAAGTTTTTTCCTCCCTTGTGATTTTCTCTTTTTTCTTTGAGTTAATTTTGTGGATAATACAAATAAATTTATTTTTTTCTTTTCTTTCTGTGGAAAACTATCTAAAAAAATGCTAAATTAGTACTAGTTATTCACTTTTTAATGAAGGAGGAAGCCTT
>NZ_JBZADC010000002.1:0-129402 GCF_058216595.1 Enterococcus sp. AAFC-DPL-6103
CCTGATTATAGTATAGAACAAAATAAAAAGGCAATCAGCCTTGTATGTCGGTTTTCGAGTTACCAACAGTAACCCTCATACCGAACGGCATTCATCACCCACCTATAGAGGATGGGCGACTTCTGCCTGAATTAAGTTAAAAATCAAAAACAAAAAGCCCAAGATCAAAATCTGATCTTGACTTAAGTCTGTTGAAGTGTATTGGAGTTAGTTTAAGTTCTTAGCGATATATTGAACAACCGCACTCAAATTACCCACTTGTTTATCTTCACCTTTTTTCTTTCTAGTTAAACCAAGTTCCACCGCTGCTTGCATCAAAATAGCATGTTCTTCCTTGTTTAGATAAACTGGATACATTTCTCTTTGTTTTTTTTCAACAGGAGCAAGCTTATCTAGTAAGCCACCTTGTTGAGTATTTAAAGCCGTGTTCTTTTTTTGTTTTGTAGATTCTGATTTTTGTGTTTTTTTAGGTTCTTCAACTTTTGGTGATCCCTGCATTTGTTTTAAAAAGCTATCAGCTAACCCTTTTTTTGCCATTTTAAAGTCCTCCTGTAACTGATTTTGATTTGAAACTAAGAAAGATATTATTTAAAGATATTAAAAATTAACATCTTTAATAGATATCTATTTTAGATATCTAAAATTTTATCGAATAACGCCCACGTCTGTGCGTAAAATTGTTTTTCATTTTCTGTAAAACTAGATTGGTTGTCTTCAACTTCTACTAGCGGGCGATTCTTTGTTTTTGTTTGTTTTAGTGCTGTTCGCTTATAAAGATATCCTAAATACGTGGAGTCTTGCTTTTTCATAGATTCAAAAGCTTCTACAAACGCATGTGAATCAGTTGTATTGTATTCAACAATATTTCCAATTTTCACTACTTGTGCATTAACATAACTTCTTTGTGTCATTGGGTCCTTAATAATTGTTTTTAAATATTCAACATGCGAATCTACCTGAACTAATTTACCCATACTATCTAAATCAACATCTGCGACTGCTATAACAACATCTGAAACAGCAATAGCATTATCAGTGAATATTTCTAAATCATTGTGGTTATCTATAAAAATATAGTCATAGTTGGATTCAATAAAATCAATATTTCGATAATACCAGTTTAATAAATATAGTCGTTGTAAGCCTGCATTAGCTTTTTCTTTTAGATCACTTAATTGTTTGTAACCAGCAATCAAGTGAATCTTGGGTTCAATTTCAATAATTTCAGGGTTTCCGTCTGTGGTGTCAAAAAATTTTGCAACTGTGTAATTACGCTTTATTTCATGATCTTCATCAAAATATTTTTGATCAATTTTATCAATGAAGCGTGCTGTAGAACTTGGCGATTGGTCCAAATCAATTAGCAAACATTTTTTTCCCAAACGTCTTGCAGAATAAAAAAGAGCATTGATTATGGTTGTTGTTTTACCAACACCGCCTTTGTCAATAACAACTGAAATAGTTTTAGTCATATAAATTTCTCCTTATCTAAAAAGCAATATCTTTTTTAATATCTTAAATAGATATTAACATTTAATATTAAATTAGCCAATAAAGATATTAAAAACAATATCTTTTTTTAATATCTTTATTTGATATTGTTTATCAACTAGTTTTTGAACTACTCACCACTTAGCTAAATATTACGGTTTTTGATTTTATCCAAGCTAACGCTCTCATTCTAAGACCTTCGGTCAGAATGTTTATACTAGCGTTTACATCTCGGTCATGATGAGAACAACAAATAGGACAAGTCCATTCTCTAATTTTGAGATATTTCTTGCCATCCTTATGTCCACAATTGATTCATGGGTTACTAGAGAAAAAAGTGTCGAAAGCTTACCTACTGCGTTTATCTATTCTTTATCATTATCTGCTGGAAAAATTATGTATGAAGTCTATAATGATTTACTAGATATTCAGACAAAAAATGGCATTCAATTCAAGGAAAACATCGTAAAAAAGAGAGATTATGAATCTAATCTCTCTTTTTTAGAAATATTCTTTATATATTTTTGTATATTTTTTCATTAAATAGTTCTTCAAAAATAGAACTTTTTTGTTCATTATCTCTTACTATATTAAGTTGTTCCGCACGTTCAGCTACTTTCGTTGCTAAAAAATAAATATTTCCTAACATAAAATGAGAATCGTTATTCGATATAAAATCAATTGCTGATTCTAATACAAGAAATGCAGTCTCCAACATACCTAAGTTTAAATACGAATACGCTTCTAAATAGAATAATATGTTTAAATTGGGTTCATACGGTATCGACTCAATATTTTTAAAAGCGTTTAAGAAATATTCAAAAGTTTGCTTTTTCTGTTTTTTTAAAGAACTAATTAAACCTAAACAAGCAAAACTCAACCTGGCCAATGTATTATTTTCTTTTTCAGCTAAAGAAAGTTTAAAGTTTCTATAGCTTCCTGTTAAATCTGAGTCTAAGTGAAAGTTGGCACACGCTAAATAATAATAATATGCTTGTAATTCCCATTCGGTTTCTACGGAATTTAATACTTCAGTAGAGTTCAAAAAAGTTTCTAACTTCTGATATTCATGGTTTTTACATAAACGTTCACACTCTTCACTAAATTTTTCAATAGAACTAATCTTATAATAATCGTGTAATATCAACATATCTGTATTTAAGTCTAGTTTGTTACATAATTCTACTAGAATCTTAACGTTAGGCATATATTTACCTGATTCAATAGCAGATATGGTCGCTTGAGAGCAAATATCTTTCGCTAAATCTGACTGTGATATTTTTTTTTCTTTTCTGACTCGTCTAATCTCGTTTCCAAAAGATTGTTTTTTCAAAAGATCATCTCCAATTCTACAATTTAATAATTGCCTATTAAGACTACATATACTATATAATTAAGTTCATGAATTTTTTCACAAATTAGTTAAGATAATATATAATACTATTTAAATTAACTTTAAATAGCAAGGATAATAAATATGAGTGATAATTTAGACACTTCAATCAACTATTGGAGTAATATAGGAAAAATAATCAAATCAGAGAGAACGTCACAAGGTATGTCCCAACAAGAATTAGCAAAAGAGATTTGCTCACAAGCAATGATTAGTAGCATAGAGAAGGGCGAATACAGTATAAATGCTATTTTATTGAGTAAAATTTGTTTCAAATTGGGTATTTCTATTGAACAATTTTTCACAAATGATAATCCAGAAACACTAAACATAGCTGATTTTTTCTCAGAAGCCAAAGCTTACTGTGACACGCGTCAATATGAAAAATTATTGGACTTTATAAATGACTCTTCTATTATTCAAACATTAAAAAAGGACCAAGACTTACAGTTATATTATTACTATTATGGATGCGCAATTTACCAAACAACTTCTGAAATTCAACTATCGATGAGATATTTTCATTTAGCTTTAGATTACACAAATATAAGTAGAAAACAAAAAAAGTTTTTAACTCCTATTGAAATTTCTCTTTTAAGTAATTTAGGTGTTGTCTATGCTGACTTAAATCAAAAAGAAGAGAGTACTGCTTATTTTAATATGGCCTATGACGCGATAAAGCATGAACATTTTACAGTTTATGACGAATCTATTAACCTATTTTTTTATCAATACTCTCATTCTTTATTCAAACAAAAAAATATAAATTTAGCTATATCCATTTTAAAAGATGGAATAAACTTTTCAGGAATCAATCAGTCACACTATATGTTATCAAATCTTTTCTATTTATTAGCTAAATGCTATGAATACATCGACGATGACGAACAATATAAAGTATCATTTGACGCATATAAGCTCATGAATAATTTGTTTCATGATAGTATTTTTAAAGATTTGTAGACAGCAAACTATCAATCATGGAACTTGTAGCATATTTTATTTGGTTAGTTAATATCATTTTACCATCTAGATACCCGGTTTCATAAACATATACGACATTGGGTTGTAATAATGTTTCTACTTCAGTTCTATTTTTATATTGTTCATATGAGTTTAATACTAAATTGTACAACCTCTCTGGGAGCCAATTAAATGGGAAAAATTCAATTTCATGAAGATCATCAAATTCGTTAATAATAATGTTCTCTTGCCTTAAATTATTTTCTTTTTTAAAGATCCAGTATGTTGCCTTAACCTTAGGATCTTCAATCGGCAAAACAATATTATGTCCAGACTCAATAAGCTTTGTCAGTTCTTTTTCATCTTGTTCATTCGGGAAGATTTTTTCTAATTTAGCCCAGTCAGAAATTTCATCATTGCTTTTCCAAACTGCTCTACACTTACCTTCTGCGCTTATTACCAACGATTTCCCAGATAATCCTTCTACTATTTTAAATTCATTAATCATTGTGATTTCTCCTTAAAAAGCTATTTAAAAAGCTATCCCACCATCAACATTTATAGTTGTTGAATTTATATAGCTACTATCTTCAGATACAAGAAAATACACCACGTTTGCAATTTCTTCTGGTTCTGCAAACCTATTTAGTAAAATTCTTTCTTTTCTTTTTTCAACTAAATTCTCTGGTATTTCAGTTAATATCTTTGTTTCTACGAAACCAGGAGCTACAGAATTAACACGTACCTTTTTTTTGGAAAATTCTTGTGCTAAGGTATGTGTCAACCCAAAGATACCTGCTTTCGCTGCTGCATAGTTAGCCTGACCTATATTCCCATAGGTCCCTACTTGGGAAGAAATGTTTACTATACTTGGTGTTTTTGATTTAAACAACAACGGGGCCATATTTTTAGAGGTTAAAAAAGTCCCTGTTAAATTTACATCTAACACTCTATCCCATTCTTCCATACTCATCTTTAATGAAATGTTAGACTTTGATATACCTGCATTATTAATTAAAAAATCTAGTTTCCCGAATTGTTTTTTTATGATATTTGCTAATGAAACTACGTCTTTTTCTACATTATTAGAACTTTTTATTATCTGAAAGTTTGATGATATTTTTGCAAATTCTTGTTTACTTTCCCACGCTTTTTCTTCATTTGAAGCATATGTGGCTATAACAAAAACATCTTTTTCCAATAACTTCGAACTAATAGAATAGCCAATACCATCAGTGCCTCCAGTTACCAATGCAACTTTCTTCATTTAATTTCTGCCTCCATAAATTTGTTAGCGTATACCGGTTTAAATCGCATCAATAAAATTTTAGCTTCTAACTTTCGTCGATAGTCTACAGAGTTAAAAACTTTAGCTCTCTGGATCTGATTTAAAAATTGCTCCGCTTCCGTATAATTTTTTTTCTTCAATAATAACCTTACAAAACCCAGTTTTATATAAATACTACTTGAATCGCTATTAATAGCTAATTTATAATGATTTTCTGCTTTGATTAGACTTTTTTTTGGAAAAAGAGTAAACATATTCAGATAATAGTTCGCTAATACATAGTGTGCAGGTGCAAATTTTTTATTTTGTTTAAGAGATTTATAGGCATAGTACTTAGTTTGTAATAATCTAACAATCTTATACATAAAATTTTTAGAGTTGAGTCCTAACCGGCCTACAGATCTAGAAATTTCAAAGTAAATTTCATCAGATTCTACTCCGTTATTTAATAGTTGGTTACACAAATACTTTGCTCTACGGTGATAAACATTTGGAATGTATTCATTATCTACATAATTACGAATGCCTAACTCATTGTAGTAATTAGCATAATAAATTTTTTTATCCTCAACAGATTTATCAACAATCAAATCAAAAGACTCATTACTTAATTGAGATAATTGCTGCATTAATTTATTATGAATTTCTAGTAGCTCAGTTTTTGGAATTTTTTTGACTTTTATGATCTTTCCAACTTTTATACTTGCCTTAGTACGCCTAGGTAGAATTTTTTTAGGAGGTAAAATATCAAATGTACCTTCTAAACCAATCGGAACTATTGGAATACCAGTGGTTGCTGCCAATGCTACTGCTCCCATTTTTCCTGGTTGAAGAAACCCAGTCTTACTTCTAGTCCCTTCGGGATAAAGAACGACGCTTGCTTTTTTATTTAGGAGTATTTTTTTTAACTCCTTTAATCCTTCTTGACCAGCACTTGCTCTACTTACTGATATGGACTTCATTATTTCATGCCATTTTCTAGAAAAGAATTGTTTGAATGCTTCTTCTTTTGTTAGAAAATATAACTCATTTGAATTCCAATACTTTCGGTATAAATACAAAATAAAAAAATGATCTAAATAGCTATTATGATTAGCGACAATTATTACAGGTCCATCGATTTTTATGTTTTCTACACCTTCAATTTTATCTAAAAAAAACCATTCTATTAGTTTAGCTATAACAGTATTAAATAGCGAGTTAAGCATGAGAAAGTTCCAAACTAGCTACATTGTTTTTTCTATAGTTTACTAGGTCTTTAATTGTTATAAACGGAATGTTAAACTTTTCTGCCATATCAAATAAATAATCTGTGCGTGCCATTGATCCATCTGGTTTAATAATCTCACAAATCACACCAGCTGGTTTCATCCCACAAAGTTTTGCTAGATCAACAGCAGCTTCAGTATGACCTTCTCGTTCCAATACACCTTCTTCTTTAGCAACTAACGGAAATGTATGTCCAGGTTGTACAAAATCTGTTGATTTCACATCGTCATCAATCATTCTTTTTATAGTGGCTAATCTATCCCCCACTGAAATCCCTGTGGTAACGCCTGTAATGTCATAACTTCCATCAATAGAATTAGTAAATGCTGTACCATTCATTTCGGTATTGTTTTTAACCATAGGTTGTAATGCTAATGTTTTTGCAAGTTCTTCACTAATAGGAGTGCATACCAGACCTTTTCCTTCTGTAATCATAAAATTTAGACCATCTTCAGTAATTGTTTCTGCTAAACCTAAGATATCTCCTTCGTTTTCTCTATCTTCATTATCAGAAATAATAATTACACCTCCATCAGATAATACTTCTAGAGCAGTTTCAATTGAATCATGATATTTTTTATTCATATTTGTATCTCCTTTCTCTTAATGTTGATAGTATATAGCAACGTTATTTACTGATTCTAATAAAGATAATAATATATTTTATAAGTATACTTATAAAAAAACCTTCCTTAAGATATAAAGGAAGGTTTAAACATATTTAATTGATAAATTGGTTTTTCGTTTAGGTTTTCTTTCAATTTTTAATATGGGCTTAGATTTAATTAACACTGGTTTTAGTTTAGCTATGAAATAATATTTAATAAATTCAACCTCATTTGTATCCATAGCTATATTTGTTAAATCGATATAATGTATTTTAATTTCTTCTTTACAAAATTTATTAAATGCATTCTGGAGATTTGTATCTAGCACATTCTTTTTTTTCATAGATTTAAGCAAATAAGTTTGAAGATTTTTGTTACCTCCAGAATTTGATAATGTAAAATGCTGATTTATTCTTTGAAATAAATATCTTTCTTCACTTGGGTTATTTTTTTTTTCAGTGTAAAATCCATCACCTATATAAATAATTTTATCTTCATATTCTACAAAAAAAATACCACTAATATGTTTAAAAAAATCAGTCTTATTGGTTAGTAAAACTTTATTGACATACAGATAGTCCAAATATTCTAAACTAAGAGACTCTAATAGCTTATGCTGTTTCAAGAGTTTTCGCTAATATATAAAGTTTAGATCCAAATGCATGTTTTACAATTGGTTTAAGAATACTAATAGGCAAATGACTATCTACATCTTCTGATAAATAAACTGTTTCTGACAACTCAGTCTTATCACCAAGTGATGTACATTCGAAAATAACATCATAGTTCAATCTATTCCCTTTACTATGATAATAAATTTTATTGTCTTTATGTTCTACCTTGACTAACTCACTATCATTTAAAGATTGGCTAACTCTCTCAATCTTAAAACCTTCCTCTACTTCTGCAATAACAGCAATTTCATCATTCCATTTTAAAATATTTTTTAAATCACCTAAAAAAGTTTCTACTACCTCTTTCTTTTGATTAACAATAACTACATTAGTGAATAAGGGTTTATTCATTTAAAACTACCTCCTTTATTTGATAAACCAAGGATATGATAAAAAACAAAAAATAAAAAATTAGTATTCTAATAATATTGCTTATTTCTTTGTAGATATTCTCCCTATTATTGAGGTATAGACTACACCCTAGATTCAATAAAACTTCTATAACAAAAGTTGCCTAACTAAGAAATTTATTCAGTATATCCTTTTTCTCAAACATAAATAAAAACTTGCTTTAAGAAAGAGATAACAACGAACAGATAATGTACAGACTTTTTGTATATTTAGGGTACACTCAAAAAACGCATAAATGCTGTGCATTATAACCTTTAAGGGGTATTATATATTTAATAGTATATAACTTATAAGTGAAAAATGGATAGCTGATATCACTTACATTCCGACCTAGAGTAAATAGAAACGAACTAAAAATAGTTGAAAGAAGGTATTATGATGTGTACAAGTTTAACCTATCAATCTGGAAACAGGCATCATTTTTTAGCACGAACAATGGATTTTGGTTTTGAATTAAATGGACTTCCTATCTTTATCCCTAGACAGTATGAATGGAATGCTACGTCGAACACAACTAGAAAAACACGATTTGGTTTTATTGGCACAGGACGGAATCTAGACGGATATTTGTTAGCAGATGGTGTGAACGAACAGGGACTTGCGGTGGCAGAACTCTATTTCCTTGATGAAGCAAAATATAATGAATCAAGAGAGGGAAAGTTGAACATATCGCCTCATGGATTTATTATGTGGCTGCTGGGTGAAATTTCTAGTGTTGAGGAGTTAAAAAAACGTATTTTTGAAATAAATATAATTAATGAAGAAAACTCACTTTTGTCTTTAGTAGTGCCTTTACATTATATTGTGACTGATAGAACAGGTATGACGGTAGTAGTCGAAACAAATACCGGAGAAATTGAATTGAAGGAAAATCCCGTTGGTGTAATGACTAACAGTCCTGAACTTGAATGGCATTTAAAAAATTTAAATAACTATCTTTCCATGCGTCCCACAAATTTTAAAGAAAAAAAAATAGGAGCCTATTCTATTAAACCGTTTGGACAAGGTTCTGGTACATTTGGGATGCCTGGGGGACTAACGTCACCAGAACGTTTTGTACGAACTGTTTATTATAGACAGTTCACTCAAGCAGGGAAAACTACGGATGAAGCAGTGAGTGCGATTTTTCATATTTTAAATAGTGTCACAATTCCAAAAGGTGTAAATATTAAAAATGATGGATCAGTAGATTATACACAATATCGTTCGATTTTAGATGTAGATGAGTTAACCTATTACTTTAATCCATATACTACCGAACAGGTGTACTCAGTTAAATTAGATGACGCGTTACTTTCTTCTGAAAAGCCGATTGAATTTACAGTTGATACTGAGTTTACTTCCGTTCAGTTAAACTAAAAAATATTTATCATTATTGTTAGAATTTTTAACTTTTACGGACTACCATTGAGCATATACGAAGAGTAACGTGCAAGCTTCATTGAATGTGAGGATAAGGCACTAAAAATAGAAAAGAGAATGTTTATAAATGCGAAAAATGTAATAAGACATTCATTGAAGCCCGCTTTTCGATCAACGATAAGTAGGCTTCAATGAATGGATTACAATTCTCAAAGAGATTAGTCAGCCCAGATATATTTTTTCTATCATCTTCAATATACTTGGAGTAATTATAGGGATTTCGTTGTTCTTTGATCCAGTTAGTTCGACCTTAACAGCTAGTTATCTGATTGTTTTTTATTTTTTAATATTAGGATTAGATATAAACTCCTGCATTACTAATCAACAACAATAAGTTCTATAGATTTTCATATCTTATAAAAATAACAGTGTACCATGATGAAATTTGTCTAGACAATTTCATCATGGTACACTGTTATTTCATAGTTTTCACTATTATTTTAAATGTTTAGGAGGTTGAGATGGATATAAATTGTTTTATTGATAATGATGTGAAAAAAAAAATAGAAATACTTGATTATTTAAGAAATATCGAGGGGTATAAAAATGGTATTGAAATAGCTCATGAACTATCGATTGACCGGAAAACAAGTTACAAATATTTAGAGGAATTATTAATATTTGCAGAAGAACAAAAAGTATCGTCTTTGCTTGATTATGTTAAGGGAAAAGGTTATCGAATAAATGAAAATCATACGAAAGAATATTTATTTTTGAAAAAGAAAATGGTTGAATCTTGCTTTCCTATTATCTTTTTAATTAAGTTGTTATCAAAAGATGAAAGTTTGACTAACTTGATAGAAAAGTATCATATAAGTGAAGCATTTATAAATAAAAAAATGTGTGAAATGAGAAAAAATTTAGAAGAGTATAGTCTAACGATTGTTTATAAAAAAGGTTTTTTCTCTATTGAAGGACCAGAAAATAATATCCGCTTTTTCTACTTTAATTTTCTATGGACTATTTATAGAGGATCTGAATGGAAGTACGCAGGAATATCACAAGACGAGCTATTAAAATCATTGAATCACTATATCGAAAAATTGGATATCCCAGTTAGCGGAAATGGTCGCTTACAAATTGCTTACTTCTTAGCAATAACTATTATTAGATATAGTAGAAAAAAAGAAATTTCTGCTGATTTTTTTAATACGGAATATAGCACGCTATTTACGCTAATAGGTGAAGAAACAGGTTTACAGAAGTATTGGTTTGCTAAAATAAATAAAAGTAAGGTAGAAAGCAATTACTTTTTGGCATTTTTAAGTACTAGAGTGACATTTACATTAAAATATAGTGATCTTTATTTGGAGAATTATAATTATATTGAGCATACTCAAGCTTGGTTGGCAACGCAAGAGGTTATTATGTATTTTGATAAAAATATTTGCCCATTGGATTCAGATAAAAAAGATGAATTTAAGAAATATCTCTATTCTATTAATTTATATACTGATTTTTTTTATGACAAAAAAGATCCTTTAGAGTTTTTTCTAAATTCGAGTACAGAAAAATATTTAATCAGAACAACTAATATTTTCAAGGAAATGTGTGAAAAACTCTATATAAAAACTGGATATTCCCTTTTTGAAAAAGTTGAATATTTAGTTAATCAATACAGTTTAGCTTTAGCGAAAGTAGAAGATCTTACTTTCTTAGAGCCTCAAATATCTGTACTGGTAGATACTGATATGCCGTATAGTGAAACAAAAATCTTCTTAAGAGAACTATCTAATATAATGACGTTACACTTTAATGTAGTACTATGTGATAGATATAAAGATATTCAACTTGAACAAAAATATGATCTTTTAGTTACCACAACAGACATCAATTACAGTTTGATTGAGCCCAAATTGAGATATGAGTATATTGCTTATGTAGATAGTAGTGTTTCATTAAAAGATTATAGACAGTTGGACCTAATACTTTTAGAAATATATGAATCAAAATTAAAAGAAATCTAGATTAGTTTTTTAATAGAATGTAAGATAAATTACTAAATTTAATTCTGTTAGGCTGTCTTATCTTATAGGGGAGATTCTTTCAATACAATTTCATCGAACTTTACAGGAAACACAAAAAATTCAAAAATCAATTTTTAATCTAGAAGTCTTTGAAGAAAAAAAGAGATCAAAAAACTGTAGTAATGTAATGACACCAAAAAGTTAGACTTTTTTGGAGTGGAGAAATCCACTCTTTTTTCATGCTCTAAAGTGATATTTTTACGCAAACGTTACGGCTGTTTTACGAAATTGGACGGGACTTTGCCAGTTGAATTTCTGTTTTATCCGTTCATTGTGTAGTAATAGATATAGTTATCGATGGCTGATTTCAATTCCTCGAAACAGTTATAAACTTTCCTGTGAAAAATTTTGTATTCCTTCAATTTGTTTCTATAAGCTTTTATTTGATATGCCCAACCTTGATCTGAATGAAACGTACGACGATAAGGACAATCGTTAGAGGTCTGGATAGCTTCCTCCAAACATTCCATTAACGCTAATGCATTGGAAATGCATCGGATTTTTCATAGGTACGATAGGATAAAATTTCACTATTGAACATATCCATAAAAGGATCTAGATACAATTGCATCCAGCTTAAATAGAACAGAATACTTTTCCATAATTATATATGTTAGGCAGTCAATGGAGTATACTTTCATGGAAAAAGCTGCTGTAATTTAATTGCGAAATGTGAAGGTTTTGTATAAGAAAAGTGAGAAAAAGGATCAGTCTATTCTCAGTAGGCTTATCCTTGTTCTCACTTTTCTTATGACAATTCGTAAATTTGATAATAGGGCATATACGCTTTACAAAAACAAGTTATGGATTTTTGTAAAGAAATTCGATTAATCTGATTATACTATCTTAGTTTTTATTATTTACTTACTAGCTTAAAAAATTTTTTACAATTTAAAGAACTCACTAGCTTCATGTAAAATTTTCTTGATGTCTAGTAAAGCTTTTTTTTGTGCAAAATATCTCTTCATTTTATTTGAATCACCAGTCAATGTTTTTAACTGTTTATTTAAATTAACCAACTCGTTCTTTATTCTTTTTAAAATTTTTTCTTCATTATCTACCCATTTATCAAACTCTTTTTCATCTTTCGCAGCACTTTTATCTTCTAATTTATCAAGCTTTGTATCATTTTTAAGAATAGAGCCAATTGTTTCCAATGCATCCTGTTCTTCGGCATAGGCAACATCAATATTGTCAGTATTATCCATGTCAGTTAGATCATAATTCAAATTATTTATTTCCCCTTGAATCTTACTTAAAATATGGCTTTCTTTTTTTTCTAAATGTGTCATAAAATTACCTCTTTTCTATTTTAGATAGAATTGATTGTAAAGCATAGAGAATAGAAAAAAGAGAAAAAAATACACGATTAAAGTGTATTTTTTTCTTTCAACAAACTCTTGAATTCTAGATAATGTAATCATTACATTAGAATAGGAGTGTTTAGATGCAAGAAAAACATCAGTTTAAATTTAGTTTATTTTTATTAGGAATATTATCAATTTGGGCTTCATTAATTGCCTTTAGGAACCCTGTAAGTAGTTTAACTTCTATTGTAGTTTTGGTAAGTATCATATTAACTTTAAAAGGCATAGTTTTATTAGTTAACTTGAATGAAACAACGGGTTTCTTTGGAAATACTAAAGCGAATAATATTATTCTAGGAACTATTTATCTTATTATGGGGATTGGATTAGCACTTCATATTTGGCAAGGATTACTCCTTTTACCTTATGTTTTTGCTATTTGGTTTATTGTTAATTCAATTTTCTACTTATTTAATTCTTCCTATTTGAAAGAATTTAGTAAATCTCGATATATATTTTCACTAGTTATTAATATTATCGGAATTTTTATTGGTATCTCTTTATTATTTGATCCAATTTCTTCAGCAATCACAGCAAGCTTTTTACTAGGCTTCTATTTTTTAGTGTTAGGTATAGAAGAAATTGTCTTTGCTTTTTAACCAAACAATAGATATATAATTTAAATAAAGAGAGTGGAGGAGTGTAGTGAACTCCAAAAGTTAACTTTTTCTGTCTAACTTTTGGGGGTAGGTACATATTAATCAGAAAAAATTCTGATTATTATTCCACTCTCTTTCGCATTATTTGATTACAATTATGACGTTTATGAAAAAGCTCAGCAAGGTTACACTTTGCTGAGCTTTTTGCTTATTGTATGTTCAAGAAGTTCCTATTGATTATTGTTACGATTGATCCATTCCGTAGATAAAGTCATCGCAGCTCTTGCTGCTTTTGTTTGATCCAATACATTAACCATCACAAAATCGTGAATCATTCCTTGAAATCGGACTTGTGTGACGTCAACTTCAGCTTCACGTAATTTTCGTGCATAAGCTTCACCTTCGTCACGTAAAACGTCTGCTTCACCATTTAAAATCATTGCTTTTGGCAATCCTTTCAGTTCATCAAGAGTTGCTCGCAAAGGTGATGCAGTGATTTCTGCACGTTGTTTTTCATCAGTTGTATATTGATCCCAGAACCATTGCATACCTTCTTTTGTTAAGAAATAATTTTCTGCAAATTCGTTATAAGATTCCGTGTTAAAATTCGCGTCTGTTACAGGATAATACAATAATTGCTGGTTGATTGTCAGGCCATTACGTTGTTTTGTCATAATCGTCATTACTGTGGCCATATTTCCACCAACAGAGTCACCTGCTACAGTTAAACGGGAAATGTCCATTTTTTTTGCTTCTGAAATTGTTGGTAATTGTTGTAAAATTGCGTAGTTTTGTTCAATGGCTGTTGGGTATTTTGCTTCTGGAGATAATGTATACTCTGGAAATACCACAACTGAATTCGTTCGAACAGCTAATTCTCGCACTAATTTATCATGTGTTTTGGCACTACCAAATACCCAACCCGCACCATGGATATAAAAAATTACAGGTAGAGTAGTATAATTGCCAGCTGGTCGAATAAACCGGACATTGATTGAGCCATATTTTCCAGTATCCATCAGTTGATCTTCGATATCTACATTATATTTATTAACAGGAGATTCTTGTACCTCTTCGAGTAATGCACGTCCATCTTTTGGATCTAATTCATAGATACGTGGATGTGGGGCATTTGCCTCGCTAAAATCAATCGCTTCTTTTTCTAATGAAATTTGTTTTTCCATAATCAATCACTCCTTTAATTTATATTTTTATTATAATCTCACACGATTTAATCGTCAAAGATAAAAGCTTGTGTGAGTTACTTTTTTGTTTTAAACTAATGAATCAGTAGATAAGGAGGTAATGTAATGGAAAATGAAAAAAAATTAACCCCTTTAAGTGATCATCTGTGCTTTTTGCTTTATGTTACATCTCGATCCGTTCAGCGTATGTATAATCCTTCTTTAGAAAAAAATGGATTGACTTATCCTCAATATCTGATTTTAGTTCTTCTTTATGATGTAGATTGTTTATCCATAAAAGCATTAGGTGAAAAGTTAGATTTATCAAGTAACACACTGACTCCATTATTGAAGAGGATGGAACAACATGGATTAGTGAAACGTACAAGAAATACAGATGATGAACGCATTGTGTTAGTGACTATCACAGATTTTGGTAAACAGAAAAGACAAGATTCTTACGATCTTCCTGCTATTCTTTTAAATCATTCAAGCTTAACCGATTTAGAAATGAATGAGTTGACACGATTAATTGAGCGATTGCATGAAGATACAAAAGATGGATAATTTTTTATTATATGTGTAAGCACGCTCTAAAACTATAAAAGGACATTTTTAAGGGTGAAAAGTAAATATGGAAGTTGTAGTCAGATGGCATTTTATGCTTAATGATTATTTGTTAATATTAAAGAATGGAACTTAAAAAAGGTTCCGTATAACTAATCTGCAGACCCTCACTCTAAAAGAGTTTGCTGTTTTTAAAGTTACAATAAAGTGATATACTAATTAATCTTATAAATTGAAAGAAGAAGTAAGGTAATAGATTACTTCTTCTTTTGTGTATTTAGCTACTTCTTCTTTATCATTAAGAACATATGTTTTTGTAATACATAAAAGAAGAGAATTAGAAAATGTTTTTTTAAAGATTAAAAAAGTAGATAGCTTAGCTCAAAGAATATTATGTTGAAAGTTGCAGTTAAAGGAGAAAAGGGGACATAGATGTGCTAAATCAATTGAAAATTCCTAAAGAATTATTTAAATAAAGTATTTTAGGCGGTATTCGAATAAGAACATCCGAAAGGTATATCGAGAACGTTGAGAAAATTGAAACTGACGTGAAGAGTAACTTATATTTTTAGCTTTCTCATAAAAGAAAGCAATGTCCCGATTCTTCCTAATATAACATTAATAATGAATAAAGAAGCTATCGGAATGACATTACCGCAGTATTAGCTCCAATTCTTAAAATACTGCATGTGAAATGATAATAGTTAAAAAATAGTGTGGATGCCAATATATATATAAGAAAGCATAGAATTCTGATTTGCTCAATAAAGTACTATTCTAAATACGTATTTTGATTATTTCCAAATCATCAGAATGATAATATATGTTTACAGCACCATTCTTAACAATAAAAAAATATTGGTTCTATATGTCAGACTAGAAAATTTCAACTAGTAGGAAGTAAATATGGCTAATCAGATTGAATCTACCTTGATTTATAAAAATTAGTGTTTTGCAAGGTTCGTGATTCTGGTCCCGAAAATAAATTGTAAAAAAATTTCAAACTATTCTATTATGTTAGGGAATTACAAAATCAAATGGATGGCTAAATAAATGAAATTTTAAAACAAAATTTTAGAGATACCTTACCTAAACATTCTTGATTAATCTTCTAGAAATAGATTTCGTGAAATTAATCAAGAAATTTTGGATATAATATTTAAATAAAGAAATACCTAAATCTATTATATAATCTGAGTTCTATGATTACTATTAATATCAAGTCTTTGAAATGTGAAACAGATCAATATTTATACCAATGGTGAAGATAAGGGAAGTGAAAGCAAAAATTCTCCTAGTAAAATAGACACTTCACAGAAAAAAAGCTATCTATTCTATTGACATATTTGAATAAGAGATAAAGCTTAGATAGATTTTTACAAAAAAAGTATCTTAAATGCAATAAGGAAGGAAAAAAAATTGAAAAAAAAACATATTTCAAAAATAGCTTCTGCTGTTCTTCTTTCTCAAATGCTATTGACAACACCGTTACAGGTATTAGCAGATGAACAGCTTTCAATACCAACCAGTCAATCTAGCACGATGAATAATCAGTCTGAAGAATCTACTTCAAGTAGTGATGAACAAACAGGAACATCTACTACGCACACAACGACTGATTCCACAGAAAGTAGTACAGATCAAAGTACACCTGAGGATACGACATCTACAACAGAATCGGCTGAAAAGCCTACAGAAGACAGTACAACAGATTCAACGAGTACAACGGAATCCAGTAGTGAGTCTAAACCAGATGAAACCAAACCTAGCGAAACAAAGCCAAGTGAATCAAAACCAGAAAAGCCGAATACTGGTAGTTCTACGAATGAATCACAGACTCAGTCAACAACTGAACCTTCAAACAATCAAATAAAAGCACCAAATGAAGAGCAGCAAGCTAACCCAGCAGAAAGCGAGTCAAAACCGTATCACCAAACGCCAACTGCGCCTATTCAAGAATTAGTTCCTTCAAGCAAAGAAACGGCTGAAGGAAACATTCATTTTGAAAAAGATGAGTCCGTAGAAAGCTTTGTCCGAAAAATCGGCGAATCTGCTCGCAAAGTAGGACAGGAAAACGATTTATACGCTTCTGTCATAATTGCGCAAGCCATTTTGGAATCAGCTAGCGGTCAAAGTCAGTTAGCACAAGCACCAAACTACAATTTATTTGGAATAAAAGGTACGCATAACGGAAAAAGTGTTTCTTTTGCCACACAAGAGGATTTAGGTAACGGCACTCTTTACACCACACAAGCCACTTTTAGACAGTATGAAAACTATGAAGATAGCTTAAATGATTATGCACAGTTGCTTAAAGAAGGTTTGACTGGTAATAGTCAATTTTATAGTGGTGTATGGAAAACAAACGCAAAAACTTATCAAGAAGCAACCAAATTCTTAACTGGCAGATATGCAACTGATACGAAATACGATCAAAAATTAAATGGTTTAATCGAGACCTACCATTTAACGGACTACGACAAGGAAGTCGCAGGACCACAATTAAGTAAAGAAGGCTATATTGTACCAGTGAAAAACTATACGATTTCTAGTCCATTTGGTACTCGTGGGGGAGAATTTCATAGAGGATTAGATTTGGCAGCAGCACAAGGCGAGCCAATCTATGCCAGCAAAGCAGGAACGGTCGTTAAAGCAGAGTTTCACCCATCATGGGGAAATTATGTAGCTATTGAGCATGAAGACGGTACAACGGCTTTATATGCGCACCAACAAGAATATCAAGTCAAGGTTGGTGATAAAGTAAAACAAGGTCAGATCATTGGTTATGTTGGCTCGACAGGAAATAGCACAGGTAGCCATTTACATTTTGAATTATGTTTAGATCATAGTTTAAGTCAATCACAATTGGTTGATCCAGAAAAGGTCTTATTCTAAAGAATAAGACCTTTTTTTTATTTATACTACGAATCTGTTATCTGTATCATGAAAATAAATAATTATAAAATATTTTTTCAAATTCAATTGAAAATGATAATTCAAGTAATGAAGCTAATAAAAGTGTAGCAATTAGTTTTGATGATGGACCTAGACAATCGACTACACCACAACTTTTTGAAATTCTAAAGTCTAAAGATGTGCATGTTACATTTTTTCTATTAGGAAAAAATACAGAAAAATATTCTCAAATCGTTAAACAAGCATCAGAAGAAGGTCATGAGATTGGAAATCATACTTTATGATCATGAAAATCAAAGTACCAATGATGCTATTAAAAAAGTAACTGGTAAACAAGCACCCTATGGCTCTATTACGAGTGAAAATACCCTTGCCGTTAATAGACCATTTATTCAATGATCTGTAGATTTTGAAGATTGGAAGACAAACTTCGTTAATATGTTTTTACATTGCTAAAATTTCAAGATCCGCAATGTCTTTGCTGGTATCAAATATATTGTTTAAAGTGTCGGGAGCCTTTGGTTTGCATTGGGTTCCAGAATATTAACCATATTGTATGAGTTTAAAGACAAATAATTGTTTAAACAATTAATAAATAGTGATTTTAAGGCAGTTTCGGTTGTTTGAGTGGGTACTTATCCATGAAATGTGCTTAAAAAATACCGTAAATATAACAAGCAAGTTATTTTTAGAAATTAGAATTTCACAAAGTTAAGGTAAAATTGGCTTGATAGTACGGATACTTATCGTAGCGATTATGTAAAATAAGAGGAAATACATCAATTAAATAAACAGATCCATACCCCATGCGCCTTTGTTACGAGTTTTAGAAATATTATTCTTTACTAAAACTATATTCTACTTGATTAGCATCCACGAGGCGGTTACCTTGATCGTCTACCCAAGAGAATTCTTTTTTTATACTGATCACTTTGAATCGTTGTTTTCTTGTTTTCCTTGTCTATTTGGATCGAGACATCATTTATTTCTTTCGTATAGGTTTGGAATAAACCATTTTGTTCAGTTTGTTGATCGTCTTCTGTAAAATCAGGTGCCAATAAATGCTTGATTTCTTCTTTTTCACTCTCAGTAGTAACTAAATGTGAGGGATCTTGATTAATATTTCTAGATAATTGAATCTAAAAATCTGCAATGAGCCATCGGTTAATAGGTAACTGCAAAAATAAAGCATAGTTACTTGAATGATAAGAGCTACCACAGAAGTATTGTGGTAGCTCTATTTTTTCTTTTTAAACTTTTTACTTATGTCTTGTTGAGCTTTATAAAGAATTCAATGCATCTGTAATTGTATTGTTTTCCACGTGGACATACAAGTTCGTCGTAAGTGTTGAACTGTGTCCTAGTTGCTGAGCAGTTAGGATCAAATCTCCTCCAGATTGCTTATATAATCTTGTAGCAAGCGTGTGGCGAAGCTTATGCGGCGTTACACGTACTTTAAATCCAGAAGAGTATTTCTCCACCATTTTTTCGATTGCTGATCCCGTAATTCTTTTAGCTATACCTTTGCTAATTGAGACGAAGAATGCTGTTTCGTATTTATCTGGGTGATAACGTGAATCTCTAATAGTTAGATAATTTGCTAAGTATTCCATTGCAAAAGATGCAATCCTAACTGAGTCTTTTTTGTCACCTTTACGGACGACTGAAACTCGATTTTGTTCAAAACTAATATCATCGACATTCAAGTTGACTACTTCGGATGATCGAAGACCGCTACCTAACATCAATGCATTAATTGCAAGGTCTCTTTCTCGGTCCCGTTTATAGTACTTCATCGCTTGCGGTGAGAGAGTGCTAGGATAAACATCATTAATATAGTTCAAATACTCTTCAGTTTCATTGCCGAGAAACAGCTTTTCTTCTAGCAAATCTGCTCTAGCTTGAAGTGTTTGTCTTTCAGTCACATTTGATATTTCCTGCATAATATTGTGAGACAGGTAAGGTTTGCCGATTACATTATTGTGACTTTCCGATAGATACTTAAATAAAACCTTTAATGCAGTAATATTTCGCTAGATTGTTACTTTTGACAAAGTTGCAGTGGATTCCTTTGGAGAGCCATCCTTATTGACCTGTTTCTAATTTTGTTTTTTTCTGCTAAGAAGGTAGGCTTTATATTGCGTAGCAATCCGTATCTGTAGGGAATCTAATGATTCTGCCTCTCCTCCCATTCTGAAATCTTCTATTATGTATATTACAAATTAATGTACAGATAAATATAAAATATTCTGAGTTCACTATTTTATGTAAAATCATGAACTAAAATTCGCATTTATTAACGTTTTGTTTTTTAATTCTTTTAAGTTCATTAGACTTTTGGTTACCATTACTACAAACGAACACACGATATTGCTACACTGATGTTTATTTTTAATCATAGTTCTCAGGCAATCACTAAAAGATACATTGGAATTACAGAAGATGAAATTGGTGCTTCACTAGCAGACTTTAAAATTGGCATATGAAAAATTCACTTACGATATTATGAAATATTTAGTGGATGAAGAGCAGCTAACATATTTTTAAGAGCATAAAAACCTTCTACATAATAGTAGAGTTTTTTCATGATATTATTGAACAACACAAAATTTTTTATCTTGAGAAGCAAAAAAAATTTTTAGCTACTATCAAACTATGATTAATTATCGGCGCTAATACTAAAGCGAGTTTTCTTATTCTAGTTTTCAAGATTGAGTAAAAAAATAAGATACTACCTCTATTAGGTAGTATCTTATTTTTAATTTCTTGATTTAGAATTCATTCCCCAATTACTTTGGATTGATTCCTTTGTATCTTTTTCAATTTGTTTGGCAGAGCGAATAATCTTGCCATTACTATCTAACTCTGGAATAATTGGATACTTTTCTCGAAACAAATCCAACTCTTTGTTCACGTCATTAAATAAATCTTGCTTGTCTTCTTGTGTCAAGTTTTGTTTAATGTACTCATCTAAGGCCTTTCTCAGCAATTCATCACGCGTCATACTCGTTTCATATTTTTCAACTAAAACTCTAGAAGTTGCATTGAGTAACGTTGATAATTTCAATGGATGCTTTGCAGAGTAGACTTTATCAAATTTCCTAATAGGGGCTCCTGCTTTTTTTGCATGTTCCTGCTTCAATTGATTTTGACTTGTAGGTACATTATTCAAATTATTATTTTGTTCTTTTGGCTTTGCTTCTACTTTAGGTTTAACCACTGGTTGCTTTTTCTTTGCTTCCGCTTCTTTTTTTATTTTAGCAAGCCCTTTATTATTCCCAAAAATATCTAACCCTTTAATATCTGCCATTGAATTAGTTCACCTCCGCATACCAATTTTCATGCTCTTCCAGTTCTTTTAATATGTTGATAAACAATTCATGGCTTTTTCTATCCCATTGTTTTAATAAACCTTTTTTCGTTTTTTCCATAGTAATTCCCGAGCCGTCATAACGCTTCAAACGCGCATTTTTTAATACCACATTTTTAATTAAATGTTCACCATAAATTTCTTGTGCTTGCTTATACATTTCTTGATCAACAGCGTCACCACTTTCTAGCATGAAAGGAATGACCCCTGCAACATATAGCTCTGTATCAAATTCTTTGACAAAAAAGTCCATATATTCCAAATATTGCATTGCATTTCTCATAGATTTAACTTGGGTTTGCAAAACAACAATGGCCCAATCGGCAATGTACATAGCTGACTTACTATAAACTGAAATAGAAGGAGGTACATCTAAGTAAATAACTTCAAATTGATCGAATAATGGCTGTAGTCTTTCTTCCATATACTTAAATTGTGATAAAGAATCGCTGAAATGTTCTTTCACCCAATCATCATACATTTCAAATGACATATCTGCTGGCAAAATATATAAATTATCAATTACTTTGTAGACAGCTTCTTCTGCTGGCAAATCATTAATGAGTACATCGGTCACAGTATTTTCATAAGCAATCGGTGTGCCATCTCCCCCGCCTTCATCTGCTGGAAAATTCATGTGTGTTAAATTCATCACGTCTGAAGTATTCCCTTGCATATCTAAATCGATAATGAGTGTGCGCTTATTTTCATGAACAGCAGATTCGAAACCTAACATTTGTGCACAAGTGCTTTTTCCAACCCCACCTTTGAAATTACCAATAACATATTTCTTCGCTACCATGTCCTACCTCTTTTCTTTTAATTAGATACTACTTTAATTGATTTATTTTAGTATATCACAAATAATAAATACTACCCAAAATGTTTATATTGAATACTACCTTAAATTAGTAGTATTCAATATAGCAACCTATAAATCATTGATAAATCGCCTACCTACACAGGTAGTATTGCTAACTATTCAATCTAAAAATTAGGCGTTAACTAAGCAGATAAAGTTTGTTGATTTTATTTATTCTTTTATTTGCAGTCTATAAAGTAACTTCTTAAAAATTATGTACTACCTTTTTTGTACTGGTAGTATTTAATTAATGTAAGGTAGTATTTAATTAAGAAAATATGATCAGTTAGGTAGTACCTAATTACGTGTAATGGTAGTACCTATTTCATAAAAAGAAAGTCTCCCATATAAAAAAGGTAGTACTTAATTATAACGATTAAGTACTACCTATAACTAAAAGGTAGTACTTAATTCCTTTTTTTTTAAAAGGAGGTAGTAGATAATTAAACAATCTAAATAAAATGGTAGTACTTAATTAGAACCAAAATATCCTTAACTAATAAACATAAGGCTTTATAATTACACACTACCTTAAAATGGTAGTATGTAATTATGGTTAGAGGTAGTACCTTAAAGAAAAAAATGGTAGTATTTAATCTACATAGATTATTAAGCACTACCTAAAAAAGGTAGTGCTTAATAGAAAATGTTTTTTTAAACTGGTAGTAACTAATAGCTTTGTTTGGTAGTACTTAATCGATGTTATTGCCAACAAAAGGTAGTAACTAATTAATTTATGTGTTTTTGGCACATTGCTTTTTCTATTTTTATTTGCTATTTTTCAAACAGAGTACATAAATTACTAGATTGAAAGTAGAGGGTTGATATGTCAGAATTTCAGTTCTATAAATCAAAAGAAGTTTATCGAGAAAAATATTACCAAATGCCGAAAGTTTTTTTTACAAACGAAAAATATGTGCAATTATCCAATGACGCAAAAATTGCATATATGCTGCTAAAAGATCGTTTCGATCATTCTGTTCAAAATAACTGGGTAGATTCCGATGATAATATTTATTTTATCTATACCGTGGCAGAATTAATGGAACTTCTACATTGCAGAGAAGGAAAAGTAGCAAAAATAAAAAAAGAATTAGAAAAAGTAAATCTTTTAAAACAAAAAAAGGGGCGTATCAACACAACAAATGGCCAAATAAAAACAACGCCTAATCGACTTTATCTAGGTAAAGCAGAAGTTACTTCTACTGATGTTTTCAAAATTACAGAAAGTGACCAAATTTCACCGCCATCTCAAGAAACTGAAAGCTCCACCGTAAATGCGAAAATCGCAAGTACGGCAAAAGACTATTATGACAACGATTATACCGTAAATGCGAAAATCGCAAATACGGAAAAAGCCAATGATATCAAGGCTTCCACCGTAAATGCGAAAATCGCAGACAATCTATTATATTCTATTAATTCTTTAGACACTAATAGACACTATATAGACACTGAAAAAGACGCTTTACAAAATAAATTGTTGTTAGACAATCTTTCAACCATTATGAGCGATGAAAGTATCGATACCTTTGTTCCCGAACATGTTCTAGAATTGATAAAAGTATTTTCTGACACTTACGCTGAAGCACAGCAAACAATCAAAACAATCCATAATGCCAAACATAAAGCACAGCAGTTAAATAATGGGGACGTTTTAATCTTTGAAGACCTAGAAAGTTATGGAATCAATGCAGAGACAGAACTATACACTACTTTGTTGAAAGCATACCAACGAATTAAGACTGAAAAAATCGAGAATAAGCAAAATTTGATTTTTGTTTATGTGAGAAATTGGTTTATTGAACATTGTTATCCAGCAAAATATGCTGCATTGCAAACGAATCATTCAAATTCCATTGCGACAACAAAAAATTGGCTTGAAGAAGAATTAAAAAATTCTGTTAAAGCTTAGCCGTTCTAACAAGTTCAAAGAAGATGATAGATTATTTTGGCATTCCTTGTTGAATTAAGACATGTGAAAAGAACATACCCTACTACCGCCAATTTCACTTAGCTGATAGTCAAAGGTATGATCTAAGTGAAATCCATGACGATTTTAACGTAAAAATTAGTCCAATACTTGAAATGAACTAATTGCCGAAAGAGATCTTCTTTTTCTTCTTCGGTTATTTGCGGAATGGTATGAATTAGGTAAGATCGAAGTAAAAAGTCGTTACAATAATCCTGTTATAGCCTATGATCCAGAAAGAACCTTATGTGACATTTGGAATCCCTGGTATAACGTTGAGGATGAAATCAAAGTAAAAGCAGTTAAAAACTACATGGCGTCGGACAGAAAAAATATTAGAAAATTGAATGAGTATCGACGAATTTTACCAACAGATAAATCGATGCGTTCTTATATTATGGCTTTAAATTAAAGGAGAAGATACATAACACCTACACAGTTAAAAGCAAAAGTGAAAAATATTTCCAGAGAAAAAGAAGTTGATCCGCAACTTGTTTTAAGACATTTTATGATGGAAAAATTCTTGGAAAAAATATCGGAGTCTCCTTATCGTGAAAATTTTGTGTTAAAAGGCAGTTTCTTAATTGGCTCAAAATATGGCATTGAAAATCGCACAACCAAAGACATTGATACGACCTTACGTGAAATGAAAGTAACCAAAGAGACATTGACAATGGTTCTAAACGACATTTTTTCGACGCCAACGAAAGAAGGCATTCAAATTGAGATTCAAGAGATGAAAGAAACGAGAGAAGCCGATTACTATCCAGGATTTAGCTTACGTGTGCTGGCACATTTGTAAAACATGCGGCCAGATTTTAAGGTAGATATGACTACAGGTGATTCGATCTATCCTAAAACAATCACTCACAGCCACAAATTGATGTTTGAGTATCGAACGATTCTTTAGGAATCCTATCCTACAGAACAAATTATTGCCGAAAAATTAAGTGCAACCTTTGATTTTTTAACAGATAATTCGAGAGGAAAAGATTTTTATGATCTCTATACTATTCCTAAAATGGAGAAAATCGACGAAAAGACCTTGAAAGATAGTGTGAGAAATACATTTACACGTCGAGGAAAAACGGATCCGTTAAAGACTTATTACGAGAAGGATATGGATGTACTGAAAAATAGTCACGAGCTAAAAGATACCTGGAAGAAATATCAAAATAGTAATCCTTATGCTGCGTCAATCACGTACGAAGAGACAATGCTTTTTGTTTTACATAGAAACAGGAAGAAATGAAAAGGCCTGTTTAGGAAGGCACAAACGCCTTCTCAATTGAAAAAACTTTCTCTCACTCCAACCGCCACCGCCGTTCGAGAAAAAAGGAAGTGAACGTTGCACGTTCACTAAGATAAGGTGTTTTGCCTTGCAAAACAAAATAGAAAAAACTTTCTCTCACCAAAAGGTTCGTTCCTGTTCGCTATTTCTTTATTGATTTGCCAGACCGGCAACAAGTTGCCTTTTATCATCAAAAAGCGACAAGGACAAGGGTAAATGGCACACTACGCGCCCTTGTCCTTGTCGCTTTTAGTTGATTACTCGTCATTAATCACGCTGTCTTTTTTTATTCTATATACGGTTTTTCTCGTAATATTTTGTTCTTTTGCAATCTTTGAATAGCAGAGTATGTCATACGAACAATGTTGATTATTGATGAATTTTGTAGTAAATTTAGTAATTTTGATATTTAAATCGAAATTTTGTCATATAAAAACACCTCAAACGTTAGTCTTTTCGACTAATGTTTGAGGTGGGGGAAGGAACGTATCATTTATGCTTACTTAAAATACTTTTAATTTTATTTTGGATGTTTATGAAATCTTTAAAAGAAACTTGTGCGTCAATCAAAAGTGTATCGATATTAATAAAATCTAATGACCTATAGTTTGTACATAAACAAAATGCAGCTTCTGATTCTGGGATTGAGCTATTAAGCTCTAGATGGTAAAAACTTTTGAATGCATCTGAAATTCTTTCAATAATCAAAGTTTCTAAACTTTGAGATAAATCTGTTTCAATTTTAATTTTAATGAGCTTTTGATTTTTAGATGGTGATATAAGTAAGGCATAAGAAGACGCTAAAGGGGTAATTAAACTTGAACGTTTATTAGAATCTTCACTGTATACATTATTTTCATCTAAAATAGCATTGATTATTGGTTTAATGGTAGGATAATTTTTATGAATATATTTATTAATATTATAACCAGAGATAGTATAATCAACTTTTCCGATTGTTTCAGCTGAAACAAAAGCGGCAATAATACTACTAATGAAAATTTTTTTTGTTTGGAAATTAGAGTAAGTAAAATTCCTTTCGATATCATCTGAATATAATAATAATTCTAATAGATTTTTATTATTAAAAACTTCAGAAATAGTATTAACATCTTTAAAAATTTGCATTAGAAAAAAAGGTTCTCGACAAGCTAGGATTGTCAAGTATTCGATGTCTTCTCTTTTTAAATGATATTTAGGAGATAGATGTTCATACATAGAACGACTAAAATGTTTTATTTTAATGAAAAAATTATCCGAAAGGAAAAAGGTCTTGGTTAACGTATTAAGATGTTGATTGATTATTGTACCTCCTTTTTTAGATCTTAGAATAGTTGTTGCTAAAATATAGCAACTTAGCTCCATTTTAGCAGGAGGTACTTCAATGCCATTTTGAGTATAGATAGTAGATATTATTTTTTTACAATTAGCTTTTGAAATACCTGCAAAAGGCCAATCGATACCATTGTAGTTTCTCCAAAAAAAAGAAACGATTAAAAATCGAATTTTTTCTTCATCTCCGACTAATCTCACAATTCCCTGTCTTTTTTTTAAATCAAGATTCATTGTATTTAGATGCTTTCTTAGTAAGGATAGTTTTTTATTAACCAGAGATTCCGATAAAAAATTATCATAAGCAAATTGGACAATATTTACTTGCGTATTAGTTAAAATATTTTCAATCAATTTAAAGAAAGGGCTTTCCTGTATAATCTGTGTAGAAAGAATTTTATAATCTTTTTTTGTCCCGTTAAATTTATATCCTTGACCGTGTTTCTCAACCAAAATACCATTATTCTCTTGAACATATGGGAGCTTTGATAGTAAACCAAAATACTTATAAATAGATCGGCGATCCATCTTTAATTTTTTACTCAATTCATTAGTGGTAATTATAGTAGGTTGTTTATATAACAGAGATAATAATTCAGTTTTTTTTTGGACCTCTTTTCCCAAAATCTTATTGAAATTTTCCATTGTAATCCTCACATTTCTTTTTGAAAAGATATTATAAAAGCAAATAAGTATGTATTACTAAGTCATCAATAGAGCATGGACAAAAACATGGACGTTTGCTAGTTTTAAGTGGGTGAGTAGCAACAGAGCATAAATAGAGTTAAATTGTTCAATGAAAAAATGAATAGTTTATAAGCAAATAAATATAATTTTGTTCAAATAATACCTATTTTGTTGCTAATAAATATAGCAAAAAGAAATTCTTCACTAGAAAAATTTCTTTTTTTCAAGATAGTTATTAAGTATATACTAGAAAGTTTATTTAAAATAGTCAATAAAAAAGCATATGGTATCTCTGTTATTCAATATAGATTTGAATAGCAGAGATACCATATGCTTTTTTATTTATTGTAGTGGAATTCATTGTTCTTATAAGGTACTTCTATAGTACATAAATAGGTCTTTTTTCATTGATTTCATAAGATATAATCTGCTTATTATATAGTTAATGACTATAAATATTAAGGAGGAAAAAAATGAAAAAGAGATTGCCGAAGTATTCATATTTGCTTTCTATAATTGTTATTGTAATGAGCCAATTTGGGTTTATGGGAATGGCATTTGCAGAAAATTCCACTCCTAAAGTTGCGGGAGATGATCCTGGAGTGACAATTACTGCTACAAATCCGATTTATCCGAGTGGTAACGTTCAGGTTGATGTGTCAATGGCATCGACAGCGGGTACAATTACGGAAGATGGAGTTATTAAGGTTGCAATTCCTAAAGTTATTGTTTCAAACAAAGAGTACATGATGAATAACATCGTTATTGATGATCCTTTTTATTTAGCTGATCCAGCCTTGGAAGAGGATAATGAGGGAAACTATATTATCAATATTGCATATGATCACACAAAATATGATCCACATGATGCCCAAGGTAACACTGTTAAAATTTTGTTTAAAGCACCTTACTTGAATTCGACAGATCCTAATAATAATTATCCAGATGAAGTGGAGTTTAGTTCAGATCTGTATATGGGAAATAATATTATTAGTAGTGACAAAACGGTATCACAGGTGAGTACTATAACACCTGGTAACCCACTTTTGAGTAAGTTTGCTATAACTGATGGAGGATATGAAGAATTATATGGACATGATTCAGCCATCTTAGATCCTAATAACCCATCAAGGAATAAATTTGCAATTATAGTGAACTATAATCAGCAGAGTTTGGATAATGTTCAAATAGTAGATACGATACCAGAAGGTACTTATTTGACAGATCCAGATAAATATATTCCTGCAACTGGGGATAGTACAGTCATTAACCACTTTAGAATTGCAAAAGTTAATGGTAGAGATGAAAATGGGATTCCAAATAGTTGGGAATATGTTACTACAGAGTTTTCTGATAAAATATTTTTAACAGATAGCGGATTTACAGTTGACTTTGGAAATTTAACTCCCAACGATAGCTATGTTCTCATGTATGCACAGAATATTGATGGAGATTTTACACCAGATGAATTTGGATCTCGTTTAAATAATGCAGTATTAACTAGTAATGGAGAAGAAATCAGACAATCTGGTACTTACATGGCATTAAAAGAAGTACAATTTGATTCAGTAACTTTAAATAAAGAAGTCTCTCAATCAACATTAGCTGTCAATTCAGGGGATCTGATTTATACTTTAACATTTAAGAATAACGTGGGTAAAACAACTGCTGGCACGAAATTGACAGATCCACTACCAGAGTTTCTATCTTTTGTTTCTACAACTGATAACTCCAGTGGGTATTTATCTGATGTAGAATATGATTCAGAAACAAATAGTGTATCTTATGAATTGTTGAAAGATTTACCAGCAGGTGAGAGCGTTAAAGTTTCTTTTAAAGTTCATTTTGAAAACCCTGATGCTGTGCCTGGAGAAACAATTGTAAACAAAGCATATTTTAATTACAGTGGAACAAATATATCTAGTAAGGATACTACAACAACACTAGATGGTAGTGCACATCTTTATAAAATAGATGCAGATAATGAAAATCCTTTAGCTGGTGCAGAATTTAAAATAGTTGATGCTGAAGGAAATACAGTTGTCGAAAATCTTGTTACTGACGAAAAGGGATTTATTAATTCGGGGATACTGTCACCAGGAAACTATGCCTTTGTTGAAACAAAAGCTCCGAATGGCTACGTTTTAGATGAATCACCAATTCCATTTATTGTGACAGAAGGGCAAGAAACAGCTATTAATTTAACTGCCACTAATAAACTTAATGTACCTATAACCGGGTCAGTTACTTTGAAAAAAGTATCAAGTGAAAGTAATAAAACATTGGCTGGTGCAGAGTTCAAACTTGTTAAAGAAGATGGAACAGTACTTGATGAAAATTTAATTACAGATGAAAATGGCCTAATCCATGTATCGGACTTAGAACCGGGTAATTATAAATTTATTGAGACGAAAGCTCCAGATGGATATGAATTGGATGAGACACCAATTACGTTTACGATTTATAAAGATGATGATACAGACGTAAAAGTGACGAAAAAGAATACACTTATTCCAACGGAACCAAGTACAACAGAACCAAGTACAACAGAACCAAGTACAACAGAACCAAGTACAACAGAACCAAGTACGACAGAACCAAGTACAACGGAACCAAGCACGACAGAACCAAGTACGACAGAACCAAGTACAACGGAACCAAGCACGACAGAACCAAGTACGACAGAACCAAGTACAACGGAACCAAGCACGACAGAACCAAGTACAACAGAACCAAGTACAACGGAACCAAGTACGACAGAACCAAGTACAACAGAATCAAAAAATGATTTAACAACAGGTTCATCAAGTAATAAGCCAAATGGAAGTTCAGATCAATCAAGCGGTGGCTCTCTTCCTAAGACAGGTGATTCCGGAAGTAATCCAATTGTTATTATCATTGGGTTAGCATTTATTGGATTAGCAGTATTTAGTTTACGCAAGAGCAAAAAACATTAAACTAAATTTTATAGTAAATAAATGCTAGAAGATTTGAGATATAAAAAGATGTCTTTATTAATCGGACCTTCAAAAATTAGACCAAAAATCTAATTTTTGGAGGTCGATTTTTTATGGTTAAATTATAGCTCTGTTTTAAAAGATTCCGATTTTCCAAACAAGAAAAATCAGAATTGTCTATGACTTCTACCAATCAAATGGACGAGTAGCGTTCTCTGCTTCGAAAAACTCTACATTTTTTGGTAACTTCAATTTTTTAAAATAAATGGTCATTTATTAGTTTTATAGTAAATACTAATTTTAGTTGGAGCGTTTTCTTTGTTTCTATTAATTCTCTTTTTAAACTATCAAAAAAATATAGATAAGATGAGTTTGGAGCAATTTTTAATGGAAGTAAAGTTCTGGTATTAAGACAGATTGCTTGGACATACATAGTGCTAATTTCAAAATCATTCGTGGATGGCAAGTTATCACATTTGAGAACCATGTCTATATCTCAGGTTCATTTTTTTACTTTAAATTAAGATAGTTATGCAACATATTCGCTTTGTTTTTTGGATTGAGGTATCATTCTACATAACATTTATAATGAAGGAGAATGTTTTTTATGTATATTCCTAATAATCAATCTAAATTAGAGACCCAAATGAATGTAGAATTTTTACGTTTTATTGATAAAGATACCTATTTAAAGATGCTTATTTTGGAATACCTAAAACTCCGCCCTTATTATGTGCCAGCAAATGAAATAGCTGGGAATTTTAATATTACATATAAAAAAAGTAACATGATGCTTTTGGATTTAAAAAATGAAATGGATACTTATTTTAAAGATAATGAGAGCTCAATTGACTTTATTAGAGGCAAGGGATACTTTCTAGAAGATCATGATGGTACGGATTTAAGAGGGTTTATAACAGAACTTATATATAAAAATCCTATGGTTGTGTTATTACATGATATTATTTTTAAACGAATTACGTCAGTTCAAAAATATTGTCAAGAAAAGTTTATCAGTGAGTCAAAACTAAAAAAAGATTTATCAAAGCTAAAAAAATCTGTAGAAAAATTAGATGTTTCTATCGATAGAAACAAAATGACGTTAATCGGTCCTGAAAATAAGATAAGATTTTTGATCTTTACATTTTATTGGAAAGTGAACAAAGATGCTTGGCCATTCGAGTATATTAATGAGAATGAAATAGTCAGCATTGTTAATGAGTGGTCATATGTAAAACAATTAAATCGAATCGAAAAAAGAAAGCTAGTTTATCATATAGCTATATGGAAATTACGGATAGCACAAAAGAACTTCATTGAGAATAGCGATGTATATGAGGGAAAAGTATTTCAAAAATTTAAACAAGAAATGGAGAAAGCTGATTTGATTCGTACATCAAATATTCATGAATTTCATGGACTATTTGATGTATTTAAAGTTTTTAATTTTCTTCCAAATATGGAGGAGTGCTTTTGTGAGGAACTATCTAACTATGTACCTGAAGCTGTGCAAACAAGCGTGGTCTTAGACTTATTTGAAAAAGAGTTTTTTCAAATAAGTGATATGAGAGTATACAAGCAAACAAAAATGTTTTTATTTAGTACACATACTATGGTAAAAATAAGCCCAAATTTAGAAATTGATGAATTGGGTAATTCTTATATACGTTATATAAACACCTTAGTCCCAAAATTGTCTGAAAGAATAAAGTTTTTCATAAATGATTTGCAAAATAATTTACAGAGCAATATTTTTGATAAGGAAAGATTATTGAATATACGATATTGTATGATTTTCTATCTAGCAAATAAACTAACAGTCTATGAAAAAAAAATATATGTTTTATTTGAAACAGAGTTAAATTCATATATAAGAAATTATCAACGGGATATATTAGAATACATTTTGCAAAAAACATATAATGTATCTGTTTTATTTGAAGAAGAACTCCCCCCTGAAGTTACCCCCGATTTAATAGTATCCAACTTAAGAATGTACGACACTAATGATAACTTGAGAGTCACTGTTTCACGAAATTTGACCTTATATGAAATAATTCATATTCACATAGCTATACGAAATTTATATTAGTCTTCTTACGGTTGAGTTTTGGTGGAATCGTTTTCTTTGTTCTTATAAACTAAACTAACTCAGTACAATAGTTCGAACTGGGTTAGTTTACATAGAAAGGGGAGATAATGGTGAATTCTATTTTAGATTTTAATACCTATAAAGATGAAATATTGAATGAGGTACACAAGTATAAAGTATCAGAAAACTCTATAATTGTGAGGTACGTTGAACAATTATTTAATGAAATAGAACAAATTGTATTTAAAGATAGAAGTAAAGTGTTTGAAATAGTTAAAACTATGGTCGGTATAGATACTTAAACTGCTGATGCTTGATAAATTCAACCAAAAATTCTAATGTTCAACATTAGCGTAGCTATTTATAAAAAAGTAAAGTCTGAGGTATTGAAACTTTCCATACCTCATTGAAAAAGAAAGAAACTTATTAAAGCATAAAGGGTCATCTTCTCTACTAAAATTTAGGATAGCTAGTTAGTTTTATAAGAGATTAAAAATGTAATAGTAATAGTAATAATAACCATAACAACGAGAAAATAAATAGCTTTTAGATATAAGAATTTTTTCAATTAGGCTACCGTATCTAAAGGCCAGTGACCAACTATTAACGCCATAAGTTTTCTCGTTTAAAAGGGTAGTACTAAAATGTTTGAAATTATTAAGGTGGAATTAAAATGGAAAGAATGCTTGCGAGGGAATGGCTTTTAACACAGGAAGTAGACTTAGAGATAAAAGTAGTTAATTATTTATTTAATGCTGATAGGTTTGTTTCTACTGCAGAGCTATCATCGGTTCTTAATGAAGAAACCAAAAAGATTACTAAAATTGTGCAAAAATTAGAGGATCATGTAAAGGATCATGGTGATAAAAATATTCAATTATTAAGGGTAAAAAGAGGTGGAGTTCATTTAGTTCTTCCTTCAGAAACTGATATGAAAACATTGTTATCTCATTTATTATTGACGAGTCCCTTGATTGCTTTATTGGATGAATTATTTTCTAATACATTCATTTCTGTTATAAATTATTCACAAAATAACTATATTAGTGAAGCAACAGTAAGAAGATATATAAGAAAAATCAGAACTTATCTTGGACAATATAATATAGATATAGCTAGAAGAGATTTTTCAATAGAGGGCTCCGAGAAACAAATTAGAATTTTTATGTTGTTGTTTTATTGGAGGATTAATCAAGGGGTTGGTTGGCCATTTAGAAATATTTCTGAACATAGAGTAGAGAGAATAGTAGATTATTTATGTGATGAGAAGAAAGGTTTATCAAAAGTTTCTAGAATTGAGCGTAGGCGTATGATGTTTTATATTGCAATTACGTTAATTCGAACAAGAGAGAAAAAATATATTAAAATAATTCGTGACTGGGAAATGGAGCGCAATTCGTATTTTGATAAATTTTTTGAAGCTTTTTCTGAACTAAAAAAAGATATTTTTTTGAGTGAGGATGAGATTATATTTCATTATGAAGTATGGAAGATATTCTTATGGACAAGTGATATGGCTGGAATTATTGAGCAAGAGAAAGAGAAACAAAGTGGTGTAGCAATTTCAGTAAATGCTACTTTAAGGCTTTTTCAAGAATATTTTTTTACTTTAAATCCAAGTTTTATTAAACAGATTGAACCCTATTTATATGCTACACATATGTCAGCTAGTTTGTTTGAAAACTTGCTAACTGATTTGAATGGGTATCAGTATTTAAGAAAGATTGAGTTATACTACCCGGAATTAAAGAAACGTATATCCAACCTTATAGACATTTTGTATAAAACTACCAATAATAAAATTTTTTTAGAAGAAAGCTACTTAATTATTTACTATTGGGCGATATTTAGCCACTTTAATAAGGCAGCTATGTATGAAAAAAAGACAAATCTACTTTTAGAAACAGATTTACCCAAATCTTTAAGAGAAACACTTAGACAGATGGTCGAAGGTCATTTTAATTTCAAATATAATATTAACGTATATACGAGTGACATGAATTATAATGAAAATGAGATGGATATTATTCTATCAACTAATACGCTTGATGGACTAGATAGAGAGTATCCTAATGCGAAGATCATTGCTATTAATCGAGAAATTAGAAATAGAGATTTAAGAAGAATTGAACGAGAGCTATTGAATAATTTAGAATAGTGAAAAGAATATTCTTGAAAAAAATACACGTACAAAAATCATTTTTCGGATTTTTGTATGTGTATTTTTTTTATTTGAAAAAACCCAGTCAAAAAAGTGTTTTTTAAGGTGTTGTTTTTGATTATCTGTCGATTCTGAAAATGTTATTGTATATTCACTCGGCAGTGAGTGTGTCATATCTAAAGTAGATGAAAATATATATGTTGCTGAGTAAAAGTTGTGTATTTGGGTATTATAGATCCAGTATTTCAGATTCATGTAGTGTATTCCGAAAAAGACAGAAGAATTTGCTAATTAGATATATGTTTCATAGGAAAGGAGCGTGTATTAGTAATAAAAAAGATTAAGCAATCTATCTTTTGTGCAAAGTGAGTAACGTTATAGGTATCGATACATAAGTCTATGTCCCTTATATTATTTGTAAAAAAAAGGAGATGTTAATTATCAAATATATGGATAAGTTTAAAAAGTGCGTAACATTGGGGGCAACGACAGTAATGTTGTTCCAATCTTTATCAGTAGTACCGACAACTGTGCTTGCGGAAGAGAACAATAAAAGCAACACAGAAGTAGTAAAATCTTCACAAGCTAATGATGTGACTAATAAAATTACAAGCAACACAGAAGTAGTAGAATCTTCACAAGCTAATGAAGCGACTGAAGAAAGTACAGTGGAATCTTCACAATCTGATGAAGCGACTGAAGAAAGTACAGTGGAATCCTCACAATCTGATGAAGCGACTGAAGAAAGTACAAGCAATACAGAAGTGGAATCTTCACAATCTGATGAAGCGACTGAAGAAAGTACAAGCAATACAGAAGTGGAATCTTCACAATCTGATGAAGTAACTGAAGAAAGTACAAGCAATACAGAAGTGGAAGCTTCACGAGTGAGTGATGCGACGAATGAAGGCGCATCATTAAAACAAGAGGATGCAGCTGCAGTACTAAAATTAATCGATAGCATTGAGGTACGCGCTGGGGAGCTTCGTGATTTGTGGAGAGATTATTCAGCACAGACATGGATCAATCCTGCTGGATTCCAACAAGATTTAGGAACAAATCATAAATATATGCTCAACCAAGGTGGTCATAAAACGGGATTGATTTCTGTAGTACCTACTTTGACAGATGCAGATAGAAATAATTTTAGAAATTCTCAACAAAAAGCTAATCAAGCATTATTTTTACCACAGAGAGGTATTATCGATTCTGACTACGAGAGCTTTGTAAGATATTTGAATATTGCTAGAGCAAATGTGAATAATGGCGATACAGAATATGATTTGGCAGCGGCAAAACAATCAGTTGAAGATGTTAAAGCAGCTATTACAAAACAAAGAAACGCTGAAGTTTGGATTGGAACATTTATTACAACTCATTTTCTAAGAAATGAAATTAGAATTCTTAATTTATTACTTGATGATATGAATGATATCTTTAATTCTGGAGAAGAAAATGAAGTAGTAATCAATGCATCAGACAAAGAACTTCATGTAAATGATCCATTTGATCCTTTAGAAGGTGTAACAGCAACAGACAAAGACAACAATGATATTACTTCAAACATTAAAGTAATAGCAAATAATGTAGATACAAGTAAAGAAGGATTCTATTCTGTAACGTATGAAGTAACAGCTGATGGTAAAACAGTAACTAAAACAATTTATGTAACTGTTATCGATGACAGCACTAACAGTTATGAAGGAACAATTACTGCGAATGATTTCACAATTAAACAAGACGGTTATATCAAAGGTACGTATACTGGCGACGTAACTACAATCAAGGTCTTTATTAATGGGAAAGAACAAGCGGAAATTAAGGCAACAGGTAGTCCATACCAGTACTATGTTGGTAACAAAATTACTTCAGTAAACGATAGCGTTACAGTTGTTGCATACGGTCCAAATGGAAAAGAATTGGATCGCGCAAATGTAAATCTTAAAGATAAAGAAGCACCAAGTTATGTAGGAACAATTACTGCTAATGATTTCACAGTTAAACAAGATGGTTATATCAAAGGTACGTATACTGGCGATGTAAGTTCAATCAGTGTCATTATTAATGGGAAAGAACAAGCGAAAATTACTGCAACAGGTAGTCCATACCAATACTATGTGGGTAGCAAAATTACTTCAGTAAACGATAAAGTTACAGTTGTTGCATACGGCCCAGATGGAAAAGAATTGGATCGCGCAAATGTAAATCTTAAAGATAAAGAAGCACCAAGTTATGTAGGAACAATTACTGCTAATGATTTCACAGTTAAACAAGATGGCTATGTTAAAGGTACGTATACTGGCGATGTAAGTACAATCAGTGTCATTATTAATGGGAAAGAACAAGCGAAAATTAGTGCAACAGGTAGTCCTTATCAATACTATGTGGGTAGCAAAATTACTTCAGTAAACGATAGCGTTACAGTTGTTGCATACGGTCCAAATGGAAAAGAATTGGATCGCGCAAATGTAAATCTTAAAGATAAAGAAGCGCCAAGTTATGTAGGAACAATTACTGCTAATGATTTCACAGTTAAACAAGATGGTTATGTCAAAGGTACGTATACTGGCGATGTAAGTAGAATTAGCGTCATTGTTAACGGTAAAGAACTAACAACAATTCCTGCAACAAGTAGCCCATACCAATACTATGTGGGTAGCAATATTACTTCAATAAACGATAAAGTTACAGTTGTTGCATACGGTCCAGATGGAAAAGAATTGGATCGCGCAAATGTAAATCTTAAAGAAATGGAAAAACCAAAACAAGGAACAATTACTGCTAATGAGTATGAAGTTGGTGGTAAAGACGCGTACATCCATGGTAAAACAACTGGAGATGTTGCCGTAGTAAAAATGTTTGTTAATGGTTTGGAAGTATCACAAAAAGCAGTCAACAGTGACGGAACTTATGACTATTATGCTAGACCAGCAATTGAGTCTAAAAATGATACTGTTGTAATGGTTGCCTATGATAACCAAAGAAACGAACTAAATAGAGTGAACGTTAAATTAGTTTAATCAAGCAAAAAGTTTGGTTATTTATTGTAAATAAATGATAGTTTTTAAGCATAATTTTAGTTTTGCCCTTGTTTTTTTAACAAGGGCAAAATTAAAAAGGAGGATATTTAATTGAAAAAAAGATATTGGAAAGCCGCTAGTGTACTTGTCTTAGGATTAAGCTTAAGTTTAGTTTTACTTACAGGGTGTTCAAAAGAAGAGACTAAGAGCAATTCTTCAAGTAATTCTTCAGAAACTACACAATCATTTACACTTCAAGATGCAGATAATTTACTTTTAAATGTTTCTGAAGTAAAGGTGGCAAAAAAGGAAGATAATAATAAAAAAGTTATTTTAACAATGGATATTGAAAATAACGGTTTAGAAGGAAAAGATATTGGTTCAATTGATTTTTATTTAGAGGGTGATGGGAAAGAATACACGGTAGATGCAAATTCAAATAATTTCGGTGAACCAGTAGATTCTGGCAAGGAATTAAAGAAAAACTTAACTTTTGTAATTCCAGAAAAACTAACAAAAGCTAAATTAGTCTATAAACCAGCAGATAAAGTATTAGCGGAGTGGGAAATTGAAATTCCTTCACCTGAATAATTCTTATTAGAAAAGGAAGGTTTAAATTGTGAAAATATCAGTATTAGGTCTTGGGTATATTGGATTACCTACAGCCGTTATGTTTGCAAATCATGACCAACAAGTTATTGGCTATGATACAAATAGTGAAGTATTAAAGCAACTAACAGAAGGAAAAGTGCACATTGAGGAACCAGGTCTACAAGCTGCGCTAGAACAAGCAATAGAAAAAGGTAACTTTAGTGTTAGCAATGAAGTTCAACCAGCAGATGTATATATTATTTCAGTTCCTACACCTAATAAGAATGATGAATTGAAATCATGTGATTTGTCATATGTTCAATCTGCAGTAAAAATGATTTTACCTGTTTTAAAAAATGGAAGTACTGTAATTATTGAATCTACTATAGCACCTAGAAGTATGTCAGACAAAATTCAACCAATGATTGAAGGTGCTGGATTTACCCCTGGAGAAGATGTCTTTTTAGTTCATTGTCCAGAGAGAGTTTTGCCAGGAAAAGTGCTTGAGGAACTTGTTTTTAATAATAGAATTATTGGAGGCATTACACCAAACTGTACTGAAAAAGGTAAATATATATATGGACAATTTGTTAAGGGAGAACTTTTGGGAACATCTGCATCAGTCGCAGAATTATCCAAATTAATGGAAAACACATATAGAGACGTCAATATCGCATTGGCTAATGAATTAGTAAAAATTTGTGACTCATTAGAAATTAACGCGCTTGAAGTAATAGAATTAGCTAACAAACATCCACGTGTTAATCTTCATACCCCTGGACCCGGAGTAGGAGGACATTGTTTAGCTGTAGATCCTTATTTCATTGCTGCACAAGTGCCTGACGTGTCACCATTAATTCAAATTTCTAGAGAAATTAATACGAGTATGCCGAATTTTATTGTTGAAAAAAGTAACCATGTTTTAGAAAAAGCTACAGGAAATAAGGTAGTTGTTATGGGACTTACTTACAAAGGCAATATCGACGATATCCGAGAAAGTCCTGCACTTGAAGTTTATAACACGTTGAAAAATTCCCCTAAAAATTACGATGTAGTTGCGTATGATCCACATGTGCAAAGTGATATTGTTGAAAATAATCTTGAGGCTGCATTAAAAGATGCTAGTTTAGTTCTGATACTGGTAGATCATGATGAATTTAAAAATTTGGTTCCAGAAAATTTCAATACAACAAAAAATGCAATTGTTATTGATGCTAAAAATATTGCAAATCAATGTATTGATTATGAAAATTATTATACCTTAGGAAATATTTCTCAAATTTAGTAGAAAGGAGCTGCTTGTAATAAAAAGAGTACTTTTAATTACTCAAAATTTTTCCCCAGAGATAGGAAGCGCTGCTAATCGACTTTCATTTATTAGTAAATATTTCAGTTCTGATTATGATGTCACGGTCTTAACTACAGAACCTCAGTATCCAAATTCCGAATTGTATAGAAATAAAAAAGATTGGCAGAGTAACGTAAATGAGAATATTAAAGTAATACGTGTTAGTACAAAAAAAAAATCCTATAAACATTTTTTAATGTTGAGATTATTTCTATATTTAGAAGTATTTATTAAATTATTTAGAGGTATCCATAACGATTTGAGTAAAGAAAAGTATGATTTTATTTTTGTAAGCAGCCCTCCCTTATCTATTCCGCTATTAGGAATTTATGCAAAGCATAAATTTAAAGCTAAATTAATTTTAGATGTTAGAGATTTATGGCCGGAAACATTAAAGGCCATAAAAAGTATTTCTTCTTTGATACTTCAGTATATTTCTTATCCGCTTGAAAAAAAAATTTATCAATCTTCTAATAGTATTATTGTAAATAGCGAAGCGTTTATTCCATATATACGAGAAATTATTGGTCCAGATAAAGAAATTGTATTTATACCAAACTCTTTAACTACTAAAGAATTTAACTATGATAAAAAATATGAAAATAAAGAAACCATTCAAATTATTTATGCAGGTAATTTAGGGATTGCTCAAGATCTAAGTGTTTTTTTAGAACTAGCTAACGCATTTAAAGATAATAATCTAGTTACATTTATCTTAATGGGTTATGGCATTTATAACCAAGATATTATTGATACTGTAAAAAAAAGAAACTTAACAAATATAGAAATCTTACAACCAGAACCCAGAGCAAAGGTACTCGAAAGAATGAAAGAATCGGATATTGCATATATAGGGTTAGAAAATCAGTCAGCTTTTCATACAGTTATACCCGGAAAGCTTATTGACTATATGGGAGCGGGATTACCTATAATTGCTTTGACATATGGATATTCAAGAAAAATAATTGAAGAAGCAGATGCGGGCATTGTTTTGAATTTAGATGATGGAATTGATGGCTGGGTAAAATCAATAGAAGGATTGATTTATCATTCAGATGTTAGAAGATATTATGGAGAAAACTCTAGGATATACGCTCAGAAACATTTTGATTGGGATAGTAATCAAAATTTATTAGGAAAGGTATTGAAAAATCTCGATGACTAAAAAAGTGACAATGTTCGTATGGAATGATTTTTATAATGATTCTCGTGTATTGAGAGAGTGTACAGCATTAGAACAAGCTGGCTATCAAGTTAATTTAATTGCATTAGGAAAAACTGATAGTATAGAAGATCGTAAGGAAATGTTTAAAATATATAGAGTATCTCATCGCAACTTTGGAACCAGTTTTATGTTCAAATGTCTATTTATTTGTGCATCTATATATTTGTTAATGTGGAATTATAGAATAGCTATTTTATTTCTCGTAGTATGCGCCCTACTTAAAATTTCAAAAATAAATATAATAACACGAAGAATAATCTTATTATCAAAAATGCTATTTTGGGGTTTGAAATTAAAAACAGATATCTATCATGCAAATGATCTAAATACTTTAATTCAAGCAACTATCTGTGCAAAACTCAAAGGGAAGAAGCTTATTTTTGATTCACATGAAGTTAATACTAGTCGTTCAGGGTATGACTCATGGATATACGCGTTTCTGGAAAAATCTTTAATCCACATTCCAAATTGTGTTATTCATGAAAATCATACTCGTGCGGAATACATAGAAAATTTGTATGGTTTTCGACCCCAAGTACTTTATAATTATCCGTATTTAAGACAAGATGAAAAGAAAATAAATATGCACAAACTATTAGATTTACCCGAAAGTGAATTACTCTTGATCTATCAAGGGGGATTGCAACAAGGTCGTGGGTTGGAACAATTAATACAGGCTGTCCCTTTTATTAACAAGGGTACGGTTGTTTTCATAGGTGATGGAAAACTTAAAGAGTACTTAATACAAGAGACACATAAAAATAAATTAGAGAATAGAATCAAATTTATTGATAAAGTACCAATGGAATTATTACATCTGTATACCAGAAATGCATATATAGGTTTTCAGTTATTGAATAATACTTGCTACAATCATTTTTCAGCTGCTTCTAATAAGCTGTTTGAATATATGATGGCTGGAGTTCCAGTTGTTGGTTGTGATTTTCCAGAGATAAAAAAAATTATTGATGGTGAAGGTACCGGAATAGTTGTGGATTCATCAGATTATACTTCTATCGCTAATGGAGTAAATCTTTTAGTAGAGGATACGCAATTATGGGCACAGTTAAAAGAAAATTCTCTTAAAGCTAGAATGAAATACAATTGGGAATTAGAAAAAGTAAATTTATTAAAAATTTATGAAGCATTATATAAGGAGGAGATGTAGATGGAAGACCAAGAAGATATTCAACAATATATTGATAGAGAAATATCTTTGCGATCAGAAAATAAGGAATTAAAAAAAGAACTTTCTTATTTGAAAGAACAAGTAAAAATACTAAACAATGACAAAAATAATTTGCTGTTGGAAATAGAAACAAAATATGAAAATAAGGAATTAACTATTCAACTCAATGAAAAAGTTAAACAATTACAATCAGAATTAATTGATTATAAACAGCGTTCTTATGGACTGATTGAGAATCAGAAGACTTGGCTTAAGTCATTTTATAATGATGTTGACACTATCGAACGTGAAAATGACAAACTAACCAAACAGTTATTGGATAGAGAAACAGAGCTGGAAATTATTACGGAAAGATATACGAAAATGATGAATACAAAAACAATGAAATGGACTGGAAAGTATTGGAATCTATTAAAGAAAATACATTAAAAAAACAAATCGATTTTTTCTATAAGTCTCTGCATACATTTCAAAAGGAAATAATTGCAGATATTTACCCGCAAATAATTACACAAAAAGAATTCTGTAAAGCCGAAAATTGGTGGTATGTAAAAAATGAGGGCTTGCATGCATATATTTTAGAAGATGAACTTTGCTTTGCGAATGCATATAATAGATCAAATTATGCTTCTTTTCTAGAAGGCAATGTTGCATTTAATCGTCTTCCAGATCATAAAATTGAAGTTTTACCCGATGAAAATTTGAGTGTTAAGATCCAAGCGGAATTTTCAGAAGGTTTAAAAGCCAAAATAGCTATTATTGAATATAGTGTAACTGAAAAAATAAAAACAACACTTATAGATTTGAATCAAAAGGAACAGATTTTATTGAATAAAGATACTAAATATTTACGATTAGCTATGAAAATTAGTGGTAAGGGTATTTTGAGAATAAAAGAAGTAACGCTAGATAGAATGTTTAATAGAAAAAAAGAAATTAAAAATGCAAAAAAACATCCAAATCAAATAACAAAATTTCAAGAGTTAAAGATTGCGTGTATTTTTGATCCATTTACAATGGCTAATTATAGAAATGAAGTGGAACTAATAACATTTACCCCAGAAAATTGGGAAACTGTTTTAACAAATAATATGCCACACCTTTTATTTGTTGAATCTGCATGGCATGGAAACGATGGAACATGGCAATATCAAATAGGAGAATATTCTAATGTAAGTCGGGAAAATCTATTTCAGTTATTGAAGTGGTGTAATCAAAATGGTATCCCCACTATTTTTTGGAATAAGGAAGACCCTATTCATTTTAATAAATTTATCGACACTGCTAAGCATTTTGATTATATATACACCACTGATAGAAATATGGTGAGTGAGTATAAAAAGCATGTTAATCATAACAATGTCTTTGCATTGCCATTTGCTGCTAATCCTAAGTTACACAATCCAATCCAGCTGGAGGAACCACGAAAAGATTTAATTTGTTTTGCAGGTTCATATTATGCGAATCGTCATGAAGAACGACGGAAAATTATGGATGAAATGTTAGATATCTGTCAAGAGTATGGATTAGTTATTTACGATCGTAATTTTGAACGTCCTGAAGAGGAATTCAGATTTCCAAAAAGATTCTCAGAAGACATTATTGGGAGTTTATCATATAAAGACATTAACAAAGCGTATAAGGGATATCGGTTTATGTTAAATGTCAATAGTGTTATACAGTCGCCAACTATGTTTTCAAGAAGAGTTTTTGAGGGCTTAGCATCGGGTACCCCTATTTTGAGTAGTTATTCTGAGGGAATTTTGAAGACATTTAATAATATTGTAATGATCTCTGAAGACGCAGATGGACTAAGAAAACAACTAAAATTTATTTCTGAAAATGATAGAGCATATCATAGAAAATCATTACTAGGTATTAGAGAGGTATACGAAAAGCATACCTATAAACATAGATTATCGTATATCTTAAAAAATATGGATATAGATGTGGCTGTTACTCCAGAGTCTGTTACAGTAATGGTCGTTGTAAATTCAGAAGAGGACGTAAACAAAGCTATAGCTTTGTTTAAATCTCAAAGTTATAGTAATAAAAAATTAGTCTTGATAATTAACGAAGAAAACAACATTAAAGATATAAATCATATCTTTAATGTATATCAAGAAGAAGATATAAGCGTTTATTTACTTTCATATATGGACAATTATGATGAAATTAGTTCTGCGTTTACCACAGATTGGTTAGCGTTTATTAATTTAGATAATTATTATGGATATAATTATCTAAAGGATTTAATGTTAGCAAGTATTTATACAGAAGCTGACTTTATTGGAAAAAACACCTATTATTGTATGAATGAAAATGAAGATTTAGTTAAAGTCAACGACGGACAAGAATATATCTATGTGGATGAGTTACGTCCAGAGAGTTCAATAGTTAAAAGCAGATATGCTTTCAGTAAGGATGCTAAGCAATTGCTTTCAAGTTTTTTAGATAACGAAAGTTTAAGTGAATATAAACGTTATGGTGGCATTATGTTTAGTTCCGATTGTTATAACTTTATAAAAGATTGTAATAATGTTACAGCAACCAGTAGAAAGCAAGTGGAAATATAGAGGTGAAACATGAGAAATTTGAACATTTTGTTATATGGTGATATTGATCTAAATTTTATGGATGGTTCAGCAGTATGGCTAATTTCGATGGCACAAATGCTAGCACTAAATCCTAATGTAAATATTGATTTAGTGTTAAAAGCTAAAGAAAAAAATAAACACTTAGTACAATCAGTAAAAAATATCCCTAATATTCATTGCATCCCAGCATCAGAGGCAATGAATAGTGATAGTTCAGAACGACTAACTGTAATTGAAGCAGTTAGTTTCATGCGAAAGTTAGAGAGACAAAAAAGTTATGATCTTGTTATTATAAGAGGATTTGATTTAGTCTCAGAAGTTATGAAATACAAAGAATTTAAAGAAATTACAGTTCCTTATTTAACTGATTTTAAGCATGATGAACGCTCCACAAAGCAAGAACGAGAAAAATTAAAAAAAGTGTATGATCACTTTAATTTTATGTTTTTACAGACCAAAGAAACTAAAAGTGCATTTCAAAAGTTAATCAATGTCGGAGGAGAAAAAATTCGCATTTTAACCCCAATGATTCCGGATCCAGTAGGACAACCAGACTTTAGAAATAAGCATTATCGTTTAGTATATAGTGGTAAATTTCATGAAGATTGGTATACGGAGGAAATTATAAAAGTAACAAAAAAGTTGTCATTATTAGACGATAGAATTAAGACAACAATTGTTGGTGATAAATTCCAAGATGCGTTGAGAGAAAAAGAAAATCAGCTACGAATAAAGAAAGCACTACAGGAAACCGAATCAATTGATTGGGTAGGGGCTGTTTCTAGGGAAAAATGCCAAGAAATAATAGAAAATTCTGATATAGGAATTAGTTGGCGTAGTGCGTTTTTAGACAATGACAATAGTGTTGAACTATCTAGTAAATTACTAGAATACGGACGCTTAGGGAAACCGGCTTTAGTTAGAAGAACTAAAATGCACGAAGATTTACTTGGAAAAGATTATCCATTATTTGTAGATTCAGAGGAAGACGTAATTGCCAAAGTAACAAATATTTTTCAAAATGAAGATTTATATTTCGAAGCAGCACGAAAAATGTATAATGCTAGTCTTCAATATACATTTCAGGCAGCACATAACCGATTAAGTAAATTTATTTGGTCATTTAAAAAAGAGCCTATAAAGATTGTTTTTGCAGGACATGATTTAAAATTTGCTAACATGATTATTAAACACTTTGAAAACAATGCAGGTTTTGAAGTAAAAATTGATCAATTTAGTTCACATGAAAAACATGATGTAAATCACAGTAAAGCATGTGTAGAATGGGCAGATGTTATTTTTTGTGAGTGGGGATTAGGCAATTTAGTTTGGTATTCAAACCATAAAAAAGATAATCAGTCATTAATAGCACGGCTTCATTTTCAAGAAAAAGATTTAAAATTTTTGAGAATGGTAGACTTTAAAAAAGTAGATAAGTTTATAGCAATCACTCCCTATATGTTAGAAGAGTTTCATCGTATTTTTGAAATTCCAAAATATAAATTAAACTATGTGGATAATTTGATTGACGCTAATCAACTAAATTTACCAAAGAACAAAGATAGTAAATTCAATCTAGGAATATGTGGGATTTTACCAGCACGTAAACGATTGGATATAGCTATAGATTTATTTGAGGCGCTTTGGGAAACCGACAATCGTTATAAACTGTTTATTAAGGGGAAAAGACCAGAAGAGGTTGCTTGGTTAATGGCTAGAAAAAGTGAACGTAGTTATTATGAATCAGTGATGAATAGAATAGAAACAGCACCGTGGAAGGAAAATGTTCAATTTGATGGGCATGGTAGCGATATACCAGAATGGTTGCAAAAAATTGGGTTTCTCCTTTCTCCTAGTGACTATGAAGGGTCACATGTTTCTGTCTCAGAAGCAATAGCCAGTGGCTCCATTCCTATTATTCGAAATTGGGCCGGAGCAAATACAATCTATTTTGAGAAATATATTGTAAATTCTTTAGGTTCGGCAATTGAAAAAGTTAAACATGCCGATTGGTCAGAAGAAGCTATGGAGTCTCGTAAGAAAGAAGCTTTTGATAAGTTTGATAAGAAAAAAATTTCAAGGCAGATAGAAAATATGGTGAGATCTAGTATTACCCAAAGAAGAAAATAAAAGGGATTGATTTCTATTTTGAGTAAAAAAAAAGAAACGAAAGAAGATTTAATTAAAAGTGTTGATGTATTTTTAGTTAAACAGTATTTACAAACAAAATGTCAGCTAACAACATCAAAAAAAGGGTATTCTTTTGCTTTTTATGTATATCAGCAAGATAGAGCAGATGCTATATATCGTTCAGATTACAGCTCGTTTGATACTAATCAAATTAAGTTAGTAGATAATGGTGAATATAGAGTAAAGGTTTTTGTTAAAAATAATACCACAAACGAAATTAAAACTATGATGAGCTCACCTGTACAAAAAACGACTGTCATTGATTTTTAAAGGAGAAGAAGCAAATGTTACACGGAAAACATTTTCAAAATGGAAGAAAGACACTGGTTATTGTTTTCCAAAATGCTGCGAAACCATTAAATGAAGCGATACCCAATATTTATTTGAACAAAATAAGTCAAGCTGAAGTTAGTGAAATGCATGAACAATATACTTGGATTAAGTTTGCGAAAACATGTAGTAAAGTTGATTATTTATTTGTAAAGGATCATTTTTCTAGTGTTTATGGCTGGTATATCATGGATGAAGGAAAATTTATTTATGAAGAATTTAATAAACAACTGACAATGTTTATTAAAAAAAATAAATATAAAAGAGTGATTAGTTTTGGTTCTAGTAAAGGGGGGACAGGAGCCTTACTATACGGCTTAATCAATCCGTTTATTACGGATGTCTTCTCCTTAGTTCCACAAATTAATGTCGCTACTTTTATTAACAAACTCTGTCCAAATGAAAAAAGTCTTTTTTTTCATAATAGTTTAGAGTTTGAACAAAAAGTAAATAATCTATTTTATTCTTCTGATTTATATAATGATTACTCTCAAACCAACATTAATTTTTACACAGGTTCCCAAGATATTCAATTCAATAACTTACTTGAATATAGAAAATTTTTAAAAGATAAAAATATTGTCAGTAAGCTTTATTTAAACCGCAGTGATGAAAAGCATACTCGATTAGTAAATCAGTATACTAATTTTATTTATAGTTTTTTAGAGGACTTAATTGAGGAGGAGGATAGACGTACTAATCGGTTAACGTATCAAATAAGTGAAGAGTGTTTTATTTTGAAGTAGCCCAAAATTAGTACTAGTAATTATGAAAATAATGTTAGATGAGCTGGTTTTTACAGAAGAAAAGTTAAAACTGGCTTTTGAAGTAGATACATTACAACCATCGGAATATGAATATGCATACTACTTGTATCAAGACGGAAAGGTTATAAAACGGATATGGTATCAAACATCATCTTCGAGGTATCAAGAGATTGTAGAAGTTCCATTATTTAGTGGTTCCTATCAGATTCGACTATTTGTTAAATATAAAGAAAAGATCATATTAAATCAACAATCGAATCTTCTGTGGATCAGTGTAGAAGAAAAAAAAACAATTCCTTCTAATTTTAACTCAGAAAGAGTCTATTTTAATGATCACCCTGTTAAATTTGTTTTACAAGAATCCAAAAATAATTCTCCTTATTTAGTAATTTCTTTTTCAGGATTATATTCGACAGAATTTCAAGGTGGACCGCCAGTATATAATCATATTCGAACTTTGGAAACAATAGATACAAACAAATTATTTATCTTGGATTCTTATGAAGAACAATTTTGTTATTATGTAGGTTTTGGAGGATCGAAGGAATTTGAACGTAGCGTGTTTGCTTTAATAATGAGTGTTGCAAATAGATTGAAAATACCTGTAGATAATATAATTGCTACGGGTTCAAGTAAAGGTGGCTCAGCTGCACTTTATTTTAGTATAAAATATTATTTTGGCCATGCCATTATTGGGGCTCCACAGATTTATATTTCCAAATATTTGCAACAACGCGCTAACTCTAAATCTATGCGTAAAAGATATTATAAATTATTGGGAAAAGATAGAAAATTTGGGCAAGCTTTTTGGAACAATTTGATCTTAAATCAAGTGATTATGACAGATCAATTTCCAAACCTGCATTTTCATGTTGGTGAAGGAGACTTTCATTATGAGCAACACCTCAAACCATTGTTAAATTTATTTGAAAAGAAGGAAGTTGATTACAGTTTGGACTTGAAACTTTATGATGATCATAGTCAAACAGGACTTTATTTTACTCCTTTTTTACAAAACAAAATTCATGAAATTATTCAAGATAAGGAGAATAATAAATGAAACTTTTGTTTTCATGGTTGAAATTACAAATTCTCAACATACCTCGCATTTTGAGAATAACTCATTTTGACAAAAAATCGATTAGTCAAAGTTATTCATTCGGATTTTTTTGGGAATTTCTAAGTCCTACAATTCAAATTTTGATTTATTATTTTGTCTTTGGCGTTCGACTAAAAGGGCAAACGATGATTAATTCTCAAATACCATATATTGATTGGATGTTGATAGGCATGATACCTTGGTTTTACATCAGTTCTAGTATTGTTGTAGGGTCAGGGTCTATATATCAAAACTTAAATTTAATTTCAAAAACAAAATTTCCAGTAGAAATCCTTCCTACAATTTCTATTCTTAAAGGATTAAATAGTTTTTTTACCATGATGGGATTATTTCTTTTCTATTTCATAATCCAGGGATTTTATCCAACTTTGGAATGGATACAGTTAATTTATTATTTTTTCTGCATGATAATTTCGTTACTTGCAATTTCTGTAGTTACTTCTGCAATAACCGTTATGTTTAGAGATTTACAACCTTTGATTAGTTCAAGTATGAGGTTATTATTTTTTATTTCTGGCACAGTTATCAATGTGAGTAGTAATACTGATTCTAGACTAGCTAAATTATTACTTTTGAATCCTTTTGTTTATATTATAGAAGGATTTAGAGATGCACTTCTTTCAAGAGGATGGTTTTTTCATAATATTCCCAAAATGGCTTATTTCTTTTCTAGCGTCGCTTTAATTTTGCTTGTAGGAATATATATTACTGAAAAGTATAAGAATGATTTTGTAGAATACATGTAGCAAGAAAGTAGGAGAAATTATTGGCTAAAGAAAAAACTTTCTTATCAGATTCTAATGAAAAGATTAATGTACGTAATATTACTAAATTATATTATGTAAAGAAGGATAGTAAGAAGAATAATAAAAAAAATAGAAAAAGATATCAATATTTTGAAGCTTTGGATGAAATCACATTCACATTTAAGCCCGGTCAATGTGTTGGGTTAGTTGGATTAAATGGTTCAGGAAAGACAACTTTGGCGAATATTTTGGCTAAGCACTTAAAACCGACATACGGAGAATTTAATTTTAAAGGGACTACTTCTTTATTGGCGATCAGTTCAGGTCTTAAACCAAATTTAACAGGCCGTGAAAATATTAGACTGAAAATGTTATTGATGGGGTTCAGTAATAAAGAGATTAACCGTAGAATCAATAAAATCATAGAATTTACAGAATTATATGATTTTATTGATAAACCTTTAAAGCATTATTCAAGTGGGATGAGAGCAAAATTAGGTTTTGGCATTGCTGTACAAACAGATCCAGATATTTTAATTATTGATGAGGCGCTATCTGTAGGCGACCAAACCTTTTATAGAAAATGCTTAGACGAAATTGAAAAATTTAAAAGTCAGAAAAAAACTATTATTTTTGTCAGTCATGCGACTAGTCAAATGAGAGATATTGCTGATGTTGTTGCCTGGATTCACTATGGCAAGTTACGACAATTTGGAGAATGTGAGACCGTTTGTTTAGAATATAGTAAGTTTATCCATCACTTTAATAAACTGAGTCGGTCTGAAAAAAAAATATATCAAAAAAAAATGATGGCAGGGCAAGAAAGAAAGTTAAGAACAAAAATTAAACATGACTCTTTTAAGTTTCCAATTATATCAGTAACAATTTTATTTTTTATTGTAATTATTACTGGATTTAAGCTAATTGGTATTCTTTAATCTGAGAAGGGATGTTAGAATTTGGAAGTTATGATAGAGGGAAAACACATAAAGAATAATTCAGATACATTAGTTATTGTATTACAAGGAGTTTTCTCTAAAACAAACGAAATGTACGCGAAAAGCATTGTTAATGGACAGATAGATGAAGAATCTGTCAAAAATCTTCATAATTATTATCATTTTATGAAATTATCACAAAGGAATGATAAAAGAGATTATTTGTATTTAAAAGATTATTACTCAAAGCTCTATGGTTGGTATATTTTTGATCATGGTAAATTTATTTATGAAGAATTAAGTCAAAAAATAGAACAACTTATAGTGGAAAATAATTATCAAAAAGTTTATTTGGTGGGTAGCTCTAAAGGCGGTGCTGGATCTATTCTAATGGCTTTACATAATAAGTTTATTGATAAAGTATTTGCAATGGTACCAGATTTAAGAATATCTACTGATGGCTTTGGTGATAGCGGTAAAGATCTTTTTTTCAACAATGATAAATTATTTGAAGAACAAGTAAAAAATATTTTTAACAATGATATTATATTTAAAAACATGAAGTATGCTACTAAAAAAACAAGTTTTTACTTTTTTACAGGGGTTCGTGACTATGGTTTTAAAGAACTCGTTAATTTCCATCGAAAACTTAACGAAGTATTAGACATACATAGTCAATTATTAATAATGCCTACACCTGAGCCACACAATCCGTTGATTAAAAATCATACAAAGTTAGTTACTTCACTAATTCAAAGATTAGATCAAGATATTCTTTGGAACGAAGATGAGTTTACTTCTGTATCAGATAATGTCCATATTGCGACTTATAAAGCTATAGGTATGCAGTAAACTTAGTTGTAACACTTTTACAGCAATAATAGATTTTCCCATTAGACTAATTTTAAAATTAGGTGGATTAATTGCTAGCTGTAAGAAAACCCAAAAAAAATTATGATGTGCACCACCGAAAGGTTAGCTCCTGTGTTACTAACTAACAACAATAAGTTCTATAGCTTTTCATATCTTATAAAAATAATGAACATTTAAAATAACAGTGTACCATGATGAAATTTATCTAGACAATTTCATCATGGTACACTGTTATTTCATAGTTTACACTATTATTTTAAATGTTTAGGAGGTTGAGATGGATATAAATTGTTTTATTGATAATGATGTGAAAAAAAATAGAAATACTTGATTATTTAAGAAATATTGAGAGGTATAAAAATGGTATTGAAATAGCTCATGAACTATCGATTGACCGGAAAACAAGTTACAAATATTTATTGGTAAATTTTTTTAACTATTTGACATGATGCTGTACTTTATATTCAAGTGGGTAAAAATAGGTATTATAAATAACTAAATATGACACTTAAATACTTTAATTTCATGTATATTGGAGAAAACTAATATTAAGAAGGATGAAAAATGAAAAGAAAAGTGCTCGTTATGTTACTTTTGAACTGCACCGTTGTATTATTTGTTGGATGTTCTTCAAGTAATACTACAATTAATTCGTCAGAAAAAGAATGGGCAACCACAGAGGCATCAAAACATGCAGAAAAATCAGGCCATGTTGACTATGATGATCAAGCAGATTGGGAATTTACTTCTGGAAAAATGCAATCTCCAATTGACATTCTAGGGGATAAGACTGAAAAAATGACGCCAGATAATGGAACAATTACATTAGATTATAGTAAGGATATCACGAGTGTTGAAAATAATGGCCACAGCATCCAGGTTACTGGAGGAGGACAAGCTATCATTAACGGAAGAAATTTTGAATTAAGTCAATTCCATTTTCATGCGGAAAGTGAGCATACTGTAGATGGTGAACATTATCCCATCGAAGCTCATTTTGTTAATATGTCTCAAGATGGACGAATCGCAGTAATAGGCGTCTTTTTTACAGAAGGAACAGAAAACAAAGGATTTCAAGAAGTGTTGGATGATGTGAACAAGGAGAAACCAGAACCTATTAAGAATTTAAATGATATGATTCCTACTAATAAAAGTTACTATCATTATTTAGGTTCTTTAACAACACCCCCATTAACTGAAAATGTTGAATGGTATGTTATGAAAAACAACATTGAAGTATCACCAGAGCAAATTGAATCTTTTAAAAAACTATACTCTCATAATAATAGGGATATTCAACCGTTGAATGGTAGAGCAATAATTGAGCATAACGAATAAATAAATTAGTGATAAAAACTTCTTTCAATCTGATTCTATAAGTGCTAGCCCCTTAATTAGTATCAATAATTTTGATGAAAATTAAACGATGAAGATAGGAGCTGTTAAGAACTGAAATTATGAACATTATATTTTATCTAATAAAAAAATAGATATTGGCAATACACCCATCTATTATTATGCAGGCAATTTTGACAAGATGCCTGCTAAAATACCAATGAGTTATAGTCCAATAGGAAATATCCTACTGGACTATAAAATTAAATATTTATGTTTTAATTAACTAATCAATTTTTTGTATCTTCAAATAAACGATCAAGTAAGCGGTTTAGTTCGTTCCATTCGGAAAAAAGAAAGGGTTGAACGGTCTAATAAAATATTCGGAAGATCATATGCTTCTTCTCGAGTCGTTTTTCCTAGTTTGGTAATAGTAATCAGCAATACACGCTCATCTTCTTTACTGCGAATTCGTTTTACTAATCCGTGTTGTTCCATTCGCTTTAATAGAGGTGTCAGAGTATTGCTTGATAAATCTAACTTCTCACCAATCATTTTTACTGAAAGGGTGTTTTCATCGTGAAGGATGACTAAGATCAAATATTGAGGATAGGTCAGTCCATGTTTCTCTAGCATTGGACGATAAAGTCTCTGAATGGCACGAGAAGTGGTATAAAGGTATAAAGCGAAAAACAATGTTCATTCAAAGGAACTAAGTTTTTATCTGCTTTCATAAGTGCACTCCAATCTAGTGGTGAAAATAATAAATCAGGTTTATATGTTCTATGGATTGCTTGAGAGTAGTTTCCTGAACCTATTTTATGATTCTCAACCATTGACCCTGCCTCGAACCTTATTAACATATTGCTAAAGAGGCACCTCCATCGTGGGAATAGCTATCACACCAACTTGCAGGAAGATTATTGTTTTGAAGTTCTCTGTAGTAATTAAAGAATCAGTATCTTCAAAAATTATAAGATACTGATTCTTTCTGATTTTTACAGAATTTTCTTTGTCTGATTAGCCACAGAATAAAGTTGATTATTATGCTTGATGTTTATCACTTTGATGTCGTTTATGTGACTCATGTGAATGAATATAATACTTTACTAGTGATGAAATAAAAATACTCATCACTCCCATTCCAAAAGTTCCGTAGATAATCAAAAATGTTTTACCTAAGATAGTTACTGGATGTATATCTCCAAAGCCTATTGTCGTTAAGGTAATAAAACTTAAATAAAAGGAATTAAATATACTAATATCCTCTATTAAGAAAAACCCCATAGTCCCCACAAATAATGTAATTATCATTAAAAACAAGATACTGCGCATATCTTCATTTTTTAAGATTAAAACGAATTTCCTTAATAACATATTTATTGATTTATACATATTCATGATAACTAGCTCCATTTCTTAGCAGTCTGTCATAAGAAACGTGTTTCCACTCCTTGAACCTGCTTTATATTTAATATAGTTATTAAAATATAATATACCAGATAAACAAGTCATAGTTATCTATACAAAAGGACTTGTACAATACAATCACATAGTCACATAAATAATTCTTCTGTTTTTTTATTAATACTGATTAAATTTTTAAGCCTTACTTGCGCATCAATTAATAATATTTTTTTTACTAAAAGTTTTCATCGATCTATAATTTGTGTAGATAAACAAATTCAATTCCTAATTTATTAGCTGTCTTCTACTTATCAGAAATCTTTAAATATGTAAGAATCTCTAACTTTTTTGTAGCGTTATTTTATTACACATAATTAGTCCGTTTTTTTATTTGTAAGCTTTTTGTTTATTTATATAATTATTTTTGAAAGAAGGTTATATTATGGTAAACATTCAAAAAAAAGAAAGCAAAGTATTATCAAAAATCAATGATAGTATTACTAATATTGATACTGACTTGGATATTATCAATACAAGTGATGATATTGATTTAATTTACTCAGAACAACAAGCTGCATTAGCAAACATTTCTTATATTTTAGAAAATGAAGCTAAGCTTGGTAATCTAGAGGATAAAGAGGAAGTTCATGAAGAACAAGCTATTGATGACTGGGCTTCAAGTGAAGTAAAGACCTTAAAAAAAATCAATAAAAAATTAAAGGATCTTGAAAAACAGCTTTATACATTAACTGGTAATGCCAACAAAGCTAAACGGTTCATCGCTCAAAAAACAGCTATTCGTGATATAAAAAATATTTTACACGACGCAAGTCGATTTTTTGACTTATAAAAAAGTTTGATTGAGGCTGTAAATAATTTTATGTAAGTTCTTCTTAGTAAAATGTGGTCAGTGACCTTATCTTCAAAAAAATTGGCGAATTGTGACAGAGTCTTCCCCTAACTTTTGGACTTTCGTGGTTCACTTTGTTATACCCATTGTCACAAGACAAAGAACATTTGGCAACAATTCATCTATCTACTAATTTAAACCCATCAGTTGGTTTGAAGAATATCTAGTCAGAGTATATCTGACAATATTAATATTGAGGAGGAAAACAGTATGAGATCAAAAAGAATAATCGGAATGTGTTTTGCAGCAATCACATTGGTAACACTAGGTGCGTGTTCAAAAACTGAAGAATCAGGAAAAATCGTGGATGAGTCTGGAAAAGAAACAGTTGTGAGTAGTTCATCCACAAAAGTTGCGGTAGACGAAGTAACATTGAAAGATGATGGGTATTTCAAGGATATCGTAACGAATGGAATTGATCCTAAGATAAAGAGTGAAGTTTCTTATCAAACAGATTATGAAAATTCTGATTGGGATGATACAAAATTTGTGATTGATCACATTAAAATTGTTAATGTCGATAAATACAAAGATAAAAATGATGATAAGTTCAGTACATTGCTCTCTATAAAATATAAAATGTATAATGAAGACTCAAAGGACAAACACATCAAACCTGATAAAGCTTATTTGATTTTAAATGATGGAGAAAAAGTTGAAGCGCTTGTATTTGAGGATGATTGGGATGACGAAGTTTTGACCCATGACAAACATAAAGATGGGTATCTACATTTCAAAATTAAAGAAGAACAAAAATTGGAAGAAATAAAGTCTTTAGAAATCGGCTTTAAAGCAGATGATGATGAAACCCACACATTCAACGTGGATCTTCCACTAGAACCATAGGAATAATCTTTTAGGCATTTACTATCTAATAATCAATTCATTAGATAGTAAATGCTTTTTTTAATTGAGGAGGAACTTCTATGAAATGGTACGTTAAACTAGCCCTTGCTTGTGTTTTCATTCTTAGCTTAGCTGGTTGTTCAAATCGAGAAGCTGATAACGGAAAAAACCAAACAAACGTGAAGCCCACGCTTTATTCTTTAGATGAACAAAAGAAGGAATTAGAGAAGATGCCTATGTTTTACGATTTAGCTTTTTCTAATGATAAGCAAGATAGCGGTACATACGTTATCCCTGGTCTCTTAAAAACAGAAACTTTAAAAGCGAATCGAACAGGAAAACAAGAAATTAGTGACGAGATGGATCCGCAAGGGATAACAGTTGCAGAAGACTATGTGCTAATTAGCGCTTATAGTCACAAAACGGATTACAATTCAGTGATCTATGTTTTAGATAATAAGACACATTCGTATATAAAGACCGTGGTCTTGGATGGTAATCCACATGTGGGAGGTATTATCTATGATCCGGTCAATCAAAATATTTGGGTTTGTAATGATAAAAGGAATACTTCCACAGCAAGGATTTCATCCATTTCTTTATCCGATTTAAAAAAATATCGATTCAGTGAGAACTATGAGCCTATTGAATACAACCAGACAATTGATTTGACTGACTTAAATAAAGCATCTTTTATTGGCTATAAGAATCATGCTCTTTATATAGGTGACTTTTCTGATAAGAGACATGGAAAACTGAATAGATATACTTTGAATGAACAGGGAACGGTCAAGCAAACATCTGATAGAAAAATCGTAATTGAGGATAAACCAGATCAGACGTATAACATTAATAAAGAAATTCAAGGAGTCACATTCTATGAGAACTATATTTTATTTTCTCAGTCATATGGATCAGAGAAATCGAAAATATTGATTTATAATGATGAAAAGAATTCATTCTCTTTGAAAGAAGATTTAGTTAAGGAGATTGAGGCACCACCTTATTTAGAGCAGATTTATTCTAAAGAAAATAGTTTATATGCTATTTTCGAGTCAGGTACCAAGCGTTTTAGAAAAAACAACAAAATAATTAAAGTGGACAGAGTACTACAACTAGATGAACAAAAGGTATTAAATTAGTAAGGGACGCTGATGAATCGTAGCTCCTTTAAAAGAGTGTGTTACAAAAGAAACTTTTAAGATAGTTCTCATTGTATTCGATAAACAGTTTGACGAGTTATCAGAAACCCATCGCAAGCTATTCAATCAGTTATTCATTCGGTACGAATATAAGGAAAGTCCGTTCTATTTGTATGCGACTTCAGAGTCACTTCAGACCAATATAAACATGTTGATTGATAGTGAAGTGGGGCAGTTATTCGATACAAAACATTGTGAACTGGAACTGGATTTCAAAGAAATTTATTGTAAGAATCAGTTAGTTTACTTATCATTGAACAGGTTAATCTATGAAGAATTTATCAAACAATTGGCACATTTTATCATTGGAGACTTGAAACATTTAACTTAATTCAGGCAGAAGTCGCCCATCCTCTATAGGTGGGTGATGAAAACCGACATACAAGGCTGATTGCCTTTTTATTTTGTTCTATACTATAATCAGTCTGTATAAGAAATGAGCTGATATAACAATGGAACTAGATACTAATAATCATTCAGTGTTTCTCCTCCATTATCATCTTGTACTGGTAACTAAATACCGTAGACAAGTGGTTGATGATGAAATATCTGAATTTGCTAAAAGAACTTTCGAACGAATCGCAGAGTCATATCACATCACTCTAGTTGAGTGGAATCACGACAAAGACTACGTTCATATTATGTTCAAAGCACAACCCAAAACAGAACTGACAAAGTTTATCAACGCTTATAAAAGTGCTAGTTCACGGTTGATAAAGCGTGATTATCCAAGAGTAAAACAATCTCTTTGGAAAGAAATGTTTTGGTCTAAAAGCTTCTGCCTGTTGACGACTGGTGGAGCGCCAATTGATGTCATCAAAAAGTATATTCAGAATCAAGGTAATAACCACAAATAGAGAGTAGGTGAATCTTATGGAGCGACTAAAAGTATACAAATTTAGAATTTATCCAACAGAGGAACAAGAAATATTCTTTGCTAAATCTTTTGGTTGTGTCCGTAAGGTCTATAATCTAATGCTTGATGACCGAATGAAAGCTTATGAAGAAGTAAAAGCTGATTCTTCTAAAAAAATGAATTTTCCAACACCCGCAAAATATAAAAAGAAATTTCCATTCTTGAAAGAAGTGGATAGTCTTGCTTTAGCGAATGCCCAACTCAATCTAGATAAGGCATATAAGAACTTCTTTCGTGATAAATCCGTCGGATTTCCCCGTTTCAAAAGCAAAAAAAATCCTGTTCAAAGCTATACTACTAATAATCAAAATGGAACAGTCGTTTTGATTGATAATAAATTCATTAAAATTCCTAAGTTGAAGTCTTTAGTCAAGATTAAACTCCATAGACAACCTAAAGGGATGATCAGATCTGCCACAATATCTCGTCATTCAAGTGGGAAATACCATATTTCTTTGCTGTGCAAAGAAGAAGTTGTCGAGTTTCCTGAAACTAATTCTGCCATTGGAATTGACCTTGGAATCACTGATTTTGCCATTTTTTCTGATGGTCAAAAGATTGATAATAATAAGTTCACTTCAAAAATGGCACAGAAACTAAAACGTGAACAACGTAAGTTATCAAGACGTGCACTGTTAGCCAAAAAGAAGGGTATCAATCTCTTTGAAGCCAAAAACTACCAAAAACAAAAACGAAAAGTTGCACGACTACATGAAAAAGTAATGAATCAACGCAATGACTTTCTAAACAAGTTAAGTACAGAGATTATCAAAAATCACGATATTATCTGTATTGAAGACTTAAACGCAAAAGGCATGTTGCGCAATCATAAACTGGCTAAAAGCATTTCTGATGTGTCGTGGTCTAGCTTTGTGACTAAGCTACAATACAAAGCTGACTGGTATGGACGTGAAATAATCAAAGTTGATAAATGGTTTCCATCAAGCCAAATCTGTTCAGAGTGTGGACATAATGATGGCAAGAAAAATCTCAAAATTCGAGAATGGTCTTGTCCTATTTGTCATGCTCATCATGACCGAGATATCAATGCTAGTATCAATATTCTGACCGAAGGTCTAAGATTACATTCCATGGGATTAGCTTAAATCCAATCATCAAAAACCGTAGGAACTACGGGGATAGCTTGGTAAAGAAGAGAAACCGCTGCGAGTAAAGAAATATGCTTGCAAGTACGCTCTATTCCTAAGAAGCTCCCACTTCAAGCGTTAAGAACCGTTAGGTTTAGCTAAGTGGTGAGTAGTTCACCAGCAGAAATCTATAAAAGAGTCGAAAAAAAGAAGGAAATTTTCACACTATTTGATGAACCAGCAAGCTATCTGGACGAGTCCTTTATAGCGATTTCAAACAAGGCACGTGGGGCAGGCGTTCACGCTATCTTCAGTCCACAAACTATGACAGATATTGCGAAGATTGATGAATCACTCATGAAACAACTAGTTGAGAACGTCAACACATATATGTCGGATAGGTAAATGAGAAGGACGAAGCGAGTTATTGGGCGGAAATTTTCGGTACTTATCGTGACTTAGAACTCACTGAAATGATTGAACAAGCGGATGGTTTTAACAATTTGAACAGGATTTCGTGGTCAGGTGAAAGTGGAACAAAACGTATGGTCGACAAGTTCAATATCCACCCGAACGACCTAAAAAGTTTACGAACAGGTGAGTTTTATTTCTATCGAAAAGGGCAAAATAGTCATGAACCAATACGTAAAGTATACGTTAGGAACCCAGTGTGAAATAGCTGAAGGAACATAGAAGCACTCAAAAATAAACACCTTATTTTGGCAATGAGTCTTCCATGATCTAGACAATGACAAAAAATGAAAAGGCGGGCTAAACCGTTGGGGCATAAGACCTTTCTAAGAACAGTTTTTTTGACCATTTACGCTCAACGTGGGGTAGAACCCACCTCAGCGTAAATGGTCAAAAAAAAAAGCAACAGCCCTACCGTCAACGTCCCACCAAAACTTGGGAATGCCGAAATCACTTGGTATCTTTAAAAAAAGATGAATTGATTGTTTTCTTTCTGACAACGATAAAAAAACGAAGGTGTACTATTTGGAACGAATTGGCTATCAATCAATTCAAGGATACTATCCCTTAGTGAAAGTTCCAAAATACAACTGGTACCATTGATTAATGAGGCTTTGCTTGAAACTTTAAAAGTTGTTGGAGAACAAAAACATTTACGTTACATTCAAAGTGAGCGCTGACAAGTTTACGAAGTAAAGGACATGCAGCCAAGTAAAAACAAGCGTGTATTTTTTGTTTCTGATTTTCTCTTACGTTTTGAATCGCAGACAGGAAAAAGTATTAACTGGTATTTTGAAATTGAGTTGACGATTAAAACGAAACGTCGATACAAGGAAGGTGTGTTTGTAAAATACATTAATCATTTGAACAAACATAAAGATGCCCATTTAATTTATGTCTCGTCTTCAACTATTATTTTAGAAGAACTGGAAAGATACAAAAAAGAAATTGAGGATCGAGCAGTCAATGCAGAAGATGTTTTTTCTCATTTTCATATTTTCTCATAAAATGAATTTCGAGAACGATTGGAGGAATTGATTTTGGATGATTCACATATCAATTGGTAACTTAAAACATGAATCTAGTTTTCTTTTATAAAGCGTGCTATAATAAAAACGAAAAGAGAAGTTGCGCAAACAACTCCTCTTAGACAGCACCGTTAAAGACGGTGACAGAGTTTATATTACATGAAAGTAATCGTCGCTCCGGCTAAAGTTTGACGATTACTTTTTTTGGCGTTTTTTCGCTTCAGTCAATGCTTGAATGAGTTTTACTATTGCGGTTAAAAACTCAAAAAGAGCTTTACCACAAGTAGCAATTACTACAATCAAAGCAGTGATTTCTGCAAGCTGCAAAAGGCGTCTCCTTTCATAAGATTTCGGAAGTACGATCATACGCACCACCTCACTTTCGATTGGATAGCCACCGTCATTAAACTTTACTGTCGGTCACATTATAACATATGAATAAATGAGATCCATTTTTCGATTAGAAGCTAAAACATGAATCTAGTTTTCTTTTATAAAGCGTGCTATAATAAAAATGAAAAGAGGAGTTGCGCTAGCAACTCCCCTTAGACAGCACCGTTAAAGACGGTGACAGAATTTTAATTATCTAAAAGAGATAACCGGCTCCTGCTAAAGTGACGGTTATTTCTTTTTGCTTTTTTTTGCTTCAGTCAATGCTTGAATGAGTTTTACTATTGCGGTTAAAAACTCAAAAAGAGCTTTACCACAAGTAGTAATTACTACAATCAAAGCAGTGATTTCTGCAAGCTGCAAAAGGCGTCTCCTTTCATAAGATTTCGGAAGTACGATCATACGCACCACCTCACTTTCGATTGGATAGCCACCGTCATTAAACTTTACTGTCGGTCACATTATAACATATGAATAAATGAGATCCATTTTTCGATTAGAAGCTAAAACATGAATCTAGTTTTCTTTTATAAAGCGTGCTATAATAAAAATGAAAAGAGGAGTTGCGCAAACAACTCCCCTTAGACAGCACCGTTAAAGACGGTGACGATTTAATCTAAATATTTCAAGAAGAAATAGCTAGTCTGCTCGCTAAAGTGACGGCTATTTCTTTTTGTCGTGTTTAAGCATGGATACAACCAAACCAATCAAAGCAATGGTAAACATACCAAAGCCAAGAATAGTTTGAATTGTCTCATATGCGGACAAAAGGCGTCTCCTTTCATAAGATTTCGGAAGTACGATCATACGCACCACCTCACTTTCGATTGGATAGCCACCATCATTAAACTTTACTGTCGGTCACATTATAACATATGAATAAACGAGATCCATTTTTCCATTAGAGGCTAAAACATGAATCTAGTTTTCTTTTATAAAGCGTGCTATAATAAAAATGAAAAGAGGAGTTGCGCAAACAACTCCCCTTAGACAGCACCGTTTAAAGAACGGTGACGATACTAACTAATCACAAAAGAGATAGTCGGTCCTCGCTAAAGTGACGGCTATTTCTTTTTGTCGTGTTTAAGCATGGATACAACCAAACCAATCAAAGCAATGGTAAACATACCAAAGCCAAGAATAGTTTGAATTGTCTCATATGCGGACAAAAGGCGTCTCCTTTCATAAGATTTCGGAAGTACGATCATACGCACCACCTCACTTTCGATTGGATAGCCACCGTCATTAAACTTTACTGTCGATCATATTATAGCATATAAATAAACGTGAATGAATCAGTTCAAAACCTTGTTAAAAAGGAATTGAACTGATTTTTTTGTTGTCTATTTTTCAAAGTAGTTACTCCTTAAAAAGTTCAAAAGATAAGAGAAGCGGAACCTCATTGCACACAATGATTTCCGCAAGTGGAAATATTCTGTACCAGAATATTTTTTAGATTTAAAAAAATGTCAGAGCGCTGGTTCATTGTTTCAATCCTATTGATTGTTTGGGTCAAACGAGCGGAGAACGCTGCTATCGAATTGGCGAGAGTGCTTATACACCTTCCACATTCATAAAAAAAGGGGAGGAAAAATTTTTGAGAAGCCCACTCAAAATTTTTTTCCTACAGCACTCCCTTTTTTTCTATACGCCCCAGGTGTAAATCATAAGCACGCCGAAGATAACAGTTGGGAAGAAATGGAACTAAGACAATCAACTAAAGGAGTGAAATCTAATGTGTTAAAAATTGAAATTTTTAACACATTAAGTTCTTCTGCCTTCAGAAAAACGTTAAAAAAATGTATGTTTGAAAATCAAAAAAATTAAAAAGAAAGTGAAGAAAGACAATGAAGACAGTTAAAATCGTAAAAATCAAGCAAGAACGAAAAACATTTGAAAATTTTCTACCTTTAAAAGTGACCTCGAGCTATTCAATTGCGCAGTGGCTACAAGAAGAAATCGGATATTTTTACTCAGGAAAACCAAGAAAAAATAGAAGAATGGAAAAGTGTTATAATAGAAAAGATCGAATAAAACTATGGTATGAGCTTGCTACAAAAATTCAGTTAAGGAACTAAGTTATGAATTTTTGTCGGCACTTGATTATTTTATTAGTTATGATGAGTCATCTAACTGGGTACACCCACAAAGATTAGAAGAGAGTATGAATAGTGATTTTGAGAATATATTGAGTTTAAACTATATGAATATTTGGATTTAAGTCAATATCTTGGACGCATTTTAGTAGAGACGGTTACGCCATTTTTGCTTTTACCAACTCTTCAAACTCCTGATGGAAAGAAAATAATCGGCCTGTCTTCAAATATAAGAAATAAACATTTGTTTTTCGTAATGACTGTTATCTATTTAGTAGCTATGGTAATAAATAAGTAGTAAGAGAGGTAGTAAAATGGGAATAATCGTACAACACGATGAAATCATTTCAGTATTAAAGCAATTAGATATATATAATGAGGATGAGCTTATCATATATGCTACGCTAAAAACTAGTCAGCCGTTATATATTAGAACGAATGAACTTGATTTACGTAATTATATTGTTGAAGGTGTATGGTTAGCCGTTAGCACAAATGATGTAAAGATTTTACCTGTTAATCAGCTGGGAAAATTAAAAGAAGCAGTTACTATTATTTCTAAAAAGGACCTTGCTAGTTTAAGCATTAAGAAAAATTTACTTCTATATACTATTACAATGAAAGATTTGGAAGGAAATAGTGTTAGTTTTAAAATTTCAAGTAGAGTTGTAGGAAATCGAAACCATCATTTAGATTTTGTGAAACTAGTTGAACGTTTGGATAAATCAATTTGATTAGAGAAGGAAGTCCTAAATGATGATAATTCCAATCGTATTATTTTTAATATTAATTTTTGCAATGACAAGTCTCATCAGACAAAGATATTTTTGATGGTGATTTCGGACTTAATGTATATGTCGCTAAATCAAATAAGGGAGATAAGCAAAGTGAGCTTCAGTTACAGGGGTTGCGACTTTGGCTAAAGCTTGGCGTAACCACTGATAAGACAGAAGTAAAATTTAATTTAGGGCCATTTTGCTCGGGCTTTCTATCGGAGGGGAAGTTATGAAAATTACACAGGTAAACCTTACAACTAATGGAGATATTAAAGATTTCCAAATATTAAAAAGTATAGGTACTGAAAGTTCTATTGATAATTGGAAAATAGTGATAGAAGCAACGAAAAATGAGAAAAATTATTATGAATTGGAATTGAATGAGCAGAAATTTAGAGTATTTAATACACCAAAAATATTTTCAGAAAATAAAAAAATTTATGCCCAAGATATTGATGATTCAAATAATCAATTTATTCTAAAAAATTCAATAAATAATTTATTTTTGATGAAGCAATGGGTAGCTTACTTTCAAAATAATGAAAATTTTTATAGTTTAAGCAGTGTTCCATCAGGTATCAAAGGATATATTTATCCGATAATGAAAAACAATAACCCAGTTGCTGTTTTTTGCCAGTCCAATACTCAAATAAATGGGAACTTTCAATTGAATTTATATACGATAGATAATCAAAGCGTTGATGAAATAGTAGCACTGTTTTTTATAAATTACATGTCTTTAAGTCCTGACTTTTTAGATCTGGGAATTTTATCGGCTAAGAATTCATTCTTTTATTCATTTTCTGGACGGAAAAATTTAACAAAGACTCATATAGATATGTTACCTGTAAATAATCGCCCTTTAAAAATAGAGGCGAGTTTATGGATTTTAATTGGAGTTTTATTAATAATTGGAGTCGCTTTTATTAAACCGATAATAGTAATGATTTTTATCTCAGTTTGGATAATTTTAGTGATAATCAATTTTTTCAAAAATTTAATGTATAGTAAGGAAACTAAAAGATGAAAGTAAAGAATGAATGGTTAGCTATAGGCACAATGGTACTATTAAATGGGGGGATCATTCTCTGACAATTATCGGACGTTACTAGATAATGTTGCCTATGACTATGTAGGAATTCTGAATTCTCAAGGTTATCAGGATTCAGAGTCATTATAAAGAAAAATACCTTTCATTAAAGTGGTCAAAGAATGGAGTAACAGATGAAAAAATTTTTAGTTGTAACTGTTTTAATTGGAAGTATTGTTTTCTCAGGATGTACTAAAAACTCGACAAATACAATGGAAAATAAGAGAGGCTCTTCTACAGAAAACAAAGAAGTAAAATATAACACCGTAAAAAATCAAAAAGAGTTATTAAATAGTATCGAAGAAGTGGCTGTTGATGCAGACGAAAGAATGTGGAATAAATATTCTAGTGAGCAAGAGCTTAGAACTTCCGATAATGGTGTAAAAAAATTAGTAGGTCTGGATGGGGAAAAAGAGTTAGTGGGTTATAAGACATATAGAACAGGAGGTTTCTGGGTGTTGGAAAACTCTCTTACTGAGGATAAAGAAAAAGATGCTGTTTGGGAAATTATTGGTAGAAATGACTTGAAGTCTTACGTGGAAGTATATATGTTACCTACCTATACAGGAGATGTTGCTAATTTGGATGGTGAAAGATTATCGGAAGATGATTTGGATGATATTTTAGCAAATGATGGTGCTAGATTTGTTCAAACTGGGATGACCCAAATCAAAGGAGAGAATTGGCATATTGGTATAGAAATGGGTGATGATAATAATGCGATAAGAATTACATTTTATCAAATGGAAGCTGCTAAGGGAAGTTACAATGAATCTGTTTTGGTAGCACAAGTAATGGCACCGTTAAATAAAGTAATGCAGTCAAAGGAAAACAAACAGGAATTTTTAGATCAAATTTCTCAAGTCAAAAAAATGTTAACAACTTTTAGTAATACAAAAGAAAAAGAATTATCTGTTTCTTAATCTAAAGAAAATTTAGATCAGTTGAATTAAGTATGAGAAATTTCATTATATCAATAGTATACGGAATAGGAGAAATTTATCTGTTCTGAGTAAGATTTAACTCTATAGATATTAATTGTATGTAGGAAATTAAAGATGAGAAGATAATAAAAGAAGCATGACTAATGGTTAATCGTTGGTCATGCTATCTTTTTTTATTCTATATACGGTTTGTCTTGTAATGTCATGGTCTTTCGCAATTTTAGCAATCGCAACACCTTTTTATGTCTGCTTCAGGTGAAAATCATAAGTACGCCAAACCGCTATCAGCTCAGCTCGAAATGATCCAAGTTCAAACAATAAAAAGGAGAAATCTAAACAATAAACCAGTAACATTTTTTAAAATCAAATTTTTTCGCCACCCACAAATCGCTTGCTGAAATGAACTTGGCAAAATCAAAAACAAGGAGAGACATTGAAAATGAAAACAACCGCAAATACAGTCAAAAAATATTTAAAAGAAAATGGTTATGAAACGAAAAATATACTTGTTCGAGTAGAATACGTCGGATATGGAAGCATGTCAATTTTTTCTCTAATCTCCGCCTTCTTTTTTTAGCGGCATCAATTTTATAGATTCTCATTATTATCTCCCACCTTTATTGTTTAGTTTGATGTTTTTTTGAAGCGTCGTTCATGTATTAAATAGGAAAGTAAAATTAAGAATTGGCCAAAAATTAAGAAACCGATTAATACGTAAACATTTTCTGCTAAATTAATGCTTTCCAAACTGATAATACTTCTCAATCCTCTTATTGTATAGGTCATTGGAATACAAGCATTAATTTTTTCAAATAGACTATTGGTTAAGAGAATAGGATAAACGCCAGCTGCAGCTGACGTTTGGAACATAGTTAAAATTAAAACAATTAAAGATCCAATTCCTGGAATCAATTTATTAAATCCTACAATTATACTCAAGAATGTTGCAGAAGTTAAAAATAAGAAAGCCATTAATTGATAGAGTGAGTTAACTGGAATATGGATAAATAAGAAATTCCCACTTAGTAATAAAAGTACTTGAACTAAGCCAATTATCACAGGAAAAACATATTGTTTTGTCCAGTACGTTGTAAATTTTTCTCCTTTTTTCTTAAAATTACGCATTGTAAATTGGTTGACAAATATCCCAGCAACAAAAAGTGTTAACGAAAATAGATATGGAGCCATTACTTCACCATTATTTTTTACTGGATGAATATTTTTGACCTGTAATTTAACGATAGAACCAGTTGAATCTGGAATATTCATGCCTTGCATTTTGTCAATAATTTTAGAAGATAGTTCTGCATTAACATGTTGTACAAATTGGTTCATTGTACTAGTGATGACTTTTGAAGAAAAGGAATTAAGTCCTTCAGAAGTTATCAATTGTATTTCAGCGTTTTCTTTTAGCTTTGGAAAAGTTGTAATTTTACCTTGAAAATCTTCACCAAAACTTATAATGGCATATACTTTTCCATCTCTTAACTTCTCCATCGCGCTATCCATGCTTGTTTCTTCTTTTAGATCAAATAATTTTTCTTCAAATAATTTTTCTTGAATTATATTTTTTTCGGAATGGACTATAGCTACTGGTAACTGATCCATATTACCATATGGATCTAATGATGCACCTAAAAACAATCCAGAATAAATCATTGGAATAAGGGATAAGAATATTAATACGAATCCTAAAACAATTTTCTTTTTTATAATAAACACCTCTTTATTTTTATAACCCACACAAACCGCAGATGTCTTTTGACTACGGATATAATAAATCTATAGATTTTATTTGTCAACAGAAAATGCGAATTTTATAAATTGGAAATTTTTAAAAATTTAAAATGATAGAAACAAAGAAAAAAATTGTAGAAGTTGATAGATTAAAGGATTTTATTGTCAGGTAGTTCTAACTTATCATTTTAAGAATAATAGAATTTAAAAAATAAGTAAGAAATTATATGAAAGGATATGAGGAATTAAAATAGTTAAATATCTATAAAGATAGAGAAAAATCTAGGTTCTACTTACTCTAGTTTTTCTCTATTTTTTCTCTATTTTTTTATAAAAGACAAATTTTTAATCCATTTATATTGAAAGAATAACTAATATAGTCTATATTAGTTGTGCGACTGTAGACATTAAAAGTCAATAGATTTTAGAAAGGGTGTAATTGTTTGAAATTAAGTAATTCATTTATCCAATCTGTTGCTATTCTTGTAATGCTAGCTGAATTACCGGAAAAATCTTATTTAAAATCTTCTGAAATAAGTCAGCGAATGGGAGTTTCCCACACATATTTACAGAAAATTGCTAAAAAGTTGAATAATGCTGGTATTATTCAATCTGAAGCATCAAAAACAGGTGGCTATTCTTTAAATAAGTCAGTAAGAGATATCACATTCTATGATGTCTTTAAAGCAGTTGAAAATTCAGATAGTTTTTTAAATAATGTCAAAACTGATGTTATACATACAATGTTTTTATCTGATAAACTTGTAGATAAGTATGGTAATCTAACATTAGATATTTTAAAAGAAGCAGAAAATAGTTATCTTTCTGTATTAAAAGAACATTCAATTGAAGAAATTGTACCCAAAAATTCTAAAGGAGAATTATTGATAATTGACTGGCCATTGTTTCTGAAGAATAATTAAAAATATTAAAGGAGGATCATTGCATGAACATTGGTAATATTGCTCAATAGATTGTAGTAGTTTCTAAAATAGTAGCAATAATTAGTGCTATTATGTATCCATTAATACAAGAAAAGAGAAAAAGCGGAACAGAATGTTTGGCTAGAAGGGGGTATGCACTAGTATATGACGCTATTATGGAACGTAAAGAAAAACAAAGTGCTAGTACTAACCTTGAATCTTTTAAGCAATTAGTGGATAGATGTCAATAAAGTAGACAGAAAAAAAGAGATTTTCAGTGTAGTTCTTCTTTTAAATTTGGAGAAAGCATATCAATTGCTGAATGAGGTCTTCTAGGATTATAAAAAACTTCGATATATCTAAAACGAGCAAGTTTTACCTCTTCTAATGAAGAGAATGTATGGCGTTTTAATTCTTAATTTTCAAGAAAGCGTGCGGAAGATTTTCTGTTGTTTATTTATAAAGCCTACTACGATTGACTTTTAGCACACGACATAATTTAGAAATTGTGTGTTCTGATTGAAGTAAGGAAATAGCCTTTTGTCGTTGGTGGAGTGTGGCGTGAATATGGCAATCGCTTTTTTTTAGATAAGGCTCTCCTCTTCTAAAGCAGCCTTTTGTTTTTGGAGTTCCCTCACTTGCTTGGCAGTAAGAAGCTCTCCCGATTCCATTTCAACTCTAGAATAGAGTTTGATCCATCGTGAGATGGCTGTTTGTGAACCCCCATATTCTTTGCATAAACTAGATTGAGTTTTCCCACATTAGAAAAAATTTAAAGAGATGGTGTAAAAAAATAGAAAAGCCCAACAGGATATGCTTTTTTGTCCGTTCTGTTTATCTGCTGAAAAACTTAATTTAGAAAAGGACATTGAAGTTGAGCAAGAGAAATAAAAGATAAAGTAAGGTTTCTGTTGGTTCAAAAATTCATAGGATGTTAATCTAATTTAATAGGAAAGGATAATTATGTATATACATTCTTTCTTGGATATGTTATACTATGTATATACAGAAAGAGGTGTCTAATATGGAAATGCTACCTATAAAAAAATGGGGAAATAGCAATGGTCTTAGATTGCCAAAGTATATTATGGAATATCTTGGAATTCATACAGAAGACAAAGTGAAGATAATACAAGAAGAAGTAAACGGTCAAAAGCGTCTAATCATCGAGGCTGCTAATTTAGAAAATGAGTTAACAATTGAGCAGTTATTTGAAGATTATACTGATGAAAGAAATCATGTGACGATTCAAAACTTAGGTGAAGCAGTAGGTAATGAAAAATGGTGAGAAAGCCTAGACAAGGCGATATTCTATTATTGAATACAGCACCTCGATCTGGACACGAACAAACAGGAAAAAGACCTTATATTGTTTTAAGTCATGATATTATTGCAGATTATAGTAATGTTGTTACAGTTGCTCCTATTTCTAGTACAACTAGAAACTATCCGTTATATGTAAATATTAATTCAAAATATGAAATGAAGACAACAGGAAAAGTATTATTAGATCAATTAACGACAATTGATTATGAAGCCAGAGATTGTATTTTCTTGGAAAAAGCACATGATAGTTTGGTTGAGGAGTTATTGATGAAAGTTAGAACAGTATTTCAAAAAGTAAGTAAATAAAATAGAAACAACAGCATGACCAACTATCCGTCGTTGATCATGCTGTCCTTTTTTATTCTATATACGGTTTGTCTCGTCACATTGTAGTCTTTCGCAATCTTTGAAATAGCAATTCCTTCATTTAAATCCTTAACGATGTTTTCATAAACTAAACGTCGTTGAGGATTTTTTGTGTTTGCGCTATAAAGTTTCGGACGTCCCTTGTAAACACCGTTGGCTTTTGCAATCTTAATTCCTTGTGCCTGGCGTCGTTTAGATTCAGTGCGTTCTTGTTCAGCGATCATGGCCAAAATTTGAATGATTAAATCTTTAATGAATTTATCCAGAAGAGGATTGCCAATGGCTTCAGCCATGATTGGTAAACTCGTGATAATTAGCTGCACATTTTTCTTCTTTAGATAATTAACTGAAGCAATGATCTCGTCATAATTACGTCCAAGTCGATCGATGGCTTCCACAATAAAAATATCCTGTTCACGGACAAAGTCTAAGGTTTCCTGGAAAATGGGTCGGTGAGAAATCGTTGCTCCAGATTGTTTCTCAATGAAAATTTTTTCTGCACCAAACTTTTTCATTTCTTCAATTTGGCGTTGTTCATTTTGATCGATAGATGAAACTCGAATATAAGCAATTTTCAAAATTTTTACCCACTTTCCTGGACCATTTAAAATACGCCCTAATCATACACTGGAAAACTAGATTTTTCAATGATCGGATAATGTCTATTTAGGGTGCACTTAAAATTACCATAGTTTGGTACAATACAAGATATAGGGATTTTTCTAAAATAATCAGCATTGGAATCTCTAAATGAAGATATATTATAGTAAAAAGGAATAACAACAAAAAGCCGATGTTCATACGAGCATTCTAAGGTCAGGTTCACTCCTTACGATGTATCATTTTGATCGAACGAAGCGTTATATCAAATACGAATAGACATATTTTTAAGGAGGAACGAAGCAAATGAAAGAACAACAATTAGGCTATACTTTCTGGGGACGCCCATTATATGGATTAGAACGAAGAACGGCTGTATCGATCGATTGTACTTGTGGTGAGCTGATCCAGAAAAATATTCAAACGAAACAATACCATTGTAAAAATTGTGGGAATTGTTATCAATTCATTGATCAAGACTTCCAATTGCTAAATGAAAAAAATATGTAGGTTTATTATAGTCAGACAATTGTCTGGCTTTTTTTCTGTTTAGTAAAGATCCTCGTTGCAAATACGTAAAATAAGTAAAAAAAAACTCCGTCAGTTTAAACCTGACGGATAGTCATTATTTAAATTCTACATGCAATTCCTTACCAACTTTTTCAGCAATTTCATATAAAATTTTTATACTTGGATTCATGCTTCCATTCTCTATGCGTGCAATCGTACTCTGCGGTTTCCCAACTTTTTCAGCAAATTCTCGTTGGGAAACCCCTAGTTCGCTTCTTAATTCAGTAACTGCTACTGCAATTTCTAAGCGCTGTTTTTCTGCTTCAAACTCTTGAGCAAAAGTCGGACTTTCCGCTTTTTTCTTTTCAATTAGATCTTTAATGCTCATATTAATTCTCCCTTCAAATATTTTTCTCTAACACTTTTTGCATGGTTTATTTCTTTTTGTGGGGTCTTTTGAGTTTTCTTAGTAAAACCATGTGTGATAAGAAATTCATTGTCGATTTTTTGAAAATATATTGCTCGTTGAATATTTTTTCCTACTTTAGAACGTAATTCATACAAATCATTATCTAATTTTTTACCCACTCCATTCTTTGAGCAATGAGCAATCCTTTTTCTTCTGTTATTTCAATTATTGCTAATAATTTAGAAGAATCCTTTTCAGGTATAGGGTTCAAAAAATCTTCAAATTCGCTTGTTCCGTCTTTCCGTTTAACGTAATCAAATTGTGGTTTATCCATACTTTTGTGATAGCTTATTTGCTATCATAAAGCAAATAAATATTCCTTTTAATGAAAATAAAGGGAATTGATGTGTGATAGAATAAATAGAAAGCTATTTGAAGAAAAATTTATTATGTGTAGATAATATACAAAAGGAGTAAAAGAATTGAATCGATCAGAGTACAAACAAATGCTGACAATGAAATATTTTTACGAGGAGAAATTGCAAGAAATAAAAAAGAAACATATGTCTGATCCGGATTTGTTTCATCCGATTGGTAAGGATCGTTATTGTCTATACTGTGAAAAGTATCAAGAAATCCAAGATAAGCTACAGCCTACTGTAAAAAAATTAATGCAGTATGAAAAACACACGAAGTGAAACAACCAGTGATTCAACAGTTGGCCGCAGTCCCCAAAAAGGAAAAAGCGAAGCCAAAAAAAGTGTATCAAGTCTATTCTCTCTTGTTCAAAGATGGTTCAGAATATTTGGTTTATACGTTCGCCCAGGAAACTAGTTGTCGATTATTAGGGAGACAGATTTCAGAATTAAGTAAGGCAGTTCCTATTTCTAAGGAGTATTATTCTTCCATTTATTTAGAATAAGAAGATAGCTCGATTATTTCATAGGTTTCATTTATGACTTAGGACTTGCAGCGAGCTTAAACATGTCTAATGTCTATGAAAAATTATTGATACTAGAAAATGAATACGATCAATTTACTTCAAATCAGCAGCGAAAATTAAAGACACAAATAGATTAAAAAATTTTTTTACCAAATCATTAAGGTATAAGTTATACATTAGTGATTAAAAGTATAACTTATACCTTTGACAAAAAGTATAGTTTATACTTTTTGTTTTGCTTATATTTCAACGTTTTTATAGATTAATATTTAACTTATACTTTTATTGTTGGCCGTTTTAGACACTAATAGACACTGAAAAAGACCAGCTACAATATCAATTGTTGCTCAATGAGTTTGAACCCATCATGCAGGAATCGAGCACTGGAACATTCGTTCCTGAACGTGTATTAGGCTTAATTAAAACTTTTTATTCTAGTTACGAAGAAGCACAACAAACAGTGTAAACCATACACAATGCAAAAGCAAAAGCTGAAAAAGAAATGAATACGATTGTTGTATTCGAGGAAATCGATAGTTACGGCATAAATGCAGAACAAGCTCTATACACAACGTTACTAAAAGCTTATCAAAAACAACGAACAGAGAAAGTTCAAAATATCCAAAATCTAATTTTTGTTTATGTAAAAAACTGGTTTATTGAACATCCGATTGCTGCCAAAAAACAGCAAGATACACAAAAAAACGGAGATACAGTCTTGATGACTAACTGGCTAGAAGAGTGACTAAAATAGTTCAGTCACAAATTCATTTTATTAACACAATTAGCAAGTTTAAGTTCCACTTTTTGCACATAATGATGCAGGATGTAATGTTAGGATGTCATTGTAAACAAAGTTGTTTAAAAAGGAGTTTTTGACTATGGATTCTAAGAATATTGGATTAGCATGTAAGCGTGTGATGACTATAAAAAATATCTCTGGAAAAGAATTTGTAGCTGAGAATATTTTTTCTTCTTCGAGATTGTCTAGAATACTAAATGGGAAATCCATTCCTGATTTTAGAGAAATTAGTCTGTTCTGTGATTATTGTGGGATTACTATGTCTGAATTTAGCTATTTTTTGAATAAGAATACTGAAGAAGAGAAAATGCTGCTTAAATACCGAAAATATATTAAATCATTACCAGATGGTGATGAAACTGATGCAAAAGAAATGGTGAATTACTACAAAGAAAAACGCTTTGCTAATTTAAGTACTTTTTTACAATATGTGCGGGTTGAAAACTTTATTATTCCCAAATTGGAGAAAAGAGCGTTTAGTGGATTACCAGATGATTGTATTGAATTTATCGTCAAAAATGTTGGAAATGGTGAGTTGGTAACAGCCACAGAATTATATATTCTTGCAGGCACTGCGAGAGAAGTACCTTATGATTTCTTGAAAGAAATCTATCAAAAGGTGGTTCCATTACAATATGATTATATATTTGGGATAAGTGCTGATGATAGAGCAGCTGTTAGAGAATTTATTTCAAATTCTTTTGATGAATTTATTGATCATGGTGATTTAGATCTAGCTAAAGATTCATTAAACGAATTAACCGCTTATCTTAATTGTTTTCCTAATTTACGATTCGGCTTAAATACAAAAATAAATGAAAACTTTTTAGCTCTTTCAAAAAAATTAGATAGAAAAATTATTACGGAGACAGAACTGTATATCAATGCATTGAAAAATCTAGGTGAGGATGTATTCGCTAAAGGAATTGAAGCACAGTTAGAAAGTATGATCGTAGATAAAGATTTAAAATTAGCTCAAGAAAAAATGCCGGCTGATTAAAAAAGCTATTTTCTAACACACTCACAAACATAATGCAAGAAAAACTTTTTGCGTATTTTGCAAAAAAAAAAGCCTTTTTATTAAAACATGATTAAAAAAAGTCCGAAAACCGTGTTTTTTTTGCGTATTCTGCAAATGAAGAAAAAACGCTTTTTTTTCTGATATAATTATTTCAGAAGTACTTCTAAGAATTTTTCAATCGGAGGTGAGGTAAAAATGATGTCAAGAATTCACCATATGACAACTTCTTTGTCAATTTTATTCGCAAGTTTTATGTAAAAAAATAAACCCATGTATATCAAGGGTTTTGTGCGTTTTTGGTAATTGTGGCTAAAGAAAGCTACAAAAAGTATTGTACAAAAAAAAGATTCTGTGGTAGCGTATTAAATGACAAATAACAAGAATCATTTTAATTAAATAAATAATATTTTTTTGTTGTTCATATCGTGGAACTTAACAAGAAAAGGAGGCCGACAGTGACTTCTCGCCGAATTTAGGATTGCCGTCCAGAATTCAGGTCATAGAAGCCATGTCGTTCGAACATAAGAAAGCACCTCTTATGTCCGATGAGCCCCTTTTAATGTTACAGTTTTACCTGCAACATAAGATACTATAACATATTTTAGTAGTATTTTTAATAATTTTATTTGTGAAAAACTTGCAAAGTTCAATGCTGATCCACCATTCACATTCAAATTTATTGAACTTAAAACTAAAAGGAATTTTTAGTGTCTACGTGGGGATTTGTAGGGAAACTGTAGATTAAAAGAGGGAGAATCGTTCATTAGTGTAGTGCTAGTGGATGTTTCTCCCTCTTTTTTGTTTTTGTTAAGCTCCACCATGTGAACAACCTATAAACCAAAATATTTAATTAGTCAATTACAAAATAAAGGAGTTCCTAAAAATGAAATTTGTCCAGTTAAAAACAGAAGAAACGAATCAGAGCTTTTATCAAATGCCTATCGGATTGATGAAAAATGAGAAATATAAAGATTTATCGCTAGGTGCAAAGATGGCCTACACTTTGTTTTTGAATAGACATCACTGCTCAGAGGCTAACGGATATAAAGATCAATTTGGGGACACTTATTTCTATTACACGAACGAGGAACTAATGCAAAATTTAGGAAGAGCGAATCGTGCAGTCTCACTAATTAAACAAGAATTGATTGATCATGGACTTTTGAAGGTTGTTCGTAGACCTCCGATGAGAATGGAAGATGGTACTAGTAAGTTTCAAGCATCCTTACTGTATTTGGGGGCGTTAGACTCATCAGACAAAGATGAGTACAACAGACCAAACAAATTGGAAAAAAAGCCAAAGAAGAAAGCGGAAAAAGGAGCTGCGGCTAAAGATAACGTCAACCAAATAGAAGACAAGAAGAAAGAAACAGCAGCTGTCAAAGAAGAAAAAAACGAACGAATATTACTAAGTAATTTCTCAACAACTATTCAATCGTTTGGTCGAACGTTTATTCCTGAAAACGCACTAACACTCATTCAAAAATTTTCCAATTCCATTAAAGAAGCAAAAGAAACAGTCAAAGCAATCCATAATGCAAAAGTAAGAGCACAACAAAAAATAGGAGAATATATCGTATTTGAAGAACTAGAATCATATGGGATAAATGCAGAAGCTGAATTGTACACAACGTTACACAGAGCATACATGCTACAAAAAACAGAAAAAGTGAAAGATATAAAAAATGTAATTCACGTTTACGTACGTAATTGGTTTATGAATACAATTGTTCCGACAAGAAAATTGGCTATGGATAATACCCTTCCGAAAGTCAGTATAGCTAACTGGTTAGAAGAGGAACTCTAAATTATTTATTACGTAAAGTTGGAAAAGGAAATATAATATATACTAAATTTTTTAAAACATATAAAACAACTAATAGATACTCTATAGAGCTAGTTATGCAACATTTGAGAATGTCAAACTAAAAGAAAGAGTGATGAAATATGACGCCTGGATTAATAGTGACACCTGCAGATCCAAGAAGTGTTGAAACGAAAGTCCAACTGTTTAATGGTCAGAGATGGAATTTAGCTAAAGGCTATGCTGAAAGATATGCGATCTGGTACGAAGATGGGAACCCAACTGAAATTATCATTCGTAGAGCCAAAGTAGATAAAATATTTCCTAGCATAAAATTACTTTTTGATAAAAAGAATCAAGTCATCGCTCAACGGTCAAGTCCTGGAAAATTATTAATCGCAACAAGAGAAAACAGTTGGCTGAAAAGAGAAAACAAGTATAAGCAATCCTCAGAACTTGCTGCTTACGAAATGATTGAAATGATTGAAAAACAAGATGAACGGTTACGAAGAAAACGAGAAAAAGAACTGAAAAAACGCAAATCACCATGGCAGAAGTAATACAAATAATCAGCAAGGCTACTAAAGGACTTAGAAGTAACCATTTATAAGAAGTGGTAAACAATTTTCATATCTGGAGGAGAGATGATGAAGGCAAAAGAATTGATTAGTATTTTTCAACAAAATCCAGATGCTGAAATCTTAGTTTCAACAACTGAGTATTACGAAGGAGTCACTCATTTCGCAGGCTATCAAAGAGGAGAATTTCAACCTCTAAAAGCCATCTCCTTTGATATTGAAAAAAATAGTATTCAACTAAACGGAGCAAGAGAGCTAGAATAATAGGCTGAAACTTTTGAGAGAGATGAACAGGAGGAAACAGAATGAGCTACGAAAATTACAAAAATTGTGTTGAAGAGGTAAAGGATGAAACAAATACCGTTAATTGAAGAGTTGGAGGAATTTAAAAAGCGAGGATATAAAGATAATCCTAATGAGCAAATTATATACATTTTTGAAAATGGATTTGGTGCAAGTATCATTCTAGGAAAACACAGCTATGGATTAGAAATGATGTTAATAACGCCAGATTATGAATTTGATGAAGATTATGTAAAAAGTCAGCTCTTGAAGCTTGAATCTGATCTTTATTATGACGTTGTCAGTCATTTAGATAAAGAAAAAATGAAGGGCCTTTTAAAAGGTATTCAAAAAATCAAGCCATTTTTGGAGGTGGTAGAAGGATGAAATATAGAAAGAAACCAGCGGTTGTTGAAGCTATGCAGCTAACTAATGAAAATCTGTTAGAAGTGAAAGAGTGGTGTAACGGTGAACTAGTTCCTAATACAGAAACAAGAGAATACGATCTATGTATTTCAAATTTAGAAGGTATTACACAAGCAAATTACGGAGATTATATCATCAAAGGTACGGATGATGAATTTTATCTACGTAAAGCTTATATTTGCGAAAAGATTTATGAAATAGTAAGTCAGAAACCACAACTCAACGACAACCAGAAAATCGTGTTGAAGTGGTTGAAAGAGAATACTTGTAAAGGTAAAAAGCCTGTCTATCCGATGAATTTAGTAAGAAAATCAGTTGCAAAAATGCCTACAGAAATTGTTAGTCACTACAATCATTTAAGTGATAGAGAAGAATTTGAAGTCCTAGTAGCGTTCGCAGAATGGGGATTGGAACAGGAGGAAGCAGAATGAGCTACGAAAATTACAAAAATTGTGTTGAAGAGGTAAAAGACAAAAATGGGAAAATAATCAAATATCATGACGCTGTTCGTACGTCACAAGGTGAGATTTTATTAGTTGGATTTGGTGTCAATCATCATCACAAAACGAAGGGTTTAAATGCTTTTAATGATTTTAACGGCGCTCATGATTGGCTAGATGTGTATCCAGATGGCGAACTAGAAATTTTGGGGAATGTTGATTTTATTGCTGACGAAACGGAGAGATTAGTATGAAAGATTTTGTGATCTTTACAGGTGAAAGAAAATGAATAATAAGCGGGGGACACCCAGCCGAAAGAGAGGGGACACCTGATGTCAACCAAGAAAAATAGGAAAAAATTTGCTCTATCTGACGCTGCTATTGAAAAATTGGAGTGGTTAGTAAAAGAGCACCAAAAACGTTCTGATATCAAAATCTATCCGTGCAACACACTTGAAGAATTGATTGACAATGACTATTTGATAAGAAGCAGATTTAAAAAATAAGGAGTGAGTTTTTTGGAAGAAAAGATAATTAATTTAATGAAATCAAAACATAAAAGAAAAATGTCTGTGAAAGAATGTGCTACATTTTTCAAAATGAGTGAAATAGCACTACTTAGTAAATTAAAGCATGCAAATTTTGTGAGAAGAACGTATAAAATCGATCCAGAGACTGGCTCTATTCAATCATTTTTGGAAAAAATATCTTAAATTCAGTATCGAAAATCTCTAAGTTTAATGAAAGACAGGTATTTGTTATGACGAAAAAAGAAATAATGGATGAAATTGCTCGTTTGACGCAACCAGGCTGGCAAGAAAATGAGGAAGTTGTACGTATTGTGCAGACGCTATCTAAAAAATTGAGTAAAAAAAACACAAACGACGAACCTAGAGCCAAAACAATTGTTGTTTATCATCAAGGAAAAATGTTGGTCAGTGGGGATGCGAGAAAAGTAGCTGCATTTATAAAAAAAACGATAGTGACTGTAAGAAACTACGCCAGAAAGAACTATGTAGATCTGAACAGGAAAGAGTTTTCGTATCTGGAAGAGAATTGATAATGAAATCTGAAAAAGAAAGGATGATCAAAAATGGAGTTAAAACCAGTGGATCTAAAAAGAATTACGTGTGAATTTGTTTTATTCAATCGACAGCATGTTAAATATTCAAATCGAACAGTGAAAAGAATAGTCGTCGATTATTCTGGGAAAGTCACAGTCATAAGCACTAAAGAAATAACGAATAATCACGAGCTTAAAAAATTTTTCGATCAAATAAAAAGTATCTATGTTGATGGGAAAACAGTTGCTTGCAGAGGTTGTTCTGACTTACCTTTACAAATTTCAAATCATGATTTTGCCAAATTAAAAAAACGAAAATTACTCTTAGTAGAATCTGAGAAAAGTTATCGAAAGTTAGAACAAAAAGAATTGTATAACTGGAATAAGGATATGATTCAGCATATAAAAAAAGTTGTCAGTTAAATTTTTAGTTAAATACTTGATCCTTTTGTTTGTTAGTTTTTACTAGCAAATTCTAGTAGTTGGTTAAAAGCTACCGAAGAAACAGACAAAATTAGAACACGGACACGAAACAACATAGAGTATAATGTGCCTTATGTTGCTGGTGAAGGAAGTAGTTTTCGAACCCTGAACAATACACGTCAACTAATTTGAAGTTTTCGGGAGAACATTGAAAATTGGATAACTACAGGACTTACTAAGTTAATCAGCGTGTCTAACAAGGGCTTAGTAAGGATAAATCACCTATAAGAGTACGGCTAGAGCTTGTAGAAGTTTGCGGTATGTTGATGGGTATGACACACACAGAAAAGAACAGGTGCGATGATCAGATTTAAGGGAGCCGTGTTACTTTTCGAGAGTTTGAGGTTGCTGACGCTAGAAACCTTGCGAAAAAAATAACCTGTAGAAAAAAGTAGCTTAAAAGCTAACAAACAAAAGGATCAAATATGTACTAAATTGAATAGTATATCAATGCTTCGATGAAATAGAATGACAAAATTGCAATCAGTTAGACATAGAGAAACACAATCAAAAAATTGAGAGGAAGAAAAAAGATGAGTATGACAAAAGTCAACAGTATGGAAACGAAGATTTTAGAGCTAATGAAAGAAAATCATAAAAAGAAATTAAGTGTCAAAGAGTGTTCAGAGAGTTTAAAAATCACCGAGTTTCAAATAATTAGCAGATTAAAAGATCCAAAAGCAATTCAGCGTAATTACGTGAAAGATGAGGCAGGTAAAATAGAAATGGTTTTAGAAAGAATTGCTAATCTCTAGTGTCTATAAAAAAAGTTAAAATAGAATTTTAGACTATCAGTTGGAGGAGATCATGAATAAGAAGAAAAAAAGAAATAAGAAAATTCCTGCACTAATAACAGCTATTGCTGTACTTGCTCTTGGTGGTTATGAATATGTTTCAAACGAAGGACTATTGACGGATGACTCAAATTCTACAAATCAGACACTAGAATTAGTGAATAACCAGTTTAATAGCAATACAGGAAATGAAATAGATTTAAGCATCTATGAACAGCTTTCAGATCTTGATTTTTCAAGTGGTGATTTAGCGGTCATTGAAGTGAATGGGAATAACAGTACGTTAGATACAAATGAATGGATAGAAAACCGTGTTTATTATGGCGATTTAGATTATTTAAACAGAACAACTACAGTCACTGCTTACATCAATAAGAATAACCTTGGCAAATCTGAAGGGCGATCTAGACAAGTATGGCAACCGACAGGCTGGAATCAAAAAACTGTAGATGGTGAAACCATTCAAAATCGAGGGCACCTACTTTCGTATACGTCGAGTTTCAATTTTGATTCAGATGGAAACTATGTACAAGGTGAAGATGGTAGCGAAGATAATCCTAAAAATTTAGCAACACAAACAGCTTATTCAAATCAAAAAGTACAAACAAAGTATGAAGAAATGGTTCGTAATGCACAAAAAATGAATGAAAACAAAATTGTTTATCAAATTACTACCATTTTTCGTGGGGATGAGTTGATGCCAAGAGGTTACTGGCTACAAGCAAAAGATACAAACGGAACATTGGACTTTAATGTCTATGAGTTTAACGTACAACCTAAAGTAATATTTGATTATGCAACAGGAAAAGCAACAATTGATCGTCAACTCGTAGTAAATTAACGTTTAATACACAAAAATAATTTTTATTAAGCAGAGAATTGAATAATTCACTGCTTTTTTTATTTGCAAAAATAAAAAAGAGGTAGCAGACCACTCGCTACCTCACAGAATATTGAAGAATGGAGTTGCCTGTTTCCGTCAAGCAACTCCGCCTGCATATGGTAATGAATGTATACATTCATTATCCAAAGAGTTTACCATAAACGAATGGAATAAAAAATAAATCTGATGTTTAGTCATATTCAAGGAGGATAAGATGAAAGAAACATCAATGTTACTGGCAAGAAAAGCGATTGGAAAAGATACAGAGGTTCTATTCATGCAACAAGGGAAGGAATTTGTAGTGAGTATCTGTATTACTAAACTTCAAAAGCCTTACTATTGTAATCAGCTTTATAAATATTTTGAACTAAAAGAACAAGCAGACCACTTTTTTGAACTTGTAACAACGATGACAGAACAAGGAGAGATTTAAGGAGTAGTGAATTAAATGATTCGCTACTCTTTTTGTGCCAGTTAAGGAGGTAATCATGAGGTATGAGTTCAAGGTTCGTATTCGTGGTGATCCATGAATCAAAAAATAAATAGGTAAAACACAAGGGGCATGAATTTCATGTCCTTTTTTATATAGATAAAAATAATTTGGTTTAGAAAGAGGATGGAAAATGAGTAAATTAAGCAATAAACAAAAAAAGGTATGGAAAAAAAGACTTGCTGCAACAATGATGTTAGGTGCGACTGTGGCAGGTGTTGCGACAACAAGTACCATTGTACTTGCAGAAAAAGGCAATGAGCAAAAAGTAGAAAGTCCAACAAAATATGAAAAAGCATTAGGGAAATCAGACGCAAAAAAAGCAATCAGTTCGTTTGCTTCAAGTGATTATATTTCTGTACTCGATGATCCAGAATCAACAATTGTAGATGATAAAACAATCATTTCTTCTGATTATGATTTCTCGGCTGGATTCATTGAAGGAAAAACAACCGTTGAAACAATTGGTGAAGGATGGGAAGACGGCTTACGACAACCTGATGGTTCGTTAAGTTCAAGAGGAATTCATATCAATGAGAAAGACATTGTCAAAGGTGAAACAGGAGTTATTTATCACCATGTTTCTGCTAATGGACAAGATGTTGATATGAAAATGAATGTAAAAGATTTCACTGGCTACGATCAAGGTCAGATTGGTACTTTAGCGATGAATGTAGAAGATCAAATCGGTTCATGGATCAATCGCATGGTTGATATTACGTTTGATGTGGAATTTTTAAAGGCTGGTACAAATGAACAAATTCCGCTTAAATTTTACTATACATGGTCAGATATCGATTGGTTACAGTCCGTTACGATTAATAAAGATATGGTTGATAAATCAGATGGAATTTTAGTTTCTTCAGATAGTTGGTTACAAACAAAAACTTTGGAAGATGGTTCGAAAAAGTTTGCTGAAGTGAACAATGAAGGTAGTGACGATTTGGATCCATGGGCCATGTTTACGGTGTTATTCCGAGATGTATCTGATTTTAGTTATACATTCAGCACGAATGCTGATCCCGCAAAGGAATGGACGGAGGAAAACGACTGGGAGTACGCATGGCAAGGAAATACGGCAGTGAAACCTGCGCAGTCAGAAGTACCTGCGCCAACGAAAGTAGTATCCGATTCTGATGAGTTAGACGTAATCAATAATACGTTAAACGAAATGAAAGAAGGATTCACTTATACGATTTATCAAATTATTCCCGGTGAACTAGAAAAATTCCACCATAAATCATATGAACTGTTAGATACGATTATTCCAGCGCTAAAACGTATGTCTGATGTTAGAACTTCTGATGAAACAGGAACAGACCGTTCAAGTTGGTTTAAAGATATGTCTGAAGGCAATAATATTCGTATGGTAGCGACTGAAGAAGCATTGAGTAATCCAGATTTCTACGCACATACGTACTCTTTCGAATTTGATACGGAAGTTCGAGCTGGAGCTGATTTATCGGAATATCTAGGTGAAGACGGATTGTATCATTTCCCGAATGAGGCAAAGGCGATCATTGATGGTGAAGAAAAAACAACACCACCAACTGACACAGTTGTAAAGGATTATGATTCTGATCCACAAAAATATAATGTTGACGAAAATGGTGAAGAAACAACTGATGCGTTACAAGGAAAAAAAGGTGATAGCGTAAGCTATTCTATTCGTAATCAAGCACCGTATTCAATCGCTGGAAAAGAGTTTTCATTAACAGATAATGTTTCAGATTATGTTGATATTGATTCTGATTCCGTCAAAGTAGAAATGACTGATGACAACGTGTCTGAAAGCAACAGCAATGTAGATAATTCAACTACTGATGTAGAAGATGAAGATTTGAAAGTTACGTTGAACAAATGGATCGTTAAAGCAGAAGAATATCTTGCTGATTCAAAGAGCTATGATGAAACTGCAATTGCGACACTACAAGAGTTCACAGACACAGCAAAAGAAGATTTAGCGAAAGAAGATGTATCAGATAAAGTTCTACAAACAGATATTGATGCGTTGATTTCAGCAATCAAAGTATTAGATGAAGAGGTTGATTCTGATAAAGATAAAGACACGTCTACTAGCAAAGAAACAGTCGATGTGAAAGATGCGAAATGGACAGATATTACGTCTGAAGGGTCATTAACTGCAGACAGTAAAACAGGACAAATCAAGTGGACGTTATCAAAAGAAAAAAGTTCACTATTAGCAGGCAAACACTATCGTTTAACATTTAGCGGAACATTAAGCAAAGATTTAGACTACTCATTACTTGAACAAGAAGATGGCTATGCGATTGTACCAAACGTTGCAACTGAAACAATTGGCGATAATGACAAAGATACAAACGAAGTGGATCGTTTAGTTCCGGAAGACGAAAAACCAGAAACGCCTAAAGAACCTGAAACGACGCCTTCTGAAGCACCAAAAGAACCTGTTGAAGAAGATACAGGAGCAAAAGTCTTGCCTTCAACCTTACCTAAAACAGGAGTAGATGCTAGTGCAGAAACGAAAGCTGAAACTTCAGGAAATGGTGTGTTGAAAGCAGTTATGGCTACTGCTGGTACAACCGTTTCATTATTTGGTTTTGCTAAATTATTCAAGAAATAAAGCAATGAAATAAAACAGGAAGAAGAAGGAGCAATTATTCCTTCTTCTTCTATTTTTAAGGAGAATATATGAAAAAATTTTTAAAAACAAAAAAGGGAAAAGTTTTAACACTGGTTGCGTTAATTAGTATTTTTGGAGTAAGTAGTTTTTTAGGTTATCAAACACTAACAGATTCTAACAACGTTCAAGTAACAGAAGAAACAGTATCTAGTGAAGCAGTAGAAGTACTAAAAACAAGAAAAGGTATGAATACAGATGAGCGCATTCAATTAGCGAATGATGTCAGTGAGTTAGACGAGAATGGCTTTGCTGATTATGAAGCTATGAATCGCCCAACAATAGAAGAAATTGAAGAAGCGCAAGCACACGTGGATGATTTAAATTCAATTTACGTTGGAACTGTTGAAATTCCTTCGATTAACCTTGATATCAACATTTTGGAAGGTACAACATACGAAAGAATGTTGTACGCAGCAACAACAATTTTTCCTAATTCTGTGATGGGTAAAGGAAACAACTATGCGTTAGCTAGTCATAACATGGGTCAAGAAGGATTGATGTTTACTTCGTTATATAAGGTAAAAGAAGGCGATGATATTTATTTGAAAAATAATGAATCTGGGAAAACATTTCATTATCGAACAACGTCTGTAGAAATTGTGAATTATAAAGATACGTCATGTCTAGAAGATCAGGATGAGGCAGTCGTTACATTAATTACATGCGAAAATATTTATGACACGACTAATCGAGTAGTTGTACAAGGCTCTTTAGTCGATTGATTGGAGGAACATATAGATGAAAAAAACAGTAGATGGCGCTTTATTTGTACATTTAGGAAAAGATACAACCGTTGAATTTGATACCAATAATAACGAGAACTTACTTACTCTTCGTCTTAAACCGAACAAATTGGGCGAATTTATTGGAAATGGTGTTATAACGGAACAAAATATATTTGATAGAGAATATATCGGTATTATCAGTAGAACGAATGGAAAAACCTATGTACGAATTGATCGGGATCAAACGCTAAAATATGAAGCAAATAAGCGACCGTTCAATAATCAAGGGTTTCTATTCTTCATTGATCAAGAAAAAACAGCAAGAAAAGATCAGATTTTTAATTTGTTTACAAAAGGCAAAAAAAACGTGGTTAAGTAAGCATGAGAAAAATTAAAGAAAAAGCATTCTGGAAAGTAAGTTTTTTGATTGAGCAATTAAAAACACAAGAGAAGTTTTTCAAGTCAGGTATAGAGATAATCATTGGTCTTTTGATTGCTGTTACAGGAATTACGGTTATCGCTCTAAGTAACAGTCATCATTACTCTGAGATATCTATAACACCAACAAAATTTTTCAATATGTTAGATACGGATAACGGAAAGATTAATCAGGAAATGACATTAATTATTTATCACACTGACTGTCCTGCTTGTCAAAAATTAGAAAATAAGATTGTGCGCGGAGTAATACAGAAAGAGAATGAGGATAGTAGGCGAGAATATGTTGCTGTGGATGTAAAAGCGATGACAGGAGAGCAACTAAAATCTGTAAAAGAAAAATTTCCTGATTTACTGGTGGATGGGAATAAAATCTCTACTCCAACTGTAACAAATATTGAAATAGAGCCAGATGGCCACATCCAAGTGATTGATAAAAATACAAATGGTGATATGAGTAAAATACTAAAAATATTGAATAGTACAAGATAAAACTTAATTAATGTGGAGCAGCAGATACAGTTGTTGTTGCCACAAATACATACTTAAAAAAGAGGAGGCAAGGTATGGATAAAATAAACTATCATAAAATGATTTCTAAAATTAAGTATTTAATTTCAATACTCTTAACACTTCTGGTGGTAATCATAGTTATTACTCTATTGACTACAGTAATTTATTTCTCAGGAAAAGTTGATATGTCGATTAGATTCATAGAATCATTCGAAAATATGGTTCTTTTGATCCTATTGGTGATGGCCATTGTATTTAATTGTTATTTACTTATTCGACTGAGAAAGAGAAAACAATTTGATAATAAAGAAATACTAACTATCCTATCCATATTTAATTGTGTGCTGATTCTTACGTCTTCTGTACCTCTTTTTGTAATTAGAAGAGGATCAAATGTTAAATCAGTAGAAGCAGTTGTAAAAAATACGTATGCTTTTTATGGTTTCCTCGCTTTATTAAGTTTTATAGGTATTACTATTACTATCTATTTACTAAGAAGAAAAATTCTTAAAAATAATTGGTGGCTATTTTTAATCTCTCTCCCCTATGCAGTGAGTGGATGGAGTTTTGTGGAAGACTATCAATTATTTAGGAGCTTAGTAACAAGTAATGATTTTGATTATGAGAAAATATCGGAAATGTTGAATTCTAATGTCAATATGAATGTATTACTGCTAAATCAAGATTGGTATAAAGGTATTGCGTTTATTTTTGAAGTATCAATTTTAATGTTAGGAGTGATAGTAATTGAAACTACTTGGAAAAAGACAGAAAAGATCCGAGCCTAAAAGAGTTGAGCGAAGAAAAAAGAAAAAATTAGGTTTGAACAAATACAAAAATCCATCAGATGTTAAATTGTTCTATAGAATGCCCCTGTTTTTAATTCTAGGAGCGTTGTTTATATTTTTAGGTATAACTATAGGTCAGAGCAACATATCGGCTTACAAGCGAGAGATACTGACACATTCGATGGACAAAGGTGAGGAACTGAAAATCAGAGAAGGGAATTCTGAAGGGGAATTGACGCTGGGAAATACTTTGCTTAGTCAGGATGGGAAAACATTAGTAGCAGAAATTCAATATGACTCAAGTGCACATCAACAGCTATCCTCATTCGGTAATAACTACAATCTATATTTGATTGATACAGAAAAATACTTGATGGAAGATGTTACAGTATCTTATGGAATGTTTGAAACTGACGGCTCAGGAATTTTAACTTTACACAGTGACAAGGGTTTTGAGGATAAGGCGTTTATGGTTTTCATTCTTGATAAAGGTCAATTGGTTTCATCATCAGACTTAATGACATCTACGTATTTAACAGATGGTGAAATTGATCGCTCTTTAGCAGCACAGTTAGCGCAATTAGATAAAGTGACCGAAGAAAAAGCGACAACAAATGAAAAAGAAACATTACCACCAACATACATTGTTAGACTTAATGCTTTCAGTGCGGAAAGAGCATTACGTAACTGGAACGATGATGGAGAAATGTTAGAAGATTTGATTATTGATAAAAATTTACAAAAATTAAATAAAGAAAAAAAGAAATTAGTTGAAAAACAAGCAACTGGAGAACATACACTTGAAGAAATGGAAAAACGGCTAAAAGAAAACCCAAAAGACGAAACAGCTAAAAGTTCTATTACAGACTTAAACAATTCATTAAAAAAAATAGAGAGTGAAATAAGTAAAATCGAAAATAAAATAGCGGAATTAAACAGAAGCTATATTTCATCTGATAGCTTAGAGCCGAAGCAAACTAAGTTTGAAAAATTTACTGTGTTAGATTTAGATCGAGTCAAATAGGAGGAAGAAAATGGAATCAGAAGAATTAAAAGAAATTATCATTCAATTCATGAAGGACAATCCTGAAGAAACCGATGAAAATATCTATAGAGTAGTGAGAAGCGCTCGTAAACAAGCGGTTGTTGAAGCATTACCAAAGTATAAGCCAATTGAAGTAGATGATCGTATTGAGCTTTTAGATGAGTTTACAGAAGAATTTGAAACAATTGAGTTTGAAGCGCTCATCGATGAGGCAACGATTTAAAAGTAGTGTGATAGATTATTGATCGTAAGTATAAAAAAATAACCATCTAATCCACTTTGGCGAGTAATTAGATGGCTACAATATCAAACTAAGAAAGCTACCTGCTTTTGAGGTTTCACTGAGGGCTATGCGTGATGCCCAGCCTTTTGATTATGCTTAATTTCATCGACTTCTTTATACAACGCTTTTGTTAATACAGATGAAAAGTTAATTCCTAATGATTCTGCTTCAGCTGCTAAATCTTTCGGTATATTCGTATTTTTTTTAACTTTTTGAACAACTTTAGTTACACCTTTGGCATATTCATCTAAATCCACCGAAACATATTGAATAATAGCGTTCGGAAATTCTTTTTGTATATCTTCAAAATTAGATGATTTAGGTAATTTATCTTGTTCACGATCATATAGGTTTAGACCTAATGACTCCCAAGCGTTATAAGTGGCTTCTTTCAATCCAACACCATACGTATCAGCAGAGGGAACATCTGGAAAGTGGACGTTAATGTAGTTTTCATATCCTTCTGCGGCTTCATATTCAAATACTGCGGGATATACGATAGCTTCTTTTGACATATTAATTCACCCTCTCTTTTTTTACAGATGAGGCTTTTAAAGCCCCATCTGACGCCTGATAGATTTATAAGTGCTTGGTGGAATAATATCTTTCATTCCGTGATATGCGATTGTCACATAATGGTCGTTACCATCTGTGTAACGATGGTGTGAGCCTTTAGTTCTGTTGTCGATCTCATAAAAAACATTTTCCTTTAACTCTTTCAGGACTTGTTTCACGTAGATAGCTGACATAACACGTCTCCCTTCTACTTAACTATAGTATACGCCTGTATGCGTACACTTTCAATACTTATACGCATAAAAGCGCACATTTTTTAATAAAGGAGCAAATATTTGAAATGCCAAAAAAATAAAACTATGTTTACCTGAGAACCTAGTAGAAAAATACAACGGTTCGTTAAGTGAGCTTGTAATGGGAGCAAATACGCTTATCGGAAATAAGAATCAGTTGGAAATACTAGAAGTATCAATGATGAATCCAGACATGCCGAACTGCATGATTTTAGGAGAGCAAGGGGTGGGGAAAACAGCTTTGGTTGAGCAATTTTTATACGGACGATACATCTCTGCTAGACCGATGTTGATTATTTCTTTATCCATTGAAGCGCTCGGAGAACTTCCTGAAAATATTATGGTTAGCCGAATGCGGACCTTGTTACATGATATGAAAAAAATTAAAGAAGAAACAATAAAAGAAAATGAGATCAAGGACGTTGATTTGTGTCCATTTATTGATGAGGTTCACAAGTTGAATCGCTACGGTTCCTCAAATGGATCATCTGGTGCAATGAATGCTTTGAAAGAAAGTACAGCAAGAGGAGATTTCCCTTTGATTGTTGCTACAACTGATTATGAGTATAGAAAGCATATTGCGCCTGACTTAGCGGTTGATCGTCGATTTACAAAAGTCATTCTTTCAGAACCAAATAAACGAGCAGTCAAAAAGATTTTAAAAAGGCGAATTGAACTTTGGAAAAAGCTTGGAACATTTACGGAAGATGTGAGTACTACCTTTATTGATGAATTAGTTGATCTAACAGATACGTTTATTAGAAATCAAGTGAATCCAGCAAAGTCTTTATCTGTATTAGCTTCCTCTGTAGCATATGCACAAAACCAAAAGATTAAATATAAAAAGAAACAAACTTATGAAGGATAATCCAGATGAAACAGATGAAACAGATGAAACTATTTATAAAATAGTAAGGAGTGCTCGGAAACAAGTAGTTGTTGAGACGCTACCCAAATACACGCCAATAGAAGTAGATGATCGAGTGGAACTTTTAGAAGAATTCGAAGAAGAAATTGCCGAAATTGAGTTTGAAGAGTTTATGGATGAAGCAACGATTTGAACTCCGTACGACTAAATTCACAAGTGTTCTTGGGTGTTTTATAAAGTGAGTATATTTTTTTGACAGGCGAAACCTAACCTTTATGTCTAAATAATCTCTATGATATACTACCTAAGTAGTCTTAGTTATGACGGTAGCTACTCAGGGGGTGGTGCTTATGAGCATTTTCCTACTTCGTAGAAGGGAGTAGCATTTTTGTCTGTTGCTGAAGCAATTGGATTGATGATTCAATTGGGGTCGTTAATCATTGCATTAGTTGGCGTAATGTTAACTATAAGTAAAAACAACAAAAAATAAACCCGTCAAACTGGCTAAAGTTTATGACGGGTTTATTAAACACAAATAAATTTTGCTGCCGTTTAAGGCTACAAAGGGAAGTCATGTTAGCGCATGGCTTCTTTTTTCTTGCATGTAGTATAGCACAAGAACACTAGAATATTCAAATAGCTTGCAGTAAGCATCTGAAAAGGATATGCCATAATGTCCTAGTCTTACAAATTCAATGATTTAGTATTATGGTATAATTTAAGAGGTAGAAAAGTGAAAAGATGGTGGCTAATCTCTTGAAAAAGGGGTGATGCCTATGGTTCATAGCTTTATCCCTAGAAGGGAGTAGGCACGTGTCAACTTTTGAAGCAATTCAACTGATGATTGCTTTTGCGACGTTAGTCTTGCTGATTATTGACCATAAAGACCAAAAAAAATAACCATCTAACACTTTGACCGGTTATAGATGGTTAAAACACTATTTATTACAGTCACCGTCTTTTTAACGGTTCTACTGGAGGGCTATGTTGATTGCATAGCTCTCTTTCTTTTGAATTAGTATAGCACAAGAACACTAAAACATTCAAATAGCTTGCAGTAAGAATTTGAAAAGATTATGCCATAATGCCTAGTCTTACAAATTCAATGGATAGTATTATGGTATAGTTTAAGAGTAGAAAAGTGAAAAGATGGTGGCTAATCTCTTGAAAAAAGGGGTGATGCCTATGGTTCATAGCTTTATCCCTAAAAGGGAGTAGGCACGTGTCAACTTTTGAAGCAATTCAACTGATGATCGCTTTTGCGACGTTAGTTTTGCTGATTATTGACCATAAAGACCAAAAAAAATAACCATCTAATTACTTTGGCAGGGAATTAGATGGTTCAAAACATTTATTCAAAAGCCACCGTCTTTTTAACGGTTCTACTGGAGGGCTATGTGATCGCATAGCTCTCTTTCTTTTGATTTAGTATAGCACAAGAATACTAGAATATTCAAATAGCTTGCAGTAAGCATCTGAAAAGGATATGCCATAATGTCCTAGTCTTACAAATTCAATGATTTAGTATTATGGTATAATTTAAGAGTAGAAAAGTGAAAAGATGGTGGCTAATCTCTTGAAAAAGGGGTGATGCCTATGGTTCATAGCTTTATCCCTAGAAGGGAGTAGGCACGTGTCAACTTTTGAAGCAATTCAACTGATGATCGCTTTTGCGACATTAGTCTTGCTGATTATTGACCATAAAGACCAAAAAAAGTAACCATCTTCTAACTTTGGCGAGTTAAGATGGTTACAATATACACTTAATGATGCTACCGTCTTTTTAACGGTTCTACTGGAGGGCTATGTTGATCGCATAGCTCTCTTTCTTTTGATTTAGTATAGCACAAGAACACTAAAACATTCAAATAGCTTGCAGTAAGAATTTGAAAAGATTATGCCATAATGCCTAGTCTTACAAATTCAATGATTTAGTATTATGGTATGATTTAAGAGTAGAAAAGTGAAAAGATGGTGGCTAATCTCTTGAAAAAAGGGGTGATGCCTATGGTTCATAGCTTTATCCCTAGAAGGGAGTAGGCACGTGTCAACTTTTGAAGCAATTCAACTGATGATCGCTTTTGCGACGTTAGTCTTGCTGATTATTGACCATAAAGACCAAAAAAAATAACCATCTAACACTTTGACAGAGGATAGATGGTTTGAAAAAAACAATTAATAACTGTCACCGTCTTTTTAACGGTTCTACATAGGGGCTATGTGATCGCATAGCTCCTTTTTGCTACTTTAAGTATAGCACAAGAACACTAAAACATTCAAATAGCTTGTAGTAAGCATCTGAAAGGAGAGATTTTTTAAGTGCCTAGTATATTAGAACTATATATCCCAGAAAATATAGCTGAAAAGTATCAAGGTTCACTCAGTGAGTTACAAAGGGGAGAGAACACGCTTGTAGGAAATCAAGTTCAGTTAGAAATGTTAGAAGTATCGATGATGAATCCTGACATGCCAAACTGCATGATTTTAGGAGAACAAGGTGTTGGTAAAACAGCGCTAGTTGAACAGTTTCTATATGAACGACATATTTCGGATAGACCAATGTTGATTGTCTCATTATCTATTGAAGCCTTGGGGGAGTTACCAGAGAATATCATGGTTAGTAGAATGCGCACACTGTTGCATGATATGAAAAAAATTAAAGAGGAAACAATCAAAAAAAATACTATTAAGAATTTTGACTTATGTTTGTTCATAGACGAGGTTCATAAGTTAAATCGTTACGGATTTTCTAATGGCTCATCGGGTGCAATGAATGCTCTAAAAGAAAGCACAGCAAGAGGAGAGTTTCCTTTAATCGTCGCTACAACGGACTATGAGTATCGAAAACATATCGCACCTGATTTAGCGTTTGATCGTCGATTTACAAAAGTCATTCTTTCAGAGCCGAATAAACGATCAGTTAAAAAGATTTTAAAAAGACGGATTGAAATTTGGCAAAATCGAGGAATAATTACTGAAGCTGTCGAAGGTACGTTTATCGATGAGTTAGTTGATCTATCAGATGCGTTCATTCGAAATCAAGTGAATCCAGCAAAATCTTTATCTATTCTTGCTTCATCTGTAGCTTATGTACAAAACCAAAAAATTAAATATCAAAAAGAACAAACCTTAGACCATGAAGTTCTAAGGTTTGTTTTTATGTCTGAAGGCTACAATATTGAATCAGAAGTTAGTGCAAACGAAGTAGAAAAGGTCATTGAAGCACGTATACGAGGTCAACCGATTGCACGGATGTATTTGAAAGATTTAGTCAATTCATTTTTCTATACAAAGAGAAACTTTAAAAGACCATTGATTCTTGCTTTACTGATAGGCACAACAGGAACAGGTAAGACGGAAACAGCCAAGGCTTTAGCTACTGCTCTTTTTGGTAAAGAGGATGCGATGATTACGTTAAATGGGGGAGATTATTCTAATCCAGAAGATGTCATGTTAGCACAGAACTTTATCGGAGATAGCGTTGCTGTAAATAAGCAACAGGTTATTTTGCTAGATGAGATAGAGAAGTCTCATCCCAATGTATTAAATGGGTATCTACGAATGATTGATGAAGGAATTGTGCGAGATAGTCTAGGGATTGAGCGATCGATCAATAATACTGCCTTGATTGCAACGTCTAATTTAGGTGCTAGAACATTTTCAGATTTAGCAGAAACAATGAAAATTAATACGATTGAAAATCCTAATGAAATTAGTGAGAAACTCTTATTTGAGTGGTATAAACAGGAAACTGCTGTAAGAGAATCACTGCAAAATGGAGATGAGGGAAGAAATAACGGAATTAGACCTGAGTTCTTAGAGCGGTTCCAGTTGTTTGTTCCTTATTTTCCGTTACCTAGGCAAATCATTGCGGAAATTGCTCGGAAAAAGCTGGAGCAATTTCGTGACGAGATGAAATCAATTGGATATCTTATTCAATTGCCTAAAGTAAATCCCAAGGAATTTTGGAAAGAAAAAGAGGTCAATTACGAAAATGTAGATAGCGTGAGTGTGATGATCGCTGAGGACATCATTAACCGAAAGGGTTCCACAACAGGTGCACGTGCAATTAACCGATTCATTGATAATTCAGTGAAAATCAAAGTAGCCAATGCAATTGCAGAACGAGAAAGTATGGGATTGTCATTGGACGGAGTGTTTAAAATTAAGACCAACGGAAATGCTAGTTTTGAGAGCCAAAGTAGGGAAAGACCAGATGTAACAGTAGAGTTTATAGGAAGGAGGGCAGAACGATGATCCGAATGTTTATGAACAAAATATTTATATTTTTATCTATCATTCGATCGCTTGGGAGAGAGATAGGCAGAAAAGTAAAACGAATCATTCTAACTCTTGTAAAAAGCAAACTTGTAGTATTACTTGCGATTATTTGCTTTTGGACTGTTGGATCAAAGGTAAATACGGTAGAAGCTTACTCTTTTGGAGCGGTCTATCAACACTATCTTTTGGGATCACAAACGAAAGAGTTAGTTGAGGGGAACTCAGGGTCTAAAGTTCCACTTTTAGGAAGTGTTGGGTCTGGTGGCGCATCTGGAGAGTTTTCTTATGACGATATTATTAATTCAGCAGATGAAGAAAATAAAGAGAGAGCAAAAGAATTCGTTTCTGTGATGGCCACTTATTCAACGTTTAATTATTTTTCAAACAAAGTAGAAGGTTTTTCAAGCATCATCCCATTTTTTATTCGAGCAATTTTAGGGCTGATATTGTTACCACTTGCGCTTTTAATGGACATACTGACAATGATTATCCCAACGATGGTGGGGTTGATTGCAAAGCTAAATGTTATCAAGTTATTAGCTACAAGTATCGAAGGGAGTCACTATACTTCTGATTTAAGTAATATGTTAGGGATCACTCCACAAAAGATTACAAAATTTGCGACTGCTTTAATGTCCTTTGCTATTGCGATGATCATTTTGACAATTATTCGTATTTTTAAAACAGATACCTCAATTGATCAAAGACAAGTTAGCAAATTAAAAGGGAGACTGATTACATTAATCTGTTTTCCTCTTGTGTTGGGAATTGGGGCTGATTTTTTAACAAAAACCATGGATTTTAGTAGTTCTCTATCTGCAAGTTCGGATGAATTTAGCCGATATCTGATAGATGATCGTTCCTGGGCATATAATTTTAATTTTGCCCCGAATGGAAATGATTCAGATAACGGAAAAATAGCCCCAAGTTCAGATGGTTCGTATGTTGATCTAAACTTTAATCCTTATAAGAAAAACTCTAGAGCAAGGATCAACAAAATCAATTACTATAGCTCAATATTAAATAATGAGAATAGTAATATTTTTTCAAATAGTGCGCTTGTACTGGCTTATATGTCTAGCGCTACGTTTTCAGCAACAGATTATCTAAATTATAAGGGAACAGAAGCCTCAACTAAAATATACGGTTCGAATGATACAAAGGTAAAAACAATTGGGAGTTACTACAATTATGCTAATACATTAGGCGATAGCTTGATTGATATTAAAAATTCATACAAGCCTTCAGGAAAACCAAGGACAGATAATTCTAACAATATGCAAGAAGGTGGATACGCACAAGCAATCGATGATTATCGCACTAAAAAAGAAGATGCCTATACTTTAAAAGTAAGTCCACAAATAGCCTGGAGAGACCGCTACATCTACGGTGGAAAAACTTCTGGTGAAAACATGGATAAGTATTACAGTGTAGCGCCTAGTTTGGAACAAATAGAAAATGACATAGGATCAAACGGTTCAAATCAGTATGGAATCACAACTCAGTCGATGTTTCTAATGTTATCCACTATTTTTAGCGAAACAGGTGGGAAATACCATATGGATACACCAACAAGAGGCGCCTATGATAAAATCCCCTCGTTTGATAGTAATCGTAGTAGCTATTATGTAGTATCGATGCTAGGAACTCCATTTTTTACAATGTTTGCTTTAGTCGCTCTGCCATTAATTCGTTTAGTGGTTCTATTGGCTGTTTTAACAGCTGTTCTATCACTTGGAATCATTGACATGAATATAAGACCTTTTATGGCGTATTTGAAAGGACTAACAACAGGATCAATCGAATATTGCCAAGCACTGATCATTTATGTAATCGGGATAGGTGCCACCATTGCAATGCTAATGATCGTACCAGAATTGTTGATTTTACTGATCTCTGGAGTTGGTGAATTAGTTACATTACCTGCAAAATTTACAGATTTTACGACTATCTCACCACAAGCATCTCTTGCATTAGAAGGAGTTAAACATATTATCTCCTGTTTTGTCGCGATGATCTTTGGGTTCTTATATATAAAATCGCCAAGTTTTAGAAAGAAACTCATCGATGCCTTTGCAATGCCTTGGTCATATGCTTGTGCCGCTGGGGACCGATTGGAAATACAAGCTTCAGGTGGTTTAGGTAGACGATCGAAGTCAGAAAGAGACCGGATGAGATCCAAGAATAAGTTAAATAGTGTTTTAGAGGGAGCCAACCATAGTAATGAATCAGTTTTTGGAGCAATTGACCGTTGGAAAAATGATACAGTTAAAGGAATAAAAAATGACTTACCGTTCTTTAATACATCAACCGACGAGGTTCGAGATTCTATACCAGAATTAACAAAAGATGAATCAAATAGTAGTACAACAAATCCGACAAAAACATCAGAAGAACTTGCTAGAGTAGGTAAAACTGAGCGTATGATCAATACGCTAAAAGAAATGGAAACCAATCAGCAAACTCCAGATGTTGCTAAAGCAGATATTCTGGAAGCTGAAAAATCAATTAAAGATTTTTATAATGATCCTACTCCAGAAAATCTTGATAAAGCTTACAGAGACTTAGATATTTTGGAAAATAGTTTGGATCAAGAAGATGATGAAGACTTATCAAATCTCCAAAATATTAACGAAGTTCGAGAGGAATTAACTGATCTAGCGAAAAACTATTCAATCGAATCTGGCGATGCGATACTTGAGACTATAGTTAATCCAATAGAAGATGTCGAGAATATGGTAACTTCTGTTCATAATGATCAGGTAATAGAAAATAATAAATTAGGCAAATCAGATAGAGAAAATGTAGAACCTTCCATTACCCCAATCGTGAACACAGATGGAAAAGTAGAAGAAATCAGCTCATCAAATTCAAGCGGTGAAGACGTAAGTTCTACAGATAAGCAGCAAAATGAAAATGAAATTCAATCGATTACTAAAGAGCATATAATTTCTGACTTGAAGACGGTAAATGAAATTTCTCAAGAAAATAAGGAACCAACACACAGTGAAGTAAATAATATTGTATCGACAGGTACAGATGTTCAAAATAAAGAAACATTACTTTCTTCAAAAACTGTTGATCACACTGTTGATCACACTATTGTTAACGAATCAAATGTACACAATGAAACCAATAGTCAGACACATTCTGAAAAAGAAAATAGGCAGACTGAAAACATTTCTAACGAAACAAACCATTCAGTAAGTCAACAGAACATCGAAAGTATTAGTGATCACCATTCTAAAAATGAAATGACTGAAATCAAACAAATTGAGAAAAGTTTAGGATCACTAAGTAGAGATGAACACTTCTCAAAAGTTTTAGCAGAATTAGAACAAGAACAGACAACTTCAGACTTTAAACAAAGCATTGAGAAAATGCGCTATTCATTTAAGCAACTTTCGAATGAAGAGATTCAAGCTGTTGATAAAGAAGAATTCCAAGCTGCGTTAACCAAGATGTTGAATAAAAAGAATAAAAGGAAAAGAAAGAAAAAAAAATATTAGTTATTAAAATGAATAGACATTTAATAAATTGTTCGATACACTTTTTATAACAATAAAAATAAGTGGAGAATAATATGAAAATAAAAAAAATTGGTTTACTAGTGGGTCTTTCATTATTAACAATGGGTTTAGTAGCCTGTGGAAATAACGAAGATAGTGTAGCTTCTGCCAAACAAAAAAATATACAGAAAAAAGTCACATATGACAATCAAGAGAACGTGGATGGTGTCATTGAGGCTTTGAACAGTGTAAATCCGAAATTTAAAGCTTCGTCAGATTCTTGGGATGATGGTGGAGAATGTTGGGTTATTTATACTAGCTATAGCCTATTTTATTATGATGATAACCAATCGTTAACAGATTATGGCTACGATGATCCTGAAAAAGGAACATCCATTGTCGCTTTTGCTGTTAATAATGGTTTAAATGATGCACAAACAACTGCAATTGCCCATCTTAGCTCTGGATATGATGAAAATGGTATAAGTAGTGAAGAAATATGGAAAAACTATCCAAATGATGCAGACAACATCTCACCCTATCAAGGAGCAGATGTTGATTATGTAACTATTTCAGATTTAAAAACAGAACCTTCTGGAGAAGAGCCGAATAAGTTGCAAATTACTGGAAAGGTAACTTATCATTTGCATCTCTTAGATGGAACAGAAGTGGATCACGAATTTAAAACAAGTGCAACGCCAGATAGTAAAACAGGTCCTATCGATGAGAAATTTGTTGAAGATGCTTTGCATCCAGACAAAATGAATGAAGATTTGCCCGTAGATAGAAGTGGCTACAATCCGATAAAAGTCAAAGAAATCAATAATGGAGAATAAATGTCGGATAGAGTACTAATTAAATAATAAGTTGAGTCGCAAAGTAAATCATTCGATTACTTTGCGACTTTTCATTTAAAAAAAATCGAAAGTAGGAATTATGATGAATGAAACAATTTTAGAACTAGGTAGATTTGCAATTGGATTATTACTGACATTTGGAGGGGTATACCTTGTGTACACTGGAATTAAATCAGTGATTAAGGGGTTAGGTAGTGATCCGCAGGACTGGAAAAAGGCTATCATTGGTATAGCGATTGCTTTAATTGGAGGCATGATGTTACTTTTAACTGCTGCTGGAGTAATTAATTACTTCAAGACAAACGGACAAACCATCCCACATTAAAAATAAGGATGAAAAAAGAGCTTGCTAATGACACTTAGCAAGCTCTTTTGATTTGTATTATAAATATCGAATAGCGCAAAATGCGCTTAAAATTCGATTTACCGCATTTTGCGCTATTTTTGAGTATTTATCAGTAAATATAAATAAAACGTAGTAGAGAAGCATTGAGATCCTAAATAGATGGAATAAAAACCTTTTAAGAAATTGGAGAGTGAACAAATTGAAAAGAAGAATTATTAAAACAATCGAAATGAAAGATACAAATAATGAAGCATTGATGCAAGTGATCAATGAGCTAGAAGAAGAGGGTATACAGATAATTAAATCTGAGGGACGTTCATTTTTTCCTATTGAAAGTCCTACTGAAGCAGGCGCATTTGTAGAATCTATTGAGGATACCGCATTTGAATTAGGATTAGATCACTCCAAAGGTATTTTAGTCTATTGTGATACTGAGCATTCCCAATTCATCCAGTCACGAAAAATCATGAAATTATATGGGGAAATGGAAGAAATATCAGATAGTGAATCAGGAATATCGATTGCAAATATTCCTGATCTGATTGAACTTATCCAAGAAAAAAAGAGTGAGGTAGAAGAAGAAATAGAACAGCTTTTTCCAGAAGAGGTAAATGATCCAACTAATGATGAAATTACCGATGATGTAGATGGATTTGATCAAGATTTTGATGCAATCTTTGATGAAATTTTAAAAGAAGAAGAGTCATCAGAATTGAAAGATAATCGCGATGTAAATGTTGAAGAGAACAGTTATGCTGTTGAAAATAAAGATATAGCAGAGTCTGATCTTAATGATAATAAAAAAAGTGAAGTAACTCCTGTAGAATTCAGAAAAGAAATAGCAACTGACGATTATCTTTTGGAAAAAGCTAAAATCATATTTGAATCAGAAGCGCCCTTAATGCTACCGCAGTTTGATGAACTAACAAACAAAGATATGCAAGAACAATTCATCTCTGCGCAAGCTGAAATTGAAAAGGCACGTGTGAAGAGTATCAATACCATTTATCAACGTCTAAAAGAAGACACAAATGAATCGATGCAGACTATTGAAACACATTTACTGATAGATGCTAGAAAAAACCATACTCGTACACTAGAAGTTATCAATGAAAATTTTAAAGCAGATGCGGAGAAAGTCATTAAAGATAGCAGCATAGAATATAAAAAAGAAAGAGAACAATTCATAAAAGCTCAGATTCCAGCATTAAAAAAACAATATGATGCGTTGAACTTCCAAAATAATGAGGCTGTGATCGATAATCTCTTAACAGAATTAAACAATCAAAAGGTAGAACAGATCAATGAAGAAAATAAAAAATACCAGGACTATTTGAATGAAATATTCGATGAAGGACAGGAAAAAATGCTTGGTGCTTTAGAAATCAACGATGTCCTTAGTGAATATAATGAAATAGCCGAAGAGCAGTTAAATCAATTAAAAACCTATGCAAAAGGATTAAAAGGACAAATTGGTGACACAATTACAAAACTACTGAAAGAACGCAAAAGCTATAAAGAACAATTTGAGTCCATTAGAAGTGAAAAAGAACATTTAGAAAATAAGCTGATCAGTCAAAGCGAAATGTCCGAAAAACAATCGCAAGAAAAAGTAAAAGCAGCCTTGAAACAAAAAGAAGAAGCTGAAAATCAAGCAAATAAAAAACTGGCACAAGCAGAAGCTGAATCAAATGAAATGCTGCTGAAGATCAAAGAACTTGAGAAAGCTTTAGATGCTAGGAAAGAAGCAGCAACTCAAAATACTGTCGTAAAAGAAAAGTTGATTCCTGTTAACAATTACACTTTACCTACTGAAAATTTTCATCAAGAAGAAGTAGGGAAAGCAGATAAAGTAAGTTATTTGAAGAAAGTTGTGTTCCCATATGTCCTGGGAACATGTGCAGTTGCATCGATGATTGTTGGTGCTATGACGCTTAATGGAATTAAGACTGAAATGAGTGAAGGCAACGACTTGCAGCGAACGTTATTTATCTCGCAGCTAGAATCAAATGAAGAGTACAGTAAGGCCGCAAATGCGATGAAACAATTCGGCTATAGTTCAGATGATATTGCTAATATGTACTTGGATAATAATGATTTTAATTCGGCAGTTGAAGAAGATTCAGATATTTTGCCTGATGTATTACATGTGATTGGTGAAACTAGTGACAATAAAAAAGATGATCTAAATGTGTTAAAGAAAATCGATAATCTTTCGGAATCCCAAATCGCAAGTATTGATACGAGAATTGCTCTTCTTGATAAGAATTTAAGTGATCTCGAAGTTGCATCGATGAAGATTGAAAATGATCAAGAAACAATAAATCTTGCTGTTTCTTATCTTATTCAAGAAAAAGACTTCAGCGAAGCAGAAACCTTGTTAAAAGATCATCCGAATAAAAAGTTAAGTAAAGAGTTATCTGAAGCAAAAGACAAGGAGCAACAAATTGAAAAAGATGCTTTAGTTAAAAGTATTTCAGAGAATGAAGATCAAATTTCAGACATAAATAAGAAAAACGAGGAATTAAATAAACAAATTGAGACATTGAAGAGTGGGAATGATAAGGATAAGGATAAAAAAGTGAAAGACAAAGAAAAAGAAATAGAAAACAATAAAGTTAAAAAAGAAGAAATGAACAAAAAATTGGAAGAAGAAAAAGTGAAGTTAGAAAAGATGGATTAAAGATGAAGAATATTACTTTAATGAATGAGAGACACCCACTAATGAAGATTTTTGTGGGTGTTTTTGTCATGAATAAGGATGTGTAAAAGAATGTCAATAGAATACAAAAGATACTCAGGTAATCGTTTCAGTTTAAGATCAAAAACAAATCATATAATCAAACGAATTGATTTTATTTCCAACCGTTTGGGCGCTTTAGGGGAATTATTAGTTACAACAATGGAGAGTTTATTAATTACGCTATTTCCAATGGCATTTGGTCTGTACTTAGTATTTCATTATGCTTGGGCTGAACACGGTAAGCTAATAAAGCCTAATTTAATACCGATAGCACTGATTATTCTAGGTACAGTTTTAGTTTGTTTGAATACTTTAATGGTTAATCCGTCTTTTGGATCACAGTTTTTGGTGAGTATAAAATTTTTGAGTAAAAAAATAAGTACTAGAAATGAAAGGAAAGGTTGGATTAAGTTTTTCCCATACCGGATGTATAAAGATATCAATGATAAGAGTGTATTAGAAACAAGGTATAAGGGAAGAAAAAAATTAATAGTGATGTATCAGGTACGAGGCTCAGTAAGTAATATTAATTTTGAAAGTGACTTAGAATACCTTGCAAAAAGAAATAGTCAACTATTGAGAAATATGGAAAGAAACACTGTAATAACCACTATAAACTCTATTCAATCAACAAAAATCGAGTTAAAGAAATTGCCAGATAATGCGACACCAGCAATGATAAGAAAGAGGAATTTAAATCACAAAATCACGTCAAATCTTAGACATAATCAACAGATAGATACAAAAGTTGTGATTTCAGCGCCAGATGAAGATGTATTAAGAGCAAGGATAGAATCTATTGAGACAGCATTTCGGCAAGGTCTAGTAATTGGATATCATCGAATAAAAGGAGAAAATCTAAAAAAAAGTTTTTATGAAATATACGGGGAGATGAAATAAATGTCACGTTTAAAGAAAAAAAGTAAGAAATCTGTTCATAAAAAAAGTGCGATAAAACAGACAGTTGGATTCAAAGGAGAGTCAGGTTTTACGTATCCTTTTGGCTATAAGGAAGACGATGCTTATCTTTTTGTAGGAAAGAAAACGGTCATTTCTGTATTCGATGTTTTATTTCACTACGGAACGAATAATCCAGCGGCAATCGGTTGGCTTTTACGTGTCATACCTAAAGAAAACATCGAAAATGGCGATGTCCAATTTGTCCAAAGACAAAAGGGGATGGACGTGCAAACAGAAGCTAATATTCTTGATAAGCATTTGAACTCCAACATTGCGACTATAGGATCAACGAAAATAAGGAGTGAAAAAGCTAGAGCGCAAGCATCAATGAAAATTCACGACATGAGATTAGCTGGTGAGTTAGCTGGAGTGGAGGACTCAATTGTAGATAGCGATATCCGTATGATTGTAAAAGCTAAAACTCCTGAAGCAGTAGAAAGTATTATCGAAGAGTTACAAAATGTATATAAAAATTATGATGTGAAAGGTATTAAGTTTATTCGACAAACAGGAAATCAATTATCAGAATTGAAAAACTTGTTTACTGAAGTATCTTCTGATCCTTGGCATAGCTCAGATATGACTACCACGGCAGCAGGTAAATTATTTTTTCCTTCAAGTGGTTTTTCAGATCCAATGGGAAGCTATATAGGGACAGACCTAAGTGCCTTAATCTCTAACAACCCATCAGTTGTGGATTTTACTGGAATAAATAATGCAGTTATCTTTATGGGTGGGATTAACATAAGAGCATCTGTAGGGGGATTGGAGGGAGCTGGTATGATCAAAAATGGTGGTAGTGCTGTAGGCCATGCAATCTCTGAAGCAAACTATTTATCTGGAAAAAGAATTCATCATATTGTGTTGAATAAATTTGATTATAGAGCAGAAGATAGCCTTATTTTTGACATGACAAAAGAAGCAATCAATCCTCTTGAAGTTTTTGGAACACCAGAAACCGTACAGCAAGATGCAAATGCAAATTTTAGTAAGGCTACAACAATGATGTTGATGCCAGCAAACACTATTAGTCCAGAAAAGTATGCAAAACTCGAAGCTGATCTGAAATCCATACTGATTGATTGGATGATCTACACAGCTAATAATAACGGAATGTATACCGCAAATCCTGAAGATGAACCCACACGAGCAAGACGTATTTTAGCAACCTCTAACCATGAAAACTATCCAACTCCACGTGAGTTTGTGGCGGCACTGAATTCCTATGAAAGCAAAAGTTCAAATAGAGGTGAATTAGCTTGGGAGAATGCAAGTTACTTAGCTCAAATCATAAAAAATACATTTACGGAATATCCTAATGTTTTCCATAAAAAGACGACTTTACCTGATATTTTCACCTCGAATGATAGGAATATATATTACGACATATCAGGATATATTGAAGACAAAAAGATTGCTGGAGCTGTATTTTTGAATGTGTTAGCTTATGTGACTAACCGAGCGCTAGAAGGTGAACAAATCGTCATACATGGCTTAGATTCAATAGATGTTCCAATAGATATTTTACTGCCATATCGTGAGCGGATCGAGCGAAAAAACATTGGGTTGATCACTATATTTGAAAAGTCAGAAAATGCAGTTAATCCAAGCACCTATTCAAAATTTGTGGGGCGCTTATCTAGACAAGATATGGTTGTGTTGGGTGGAATTACTGAAGATGAACTGAAGTATATCAATCAGTCATGGCAGAAGAATCTGTCTCCAATCATTACAAACTACTTGTTACAAGCAAATAATGGGGCCCTTTATTTTTATCGAAAAAAAGATAGGGTCAGCGCTTTAGTTGATACTCACTTAATTCTTTAAATTATAAAACATAGGAGGGAGCTAATAAATATTTGGAGTAGGAGAGTAATATGATAGAAATTAATAATAAAAGTAAATTATGCTTCCTGATAGTAATGTTGGCAATTCTATCAGGTAGCTTTTTTTGTACTTCAGGTAATGTGGTGTACGCGAATTTTGAAGGATTTAAACCAACCTCTTGTATAACAACGATTGATGATTCAGAAACCAGCAGTCAAGATAATGAATCATCTAATAATGGAGAGTCTGGGCCCTGGGACACTGAAAGAACAACAGCATACACTAATGCGCTCAATATTTGGAATTATTGGAAAGACAAAGGATTTAGTGGTGCAGCTATCAGCGGTATTTTAGGAAATATTGCTCATGAGGGTGGTTTTGAGATTCCAGATCGAGCGGAAGGTCATTTTGGAAATGATTCCAAAACAAACGGAATTGCATATGGAAATATTCCCGCAGTCGGTTCAGGTTATCCAACAGGATCATCTGGAAAAGCTGAAGGAGGAGGAGGACACTATCAATTTACTCCATACTCTAAGTTTGCCCCATTAAATGATAAAAAGTGGTTAGATTCATCAGCACAAAGTGATTATGTTTGGACTTCTGAAGTAAAAAATGCAACGTGGTTAAATTCATATCTTAAATTAGATTCAGTAGATGAAGCGGTAGATAAGTGGTTTTCTTATTACGAGCGAGGTGCTTCTTTAGATAGCTCGAAAATTACCTCAGGAAAGAAAGCCTATCAAGTTTTTGGTGGTGCAGATATCAAAGGGGACAGTGAATTAGCCAATGTCAATAATGATGCTGAAAAAAATTCAAATGAAATTTCAGATGATGAAGAAGGAAGCCTCTTTAATTGTGGGACAACTGGAAAAAATTCTAGTCAAAGTGCTTCAGGCGGAGAAATTGAACAGGTTGCAAAAGATCTGTTAGGGTATTTTACCTACTCACAAGTGCATGGTGAGAAATATATTGGTTCTGTAGATGCGCCTAGCAAGAACGGAGTTACCGATTGTTCAGGCTTTGTTTGGTTAGTTTTAGCAAAAGCTGGATACAAAACACCAGCTGATATGCAGTGGTATACACAATCAATGGAAAATGATGCTAAAGGTGAAGGACAATATCTTGAAGAAGTGACGGCTAAAGAAGCAAAAGCAGGAGATATAGTTATTGTCAATACAGGTAATGGAGCAGGAAGCAATGGACACACGGCAATTCTATTAGAAGATTGGAAAAATGGTGAAACAGATTCGACAAACACTACAAAGATTATTCAGATGGGCGGCATTTCTTCAGCTATTGGAGTTAATGAAAGCACATTTGGACAATCTTTTTTATCTTTAGTAAATGGAACTCATGGTAGCCATACCATAGTATTTGCTAGAGCAGTCAAGTAAACGAAGAGATAATAGAACAATTGACTGTATAAAATGAAGGAGCTAAAGAAGATGCAGCTAAAGAAGATATTTACTATAGAAAATGTACTATTGTTGATTTTGATAGTATTAGCAGCTACAACAACGGTCATGTTTATCAAGATGAAAATAAATAATGAAGCAGTTGTTAGTTCAATAGAAAAAGAAATCGTTTCTCTAAATAAAGAGAAAGAAAACTATGAAACACTGAAAATTGAGTATAACCCAGAAACAGTGAACGATCAGATAGAAGAAGATAATATTGATATCACTGTTAGCTTTACTAAACTCGAAAATCGAATCAATGAAGCATTAAATGTAGTTTACAATCAAACAAAAACGGATACAGACTACGACCGGTTAGAAGGAGAAATACAGAGTAAATTAGGAGAAGAATTTACAGAAAAAATTTTAGATTTAGCAAAACCGACCATCAATCAATCTGGAGAAAAATTAAATCAATTTGATTCTTTAGATCATTTAGAAATTAAATTTGGGGAGTATAACATAAATACACATGAAGTAGCATGTTTAGTTTTTGTGGAATATAGTTCGCCCACAATTAAAACTAGTGAAGAAGAAAGGGCTAAAGACGCAAAGGATTTAGTCGTTCATGGTACAGACGCTTTTACTCTTTTATTTAATTTAGAAACAGAAGAAGTAAGCTTAACAAATTATCAAAATTTTATTAAAAGCGAGGATACAACAGATGAGTAAATCCACTGTATTAAGGGTCATGGTAGGTTGTTTTCTTTTAGGGATTATTGGTTTTGAAGTTTATCAAATAACTAAATCTGTACACGAAGTACAGATACTAGAAAATGATAAAGAAAACGCTAATAAAGAAGCTGTAGCCGCAAAAGAATCGTATGAAACATATAAAGAAGAGCTCTTACAAAAAATCTATGAGAGGCAAGAGGAAGAAGAAAGAGAAAATAGTTCAGAAATAGTTATGAAAATTGTAAATTATAATAATAGTTATCAAAAAGCTGATACTTTATCTGAAGAGTTTTTCAGTACATTTTTTAATTGGGATAACTCTGAGGAATATCATGATAGAGTAACTAAATTATCAGATATAATTGCTACTGAAGTAAAAGATGACGAAAAGATATTTGATAAAGGTATCGATTCTACAGGAGGAGACTATATAAAGACTTCAGGATTAAAGGCGTTTTTTGAAGGCGCAACTGTTTATGTATCTTCAACTAATGGAAATACTTATTTACCAGTCTTAGTGGAAGTCGTGTATAGAAGTTGGTATGGAGATGATGAAGATAAGACTATTTCGATTCATTATTATGATGTAACTATTGATCAAAAAAATGAACTTATTACGGAAATAAATAGAGTATTTTAACAAAGTGGAATAAGAAATTATTCCACTTTTATTGTTTAAGGAGGATGGAAAGCTTGGTAGAAGTATTACTCAAACTATTTACTGTCAGCGTCGTTATTCTGATTTCTCAGACGAGTTACAATGCTATAGTTTATCGTCAGGCAGGGTATATTAGATGGATTAAATTTACTTTAATTTTAATTGCTACGACAGGGGTAGGTTATTTATTAGTAATGCAGATAGATGAAATAAATAAAATCCCCTATTTAGGTAGGGGTATATTGGTTATTGATTCAATATTTTATGCATTTTATCAATATTTACCTAAAAAATTTATTTTTTATTGGTTAGTTGTTCCTTTCATCATTATTTGCTTATTTTTTGCGGTACTAACGATTGTTAAATCAATTGAGATAAGAAAAAACTTTATATTGTGGGAAAAAAGGAATAAGAAGATAGTAGATAATGAAATACAATTAAACCAATCGAAAAAAGAAAATGATTCAATTCAAGAAATTCAAAACACAGAAATTCAAGATGCAGTTATTGATGATGATAATGTTCAGGAAATTATCGAAACTGCTCATTTCTTAGCAGAAGAAACAACTAGGATAAAATACGATTCGATATTAGGATTAAGAAAAGTTTTTGAGAAATCAAAACAAAAGGGATTACAACTGGATGAAACAGAAGAAGGATATGTAGCTATCTATTCAAATAGAGATGGTTACATATCCTTAAAACATTTATTAGAGAGCAATGGATTATCTTCTGGCGATTTAGTAGCACAACCATCAATTGTATTATTCAATAAAAAAACGATAAATCAGAAGACAATAAAAGAAGCTTTAGAGATTTTGAATAGGGGGGAACGTCTTGGATAAAAAATTTATTTTTGACCTTGTTTTAGAGTGGATTTTACCGATGTCATTGTTTTTCGGACTTTATTTAGGATTCGTTAAGTATTTATATTCAACATACGAAAAACTGGATGTTGATAGAATTTGGAAAAACTTAGTAAAAGCGGGCATAATCATTGGTATTATAACGATTGTGTGGATTGTTTTAGTCGATTCTACTATCCTTCAGATAACAGCAAATTTTTTAGGTATAAGTGCAAATTGGCTTTCAAAAACAACTGTCTTTCAGTATCTTGCTAGCAAAGGTACTGGAGGATTTAAGATTGTATTTAATTTCTTGTTTTATTGGCTTCCTTTTTACTTTAGAGCAATGGTTATTGTATGGATCACTTCAACATTAATACTTATCCAAAGTTTGATTTGGAGAATACAATTTACTCGATGTGTAAGTATTATTTTAAGTACGATTTTTTTATCACCATATTTGACTGCTAAGTACTTGGTTGGTTATCAAACACCGTTCTTTGATTTTGTTTATTCAAGACTATTTTTAGCAAAATTAAAGGAAAATATTAACGATAGTTGGTTTGATGCTTTACAGGGAGTAGATCAAAGCGGTAATAAATTTGACAGTGGGACTGGTGGATCAGTTCAGACACAACGAATTAAAGCAGCAACTATTGCTTTAAGACGGACTAAGTCAACTATAAAAACTGCTAGTGGTGTACGTAGAGCCAAGCTGGTTACTAAAAAATCTAGGGAAACTGATACAGATTTATTGATTGAAAAAACACTAAAAGGCTTTGGAGATAGAGTCACAGCTTCAAATATTCGATTCCAAGAAAATCCAGTTTTTAATGGCGAACAAGGAGGATATGTTTTTGATAGTGATGTTGCATATAGTTCCGCTGATATATTAGGCTCGTGGGGAGCTATATTTGCTAACCCCTTATCGAAGGATAATAAAATTAAAAATGGGGGAGATGGCTTCCTTTGGACCATGTCTAAAAACTATAAGGAAATGCTTGAATATTTAAAACATTGCACGCCTTCTGCTATTTACGAAAGTATTATTGCCAAGCAAAAAAGATTATATTCCCCAGATAAAACCTTAGAAAAAGCAAAATATATTGTACAAGGTAATATTGATTTATCTGTTATTCCAGAGCCTACTGATCCAGAAACAGGGAATAGTGTTGAGATGCAGATAGAAATTGCTCAGAAGGTTGCAAAAGATAGGATCGAAGATGTTTCAAATGCACTTAATGCGTTTAAACTTAGTGGGACTTTTGATAGGGTGTTGGTAGGTGGAAATACAGCCATTTATCAATATACGTTACCGCGATCAACCACTTTACCTACTGATTTATCAAAAGTAGAAAAGGGGATTGCTCAGTTGTTGAAAACGAAAGATATACCAATGGTTGAAGTTCGTGCAGGAATACTCTCAGTTTCAATGGTTAATGGAGTTAAAATTCCTGTTGATTTTAGAAAAATGATTGCAAATCGTGAGAAAGGTTTAAGATCTATTATTTCAGGGGTTGCAGGAGTGGATGCAATGGGAAATGATATTGTTGTTGAATTAGGAGATACGACACCGCATTGTATGCTTTTTGGGGCAACTGGTAAAGGAAAAACAGTAACAATTATGAATATATTGTTTTCTGTCATGGACGCTGTGGATCCTTCCATGTTAAAAATCGTAACAATTGATGGTAAGGGGAACTCTTTTGAATTTCTGCGTAGTGACAACAAGGGGAGTGAGAACTACCATCCTAACCCGTTCATGTATGCACAGCCAGCAGATGGAAGTGGTGATATTGATTATGCGAGAGCTTTGCTTAAACATATCGAAAAAGAATGTAGAAGACGTATTGAGCTATTTAAAGTTCGTGGCGCATCAAAACTGGCAGTATTTAATGAAAAATTCCCAGATGAATTTCTATATGAGATTTTAGTTGTAGTTGATGAATTTTCAGCTCTAACCGACTTAGATGCTCTGTTAAGCAGCGATGAATATGCTATAAAGTCAATTGTTGAAACTTTGGAATACCTAGCTAAAATGGGACGGTCTGCAGGAATTCACTTACTACCAGCCAACCAAACTGCTCGAAAGGAAAAAGTGCCAGGACGGATTACTGCAAATATTTCTGGGCGTGTGACTTTGGCAGTGAATGAACCTCAAGAGAGTTATATTGCTTTACCTGATAGTGGAATTGCAGTTCACAATATCAGTCAGGCTGGGGAGTTTTATAGCATGATGAATGGAATAAGAAGTATTGAGCACGGAAATAGTCCATATCTAGCAGATGAAACAATGAATGCTATAAATGATAGTTTAGAGGCAAAATTCGGTCATCATGATTATGTGATAACTCGCGAAGAGGTATTGCGTGAAATGGAAGAATATTTTGAAGAAGAAGGTAGCTTGTCTTATGATATCCCAAGCATATTGCCGACGTTGGAAACTAGCATAGACGAGTTGGTTTTCTTAATAAATGAATTTCCAGAGTGGGCAGCTGCTAACAAAGAAAGTGTCATTTTCAAAAATAATATTTTCTTAGACAAAGAAAAATGTATCAACTGGAAAGAAAACAAACGTGACTTAGAAGTAGCTTTAAGCAGAAGTTATCAAAGAGAAGTTTTATAAGAACGCGTGGCAGAGCTATAAAATTTAAAGAACGAAAAAAGCCAGAGCATATGCTCTGGCCATTCTCAAATCACCAGAAAAACAAATAGTCTCCTAGCAACCTTTTTTATTATAGCATAAAAGAGGGGACACCATGAGACTATTTGACGTCGATGAGTATACACTACCTTCTAACGAGAGTGTAGACTTACAAAAAACAAAAGAATCTGTCGGGATTTTTTTGGTAGCATATAAAACCAATCGGGAGCGGTTGGGAATGCCTGCTTATCCGAAACTTACACAAGAATTTTGTCTTGTGTGCAGTCCCGATCAAGTTGTTAAAAATATGAGTGAAGGAATAGAGCTAACCATTTATGAGAAAGAATACTTAAAGACAGAACAATGTTTTTCACATGCTTTTGCAGCAATTATGCACCCGTTCCGCCCTGAAGTTACAGAGCGGAGGCGACGTGTTTTTTTTTATCGCTATCTGTATGGATTGTCTGTTTCTCATATTAGCGAAAGAATTAATTACCAAAAAAATATCGTAGTAGATGAGTCAAAAATATCTATGCTTCAGTTCGGTCTAGCACTGGATCTAGTTGCTTTTAAATAATCAACTATCATCCAACTAGATACTGCCCCTTTATCAACGTCTTTATTTGTATACTCCTCATACAAGCTTGAATACTAAGCACAGCGCTGTGAGAAAGACGTTTCTCATGACAACAAAACCACAAACTTTTTTGGATTTATTTTCAGGTGTTGGAGGATTCAGATTAGGACTAGAAAAAGCTGGACACAAATGTATTGGTTTTTGTGAAATCGATAAATTTGCAAGAGAAAGCTATAAATCGATTTTTGATACTGAAGGAGAGAAAGAATATCATGACATTAAAGCAGTTAGAAATGACGAATGGAAATTATTACGAGGAGAAGTTGATATCATATGTGGAGGATTCCCCTGCCAAGCATTTTCGATTGCAGGTAAAAGAAGAGGATTTCTTGATTCAACTCGCGGAACGTTATTCTTTGATATTGCCAGAGCGGTTAAACAAATCGAACCACGCATTGTATTCCTTGAAAATGTCAAAGGGTTACTATCTCACGACAAAGGGAATACTTTCAGAACTATCTTGTCCACGCTTGATGAATTGGGGTACGACACAGAATGGCAGATACTTAACAGCAAAGATTATGTCGCACAAAATCGAGAACGAGTATTTATTGTCGGACATCTTAGAGACCAATGTTCCCGAAAAATTTTTCCTATCACAAGACAAGAAAAATCAATTGATCAAGAACAATCAAAAATTGATGAGCAATCAGAACGGCTGACGAATATAAGCTGTAAATCAATAAAACCAACCGCAGTTGGCAACGTAAATCCCAGCGCTAATGGGATGAATGGTCAAGTATATGATTGCCAATCAATCGCTCCCACGCTAACTACAAACAAAGGAGAGGGCAGTAAAATTGCAATCCCTGTGCTATCTCCAGATAAGATGAAAGTACGCCAAAATGGTAGAAGAATAAAACAAAATAATGAAGAAATGTTTACACTCACCGCTCAGGATCGTCACGGAATAATTGTAGCAGGTAGAATTGATGGAGGTTTTAGATCCACGAAAACTATTTTTTCTACTGAAGGAATTAGTCCAACCTTGACTACAATGTCTGGAGGCGGACAAGAGCCAAAAATACTGGTAAAAGAAGCAACAAAAAAAGGATTTACTTCCGCTTCAGCTGGTGACTCAATCAATTTTGCTTATCCTGGATCAAACAAGCGAAGAGGTTGTGTAGGAAAGCAAAGTGCGAATACGGTTTTGACAAGCAATCAGCAAGCTGTTGTGACTGAAGACTTTCAAATTAGAAAACTAACTCCGTTCGAATGTTGGAGATTACAAACATTTCCTGATGAAGCATTTTTGGCGGCTAAATTTGGAAGTCGAGCGATTGCCAAAAATATTTTAGAAAATAAATTAGATCACTACAATTGTGAGTTTGAACAAAAGATGTCAAACAGCCAGCTATACAAGCAGGCTGGAAACTCAGTAACAGTTGATGTAATCTATGACATTGCAAAAAGACTGTAAAATAAACGAACGCCCACCCTTTTTAAAGAAAAGAGTGGATGTTTCTTAACCAGACACTTCTTTATAATGAATTTATCAAGACTTGAATAAAAATGATTTGGGCCCAAATCTACTGGGAGAAGTTAATGATTCAATTAAACAAAATTTATTTAGAAGACTGTCTAAAAGGAATGAAAAAAATACCAGATCAATCAATTGATGCAATTATTTGTGATCTGCCTTATGGGACAACAGCTTGCAGTTGGGATTGCGTTATACCGTTTGATCAATTATGGGAGCAATATAAGCGTATTCGTAAACCTGCAGCACCTATTGTTTTATTTGGTGCAGAACCATTCTCTACAAAGCTACGAATGAGTAACTTATCAGAATATCGATATGATTGGTATTGGAAAAAGAATAACTGTACAGGTTTTGCGTTTGCGAAGTATCAACCTATGCGGTCCGTTGAGACGATATCAGTGTTTTATGATAAAAAAGGAAACTATTTTCCACAAGGTGTCTATCTAAAGGAAGACAGCACTATTCGGAAAAGAAGTTCCAAAAATACTATTTATGGCGCAGATAGCACGCTAAACAAAAGTTATACTTCTGAACTGACAGGCTATCCTAATAATATTTTGAGGTTTGATAAAGAAACCAAAAATATTTTTCACCCTACGCAAAAACCGGTTGCCTTAATAGAATATTTGATTAAAACATATACAGAACAAGGTGATATTGTGCTGGATAATTGTATGGGAAGTGGAACTACAGCAATTGCAGCTCTTAATACAGATCGAAAATTTATTGGATATGAAAAGAATCGTGAGTATTATGATAAAGCACTGAAAAGAATCGCTGACAATAAAACGCAGCTTAGTTTATTTTGAATGAAAAGAAAAAAAGGAAACAACTTAATGGTTGTTTCCTTTTTTTTAAATTATTTTATTGCTTCGTTTTTTGGAATAGCAGTACCCCAATAAAGCAATTTTTTGATAGCTTCTTGAATTTCTTTGTCAGTGGAGTTGCGGTTGTCAATTTGTTCTAATCCAATCACGTCACCATAGACACCGTAAATGTGACCAAATTCAGGATCGTCGATGCTAAAAATTGATTGCAAGTTATTTGTGCCATTATTTGTTAAATAAGAATTTGAATTTTTGTCAGTTCTGATAACATAATCAAATTTTTTACCTTGCCGCATATAATTGATTAACTCTCCAGATTGACGTGAAATTTGATTTTGCGCATATTGTGTAAGTAAGAGTGCTGCTTGGAAAGTGATATTATAAATTTCGGAATGTTGTTTACGATATTTACTAATAGATGTACGAGTAATGCCAGTTCTACTTTCAATCTCTCCACCAGATACGTCAGAGTTAAGTACAGTGTTTACCAAGTTAAAATCTGCAGTTTTTGTTTGAGGTGTGTTCATAATATTATCTCCTTTTATATTTTTATTATATGTATTTACCTTACAAATATATTATAACGTAAACTTATGTTTACGTAAACATAAGTTTACAATATTTTTGAATTTGTGATAAAATATATTGTGAGATTATAAAATTACTTGGAGAAGAAGGTCACTAAGCTTGAAAACAGGAATCAAAGGAACTACTTCGTATGAACAAAATGGTGTCACCAAATATTATGTAAATTTTTCTGTCGACAATCATCGTTTTCAAAAACGTGGCTTTAGAACGTTGAGAGAAGCGCATATCTATAGAAAGAAACTAGAAATAAAATATGCTCCAAATGAAGTTATTATAATATCAACAGATGTAATTAAGACATATTTGCAAAACAATTCTATTCGAGAAACAGCTATGCTTCATGAGATGTCACGTGATAAAGTGCGAAAAATACTAATCAATGAAGGCGTGTATGCTACCCCAAAAAGTATTAGAGTAAACGAATTGATTGAAGGTGGATATACGACACAAGAAGTTGCTGAAAAGCTTGCTATTTCAGTTTCTACAGTAAATAATTTAGCGATTTATCGTAAGGGAGAAAATAAGGTGATAAAAAATAAGAATCGTAAATAAGTTGCTTGTTCCAATGCTGTATGGAAGTCAAGTCTGCTTAAACTTACTTTTATTTCTTTATATATAGAATTGCTGTAATGAAGTTGCTAGGAGTTAAAGAGAAAATGAAATGAAGGAGGAAACAAATTGTACACTTTATTAGTAGATTTAAGTAAATACATAAGTCTTGATGGACTAATGACCATATCTTCAATTATTGTTGGTTTACTAATTCCAGTTGCTATATTGTTAATTGAAAATAATGGTAATTCGAATGATTTATCTTTTAAATGGGACAAAATGGTTATTTTTTCAAAGGTCATTAAAATTCAAGTAATACTTTGGGGATTAGCTCTTATAACATTACCCTTAGTTCTAGAAAGTAATAAGCATGTTTTTCCTTTAATATTAATTGCTTATAGTATTGGGTTTATCGCTATGTTTTCGCTTTTGAAAAATGCTTATTATTGGATTATTAGCAAGGAAGATGAAAATGGAGCCTATCGTAATAATAAAAGATACGAGTTCTTAAATAGTTTGAGAGGTGATATAGTAAACCAAATAGTTGTGTGGGATACAATTTGGGGAGATCGTACACAAAGAATTGGTTTAGATGAATTAGACCTTTTAAAAATATTTTTTAAGCATTGTAAAGATGCAGAAAACAGTAAAAAGTTTCAATTACTTAACCCATATTTACGAAATTATGCCAAAGATACCAATTTTGTTGTCACGTCTCAGAATTATGAAATTATACAAAAGTATATTTTTTCTGACCTTGCCTCAATATTAAACGATTCTTTATCTGATAGTTTTCCAGCTTCGGAATATGAACTAGTTGAACAGTCTAAACGTTTATTTTTTGAATTTGCTACTCAATGTTACGCTACTAATAAACATATTGTTACTAGGTACCGGGATGACTTTGATAAGTTTTTCATAAATACTAATGATAAAATATTAAATTGTCTTTTTAAAAATCCAGGAGATGAACGATTTATACGAACTATCGTAAATAGTGAATTTACCTCATATATTTCTATTAACGAAAATTTACCTAAAAGTCTCCATTATGATAATGAAGATATAGATGATGAAAAAAAGAAAATAATAATTTCGATGTTTAGTAACTATATTGAATGCTACTTGAAAAGCACTGAGAGTTACGATTTTGATAAAGTAAGTAAATTGAATGAATTATTTAAAACTGTTTTAAAAAAAATTGATTTATCGACTTTTTTTACCTTAGAGGATTTCAGAGATTACTATATAAAGAATATTTTTGATCTTAATAACTTAGAAGATGAATTTTTTATGATGAATTTTTTTGAAGGATATGCTCGTAGAGGAACAAATATACATGCTCCAGAAACAAATCTGTCTGGGGAACTTGAATGGACTAATACTTTACTAAAGATAATTTATATGACTAAAATCCCTATTTTGAAGAATCAAGATGTTCTTGAAAAATTTAGCAATTCTATAACGTCTGTTATAGAAAATTCCGAATTAGAAAGGAATTCTATAAATATACTCAAAAATCTTAAAACAAAAATGAATAGTTTTGCTGAATCACTGACGAAATAGTTTATTTAATAGCTTAATTATGAGAATAAGCTATTAGGTTGTGTAATTACAATGAAAATGCTATAATTTGTGTGCGAAACGAAATTATGACGAACATGTCAAGCACCAAAAAACCACCCTTGGGAAGAAGGGTGGTTTTTTTATGCGCTGATGCGACTGCAGCGTTGGGGTTAGGGCAACTGCTTCAGTTATCCACTAATCATCTAACCAATGATCAACTAAAATAAGAATTAGACCCACAAGAAGTGGAGCGATAACCAACGAAATTATTTTTTCGAACACAACAAGCACCCCCTCACGGGGCAGTTGCCAAACAAAATTATATCATTAAAATTGGCACAAATTACAATTCTTTTTTTATTCGGTAGATTGTTTGTCTCGTCACATTGTAGTCTTTCGCAATCTTTGAAATAGCAATTCCTTCATTTAAATCCTTAACGATGTTTTCATAAACTAAACGTCGTTGAGGATTTTTTGTGTCTGCACTATAAAGTTTCGGACGCCCCTTGTAGACACCATTCGTTTTGGCAATCTTAATTCCTTGTGCCTGGCGTCGTTTAGATTCAGTGCGTTCTTGTTCAGCGATCATAGCCAAAATTTGAATGATTAAATCTTTAATGAATTTATCCAGAAGAGGATTGCCAATTGCTTCAGCCATGATTGGTAAACTTGTGATAATTAGCTGCACATTTTTCTTCTTTAGGTAATTAACTGAAGCAATGATCTCGTCATAATTACGACCAAGTCGATCGATGGCTTCCACAATAAAAATATCCTGTTCACGGACAAAGTCTAAAGCTTCCTGGAAAATGGGTCGGTGAGAAATCGTTGCTCCAGATTGTTTCTCAATGAAAATATTTATTCTTTGAATAGCAGTACCCTGAAGAAAGTGATTTTTTTATAGCTTCTTGAATAACTTTACAAATCTTTTCAAATACTTGATGATTTTCCAGATTTAAAGCAAAAATTAGAATCTTGTAAATGATTTTAAACTGTGAGGCAGGTTTAACATTTATACTAAGTAACATGCGACAAATAGTTAGGTTTTTAGTTTGCTTAATAGATTATCGATTATCTATGAGAATACATGTTAAATTATAAGAGTGTTAAAATAATACTAGCAAGTATAGTTAGATAATATTAAATAAATGAAAAGGAGAAAAAAATTTTTGAGGCACTTAATTAAATTTGCAAGTAAGAACAATATGACTTATAGAAGAATGTCCAATAATGAAGTGTTTATCTTTCAATTGGGATATTTTACAGATCAAGATCCCTCTAGTGATAATTATGTTCAACATGAAAGGATAGTTGCTAATTTTTCACTTAATAAACTGAATCGTGAACTGGTAGAATTATATGTTGTACCACAATATCAAGAAAATGGGATAGCAAGCTTGATGGTAGAATATGCTAAAGAATTGGGTGCGACTGGATTAAGAGCAGAGGTACATGGAATAGGCCTTTCACAAGATCAACTAATTAATTTCTTTGAGCGACACAATTTTGTGAGAAAAAAAGGGACTATTATGATTTTGTCCACTGAATTATTTTATTAAGGTCTTTTACTTTTTGCGTGTCCAATAGGGTATACCCTGTTGGCTTTTTATTTGGCACATATATAGTTGGTTCTATAATGGACAATTAAATTGAGCAATATTAAAAGTAGAATAGAATTATTAGTGAGCTTAGGGTAACATACACATTGGGGGAGAAATCATTTAGAAAAAGGAGTTAGACAATGAGTCATTCGTGCACGTTAGATTCATTTATTTCAATGTATAAGTCTGAAAATCTAGATTTTAGAAGTTCTTTTTTGAAATTAATTAATAATTCAGAAGAAAGTAGTATATCTGAAGAAGAGGTGATTGATTTTTTCAGCTTATTAAGCAATAAAAACCTTTTAAATTCACTAAATATAGAACAGTCTAAAGGCTATTTTTTTAACTATACAATTGAATCAGGTATAAGAGAACAATTCGATATTTTGAGGTTTAGCATTGATAAAGTATTAAATATAGAATTAAAGAGCCAATTACCTGTTAAAGGATACGAAAAAATTAAAAATCAGTTGATAAGACATAAATTTGTATTAAGTACTTTAAAGAAAAAGATAGTTTGTTGTACTTATGTAACGACTGAAAACAAATTGTATTTATTAACAGAAGATAATAATTTGGAAGAGATTACATCTGAGACATTGGCTAGTATGATACCTGATGATTATAATAATGAACTTGAAATTGAGAAGATAAATTTTTCTCACTTAATTATTTCTCCGTATTCACAACCTGAATTGTTTAAGGAACATAAATACTTTCTGACTAATGAACAGTTTTCTATACGTAATGAAATTTTAAGTAGCAAAAAAAGAATTTTTCAAATTAAAGGTGGACCTGGAACTGGAAAAACAATGTTGCTCTTTGACCTTGCAAGAAAATATGTGAGTGAAAATAAGAAAGTAATAATTATATTCTCAGGTAATAAATATAATTGTGAAGAGTTGTCAGCTATATTAAATATTGATATTAAACCTGTTAAGAACGTTGAAGTAACTGAGTTAGAAGGCTATGATGTTGTGTTGATAGATGAAGCACAACGTTTATGGGAAGAAAAATTTACAGGTATTTTTGGGTTACAAAATCCAAGACTTATTTTTTCTACCGATCATAACCAAACATTAGCTACTCCTGAAAAAAATCGTAATATTCAAAAACGTTTATCTGAAAATAAAGATGTCGAAACGAAAAAATTAAGAGAAAAGATTCGAACCGATCCAGCAATGAGCTCATTTATAAAAAAATTTTTAAACTTAAAAGCTAGAGGAATTCAAAAATACGAATATTCTAAAGTAACAGCAGAATATTTTTCTACCAAGGAAATGGCAAAAAAATATATAAGAAGTTTAGTTGAAAATGAAAATTTTGTATCCATTGAAGTAACTGATTACACTACAAAATCAACATTTGTAAAGAAAAGAGAAAAGGTGTACTGGGGATCTCAAACAGCTCATTCAGTTATTGGTGAAGAATACGATAATGTGCTAGTACCTTTAGATGACTATTTTTATTACGATGAAGATGGCAAGCTTGTTTCTAGATATGCTGACCAATTTTACTATCCGTATAATGAAGAGAGCTGCATATTTGAAGCTTTAACTAGAACAAAAGATAGATTAGTATTAGTAATCATAAATAATCCTGCCCTATTTATAAAAGTACAAGAAATATTGACATGGAAAAAAGATGACGAAGAAAATTCATAAATCGAATTCGTTTCTTATTCTGTAGACGGTTTGTCTGGTAACATTGCAATCTTTCGCAATTTTTGAAATCGCAATTCCGGCATTCAAATCCTTAACGATGTTTTCATAAACTAAACGTCGTTGGGGTATTGGATCACGAACGAAAAAGACACTGAATAGTGCACATTATGTCTACTAGCTCTTAATATAACGTATTTCTTTATGTTAGTTGTAAGTATACCTTTCTAACAAAAATATAAGCATTATCCTTATTAAACACTACTTGACAAGACTGTACCATTTATTTTATGATTTTTATATAGAAAACGTTTTCTCTAATTTTTTGTTTAGAGGTGATCTTTTATGATTTGTAAGAACAAGAAAAAAATTATTACTATTATTGCTAGTTTCTCTTTGATTTTTAGTACTACATGTACTGTCTTATTAACAAATACTGCTAATGTTGAAGCCGCAAGCTCTTCTTACAAACATAATCATGCTGGTTATAGATGTTACAAAATGAGTTATTATGTAAGTCCTTCTAAATGCAAACAATTAGCTCGTCAAACTAATAAACTTAATACCGTCTCAGCTATTGCAAACTTTATTGGATTATCTGGATTAACAGCGGGGATTATATCATTAGTCTTCGGATCAGCAGTTAGTGCTAATAATGTATTTGTTACAGCCGCTAGAAGAGGAAAGGGCGTCCAATTAAATTATATTGCTCATTTCAGTAATGCAACTACCTATAACTATAGTTCTAATCAAAATTATGTTATAAAATAATTAAAACTTTAAACTAGGGGGAATGCTCTATGAAATTAACAAAAATTGCTGTAATTTTAGCTGTTATTGCTGGCATTATTTTATATTTTGTATTGCCTGCCAATCAATTCTTCCTTTACTTTGGAATACCTGCGATTTTAATAGTAAATGGCGTAAGAATCTTTGAACAACGAAAAAAATGTAGCTCTAACTAATCATTGTGTTGTAAAGTGGCTAGCATTTGCTAGCCTTTTTTGTATTGTGAAACGTGGGTTATGAGGGGGGATTCAATGGGGAGCTTCCAAATCCTTTTACTAGAGGGTAAGAAATTCGTTAGATTATGAGTAAAAGAAGTGAAATTTTGAAGAAATAAAAAGGACTAGACAAAAAACGTCTAGTCCTTTTTATAATAATTATCAATAATGTGAAAAAAATAACCTTTTATGAATCAATAATGTGAAAAAAATAACCTTTTATGAGGTATATGATTGATAATTAATGATTAAGGTATCATACATACTATAAAAGGTTGTTTTTAGCTTATTAGAAACTCCAAATAAAAGGGAATCGATAAATTGATGCTCCAATTTCTATAATTAAATGTATAGATGTAGCTATTAGTAAAACGTATAGTGCTATTTTTTGGGTTTTATTTAAATTATAAAAAGTATCTTTGAATGCCCAAATAAAATAAATAATTCCAATAATCATAGCAACTGAACTAAGCCAATATATAAATGTCATGTCGGGATCTCCTTTTTATTTTAACTTAACATTTATTTTGAACTTTATAAAGTTTTTTATATCAATTTAGTTATTTTTATAGGTATAAAATGCTGTGTAGTTTTACACGCCATTATATAAATAAATTAGTATGGAGGAGTTATATGAAAAAGTTGTTGTTAGTTACAAGTATAGGGTTAATGTTAAGTGTGTTACTATTTCCAGCTATTATTGGAGCAGAACAAATTGAAAATGAATCACAAGTTGTTATAGACACTCTTGATGATAATGGTGAAGCTACTTCAGGGCATATTGTAGATGATGGAACTCTTATATTTGAATCAGAACCAAACAATAGCGGTATTCAACAAAGAGCATATCCGTACCCATTTGGTAAAAATATTGGGGGAGGGACATGGTGTTACGGTAAGATGCTTAATTCGAATCAAGCAGGATCTATGTATATACATAGATCTAAAAAGCATTCGGCAACCGTAACTTATGGCGCAGCTTATAAAAAAGCAGTTAGAAATCCGGGTACAGATGCAATTGCTGTGGGAACGTACAAATCTGGTAAAAATGCATATTACTGGGATAATGCACCTTCACAAAGTGTCGGGTATTATTCAGGTGGCGGAGTAGGCTTTTAAAAATTTTTGGAGGGAGATTTATCTCTCTCCTTTTTATTAAATTTGGAGGAAGTTTATGAGTGAAATAATAATTCAAGCAAAATCCCTATCAAAAATTATAGATAAAAAAACTATTTTTAAAGATGTGGATATAGAAATAAATAAAGGAGAATCAATATCTATAGTGGGAAGAAGTGGTAGTGGAAAATCTACATTATTAAATATATTCGGTTTAATAGATTCATACTCAGCAGGAACTTTAAATATATTTGGTAAAGAAGCTAAAGACATGACTCCAAGAGAAAAAAGAAATGCTTATAGGGAGGACATAGGATTTATCTTTCAAGATTATGGATTAATATATGAACAAACAGTTGAACAAAATCTTTTGAATTCTCTTTATTTTAAAAAAATTACTGGAGAAAGCAAAAGAAAATCCATAATTGAAATATTAAATTATTTTTCTTTTGAAGATAAAATAAACCAAAAGATAGAGAAATTATCAGGTGGAGAGCAACAAAGAGTAGCACTGATGAAACTGTTATTGAAAAAACCTAGATTAATATTAGCAGATGAACCTACGGGATCACTAGATGAAGACAATAAAAATGTAGTTATTCAAGAATTACTTCGATTATGTGAGAATGGAAGCTCACTAGTGCTAGTTACACATGATTTAGAACTTGCGATGCTTACTAATAATAAATTTTTATTAGGTAGGTAAATTCAATGAAAAAATTCTTGTCTGTACTAATACTTTTAGCAGGGCTTATTACTTTGTTACTTCAATATGTTTACGAGTTTGAATATCCAGAGATTAATAATTATCAAAATGTTCGTATCACAGATGTGAAGTCTAAAAATAGCGATGAGGAATTCAAACGATTTGTTAATAGTAATCAATTAAAGATAATTAAGATTGAAACTGCACAATATGATTCTAAAATTCAAAGGAAAGTTTTTTCAAATACAAAAAAAGTACCCAAACTCAAATCTGTACACAATATAGAATATCAGTATAAAAACTTTAATGATATAGATAACATAAGAGGCCAGTATTATTTTTCTGCTTTTAATGAAGAAATATCTAAAAAGTTGTCTAAAATGGGTATAGCCACTTTAAATGAAAATATTACAATCAAAGAAAAAATTAGATATTTATTTTATACAACAGAATTAAAAAGAGTAATTCTTATTTTTTCTTTTATTATCATTGTTATTCAGGTAATGGAAACAATTGCAAAATCTAGAAAGTATAAATTATTGAAACTGGATGGATTTTCTGTTTGGGATATTGGAAAGATAGAGTATAAAAAGAATATTATATTTGTTAGTGTACTAAGTGTAGCTTTGGGGAGTGCGTTGTTTTTTATTGCTACTACCAGTTTTTTAGGTTTATTTTTTTTATTTGTAAGTATAATCGTACTGTACTATACACTTGTCTATTGGGGGACGATCCCAGTGTATTTAATATTTTCAAGTGTAAATTATAATTATCAGTATAAAGATAGTAGAAAATTTCTTTTCATAATGATGATAGGTCAATTGATCCTATCGGTGCAGTTTATATTAGCAATTGAGTTAGTATCTAATCAATTAGTATCATTAGATAAAGTTAATGAAACAGTGAAATCTAATCAGATAGACAAATATAGTGCTATAGATTTATCTTCTATGATTCCTATCGATCCTTCAGAAAATTTGATGGTAGCAGATATGTTTAAAAATGATTTATCAGATAAAAATATCCGGTTGGATTTTTTTGAAAGAGATTATGGGCTTACTTCTGCTTTGAAGGCGGGTGAGTACCTTACCGTTAACAAAAATTATTTTAGTGATCAGAGTATTATTTTGGAATCTGGAGAACAGATAAAAAAAGAGAATATGGATATTGAGAATAACACATTCTTACTATTAATACCGGAAATGTATAAATCTAAGACAGATGAAATCATAACAAATAGAGTTGAGTGGTATCGTTTTTTAACTAATAAGGAGAATATATCTCCAGTTGTTAAATATATTAAAAATGCACAAGTGACAAAGTCTGTTGCATATAATCAAAATATAGATGAGCTAATTAAATATAATGCAGTCTATTGTTTAGTATATGAGGATGATATTTCTAGTGATATATTTTTATCATTGTTGTCTGATAGACAAATATTGATAGAAAATAAAGTGAGCGTTGTAGATGAATTAAAAAATAGCGAATTAAGCGGGTATATCTACACGATTAATCCAATTAGTTATTATATAAACCAAGAGATTTACAAACAATATGTTTTCATTTTGGTCTATGTAATTGTAAATTTAATAATTATGATTTTAATTGGGATATATGCTGTGCTCACTACAAAGTTGTATTTAACTTATAATTTAAGAAAATTTAGACTGTTAAAATTAGAAGGTATATCTAACATAAAAGTAATTAGAAATTTTATATTTTTACTTACGTCTATTGATATTATGGCTAGTATGTATGTATTTGTAGCTTACGATATATCAAAATGTACACTAGGAATAGCTGTTATCATAATGTTTTTGAAGTGGCTCTTTGTTACTTGGTATAGTGGGGATTATGTTAACCTAGACATTAAATAAAAAAAAATAGAAATTTGGTGCTGTATGGTAAAGAAAATTATGAAAGCAAGTTTTGTATTGTTTTTATTGAGCTTGTTTGTATTAGTAGTTATACCGATCATATTTGTAGTTATTTTCAATATTTTTCCTAACTTAGATTCCACTGAAAATGGTTTAGGTGCTTATCCAGTATTAGCTGTAATTGCAGGGGGATATAGCCTTATGGTAACTGCGCCGTTTGCGTGTATCATGGTGATAATCAATGGTGTAGGTAATCTGATAAAAAATAAATGAACATTGTGAGAAAATAAAAAAAGCTGTTTTTAATGGCTCAAACGATGTACCTTAAAGCTGAAAATTATTATTTAATATTAAGAGTGAGAATGTTGTTTAGCTATAAAATATTGAGATTATTTAGTGAAGGGATATGTTATAATTAAGAGGTAGAAAAGTGAAAAGATGGTGGCTAATCTCTTGAAAAAGGGGTGATGCCTATGGTTCATAGCTTTATCCCTAGAAGGGAGTAGGCACGTGTACCATATCAAAGGGCGTAATGGAAAGTTAGTTTTGTTTGAGAAACATGAAAATTCAATAAACTGGGAATTTGATCAAAAACAAGTTCCCCTAAAATTTGAAAAAGAAGAAGGTCTTGAGATAGCAAGTATTGTAGATGGTGAAATAGAAGTTGTTTTGAAAAAAGAAGACGTTTAGGTTTGTTGATATTAAGTTGAAGGAGGGAGACCTGTATGAAAAAAGATATCTTTGAAAGATTTATAGATGAACAGCTGTCTAAAGGACGTTCGAGTGAAGATATTATTAGCGAGATAGAAGAGTCTATTAGCAATTTAGGTTGCTTTAGTTTAAGTGATGTTGATGGAACTGAAGTTAAACTTCAGAGCGTGTGGCTAGCCAACTTCGGTTATAAAGTATTTATTGCTAATAAGGAATCTGAGAGGTATTTATAGTGTCAGAAAAAAAGGAATTCATTTATAACGGAAAGACTTTTACAAGCTATTATCAGTTAGAAAAAGAGATGGGTATTTCCAGAAAAACAATTCAGTACAGACACGAAAAAATAGGTCTCCCACTAGAAGAAATACCTTACTTCATACCTAAAAGACCGATTGATAGATTGGGCGTAATTCAAGCTAACAAGGGAATTAAAGAAAAAAGTATAGAGAAAAATGTAGAACAAGATATTATATTGTATCCTGAAGCCCCTGAGTTTGATTTTGGGAGCAGTTCTGAAGAAACAAAAGGACAAATTAAGCTTTATATTATTTGGCTTAGAGAAGCCCCTGAAGCTCTTTTGCTAAGGGAATTACATATATCAAAAACTAAGCTGAGGAATTCAAATTATACAGAAATAAATAGCTTGAAAAAACGTTTAACAGTCATAGAGAAAGTTATTGAAATGAGAGGATTAAATAAAAAAATTTAGCTAACAATACTAGCAGGAGAAAGAGCGATGATGAACTGAAATTAAGTTATAAAACACCTCAAAATTTATTACAAGCCCATACCATTCATCTCCTCCTGGAATATGACTATATCCCCATCAACAAGGCATCTCACTATTCAAACTTCAAACAATGTAACTACAACCAGCTAGTCTAGCTATCGCTTAGAATAACTGGATCTTTTGCATCTCTATAGCTGATAAATAATAAAAATATCATCGTTACGCAAGACCAGCGTAACAGTTGTTGTTAGCTTATTACAAATTCGATTGTAAGATATAGCAAGAAACTAGTTTCGTTTTAAAAAGCATGCTATAATGAAAAAGAAAAGAGGAGTTGCGTCAACAATTCCCCTTAAAATAGCACCGTTTAAGTTGGTGGCTCAGTTAAATATAGTTCAAAAAATAACCGTAAAAACTGGCTAAAGTTTAAAGAACGGTTATTTTTTGTTGTCTTTGTTATTGCTGATTGCAAGTACTAATGTTGCAAAAGCAATTGCAAACATTAGTGCTTCAAATACAGACAAGCTTATTCCTTTCTAGGGATAAAGCCACAAATCAACATAGGCATCACCCCATTTCTTAGAAGGTTAGCCACCGTATAAACTTTACTATCGTTAAATATTATAGCATATAAATAAACGTGAATGAATCAGTTCAAAACCTTGTTGAAAAGGAATTGAACTGATTTTTTTGTTGTCTATTTTTCAAAGTAGTTACTCCTTAAAAAGTTCAAAAGATAAGAGAAGCGGAACCTCATTGCACGCAATGATTTCCGCAAGTGGAAATATTCTGTACCAGAATATTTTTTAGGTTAAAAAAAATGTCAGAGCGCTGGTTCATTGTTTCAATCCTATTGATTGTTTGGGTCAAACGAGCGGAGAACGCTGCTATCGAATTGGCGAGAGTGCTTATACACCTTCCACATTCATAAAAAAAGGGGCGGAAAAATTTTTGAGAAAACCACTCAAAATTTTTTCCTACGGCACTCCCTTTTTTTATGCCTGCTTCAGGTGAAAATCATAAGCACGCCAAACCGCTATCAGCTCAGCTCGAAATGATCCAAGTTCAAACAATAAAAAGGAGAAATCTAAACAATAAACCAGTAACATTTTTTAAAATCAAATTTTTTCGCCGCTCACAAATCGCTTGCTGAAATGAACTTGGCAAAATCAAAAACAAGGAGAACATTGAAAATGAAAACAACCGCAAATACAGTCAAAAAATATTTAAAAGAACATGGTTATGAAACGAAAAATATACGTGTTCGAGTAGAATACGTCGGATATGGAAGCACATCAATTTCTATCACACTTTTAGATTTAACTTTGGAATCTCAAAAAATTGAAAACTTAGTCAAAAAAGGATTCGGAAGTGTTCGTTATGATGAGCACGTAGAGGGTGAAATTTTATCAGGATGTAACACATACGTCAGTTGTAAGTATGACTATGATGTTTTAGAAAATGCAATCGAAGAAAAATATAGTTCAGCGGAAGAGATTTATACCATGTTAGAGGAAAAAAATACTTATGACGGAATAGAAATTTATGAAAATCAAACAATTAGAGCCATTGCTTTCTTTAAAGATAAATCGGTTGTTTTGATGAACAAAAATAAAGAAAGTTTCACTAGATATCATAGACACATTTTAAATAGTCCATATGATTTAGCAACAGCGTTGGTTATTTTAGAAAATATTGGGCATTTTGGTGAATACTAAGTAAATAAATCAGTTTGATACAAGTAGTTTTAAAATTACTAGATATTGAAAGGGGGAAGGTATCCCCCTTTGTAAGATAAATTAAAAAACGAAAAAGAAAGAGGTAATAAAAATGAATATAAAGGAAATCCTTGATAACAGAGTAGCCATTTTAGGTGGTGTGACCGATGTTCTTATTGATGAAATGGTAGTAAGGGAGATTACAAAGGAATTTGATTTATATATTACATATAGAAATAAAAAGCTTGTTCTATGTAACAAGAAAGATGATGCACATAAACATTTGCTAGGAGAAACAGTAGAAGAAGTTTTAGACGAGTTATCAAATTTAGATGAATGGTATTCAGATTTTAAATATTTGTATGACAAAGCAATAGAAAAAGATGATAACAAAGGCGAACAAGTAGCAGAAGCAACGGAAGAAAAAAAGCTATTACAATTGAATGATTTTATTGAAAATTTAAGTTCAAAATGAGAAGTCAAAAAGGGCTTCTTTTTTATAAACGGTAAAGCAAATAGAAAGTAACAGAAAAAAATATTAAATATAATTGAAATTCAAGGAGCTTAATACGTTATTTTTTTATACCTATTTTAATTTTACGATTGATAGGTATATATAAATAAAATACATGAAAGATAGATACAGTAAAGGATAAAATATAGCTTATGAGTTCACCAAAAAATGTAAAAAGACAAAGAAAAGTATACATAATATAGTCAAAAAAGAGAGGTCCTTGTTAGTGATCTGTGGAAATTTGTATAAAACTTTTAAAGAGCAAGTAAATGTAATGAAAAGAAAATATTGAATGATAAAAAATAACATTAATTTCAAAGGGGTTTTTTAATATAATATGAAGATCAGAAGGAAATATTCAAACGAGATAGGTGGCGGAAGATGAAAAAAAATATTTTGTTTTCGTAATAAAAGATATAAGTTTAATTAAAAAAACAATCGTTTAATCACTTGCGATAAACCATTGATAAATGCTTATAAAATGACCTTTACAAACGTTGTTTTTAATGTGATAGGAGATATAATTAGCATGAAATAAAGCAAAAAAATAAGTAATCTAAAATAGCAAATGAACAGCCTTTAAATTATAGAAACTAACTTCATAACTACTATATACTGTTATAAAAAAAGAGGAAAACAATACTTTTTGTTGATTATAAAATAACTTAAATAAAAAATATGTAAATAAATATAAATACCAATATTGTTATAAAATGATTTTCATATATAAGATTAAAGAAAAAAGAAAGTAAATGATAAATACCTAAAAATGCTATATTAAGTAAATTGTTACGAAAAAATACGTCATTTTTTTAGTGTGACAAAAAAAGTGTGAACTTAAAAATATGAAAAAACAAACACAATAAAATTTGCGAGGTAATTTTTACCCTTTAGAAAAAACTAGGTGGGTTAGCTAGGTAAAAAATACCCCTGCATCAAGGTGCCTATTCCTT